>NZ_CP041643.1:1284332-2568664 GCF_008245145.1 Olivibacter sp. LS-1 | reverse complement strand
GAACACGGCTTTGTATTATTTAAAAATGAGGGTGAAGAAATAAGTATACATGCGCCGGAAAAGAGCATCGCGCTTTTATTAAGCGGTGAGCCCATCCACGAACCGATTGCCAGCTATGGCCCCTTTGTTATGAATACAGACGCAGAAATCAGGCAGGCAATTACGGACTTTAATATGGGTAAATTCGGTTATCTTGAGTAAGGTTTTTCGCAATGCACCGCATTTGGCTACAGACAAGAGCACACTTTCAGTCACTTTTCTTAGTCTAGATTAACAGCCCTAGTGGAAATACGCCGTAATTTTGCGACTAAATAAACAAAAAATACAATAGAAAGTACTTAAACTAATAAAGGCAACTTATGGAACAGTTAAAAGTAGCACTAGCAAACAATCGGGGCCAAATCCAGCTCCTCGTCGATGACCAACAGGTAGGTGAAATGGAAATTTCCGTTCATAACGGACAACTGACGGTCTATCACACGGAGGTTAATCCCGCATATGAAGGCAAGGGTTATGCAAAATTGCTGTTAAGCAAGCTAGTCGAGTACGCCCGTGAGAACAATTTAAAAATTGTGCCTCTGTGCCCCTATGTGCACGGCCAATTTAAACGTTATCCTGAGCTTTATCAAGACATTTGGTATACACAGAAAAACGATTAACGCCTCTTGCTCATGCACTATTCTGTCCGCAAACTGTTTATCGGATTAGTAATTGCCGCGCGTAATGCATTTAAACACACCACTACTAATGCTAACAGAAAAACTAAGCAACCTACCGCAACAAAGGTCCAGGCGCTGATATTAATTCGATAGCTATATTTTTCCAACCACTGATGCATTAACCACCAGGTAATTGGTACGGCCAAACAGAAAGAGATCGTAACCAGCTTTAAGAACTGTTTCGATATCAAAAAGAGTACCTGTTTTATAGTGGCCCCTAATACCTTTCGGATTCCAATTTCCCGAAAACGCTTTTCTACTGTAAAGGAAGCCAGTCCGGCCAAACCAATACAGCATATAAAAATAGCTAAGCCGGCAAAGATATTCGTGATTTTACTGATCAGCTCTTCGTTTATAAACTTTCTACCAAATTCCTCATCAGCAAATTGATAGGTAAAGGGGAAGGCTGGGTTGTATTTCTTAAATACCGTTTCAATAAAAGGCAGCGCCTTTTGCGGCGATATGCCATCGCGCAATCGCAGTGATATAACGCCCGTTGCGGTCGGATTGTAAAAAGTAAGCATAGGATCAACGGGCTGATAAGGTGATTCCATCACCACATTTTCAGTTACACCTATCACATTATATTTTTCATCACCAAAACGCATTTCCATTCCAATAGGATCTTTTAGCCCCATTGCTTCCACGGCGGCGCGATTTAGTAGAACAGAGGCCGAGTCGGCAGGCATACCCAAGAAATCGTGCCCCTGCAGTAAATTGATACCCATAGTTTTAGCAAAATCCACATCCGTGCGGATACCCGACACAACTAGATTCAAGTTTGCCGGTTTCCCGTTCCAATCAGGGGCGCCCGATTTCCACCATACCTGCGTAATGGGTGAGCTGGAACGTGTTACTGATTCTACCAATCGGCTAGCCAATAACTCATCTTTAATAACACGGAAATTTTTTTCCGTATCCTCTGTACCCGTAACCATAAGGAGATTATTCGCTTTATATCCCATATTTCGGTTTTTCACATATTGAATCTGCTGATAAACAATAATAGTTGCCGAAATCAGCAAAATAGAGATTACAAATTGCCCGACAACCAGTATATGTCTAGGCAATGCAGCCGCTTTGCCTGGCAAAAACACACCCTTCAACACTTTTATCGGATTAAAAGCAGAAAGGTACAACGCGGGATAACTTCCGGCAAGCAAGCCGGTAAAAAGTATGATAACCAAAGAGCCAAGCCAAAAATAAGGCTGGTTCATTTCAAGTGATAGCTCTTTTGCTACCAAGGTATTAAATGCCGGCAAGAGGAGAAAGACAAAACCGATAGACAATAAAAAAGCAAGGAGCACCAAGATGGTCGATTCGCTGAAAAACTGTAAAACCAATTGCATCTTTCCACTTCCCAAAGTTTTACGTATACCTAATTCTTTGGAGCGTTTCTCCGATCTGGCCGTCGAAAGATTCATGAAGTTTACGCAGGCAATCAACAAAATAATGACTGCTATAATTGAAAAAAGTTTTACATACTCAATCATGCCACCAACATTTTTTCCGTCCTTAAATTCACTGTATAAACGCCATTTGCTCATTGGAAAACTGAAATAAGTACTGATTTGATCGCCTGGATCATGCGTTTTTTTCAAGGTGTTAATCGTTTTATCAACCTGCTTTATGTCTGCTCCGACTACCGTCTGAACATAAACACGCCAACTAGAACCACTCCAGTTATTCATCATCCGCTTCGTATATTCGTCATTATAATTAAAGGGTCGTATGAAATCGAACTGAAAACTGGAATTTCCCGGCGGGTCAGCCACTACCGCTGTAACCTTTAAGTCACGATTTTCTTCTACAATCCGGAGGCTTTGGTTAATCGGGTTTTGCTTTCCAAAAATAGCCGTTGCGGCCGATTGTGTTAACACAATGGCAGAAGGGTCTTGAATGGCCGTGACTGCGCTCCCTTGCAGAAATCTCCAGGAAAACATATCAAAGAAATGTTCACTTACGGTCATACCATTCTTCTGTAAGATACGGTCGCCATGACGCATGGTCAAGTCATACCCTTGGGTAGTGACTACCGCATGCTTAATTTGCGGACTTGTCTTTTCCAAGGCGGAAGCAAGCGGCAACACCATATTATAATCAGTAAAGATGCGGTTATTAAAGTCGCGGTTAGCGATCACTACATAGGTATTGTCGTAGTTTACTTGAAACTTATCATAATTAAGTTCATCCCGTACCCAAAGTAAGATAAAAATCGTACAGGTAATGCCAATGGTCAGTCCAAGCATATTGGTGAACGCAAACCCTTTACTCCGAAGCAAGTTACGCCACGCTGTTTTGATATAATTTTTAATCATCTTCAGATTGATTTACAATTAGGCAAACAACAAATCTGCCAAGTTAGCAGATGCGTTAAAGGGGTAATTATAATACGATAGGAATAAGGGTACTGTTCGGAATCGAACAGTACCCTGTCCGATAATGGACGATCAATTCGGACGATAGTCGAAGGGAAACTCGCTAGTCCGCTCTTCAGTTCGTAATAATAAAATAATGACAAGACGCTATCGTGACATCCAGACCGGTATTTTATTTCGAAAAGCCAAATTAAATGGTTAAACTTGTATTAATTTAACAGCATTATTTTGTTAAATAATATGAAGAAAATAAGCAATATACAAATACCGGTTTTTGTCATTCATGAGCTCATCATCCGTCTGCAAGAAATCGACCCTTTAGTTGGCGAATACAAAAGCCATTACTTCTCAACAGAAGACGCTGTTGTTGAGACTAGTTATTTACAGCTGAGATTTCCTATGTATTTACTTCGAAAGCAATTTCAGGATCCGGAATTAATCAGTCAGGATGAACTGCGACAGCAATTGCCTTTTTACTTAGGGGCTTAATACCAGTGGAGAGCTTGTTACACAGTATCATCGCAACTGCCACTATTTTACAACTTAACCACTTTCCTACTCAACGTTTCAACTATTCAACTACCTAACTGCTCTCCAAGCCACAATAAACATTAGAAAAATCTGCTTTAGCTAAATCACTTTTGTGAATAACGAAATAAATCTCACCCGCATCCCAGAAACAAAATCCAGGTAATCTATCTGAGCTGACCTTGAGTAACACCGTAAAGTCGTTAGCATTTCCTCGTAGCTGATTGGCTGCCTCAATTTGCGGAGAATCATGTTGTTTGAATACATAACTATTCATGCTATGTACCGGTTTTACAGATAAGGTGTGCTCCTCCAATTGTCTTCTCAAATTCTCTGTTTGTTCGTACTCTTCTTCCAGGGCCGATAAGCTGGCGGCTTTCCCTTTATACAGACTGTCATCATTATAAAAATGAGGCACACTTACATATTTACCTACCTTTACACGATAGGGAGCAAAAACACCGTGGTCATCATAAATAAAATCATCTTCTATCTCTAATTCGGCAGCCGAAATTAATACATCCGTTTCCTGAGCATAAATCACTTTGGCGTTAAAATCTTCCTGATCCGTGATGAAGAAATAGAGTAACCCTTGCCGAGGAAGGTAATTTTGATATGAGGCAAGTTCTTCACAATTTATTTGTGCAATGAACTGATATCCCATTACACGATTATCATAGGTTGTAAAAACGGGATAGGTAATGCCACATGGCAAATCAGGCAATCCTCCAAATCTCGTATTCCCTCGATCGGAATAATCATCCGGATCTGTGGTTTCTAATGCCACAGATGCAAAGGCTAATGATCTGATCCCCTCCCTATAAGGCTCCCAATATTCCTCCACGAGCGCGTAGCTCAACTGCTTTTCTAACTCGGTATCATAAAGGCCAGAAAAATTTTCAATCGGACTCACGCCGATCGTCACCCATTCATCACCCTTGTTATACGTTGCACGAATACTTTCCAGCACAACTCCAGGGTTCTCGAAAATATCCGGCACTGTCATTTCAAATAAACTTGTCCTAATTGTTTGCATAGCCTATTAATCGGTTGAAAAATCATTATTAATCTCTACGGATATTAATGATATGGTTGTTTTTCATTAATTCGTTTAAGTCTGTTTTTGATAGGAAAACGATACTTTTGCCATAGTCCTTCGCATGATGTCGGCGAATGACACTCAATTTAGATGCACCAGGCACTTCATAATCATTGACGCGAAACCCAAGGGAGTCTCCTTTAAATTGGCTAAGCAGATACAAGGTATAGAATCCATTTGATTGTTTAATACCGTATACATCACCAACTTGTGGTCGCTGCAAATAGTTGGCTGTCTGCCTATCTTCGTTCACAATGGCAATAGATATGAACACTATCAGGATTACACCGTGTAAAAGTCCACTAAAATATTTCCAGGGTATACTCGGCTTCTCGCCTGGGATAGATTGTGCTAAACTTAACGGCATCTCCTTTCGGCTCAAGGTTTGACGGCAGTGTGTGCAATGACTAAGCGACTCTGTTCGATAACTAAACATCGGTATCCAAAAAATATGAAAATAGCGTACATAAAAATGGAGTCCTACTGATTGTTCAGAACCGCAATAGGTGCAATCGAACTTAGGCTTACCGGCCCGTATTAATCTTTTCCCTGTTCCAAAAATGATCATATCATAAAAATTGGTTTCTACCGACTTCCATTTGTTTTAGTCGCCGTATAACGAATCGGAACATTATCGATTGTTAGATTATCAATATATACAGAAACCTGTGTACTGGCATAGCCATAGCCGTCACCAGATGCGAAACTTTCCGAGGTTGCTCCTACCGAGGCATCTTTAAAAGCAATAGTTCTTAAAGTTTTCTTTTCCCCGGTCGCCTCCACAGTGATCACACCATCCGCTTTATCCATTTGTCCACCGATCCATTTTAATAGAAATTCATCGGTATTTTGTTGAAAATCAATACTCACGATATAAGCATCATAAGCAGAATATCCCATTGAGGGGCCGTCGCCCCTAGGTTTCGTACACGAGTAAGCAAAACTATTCAATAAATAACTCTGAGATTTCTTGCGTTTCGAATCCGTTAATTTCAGTCGAATTGTACGATCTCCCTGTTGTCCAAATGCGGAAAGCACTAAGACAAGGCAAAAAAAAAGTATTAAAAAAAATTTGTTTCATTTTTCTGTTTTTTATAAAGCGACATCCTATTCATAGGATGGATAATCTTCGTTGTTTAAAAATTAAATTTTCCTTCAAACAGCTTTCCTATGAATGGCACAGGCTTCTTTACTTCATTAAAAGCCGTAATGATACCTAACAGTAATAAAATCAATGGAATCAAAAGGATCAGGTAGCATAAGGTAGCTAAGCTAGGTAAGAGAGTTAACACCACTGTGGTGAGTATGCTCAATATAATATGAAAAATAAATATACCGAGCGCTTGACTTAGATGATAGCCCACCAAACTGCTTTTTTCTTCCGATTTTTGATAATTCAGGTAAGCAATAACCCATCCGATGATTGTCAGATAGGCTATAATTGACATATTTTTGTTCGTCATGATAATAATAATTGTTTAAAAATGAACAGGGCAAAACTAGCTTGAATTGACAATAATGCCTGAAATCAGAGACCTATACACCGTCTACAAGAAAAAAACATTCGACTACAAAGCGTCTACAAAAACCTCAAAAGAAACTGCCTGTCAATATTTTAGCCAATTATTCCCATTTTTTGAACCCCATCTTTTTTCTATTTTTGAACATGCATTGGTTAAACAAGTCCCTACTTCTTATCTGCATTTCGCTTTTTACCATCCTTTATCACTCAAAAGGGCAGGAAATTTATATCGACTCATTAGCGCATCTTTTAGCGCAACCAAGCACGACGCTGCAGGAAAAACCGCTCCTTTTATGTAAGCTGGCGAAAGCCAATACCGAAAAGGATCTAAAAAAATCGTTTAAACAAGCGCGGGAAGCGATTCATATCGGACATAAGCTAAACACTTATGAAGGGCCCGCCATTGGTTTTGCGACGCTCATTTATCTCTATATACAAGCCAACGATATAAAACAAGCCTATGAGAGCCTCGATAGCGCTTTGTATTATGCCTCACGAACGAGTGACCCGGTCGCAAAAGGCTTTGTTGAATTCAGAAATGGGTGGCTTGACTTAGTGAACGGGGAAAGTGACAAATCCATCACTAAGTTATTGAAGGCGCTCGATTTATTCAAAACAGTGAATTTTTATGAATACGAAGCCACTATTTATCACTATCTCGCCAGTATCTATGGGTATGGCAACGATGTCAATAAACAATTGGCCTATGCGCGTCTTAGCTTTGAAAGTGCTAAAAAAAGTGGACAAGTGGACGCCTTAAACACAGCTTACTTCACGGTAGGACATAGTTTCTATGACCGCTTTAAACTGGATACAACCACGCATGATCTGCTCGACTCTGCCTTGATTTATAACAAGCGGTCTGTTCGACTGTCTACCATTCAACGCGGACGTCTAATCGCACAAAGTAATACCGCGGCAGCGGCGTTGAACATTGCAAATAGCTATTTCAAACATTTTCCCAATACTTATAAAGACAGTGCAGACAAGTACATCGATTTCGCTATTGAAATCGCAAAGCGGACAAACTTACATGAAGTGCTTATGAATTGCTATGGTATTCGTAGTGAGTACGCGCTGCGCGGGGGAAGGTACGACGAAGCAGAGAAGACGCTGCTTAACGGTTTAGCTGCACTTGAAGGTAATGTCCTTAAAATGCCGGTAACGAAAGCACGCATATTTCTTGCTTTGTCCCGAATCGCCGAAAAAAAAGGTTCAGAGAAGACTGCCTTAAGCTACCTAAAACAGCATATTGCATACAATCAAGAGGCTTTTGACGAAGAAAAAATAACCAATATCCAGAAAATGGAAGCCCGGTACAGTATGGCCAAAAAAGAACAGGAAATAAGTTATCTAAAGAAGCGGAACTTTCTATACTTGATCATTGGTCTATCCTGTATCCTTACACTATTGTTTCTACTTAGTTCTTATAATTACAAACTAAAAGCTTCAACAAGAAAGCAAGCCCTTATTGATCGGGAAAAAGAAGAAGCTCAGTTAAAAGCGCAATTAAAGGAGGCAGAGGCCAATAGACTGCATGCCGAACAAGTGCTGTTAAAAGAACGCGAGGAGCGCTTACAGAAAGAGATTCTTGCAGGAACGCTGCAGATTGAAGAAAAAAATGGTTTACTGGAAATGCTATCTGATAAAATCGCGGAAAAAGGTCATCTTTCTGTTGATGAACAGATTAAGCGAATCGTCCAGCAGCAGAAAAGAATGGATAAGGAATTTGAAGGTCATAAGACCGATTTTTTTGAAAGCGAATCGCAGTTCTTTGAGAAGTTACAGGAAAAAGCGAATCATACCCTTACCCGATTAGACCTCAAATATTGTTCTTATATTTTAATGGGGCTCTCGAATAAGGAAATATCGACCCGTTTAAGTATCGAACCAAAGAGCATCCGCATGGCAAGATACCGCCTTAAACAAAAACTTGGCCTTGACAAGAATGATCAGCTGGACCAGTTTATACAACAGGTAGGACGCCTAACATAAGAAGCTTAATTTTAATACCTTATAACCAAAACAAAAGTAAAACTTAACCAATAGTTGTTTATTTTTCCAAAAATTTGTACGTTTGTGCTCCGATTTGGCTATACGACTACTTAGCCACTTTTTCTGTAATCTAAAAATCAATTGTTTTGATTGAATTTGGTGTTTTTGGCGGTGGCAGCTGGGCTACTGCTCTAGTAAAAATTTTAACAGACAATAAACTAATAGTTAATTGGTATTTAAGACGGACAGAGCAAGCAGAGGCAATACAAAATGCAGGCAGTAATCCTGATTACCTAAACTTTGTTACTTTAAATACGGAATATTTACAGTGCAGCTCTCAGAAGCAGTTTGTAGCACAAAAGAGTACTATTATTCTATTCGCCGTTCCCAGTGATGGTCTCTCTGATTTATTGATTGGTTTTGATAGAAAATGGATCCATAACAAAGCTGTATTGAGCGCCGTCAAAGGAACTGTCGGTGAAGAGCACGAGCTACCAAGCGCCTATATATCGAGGCAATTAATTATACCGAATAACCTTCAAGGTATTTTGGCAGGCCCCTGTCATGCTGAAGAAATCGGCCATAGAAAAAAAACTTACTTGACAATCGGCGCGGTTGATCCCCATTGGCAGCAAATGTTACAAACCTGCTTTTCAGCAGATTATCTTGACGTTCGTATAAATGCAGATATTACTGGAATCGAATGGGCCGCGATCTACAAGAATGTAGTTGGTCTGGTATCCGGAATGGCTAAGGGGTTACGTTACGGTGACAATTTTATTGCTGTTTTAGTGGCCAACGCTTTGGCAGAATTGAGAGAAGTTCTCCGGCATATGGGCAGTAATGCCGAAATCCTCAGTTCTTCTTATGCAGGCGATCTTTTAGTGACCGCGTATTCGACTCACAGTCGTAACCGTCTTTTTGGTGAGATGATCGGCCGCGGCTATAGCGTCGATAAAGCAAAAGGTGCCATGAACATGGTAGCTGAAGGTTATGGAGCAACACGCGGGCTCTATCAGACTACCCGGAATTTTCCCGTGAAGCTACCGATCTTACAAACGGCTTATCGCGTATTATTTAAGTATATGCCTGTATTAACTGAGTTTAAACTTTTGGAACAAAAATTAACATAGCATGATACTAGCAACAGACTTAGACGGAACTTTCTTAGGCGGTGAAATGAACCAGCGAATGGAGCTCTATCGCCTTATTAAAGAGGTGAAAGACTTTACGCTGGTTTTCGTTACAGGTCGAGGCCTCGAAACAGTCATTCCCCTATTAAACGACCCGCTAATTCCTACACCCGATTATATCATCGCTGATGTAGGAGCTACCATCGTCAATGGACACACGTTGGATAAGATTGAACCGATCCAATCGGAAATAGAACGTAACTGGACGGAAGTCTTTGATTTACGGCAAACACTTGCAACAATTGAAGGCATTGAGCCGCAAGAAGTACCACAGCAGCGACGGAGCTCTTTTTATTATTCAAACGGAGTTGATCTAACGAAAGTGATGGATATAGCCGAAAAGAAAAATCTGGACGTCATTACATCCGTCGATAAATATTTGGATTTGCTTCCTAAAGGCGTAAATAAAGGTTCTACACTTCGCAAACTTATTGATATGTTAGGTGTAGCAGATGAAAGGGTGCTCGTGGCAGGCGACACAATGAACGATCTCGCCATGTTTCAAATTGGTTGTAAAGGTGTTGTCGTCGGAGCATCAGAGGCTGCTTTATTCGATACCACTGCTAAAAACCAAGATGTTTACCACGCCAAACAGCCAGGGGCCGGAGGCATCTTGGAAGCCATGCAGCGACTCGACTCTTTTCGTAAGCTATTCCCGGCAAATAAGACCGCAAAAGTAAAGCGAAAAGCCACTAAAAATCAATTGGTTATTGTCTATCACCGACTCCCTTATGAAAAATCAATGATCAAGGGCCAAAGCGTACGCCACGCACCAAAAAGTCCAAATGGTATTATTCCCTCCTTGCTCGGACTTTTTGAAAATGGTCGTGCCGGTATCTGGGTAGGCGAAGAAGCGCAACAAAAGGACGGAAAGGAAGTAGGTAATCAATTGATCGACGCGCAGAAATATCCAAAGCTATGGAGCTCTACCATTTCTTTATCCAAAAAAGATATTGATCAGTTTTATCGGGTGTTTTCCAAGGAGGCCTTTTGGCCAACTATTTTTTCCTTTGTAGATAAAGCAAGATTCAATCACGAAGATTGGAACCATTACCTTCGTATCAATAAAATTTTTGCCGATCGTGTAGCAAAAGAAGCCGATCACGGTGCTTTTGTTTGGATTCACGAATACAATCTCTGGATGGTACCTGCCTATTTGAAGCCTTTACGACCTGACTTGAAAATTGGCTTTTTTCATCACACCTCCTTCCCAGGTGCTGATGTTTTTAATATCCTTCCCTGGAGGAGGGAAATCATCGGTTCGCTGCTGTTGTGCGATTTCATTAGTTTTCATATCCCGCGTTATGTGGAAAATTTTGTTGACGTACTCCGAAGTCACGTGCCGTTTCGGGTGGTTAAAACAATCAATGCTGCCAAACAATTTCTTACTTATAGCTGTGCCTTGGGTGTGGAAAGCATGACAAAAATTATCGAGGTGGAAGGTCGCAAAATTCGCTTAGGAGCCCAACCGGTTGGGGTAAACATGGCAAGCATCAAGCGCGCACTAACCTTTCCAAAAGTAAAACAGCATATTCAACGCATGCAAGTAGCGAAGCATAAGAAAGATATCAAAACGATTCTTTCGATAGAGCGTTTGGATTATGTAAAAGGGCCCTTGGAAAAGATAAAAGCTTTTGGTGAGTTCCTGGAAGATTACCCGGAATACCGGGAAAAGGTAGCGTTGATCAATATCTGCACGCCCCCTTCGCAGGGAATGAAGATTTACGATCAAGTTCGAGATGAACTGAATCAAGCCATTGGTGAGATTAACGGTAAATATGCTACCATGGATTGGCTTCCAATCCAATATTTCTACCGTTCACTACCTTTTGATGAAGTAGTTACTTATTATGGTATAAGTGATATAGCTTGGATTACACCGCTCCGAGATGGGTTAAATCTAGTTGCGAAAGAATATATTGCAACGAAAGGACTATTAAACGACTTCAGTGGAGCATTGGTGTTATCTGAATTCGCAGGAGCTTCTGTGGAGCTACCTTATGCTATTTTAACGAATCCTTACGATCGAAAAAGTATGATTGAATCGCTGCTAAAAGCACTGATGATGGATGAACAGGAACAAGCGATCCGTATTCAACGTTCCTTTGAAGCGGTTTCTCATTTCGACGTGGAATACTGGGGTAAGGATTTTGTACAAGAACTCGAGAAGTCGTAACAGACAGTGTTTATATAAATCAACAGATCCCCGCAAAGCACGTTGCGGGGATTTTAAACAAGTACCAAATCAATATTTTTGTGCGCAGCTACAATGGATTTGAGCATCTCAAAATAGGTTTCCCCGATGCCGTTTTCAAGCGCTATTAATTTCTCCCTAAAATATTCTTTATTAAAGAGAGCACCTTGTTGAAGCTTATCTTCATAGTAGGCCTTAGTCGCCTTATAACCTAAAGCTTCTTGCATTCGTTCAACGTTTTTCCACACAAACCTTACTTTTTCGCAATCTTTCATAGCCCCAAAGCCACCATATAACAGATCGTTAAACGCATCAAGGCTGTTCCCTATCTTCCAATCTTCATCCGACATAAAGACCCGATTGATTTCCTCATAAAACGAAGCAATGTCATGAATATGCAAACCGTCAATAGCTATTTCCTTGATCATCAAAGTAAATTAGTGATTTTTTTGATTATTTACCAAGCGCTCGGTATCATCATATTCCTGCGAACCTCCCCCCACTGCACGATAAAGTGCTATAACTGCTTGCCATTGTTGCAATTGATCATCAATTCTGTCCATCTGTGCATTCAAAAGGTTCTGTTCAGATAATAGCACATCTGTATAATTCGTTGCAGAACTATACCGAAGCAACTCTTTGGTAAAATCAACTGCTTTTTCGAGCGATCTTAATTCGTTACGTCTGCTCGTTTCTTTTAACGAAGCGCTTTCCAAAGAAAACAAGGCATCCGAAACTTCCTTCCCCGCCGTCAACAATGTTTTATTAAAGTTGTAAAAAGCCTCCTGCTGCTGAGCCTCGGCCGTCTTTAGACGGGCCTTATTTACACCACGATTAAAGACAGGCTGTGTTAAGCCGCCCATAATATTAGCAAACAGGCCTGCATTAGTAAACCATTCAGAAATGTCAAAACTGGTAAACCCTCCCGCGGCAGTGATATTAAAACCGGGATAAAAAGCGGTTTTCGCAACATTGACCTGTTCAAAGGCAGTTCTGAATACCAGCTCCGCCTCGGCAACATCCGGACGAAAACGTAATAATTGAACGGGAATACCGGCCGATAGGTCAAGCGGTAGCTTTTGATTTGAAAGAGTCGTTCGCTCAATAGCTCCGGAAGGTCGACCAAGGAGCAGACATAGAACATTTTCAGTTTCCCTAATTTGTCGTTTAATATCTGGGATGAGCACTTCTACTGCATATTGATTCGCTTCGCTTTGCACTACTGCTGCGCCGTTAACCACCGCCGAAGCTTTAAGTTCCCGCATCGTCAGGACGTCCTTCTTGCGGTTTTCAAGAGTCAATTCCAATACCCTCAGTTTCTGGTCTAACGCAAGAAGTGCATAATAATTGGTTGCAATGTCAGCTACCAACTTGCTTCGTATTGCCCGCTGTGCGGCCTCCGTGGCCAACAGATTGGCTAATGCAGCTTTTTTACTACTCTTGAGACGTCCCCAGATATCTGCTTCCCATGCCATGGTAAGGCCCGCGTCATATTGGGTAGCATTATTGATTAAACCATAACCCTGCGGAAAAGCCAATCTCGACCGTTTAATAGACGCCGCACCATTTATCTCGGGAAAAAAGGCTTGTCGACTTTGACTAAAGGCTGCCTCAGCGGCAACAATGCGTTGTATTCCCATTTTAAGGTCTAAGTTCTCTTCCAACCCATCGGCTATTATTTTTCGAAGAGCAGTATCTGTAAAAAAATCCGACCAATTTTTCGAAGCAACCGTATTGCTATCAGCTTGCGTTTGGCTTCGGTAGTTCGATATTATTTTCGCATCGGGTGCATCATATTTTTGAGTCACCTTACAAGACGCTACTATTGACAAAATCACAACAATTAGCCCTTTATTTCTGTATTTCATGATTTTCCTATTATCAATTCCCTAAACTTATAACGATGGCGCTTCCATCACTTTTTTCTCCCAATTGTCTTCTTTTTGTTCCCTGATCGTTCGTCCGCTAAGGCGCTCATGCAACGCCTGGAACATAACAAACAGTGTCGGAATCACGAAAATACCGAACACGGTACCTATCAACATACCTCCCACCGCGGCAGTGCCAATGGACCGATTGCTTAAAGCCCCCACTCCCGAAGCCAGCATTAAAGGCAATAATCCAAAAACAAAGGCAAAAGACGTCATCAGAATAGGCCGTAGCCTAGCCGAAGCACCCGATATCGCTGCACGCACTAAACTTAAACCACTGTTACGACGCTGGACGGAAAACTCCACGATCAAAATGGCATTCTTAGCCAACAATCCAATAAGCATAATTAGACTGATCTGAAGAAAAATATTATTATCAAGCCCTCCTAGGCGTGCAAACAAAAAGGCTCCTGCCAGACCTATTGGTAGGGATAACAGTACAGCAAATGGAAGGATATAGCTTTTGTACTGGGCGCTGAGCAGAAAGTAGACAAAAATGAGACAAAGCCCAAATATCATCAGTGTCTGATTACCACTATTAATCTCTTCCCTCGTCAAGGCACTATAATCAAAATCAGTCCCCCTCGGCAGTGTTTCCTGAGCGACCTCTTGTATGGCGCGAATAGCGTCACCTGAACTATAACCGGGATTGGGAGCTCCATTTACGGTAGCCGAAGTGTATAAGTTGAAACGATTAATGAACTCCGGGCCACTGGTACGTTCTAGCGTTACAAACGTGGAAATAGGCGCCATTTCTCCGTTATCATTTCGCACGTAGATTTTTTCCAGATCTGCTTCCTCTGCACGGTAACTGGGGTTGGATTGAACGAGTACTTTGTATTGTTTACCAAAACGATTAAAATCGGATGCATAGATTCCGCCCATATATCCCTGCAAAGTCCTTAATAAACCGCCAACATCTACCCCTGCCTCCTTAGCCAAAGGAACGTTAACCTTCACCTGATATTGCGGTAAATTGGTATTAAAGGGTGTGGCAGCATACATAATCTCCGGGCGCTTGCTCAGGCCTGCCATAAATTTACCAGCAGCAGCTCCAAAATGTTCGTAGGTACCGCCGGTTTTATCCAGTAACTGAATTTCAAAACCGCTATTATTACCGAAACCCTGTAGGGTGGGAGCCGCAAAGAAAATGATATTTGCTCCACGAATATGCCTTGTCTTAGCGAATAACTTTTCTACCAAGCTGTTGATGTCTTGGCCTTCACCGGTCCGTTCTTTCCAAGGTTTAAGTGCGATAAACATTGCACCATAAGAGCCTCCAGTCCCACTTATTAGGTTCATGCCTACCAAACGGGAGCTAAGTTCCACTTCGGGCATACTTCGTGCGATGCTATCGACCTCGTTGGCTATCCTAGTTGTCTGCTCCAGTGTCGATGCAGGCGGTAAGATAATATCGCCGTAAATTGCACCCGAATCTTCGTTAGGAACAAATCCTGTTGGCGTGGTTTTCAAAAAAAAGATGAGCAGCGTAGAGAATAACACGATACCGCCTATGGCAAGCCACTTATGCTTGATAAGCAGCTTTACAGAACGAATATATCGATCGCTTAACGCCGCAAAAGCAGTATTGAACATGATAAAGAAACGCCGCAACCAATTTTTTTTTGTATGCGCTTCATCTGTTACTTCATGAGATTTTAGAAACAAGGCACAAAGTGCCGGACTTAAAGTCAGTGCATTCACTGCGGAAATGATGATGGCGACAGCCAAGGTAATTCCAAATTGTTTATAAAATACGCCCGCAGATCCTTGAATGAAAGTAACCGGGACAAAAACGGCTGCCATAATCAGTGTAATGGAGATAATGGCCGAGCTAATTTCGTTCATCGCATGTAAGGTGGCCTTTCGTGCCGACTTTGCTCCCTGACTAATCTTGGCATGAACCGCCTCCACAACAACTATCGCATCATCCACGACAATACCAATGGCTAACACCAATGCGAATAAAGTAAGCAGGTTCAGGGTGAAGCCAAATATTTTTAAGAAAAAGAACGTTCCTATAATCGCTACAGGCACGGCAATTGCCGGGATCAATGTTGAACGAAAATCCTGTAGAAAAATAAAAACAATAATAAACACCAAGATAAAGGCTTCTACGAGTGTTTGAACCAACTTAGCAATCGAGGCATCCAGAAAACTGTTCACATTAATAAAAGTCGTCCACTTAACCCCCGAAGGGAAATCAGCTTCCGCTTTTTTGAGCATCTCAACAATCCGCTCATTGATCTCGTGCGCATTCGCACCTGCAGACTGGCTAATAGCTCCACCTGACGAAGGGAAACCGTGGGCAGTAAGATCGGTATTATAACTAAAGGCACCGAGCTCGACGGTAGCAACATCTTTCAGGCGAAGCAGCTGTCCATCCCGAGTTGCTCGCAGTACAATATCTTCAAATTGTTCCGGTTTTTCCAATCGCCCGGTATATTTGAGTACATATTCAAAGGTTTTACTACTGTTTTCACCTAACTTTCCGGGAGCTGCCTCTAGGTTCTGTTCAGCGAGGGCTGCTAATACATCATCCGGTACCAATCCGTAAGAAGCCATGACATCCGGCTTTAACCAAATACGCATCGAGTAAGTTTGATCGCTCCATACTTGCACATCGGCGACGCCCGGTATACGTTTCAGCTCCGGTACAATATTGATACGCATATAGTTATCAAGAAAATTGACATCGTACGAGTTGTTTTCGCTGTAAATCAAGAAACCGAAGATCTCCGCATTCAGTTTTTTGGTGGTCGTAATTCCCGTTTTGATCACCTCCGCCGGCATTACACCCGTTGCCTTTGCCACCCGATTCTGCACATTCACAGCCGCTAGGTCGGGATCCGTGCCCTGTTCAAAATTAACGGTAATAACGGCCGTTCCATCGTTACTCGCTTTGGAAGTCATATAGGTCATATGTTCTACGCCATTGATCTGTTCTTCCAAAGGAATGATAACACTTTTCATAACCACGTCGGCATTGGCGCCCTGATAAGAAGCCGTTACCTGCACCGTTGGCGGCGCAATCTCAGGATATTGTGAAATTGGAAGCGTAGTTAATCCCAACAGTCCGAGTATAACTATGATAATGGATATAACGGTCGATAGCACCGGATTGTCCACAAATTTCTTTAACATGATTTCAAAATTTAAAGGTAAAGCAGTGGCTAGGGCATGCTGTTAAGGATGCCGTTACCCAAAAAAGCGACATTTTTTATCGCTTGGTTGTAATAGCTACTTGATTTCTAGGTTTTATTTTATCACCGTCTTTAATTGCCCCTACATCTTTCATTACGATGCGGTCTCCACTATGCAAACCACTGTTTACAACAAAAGCATCACCAACAGGCAGTACATTCACGGTGATTTCAACCGAGTGTGCCGTATTGGCGCTATCAACGGTCATTACAAACTTTTTCCCCTGTACCTCAAAGGTGGCCTTTGCCGGTACAATAAGTGCATCCTCTATTGGGCGGGCAATACGAAGCGTAGCGCTGCTCCCGCTGCGGATCATTCCGGCCTTATTGGGAAAAAGTGCACGCATGGCAATGGCACCTGTGCCCGTATTGATCAAACCGCCGGTGGTCTCTATACTACCCCTTTCTGTGTAAACGCGTCCGTTTGCTAATATTAATTGCGCAGGAGGTATTCGTTTTAACACATCGTGAATAATAGGTTGATCTTTAGGATTATCGATTAGTTCAAGAAACTGTTTTTCGGAGAAGGAAAAGTAAACATGAATATTGGAAATATCTGACAGTACCGTCAACGCTTCTTCACTGGTACTGCTTACCAAACTTCCGATTTTGTACGGAAGTGTGCCGATAACACCATCAGCAGGGCTGCGGATAATTGTATAACCGAGGTTGGTTTGTGCATTTTGCAGCGCTGCTTTTGCTTGGGCCAATTCTGCCTGCCTCGCTTCCAATTCTAAGTGAGCTGATTGCAGCTCGTATTCGCTGATTATCTCCTTTTTCACTAAAGGCTCCGTTTTTGCAATCTGCATCTTCGCGGTATTAACGGCAGCGTCGGCTCGTTTAACAGCGGCCTGGGCAGTAAGCACTTCCTGCTCATATTGCGGGTTGCTAATACGGAATAATAGCTGGCCTTTCTTTACTTGCGCACCCTCATCTACCAGTATCTCCGCAATATAACCATCTATTTTAGGACGAATCTCCACATTTTGCTGGCCTCGCACCGTAGCCGGGTGGTCAAAATACAACTCAGCATCACGCGGTGCAACGGTCATCACATCAAATTCCTGTAATGTGGCAGGGGTAGTAGATTGGCTGCCCTGCCCGCAGCCACTTAGCAAGGCAAGCACTATTCCAGCCATGCCAATATGGTAAGTGTACTCCATGTTATTTCATTTTTTCCCTTATTCAATATGACCTCAAAGGTATAGACAAAAGAATAATAAACAAAGTAAATACTTTGTTTATTATGTAAAATGAAAATCATTTTAGATAGTCTCCATTGCAATTAATGACATATAAATAAAAACCGATTACTAACTGTACTGGTATTGAAACAAATCAATAATACAGGAGTCTATAAGCAATACTTCAGTCAAGAATATGGAATACCTAAAACACAACATCACGCTTGTATCTTTTCCTATTTTACTTGTCCTTTTGTTTCAAGAAGCAATTGCTCAGAATCAGGCAAAAGACATCGAAATACAGATACTTAAACAAGATAGTCTTTTCTGGCATGGATATAATACCTGTGACATTAAACTTCAAAGCCAACTGATCAGTGATGATATCGAGTTTTATCATGATAAAGGTGGCGTTACGCTGGGAAAAGCAGCCATGATCGCAAGCATAAAGAATAACCTCTGTAGTTCAACTTTTAGATTGCGGCGCGAGCCGATTGACGGAACCGTACAAATCCATCTGTTACGTTCTGTCGATTCGATATATGGTGCGTTGATTACGGGAGAACATATCTTTTATCTAAAAGAAGAAAACAAAAATGAGCGCCTAGACGGACGTGCCCTTTTTGCCAATTTATGGTTATTACGCAATGGGAAGTGGCTTATGAGTCGAGTTTTAAGTTATGACCACGGGCCAGCGAAATATATCAATAGGAGAAAAGAAATCACATTAACACGCAAAATGCTTCAATCATACGAAGGCACTTACAAAGGACCGCAAAGTGGCGAGATAAAAGTTAGTGTGAAAGACAAGCATTTGAGCTTAACAATCGGTTCGAAAAGTTTCGAAATCTATCCAGAAACTGAAGGTGTATTTTTTATGAAGGAAAGAGACTTAACATTTCGTTTCATTAACGATGATAAGCTTGGTAAGAAAGTCGTCATTTGCGAATTCGGAGATATTGTAGAAGAAGCAGCACATTTTCAGCAGTAGTTTCAGATCGGAAAGCATGCCTATTATTAATTTTAAAAAATCTTTCTTTATATTTGCATAACTGGTTATGTAATTAGTTATTCAAAATGGATTTATTCGAAAAAACGGGAAAGATGGCGCTAGGAAGCCGTCTGCGATTATTAACAGCAAAAGTTACTGAAGATGCCGCTCGCATTTATAAGTTATATGACGTCGATTTGGCACCGAAGTGGTTTCCGGTATTTTTCATCTTAGCAGAAGAAGGTGAAAATACCATTAGTGAGATCGCTAACAAAATCGGCCACTCTCAACCATCGGTCAGCAAAATTATCCGCGAGATGACAGCTGCAGGTTTGATATTGGAAAACCGCAAAACAGACGACAAAAGAAGAAATGTAGTCGCGCTGACAAAAAAAGGAAGACTGCTAGGCGTCAAAATAAAAGATCAGTATGCGGATGTCAATGCTGCTATTGACACGCTGATTTCAACTGCACAGCATAATTTATGGGAAGCCATGGAAGAGTGGGAATTTCTGCTAGATCAGCAGTCACTCTACAAACGGGTGATAGAGCAAAAAAAAATTCGTGAAAGCAAAGATGTAACGATTGTAAAATATAATCCCGTTTATCATACTGCCTTCAAAACACTCAATGAAGAGTGGATTTCCACTTATTTTGAACTTGAAGAAGCGGATCGCCAAGCGCTGGAAAATCCGGATCAATACATCCTGAACCCGGGAGGTAAGATTTTCGTAGCTTTATATCGTGGCGAGCCGGTGGGTGTTTGCGCACTGATTAAAATGAACGATCCAGACTATGATTATGAACTCGCAAAAATGGCGGTATCTCCCAAAGCCCAAGGGAAGAACATTGGCTATCTACTCGGCCAATCGGCAATAAACGAAGCGCGTAAAATAGGCGCAAAAGCTCTTTATTTAGAAAGCAATACGATCCTTAAGCCTGCTATTAATCTATATTATAAGTTAGGTTTCCAAAAAATTACCGGTCACGTCTCACCCTATAAGCGCTGTAATATTCAGATGTCCTTAATATGTGCCTAGCTAGTCGGACTTTATCTAGATTATTCTTATTTCGATAGTGACTCGGGCAAATTGATACTACAAAAAAAGTCTTCAACCGGGGAGATTGAAGACTTTTAACTAACCAATTATAAACCTAAATTATGATGATACAAAGATAGTGTAAAAAGTACACATTACAAACTATTTTCACCGAAACTTTAGACCCGGCAATCGATTCGACATTTTCATGACAATATTGGCTGCTACTAGCAGTTGGATTTCAGCATGTGGCTATTCGTATCTCCATCTCAACAAGTGATTTGAGAAACCAGAGGCTACTAGTCACCACACAACGTTTCAACAACTCAAAAAACCAAAGACACACTTGCTACTTTAAATATTTATTCGCAACTTAATTAAAAATTTTGTTAGCGTCTACAGCGAAAACGACACGTACTTTATTAGCCAATTACATAAACAAGCCACAAGAAACCAGTAGCTGTAGTCCGTTTGTACGAGTACTTAAGTGATAAATAATTATTTTCTCAACGCAAAATCTCTAACATGGAATCAAAAGACATCAGTAAATGTCCATTTCACGGCGAAAAATTATTAAAACAAGCAGTTGGTGGCGGTGGCACCAGAAATCAAGATTGGTGGCCTAATCAATTAAAACTAAACATTCTACGTCAACACTCTTCCCTATCCGATCCGATGGATCCCGATTTCAATTATGCCGAAGCATTTAAAAGTCTGGACCTCGAAGCGGTAAAGCAGGATTTACATGCTCTCATGACCGACTCACAGGACTGGTGGCCAGCTGATTTTGGCCACTATGGGCCCTTATTTATTCGCATGGCTTGGCACAGCGCCGGCACTTACCGTGTAGGTGATGGCCGCGGTGGCGCGGGGGGTGGACAACAGCGCTTCGCGCCACTGAATAGTTGGCCTGATAATGTGAGCTTAGATAAAGCCCGTCGATTGCTTTGGCCAATTAAACAAAAATATGGTCGTAACATTTCATGGGCCGATTTATTGATCCTTGCCGGAAATATTGCCTTGGAATCAATGGGTTTTAAAACTTTTGGATTTGCGGGTGGGCGCGAAGATATGTGGGAAGCCGAAGAAGATGTATATTGGGGAGCGGAAACGACGTGGCTGGGTGGTGACGTACGTTATACACACGGGTCAGAAGGTGTCGTGGAAGGTCATGGCGTACTGGTTTCAGATGATGATGCGGATGGTGACATCCACTCGCGTGACTTAGAAAAACCGCTGGCAGCGGTACAGATGGGACTGATCTATGTAAATCCTGAAGGTCCAGATGGCAATCCGGATCCTATTGCCGCCGCAAAAGACATACGAGACACTTTTAGCCGTATGGCCATGGATGACGAAGAAACTGTTGCGCTGATTGCCGGAGGCCACAGCTTTGGAAAAACGCATGGGGCAGCACCTGCAACCCATGTAGGAAAAGAACCCGAAGCTGCAGGATTGGAATCGCAAGGTTTAGGTTGGCATAACAGCTATGGTAGCGGTAAAGGGCCAGACACCATTACCAGTGGATTGGAAGTGATATGGACAACCACACCAACGCAGTGGAGCAATAATTTTTTCGAAAATCTTTTTGCCTTTGAATGGGAATTAACGAAAAGCCCGGCCGGTGCGCATCAATGGGTAGCGAAAGATGCGGGCGACATTATTCCTGACCCCTTTGATCCAACAAAAAAGCGGAAGCCCACCATGCTTACCACAGATCTTGCGCTACGGCTTGATCCTGGTTTTGAAAAGATATCAAGACGTTTTCTGGAAAATCCGGATGCTTTTGCAGATGCCTTCGCTCGTGCCTGGTTTAAATTGACTCATCGTGATATGGGACCCCGTAGTCGTTACCTTGGCCCGGATGTACCTAAAGAAGAATTAATCTGGCAGGATCCGATCCCCGCTGTTGACCATCCGTTGGTAGACGCCAATGATATCGTTATGTTAAAAGCAAAAATTCTTGCTACCGGCTTAAGTGTATCGGAATTAGTTTCCACCGCGTGGGCTTCCGCCGCTACTTTCCGCAATTCAGATAAACGCGGGGGTGCCAACGGCGCTCGCATTCGCCTAGCACCACAAAAAGATTGGCCGGTAAATAATCCCCCTCAGCTCACAAAGGTATTACACGCTTTGGAAAATATTCAAAGGGAATTCAACAACGTGCAACCGGGAGGAAGAAGAGTATCACTCGCTGACCTGATTGTGTTGGCAGGATGCGCCTCCATCGAAAAGGCAGCGAAGGATGGGGGGCATGCCATCACGGTTCCATTTAACCCGGGGCGAATGGATGCTTCGCAAGAGCAAACTGATGTCGAATCCATTGCCTTTTTAGAACCTGCCGCTGATGGATTCCGTAATTATCGCAAGAGTAAATCCTCCATACCTACCGAAGCGCTGCTAATCGATAAAGCACAATTGTTAGGACTTACAGCTCCGGAGCTAACGGTACTGATGGGCGGTATGCGTGTACTGAACACAAACTTCGACGGATCCGCACACGGCGTTTTTACAAGAACACCCGGTGTATTAACGAACGATTTCTTTATAAATTTGCTCGATATGCGTACAGCATGGAAAGCGTCATCACCAGACCAGGAACTGTATGAAGGCTACGACCGCGCAACGCGGCAGCCCAAATGGACTGCCACGCGTGCCGACCTGGTATTCGGTTCAAACGCGGAACTGAGAGCCATTGCCGAAGTCTATGGAAGTTCGGATGGGAAAGACAAGTTTGTGAAAGATTTCGTTGCCGCCTGGACCAAAGTGATGAATGCAGATCGCTTTGATCTCAAGTAATAACTATAGTTTAAACAAAGCGATGGATGTTTCATCGCTTTGTTTTGCAGCTTCACGAACAACAACCGTGTATCATTTAACTTAGCAACCTAACTACCGATGAATTGACTCGTTGACCCAACCATCACATTGTCGTAATCCCCCCTTCACATTGCCAATTTCACCCCTCATCTCATAAGGCAATGGCCCGTACCTTTGTTTTATAAAGCGCTATATAAAACACAACAAGTTTATTTTTCAATTTGCAACTATTATCTAAAACAAAGAATATGAAATCGTTAAGAACATGTATCATCCTTGCACTAATTGTCGTCTCACAAGGATTCCAAGTAAAACTTTATGCCCAGCCATCTCAGAACAAAACGGGGTATGCACCAATAAATGGTTTAAAGATGTATTATGAAGTGCACGGCGAGGGAGCACCGCTTGTACTGATTCACGGTTCGTTTATGACCATTCCGATGAACTGGGAACAAATTATTCCTCTTTTCAAAAACAGAAAAATTGTGGTAGCAGAGATGCAGGGGCACGGCCGTACAGCTGACATTCCCCGTGCGCTCAGTTACGAAAATATGGCGGATGATATTAGCGAGTTACTTAAACACCTTCACATCGATAGCGCTGACATACTCGGTTATAGCATGGGTGGCGGAGTTGCTTTCCAAATGGGTATCCGCCATCCGGAACAAGTGAAAAAACTAGTGATTGTGTCTGGTGCGTATAAACACGATGGTTGGTGGCCCGAAACGGAAAAAACGTTCGCAACGATGAATGCAGATATGTTTAAAGGCTCGCCATTAGAAGATGCTTATAAAGCCCTTTCTCCTCATCCAGAGAAATTTAATGAGTTTTTCACCAAGACAATGAGCATTGATTTAAAACCTTACGATTGGACAGAAGACGTTCGTGAAATGGATATTCCTATCCTCATGTTATTAGGTGACGCGGACGGTATTCGCTATGAACATGCCAATGAGCTGATGCGCATGAAGGGTGGTGCTAAAATGGGCGACTTCGGCGAAATGTCTACTTCTCGCATGGCTATCTTACCAGGTACTACACATATCGGTATGATGGCAAGGGCCAGCTGGTGGATACCTATGGCTGAAGAGTTTTTAGACAATAAAAAAGAACCCAGTGTATTTATGGAATAGTCGGTAATATCGAAGCCTGTTTTGTACTTGCTAACGTATCGCTATATTGCTAAACATGAAATAAAAAAAGTCTTCAACCGGGGAGATTGAAGACTTTTAACTAACCAATTATAAACCTAAATTATGATGACACAAAGATAGTGTAAAAAGTACACACATCAAAATATTTTTGCCAACAATTTAACTTATTAAGTCGATTCGACATTTGGATGACAATAGTAGCGGCTGAATGGCTTCCGAATGATTGGTTATTGTTCCTCAAGCTTAGTCCTGTTCAACAACTTCGGCATCCAAAATCTGTATTTCCGCACCTTTCTCGAGGTTGGTATTTAAATACACCTTTCCCCTTATTTTGAACGGATTGTTGGAAAACCTTGCCTTTCCACTTTTCATGGTCACCTGCACCAGTGGCGGGATCCCATTCTGACCGCAAAACATGCACTGCATCACGGGAAGAACCGATAGCATAAACATATGATGATCTCGTCCCAATTCAAAAGGCACCATATAACCGGGTAATGTTACCGTCGTATGATCCAAATCTTTCAATACCTTGGGAAAGTGAGGCGTATAAACGGTAGTACCGTCATCTTCTGTTGTAACTTTGTACATCAACTGATCAAAGGCCTCCCAAACCTTATTCATCATCGGCTGATGATCGGGCGTTTGAGCCTGTGCTGTAAAGGTGAACAAAAGAATCGATGCAAACAGTCGTCGAAATAACATATATTATTTAGCTAAGGTTTCCGAAATTGGAGTAGAATAGGCCTTGGCTGCAGGTATCAACGCCGCGCCGAATCCCAGCAATAAAGCCGCCAGCACAACGGAAATTTCTTCAATCCCGAAACCATAGGCATCGACAAAATGTCCACCTTCCTCTACAGCGATGGCAAGGGCGGCAATGTGAGCCAATAGAACACCAGATATAGCGCCCATTGCTGTAATCAGCATCCCCTCTAGTAGCATCAGCTTAAATAAGACGCTTTTAGCGGCACCCATAGACCGCATGATCGCCAGCTCATATTTCCTGTTTTTAAACGAGTTATAAAGACTGGCAAAGACACTTATAGCAGCCATTAGCATAAGTACCACAGCTAAAACGCTCGCCGCATCCAAACCGACTCCCATCATTGAAAACAAGCGAGCACTCTCTATTGCCGGTGAAGCGGCCTGCATGTTGGTAGTCTGATTAACCAGTCGTGGAAACATAGCGACGGCCGTAGGATTCTTATAACGAATCAACATACTTGTAATCTCTCTTCCTTGTACATTCATATTCAACAAGTCATGCACCTCTTCCTTTTCTTGATGTTGACGCTGATGTTCCTGATGCTGATGCTCATGTTCATGCATATGCCAGACGCTTGACAAATTCGTCAGTACCAAACGATCCGCTATACTACGACTCTCCTCCAAGATCCCTACGATAGTATAAGGATGATCACCGTGAAGATCTCCACTATCGGCCAGACCATGCGCTCCGACAATTTTATCCCCACATTTAAGTCCTTCTGATTTGGCTACTTCATGACCTATCACCGCCTCAAAGTCACTCGCTCCCCATTTACCCGAAACTAAATGAAGACCATACAGGTCGAGAAAGCGGCTGTCAGTCCCGACAATCCGGAATCCTTGGTAATTATCTCCTATAGATAGTGGCACGGCCAACTTAACCAATGGATGAGCCGCTATTTTGCGCGCATCATCTAGCAGAATATTTCCCGTAGGATAATCGACGTGAAAGATACTGCTTAAAATCAACTGCAAAGGACTTCCCTTAGCACCAACTACCAGATCAACGTGGCTGCCATTCAAGCTGATCTGCCGATTGATCTGCGACGACAGCAGCAAAACCAGACACAAAATCGCCGTTCCCAATGCAGACAGAAGTATGCAAAGTGCCGACGAGGAAAAATTATAAATAATAGTCTTCCAGACAATACGGAATAGCTTCATTCTTTACAATATATAGGTGCTAGAAAATTTGTCCTTTAGTCTTTTATCATGCGTGGCAATCAGCAAAGTTGCACCGTAACTTTGTGCCTGCTCTAATAAAAGTGCAATCACGGCCTCCGCATTACGGTCGTCCAGCGCAGAAGTGGGTTCGTCGGCTATCAGCAGCCGCGGTCGGTTCACGAGAGCCCTAGCAATAGCAGCACGCTGTAGTTGTCCCTGACTTAGCTCATGGGGATAACTTTTAATTTTGTCGCCCATATTTAATCTCTCCAATATCACAGATAACTCACTCGTGTTTTCCCCTAACCCAGCCAACCAACGAGCCATTTTGAGATTTTCAAGGACCGTTAGGCTTTTGATAAGATGGGCCTGTTGAAAAATCAGCCCAACATGCTGTCCGCGGAATTGGTCCATTCGCTTCGGAGATAATCCATAAATATCGACACCTGCTACGGTTACAATGCCCGACGACGGCTTCATAAGACCACATAAGACATGAAGCAAAGTGGTTTTTCCAGTGCCCGAATCTCCAAGAATCAAGCAATGCGTCCCTTTGTCGACTTCAAATCCCGGAAATGATAAACCAATGCCATTCTTATACCGCACCTCGATATCGCTAGAGGATATAAGCACACTCATTTAGCTTCATTTTTATTTTCGTCGATACAAGCAGCGCAATGATAAGGCTTGTTGAATTTCCAATTTAAAAAATGGGCACCCGCGATGGTGAACCCTCCTAAGGGCACAAGGACCGGTTCCAATTCGTGAAAGCCAAGTAAGTGGGCTCCAAAAATCAGTATAAAGCCTATGGTTAACATCAAAAGCGGTAACATCTTACGGTGATACTTCAGATAAGAAGGAATCAACGAAGCCATACCGACAAGCACCGATAAAGCAATTACAGCAACTTCTACCCAGGGATTGGACAGAAATTCGAGCCCAACCAGAGGCAGCAAGGTTATTACAAATGGCATCAATGCACAATGGATAGCACATAAAGCGGAAGCCGTCATACCAACCCTGTCCATTTTTCCCAGTAACGTTACTTTCATGACTTTCATTATCTAATAATTAACAAATGCAATTAAGTTGCAAAATAACAAAACAGTATTTACATTTGCAACTTAATTGCATCAAAATGATACCACAAGATTTCGAAGCCTGGCATTACTGTATCACTAAAATGTGCGGCATACCTCTTTGCGCCGATTTTGCCAAAAGACGGTTGGCTATTTACAAACAAGACAAGCATCCCGAAACCATTGAATTTATCCGGTTATATGGTCTTGATCATTATCGAAAAATTGTATCCTGGCTCGAAATAGTCGAAAAACAACGGTAACCCCTTAAACAAAGCGTATACCCCAAATTGGGACACGTAAAGAACAATTAGATATGACAATAAAAAAACTTCCTGTAACGGTATTAAGCGGCTTCCTAGGTGCCGGAAAAACGACCCTGTTAAATCATGTATTGCACAACAAGGAGAACCTAAAAGTTGCTGTGATTGTGAACGATATGAGCGAAGTCAATATCGATGCTCAAATGGTAAGTCGCGAAAATGTACTATCACGAACGGAGGAAAAACTCGTGGAGATGAGCAATGGCTGTATCTGTTGTACACTGCGAGAAGATTTGGTTGTCGAAGTGGAAAAGCTTGCCAGAGAGAGTCGATTCGATTATTTACTTATCGAGAGTACAGGTATTTCGGAGCCGATACCCGTAGCGCAAACCTGGAGCTATGTAGATCAACAGCAAGGTATCGACCTCAGCTCGTTCAGTTACATTGATACCATGGTAACCGTAGTAGACTGTTTTAATTTCTTTCAGGATTTTAGCACACAGGAAACACTGCTTGACCGCTCGCTCACTGACGACGTATATGACAGCCGTGCCATTGTTAATCTACTTACAGATCAATTAGAATTCGCAAACGTCATCATCCTCAACAAGACGGATCTTGTCTCAGAAAATACAATAGGTACATTGGAAGCGGCAATCAAACAACTAAATCCCGATGCACGCATCATTCGATCCGCTTTTGGCAGGGTCGATCCGGCGACTATTATAAATACCGGTCTCTTTAATTTTGAAGAAGCTTCAAATGCGGCTGGCTGGAAGAAAGAACTGGAAGATGAACACATACCGGAAACGGAAGAATATGGCATTTCTTCCTTCGTGTTCAGATCGCCGAAGCCTTTTCATCCGATGAGATGGTATAACTATCTTAATCAAGACTACCCCAATTCGATCATCCGGGCTAAAGGACTGTTTTGGCTGGCTTCCAGACCTGACAAAGCGATTAACTTCAGTCAGGCCGGCGGCAGCCTTCGCATAGAAAGTGCGGGCCACTGGTGGTGCAGCATGCCCTATGAAGAAAGAATTCGATACGCAGCCTATCATGAATACAAAGGAGAAATTGAGAAGAGATGGAATATAAGGTGGGGAGATCGTCAGAACGAGCTGGTATTTATTGGCCAGTACCTTAATAAGGAAAAATGTTTGAAAGAAATCGAAGGTTGCCTGCTCACAGATGCCGAAGCTCAAAATTGGCAAAACACATTATGGGAAGACGTATTTCCACAATCGATATAATATGGTGTTTGGTTTGAGTGCCGGGCTACGGTTCGGCGCTCTTTGCTTCACCCTCTCTTTAACCGCTACCTACTCGCTACTTTACCGCTAAAAGCTCACGTTTGCTACCCTAAAGGCGAATATACCGTGGATATACCGTGGATATGTGGCGAATATACCCCGAAGGAGGCCCCTACATACAGCCCTTTGAACCGAAGATTGTGTTGCAGAAACCGCCCCTTTCTAATGCCATTTTAATGAAAAACACCTATTATGCAACAGATTATGGCAAAATAATAAGAACGGAAAAATGCTGACGAATACCAAGATTCCAATTGCATATATATTTAGAAAAATTCGCGTACAAATAGTATATGTTATTATCATCGGCCTGATTGTGAAATCTGTTGCTATTTATTTCATTGATTTCATTCCTCAAATGCCGATAGCTATACCGGCCTTTATAGGCACCGCGATTTCGGTTCTACTATCTTTTAATCTAAACCAATCGTACGACCGCTGGTGGGAAGCCCGGAAAATTTGGGGCGCGATTGTTAACGACAGTCGAAGTTTGGTTCTTCAATTACAATCCTTCGTAAGCGAAGAAAAGCAAGCCATTATCCGGCAGATAGCGCTTCGGCATGTTGCATGGTGCTATAGTTTAGGGCAAAATTTACGGGGTTTGGATCCGAAAAAAAACATAGAGGATCTAATCAATACAGAGGATATGCGAGAAATGGATAACCATAGTAACAAACCGCTAGCGCTGTTGCAAATGAATGCGTTACAAATTGCGAATTTAAAGAAAGATGGACATTTAACTGAATTCTATCATGTTCAATTAAACACAACTTTAGTTAAGTTCTCGGATGCGATGGGCATGGCAGAGCGTATAAAAAACACGATCTTCCCGGTTACTTATCGCTTGTTTCTGCATTTTATGATTTACGTTTTTGTAGTTACTTTATCCATTTCGCTGGGTGAAATTGATAGTATATATGAAATACCGCTACTGGTGGTCATATCCGGATGTTTTCTACTGCTCGAAAGAACAGCCACTCATCTCCAGGATCCTTTTGATAATCGTCCAACGGATACACCGGTTACTGCCGTTGCACGAACCATCCATATTAATACCTGTAATTTACTGAAAGAAAGTAAAACACCGGCGCCGCTGAATCCGGAATCTTTTTACATTCTCTAACCTCCGGGTTCAAAAGAATTACACTAGGACAGGCTACGGCAAGAAGCTATGAAGTATTGTATGTTTCATTTTAGCCTTTCCAGTTTGCCTTTACGTTTTACAATATTTTTATAATCCCATTGAATGGCTCTTGATTTTGCGAGCCAGCGTTGCAAATCGTCTGTATCAATTTCATCAACTGAATGATAGAAGATAGAGGCGTCTCTGAATTTACCTCCTCGTTGGTTTAACCCCTCTTCTCCGAAGTCGGCCCCGCTCCAAAACATGAGTCGCACACCGGCTTTGAGTTTATTATAGCCGGCAATAGGATTGCCTTCCAAAAACCAAACGGGATGACGGTGCCATATCTTATTCTCCGCTTCAGGTAAGTTGCTACTGATTTCTTTGGCAAGTAATTCACAGATAGCTTGGTCTTCACCTTTAAGAAAACTGTTGTAGTCGAGAATTTCTTTAGCAATAATATTCTTCATTCTTTTAATTTCTTTAAAAATAAAACATTTTTCTTACTTCATTTTTTTCTATCCGTTTTTTCCTTACGAGGTACAAAGCATTTTTAAGTGTATGATCCTTCCCACTTTCTTTTGAAACAAATGAAGGGGGCCTTGTGTTGCTTTTAAAAGATAAATCTGCTGATTATGGTAAACATAACTTCTGTATGGAAAGATAACTCGAAGCAAGGCTCCTTTCCTATTCTCGATCAGGACCTTACCGTAGACGTTGCAATCATTGGCGGCGGAATTACGGGTATTACCGCTGCCTATTTATTGGCAAAGCAAGGAAAAAAAGTAACCGTACTAGAAGCCCGTGCTATTGGCGAAGGCTCCACAGGATTTTCTACCGGGAATCTTTATGCCATACCGGGTAGTGAAGGACTGCATACCATTGAAAAGAAGTGGGGTAAGGAGCACGCGAGGCAAGTAGTTGAATCGCGGGCAGCCGCCATTGATTTTATCGAAGCGCGTATACAGGAGTTCAATATCAATTGCGGCTTTGTACATGTCCCTTGGTGTTTATTCTCCGAACAAGGGGAAAGTGCCTCTTACATCCAAAAAGAAAGAGAAGCAGTGGAAAGAGCTGGACTAACAACATCGGATTTTATTCCATTTGATATAAAGCCAAGTGTCGGTTTCAGCATCGCCAATCAAGCTCAATTTAACCCTTTGCAATATACGGTTGCACTAGCTCAACATATTCAGTCAGATTCTTGTTTAATCTTTGAACACACCAAAATGATGAGTTATGAAGAAGGTGAACCCTGTATCGTCATAACTGATCGAGGTAAGATAACGGCAACAGAAGTAATTATGGCAACACACACACCCAAAGGCCTCTATTTCGTCCATTCTTCTATGGAGCCTTACAGGGAGTATGCCGTTGCAGCCACACTAAATGACAACTACCCTCCTAATGGAACTTATTGGGATATGATATCGAAACAGCATTATTCTATACGAACCTACGATACGGCCCATGGCAAAGTGCTGATGGTATTGGGAGAGAAGCATAAGGTTGGTACAGAGGAACACAACGAGTCGCGCTTCCGGAATCTAGAGAATTTCCTCCGCGAACGTTTTAATGTTAATTCCGTTGTTTACAGTTGGGCCGCTCAACAATATAAGCCGGCGGATGGTATCCCGTACATTGGCAAGAGCTCCGGTAGTAAGAAAACCTATATCGCTACGGGCTTCTCGGCCGATGGCTTAGTTTATGGGACCCTCGCTGCTATCATTATCAGTGCTGAAATCATCGGCAATCCTAACCCATGGAATAAGCTGTATGATGCTTCGCGCATTACGCCCGTTGCGTCGGCCGCCAATTATATAAAAGCCAACGCTTCTGTTACCTATGAGTTAATTAAAGATTATTTATTCAAAGAAAATGTGGACCACTTCTCCGAAATAAAGCCAACGGAAGGTAAGATTATGGAGATTAATGGGCAAAAATGTGCCGTATCCCGAAATCGAACAGGAGACCTATTCATTGTCTCAGCGGCCTGCCCCCATATGGGCTGTATTGTCCATTGGAATAGTGGTGAACAGTCTTGGGATTGCCCCTGCCATGGCAGTCGCTTTACGACAGATGGGGAGGTGATTGAGGGACCTGCAATAAGCGCTTTAGCCCCCATTCATCATGAACCGTCTAAATCGTAATACTGTCTTTTTGTATGCGCAAGATACACAATAAACGTATCTTTATTAAAGACGTGAACCAAGTATTTAATCCGACAACATGCTGTCGGCATCTTTATTGTACTTATTTTTATAGTCTAAAGGCGATAGTCCCGTTATCTTTCTAAAAACTTCACGGAAAGCTTTTACATCTGAATAACCTACTTCGTACATCACTTCATTGATGGTCTTACGCGTTGTTTCAAACGCTTTTTTGGCCGATTCGATCTTTACCCGCTGCAAATATTCAATAGGCGTATTACCGGTCGCTTTTATAAATCGCCGGTCAAAATTTCGCCTACCTATAGCAAGTTTTCTCGAAAGATCTTCTACGGAAATTTTCTCATTGAAATTATCTTCTATATATTGCTGCGCTTTTATTATAACTTCATCGCCATGCGACTTTTGTCCGGTGAATATCGTGAAAGCAGATTGCGTTTGACGGTCAATCTCTACTTGAAAGATTTTGGAACAATAAATGGCCGTTTCCCGATCATAATACTTCTCAACCAAATACAAAAGTAGATTCAGAAATGAGTAACCACCCCCATTAGTGTAAATACCGTTTTCATCCGTAATTAATTTTTCGGTTTTTAACTGTACTTCCGGAAATAAGGACCTAAAATTGTCTGCTGAATTCCAATGAATAGAACAACTCCTTTTATCCAGTAATCCCGAGGAGGCTAACATAAACGCACCCGTGCACATACTAGCCACTTCTGCGCCATTTTTATATTGCTCGCGAAACCAGTTTATCAACACCATATTATCCTCCATTGCTTGTTTGAATTCAGGGTTTAAAGAAGGAATTAACACAAGATCGGTCTTCTTTAACGCCGATATATTGATCTGTGGCTTTATAGTCAGCAGTCCATTGATAAATGCAGATTCTTCTGCTACGCCCGCCGTCTCGATTTTAAATAATGGTTTATTCCCTTTTTTCTCCCAATAGCTGTTGGCACCGGTAAAAATTTGGTACGCGCCAACAATGCAAGCGATGGTACTGTTGGCCGTTTGTATATTGGGTACTAATATGGTAAGGTGTTTCATCTGCTTCGGATTTACGACGGTTATATGCAAAGTTAACCAATTCATATGTCCAAATCAACCCGCCATAAAGTCTATTTGACACCCCCGGTTGATGTACTTGGATCGCTAACTTTGACTTAAGACAGTACGAAAAAGAATAAAATCAAAATAAAATGAAAAGTGAAAATAAGAGTTTTAGCACCACGCTGGTGGTCAACGCAAAACCACAGGAAGTTTTTAAGGCGGTTAACAACGTTCGTGGTTGGTGGTCAGAAAATATTGACGGCGATACAGACAAGCTCCATAGTGAATTTTCTTACCATTATCAGGATGTGCACCGAGCCAAAATGAAAATCACTGAAATGGTGCCGAATGAAAAAGTAGTTTGGCATGTGCTTGATAATTATTTCAAGTTCGCGCAAGAAAAAACGGAATGGAAAGATACCTATGTAATTTTTGAGTTAACCGAAAAAGACGGAAAAACAACTTTGAGATTTACACATCAGGGCTTAGTTCCGGCCTATGAGTGCTTCCAAATTTGCCACGACGCATGGACACATTATATCCAGAACAGCTTAAAGGATTTAATCTTAACCGGAAATGGGAGTGCGACACCCAAAGATGATGAAACCGAAGATTTGGAGAAAGAGTCGCCGGAAAACAGCGACACGACAAGAAACAAAAGCATTCGTCATCGATTGCTTATTGAAGCACCTGTTGAAAAAGTTTTTGAGGCCCTAACTACCCAAGAAGGTTTAGCGGGGTGGTGGACGCCGGATACCCTGGCAAAACCAACCATTGGAAGTATCTTACGCTTTTCTTTCGGCCCTGACTATTTCAAAGAAATGAAAGTAGAGCAGCTTAAACCCTACAGTAAGATAAAATGGCTTTGTGTTAGCGCTTATGAAGAATGGATAGGCACAAGGCTTACTTTTGAGCTCGAACCGCATAAAAAAGGATGTATACTGTTCTTCCATCACGATGGATGGAAAGACTACACGCCCGAGTTTGCCTCTTGCAGTTATGATTGGGCGCTTTTCTTCAGAAGTCTGAAGCGCCTTTGCGAAACCGGTAAGGGTGCCCCCTATCCGGATTACAATAAATAAGTGTTAAAAATACGTATTCCCTAGTCCCGAGGACGCTCTTGGGATTAGGGAATATATAAAAATGCAATGTTCACTTTTCCTCTTCTACCGCGACTTGCCCATCAAACTTTTTATCAACGACCAATAATAAAAATGGCTGTATCTTCATGCTTAGTTTAGCACCAATATCTTGTTTATAACGCAGGAGGAGATGACCTTCCTTTTTTTGCAGGGAGACCGCCTTCATCTTCACGGCCAGTTCATCTGCAGGTGAAATAACGGCAATAGCAAATTGCTTTGTAAAATCAATCGGGGTCGGTTTCCCCTGATCCCCCATAACTGTGGCCATTCCAAAAATTTTATCAAACTCTTCACGACTTGATATTTTAGGTGTTGATAAACTGGTTTCATCAAAATCGTTTCGGACAAAATAGTTTTCAGCTAATACATAAGGAACTTCTAGCTCATCACTATTTGTGGTATGGGCATTCACCATGTCTTCGCTATTCATTCGTTTTTGCTGATTACTACAGGACAAAAATGCGATGATGTTCATTGCCATGAATGGGATGATGATTATTGGAAATTTCCTGACAAGGCCTTTTTTCATGGGTTTCTATTCATAAAATGATATCTGCTGATAGAACAGTTCGCTTCATCAAATGGTTTCAGAAATCGACTAATAGCTTAGACGATTCCGCCAAATTTCTACAAAGTGCCTGCTAATGAATGACTAAACTATTCGAATAAGCACATTCAATGTATGAAATTTCCTAGAAAACATCCTAAAAGTTGATTAAAGACGATGAAGGTTGATTTACAACCCGAGAGAAAATCCGAAAAATTGGCTGGGCTTGGAACGCAATTGAACGATTTTGAACTGCATTGAATTTGTTAGATCCGACTGAATCTTTTTCATTTGTTCAATAAGTCAACCCAGTTATACGTCTATAATCATTTAAATCGCATGAAAACAATTTTAGAAAACAACAAGGAGGTAACCAAGCTTATCGCGCTATTTATGAGCATTTTCGGCTTATCCATAGCCTATGCACAGGATTCGATCACGCTGGATGCTAAAGTAATACAAACCCGGTCCGTGGCGATAAATCGGACGGTTAAGTTTGAAAGGAACGACATTTATCTGACAGCAAAAGAGGGTGATGGTTATTTACGGATAAATGGTGTAAACTTTCGGCAAGGGGTCATAGAAGCTGACATAAAAGGAAGTAATACCCCGCAGCGAAGCTTTGTAGGTATCGCCTTCCATGGAAGTAATGATCAAACCTTTGAGGCAGTCTATTTTCGTCCTTTTAATTTCGAAAATCAGGAACGGAAATCGCACAGTGTCCAATACATTGCTCATCCTACCTATACATGGAATAAGCTCCGCAGTGACAGTCCCGGAAAATATGAAGCAGCGTTGAATATGGATATCAAACCAGATGACTGGTTCCATGTTCGGATACACGTTAAAGAATCAACGGTTGATGTTTATATTAATGACAGTAACGTGCCAACACTATCTGTGGATAGACTTAGTAAAACTGATACCGGATGGGTGGGCTTTTGGACCGGAAATTCTTCTGATGGATGGTTCAGGAATATAAAATTGAGGTCAATAAACAACTAGGAAACCGAAATTCGCAGTACATCGCTAAAATAGCGAATCGACCCAGCCTCGTCAATGTAAACTTAGTTGTTATGTCAGTGTTCTTGCGGATTAAATACAGGTATAAAACTGATCGATGTTTCTTTTGTTAATAAAAAACATGCAAGGGATGCGATGGCGCTACAGAGGCTGGCCAAGCAATGGAACGAGTGATAGAAGGAATCAAAAACATGTTGAAAGGACGAAGAATCAATATTTTTTAGTAAAAATGGAGGGCCCTTTAGGGCTAGGTTAGCTATGCCGCTTGATCAATACCGTAACAAACGAGATTTTAAAAAGACCAGTGAACCGAAGTCAGGTAAGAGTCCGAACCGGAAACAACTCACTTTTGTGGTGCAAAAACACAAAGCTTCGCGATTACATTACGACTTTCGATTAGAAATGGATGGGGTGCTGAAAAGCTGGGCTGTGCCTAAAGGCCCATCCACTGATCCGCAGAACAAGCGTTTGGCGATGATGGTAGAAGATCATCCCATGGACTATCGGCAGTTTGAGGGGATTATCCCTAAAGGACAATATGGCGGCGGTACGGTAATTGTTTGGGACGAAGGCACCTATGAACCAATAGAAGGACTGAAGAGTAAGAAGGCACAAGAAAAACATTTATTGGAGCAGCTTCATAAAGGGTCACTCAAAATCCGGCTACATGGACATAAACTAAAAGGCGAATATGCGCTGGTAAAAACACAAGGGATGGGTGAAAACGGCTGGCTCCTTATCAAACACAAAGACGAATTTGCCAGTAAATCTGATATCACTAAAAAAGACAAGTCGGTGCTTTCTGACAAAGCATTGGAAGAGATTGAAAAAAGCAGCAATAAGGTATGGCAAAACGGCCGTGAGAAAACCGTTGAAAAGTCTAGAAAGACCACACAAGCAAAAAAAAGCAAAAATGCTGATGAACACTTGGCAGATGATGTAAATGAAGCCGGAGAGCCGCAGAAGATGGATGTACCCAGCTTGCTAAAAAAAGCACCGGAATCCACTATTCCGAAATCAATCAAACCGATGAAGGCTACCCTTATTGACGAACCTTTTGATGATCCGGATTGGCTATACGAAGTAAAATGGGATGGTTATCGTGCCATTGCCAAGGTCAGTAAGACAGATGTTAAACTAATTTCTCGGAATAATATTCCTTTCGATAAATACTATCCGCTTGTCGACCTTTTGAAAGGATGGCGTATCAATGCCATAATTGATGGGGAAATTGTTGTGCTAGATGAAAAAGGGCTGTCCGACTTTGGGGCCTTACAGAATTGGCGAAGCGAAGCCGATGGCAACTTGGTTTATTACGTTTTTGACATTTTATGGTATGAGGGCAAAAACCTGATGGGATTGCCATTGGTAGAACGACAGGCAATCCTTCAGGACATATTACCTACCGATGATGATCGTATCCGCCAAAGTAAGGTTTTCGCCGCAAGGGGGATCGACTTTTTTGACGCGGCAGAGCAGGTCGGGCTTGAAGGTATTATAGCAAAAAAAGCTGATAGTAAGTACACTTCTGACCTCCGATCGAAAGAGTGGCTTAAGATCAAAGTGCAACGGCGACAAGAAGTAGTGATCGCTGGATTTACGCGTAATGAGGGAACGTCCAAAGCGTTCAGTGCCCTCGTCATGGGGGTGTATGACGGAAAGAAACTTCGATATGCGGGTAAAGTGGGCACCGGTTTTTCGGACAGCAAGCAGAAGGAAATGATGAAGCTATTCAAACCGCTGATTACCGACAGAAGTCCCTTCGATGTAGAACCTGACGTGGACAAGCCATCCCGTTTTCGTCCACAACGACTCGGCGCAAAACCTACATGGCTGAAACCGGAACTGGTATGCGAAGTGAATTACGCCGAAGTTACCAGCGAAGGAATTTTCCGGCAGGCATCTTTCAAAGGTATGCGGGAGGACAAAGAAGCCGATGATGTCGTATTGGAGAAAGCGGCTGACACAGAATCCACCGTGGCCGAGGTGGAAGAAGAAGACAAGGGGACTAAACATGCAATCAAGCCCGCTAAAACCGAAAGGCGTACCCTCTTGAACCCACGTGAAGAGACGCAAACACGCAAAGTTAATGGTAAAGAATTGAAATTTACGCATCTCAGCAAGGTCTATTGGCCGGATGACGGCATTACCAAACGAGACATGTTCAACTATTATTACAGAATAGCCGAATTTATCTTACCCTACTTGAAAGATCGTCCGATGTCTCTGAACCGCTTCCCAAATGGCATTAAAGGTCCAAGCTTTTATCAAAAAGATGTGAAGGGAAAAGTGCCGGAATGGGTAAGCAAAACTTACCCATACACCACCAGCGAGGGTGAACATAAAGAATACCTGGTTGGCGACGATGAAGCAACCTTGCTATGGATGGCGTCATTAGGCTGTATTGAGATGAATCCTTGGTTTAGCAGAGTGCAGTCGCCCGATAATCCGGATTATTGCGTGATCGATCTGGATCCTGATAAAAACACCTTCGAGCAGGTCATCGAAGCCGCTCAGGAAGTGAGGAAGGTATTGGACGCTTTAGGCGTATCGAGCTATCCTAAAACATCAGGGTCCACCGGTATTCATATTTACATCCCATTGGGAGCGAAATACTCTTATGAGCAATCGCAGCTTTTTGCAAAGGTCATCGTCAGTCTGGTACACGAGCAACTACCCGATTTCACATCCTTAAAACGAAAAGTAAGTGATCGAAAAGGGAAGATGTATCTAGACTTCTTGCAAAACCGGCCCGGAGCCACTATAGCTGGCCCCTACTCCCTACGACCAAAGCCGGGAGCAACCGTCTCGATGCCACTTGCCTGGGACGAAGTGAAACGTGGTTTAAAAATGAGCGACTTTACTATTCACAATGCTTATGATCGGTTGAAAGAGACTGGTGATCTCTTCAAAGGAGTACTTGGAAAGGGAATAGAACTTAATAAAATCATAAAAAAGGCGCAGAACGATTTGTAATCGTTTATTCCATTCTTATGTTAGATGGTATCCCCAAGGAAAGTGTCAAATTTGCCTTGCTTCTAATTGAATTAGGTACCTTTGACACATGACCACTTCGTCTTAATTGTTTGGCGCGAACAAATAACAATAGATATTGAGATATGAACACCAATCAAAGTCAAATCGGCCCAAAAATGCGCATTGAAATATGGAGTGATATGATGTGTCCATTTTGTTATATCGGTAAAAGACATTATGAAGCTGCTGTAAAACAGTTTGCGGAACAGGATAAATTAGAAATAATCTGGAAGAGTTTCCAATTAGACCCCACTATTCCGGAGCAAATGGATATCCATCCTAGCGTATATCAATATTTGGCTGAGCGTAAAGGAATTAGTTATGCTGAATCAAAAGCAATGCACAGCCATGTTATTAACATGGCGAAAGAAGCTGGCTTGGAATATAATCTTGACGATGCAATTGTATCCAACTCATTCAAAGCTCATCGAATTATGCAATTTGCAAAAACAAAAGGTTTAGGTGATGCAGCCGAAGAACAGCTTTTTAAAGCGTATTTCGGAGATGGGCGTAATTTGAGTGATTCAGAAACACTCATTGAAATTGGCAAGGTTATCGGACTGACAGAAGCAGAAATACAAATTGCACTTACTGACGACATCTACGCTTATCGAGTGCACCAAGACATACGGGAGGCCAAAGACTTAGGTATTAGGGGGGTGCCCTTTTTTTTATTTAATCAAAAGCATGGAGTTTCCGGAGCTCAACCATCAGATGTATTTCTACAGACCTTGGAACAATCGTTTAAGGAATGGCAAAAAACGAATGCTGTTGACTAAGCAGCTAAACAGACGGTAATATATGCAACTGAGCTGACGATGGCAGTTAACCCTATTCATAACGGACCCTGATTCAGGGCTTATCTCGTCCGATAAACCGACTTTTTCCCAGCAAAAAGTCGATCGCTCTTATTACATTTTTATCGATGCTTGTTTCCGTTTTTAAATTGGCAATGTATCGAATAATTTCATTCTGTAGCGACGGACTTAGTTTATCAAAGACATCTTTGGCATCTTGGTTTTCGCCAAGTGCGGCCACTAACTTTTGGTGGGGTTTAATCGTTCGATCACCGGGGTCGAATTCAAGCGTCAATTCAACGACCTCTCCTATTCTTTTCGGAGAGTTTTTAAGCATCAATGTGTTAACGTACAGACGCCAGTCCCCCTGATACTTCACTAATGTTTGTTTATAAGGATTCCCATTTATCGATCCTCGAATCGGAATTTTTCCCTTTTCCTTTCCTGCTTCTTTAAAAATATCTTGTAAGATTTTTTCAGGCACAAATACAAAAGGATTAATACCAATGATATTTATTTCAGCAACAAATTTATGCATCGTCTTTTCCAGCTTGGCATCTTAATTTTTTAACCATCTACTTAAAAATATAGGTTTTCTTTTAAATAGCCAAAAACAACAAAAGCCCTGCTTTGGGTAGCATGGGCTTCTGTATGTTATAATCAACCTAAACCTTACTACATAAACGCATATTTTGCTTTTTTGTTTTGCTAGCTTTATTTTTTTGTTTACAAGAAGAAATCTACCGAGTATCAGCGACAGAATACTTATTGCGTACGTTTAAAAAATGAATGTTATATTCGTAATCATTATTCTTTTTATGGCTGGAATTGAAAATTATATCCTGTTTTTAGCAACCACAATAATCTTTGTTATGACACCTGGGATTGACACTGTGTTTGTGTTAAACAAATCCATTGCGGAGGGAAGAGCGGCGGGTGTGCATTCGATGTTAGGTATTACTTGTGGAATATTAGCACACACCTTGTTTGCCTCGCTTGGCCTTTCCATGATTATTGCACAGTCGGCCATGGCGTTCTCTGTTGTTAAATACGTAGGTGCACTGTATTTAATCTTTCTTGGGCTTTCCTCACTTCGCTCAAAAAAGGAATTGCAATTTGATATAGAGATAACCAAAGGTAAAAGTGGCTTTCAGAACTTTTATGCCGGTTTTATTACCAATATTCTCAATCCAAAAGTAGCATTGTTCTTCCTTTCCTTTTTTCCCCAATTTATTAACAAAGCGTATATGGATGATCCTAGTCCTTTTATAGCCCTTGGCGCAAGTTTCGCGCTATTGGGTAGTATTTGGCTTTCACTTATTGCTTATTGTTCTTCACTGTTCTCTGCCAAATTAAAGAAAAATTTGAAACTGAATAGCTGGCTCAACGAAATAACGGGCTGTGTGTATCTTTTAATGGGCATTAAAATGGCCTTTACAAAAAGATAACGATCACGTCCATCCGGTATCCAAATAAATAGCAGGTGAGCATGCTCCGTACGGCTAATTTAGCATTAAATTTGATCCTATATTTGTACTCCAAAAAACCTTAAGATGTTCGACCACTTTCCTTTCTACATAGGCTTACTGATTGTGATCTTGCTTCTGATCATGCTTGCAAAAAAATTGCGTATTGCTTATCCAATTGTACTAGTTATTGCCGGCCTGCTTATCAGTTTTATTCCGGGTCTACCTCGTGTCCATATAGAGCCCGAACTTATCTTTGTGATTTTCCTTCCCCCTTTGTTGTACGAAGCCGCATGGGCAACTTCCTGGAAAGAACTTTGGCGGTGGCGGCGCATTATCGTAAGCTTTGCTTTTGTCGTAGTTTTTCTAACAGCCCTCTCGGTAGCCTTGGTAGCCAATCATTTTATACCCGGATTCTCGCTGGCGCTAGGTTTTGTCCTCGGTGGTATTGTTTCGCCACCGGATGCGGTTAGCGCCACTGCAATCCTAAAATTTGTAAAAGTACCACGTAGAATGGTTTCCATTCTGGAGGGCGAAAGTTTAATGAACGACGCCTCTTCGTTGATCATCTTCCGATTTGCTCTCGTTGCGGTTGCTACCGGGCAATTTGTGTGGCATGAAGCGGCGCTCAGTTTTGGATGGATGGTTACTGGCGGTGTAGGAATAGGCCTGGCCATTGGGTGGATTTTTATGAAGGCTCATAAGTTACTACCCACCGATCCACAGATCGATATTGTACTGACCATTGTAACACCCTACGTGATGTATATTGCAGCAGAGGAAGCCCATTGTTCAGGCGTGTTGGCGGTAGTTTGCGGTGGTCTGTTATTAGCCAATAAGCGCCATAATTTTTTAAGTAGCCAGTCGCGACTAAGAGGTTTCAACGTATGGCAAAGCTTGGTGTTTGTGCTAAATGGCCTGGTATTTATGCTAATTGGTTTGGAATTGCCCGAAATCACTGCCGAGCTAGGTGGTATGAGCTTATCATCCGCTATAGGCTATGGCTTACTAATAAGTGCAGTGCTTATTATCGGCCGGATACTTGCAGCCTATGGAGCCGTGCTCGTTACGTTAATCGCCCGAAACTTTATCACCGTAGCCGACAAAAGAAATCCTGGAGCAAGAACGCCTTTTTTACTCGGTTGGTCGGGTATGCGGGGTGTAGTATCACTTGCTGCTGCCTTATCGATTCCGGTGCAGCTTGATAATGGAACAATATTTCCGCAACGCAATCTTATCTTATTTATTACGTTTGTAGTCATTCTCGTAACCTTGCTGGTGCAAGGATTAACCCTTCCCTATTTAATTAAGAAGATAGGCTTTCCTAACTTCGGCGACACCTTACCGGAGGAGGAAGCCGACAAATGGATTAAACGGCAATTGGCAACGCAGGCTCTGCGACATCTACAAACCTCCTATAAAGATCATTTGGAAAGTGATGGAATGTTAAAGCAACTCGTTTACAAATGGGAACATAAGACCCGTACAGATGCTCCGGAAGAAAATATAAGCGGCCGACATAAAGAGATTTATTTAGCGATTATACAAGAACAACGGACCTGGCTGCTAATACATAGTAATAAAGAACAAAATCTTGACGAGGAGATTGTGCGGAAACATCTCTATTACCTTGACCTAGAGGAGGAACGTTTAGCCTTGCTGAAGGGTTAATCGATCTCCCGGTCGTTAAACATGCATCGTACCACCTCCCGTCCCTAGTTAATTTAAGGAACGGGAGGTAGAGCTCTACATCATGTTCAAACCTTCTATTATCGTTTCTTATAATATTTTAGGAACCACACTATTTATAAATTCTTCAATATTGGTATATCCATCACCGTCCCGATCCAAGCTCGCATCGCCTGCATCTTTTGGATTCAAACCATGTGCAGTTTCCCACTCGTCCGGCATACCGTCTTGATCTGCATCCTGATAAGGAGTTCCCTTGTAGGTAGGGTAGCCACCAACCTGTTCCGGATCAGCGATTATGCCCATTTTATAGGAGTCTGCGGGTAGACGGCGTTTAACATAAGGGCTGCTTACGTCAGCTTTACTGTTTTTGTTATAAATAATCTTACCCGTTGCGACCTGTTTAATGATCCGCTCATCTACTGCATCGCGTTTCGGCAAGTTTGCTCCGACGTTCTTTAATACATGGTCATAAGCTTCTTTTGCGGACATCAAGGTAACTTTAGCCATCGGGAATGGTTTGTCGACACGAATCTGTGCGGTGTAAGGCTCCGCATTGGGCTTGTTTCCAATCTGTACACCCCCGGCCCAATTATCCGCTGTTACTGTTGCATTTCCTTCCACGATATTACCGGAGACATAAGCTTTTCCATATTCATTTTCATGCCCGCGATCTCTATTTCCTTCCGGCTTCAGTATACGATGCCCAATAGGTTTATCAATCGGCGTGATCGGCCCCGGTTTGTAATAGTTATTAATAAAATTGAAAAGCGAACGATGATCGCCCCCATCAGCGCTTCGATTCCACCAATTGAAGATAACATTATTAACAAAGCCAAAATCACCGTACATACCTATAGAAGGATTCCGACTAATGTTAGACGCCCAAAGGTTTCGCATAAAGGTGCTATTGAGTCCGCCAATGGTACTTCCAAAAGCGTGGTTATAACGGTCTAAGGCTTCTGAAAAGATTGAATTCTGTATAGTTACATTGACTGTTGGCAGTTTTTCCTGTTTCGTGCTATCTCCCCTATTATATACGTGACGATACATTGACATATTCTCATCGAGGCCCCAGCTCGCTGATACATGATCAATAATAATATTCCCGATACCATTTCCTCCCAAGGCATCGTCTCGTCTGTTAACATCGGTACTTCCCCGTCTGAAACGCATGTAGCGAATCACGACATCATGCGTATCAATCCATACCGATTCACCCGCAATACAAATACCGTCGCCAGGGGCAGTTTGCCCGGCAATGGTAATATAGGGCGCTCGGATACTAACGGGGCTTTTCAGATGAATAATACCAGCTACATTAAATACGACAATACGTGCCCCCCCTTGTTCACAGGCTTCGCGAAAGGTCCCCGGGCCGCTGTCTGCCAAACTCGTAACCACATATACTTTACCACCACGCCCCCCAAAAGAAAACGCACCACCACCTTCAGCGCCGGGAAAGGCAGGTATTTTTGCCTGTGGAAGATCTTCGGGTTTACTTGCCCAAGGGATATAGGGCTTCCCATTTTTCGCTTCTTTCTCGATAACCGGAAGTGCTTTAGCCCAAGCTGCCTCCTCATGGGCTTGAAATTTGGCCATCTCCGCATTTGCGGAATCTTCTATTGCTTTCGGTATAACTGGATATTGCGCCTTTGTGACACCTATTGAGCATGCCAACATACCCAGTGTGATTGCTGTGATTGATGCTTTCATCATAAATTAAAATTGATTCGCAATTAATGTAGAGGTGTTACGCTCTTGTCCCATCTAATATTGGCTAGTTGAAACAAATATCTACGCAATCGCATCATTTTTTTTGACCTTTATTATCTTCTTTCTATAACATCTTAGCTATCCTTGTAAAAAATTAGGAAGGCTAATTTATCTATAGAGAAAAACAAGAAGAATTTCTTTTGCATTACACTTTTTTTTAGCTTTGCAGCACCCATGTGTACGATGAAATCAAAACTTACTGTTTGCTTCTTGATACTGGTTGTATTAATGCAGCCTTTCGGCAGATTTTGGTTATTCGTATCTTTTAAATTAAATCAGCAGTATATAGCGACGGAGCTCTGTATTAATCGAGATCGGCCCGAATTACAGTGTAACGGGCAATGTGTTTTGATGAAAAAAATGAAAGAGCTCGAAAAAAGAGAACATGAACAGCAGCAAGAAATGGTAAAGCAGCTGGCTGAAATCATCTATTTACAAACGCCCCAACTTGCTCAACTTAATACAATTCCTACTTACAACATTAAGCAATCTTTTCTGATTGCCTATACCCAAGGAAGGCCAACTAATTACCATACTTCTTTATTGAAACCACCCAGGGTGTAATTTAAAATCTTTTTCAGACATAGGCATCAACCGTTTTAGCAAGATTCGGCATGTATTCTTTTTTGATTTTAAATTATGCTTTAACAATGAGATTCATAAGTAGTCTCTTTGTGTTATTGCTTCTTTCTATAGCAGTAACGCAAGGACAAACCATTTCTATCGATACGAACACCACGCGTAAACTCGACGAGGTATTGATCAGTGCACGACAAAAGCGCTATCAGATTGATAGTGTAACCAATGTTACGCGCACACCCAGTTCGTTGCAGCAAACACCGCAATCCATACAAGTGATTAGCCAACAGGTCATTCGCGACAAGCAGGCATTTACGCTAAACGATTTAACGAATACCTTAACAGGTGTAAAGGCCAATAACGGTATGGGATATTACAGCCTAAGAGGCTTTACTTTTTACAATCCTTTTGACGCAGGCATCATCACCTTCAACGGCATACGGGGAAATTTATATTTATGGAGTCAACAACCGCTACTTTACAATATAGAACAGGTTGAAGTATTAAGGGGACCTTCTTCGGTTCTTTTCAGTAATAATGCACCGGGGGGCACCATAAATTTTACCACTAAAAAGCCATTATCGCTGCCGCAGCTGGAACTAAGTGCATTTTATGGCAGCTGGAATGCTAAACGATTTTCTTTGGATGCTACGGGCCCCTTAACTAAGAATAAAAAACTGCTTTATCGTAGTATTGTCGGGTACGACCAAGGAAATAGTTTTCGCGACTATCAGGATGTTCGTAACTTGTTAATTGCTCCTTCCCTTTCTTATGAATTTAATTGCACCGGCAAACTGCTGCTGGAGGTAAACTACGCCTACGAGAAAGCCGTGCAGCAATATGACCGAGGTTCTTATGTTTTCACTCGCCCTGATGGTACCTTTGATTTTGATTATTATCCGAATAACCTAACGGCACAGAGCCCGAGTGACTATGGAAAAACGCATAACACATCCGTCAATCTGCGTTACGATCAACAATTGGGCAATAAGCTCCGACTTACCTTGGTGCAACGTTATGTGCGAAGTCGTTTCGATTATACCGACCATATTGTAACCGGCTTGATTCAGCATGACTCGATCAGTAGATCGTATCAAGACTGGCTATACGACCAATTTAACTGGCAAACAACGGCCTTTCTCAACTATGTTTTAAAAACAGGGCCATTAACTCATAATATCTTAACCGGTATCGATTATAATAATTATGGTTGGCATAAAAATGACTACCGAAATTCACCGGCGCAACGCATTAGCATTTTTAATCCCGATTATAGCCTTGACCCTCCAGCCCCCAACCCGGAAGTCGATTATTACGACGACAATAAAGAGCGTATTCATTTAATTGGCACTTATGTGCAGGATCAGATAAAATATAAAGATTTAATTTTGTTGCTATCCTTGCGCTATGACGATTACAGCTTGAGACGCGTCCCTTTATCAGCGCGTGATAATGAGCAAGGAAACGAATCGGATGCTTCGGCCTGGATTCCGCGAGTAGGATTAGTCTATTCGCCTATTGATGCGCTTTCCTTTTACGGCAGCTACACCACATCCTTCAATCCACAAACTTCCAATTCAGTACGAAACGGAGGGCCATTCCCGCCAAGAACAGCCAAGCAGGTTGAAGTGGGCAGCAAATCGTCTTGGTTCGAGAATCAATTTTCATTGACATTGGCGGCTTATCAGATCGATTACACCAATATATTAGCTGCTGCGCCGACAGATGAAAACCCAAATAGACAAGTCGCCATCGATGGAACACGTAGCAAAGGTTTTGAGGCCACTACCCAAGGGAACATCCATCATTTCAATCTGATAGTTGGATATGCGTACAACGATCATGTACTATTATCCGATAATACCTTAGGCGCTAAAGGTAGTCGCTTTGCAAATGCTCCCAAGCATATGGCCAATGCCTGGATCAAATACAATTTATCAACTGGTTTTGCAAAGGGGCTTGGTATCGGTATCGGTGGCAGGTACACCAGCAACCAGGTAGGTTTTGTAAGTGCACAAAATTTTTTGATACCAGCTTCCACTGTACTTGACGCTATGCTTAATTATGAACGTAACCGCTATAACATTCAATTCAATGTATATAATATTACAGATGAACGCTATTTTTTAGGCGGCAATTCGCGTACGGTTACGGCCTCGTTGGGTAATCCTTTTAATTTTAGAATAGGCATTAATTACCTGATTCGATAGTGACGTCAATAAAGAACAGATTACTACGCTGGGTATTTAGAATGCACGGCGTAACAGGGCTGATAACAGGTATTTTTCTAATCTTACTGGGATTGAGCGGATCAGCATTGGTTTTTATGGAAGAGTTGGACCATTATACCAATAGGCATCTTTTTCAAGTAAAAGAAACCGCGGCCAAAATGTCGCTTGATACGATCTATCATCGCATTACCGCTCAATATCCTCGGCTTAGCGGCATCGCCTGGTTAAATCCGCAAGCAGCTCCCACCGAAGCTTACAATTATCGTTTATACCTAAATGATAGTAAAATCCATACCTACGATCTAGCTGTATTGACCATTGATCCCTATACGGGTCGTATTATACGCGAAGGACGTTATGATCAATGGCAATCCGGCTTTATGCAGTGGTTATTTCAATTTCATTTCTCCTTTCATTTTGGTATGCCGGGTACCTTATTAACCGCTGTACTCGGAATAACTATGCTTATTTCTATTCTTACAGGCGTGCTGATTTATCGAAAACAGGTATGGAAAGTTTTGTGCTTTAAAAAACCGATTCGATGGCACAATAGAAGGATGCTAAGTTCCGATCTGCATCGTATCGTCGGTATTTGGTCTTTGTTGTTTAATGCGGTTATCTTTTTCACTGGCTTTTGGCTGAATCTTTTTGCCTTTGACTCGAGTGCATGGCACAGTAAAATGCAAGTAAATCCGCCCAATCGAGCAGATGTCCTCTCAATTGACAGCCTTTATAAGAAAGCTTCCCATGCATTGCCGCAGCTTAAAGTCCATTCCGTATATATGCCCACTCAACCCGGTCGCGGCTTCGCCATTCGCGGTAGCTTACCGGGTGATAATCCATTTTTTGGACAGGCAAGTAGCGTTACGTTAGACGTCAAAAGCGGAGCGGTCGAAGCTATAAAAGAATCCGATAAACTTGATTTCTCCGAAAAACTGCGCACACTGGTTCTACCCCTTCATGCCGGTAGTTTTGGTGGTCTGCCTGTTCGGATATTATATGTATTCATTGGTTTAACGCCTGGTTTATTAAGCATCACCGGTTTTTTATTATATCTAAAAAGAACGAATAAACAACGTAAAAGCTAGTAAGCAACAAAAATCCAACTACACCGCCAAATACTTTTTCCCGCAAAAAAGTATTCAAAAAAGCTCGTCGCCGGAATCTTGCTATAATGGTATGCATCAACATGCAAACAGCAAATTTCCTAGGCGACATTTCCGAAAGCCAACAGTTCATACTTTTAACCGAACGTATTAGCTTTAGCCTTTAAATATAGCCCTGTGTATGGGATCCCTACTATACAAGCGATTAATTCGGTTTGGCCCTTTCATACTGAATCGGCCATTCAATCGAATCCCGCAACTCATCAGCAGCCTGTAGCGGAAAATAAGGATTGCGCAAAAGTTCACGCGCCATGGCAATTAAGTCGGCATCGCCATTAACAAGAATGGTTTCGGCTTGCGTAGCATTGGTTATCAGCCCAACGGTTGCTGTTAGAATACCCGCTTCTTTCTTTATTTTTGAAGAAAAAGGCAATTGGTAAGCAGGACCTACAGGGATTTTTTGATAAGGAACAAGTCCGCCACTAGATACATCCAGTAGATCGACACCTCTGGTTTTGAGAATGGACGCTAACTGGATTGATTGATCCAAATCCCATCCACCTTCCGCCCAATCGCTAGCTGAAATTCTTACAAATAAAGGCAATTCTTTCGGTGCCACGCTTCGCACCGCATCAATAACTTCCAGTAACAACCGAATGCGATTCTCGAAACCGCCTCCATATTCATCTTGCCTTTGATTACTCAAAGGCGATAGAAATTGGTGCAACAAGTACCCATGTGCCGCATGTATTTCGATAAGCTCGAATCCGGCACGCAATGCACGCTCGGCCGCTGACTTAAAATTACTTACGATGGCACGAATCCCCTCTATATTCAATTCGACAGGTACGGCATAATTATCGGAGAAAGCAATTGGAGAAGGGGCCACCGGCACCCAGCCACCATCTTCAATACTAACTTTCCCTCTACCCTTCCAAGGCGCAGCCGTGCTGGCCTTACGCCCCGCATGGGATAACTGAATCCCAGGCACGGATTGTTGATTTTTAATAAATTGGGTAATCTGCAATAGCTTCTCAATATGAGCATCATTCCAAATACCTAAGTCGTCAGGTGAGATTCTGCCGTCGGGCGATACAGCGGTAGCTTCAGCGATGATTAGCGAAGCACCCCCAATAGCCCTACTTCCCAAATGCACTAAATGCCAATCATTGGCAAATCCGTCTACGGCGGAATATTGACACATCGGAGAAACTATTATTCTATTTTTTAAGGTAATTCCATTCAACGGGAGTGGACTGAAAAGCTTCGACATAATAAAGAAATAAATTAAAACACAAGTTTAAGGAAGGAATCTGAAATGTCCATCATCGTCGTCATTGCGAGGAAGAATGACGAAGCAATCTGCGTTTTTTTAGGTGATCATCACCTTTTAGAAACCTCCTTTACATCAAATGTAGGGAAATTGTGTTAGATAGGTGTCAGAGAAAATTAAAAGTGAACTCCATTCACAAACCATTTAAGTGCTTTCTTGTTAGGAATTAAGGTGCTTGCGGACCTTCGAACACCTAGAAACCAATATATATGAAGATTAGACAATATGATGCCATTGTTATTGGCTCCGGACAGGCGGGCGTTCCCTTAGCGAAAAAACTTGCGAACCATGGAAAAAAAGTAGCCATCATTGAGAAGCGATGGATTGGTGGAACTTGCGTGAACGACGGTTGCACGCCTACTAAAACATGGATAGCTTCTGCAAAAGCAGCTTATGATGCCCACAAAAGTACTGAGCTCGGCGTTTTTGTAGAAGACGCTAAAATTGACATGACCATTATAAAAAAGCGTAAGGACAAAATCGTCAAAAATGCACGGAGCGGAAATCAAAAAGCATTGGAGAGTACTAAAAATTTAGATGTCATCTTTGGTGAAGCCGCTTTTACGGATTTCAAAACGATCGGTGTGACTTCCGATACCGGGTCTCAACAGATACTGAAGGCAGATTTATTTTTCTTGAATACAGGTACTGTCCCATTTATCCCCGAAATTGAGGGCCTCAACGCCATTAATTTCCTTACCTCGACCAGCATACTCGAATTGGATCAAGTGCCTGAGCATTTGCTAATTATAGGCGGCAATTATATTGGCCTGGAGTACGGCCAAATGTTCCGTCGCTTTGGCAGCAGAGTCACGATTGTGGAAAAATCGCCAAGAATTATGGCTCGCGAGGATCCGGACGTATCCGAAGAAATGCACAAATTACTGAAACCGGAAGGAATCGACATCCTGCTCAATGCGGAAACCACCTTTTTCGACAAGCAGGGACCTGAAAAAGTTGTAGCGACCATCCATACCAACGGAAAAAAGCAAAAAATTAGTTGTAGTCACGTGTTGGTCGCTACAGGCCGTGTTCCACAGACTGGACCGCTTAAGCTAAACAACACCGGTGTAAAACTCGACAATAAAGGATACATAAAGGTAAACAGCAAACTCGAAACCAATGTAAAAGGCATTTATGCCTTAGGTGATGTGAAGGGCGGACCTGCATTTACCCATATTTCATATAATGATTATACAATTGTTTATCGTAATCTTTTGGAAAACACGAATTATACAACACGTAACCGATCGATACCCTATTGTGTATTTACAGACCCGCAGCTCGGACGCATCGGCCTGAGTGAGACAGAAGCGAAAAAACAGGGCTTAACTATAAAAGTAGCGAAGCTGCCGATGACCGCTGTGGCCCGCGCAGTTGAAACAGGCGATACCCGTGGTTTTATGAAAGCCATTGTAGATGCCAAAAGTAAACGAATACTAGGGGCTTCTATTCTTGCAGCGCAAGGCGGCGAAATCATGACCATCTTACAAATGGCTATGGAAGGTAAAATCACTTACGACCGCATTCGCTATGGCGTGTTTGCACATCCGCTTTATGCCGAATCATTAAATAATCTTTTTATGACATTGGAAGATTAAAATTTATGATCAAAGTACAAGGGGTAAGTAAATCGTACAATAGCCTAAAAGCAGTGAATGAGCTGTCTTTGGAAATAAAGGAAGAAGAAAATTTGATCCTTCTCGGTGCGAGTGGTTGCGGTAAAACGACAACGCTTAAAATGATTAACTGCCTGATTAAACCAGATCAAGGACAAATTTTCATTAATGGCAAGAACATTCAGGACCAGTCTCCGATAGACCTGCGACGGAATATCGGTTATGTTTTACAAAATAATGGCCTGTTCCCCCACTATTCAGTCGCTCAAAACATTGCTATCGTTCCACACTTATTGAAATGGGATAAAAAACGGATAGAAACGAGGGTAGATGAGCTATTGGAAAAACTGCACCTTCCCAACTCCTATCGAAGCAGGTATCCGCACGAATTAAGCGGTGGGCAACAACAACGCGTAGGAATTGCCAGAGCATTGGCAGCTCATCCTCCGATTTTGCTCATGGATGAACCTTTTGGGGCCTTGGATAACGTTACTCGGACAAAAATACAGGAAGAATTTAAAGCTTTAGATGAATTAAAAAGAAAGACCATCGTTATGGTTACGCATGATGTCCAAGAAGCGTTTACACTGGGTAACCAAATCTGCTTAATGGATAAGGGAGCAGTTGTCCAAATAGGCAAGCCTTGGGATCTATTATTTAAACCGTCCCATTCGCTGGTAACAAGCTTTCTACAGGAGCAACGTTTACAACTCGAGTTCAAGACAATTCTATTGGCAGCGTTATGGCCTTGGCTACCCACAGCGGACCAAACAAATGATCATATCACTCTTTCGTCCCAATCCACACTATGGGATGCACTGGAACGCCTTCAGCAGAATAAAACCGAAACACTTCAAATCGTCGACCATAAAAAAGAAGCAAAAACAGCAGGATTTGAGCAGTTAATGTCAGCTATTTACCGCTATAAAAAAACCATCGTTACATGAACGAACAACAGCAAACGCTCTGGCACTTTATGTGGCAACAGGCAGATAAGCTGTTGGTCCAAACCTTACAGCATATAGGCCTGACCTTCATTTCCTTGTTGATAGCGGTATTGTTGGGACTACCGCTGGGTATTTTAATTGCACGAAATCGAAATTTATCCGGAATTGTTTTAGGTACTGTTGGTATCTTGCAAACTATACCAAGCATCGCCCTACTAGGATTTCTAATTCCCGTACTTGGTATAGGTGCTAAACCAGCTATTGTAGCCTTATTTCTCTATGCTCTTCTTCCGATCATCCGCAATACCTATACGGGTATTACGGGCATTAACCCAACTGTCAAGGAAGCCGCTATTGCGCTTGGTCTTAACAAACAACAACTACTTCTACAGGTTGAATTACCACTCGCAATGCCCGTAATATTAGCGGGTATACGCACGGCTACCGTCATTAACGTCGGAGTGGCTACTTTGGCTTCTTATATTGCCGCCGGCGGCTTAGGCGAGTTCATCTTCGGCGGAATTTCTTTAAACAATACAAACATGATACTTGGCGGCGCTATACCGGCCGCATTACTCGCTTTGCTCTTTGATTTTTTACTTTCCCGTTTACAAAAATTGAATATTAAAACGCTTAACCGAACTACCCTTGCTATGCCGGTATTACTTATTTTATTAAGTCTGCTTTATTTTGTTCCCACGGCCTACGGAACAAAGCTCGTTGCCGGCTTTACGCCGGAATTTATGGGACGACAGGATGGGAATGTGGGGCTTGAAAGAATCTATGGCTTAAAAATTCATACGGTGGTCATCAATGATGCGGTCATGTATAAAGCCGCCTATGAAAAGCAATTGGACGTCATTAGCGGCTATTCGACAGATGGTCGTTTAAAAGCATATGACCTGGTTGTTTTAAAGGATGATAAGGGTATTTTCCCACCTTACTATGCAGCGCCCATTGTTCGAAATCAAGCGCTGGAAAAATTCCCTTCGCTCGAAAAAACATTGAATCTGCTGGTCGGAAAAATAAACGATAGCGTGATGACCGATCTAAATTACCGCGTTGATCATCTCCATCAATCACCTGAGCGCGTGGCACATGACTTTCTGAAAGCACACGGCCTGTGGAGAGAAAGAGGCGGAAAAAAGAAGGGAACAGTACGCTTGGGTTCTAAAATCTTTGGCGAACAATACATCTTGGCCAGCCTGTACAGTCAGTTAATAAAAGGTTTCACGGATTATGATGTAGTTGCCAAAACCGGCCTAGGCGGCACCAAAATTTGTTTCGATGCGTTGATGAATGATCAGATCGATCTTTACCCGGAATATACAGGAACAGGCCTCCTAGCCATTCTGAAGCCACCTCAACAAACGATTGATTCATTAGGTGGCGATAAAGATAAAACCTTCGCCTATGTCAAGGACCAATTCGAAAAAAAATACGGAATTAGCTGGCTGAAGCCTATCGGCTTTAATAACGCCTATGCACTCATGATGCGGAAACAGCAGGCAGAAACCTTTCATATTGAAACCATATCAAATCTCAAAGAGTATTTAAAAAATCAATAGTCATATGGATATATACACTCGTTATAAAAGTCTTCGTCAACGAACAGAAGATATTTGCCGTCCGCTAGCGATTGAAGATTATGTCGTCCAACCGATCGTAGACGTGAGTCCACCTAAATGGCATCTTGGACATACCACCTGGTTTTTTGAGACCTTTATTTTAACCCCTCATGTTCAGGGATATCAGCCATTTAATCCGGATTACAATTACGTTTTTAACAGCTACTACGAAACCATCGGCAATCGGGTCATCCGTACAGATAGAGGTAATCTTAGCAGACCAACCGTTGATGATATCTATCGCTACCGCCAACATGTAGATGAAGCCATATTAAAAATACTTTCGGCTCCTCTTGAGCCGGAAGTAAGCAATCTAATTGTATTGGGCATTCATCACGAGGAACAACATCAGGAACTTTTATATACGGACATTAAGTATATATTGGGCCACAATCCCCTATTTCCAGCCTATGATGTCACGTATCAACCACCTACTTTGAAATCAACATCAACTAATGATTTTATTCGCATTAAGGAAGGACTTTACGAAATTGGGTTTAAAGGGGATGGCTTTTGCTTTGATAACGAACTTGGTAGACATAAGGCTTATCTTAACGAATTTGAAATAAGTAACCGTTTAGTAAGTAATGCCGAATATCTTGAATTTATAAATGATGGTGGTTACAGCGATTTTCGCCATTGGCATGCCGAGGGCTGGGACTGGGTCAGAAACGAAAAAATAACGGCACCCCTCTATTGGCATTTCATTGACAATAGTTGGTATCATTATACGTTTCGGGGTCTGGAACCTATTGATTTAGAAGCATCTGTACGACATGTAAGTTACTTCGAGGCTTATGCTTATGCGGCTTGGAAGGGTTTAAGATTGCCTACTGAATTTGAATGGGAGGTGGCTGCGCCAAATTTTACCTGGGGAGAAAACTGGGAATGGACAGAAAGTGCCTACTTACCTTACCCTGGATTTAAAAAGGCCCCTGGCGCGATCGGTGAATACAATGGTAAATTTATGGTTAACCAAAAAGTATTACGTGGAGCTTCTGCGGTTACTTCGCCCGGGCACAGTCGTCTCACGTATCGAAATTTTTTCCAGACCAATCTACGCTGGCAGTTTACGGGCATTCGGTTAGCAAAATAATTGACAAAGAGCATGAACAAAAATATTTCAGATTTAATGGATGACCTATTCGAAGCCGCTAATACAAAAACAGCACTTTTTTATAACGATGTTATAAAAGGCCTTCGGGAGAACCCGAAGCACTTGGATTCTAAATATTTCTACGATGCGGCGGGCGACAAGCTATTCCGCGAAATCATGAACTGCCCTGAATATTATCTTACCCGGGCCGAACTCGAAATTTTTTCAGGGAAGACTGTCGAGCTTGCAGCGGCACTTAGCCGTGACCGGGATAGTTTTGATCTGATTGAATTAGGTGCCGGTGATGCAACAAAATCGACCTACCTACTAAAAGAATTGTTAGGGCAACAGATCGATTTTCGCTACATCCCCATTGATATATCGGCAAATGTAATTGAGAATCTTAACGAAAGTTTACCTAAAGTACTACCTCGACTTAAACTGACGGGTCTGAACGGTGAGTATTTTGAGATGCTGGAAAAAGCGACCTCGTTATCAAAGAGGCCTAAAGTTGTTTTATTCTTAGGATCAAATATCGGCAATATGCCTGTAGACAGGGTGACCGAATTTTGCAAAAAACTCCGCAAGCATTTATCTAAGGGCGACCGCCTACTTATGGGGATGGATATAAAGAAAAATCCCAAGACGATCTTGGCGGCTTATAATGATAAAAGCGGTATCACAAAACGTTTTAACCTGAACCTACTCGAGCGAATTAATCGCGAGCTCAATAGCAATTTTATTATAAGCCGTTTTGACCATTACGCTACCTATGATCCGGAAAGCGGGGCTTGCAAAAGTTATCTTATCAGCCTTGACAATCAAACCGTACAAATAGGTGAAGAGGTCTTTCACTTCGCTGAGAATGAGCCGATTTTTATGGAGATCTCACAAAAATTCAGCTTCGAGCAGATTCAAGACTTAGCCGATAAATCCGGGTTTAAATTTATTGATCAACTGTTTGACAGTAAAAAATGGTTCACTGACGTTATTTGGTCAGCTGAATGATAATTTGGTATTTTCTCCCGTCATAAAAATAAGAAAGCAAAATCCCGCGGCATTTCAGGCTCACGGGATTTTGATCAATTCTCCCGTTTTATAACTGCGTATCGTTTAGTTTAATGGTTCGTTTTTTTCGAAGTCGGATATTCAATAATTCGACAATCAACGAAAAACCCAAACAAGAATAAATAATGCTTTTACTTACCTCCTGATGGAAACCTCCGGCAATTAACACTACGCCTATGACAACCAGAAACGTTAAAGCAAGCATCTGCAAGGTAGGCTGTTTGTTAATAATCCGTAATACAGGGCCGGCAAAAGCCATCATTACACCGATGGATATAATAACCGCTATAATCATGATCAGTACGTAATCAACTAAACCTACTGCGGTTAAAATTGAATCGAAGGAAAAAACAGCATCAACCAAAACTATTTGTACTAAGACCGCACCGAAGCCAACCGGACTTTTTTTCTGGTGTAGGTCTTCATCCTGTTCTTGCAATTTATGATGGATTTCTAAGGTGCTTTTCACAATCAGAAAGAGTCCACCAGCTATCAGAATGAGATCCTTGTAGCTAAGCGGGATATCCTCCTTACCAAATAAACTTAAGGTCATAACCGGGTCCTTCAGTCCGATAATCCAGTTTATGCAAAGCAATAAGGCAATTCGGAAAACCATCGCCAAGGTCAAGCCAAGATTACGTGCTTTGCGCTGTAATTTCTCCGGCAACTTTCCTGCAACAATGGAGATGAAAATGATATTATCGATACCTAATACAATCTCAAGAAAGCATAAAGTAATCAGGCTGATCCAAACTCCGGGATCGGCAAAATTAGGGATTTCAAATTCCATAGGGCGTCAGGGATTAATCGAAGTCAAATAAATCACCTAAAAACGATTTCTTTTTATGTGGTCGTTGTTGATAACGCTTATCACGATAGTCGGATTTGTCTTTATAGTCGTTCCACTGATTTGAGCTGTTATATGATTCAGAAGGCTCATCGTTTTGCCCATTATCAACGTAATTGATAATTTTGTCAAGCTCTCCTTTATCGAGCCAAATCCCCCGACATTTTGGACAATAATCTATTTCCACCTGGTATCTTTCGGACATCAGTAAAGTTTCATTACAATTCGGACATTTCATTTTACTACTTTTTTTTAGGACTCAACTCAGTATCTATTAATTAAAATTGAACAGGTTTAACGACATAGCAAACCTACACTCGCTTTTCCATGTTCATTCGTCCCCCGCTTGTCGGGGAACCTACAATTAGAAGTTATATGAAATATGGTCCGTCAGAACAAGGTATAGATGTGTAAAAAAGTATAATAGGAAGGCTTTAGCCAGCACCCATGGATAAGGAAAAAGGTCGTAATGCTTTGATTAACCGATACTACCGACTCTGCATCAATTCGCTTGTATTTTTCGAGTCCCTTCTTTTCTTTTTCAGCATGGATGTATTTTCCCGGCCCAATTTCCAAATCGTCCAACAGCGTCTCTTGGACGAGTACGCTCTGCACTTCCTTTCCTGTATTTAAAAGCAAGTTTTGATAAAGCAGAAAAAAAGGAAAGAGTATGCTCAACCACAGTAGTAGTAGAGAAAAACGCTTTCTGATTATTATGTTGTCGCGTAAGAGGGAAGACACAAACTATTACTTTTTATTCAAAAATAAACATTATGGACTTTCATTAGATATTATAACAGACAATATCAGCGAAAAGTTACAAAAAACGAAAAGGTATTGACTCATTTAGTTCCCCTGCTTATGTCTTAGCAAACCAAGGGGATTATTATAGATTACATCCAGTGCTAAGTAGTGTGCAGAAAAAGGCGACTGGGATCCCACCAAATTGTTCATATAGCCAAGATCAATGGTGAACGGTAACTCCTGTGGTGATATCGAATAATAAAAAGTGAATCTGCTTTCCCGATATTTGAAGCTCGACCACCTTTCAGACAAGGCACTTCTACTTGTTGAAAATAAGGATTCGTATCCACCAATAAGCTTATGAATTTTGTGTTTATCTAAATTGATTGCAAGTTGTAATTTTAAACGTGACCGAAGTTGAAGATCTTCCGAAGATGCTTCTTCAAAAGGTTGAGCAAAAGTTCGAAGCTCTTGCCGAAAAGTAGTGGTGAATTTTAGCCTTTCATTTTTAATTGTATAGGCCATTCGTCCGTACAATCTCCACTCCCGTTCAAAACCCGCAACTGTTCGTCTATAAGGAGCAAAATCGTTATACTCCTCTTGCTTCCGATAACTCAAAGCGATTGAGTATTGCCAATGCGGGTGAAACCGATGATAAAATTCCTGATTTATCACCAGAATAGCAGGCTTAAAAAATAGGGCGTAATTGTCCGGATTACTTTTACGCCCTAAACCGATATAAGACATCGATTGCCATTTTTTTGAGACACCTAAATCTTGCCTTAATCCAAACGCAAACCAACCGGCGGTGTTTGCTTCCCCTAAGCCAGGGGGGCTAATCTGAGCATAAGTTGCGCTTGATAAACAAAAAGCGGTAAAGCAAAGAAGCAAAAGGAGCTTTTTCATGTTAATCCAACGCGCTGCTCAACACCTTCCCATTCGTATCAAAAGCCACCTTTAGTTCTTCGGCAGCACTTTTCAGTTCAAGTGTATAGACAACTTGTTGCGCTTTCGTAATCTTCTTCACATCTTCTATACGATATTTACTAAAGTCTTTTTTGATCGTTGCTAACACCGTTGAAGGCAAATCCTTTTTGGAAACTTCTTCTTTATGTTCGATCAACTTCCCTCCTTTATCGTACCATACATCATGATCTACAGACAAGAGACCTGTCTCAAACTCAACCTTGTATAGATCGCCCTGCATCTCCCATTCTACGTCCGAAGCTTTTGGAAATGCTTTATTGAAACTGTTTACCACGACGGACGGAACCTGGCTTGGTTGGATATCCTGTCCAAGCGAAACACCGGCATTGATCAGCAATGCGAAAAAACCGATTAACATACTCTTTTCCATGTTCTTTTAATTATTGATTTAATACAAAGAAATGGGTCAATTCTGGAAAAAATCTGGAATACAAAACGCAAAGACACAAATGTAATATTCGCCTATTATGCATTAGTTTCTTCATCCGTTTATCATACTAAAGTTCTACCCTTTCCCTAAACAGGGGGTAAAGAAAGGGTAAACAAAAGGTTTAGTCAGAGGTAAAGAAAAGGTAAACGAAGGGTATAGAAACAGTAAGGAAAAGGTATTGCAAGTATAAGCGTTTGTTTGGTGTGATCCTGAGACTAGTTCTTGTCTCAGAATAGACGGCATTTTCACTTTACATTATTAAATCGAATCTCGAAGCAATGTTTGCTGTCAAAAAAATAATACGAAACATTAAAATCATACAGATTACAGATAGCTTTCATAATGGCTAAGCCCAGGCCGGTTCCTTCCGATTTTTTGTCGGTCGATTTATAAAAACGATTAAATATTTTATCAGCTTCGAGTGGCCCGCTTTTCGCTGTATTGCTTACGGTTAGCGCATCAGTCTTTATTTCAACACGAACCTGCCCGTGTGGCATGTTATGAAAAATCGCATTCCTAATGAGGTTAGAAACAATAATATTAGCCAATGCGGGGTCCATTTCCACGGTTAAATCCGCCTCTTCATGTACTTCTATTGCTGTATTTTTAAATGTTGCAAACTCCTCTAAATCTAGTAAGGTTTGTTTTATCACTTCATTCAAGGATATATTTTGCTGATCAAAAAATTGCTTGTTTTCGATTTTTGTTAAAAGTAATAGGGATTTGTTCAGACGAACTAAGCGTTCGATTATTTGCAGTACTTGCGCAATATTTTCCGCTTGCTCATTTTCTATATTTCCCTTCTCAAGCAGTAACTCCAATTTACTCGTAGCTATCGCTAAGGGTGTTTGTAACTCATGCGAAGCGTTTTCAATGAATTGTTTTTGCTGTTGGTAAGTTTCCATACTATGCTGCAGCAACGTATTAACGGCATTCTTCAGCATACTGAATTCTTTCACATCGGTATTTATATCAGGTAGCTCCCTACTACGTCCTAACCTGAATCTAGTAACCTGGTTTAAGAAGTTATAGAAAGGCTGCCATAATTTTCGTAAAACAATGTTGTTGATAAGAATAATACTCACGACCAAAATGACATAGAGCCAGAACACCGACCAAAAAAGATCTTCAATTAAATCATCTTCTTCTACCATTGAATTGATGACTCTCAACTCATAAAAATGTCCTTGGTGTTCGAATGCAGTTGTAAGCATGCGCACGGGCTCTAAATCGTCTTCATCCAGCATATACATAAGCGTGTCCGAATACCGATCTTTCATTTTAATCGCAAGTTTTTCCTCCACTTCCCGAATGGCATAGTTACTTTCATCAAAATAGTTTTTCTTCAATATGGTAGAGTCTGTATCTGCTTTTTGAAGAATCAGCACTTTATAATTTTCCAAGCCATCGTCAATGCTATCATGAATTTCATCGAGCATATTGATGTAAAAAATGATTGACCAGATGGTTACAATGAGTAAAATCGAAACGGAAAGATATTTCAGTGATTTATTGAGCAGCTTCATTTCTCTACCATTTTATAACCGACTCCGTAAACCGATTCGATTTCAATCGCTGCATTAGCTTGCTGTAATTTTTTTCGAAGGTTTTTAATTTGATAGTAAATGAAGTCGAGGTTGTCTGCCTGATCAATGTTATCGCCCCAAACATGTTCAGCCAAAGCCGATTTGGTAACCAGACGATTGGTATTTAGTAGAAAATAATTGAGTATGTCAAACTCCTTTCGATTGAGTGCAACCGCTTCCCCATTCACTAAAAGTTGTCGCTCATTTAAGTCTAACACAACATTTCGTGTTTCGATCGTATGTTTACCGTCCAGCTTCTTTCTTCTTAAAACTGCTTTGATACGTGCATTGAGTTCCGCAATATGAAAAGGTTTAGTTAAATAATCGTCCGCTCCCAGTTCAAGTCCTTTTAGTTTATCATCCAACGAATCTTTTGCCGAAATAATGATAACGTTCTCTGACTTTTCGGATTGTTTCAGCTGTTCCAACAATTGAAGTCCGCTACCACCGGGCAGCATAATGTCCAGCAGAATACAATCATAGTCATACATCTGGATCTTGTCCATGGCCGTATGATAGTCGCTAGCTGACTCAATTAAAAAGTATTCTTTAAGCAACGAAGAAGTAATAGCGTCCAATAGATCTTCCTCGTCCTCAACAATCAAGATTTTCATCTAGTTATCATTTGTTCGTCATCAACTTCAGGACCACTGAAAAGCTGTCCTTACCCACCTATACGTAATTTTTCATTACGGCAAGTATAGGGTTAAATTCTGGAAAGAAGTTGGAATACCCGCTTTTATTTATAGGTATCCTTTTACAAACTTTTACCTTACTTTAACTTTTGAGAAAAGAAGTCGATGGTACGTTTCCATGCCAACTGCGCAGCTTCTTTGTCGTACCGGGGCGTGGTATCATTGTGAAACCCGTGATTGGCATTCTCGTATATAAAAGCCTTATAATCTTTATGATTTTCCTTTAATGCTTTTTCATAAGCTGACCATCCTTCATTTACGCGGGTATCGAGTGCTGCATAATGCAACAGCAAAGGCGCTTTTATTTGCGGCACTTCATCCAAAGGAGCTTGGCCACCATAAAAAGGAACCGCCGCAGCCAAGTTTGGAATTCGGACTGCCATCATGTTGGCAATCCAGCCCCCAAAACAAAAACCAACTACCCCGACCTTACCGTTGCAGAACTTGTCCTTTTCTAGATAATTAAAGGCTGCGATAAAATCTTCGAGCATTTCATTTCTATCCCGTTTACTCTGCAATTCGCGGCCTTCATCATCATTACCTGGATAACCACCGAGCGGACTTAAGGCATCAGGAGCCAAACTTACAAAGCCTGCTAATGCAGCACGTCTCGCAACATCTTCTATGTGTGGGTTAAGCCCTCTGTTCTCATGCACTACAACGATACCGCCCAATTTTTCTACATCGTTTTTAGGCATGCTTAAAAGCGCTTTTATAGTACCGCCACCCTTGGGTGATGGGTAATCGATGTAGCTTGAAGTGATTCTTGGATCATCGGCTCGCACCTGAATAGCATCCTGATAATCAGGCATTAGAAAACTCATTAGCGACGTAACGGTAACTCCACCAACCGCATAAACCGAAAGCTTTTGCATAAAATCGCGCCGAGTGATACGATTGTGCGCATAATCATCATATAGATCAAAAACTTCCTGTTTTACATCTTCTTTTTTTAGGCTTTTCATAATTATGAATTTTTATAAAATTAAGAATGAACGGAACAAATACACGGATTAGTCATGTAAAATTTAAATGACTATCGATAGCCGTCGGCTGGCTAATGTTTAGAAGAAATGACAAAGGCCTTGCCTGGGAAGCAATGGCCTTTGCATATTATAATCAACCTAAACCTTATCTAGTTAACAGCATTCTTAATATTTTGTTTTGTCAAATAAAAACATCAACACGAAATACGTTTAGGGACGCCAATTTATACCTTCCAGCCGTAAGGAACGTACACATTATCAAAAGTACCATCTTCGTATAAATCGACTATGGCATATCCGTTTTTTGTAGCGTAGCGATCACCTTTCCACCAATTACCACTTACCGCGCCATTACTAATATAGGTAACACCTTGGTACTTTACTTCATCATTAAGGTGAATATGTCCACTTAAAGCTAATTTAACCTGTGGATGCTTGGTGAATAAGGTTACGACGCGCTCTGCATCATTTAAAATAGCGCCGCCCCCCAGCTGATACCCTGTATCTATTTTACCTAAATGACCAACAACCAAAGGCGCTGCTGATAAGATAGGTGCGTGCGATAAGATCACCGTATGTTTATCTTTATTCGCCTCGAGGTCTCGCCCTAGCCATTCAAACTGCTCATCATCTAGCTGGCAAGCATACCATTGCCCGTCCGTTGCCCTAACTTGTATACTATCCAATACGACAAAATGCCATCCAGCTTGATCGAAACTACGATAGGGCCTTTCTAGATGCATCATTTCTAAAGCATAATTCTTACCATAAAGTGGATCTTTTTTTTCAGCGGCCCCCCAGCAGTCGTGGTTCCCAATACAGTATGCGATAGGTAAACTGTTTTCATCTTTCATTAACTGGTGCCAAAGATTCCACTGTGTAACAACCCGATCTTTCGGCTGCTTTAGGGCGTCCATAATACAATCGCCCGTATTAACGATTAAAGTAGGCTTATCTGCTTGCGACTGCACGTGGTGTAAACAGCTAGCCAGACCTTTAGGCGCATCTAATTCGGGTTGCATGTGAACATCTGTTAAATGTGCAAAACGCAAAGAACGCTTGGCTATTTTTCCATTACTCAAATGGGTACTTGGTGTTTCGGCAAAAACAGATTTGCCCAAGACTAAACTGGACAGTGTGCCAATTCCCAAACTCTTTAATAATGATCTACGGTTCATTGTTGTTTTTTTATCAGCAAAAGTAAAACCGACAATATTAGCTTAGTGTTAAGAAATGGTTGTCTTTAACGCACTGTATAATCATCTGTATTGTATAAATTCCCGACAAACAGTACGCTAAAAAGATGTAAGGGCCCCGCATTTGAGTATACGACGCCCTTGCTATTTTTAATCCAACTGACTATATAACGAAATGATTAGCGAAAACGCGACAAGAACATGTGTTTTAGCCAACCGATTTAGGTCTATGGAATTTCCAATCCCTGCGCTAGCCTGCCGAATTTCATATAGTGGTGGTGCATAACTTAGTATGTTGATTTCATCATATTCGGCCGAGCATTTTTCCCCTAATAGGATATCGATCATGAAATATTAAATACGATGCGACATAACAGATTTATATTCTTTCGTAGTATTTTAGATCAGTAATTTTTCCGGTGCTTATATCCCATTGGTATTCAATCAACGTTTGATAACCGCAGGCCTGTACCTGCCAAATATAATGGTTTGCTGTGGGCCTTACCCGGTGTAAATACCCCATCATAGCCTTCAATGAAAGCGCTTTATAATCAGGGCGTCCACCCCAACTTAATTGCCCTGCGATTGAATTAGCAAGCTGAGTTGTAATGGTTTCGACGGAAAAGACAGTTGGATTCAGGAAAGAAATACTTTGTAAAAAAGTGTCACCAAGCTCTTCTCCCGATATTTTAAGCCTGTATTCAGTTGGTAACACGCCTGTTGCCGGAAATCTAGACAATAGCGTTTTTCTCACTTGTGTATACTGATCAAGGTGTTCCAAAAAGAACTGTTGTTTTTTTACCGCCAAGGTCTGCAGTATCTCGGTATGAGATGCGCGAAGGTACGCTGTATCAGCCAATATACTCCAACCTATTTTCTGAAGACCTTGACTTAGCGAATCGACTGTTGTTTTCGGGTTTCCCGATATAGCCAAATTGGATAAATCAGGACTGCTATCTGAAAGTGTAGCAAATCGCACATTATCTACGTCTTGTGTGGTGAGATTAAAATCAACGGCAATGCAATAATGGCGAGTGATCATAAAAAGCTGCCATTTATCCCGCAAAACCGGTAGCCCGTATATTAAAGGCCCAATTTGTGAATCGAGCATCAAATCATCATAAATGTTAGACGAAGTTTCTACAATGACCGGTAGCATCGTATTCGCGATTAATCCCATAATTGCCTCAGCAGTAAAAGATTGAAAAGTTAATAATCGGGCGTAATCGGCCTCCTTCCAAAGAATAGTAAGTGATGAGTCTACTATTGGAGTAAGGCGTAAGGCTTTTTCCAAATCTATAGGCGGAGGCGTTAACTTTTCAAAGCTCTGTCTACGAACGCTCTCATAAGCAAACCGATTTTCATCCAAATATTTACTTATCTCGCGAAAAAAAACACTCTTTTGCAATAATGTATTTCTTTCCTCCATGCTAGCATTAGAAACACTATCGGCTTGCTCAACGAAAGTTATCAACTCCTTCTCTAATCGATGCATAAAAGATACCGTTTTATCTTGCAAGGCGTAAGGTTCAGTAGAAACAAGCTGTCCATAAACAAAACCCGGGGTGGCGGTAAAAAAAAGAAAGATTATTTTCCGGAAACGCATAATGCCGGATAAAGTAAACAAGATAAATTGCGTTTTCATCGATTGCTGCTTTATTAATAAAAAACTCTTTGAGCTTGGAAAGATCAATATTAGATCATTGAATTCAAATAGCGTTTTTCAGGTATCTTTTAGTTGTCACTATGAATAAGTCGGTATAACCCCTTGGGCTCTAAATTCATCGAAAAGTTTGAAAAACATCTTTTCAGTATCTACATATTCATGAAAGCCAGATCTCCTTGATTTGCTACTATCCGCAAAAAAATCATAATCCCAGGAAAAAACAAAGTCTCCGAAAGCCCAGTTTGACAATTGATCATACTTGAGTCGAGGCAAATTATAGTTACTTTGCATCTTTTCCCAAAGACTTCCTTTATCACGCATAACCGTCTGCAGCGGAAGATGTAACGGACTTCCTACCGGCATTTCAAAGTATTGCGCTATTTTAGGCCATAAATCCTTCCATCGGAAAAGATCACCATTAGCAATGTTAAAGGCTTGATTTGCATTAGCGGGCTCCGTTGCGGCCCAAACAGTTGCCTTTGCCAGCAATCCCGCATCGGTCATTTCCATCAAGGAATGATAAGCTCCCGGCTTACCGGGAAATCGAAGAGGCAGTTTTAATTCCTTTGAAATAGATGCATAGATGGCAATGAGCAAGGCTAAGTTCATTGGGTTACCTAAACTTGCACCTCCAACCACTGATGGACGGATTGCGGACCAGGTCCAATTTTTGCCCCGCTGCCTTTCTTCAAGAAAGTACTGTTGGCTCAGATTAAATTCAGGTGGCACAAACCCGGCGTCTTCCTCTTTGGCAGGCGTTTTAAAAGGCCCCAAATGAGCTCCGTATACCTTATAACCCTGCATCAAACTAACATGCTGTAAATTGGTCGCCACTGGCTCAACCGCATCCATGAGATTAATAAGCATATCCAGATTCGGTTGTACAAGCGCTTCCCAGCTTGGTCTGTCTTGATATGCCGCATAAAAAATATGAGTAACCAAATTGCAATTTCGCAGTTTTTCTTCCGTATCTTCACGATCCAGCAAATCGATCGCCAAGTTTTTTAATCGACCACCACCTTCTCCACCTTTACGGGAAAGACCAATCACGTTCCATGCGCCATTATCCAATAAAAATTCGATAAGCTTTTTTCCTATTACGCCACTGGCGCCTACGACCAAGGCCGTACCTTTCAATTTTGTTTCCATATGAAATTCTTTGATTCCACAAAGTTCAAGAGATCGATTCACTATTATTGGTATATTTCTACGATTTTATTGTACCTTTCCGATATGAAGCGTTATGTACAGTATCAATCCTTTGTTATCGAAGAATTTGAAGCGAATACTTGGAAGCATGCTCTGCACAAGCACAATCATTATGAATTAATTTATATTAAACAGGGCGACGGCTTGCACTTTATACAAAACAAGAGTACCCTGTATTGCCGTGGAAGTCTATTTCTATTAGGTCCGGAGGATGATCACTATTTCGATATCCGTAATACTACTCGATTTATTTACGTAAAGTTCACAGATCTCCACTTATATCGAGGAGTTCAGGCTGATCATTTGTATCTGCAAAAACTGGAGTATTTAATTAAAAGTAGAGAAACCCATTTATCTGTTTTTTTACTTCGCGAAGAAGGACAGCTGCTCATCCAAAACGTTTTCAACACCTTCTCTTTAATTCAGCATCAAGTAACGGTATACGAAGAAGTCATTAGGTTACAGCTGTTTTCCATTGCCGTCATTTTACAACGTAATATGCCCGAGTTGCGCGTAACGGCAAACAGAAGTCAGGATATGCAAGCTCTTTTCTGTTATATCCATAAACATATATATTGTCCCGCTAAACTCCAGGCAGTCGAAATAGCCCACCATTTTAACAGGACACCCGATTATATTGGCCCGTATTTTAAGCGTCATGTAGGAATTACCTTGCGAGATTATATACGGCAATACCGGAATCAGCTGATTAAGAAACGAATCGAGAGCGGCAGTTATCGACTAAAGGAAATTGCAGCAGAATTTGGGCTGGTGGATGAAAGTCATGTTTTAAAGCTTTTACGAAGTGAAAACGAGGGACTGGTTTAAGCTTAGGATTGAGGCAAATTCTATCAACAAAAAAAGCCTTAGTAATCTAAGGCTTTTTAATTCGGGTCAATGAATGGACTGATTTCGAACCAAGTTATTGAAGAATTGATTGAAATTGATGACCTTGCAAAGGTCCCCATATCGGTGTAACGTAACTTTGAAGGGCTTCACTTTTCAAAGGCATCGTTTTTAGTTGACCTTAATTCCACCTTTCCTTTACTTTTTTGATATGATCAGATAGTCTAAGAGAGAATTTCTCTTCGTTGAACTTTTCACAATCTTCTAATCTGGTCACCAGCTTAACACTCTGGTTTCAGATTTGGATTAATTCCGAAATCTTTGGTTTAAGAATCCTTGCGTTATTAGGCGTAAAATGAACCGTTTTGTTTCTTAAACTAAATAAATTGACTATTTCATTTACATGAATTTTTCCATTATTCAGATCGTCTTTGAAAACATAAATAGTGCGTTCCATCACTTTCGCTATGGATATCCTTGAATAACTGAATTCATCTATCACGTCGGTATGCCTTAAGAACAGAAGATGTCTGTTAATCAACGTTTCAATAAAGAATCCGAAATTGTTCAAATGTCCCAGTATTTCTATCGAATCGATCCGATGGTTCAGCCCGAATTTGTAGCTATGTGTACTGGCTTCGATCTGAGATAGTTTCCAGGCAATCGACATTGACCGTAAAGTCTCATCGGTCAATGCGTCAGGAATAGTGGACTGTAAAATTCCAACAGCATTATCGGGCAGATCCATCGCCTCCACTATTTCCCTGTCGGCTTTGGATGGTTCGATCTTCTCCAGTTTTTCTGCAAATAGGATCGAAGCCAATTGATACGATAAGGCCGTATGGATATAACGAAAAGACTCCTGAAGAAAGAAGGTGGCACCAAGTTCAAGCTTGGAATAGGTATCTATATCGTGCTTTTTTGTCATTTTTAAACTCGTTCCGATCCCCAAATATAAGTAGTACCGGCAAGAAATATACAAAAGTTGCACCATTCAGACCAATTCAATCATATCGAGGGAAAGATTACACAGGCTTGCCTATCACGCGTTTGCTCTTCCTTCCCCACTTGCGGTTATACCAGATGATAAAACCTGTAACGGGTAATGAAGCCCCGATCAGGGAAGCAAGCGAGGCCATTATTTTGGTGATCAGGCCGCCGATATTGCCTACATGCAGTTCAAAATTCATTTGATAAATCTTTTCACCGGGAGAAAGCCGCTCAAAGTCGGGAGTTTGTTTGACCTTGGCCAAGGTATACTGGTCATAGCTGTATCGTCCGCCGTTATACCACACCCCGGCTCGCAGCTGTTTAAAGACAGTATAGGTATCCTGCGCATTCTTCGGATACAAGATCGTTACCCGCTCGTATCCCTTATTCACATATCGCTGCCACAGGCTGTCGTCTGCGTGCGCCATGGGTTTTAAATCCTTTCTCGGTAGCGAATGTCCAGGTTGAAATCTTTCCAATCGGGGTTTTCCTCCCGTCAAAAGCCAATGATAGCCTCGTTCAAACCAGTCGAAGGTGTAGTAAATCCCCGTAATGGTAAGAATGAGAGCCACTAAAAAAGCATAAAAGCCCAGCACGTTGTGCAGATCTATATTGAGCCGTTTCCATTTTGCGTTCCACTTGATTTTAAAGCTTTTCGCCCGCGTGGATTTATTCCATTTATTCGGGTACCACCAAATCAGTCCGGTAATCAATGTGATACCGAAGATAATGCATGAGGCACCTACGATCGGACTCCCTATCTTCGGATTGAGCCATAGAAAACGGTGTCCCGCCCGTAGAAAGATCATGAATTTCTGGGTTCCGCTCATCTCGCCTCCATCATCATGCAATACCTTTGCATTATAAGGATCCAGAAAGATGTTTTTATAAACCTTATCTGTCAGATTGCCATAGGTCAATACCGCGGCTTTTCCCGGCTTCTCATAAACAACCGATAAAAGGCTGAGTGCGGAATCCCGATTTGAAAGAAGATAGCGGTCTGCCTGTTCCCGCAAGATAGAAGGGGCCAGGAAAGCCCCCCCTGTACGTACCGCCACCCGGCCTTCTGTTTCCGTGAAACCGGTGATTTCATCACGGAATACCCAGACTGCTGCCGTTAGACAAACGATAAAGACCACTAGGCCCGAGGCCAAGCCCAACCATAAATGCAGCCACTCGTTTATTCGCCTGAAAAGTGATTTGGCTTTCTTTGGACCCATCAGAAACGAAGCGTTAAGTTTACAGCGAAATTCCGGGGGGCCTGTGGAGCTGTCCAAGCATCCCAGTAACGCTCGTTACCGATGTTATTCAACTTAAAGCCCAATCGCCATTTCGGCTGGTCATAAAAGGCCGTTGCATTCAATACCGTATAAGAGGGTACGGAAAACACATTATCGGCAAAGCCGAAGCTCTTATCCACATAGTTACCGCCAAAGCCCAACCCAAGGCCTTTCAATGCGTGCTGAAAGGTATACGAAACCCATAAATTCGCCACATTCTCCGGTGCATTGATCGCTTTATTCCCTTCGATCGTCGGGTCGGAAGCACGGACAATACGGTTATCATTATATACATAACCCGCCAGCAGGTGCATTCCGGGCACTGGGTTCGCGAGAAGCTCAAATTCCGCCCCTTTGCTCACCTGCTTTCCATCCTGAACGGTAAAACCATCTGTATTTATCCTCGTCGCATTATCAATCACAATACGATAATAGCTCAAAGTTAAGCTCACCTTTTTCGCCGCTGTTTCCAGCTTCACCCCTGCTTCCGACTGATTGGCGTTAACGGGATCAAGAACTAATAGTGTTCCGTCCGGTTGATTGGATGGAGCCAGATTCTGAAAACCGCTCATGTAATTCGCAAAGGCCGAAAGGCGATCTTTCCACACCTGATAAATCAAGCCCAATTTAGGAGCTAGCGCGGTTTGCTTATACCCCGGTGTCGTAGCAATCTCTTTTCGCTCGAAACGGTCCACGCGCAAACTTAACATAGCCGAGAAACGATCTGTGAAATTTATTACATCGGTAGCATAAGCGCTTATGGTCTGTTGACTTGCCTGCGGGAAAATGGTTTCAACAAGCCGTGCATCCACCATTCTTTTGCTTACGTCCGTAACCGGACCGTAAACACCTACTGTGTCTATGTTACCTGTGTTTGCGTTATTAAACCCACCTTTGGTATAGCGGTAGTTCACGCCTATCAATAAATTATGTTTTAGGAATCCTGTATAAAATTGGCCATTGACGTTTTCCTGCACATTTAAGTAATTATTGTAAATGGGACCATATACCAACACCGAACGTATTACACTGTCGGGAGCTGTCCAGGTCTGATAAAATTGATAACTGTGATCCACCTCTTCACCCACAAATGAGAACAGGGTAGAAGAAGTCCAGTTTTTCGAAATTTTATATTTCGCTTCCGTGAAAAACTTTGTAACTGTCGTTTTTGCATCCCCGTCATCTTTAAACAGTACACGGTTATAAGCCAATGGAATCTGTTCCGCACTTGTAATACCCGAAGCCCGATCAAAACGATTGTATACCATCCGTGTATTGTTGGTATGAAAGTATTCTGCGTCCAGCAGAAAAGTCAGGCGTTCATTCACCCGGAATGATAAGCTTGGCGCGATCAGAAATGTATTGTTAAACCCATAATTCAGGAAGCTTTTCTGTCTGTTAACGGCCGTGTTTAAACGGAATAGCACTGATTTATCATCCGTCAACGGTCTGTTCACATCTACCGTCAGGCGATTCAGATTATAACTTCCGGTTGTATATGAAACCTCGGTATGTGCAGTTTCAAAAGGTTTTTTGGTGACCAGGTTCACCACACCACCGAAAGACGAGACAGCCGAACCGAACAACGTTCCCGAGGGTCCCTTCAATACCTCTATACGCTCTATATTAGCGATATCGAGCGACGAACGCCCACTCACGGTCTCCATGCCGTTTCGGGCATTCACTCCGGTACTGAAACCACGGATCATCATGCCGAAGCCGCCCGAAGCATACACCTGCGGCACGCTGCCCGGCGCGTTGCGCACAACCTCTCCGATATCCACCGCAACCTGTTCTTTCATCAGTTCTTTTGATACCACGCTGTACACCTGTGGGTTTTCCAGGTTGCTTAGTGGCATCCGCGCCACGTAATCGGTACTTTTGTCCAATATTTTTTCTTCGCCCGCGCCGGTAACGATAACTTCCTGCAAGGTCTGCGCGTCCTCCGATAAAATTATCTGCAGCTCCACGGTGCCGTCGATCGGAACCAGAACTTCCTGCTGCTTCGGTCGAAGGCCCACAAAAGTGGCAATAACCGTTTGTCTTCCCGCCTTCACCCCTTCCATGGTAAAATTCCCGTCACGATCCGATCTGGTGCTGTGTCCACCACTAACACTGATGGTTACCGCTATTGCGGGCAGTCCGTCTCTGGTTACAACGGTCCCTTTTATGGTGCCCATCGGCTGCTTCGACGGATAGTCGTTATCGGATGTCTGCCCCAGGGCGGGTATTACACCAAAAGGACTTAAAAATAAAACGGCTGCCGTTAACGGTAAAAATAGAGCGGCACAAAATTTTTGTAGATTTTTGAGGCAGGTTGATCCCGTTTCCATACATTTGTTAAGTTAATTAATAAGACAATTGTTGATTAATTCAACCCGGCGGAAAATTTGGCGATAGACTGCCGGGTTCTCTTTATAGCATGCAGCAAGTTAAGTTTTCCTGAAGCCCATAATTTTGTATTAAGCGGATTGATCCGCACAAAAGTAATACTATTTAGAATTAATACAAATAAAATTAATCAACACTTAAAAAACGAGCTTAACGGAAAACTATCAAGAGATTCACGGATAGGCCCAATCGAAACGCGTAATGTATTTTACCAGTATCTCGCAATAAGGGGGACTCTTTTCAGTAAATAGCTTGCTCCCACACTGCAACACACCGAGCCCATAAACACCAATATAAACTTGATCCATACATTCAGCTCAATTTCCAATAGTAGGAACTGGATCCAGTTTACGAAAACATAATGGGTAAGATAGACCAGGAACGCGTATTTGGACAGGAAAGACATGGCACTGTTATGCTTTGTTGCAAAACGGCGAAATACGGTCACAAATGCCAGAATACTGGCGGTGCAGGAGCAGAGATACAGCGTAAAATAGATCATCCAGGCGGGCAATTCCCGAATAGATCCGTTGCGGACCAATGATGTCAGGCAGGGTGATACGAGCGTTAATACAACAAATGAAACTACGCAGGCTATGGTCCAAAGCCGCCACCTTTTTACCAATATCGAGTCTTTTGCCAATATGGTCCTTTCAAAATTACCCGAACCCAGTGCGACTCCCATCAGGAAATATCCTAGGTATAGCAACGGTCTGCAGTACTGAAAGTCGAACGGACCCAACCCCTTCCAAGTACCTGCACCGACAGAATATGCTATCGGAACGTAGAGTAGCCAGGAAATACCTAAGAGGATCAGAAAAACCAAAAAGGGTTTGCCGCCCATCCTTTCTAAATATTCACCGGAAAGAAACCTGCATCGTTTGAACCATGGGAAGACAAATAGGAAAATAATGTTAAACGCAAAGAGCATCCAGATAAACCACGTCGGACCAGCCGGCCAACCCTGATGGGTAAAGAAATCTTTGATATATTTAGCGGGATCTGTGTCACCGGTGGCTAGATAACAGGAAGGGAAATAGGCAATCAACATCAGCAATGTGCCGAAGGATATAAACGGCAAAAAAAGCCGGAGCGTTCTATCGCTGATGAATTTACCCCTGCTTTTTCTTTTCAGACTCCCGGGCAGGAATAAACCACCAATGAGGAACATCAGTGACATAAAGAAGATATCATTGAAATTTATGAAAATATCTAAGCCGATATTGTTATGCAGATCAACAATGGGGCTTGTGGACTCAATGTACCTTTCCCTACTAAACCACCCGAATGTAGCGTAGGCTATGGCGGAATGGTGTGCTACTACCAGTAACGTAAGTGTTGACCGAAGGTAGTCAATCCAATAGCTTCTTTCAGGCGTTGGGCTTAGGGACGTAGTGACAAGCATAGGTTCAAGTTATAATGTTTTTAATCTATTAGTAATAGTTTGTGAGTATATGACGAACAGCAAAGGTGAAAGGTTGCATCAGGTCCACATTGATGCCAAAATGCTGAGATTTGAACTGAAACTGCTGGTTCCGAATCACAAGATAACCGAATTGTTCAGGATGGTAATTTTGGATACTTACGCCACTGATACCGCAGAAAACAAGGAACGAAAAACGGTTTTAGCCAAAGAACTGACTGAAGAAAGCAACAAATTGGTGAGAGCGAGAGAATTACTCCTAATGGGAGATATCGACGGTAGGGACTTCAAAGAAATAAAATCAGTGTGTGGAAAGCAAAAAAAAATGGGCAAAAGATTTTTTGAAATCTTTTGCCCTGTGAAGGGTGGAATATGGGGCTCGAACCCACGACCTCCTGAACCACAATCAGGGGTCTTGATATTGATAATCAATAGTTTACGGACGACTTGTGTGTTTTGGTTACATAATGGTTACACAGTTAGTGTTTTCCTATCAAATCTATGTCTATTCCGAAGGCTGGATACCACTGGTTCATATTAGGAGAATAAAGGTAAGATCCGCTCGCGTTTATTCGTTTGAACCTTATGTTTATCTTGCCTCCGAACCCCGTTTCGTCTATATTTGGCAAATACATCGCACTGGCTTTTATCGAGTATCCCAAGTCAGGTTCTTTCTCTGCGATGGTTAGCTTTTCGTATCCTCTTATCTTCGCACGTTTATCGGTTGACCATATATTCGTATAGGTTACGTCATTCCAGTTATATATTTTCTCGTACCATTTACGAGGATCATAACTGACGGACTGAAAGTCAAAGTTATAGCTGAAGTTTGATATCGCCAGCGTATCGTTTTTAGGAGTGAACGATAATGTTAACCACTTATCCGACATTATATAAGCGGTGTCTGTAGGTCTTTTTCGTAACTGTATGTTTTCAGCGACAACCTGACCATAAGCGTTGGTTACGCTTTTTAATTGACTTTCCTTAATGCCTACGACTTTCATAAGGCTATCAACTTTAGCTTTGTCTTCAACCTTAACCTCGATAAGTTTCGTTATTGGTTCAGCTTCTTTATAGATCACGTGCTCAAGCCCTGCACTGTCAACTTTACGACTCAGCTCCTGAGCTTCAAGATCAACCGGAGATTTACTGTTAGACACATCAGGCTTCCGATCGCCGTTCCTTAGCTGTATCCATGCCATGCAGGCAATGATCGCTATCAGTACAAAAATCAATATGTTTTTCATGGTGTAGTTTTTATAGAATCCAATTTGGTCTGCACTCGGTCAATTACCCCTTGCTTGACCAATAGTGCGTTCTTAAAATCATCCATTTGCTTAAATTGGTCCGACACCTGCTTTTCAAGGTACTCGACTCTTTTTTGCAGTATCTTGTTCATCTCCCGCAGCTCTTTGCATTCGTCCTTCTGCGTGAATTCTTTGTACACGAAGTAGGCGAGCAACAAGTATGTAACTGCTTGAAGCGGATACTTAACGAAGCTTGGAAACGATATCGGTAGTTTAGGTACAGGCATTTTATTCTATTCTAATATATCCTTTGATTGATGTTAGTAATCTGGTCCTTTCGTAGACCCCATCTCCATTTCGGGAGCCGTCAGTGTTCGTGTTTCCTTCTACAGTGTTGATCGATGCGCCTTTAACGCCTGTCACCATTCCTGTATGTCCTGTTCCTTTACCGAAATCCATGATGAAGATATCCCCAACTTTTGGTGTAGAGTGCTTAAACTTCGGATTTACTTCGTTCCATTGCCTGAGCACTCCACCCGTTTTTACCAAAGGATTTTCAACTCCCAGATCTTCGGACGCTTGTCCAAACGCCCAATATACGAGTGCCATGCACCAAGCATAACCACCACCAAGACCAATCGACTTAAGATACTGCCTTACCGCCTGTCCGTTATTGTTACCTTCTTCCCGTACTCCAACCTGAGACAACATGATGTTCATTGCCGTGATGTTAAGCGGTTCAGTGGTTATAACCGGATATACTCCCACAAACTGTTTGTCTTTTCCCATATTTTAATTTATAAATCGGTTCTCCAAATCCATGTTACCATAGTTTTCCTGTATTGTTTCAGTACCAGATAATTGACTGTCATTACTATCGTATACCTGCATTATAGTGGCGCCTGTAAGGCTGCAATCCTTATCATTAAAGTACCCCCTTTGGACTATATACCTTTCAGTAGGCCTATCTTCGAATGTAATGCACGAATCTATGTCCAATCCATCCGATATCAAATCTCCCTCTACCACCCTCCATATATTTCTGTATTGTCTCATTATATCTCTACTGGCTATCATACCCAATGACGCATATGTGGAATAAGGGTTGTATATATCGTTCCACTTATCAATAAATGGTTTGACTCCGCCGTTACCATTGAACGTCATGGTTCCTATCAGGTCAGGGTTGTTTATGTCAGCAGTAAGTATATTTAATGGCTCAGGTCGCTCAATTGTTATTACATCTTCTGTATGGGTATATACCATTCCCTTTGGAATATTTTTGTTTCCATAGTCCACTTGATTACCCGTGTATACATCGGCTATATAGAAGTCATTGGATATAGCATATACTTCCATGCTCTGCCAGTTTAAGACTCCGTCATTTACTACTGAATCATACACATTGAACGTAACACCTGTATCGTTCATGCCCGGCCTGCCTACTTCCTCACCTCTCAATGCAGCTCCCTTGATGTTGAATATCAAATACCCGTCATCTGGAGCTTCGGGAATATCAACTAACACCTTTGCCCACCCGTTGTTGTCTCCCGGGTATGTTCTAGATACACCAACAAAATTATGTCTGGTCTGATTTGGCACCGCCTCTTCCCATCTGGATTCCAGATAATTCTTGTCTTTCTGATAGCCAGTGTTTACTAACGTATAATCTGTATACTGGGTGTTATCATCGTTCTTGTAAGACCTCAAAACAATCCTTACTACGCTACGGGTGTATACATTGACATTCCCAACAGTATAAAATGGCGTCTTCTGCCACCACGATATAAATATTTTATCTCCCTTGTTTATATGAACTTGATTTATGTGGTCCGAAGAATACAATCCCCCAAAAACAGAAACATTGACGATACCCGACATTTTAATAGTCGCTCCTAAAGCGCCCGGTGGATGTTCGCCGCCAAACGCGGGCTCCTTATTTATCTGTAGACCTGTAGTGCCATTCTTTTCCCATCCATTTGGAACGTATGTGCTTGGGTCAGCAACTGGACCGTCACCTAAAGGCAGGAAATAACCATTTGGGATCAGTGGCGTTAAATCGTCGCCATTTACTTTGTATCGATACTTATATTGAACGTTTTTCCATCTATAAGCATTATTCATCCTTATCAAGGCGCCATCCATCACCATCTTGCTGCTATCAGATATACAAGGAAAGGATATTTCAGGGGTATATGGTATTGTATCAGATTGCCCTGCATTTGTATTGTAAACCCTCCACGATTTACCAGTCAAGGTCCCGTAATCTTCTGCAACACGCTTAAATTTCCATGCCCCGTCTTTCTGATATAACTTGGCTCCCCATACCCTGCAAATGTCCATAACAACATCATAGCACGACATTACGTTGTTCTTGTATTCGGTATAGACATGGTTAAATGTATCTTCGTCCTCAACGGTAGTGTCCATGTATGTTCTTGGATGAGTCCAGGTAAAGTAAACAGGATCTTCGTCTTGAACCTGTCCTTCATATTCGAGGTTAACCATGGTGTGTAATGGCAATTCCAAACCGATGAAATCAAGGCACTGCCTCAATATAGTAGTGTGCCTCATCGGGGTGGTCCATATCTCTCCGTCAGGAGTAAGAAATCTATATTGATCCAAAGTTTGAAGTCCGTCATGAGCCTCTATTACCATCTCGAACAAACCGCCCGACCATTGCTGACTGAATCCGTTCGGTAACACCCATCCAACCCATTTTAACAGTCCATTTATCCTGTGTTCAACCTTATACTTTTTCCCATCTGAAGTATACAATTCGTCCATAGACCAAGTTGGATCTCCAACAAACCTTACCTCAGCAGATGATGACTTAAACCTATCAAACTTATTATCCGATACGGACTCGTAATTTATGGTTATGGGAACACTGAGGCAGTCCTTATCTTCAGGTAGGCCATTATAGTCCCTCTCAAGAACAGATACCCTGCAAATCGCTCCGTACCTGTTGCAGTATTGATGGTAATATTTCTCGTTATACATTATTCTCCGCCTTTGTTTACACTTGATAATCCTCTCTTATTTGAGAGAGATATTACGTTATTTCGTATTTCACCGGTCACATTGACGTTCATAGATTGACTAGACGAAGCAAGTTTACTTAATCCGGCCATTGGAGCGGCCGAAGGTATCGCCTTTGAGGCTGACATTACACTACCACCACCTATAAGCCCTCCAAGAAGTGATCCTAAGCCTCCGCCACCTGTCAGAACTTTACCGATGCCTAATAGGCCTCCTATCCAGTTCGTAACTTTTATGGCCGCTGTCTGCGCAACCATCTGTATTATCATCTTTTTGAACTCATTGGCTAGTGCCTGAAAAACATTAGTTCCGTCGGTAAGCATGGTCTCAAATGCGTTACCTACTGCGTCTCCAAGAGAAATAGAAAGCTGCTCTAGTTGCTCTATCTTTCGGATAGCATCTAGCTGTTGCCAATATTGTTCCTGTAGCTGTTTTTGTCTTGCAAGAGCCTCTTCCTGCGTCTTTACCTCTTTCTTGGCCTGATCGGCCATCTTCTTGTAGCGCTCATTGAGTTGACGTGTCAATATCTGAGACTGAGTTTCATACAGCCTACGGGTGTACTGAAGTGTTATATCAGCCTTTTTCTTTTCGTATTTATCGTTTATTGCCTGTTCCTGAGCTTTTCTACCTTCCTCTATATGTGCTATAACTTCTGAGTTACCTTGCGCAAGATTTATTTTTTCGTCATACCACTTCTTCAGTTCAGCAAGCTCTTTTTCTCTAGACTGTGAAGACCTTATACCTGATTCGGCGTCTATCTGTGCGATAAAATCAGCTATTCTCTTTTGCTCAGATATTGCTATGTTAGCCTGCTCTTGCCCCTCCCTTGCTATGAGTATAGTTTTTGCATTTTCTGCTTTCTGTGTTATATCTATGCCCCTTTTCTGCATATCTGCAACATACTTGTCAATATCTGCATACAGCTTTGCGTATTTCTGTCTTACCCGCTCTACTTCCTGATCGTTTCCAAGTAATCCAGACGCGTCAACACTATCGGCACTGGTTCCCAAAGCTTCTGCTATAACATCCCTGTATTCCTTAGCCTTCTTTGTATTTTTGTCTGTAGCCTCTCCTATTTTGCCAGTCCACTGTACGTTGTTCTTTGTTTCGTCCTTTGCTAGCTGCTCAAGCTTCAATTGCTGCCCTAAAAGGTTTATCCTTCGTAGACCATCACTTCTCAGTGTGTCATTTATTTTAGCCAGTTCAGCCTGAGCTTCCACATATCTAACCTGTAATTTTTCAGCTTCAGAGCTAGCGTTTTTTAGAAAACCTGGCAACATTTCTACATTTTTTGCCTGCTCATCAGTAACAAGAGGAACATCAATCCCTGAAGCTTGCATTTCAGCCTGTAGTCTGTTAAGCTCCTTTTGTTGCTTAATACGCTGGCTCTGTAACTTGCTTTGTCTCAAATCTATTTTAAATATTTCTTCCGCTGCATTCGAGGAGAGTTTTATAGCGGCCATTGCCCTTGCGGTCGCCTGTATCTGACCAATAAGTCTCTCGTAAGCTGATGCCGCGTTACCGGCCATTATTGCCTCATCGCTAAGGTTTTTGAAATATGAGGGATAAAGAGTTTGCAAAGCGTCTGTAGCAGCTTTACGCTCAGTAAGAGACTTGCTATGATCCTGAGTAACAGCGTATAAAACTTTTAGCTTTGCAATCTCTTCTCCTGCCGAAGCAACGGCATTTACCCTGTATTGATCTGTTAGTCTTAATGATTCTATGTATTCGTCAAGCTCTTTCTTTGCTGCCTTGATTGCGTTTGTATGTTCATTTGTAGCTTTTGTCGCTCTCTGTGACCACAGCTGGTATAATATGAAACCTGAAGTAACAGCCGACACACCAAGAGATAATAAATTTACTCCTGAAAATAACGAGGCAAAAGAGGCCTTAAGTGCTGCGCTGGTAGATCCTGTCTGTTGCTTTAATTGCGCAAAGTTTGAAGTCAGTTGCTGAATGTTGTTACCTATCCCCATGAGGCCGTAAGGCGCATCCTGAATGATCCTGTTAAACTCTACAGCTACCCCAGATCCGTTAACTCCGGTCTGTCTTAGCGATTTGTTTAAGTTGTCAGTCTCGTTCTTTAATCTCCTGACCTTAGGAGCGGCCTTTTCCGCTTCGTCTCCAACCGGTTTTACTCCGTTTGAGGCGGATACCCCAACCTGCTTGGAACTGGCGACAACTTCATTAAGACTATTGGTTATTTTGGCTACGTTGGCATCTATCCTTAAAACTGCTGATGTAAGCTCTTCTGATATGTTGTTGGTAGATTTAGCCACGCTGCTTGCAAATCCCTTGACTTGTTCCTGCCCTTCTTTAAGAGCTTCTACCAACTTATTAATGTTGGCCCCGATTTCAACTTCTAACTTAGGTGTAGCCATTACTTCAACTTATATTTACGCATTTCTGCCATTTTTGCCCTTCTTTCTTCGTTTGTCATGTTAACCCTTGGTTGGTCATCTCCTATAGGCATGAATTTTTCAGGTTCTGGAAACGATTTTTTCTTATCGGCTTGCATCCTACATAAGTACCAGGTCTGCAACCTAGTAAATTTCATATCTGCTATCTTTAACTCATTGTGAGCGTTGTGCTTCAATATGAAGCCTCGCCACGTCATCGAGAAAAACTCATGCTCAGACATTCCAAGTATTCCGGTCGCAACGCCTATAACATCATCCCAACTTAGCGCTTCTTTTTTTTTTGCTCTTTCTCAGGCGATGAAACAACTTTAGCTAGGAACCACTTTTCCCACTCATCATAAAGTGTTTTAATTTCACTGTCCTCGGCATCGGCAAAGTACTCCGCAATCTGATCTGACGACATTGATACCTCAGTGCCAGTCTGCTCAGCCCATCCTACCAATCCCGATTCTATAATGGCTTTTATGATATGCGGAATAGCCATGCCCTCCAATGCTTCGGCTGCATTTCCTGCGTCTGTGCCGAACTTTTCCGACATATAGAAGCGTGAATAATTGTTGAAACGGAGAGTGTGCTGCTCCCCGTTATAGTTTATCTTGACTGTCCCTAGCATATTTTTATGGTATAACCGGAGGTACGATTGAATAAATTCCAGATCCGTTTATTGTACCTGAAAATGGTGCAAATCCATCCTGTGGCGCGCTTTCTTCGGTCGTGCTTAACCAGCCTTCGCCTGACCTGTAATAAGTCTGGTCAGCATTGTAAGCCCTCCATTCAAGCGTCTCTTGCGCTAGCTCCCACTCGGCAAGTTGTTGGTAAGAAGCCTGAGCAGCAGTAGGATCAACGTCCATATCTCCTTCGAATGTAACCGTGTATGAAACTGTGTTAGGTCTTGATACCACATGAACGCCTGAACATCTGTTTGATGTTGTAAGTTCTCCAGTGGTCTTGTTCAACGTGTATTCTCTTAGGCAAGTCAGTGTAAGCCAAGTTGTTGAGCCTTTTGGGCGTAAGTCTAGGATTATATCCTGACCTCTGATTTCTGTAGCCATAATTAATAGCGTCCTCCCGACGTGTGATTAATAGTGTAAAAATAATAGTTAAAATCTTTTATTCCAAATATTCTATAACGAATAATTATCGCATCGAAATATCGTGAGCGAACGTTAATATCTTACGGTATATATATCGATATCCTGCTCCAGACTCCAATACATCAGTTAACGTATTGCTACTTTGCAGTTCTGTATCTCCGACAATGATACCGTTACCTAGTGTTATCCAGTTAGAACTATCCTTGCTTAGTATTAGTGGATATATTTGATTCGCTATCTGCTCCCCCTGTGATCTGCCTCCTGTACTTCCTACAGGAAAGGCTGTCACTATCTCCATCGTAGTAGTTATCCTGCGCATGAAGCTGTTTCTGTTCTCAGGTATTGGCACGTCTGATTGGTCAGCAATGACAATGTAAGGATAAGTATCAGAATCACGAGCAAACATGTCCCGTATAGGGACTATAATACCGTTGTAGGTGATTCCATTCAGCCTGTTAATATAGGCCACGCGTAATAGATATTGTATGTCAACGAATCCCATGATTATCCTCCCAATGTTTTCTTAAGTTCTCCGACAAAGTCAATACCCACTTTATTATAGGCAGGTATCAGGAATGGCCTAGCTGTTATACCGAACCTGGCAATATTCATTGCGATCGGGAGCGCTGCCTCATCAGGCAAGCCATGCCGTTTTACCCACTCTTTTATGTTTTCCAGTAACACGTCAAAGTTGCCGCCTTTAGACCCTCTAAATTGGTTGGCGTATTCTTCAAGGCCTGCCGGTATACTGACCTTGCTTTTAGTTCCAAATTCGATATACGGCCCGTATTCCTTGTCTACTATTATCCGGAAGGAAAATCCGTCATTCGTCATCTCCTTGTATATACTTTGCCTTAAACCGCCCATGTCAACAGGGCAGTTTTTAATAGCCTCAAATTCAACATCCTCAGCGTTTTCGAACACTAGTCGTTTAGTTTCCCTCGTAACGTTATGCTGAAAGAACTTGAAGGCTGATAGTACCGATTTTAGTCCTTTTAGTGGCATGTAATTAAAAGTTGTTCAGAAAAGGTATTAACACATCTGCCATTCTTTTATACCCTGAAAGAGTCGGGTGTAGGTAATAGGGAATGTCTTCCTTGTCCCCTATGAATACTGGTCTGTTAATACTGTTGATTCCTACTGTATGATACCAGTCGCAAACTGGTAAATTATAAAGTTCACCGACACTTTTTATAGCATTAACATAATCCACTGAAAGAACCGGCTCACCTTTATATGGTCCAGGGACATCGACTGTTCCACTTTCATTATAATAACCTATTATAGGAGTCATCAGATATATTCTAATGTTAGGATTCTGATTTAATATGTATTCAACTGAATCTTGCAAAGCTCCTAGGAATGTGGTCACTGTAAATGTGCCACCTATTGGCTGTAACGTCCCGATAGGCACGGCCTTTCTGTGGTCATTTGCGCCGCTAGTTATGGTTGCAGCCTGAACATTTGCATAGTTAGCGTATCCTCTTATAATAGTTCTGATACCTGGCATGTCGTAACCACTAGCCCCCTGATTGTCGACATTACACCTTAACAGATTTCGCATGTATGAAACGTATCCAACAGCTATTTTCGGATTTTCAACATTAGAGGTATTATATACTCTGCCATCATACCATGTAATCGAATCTCCAAAAGAAACGAACGTTTTTCCCGCCCATTTAGATTCAGGTATAACCATAGCGCCGGCTATTTTACTTGTGACATTGGACAACATCACGTTTTGCTCACTGAAATTATCGGTCTCAGAAGGTTCTTTGACAGTAAAAGAAACAAAAGCCGCGTCTGAAGGAGCCGTAAAAAAGTATGGGTATATGCCAATATTTTTATTGTATCCAACTATAACTTGACCATTATCATTGTAGATAGCGATGTTCTTTGCAGTGTATAGTATCGGATTTCTAAGACCATACAACACATATTTGACGTTAGGCCTGATCGGAGCATAAACAACCGTTTTGTATCCGGACGCTCCTGGTATAATCGCGCCCGAAGTTTGTAAAGCGGTGTTGTCCTGCAAATACTCAGATAAATTTACAACAGATGTAGGATCGCTTAAAGTAATAATCTTATTTCTAGACACTTCGTCTATTATTTTGTAACCATTAACAGATACTACTTCAGGATCATTAGTAATGGATGGTTTATACAGTATTGCGTTTGTTATGCTGTCACTATCAGTTTCAGAAGGTTCTTTGGCCGTGAAAGACAAGAACCTTGCATTGGCATGAGAAGTGAATACGTGTGGATATGATGTTATCGGCCCCGCAGTTCCTGCTATAATATTTTTGTTTGTATCTAGCTGTACGTATGACTTACTACTTGCGGCAATGGGATTTTTGATGCCATATATAGTATAACGGGTACTGCCCTGAATAGGCACTTCGACAAACGATGCGTACCCGTTTCCGGGTACTACAACACCTTGTGTTGTTATTGCTTTATTATTTTGAAGATAAGGAGCAATATCTACGGAACCCAATAATTCTAAATCAGACCGATTTAAATAGCTGCTCAAATCAGCATTTAACTCCAAATCAGCATCAGCAGCCCACGAAGTACCATCGTAAACTGCAATAACGACATGGTTAGGTTCTACTACAATATTACCTGAAGATTGAGTATAAGTACCCTCCTGCAATATCATAGCTTTACCCGCTGTTATACCTTCTCCGGTAGGCAAAGCTGATCCTGGTGCTACGGCAGGTACGAAACTTCCTGCAACCAATCCTAGATTTTTAATTAACTCTAATATAGACGCAATGATCGCGTCATACTCCGTGTTAAGGAACTTATCCCCAATTTCCTTTGTTTGCGGAATGTTATCTATAGGATACGCCATCTCTTATATGGTAAATTGATTAAACACATATTCATTGAAAAACTGGCCTTCGTCATACTCTATGTAGTATTCTCCCGTGCCTATAATTGTTCCGCTGAACGTTGCAAATCCGTCCTGCGGTGCTGTTTCTTCACTTGTTGATATATATCCGTTCCCACTACGGAAATATTTGTAATCGGGGCTGTATGCCCTCCACTGTAATAGCGTCTGATTCTTCTCAACTCTAGCTATCCAGTTGTATGCTGCCTGCTCCATAGCGGGATCGATGTCAATATCTCCCTCAAAAGGAACAGTGTAGCTTATTGCGCCAAGTCCTACCTTGGTAAAGTTTCCAGTACACCTACTAGTGGTCTGAAATGTAGCCGTGACCCTGTTCATCGTGTATGTGCGGAGACACACAAGGGTCAGCCATGTTTCAGATCCTTTTTCACGTACCTCAAGAATAATGTCTCTACCAAGTATTTCCATCTCTAACCTTTGTACTGCGCAATGAACGTTAGTCTGCCTCTTCGTTTAGAGTCGGTAGGCATTCCGACTATCTGCATCACCCTGCCGTTCAAGTCCTCTAATTCATAAGTTTTTTTAGGGAAAAATCCAGATCGTGCCCGTATATCAACCTCATAAGCCGTACCGTATTCCAGTTGGTGAACCTGTAGCCTTAAATCGCTTCTAACAGGCTTGATGGTAGCATAGGTTTCAAGAACCAAGACCCTTTGGTTCGGAAGTTCGCCCCCTGCGCCATCGTCAATGGTTGTGTATTCGAAGAATTTAATCTTTCGAGCTGCCTTATCTCCGCCTGGGTTGCCTATAGCCATAAGTTCCTTGAAATTCTGTCTAAATACATTTTCGCTACCGGCGGTATGTCGTTCGGATCATAGGTCTTGTCACCTCTGTTGTCGAACGCTTGGTGTACCATCTCTTTAATTGCTGTTTTAGCTTCTTCCGGTACTTCTTCCAGTTCATATCCCGTATCATACGTGTACTCTGTGTTTGCGGTTATTGTTCCTGTTGGCGTCACGCTATCTTCGTCTACAGGACCATATGGCAATTCAGGCTGATCACCGATAGACTTCCACGATACTGAAAGCTTCTTAGGTTTCAATGACAGGTTACAGTACTTCTCCGCAACGCTTCGCATGGTTTTGATCAGACCATTCAATACGTCATCCCAATCATCGAAATCAACCTCCATGTACTTCTTAACCTCAGCCAACGAAACTGGCTCAGACGATACGTCCTCTATCACCTTGACCGTCATTCCATATGTTCTATGATTGCAATACATTACTTAGTCTTGTAATCGTTCTTTAATTCTTTTTTGTTCCGGTTCGCAAGCCATTCCTTGAAGTTGGCCGTAGTCTTTTGGCAGTTGCAAACCTGCATTAGATGGTCGTTATACTCTTCGAACTCACTTGCAGTCACCTCCACTATTCTTCCGATTTCCAGCCCCTTTAGAGGCTTTACTACCCTTGCTTTTACCATTGCTTTCGGATTTTTTGGTTTCTTCTAGGCTTGAAGCCTGATTGGTTCTCCTTAGATACTCCGCCCTCATAGGAGGCACATCTATTATATCGCCGGGTTTATATACCTGTTCATTATACCTGAAGGATTTTATTGCTTTTACTTTCATGATTCCTGTTTTTAAAGGAAGGGTGAGCATAAATGCCCACCCAACACCAACACATGGACAAACAAGTATTTTTTATGGTGTTACAGGTGCAAGTGTACCTTTAACCAATGCGTTGTTATTGAAAATCGCCAATGTGGCGCGCTCTTCAATACGGAACATCAATTTGTTACGTTTCGCTAAAGCAGCGTCCTCAAACATCCTCAATTCTGGTTGCATCCTGCGAACAAACATTAACGCTGAACGGTCGAACGTCAAGAAGTTACCGGTACCGATCTGGGTTGTTTTAACTCCTGTGATACCTCCTATCTGCAACTGGCCGTTAGCAAAAGCAACAGATCCTGCCGGCAGATCGTATTCGCCGCTTCCTTCTGCTTTATTCAATCCAATAGCAACGCTATCACGAGGCGTAAGAATAGTATGAGTAGGGCTATAAAAGTCTTCTGTGTCTTCCACTATTTGCCCCCAGCCGGCATCAATGATACGGTCAACAGCGGCGGTGTAAGTTCCGTCGTATTCTGTTGCTGCTGCCAGCATACCAGTAACAGGATTGGTATCAGAAGATCCATTTAAAACAAACGCATTCTCTGCTGTCTTCAATGAGATAAGCATTTTGTTTTGGATGTAACTTGTAAGCCAAGCGATATCATCCAACATCTCACGGTCTACGATAACATGCCCCGCAATCCACTTGAAAAAAGCTGTTTGGCTCGTCAGATCGAAGTCCATTTGAGGCTTGTCTACATTAGAAGCTGGAGACCATAACCCTGCACTGCCTTCCCCGCCGTTCTCTTTCGGGTATATGATACTATTCCCGGTAGAAGCTCCTTGCGGTAATATGTCGGCTAACCAAACACGATCATATGGGTTTACAATCAAACCCGAACGCACATCCTGAATGAACGGAGTAGCATTAGGGAAGTTTGCAGTTATAGACATATCTCCTACCGCTTTCATCTCAAAACGAATATCCTGACCTGATTTGTACCCCTTGATCGCGTCCGCGTTTTCTTCAATTGTGTCAGCCAAATTCTCGTTAAACGATTTCTCCTTTTGCTCTTTCTTAAACTCAGGTGAATTAACCTTAGCCGACAACTTATCAGCCTGAGTCTGCAAACCTTTGATTTTTTCCTCAAGTTCTGATTTGGCTTTCTCCAAGTCTTCAGTAGAGGCCTTCTTGCCCATATCGTCTAACAACGACTTAGCTTTTTCCAATGCATCGGCGGCTTGAGTAGCCGCGCCTTCTGCTTTTTCTTTGATAGCTTTGGAAGCATTTTCGATTACTTCCTGTATTTCTTTAATTTCCATAGCAATAACGCTTCCCAGCGTGATTTTTAGTTAAATGATTTGTTGATTATCTCAATTAGCTCACTCTTGCTTATCGGCTCGTCTACCTTTGAAGTGCTTAGCGGCTTCAACGCGTCTCCGAGTGATTTATACTTAGCTTCAATGAGCACAAATGTTTCGTCTGTGAATGTACCGTTGTGTAAAGCTTTCTCTAGGTTTGTAAAAGCCTCTAGAATGTCGGTATAGTCCTTATATCCTGTTACAGGAGTATTAGGATTCGCTCCAAGGAATTGAAGCGCAGAACCCTCTAAAAGCATCAATTCGTGAAGGTGGTTGCCATCCGATTTACGTTGCTCCTTAATTGTTCTGTAGCCGATAGAGTGCTCGGTAATTATTCCGCTCTCGACCATCTTAATGAAGTCAACACCATTGGCATGCGTACCGATTCTAGCCTCGTAATAAAGACCTTGTGAGTCTTCCTCAAGCTTTTCGAACACACCTATTGCATGCTTCTTATCGTGGTCTAATAAGTACTTGATTTGTTTTGAGCCGGAAGGCCCACGTTCTCGGATGGTTTTGTTGAATGCTCCCTTCACAATGATGTCTCCATCACTGTCTTTACTACCAAAATGTGATAGGTAGCCGGAAACGAACCTTGAGTTAACATCAGCCTCTTTGAATGAGGCTGATAATCCTTTGTATAACATAATAAATAAACTTAGGTGCCATCACGGCAGCATTAGTGTTTATTTGGGTCGGGTGATGCCCCGTCAATAAGCTAAAAATATGACAAACCCTTATTCTGATGTAAAAGTAAAAAGGAAAATCGAATATTCCAAATATTCTATATGGAATAGTTTAATGTAATTGAAAGCGGTTGAAAGCTCTTGAAAGCGATCGGGTGTTATTTTTCTTTAATATCGGGTATGACACACCAATGAGTAACGGTATCAATCATAGGTAACGGATTATAAAATGTTATGCCGGATATCGAGTAGTACCCAGCTTCGTAAAATGGGGCTTTTGCATCTATATCTGTCATCAGCACCAGTTGATTTGGGGTAGGTATTTGGTCGTTTATGCTTATCCAGTTCATAACCAAATATATTAAATTTGGATGTTAATATTCTGTTTGTTAAATTTACACCATTATTATATGTACTCATCGTGAGAAAGATAAGATTAGGGATGAACGAGTACCAGGTATTCTTCTCCGCGTTAGAAAACGCATTTAAGTCAAAACAAAGATCTCTAGACTTCACTGATTTGATTAAAATAGGCGACATAAGCCCATTCATGGCAAATTTGACTGTGTTTATGTTAGCCGATTGCTGTATTGACGATGTTGTTAGCGTTAAAAAGATTAAAGGAACATATGTAGCCTACCTAAAGTACGACTAACATACCATCACACTTTCCAACTCACTAGCCTTTCACTTCCAACTCCTGCCCTGTAAGCGCGAAGTATAGTTTTCTTGTGGTTGTATCATTCCGCTAAATTTTGACCTCTAAATAATCTCTAAAGTTACCTATTAACAATGTCTTACTCTTCGAATAAACTTCATATGTTACGGTCACATCTAAAGTGATTAAGTTGATAGACACTTTGTCTACTTCAAATTCGGGATAACGTAAGGCAAAGAATTGCATTCTTAGCATGTCTGTACCGCAACATTCAACGAAATGCTTCATAAGATTATCCCTATTTTGTCTGATCTGACAGATAGCGTTTACTTTCACTTTACGCTCCAATGGCGTTAGGTTTTTATTGGTTTTCATATCTAAAAATTAGTAATAAACTCCTTTCTTGCCAAAGTTTGTCGGTGCCTTTTCTCTCTTTTAAATTTATTCTTTCTCACCAAACCACGGTATCCAATATCCCACATGAATTTTTGAAAAGCCGATATAGGGCCACCAAAGCCTGCATATGGGAAGTATCCTTCTCGCGAGTAATTAGCTTCCATCTCTTTATTATCGATCCACACAACTTGCTTTTTAAGCATGACCCGTCCACAAAACGTAACATTTGATAATTTAAACGTATACTGCTTTCTAAGACTCTTTAATAGTTTTGCTTTCATAACTCTAAAACTTAGGCACCTCCGATATGAGGAAGTGGGTGAAACTATTAATCGCACGACTAAGATAGTATACCGAATTGTTAACAATGATAACCGGTTTTTTATCCTCCTCTCCGTCTCTTATATATCTTCCAAATTCATAACAACAACTATATTTAGGTATAATCCAAACAGATGTGTCATCTTTCAACTCAAACAGCTCAACTATCGGTTGTGGTCTAGGAGTAACATCCATTCTTTCCAACTCCTTCAATATATCCTTTAGCTCTCTTATCCTGACTTCAAGCGTCCGTATCGTCTCAGGGTGTGGATGCTCTTGGCCGTTAACTTTCTCCAAGTTATGCTCCGCCACTTCCAAGCGGTGTTCTATTAGTTGTTTCATATCCATTTCAATTTAAATGTATCTCTTCTATCGATATCTGGGTGGTTTTGCGTGTAACCCATTCTTAGCATAGCATCAATGCAGCTCTCGTCCACATTCACAAATGGATCTGCTTTATTGTGCCCACAGCATGAACCGTATGTTACTATTCCGTTAGCCCAGAGATATTTTATCTCATCGAATATACACGGATCAATGCTTACCGTATCTGATAACCCTTCTACTAATCTTGCCTCCCTATACTCACTCATGTGATCGGGAATTTGAACCGTTATGGTCTGAGCATAATTTTCCTCTGAGCCAAAATCAATGTTTACGCAATTACATTTCATTCCGCTACGTTTTTTGTCGTTAAAACTGTTTTAAGGGCGTCAACGTCAAGATCAGATATTTTCTCAGCGCAAGCCTCTTTTTGAGCTTCACACATGGCGATGGCGTATTCCTTCATGGCTTTTAGAATAGCTACTCGTTCATATCCATAAGAAAATAAATGTCTGGATATTATTTCTTCAATTTTTTCTTCCTTGTTCATAACTTTCAAAATAAAATTTAACTTCTATGCCTGTTTCTTCAACTAGCCCAAACTTACTGGCCATTCTGTATTGCACGCTGTACCGATTGAGGCTTTGGACATATTGGGCGATAGAAGATCTGAATTGCTCAACGGTCATTTGGTGCTTATTCGTATTACAAGATGGACAGGCGGGAACTAAGTTTTCAATACAGTCACGTTCGGGATGTTCCATGTAGTCCTCATATATCTTAGACCGATCATTGATACAACTTGCTACCCATCTTTGACTTCTCCTTATTGGCTCCTTATGATCAGCATGCCAGTTTTTTTGAAGATTACAGCCGCAATAAGCACACTTACCGCCGTATTTAAGCCTGATCTGTTCGCGTTGAGGTTTGGTTGGTTTCATTCGTAAATCCCTCCAAATTGTTCAATAAAAGGTGCCTCTTTAAGTTTTCCCTCCTCATCTATATGAAGTGGCCTATCGCTATCCAATCCATAAATACCACTCGCATAAGAAATATGCGCATATGTAACCTTAGCCCCATATTCATAGACTGTCTTATATCCGAAGAATTCACATATTCTTTTGGCTTGCCCATGTATATCGGACTTCTTCATGTCTTTATGGAAGAAACCTACCTTCCGTAGTTCGTGAAATGGGATATGCTCCTCCAAAAAGCGCTTTAGGAGTTGATCTTCTTTATTTAATTGTACTTTCATTTTAGAAGTTCTTAAAATTTATCTATCATTGCTCGGTTAACATTTAGTTAAGCAGATCGTAAATAGAAATTGTGTCGGGTAGGGTCCGATCATCGAAGAACCCTATGTTAAGGCATGGATTTTAACCAATTAATGGGAGTAGCTCTCCTATTGAAAGTTGAGATCGAGTTTTCGATCAAGAAATGGTTTCGTCTGAAAATAAAAGTAAGATAGAACTTTTCAAAAAGGTGGGTAAGGTATCTTCCCACCTTTTTTACTTTTGAGTTATCAAACATTTTTCGTCTATTCTCATTTCCTTTACTTTTCTAAGTCAACGGTTAAATTCTCGATGCTATCCTGAAAACCGAATCTGTTATTTTCGAATTTTAACACCATTTTATAACCAATTTTTATAAGCCTTTCATATTCGTAGAAAGGATAAAAACATAAGAATATTCCGGTCGTTTGTGGGTCTTCTTTGAGCCTGAATCTAACGTAAAGGAAAGCGGCACCTGCTTCATAGTCTTCTCCTCTGAACCGTGTCCTAACCGTTTCGTAAGCTTCTACATTATCAATGCCGACTCGTTTGAATTCATCGTTCACCCACTTGGTAAACACCTTACCAGTAATCCTGCCTTTAGGACTTGGCGTTGGTTCCGAATTGTTACGCATTTGTACTCCCTTTCAATTCAATAACGTTATCGCATCCGTGACAACGTATCTTGTTTTCGTGATGCATTTTAAATAGTGGGTAACCGCACTTTTCACAGGATACCTTTTGCCTGAACTTTTTAATGGCTTTTTCAAGTCTATTTCTGACCGGTATCATTTCATCGTTGAAATCGTCGCTGTCACTGGTTCCAATACAGCCGTCAATCAACGCAGCTAATGTTTCAGCGGTATCTATATCCATTCTTAGCGTTATATCACTCATCCGAACCTCCTTTCAAAAATTCAGGATTGTCGTGGATGTTGTCTATTATTTTAAAGTCAGGAGAGAATGAAAGCAGAATTGTATTATTCTTTCCCATATCTGTCAAAGTGAAATTTGACCAACGGTACTCTACAAATCGTTTGCTTTCTCCATGAAGACCTATATCCCCCTCATAAATATCCTTCCCGTTCTTATCTTTCAATCCTGTGAACTGGCCGACTGTTTCACTGTCTATTCGAACATATTTACCTTCATCCTCAACGTCATTTGTATCTACCCATATGTAGTAAAACTCACCACCCCTTCTATTATCGTTTACACGTTTGAGGTCGCCATATACCCACTCGCCGCTATAGGTCTTACCCCTAAATTTTATTTCCCTTTTCACCTTGACCTCCTTTCAGTGCTTCTTTGGCTATTTTATAAATATCCCAATACTCTTTACCTCGTTCCTCTAGATCTAACTTTACAAGCTCCAAAGCTTCTTTGTATTGTGCGTTCTCAATTATTAGTTGACCAGACTGCCTATCTGTATCCATTTCGAGGTATGCCATATTTTCAATAGTTTTTTCTAATGAAATATTTACGGCTTTCAACCTATCATTCTCCGCCCTCAACTTCTCTAGCTCTTCGCGGAGGGGAGCGGTGTATTCTTCACAGTCTATAAATCCATCCTTATAACCACACTTATATACTGTTTTTTCATGTCCATCAAATAGTTCAGCCCTCTCATCAATTTTTTGCCTGTAATTATTATTTAATGATGATTTTTCTTGGTTCATGGTTAAAATTTTAATTTAAATATTTCCATTCAATTGCCTGACTTTTATTAGACCCAAAAGCTAGGTATATGGTATTTGACCATTGAACGTAATACCCTCTTGTTATACTGCCATCTTCTAGCTTAACTAGTAAGGACGTAAATTGATTAGGCTGTTGGTCTAAAAAACTAATAAACTTATTATTATCCATCTTTCTTTTACTTACCCACCCTTGCGGTGGAGGTTTGTTACTTGTTTAATGCTTCGATTAATCTGTCAGCCTCGCCTACAGCCATTCTACTAACTTTTTCATCACTCCAGTCTACATACTCAGGATTAGCGCACAGACCCTGCAAAGCCATAGCAGCGAAGTATTCGCGTTTGGTTAACCCTGCTTGAAGCTCAACTCCATCATAAAACCTATCTGAAAGTTCTTCTGTTGATAAAGGGTAAGTTAAATCGCTCCCTTTTGTTCCTTTGAAATTTTCCATAATCTTACTTTTAAAAACCACCTGCCTAATGGTCGACAGGTGGCCATTTTTGAGTTGTTTAATCCCCGTTAAGGGAGATTTTTACAATACAAAAGTGAAAACGTAGGCCATTCCCCATATAAACAAAGCCGCAAAGACTAACGTGGCTAATGATTTCATTACCTCAGAAAGCGCTTTTTCACCAGCCCATGCGTTTTCACTTTTGGGTTTCAGTTTAACGATGGATATTATAAGAAATCCTCCTATTACATGACCTCGTGTTAACTGTACTGGAATTTCATATAACTTAACTATGTCAAGTATTATGTGTGCGTTCAATAAAGTGATTGGCACTACAGCTATAAGTGCCAATAATAATGCAGATGGTGACGTGTCTTTTTTCATATTAACTAAAAAACCCATGTCCGAGGTTCAGGCCGCTACTCCATCCCCTCAAACATGGGTTACTAATTTCTTTTAGTGCGGTAGCGGACGCAATTGATTTACAATACAAAGGAAAGCACTATTTTCGATTATTCCAAATATTCCATATAGAATATTTTATATTTTTAATCCGAAGTCTCTAATAGCCTTTCGTTCGCTCATATAGAACACCCTGCACCTACAGTTGCACACGTTTCTTGCACCGCCTTTAGGGTCTCCTGGCTTATCCATCAGCTGACCTCCTACTGTGAACTCATCCGTTTCAAGAATAGGCTGCGAATCGATCATTGCCCTATGAGCATCCCGTGTCCGGCTATCTCTTGTAGCTATCCACGCCTTGTAAAGTGTTACTCCTGCATCAGCAGCCCATTGTTTAGCCCCTGTTTTGTGCCCCTCGTTTGCTGCTGTAGTGCTTTCGGTTCTCGCTATGAGCACAGATCGGTTACGGGTGAATGATGACTCCTGTAGCTCTTGCCTTATTCGCCTTCCAATCTCTTCGCCACCCTGCGTTCTGTTGCGCTGTATGACCTCAACGATACGCCTTCTGGTTGTCTCGGTAATATCAGTTATACGTTGGCCTAGCTCTGACAATACGAACTCGTCCGCCAGTTCTCGCCATATGTTCCTGAATGTTTCCCATATGCCTGCTTTCAATCCCTGTTCCTCTCGTCTGAGTCGCAACATCTCCTGCCCTGCGGCACTGGAGTATATGTAACGGTAAGATTGCCTCATAGCGGCTCTAATTGGATCGGGTGTTACAACAATAGGCGCCATCATCTCAAGCGTCTCCCACCCGTACTTATCCATGTAGGCGATCGCCTCCTGCGCCTGAGCCTTTAGAGCACGATTGAATATAGGAGCAACCCTACGTTCATATGTGCGCTGTCTGCTTTGGTAATCAAGCCATAGTCGATATGTGGAGATACGGGGCATTAGTTACCTTCCTCCCGTGTATAATCCCCCTCATCCTCAATCGGTCCATCCATTGCCATATCATCAAGGAACATCTTACCGGTTCCTATGATATGCCTGTTCATGTTAGGATCAGGATCTTCATCCCATCCTATGGCCCACCTGAATTCATTACCTGTTACCTGCCATGTATCTGCGAACACTTCCTTCATAAGCTTAAGGTCAGGTTGAAGTTCCGGGTACACCGATGTATCGAACTCCAATACGTCTACACCGTCATATCGAGGACATAGCCAGTTGGTAAGCTTCATGGCAAGCTCATTGAGGTCAGGAACCACAACGTTGGTAACAAGAGCCTTGTATGCCTGTTCCTGATTGTTGTAGCTGCTTCTAGACTTATCACCCAACAATATAGGGTCAACCCCGAATAACGCGCACATAGCGCTTCTATCTGCTCCATATGATTCGATCATCTGAAGATCAGCAGGGGTATCTCCTATCGGAGTAGCCTTAAGCGATCCGTTGGTAGCTATCGTTGCCCTATTGTTGTGAGGCATCATCCATTCTTCAACCTTAGCCTGTATTGCGCTCAGAACCTCAGTAGGAAGTTTGCCTTCACCGTCCTTGCTGAGCAATGTTACACGGCCTCCGTTCTGGAAACCTCGTGTCTGTAGTTCGATGTTTGAGTTGTTACGGGTCAGGGTCTTGCGACCAGGTCTTAACGGTGACAGACCTCGAAGGTGCGATCCGTTCATATCCCATTGAGGGTTCCATGACTTCCAGTGAAGCACATCATCTTTGTCAAGCTGAACCTGATAATCGCCTACACTGAACTTATATCCTGCAATAGGGTCGTTTACGTCTCCTGACCATACGATCTCTACAAGGTGAGACGGCAGCACGTGTAGCTCTGAATACTTGCCGGCATTCGGGCTATCATAGCCTATACGAAGTCCCCATATGAAAGCCTCACCCAACAGCTTGCGGAATCCGAACAGTGCCTCTATGAACTCAACTCCTGACTGGTAACTGTTGGGCTTATCCAGTAGATCCAATAACTCGTGGTTTTCGACCTCGTCAAGAGCTTTGCGCTTCTCTATATTAGCGGTAGCCTGAGCCTGATCCGTGCCATATCCCTTGTACTGAGTGTACTTTATGTACCGTTTTCCGTTCTTTATCCTGTTGGCAACTATCGGAGCGACTTTTGCCTTACGAAGGATTACGTTTATAACTGAGTATATGATCTCATTGTCGATATACCCTTCCTCTACTATTCTGCTTCTGTTACCGAACAGCCATTGGACCTGCCCGTTCTGCAAATAGCCTAAGAAGGCTTGATTTACTAAATTGACACCCTTTCTGATTGTGTCTGAGGCCAGCCATAAAGCGGCCTTCGTTCTGAATTTCTCTAACATCTCGTCAGTGAATAATGGCCCTTCGGCCTGTTAAATATAGCTTTTGCTACAGGACAACTATTTCCTCGTAGCCTATTTCAAAATACATTCTCATCATAAGAGCGTCGGAAAGGTCCGGTGATCTACCTATAAGCTCTTTTACCTTATCTTTAGGTATAATAGCCTTCTTTCCGTCCTTATCCATATCCTTTTGCTTCACCTGCTCAAGCTCTTCTACTAGCTGCTCTTTAATTGTAGGATCGTCGGTATTAACGAAAATACTGTTGCTGTTAACCAAGTCAGCAAGCTTAAAGTAGCACTGTGATTTTAAATTAGCGAAGTTTTCCCCCTCTAAGGCAGTTGAATTGTTTACAAACCCTTCACATCCTAACTGATCTACAACGCCTCCTCCGACTCCATCCTCATCGCAAATAACATTTGACATAGGAACACCGTACATTTTGCGCATACCATTGATCATCTCTGCAACATCTGTTGTCTTTTTCTTCTTAAGCTGTACAATACGCTCCGCTCTTAGGCCTTTCCAAAACACTATTGTACTGCTATCGCTTCCGAAACGGGCAATATCGGCGGTGATATACTTATCTCCTTCCGGCACAAAGTCATTTGTGAAAATATCATTGATTTTATCGATCGTCATCAATGCTGATGGGTCGTCGTCGTATTCCCAGTTTCCGTGTAGCAGACGTTCTTTACTGTTCTTATCAAGAGATAAGAGGTTGTCTTTATAATGCTTTGATATGAAAGGGTTGTCTGATAGCAATGATTGTACGAACTGCTTATTGGCAGCTATATTGCCATCCCTTGATGGTTTATAGAAGTTAGAGTATACCCAATTCTTTGCCGGGTTGCACGTCCCCAATATCTTTGGTATTAAGCCGTACTCGTCAAGACGGTAACGTATACGAGACTTAAGAATGTTCCATGCTTTCTCAGTTACCTGATTGCACTCGTCAACGAACGCGAATGTTATCTCCAATGAACCAAGTTCGTCGAAATTAGGATCGGACGGATAGCTGTACAGGTCCTTCAGTAATATTTCGCTCCCTGTAATGAAGCTGATAACGTTGGTTTGGGCATTGTATTTGTAATGGTGACCATTTATCAAGCCCTGTTGACTCATAGCCCAAAAGAAGCTATTCAATGTAGTTTCGCGTAACGTCTTAAGTACGGCACGACCTATAACACCTCTAACTCCAGGGTACTTCATGCACATCTTAGCTGACCAATAGCACCCCAAAACAGACTTAGCTCCTCCGGCACCTCCGCCGAAGACAAGCTCGTTAGTTACATCATCTTCAAGATAATCTAACGCCTTAGTCTGTTTTTTCGTTAGCTTCATAGGTTTTCTGTTCGTTCCAAGTAAAAGTAACGTCTGCCTTCTGGTCGACTTCAAGCTTATCTCCATACTTCTTAGGCATTAACTTAGACAGCATCCACTTCCTGGTGTCAACTCTCAGCCTAGACCGTTGAATAGCTTCACCATCCACGTACATCTTACCGTCGTCGCCAATGTTAACGTCAGCGTTACGCTCGTCGGCTATCTCGATTATTTCCTCAAACATTTGCTCGGCATAAATCTCCCTCGCGCGCGCGTAGCGTACATTTTTATCTTCCTGTTTCAACATATCGTAGAAAACAGTCTGACTCAATGGAGGATTGCCGTAACGCAAAATATTTCTAAGAGCCTCACCCTGCTCAATTCGTTGGCATATCTCTTCGAACTTCTGATTTTTTTCCTCTTCGGTGTACATACAACGACAACTATTTTATTCCAAAAATACTATATAGAATATTAATCCACAAATTTTTTTCCTTTAGTCATAAACTCTTCACCTCCCCTCAACGTGATTAGTTCAGACCTAACAAGTACAATGGCTTCATTTAAGCCGATATTAGACACTTTTATTTCCCTACCGTACAAAACCATTACCGTAGTGCTATTATTGTCCTGTGTTAGGAATTTAGGGGTAATTCCGACCATTTCAACCGACACTGTATCTCCCGACACTAATTGTACGGTTATCATCTCATAATTTTGCCATTCATCTTTGGCGCATCCGATCACTCCTAGAGCAAACAGGATAAGTAGTAGTGTTTTCATCGCAATAAAAAATCTGCTAAGTCAAGACCTTTACCTCTATCGTCATCGGTTGCTATTTTTTCAATATGGTCTGAGACATTGAACGAGAATTCTCTTGCTTTTATCTTCCATTCATCGTACGCACCCAAATCAGGGAACAATGTTACGTTTCTGTTTCGTAATGCAGACAATTTAGACGCGCTCAGCCCGGTTTTTGAGCCGCATGCTAACCAGACATACTCTGGGATAAAATGAGAGGCTATAACGGCTGTTTTTTCACTTTCCACAATCGCAACCGGTTTCCTTGGATCAATAGCAAGCAGATGTTCTCCGTATAAACATTGCTTTAAGTTGAATTCCGAATATTTATCCTTGCATTTATGAAACCATGTGCAAGGGAACGCCTTATCCCTATGACCGTTGTTATCGTACTTGATCATCTTTCCCGATCTTATCTTACCTTTAACGTCGTATTGCCAAAATACAACCCAATCTCTATTGGAAATCGTCAGTCTGTCTATTCCGAACCTGTACGTCTCGACCATTCTTATGACACCTGCCTCTCCGATCTTTTGGACCAGGTGTTGGCATAACGGGTTAAGATAGTAGTCCTGCAATGTTTCGTCTACATCTGCTCTGTCAATATATGAAGGTGGCGGCTCCGCATTCCTGACAGGTGGAACGAAAACATAGTCATCTTTGTCAGTAGGATATTTCAAGTATCCGCAGTTAACCTCACGATCACACCTTCCGAAGGTTTCATCAGTTATATAGTTACCCTCAACATCCTTGTATCGAACGAAAGTTTTCTTATCACATGAAGGGCATATAAACTTCTTACTTGACCTGTCCAATTCGTACTTAAATTTTTTCATAAACTGTAAAAAAAATAGCGACCATTAAGAACGTGGTATGGGTTATCCCTTATATATAGGGATAACCCCATCCCATACCACGTTTTAATAACATGGTTTTTGTTACGTGGTATGGGCGTACCACGTTTACTCGTACCACGTTTAATTAGCATTAAAAGGCGATTTTTAGTATTTTTTATATAACGTGGTATGGCATACTCAATCTGCCCATACCACGTAACGTGGTACGACTTGACCCATACCACGTTCTTTATACATTCAAAGCGGTTTTTGAACCGTTTATTGTTTTGGTATATACATAGATTTTTTGCCATCTTTCCCGATTTTCAATACTATTTCTTGTTGCAGATAATGCTGTATAAATACCTTGCTTTTTCCAACTCCGATAGGCATATCATAAAGCTCACAGGCTACAATAATGGCGTTCTGCAACTCCCCGTAACTTAAACTTTCTGAACCTTTGAACGCTTGGGATATTATCTCTTTGTGAACCGATAGTTCGTAATCGGAAGGGTTTATTTGTCTGCTCCTGTTATCTCCGGCCTTCGTTGTTATTTTTCCTGAAAACCCGTCTACAATCTGTGGAATACCTCTGTCATCCCGATCGAAAGCGAACGATTGAAAAGGTTCTGATCGGGTGTATTCCGGACTGCACACAATAAGTCGTTTGTCTTCCTCAAGTTCAACTTTCATTACTGTTTCAGACTTATTTATCATTTCGGTGCCTAAATGTCCTCGCGCCGAGTCATTACCCTTGTTCAGGTGCAGGATGCTAAGTATGTGACAATTAAATTCCTCGGCCCATCTCATAAGGTCTCCCAACATGAGAGTCGCCTCTTCAGGGCTGTTTATATCGAAAACGAGATCACGTATCCCGTCAATGATAACAATATCAGGTTTATACTCTTCAATAAGAACCTGGATCATCTCTACCCTCTTGTTAGGGTTATGTATCTTTAGATCGTAAAACTTAAGATTCTCAGATGTAGTCATTCCGGCCATCAAAAGTATCCAATGTTGTGTACGGCTGGCATAATACTGCCCCTGCTCGGTGTCAACCCACAACACCTTAAGGTTTGATATGGATCTCGAGGCAAGCCATGATGTTACTGTTGTTTTACCCGACTTGGCTTTGCCGACCAACGTACTTATAGACTTCTTTGTAAAAACAGGTATTCCGTTAAGTTCCAGGATACTTTCAGGTTTAGGGATATCAACACCCTGCGGAATTAGAGCTTCGTCAATAAGGTCCGAAAGCGATTTGGACTCCTTGGCCGACGAGGCAATGTTGTTTATTAGGTGTTTGACTTCCATGCTGTTATATTTTTTTCACGGTTCATAGACAAAAAATCCTACGCGGGTATTTTCATTAAAAAATCCTTTAAAGCCTTTTCCTTGTCCTCGGAAAGGTTTCTGTCTCCACTTAGGCACATCGACAACATAGAGCCTGAAACGCCTATTTTCTTGGCAAGAAATCCAATTTTAAAACCTGACTCCCTGACCATTTTTTTAAGAGAACTGTTCATTGTACCACCTATAAAATGATTCAAAATCCTTAGCTATGTAGTAAATCCCGCCTGAACGCTCAACCGATTCCTGATACTGACGTTGGGCCTCTGATTGTACGTCCTTACCAAACTTCACCTCTATTTTAACAGACCTTCCTTTTATCGTTGCCGAAATGTCCGCGCTGCCCTTCGTTCCCGTTCCCTTCTGCCATTCAACCGAACCGATAGTACGTGTGAAACCAAGGACGTCCTTAAATTTCTTTCGCTTATCGACGACACGGCCCATGGTATTGATCCGTTCTGCCTGCCCACCGTTAAGCTGAATGAACTTGATTATGGACTTAGTCAGTTCGTTTGCCGAGCTGTCTTTAAATTTGGTTGCTATAATGTAGTTCGGTGGCATTGAAGGAGCCTTACGTATCCTGTCTTGCCGTTCCATCTCTGAAAGTATCTGTAATGCGGTCATATCGCTATGTTAGGATTACATCACAAAGGTAACACAATTATTCCATTTATTCCATATGGAATATTAATTATTGTTGTGGTATATGGTAGTTTTACCGGTATGTTCGTCTACCTCCGAATCTAGAATATCGCTTACGTGGCAATATCCACGGCCTGTACTGTCCAATATTCGTCTTGCGTCGGATTCGGAGATTGCTTTGATGTATGGCCCCTCATAGGTCAATAGCTCTCCTGTACGCGGACATACCGCGTATATAAGTGTTGTATAAATTTTCATTGTAAAGATTAATTTGACTGGTAACAAAACACCCCAACCATTAAGATCGGGGTGTTGCGTATCGATTATGAAACGAGTGATACTGGTTAGAACAGCGATCCGTTATCCTTAAGACCTTCACCGTGCACCCATCTTTTTCCTATGGGCTTCTGAATATCCGCGTAGTTGGTATCTATGTTGCGCATGGCCGTTATCCTGACCACCTGATGTGCGTTCAATTCACCTTCCCAAGGTTTAATCAGTTCCTCTACTTCTCCGCGCTCCCTGGTGTTAAACCACTGATCGAAGTCTTTCGGTTCAAGAATGAGAGGCATGCGCTTTTTCTCGTTATGGATAACCTCAAACTGCGGGTTGGCTTTGGTGGTTATTACACTAAACGTATTCTTTATTTCACCGGTGTCCTGATCCGTCCATGGAGAGTAAACAATACCAATAGGTATCATCCCTCCTTCTTTATAACAGAAATAGTTCTCTGTCTCTTTAACCCCTGGCACCTTGTGAGGTTCGTAGAAACCCTTGACCCATAATATGCCGCGTCTCTTCGGGATGGAACTGCGGTAACTGGCCTTTTCGAAAATAGTCTCACCCTCCGCGTTCAACGTGTTGGCGTATTTCTTCGCTTCTGCTTCCGTTTTAACCCAATGGGGTATAAGTTTCCATTGAGATAGTTTTATGCTGTCCTGAGCCTCAGATAGCACCGTAGGAAGGAAAGGTCTTGCGAATCCGTCTGCATTGAAGCGTTCCTCGAACTCGTTATCTATGTGGTAGTCTTTGATAAGAAGCTCCTTAAGGTATCTACGGAGTTCTGCAGAATTGGGTGTAGCGGTATTATAGCACATAACCAGTAAACATTTTATGCTAATATAGTGTTTTCCGGATATGATTAAATACCTTACACCGGATATTGTTAAGCTCATGTATGATAAGGGGGTTACTTTTCTTTATGCGCCAGGGCAGTTCTCAGAAGATGACCCCATGTGGGTTCCTATGATCGTACCTCTTGAAGAGTTTTATTGGGTAGACGTCTATGGCGATTCGATTCTTACAATAACCGAAGCATTGAAGCTCCCGTTTGAGACATTCCTCAATCATAAAATAATCATTCCGAACAATTGGGATATGCACTAATTTACCGTTGATGTGCCCTAGAAATCGGGGTTATCAATCTCCCGTATACCTCCGTGCTTTTTAAGCTCTTTCATACCCTCATCTAACGGATATCCCCTCATGAGGCCGTCTTTCGTATGATATTCGAATACTGTGTACACGTTTCCTATCCTATCCCCTAAGAGTCTTCTCAGTTCGGCTTTCAACGTTTCATTCATTTTGTCGGAAATTTCCTTTAGCTGTTTCAAAGTAGTCAAGTCCATAATGCAAGTTTTATTTGCAAACATATGGAATTGTTATTTAGTTTTGCTAAAAATATTGGCAATATGTTTCAGGCGAAGGGCGAGATTAAATTCGAATATTTAGGCACGGAAAAGAAAGTCAAGTATATTTTCTGGAACCTAGCCGGGACTCCTGTGTTCGTATTTGACGATAAGCTCGGACGATCACACCAGTTTCAAAAGGTATTCGGTAAGTGGGAAGCCAGATGTAATGTTCAACCTGACTGGCGACCCGACTTCGTCGAAGTATTGTGTGAAGCATTTGAACTGGAATTTCAGGTTATTTACGCTAGGCACAGAAATGTACTTTATGGAATTAATGGGGTAAATGACCGATAACAATATTTATCGGCTTATTGGTCTATTTTATCTTACCTTGAGTAATATCATTATAAAGCTCGAGCAGATGCCAGTAATCAGGGCACTTTTCGTATGGTCCCTTGAAAATTGAAATACACATAAACGCATTGTCCAGGAAGCGTTTTGAGTTTATGATCTTTGCATGTGGCTTCCAATCAATTTCGAATGGTGGCGGATTCTTGTCAAAATAATCTTTTAGCTCTTGAGGTGTCATGGGAACTAAGAATTTATTTCACAATAATAGTATATTTGAGTATATTTGAGTATACTTGAGTATACTCTTGTTAAAAAGTAATCGTTATATTACTTTTGAAAACTCCTTAGAAAAACTTAGAATAGACGTCATATGACAGGCATAGTTAATCCGATTGAAGAGATTGCAGCTTATGAAACCTTATGGGAAAGTGATAAAGCCTCTTTTAAGAAGATAGCCGAAATTTTCAGGAATTCCCCAGGAAGTAAACCTACTGATTTACTAAATGAAAGTCAGTACAAAAAGAATCTTCAAAAAGTTAAAGATACAATTAGCAAATTAAGGGAAGTTAACCGGTATAGGCCTAATATCCTTATTAATGGCTCTATTAACTACCCTTCAAAACTGAGGAATGCTAAGGAGCCGGTGGAGCTTTTATATTATACCGGTAATCTCGATCTTATTTATAGTAGGTCTGTAGCTATAGTTGGCACAAGGAATCCAACTCCAGAAGGTGTCAAACGAACTGAAAAAATAGCGAAACTATTAGTTCAAAACGGTTTTACAGTAGTGTCGGGTCTAGCTAAGGGGGTTGATACTGCTGCGCATACTTCAGCAATTATTAACGGCGGCGAAACAATCGCTGTTATCGGAACCCCATTGAATCAGGTTTACCCAAAGGAAAATAATAAATTACAGGAATACATTGCAAAAAGACATTTACTTATCAGTCAGGTTCCTTTTATTAAATATGAAAGTCAGGACTACAGGTCCAATAGACTGTTCTTTCCAGAACGAAATAAAACTATGTCGGCTATAACAGAAGCTACAATAATAGTAGAGGCAAGTGATACGTCGGGGACCTTAATACAGGCTAGAGCTGCTCTACAACAAGGCAGGAAGCTATTTATATTAAACAGTTGTTTTGAAAATAAAAGCATTTCGTGGCCATCGTACTACGAAAAAAGAGGCGCAATAAGGGTTGTAGATTTTAGCGATATAGTTAACAATCTTAACATCTGATCATGCTGATTGGTAGAATTGACGAGCTTACCGAAGGAGATCACCATTATATTACTAAAGACAGTAATTGTTATTATTTTTTAGAATACCCATCTGGAAAGGGTGAACAGCATTACAATAATCCAAACTATTCCTACATTCATAATTTTAAGAAAAGTATGGATAGGCAAGGTACTCCTCAATGGAGATATAAGATTGACGCCATAGACAAGACAATTTCCTTGTTCAACGAATTCATTTCCACGGGAGACATTATTAACAAATATACGTTTATACCCATACCTCCATCCAAAATTAGGACTGATCCAATGTATGACCCTAGAATGTCGCAAGTTTTAGAAGGTATAAAATCTCTTCATTATAATTTTGATTTCAGGGAAATTTTGACATGCAAGGAGAATAAACAACCGTCCCACGAATCGAACTCACGCCCTACGATACAGGAGCTTTTCGACAACTATACTGTCAATATAGATTTACTGAGAAATGCAAGAAAATTTATTGTTTTAGTGGACGACGTGCTCACAACCGGTGCTCATTATTGTGCGGCAAGAGACGCTTTGTTATCATATAGAAAAGATCTAGACATTAGAGGAATGTTTATAGCTAGAAGAGTGTTGCCAAATCCAATATTCGATTATTTTGATGATACGAAACTTCCTTTTTAAATAGATACGAGTAATCATAAGTCATTTGATGTTTAGGTAAGATATTCTAGGTGTCTTATCGTCACAACATTCCATCACTTTTTCTGATTAGCTTTGTATTAATCAGCAATGGGGCTGATTATGAACCTAACAATATATGTCATACGATCAGTCGGATTTGTATCAAAAGTATCAAAATCCTTTCAACCCTAGTTACATGAAACGTAACGTCGAGCTGCATGGAACTCCTGGCGCAACAGTTGGAGACCATGTTGTCTTTGACAAGAATTTCTATAATATTAGTAACGGTATAAAGGTGTTCGAAAACTTAGAGTCTTTTAAGGAGTTCCTTTGCCGATATTATGAGTTTGAAAAAGTCAGCGGCCACGAGGATTTTGGAGGAAATTTTTTGGTTTACAAAATAACCAAAGTCATATGATTTACAGTAAACCCCTCGTCACTTTGGGAGATCGGAGGGGCAGTCAACCTAAACTTATTGGTGCTAAGATATTAAATTCCTGCCATTTGTGCCAACTCCCCCGCAAACGCTATTATCAAAGCCATAACAGCGCATAGGAGGTATATTAGTAGTGTTAATTGTTTATGGGTGAGTTTCATAGTTAAAGATTAACTTTTTAGCAATCGATTCCACTACCGGGATACTTACCCCGTTGCCACATAATTTGTATCTTTTGCTGTCCGACATTTGTTTAACTATGCCTCCATACATACCAAATTTTGTCCAATCGTCTGGCAAACCCTGTAAACGCTCACACTCAACAGGTGTTAGCTTTCTAAGCTTTCCTTCGTAATTGATTATATGTTCGTTGGTAGGCGACGTGGTTAGAGTATTCATCATGCCATCAGTTCTAGGAGCTAGGTACTTTCCTCGTCTTGGCGAGAAATCATGCCCGTTTCTCTGGTTTTCCCTTCTTATTGCCTTTGCCTCATCTGTTCGCTTTTCTGTGTAGCAGTATACGGCTTGATTACATTTAGTGTCAAGCGTTTGACACACGCCCTTACCAACTCTTCCCCTTCTAGTTTTGCTATCTGGAAGAGTCATATTTATGCTGTCACCTACATTACATATTTCAAAACCTGATTTGGTAGCCGATGCTACGAGTATTTCATCGAGTTCACGTTCAATAATGTACGATCCTTGACCGAGGGCTGTCCCGTATCTTGTGGTGAGGCAACATGAAACCCCTGATTGTCCTTGTACTTTATAATCCTGCTCGCTGCCTTCTCCGATAGGAAATACTTTTCGTCCACCTTGTCCTCTAAGATGTCCGACAAAGTAAAGCCGCTCTCTATTTTGGGGTAAAAACCAACGTGTATTAAGAAGCTGCATTTCAATGTCGTATTGTGGACAATTTTCATTAAGGTAGGCGAGTACTTCAAGGCTTTCAATGATATCAATTCCTTTGTTGACAGAGAGCAGCCCGAGTACGTTTTCAGCAATGAAATACCTAGGTTTGAAATTGTTGAGGATTTTAACCGACTCAAACAATAAGCCGCTTCGTGTACCTGCTCGCTGTCCTTTGCGTTTTCCAGCAATGCTGTTATCCTGGCAAGGCCATCCGAAAGTAAAGAGGTCGATGTCCCTGACAATTCCTCCTTCGCAAATAGTGTCAATTGATCCTGCATAAATACTGTCTTTGAAATTGTATGAATAATTGGCTATGGCGTGTTTGTCTATTTCTGAGTAGTAAACATTATCGAATAAGAAGCCCGCTCGCTCCAGTCCCAAATGAAAACCGCCATAGCCTGAAAACCCGTCGAGATAATTGATCGGTTGCATGTATCACCCTCCCATCATTTTAACCGCCAGAACCACAACCCCACTGAACAGTATCAGCCCTAAAGCCAGTAATACATAAGTGACAATAGTCTGCTTAGTGCTGAGAGGATACATAGGACATCCGTCCTCGTCGTAGCCTAATATTTTAGTTTTCATGATTAATCCTCCAGTTTAGTTGATTCTACTGCGAGGCCTCGGTCGATTAAACCGAAGACGTCGAAGTGCCATGAAATTAATTGAGTTACTACACAATACCCTTCCATAATGTTGTTCATATTAACCTCTACTTCTAAATTTTCACTGACCTCAATCAAGAACAGGTTATACAGTCTTAGGAATGGATTGAATTTTAATCCATCTATAACAATATCATTTTTCAAACTTGACAAAGGCCGTAGGATGGGTTTGAACATCCAAATGTGTTCACTATCCTTATAATCGATACCTATTTTAATTGTATAGTAATCGTCAATGTCTACAAGGTTTCTAATAATTCCAACTTCGCCAGTGTGAATGTATTGAACCTTCAACCCATACGGAAGATAAGGCGCTATGTGCTTTAGTTCTAGCTTATCCATGGCTGGCCTCCCTAAGTTTTATCCAACCATAATTAATTAGGTCTTCAACTGATAACCCCATCCAAGTTAAGGCATAGCCTTTTGATCGGAGGTAATCAAAACTTTCACCTGTAAATGGTTGTATAGGATCTCCAGTATAGTTTCGTGAAAAGAAGTCGTCATATATAGTTGTTCTATGCTTAAAACCATTATTTAAAGCATCATAATAAACAGTAATTTGATTAGATTCTTTTATCACTTTTGTACCTAAGTCTAAATTCCAAACCCATCTTGTTAATATTTGCGCTAACTCAATAGCATCATCGTCAGTTATCTGCGATATATGGGTGAGTTCTAGGTGATAATTTTGGGCGCGAATAATATTCAGGCAATAACCATTAACTGTATTCCACATATCACTGCCACTCAGTACAGGTTGCATATAATAAAGACCAAAGAACCGAGCTTTGTTCTCGGGTGTGTTTTCAATTTTATTCATTTTCCTTTAATCTTTTGGTTTACAATTCCTCTACCTCTTCTCGGGTAGGGGCTATATCATACTGAGCAACTATATAACCAGGTCTATCCTTTAGTAGATCCTTGGCCTTCTTGTCAGCATCGAACGGGTTTTCAACGGTGATACGGACGATATCAGTCCGTATCAACACGACATCTACTTCGTAGCTCATGATATTTCCTCCCTGTGTACTACCATGAAACTTCTCATAACGGCAAGATCACCGCTCAGTTTGACCATTAATGGGAGGTTATTAAGAAATATAACCTTACGAGCTGTTTCTATGCCTTTATCGAGGTCGTTTACCCGTACCTCAACTCCGTTCTTTCTGTGCTTTATAGTACCGTATCCGAACTTTTGTTCGAAAACAGATATAGGGCACGGGGTAGTCTTAACCCCATACTCTACGGCGTAATCTCTTTCCATCTGTTAAGCTTTAATTTCTGTTCTACTTCTGTTTCTTTTGCTCCGAATACACCTTCACGACCTGCAACGAACTTGAAGTACAGGAACCAGTCTTTGCCCTGTTTAGCTCGATGAGTATATCTGAAATGGATATTATCTAGGTACGTGAAGGTGTAGGTTTTGGTGGGGTTGATCAATCCTATTTGTTAGGTCAAAAGGGCAACCCATCATCATCCGATGGCGAACTGCCCAAGTCGAACGGTTCCGGAGTCGGAGCACTTCCGGACGATAACTTATCCACACGCCATGCCACTAATGAGTTAAAGTAAGTAGTAACCCCGTCCTTATTAGTCCAAGGTCTTCCTCTAAGGTTGAAGCTTACCTTTATCGAATCGCCTACACTCAGGCTATCGAATATGTTCACACGATCCTGTGTAGCTTCAAATTTGATGTATTCTTCAAATTGCGGGTTTTCCGCATACTTTACGATCAGATCACGCTTCTTAAACGAATCTGTTACTTGCTGTGTTGGTTCAACTATGTGAACGATACCGGTTATTTCCATGTTATTTTATTGATAGTTTTAAACCTAGCTTACCCCCTCGGATAGGAGGCTTAATCTCCATTACCTCACCTGTTTCATCGTTTATCATGGTAACAGGCTTGGTAATTGTTTTAAGTGTATTTTCTCTCTCTTTAAGGAGTCTACTGTAAGTATCAACTTTAGCCTTTAGGTCCTCCCAAACAGTGTCTCCACAAACGGTAAAATCGTATGACACACCAGTCTCAGCCTGAGTTATATCTACGTTGAACTTACGATACACTTCACCTTTGCCTAGTTTTACGTGATCCTCGGCAATAGGCCTGACAGCCTTTTCTAGCTGTCCAAACAGCTCCTGACCTTTCTTGGCTATAACCAGTGCATTGATAGCATCGTACTGGCCGTCAACTACTACGCTAGTCGCATTATGAACTATACTGGCCATGTATGACTTGTTCAGGTTTAGAAGAGAGGAAACTCCAAGTTCCCTATCTTCTACTTTCATTATTTCCGATGTTTCCATTATGCGGCTGCTTCTTCAAGTTTTTCAGGTAATTTAGATTTCAACTCAGTGGTAAGGGCTGCATACTTCCTCTGGTCGTCTACACTAAGCGCCTTAAAAGCTATTCCGAGCTCTACTGTTGTTTTACATGATTTTAGACGGTCTTCAATAGATAGCACAGGCTCCTTACCACTTTCGCACCACTTTAAAATCTTATCTCCTGTTTCCTTTGTCACGATGAATGGGTCTACGCCTTCAAAAAGTTCTGTTCTATCCTTGGATACAATTGCCGTGTGAGTTTCTCTATCAATGTTGAATGATAGGGTAAGTTCATATTCCCATCCCTCTCTTTGTATCTCCTTCATTCCTACCTTTTTTACCTTTTTGTCATCACCCATAACCGTTTCGGTTTTTGACCTTGCGCATGCAATCACGTGACACTTGGATTGCAGTATGGCATTTACGAACTTATCATGTCTAGGTGTCGTTTCATTCCAGGCAGACCATGAGTTACCCTTATACTTTGCTCTAGCTAGGCTTTCATTTATTTCTAAACACCCTCCGACTCCCGACCATTCGTGAGAGCTTGAGTCTATTATAATAACCTCCATTCCTGCGTTTTCACATGCCTTTATGGCTTCTATGTATCGCTCAGGGCTAAATGGCGCAGATAAAGGCAGTACGTTATACTCTCCTAAATGTTCGTACAGATCAGCTGATCCTTCTTCTGTGTCTATCACCACTACTTTAGACCAGTCCCCTTTTGCGAGACCGCAAGCTATAAGTAGAGCCGACATGGTCTTACCTGATCCTGATGGACCTGCTAGTCCTAGGCGTATCTTGGACTTTCTTCGTTCTGCTTTTCTTACTTCCATATCTTACTTACTTAATTGAATGATTAATGCCAATAATGCTGTGCCGAACATGATGTATCCAATGATCATGTTTGCCCTGCGTTCTTTATTGCAGTCCTGCGCTCTCTTGATGCGCCTCTCGGCCTGACGTGCTGCAAGGTGTGTATAGTTCTTACGTGCCCTGTCGATCTCCGTTTCATCGAACAGGGCGTTCAATACTCCGTTTGTCCATAAGTGACCGTCTCTGTCGATCACTGTACGGGATAAGTCTTTAGTTTGCATATTATAGTGTCTATTATGTTTACAATTTGTTTCGATGCCTTATTGGCTTTAACTGAGCTTTTGATGAACGATCTGTAAGCCCTGTCAAGTGATGATCGCTTATTCATAATATTCTTTATAGAATAATTATCCAACATTTAATACCATGGCGGCAGCTTTCAGCTCAGATACATTTATTCGAATGGTGGATGTATTGTACCCGTCCTTTACAGGATTGATCAACCCTTCTTCTATCATCCTCTTTATTGTACCTTTACCATATTGCTTCTCCGCTTTGTTCTTGCTTACGAAGTTCTTCGACAATCCTGCTTCAGTCAACGCTAACTGAGCGCCCATGTAAGCCGCTTCTTGAAGCGACTTAATAAATAGTGCTCTAGTAATCTCCATCTTCTGACGCCTCCAAATCGTCAAGTTCTCCGTCGTAATCTTCCTCTATTCCGTCATAATCCTCGATTATTCCGTGAGGTGTTTGAATCAACCTTATTATTTCTCGCGCCATTATTTGACCCTCCATATGATTGCACCCCCGGTTATATCTTTCGTCACGTTCTTAGTTGTCTGAAACAATTTTACGCCCTTAGTGTTGAAATGAAGAGACGCATAATGTGACCACTGATTTCTATCTTTTTCCATGATCGGTATATGCTGACCGACCTCCAATCTGTCAAGAGCTTCGATTATTATCTGTTTCTTACTCTTTACTACAGGTAGTTCTAATGTTTTCATATCAATTTACTAATCTGCTTACTTCTTTAAATGTTGGGATTGATTTGGCCTCAGTGAATCTTTGTAACGGTTTAACTTTATTCATTATGAAGGCCCTTCCATACTCAGTCCACTTCATTATTCGTATCGTAAACCCGTTTTTAACTTCTGTTTTAAGTTCTGAAAGTCCTTTGTCTTGATACTTCTTATAAAGAACCCACACTCCATCACATTTATACTGTATCCCTTCTTTATGTAGAAACTGATTCAACTGTTCAGCCGTCATCCCAAGCTCCTTTGCTATAACAGTTGTAGTGAATACAGATTTACTGCCTATAACCCTATCAGCAAAGTCTGCTTTCGGAATAGTAATTGCCAACTGTTTTTGTTGCTGCTCTATCCTATCATTTAGGATCATCATGGCTTGCTGTATTAATTGGTCTCCGCTCGGCATAGTTAACTGTCTAGCCATTCGTTCACATTCTATAAAATACTGTCGCGCCTGTTTGCCTTTTTCTGAACGCTGCAACATTGATATTTCTTTTGCTGTGTCTATTGTGAGAATGTAGTCATAGTTAAAGCCTTGATTATCAGTACTCATTTTTGAGTAATCGACTCCTTCAATAAAACCATATTTAAACATTCTTGGTATCCAGTCATTGAACCTTGTTTCAACTTCTAAAAATGAATGTAATTCCCTTGCGCTGACAACCTCGTTACCGTGAGTGTCTTTTGTTATTTTTATTAATTGTTCCATAAATACTTTTTTTATTGGTTTAGCGGAGGCCACGGGTTCGAACCGTTAAAGCCTAACCTACCTCCTAATTCAGCCCCTGTAAACCCTCTATTTACGGGGGCCGAAAGATCAAGTGTATGCTCATCGAGCATCTATTAAAGAACTAACCGTCTTTTCAGGACGACTAAACTGTCTTCTTTTGAGGTACGGCAGTAACCCTCACCGATACACTTACTATACTGACTATTCAGTGATACGGAACCGTAACGAACCGAAACATTTACCGTCGTGCTGGTCAATGCTCCAATCCGTGCCTAATAAGTTGACAACATATCGATAGCGTGCAGTCAGTGTGGACGTGATATGCGTTTTTGTCTTCTGTTCGACAAACAAGATGTCAATGAACTATCGTATCGTGATTATTCGCTTATCGGATTTGGCCCCATTCGCTCGGCCTCCTGTATATACCATATGACAGGTCTATGGTCAGATAACACCTTTCTTTGCAGCCCACACTGCTAGTTCAGCCTTATTAGCTTTACGTAGCTTCGTCCGAATGTTGAACATGTGACGCCTTATGGTATTAGGAGATCTGAATAATTTTTCTGCTATTAGTTTCTCTGGTAGTTGTATATGGAGTAATACCTCCAGCTCTGCTTTTGTCAATGTTTCTTCATGTGTTGATGTGTTGCTTTTCATTTTGGTAGTTTTATGCTATGTGTGAATAGTCATTGTTTTTGTATCTTTGTTTTGCGTTTGAATTACAATACAAATGTAAAACACATTTATCATTTTGACAAGTCATATTGTAGAATTATTTATCATTTAGACATAACACTTTGATAATCAACGGAAAAAAATTACGAGTAGCAATTAAATCTCTTGACCTGACCCAGGAGGAAGCAGCTAAAAGACTGGGTGTTACACGTCAAACAGTTGTTAATTGGATTTCTAGAGCAGAGCTTGATAGCAATATTTTACAAATTGTAAAGTCAAATCTTGGAATTGACTTATCGGATGGTACCGTAGATATTGTTTCACCTTCGGAAGATATTGTCACAGTAAGACGTAACATACGAAAGAAACAAGCCCTTATCCCGTTTTACAATGCCGACTTTATGGCCGGTAATGCGGAAGCTTTTTATGAGGACGGAACAATATATCCAGAATACTATATTGATGTTCCCGAGTTTTATGGATGCACTGCATTTCGAGCATACAGCGACAGCATGGAGAAAAAGATAAAATCTGGCTCTATATTATTTGGGATAAAACTTGATGATTGGTATAGTCACTTAGAATATGGTCAGATTTATGGAATAACATGTAACGACGGGAGAAGGTATTTGAAGTATATCAGAAAGTCGGAACAGGAGGATAGGTTTTTCCTGCTAAAAAGCGAAAACCCTAATTATGACGATTTCAAATTACCTAAGGAAAAAATAAAAAATATTTGGCTTATTGAAGGATGGTTAGATAAAAGAACTTAATTTGAACCTAAATATATGAATACAAAACTACTAATAGCTATTTTAGCCATACTAATTCTATCATGCGAAAAGGAACGTTCAGCGTATATAAGCGTTTCTTATGAGGTCACCTCACATTCTGACAGCTCTTTTAATGTAAAGCTACAACAGGTAAATTTGGATTTGGGTAATGTTTTCAACGAACAAATATTATCATCAGAAGGGAAGACAAAAACTGAATTTTGGGTATTTAGAAGAGCGCCTATCCTTGTAACAAATAGTGATGAGTCAGAAGTCAATATTAGAATGGTTTACGAGAATACAACTACAGACACTATTTTACCTAAGAAGTTTCAAGGATACCTACCATAAAACAAGTAAAATGTCAACACCAGAAGAATTAATCGACGTTGAGGTATGCAAAAACATAGCTACCATTCAAAAAGAATCCGGATTAAACCAGACTGACTTTGCTGCAAAATGCAAGGTGTCTCAGAAAACAATCAATCATGTTATAAACATGAAGCAGAATGCCAGGATCGACCTGATAAAGGCAATTGTAAAGGAGTTTGGTGTATCTTCACAGTGGCTGTTATTCACAAAAGGCCAGAAATACAAGAAAGACGAGCCGAAGACTAGCATACTGAGTGATTTAACAGAGCTTAAAACCCATGTATTAGCCCTAGAAAAGCACAGGAAATTCACGGACAATCTCATCAAGAAGTTATATGCCGAGGTTAGAGGACAGCAGGCATAATACGCCTGCCTGCACCTCGTCTATAATAGTCCAGTCCTTGCTTATGTACGGATCGGTTGTTGAGGTTGACCTGTCATAGTGATTTAAGGCAAGGGCTACGTCATCTTTTGAGAACCTGCACGTGTTCCTTGCCAAATCACCAAACTTGCGTCTAGCGTCGTATGGCTTTTCTCCTGGGCACAGCGTCCTCATTCCTGCGTTAAGAGCCTTGTTAAAACCTTTCTCATCGCAATATCGTTTTTTAAGCTTCCCTTTCCATTTTTCTATGATCGGCCAAGCTAGATCTGGTATGTTTATGCTAATGAATGCATTGTCTTTACGCCTCCCCTTTGTCTTCGATCGCTCGTATTCTGCCCTTCCCTCAAAGTCGCAGTCCAGATGGTATATATCCGCTCCGTTCATTCCGCAGAGATAAAAAGAAAGCAGGTACATGTCCTTCGCAAGCTCTTCCCTAGAGCCGGGAATTGCCATTGAATAACCTATCTTTAGCACATTGAGAACGTCCGCTTTCACCTTTCGCCTTTCGGGAGGGTTCACAATCTTATACTTTTCGAACGGGTTATTGCGAATTCGCACTATACCAAGTGATTTTTCGTTGAATCGCCTCTCCGCCTCATAGAATAATATCCTGAAATCACGGAAAGTAGTATGAATACCCGCATCGTCCAGCCCTTTCCGTATAGTGGTGACAAATCTCCCATGATTTACCCTAGTCTGCGACCTTTCACGCCTCAGGTAGGATTCGAACCTTATCATAAATTCATACGTAAGTTCATCCGTATAAAGCTCGTTACATCCAACGAAGTCTGCAAGATTATTTACAACAGTCTGAATGGTACTTGCAGACGACTTACGGCCATTGTTCTTAAGCTCCTGTACATATGTTTTTCCGAATTTGATTATGTTAACAGGGCCGCTATCCGTTTGCTTCTCTTCCCTCTCAAGCTTCGACTTCAATTCATCTATCTCAAGGAACGGAAGGTCTTCGGACAAGGAAAGAAGTTTCTCGTCCAGTTTTCTCTGCAACTCGGAAACCTTTTGTCTTATCACACTGTCAGTGATGTCGTACTCCTTCTTCTTTCCCCTTATCTTTTTTATCTGCGAAGACCTGACTAGAATGTTTGTATCTATCCTCTTTCTTTCCCGCTTGTGGTAAAGCACAAACTTAACTTCAGATACTCCCTTGCTGTTTGTAACAAAAACTTTCGGTGTGAGTGTAGTGGTAGCCATGTGTCCTGAAAAAATAGTTACACAATGGTAACACAAATTAGACAAATCCGCAAAATAATTTTACTATTTTTTTTAGTATTAGCTAAAAGTGTTAGTACAATAAATAATTTAAATCACGGTGTATCGCATAAAAAAAGCCCTCTAGATAATCTAAAGGGCTTTTTATTATTTTCGGGTGGAATATGGGGCTCGAACCCACGACCTCCTGAACCACAATCAGGCGCTCTAACCAACTGAGCTAAAACCACCGTTTTTAGTGAGGCAAAGATATATAATAAACCAACACAGCGCAAATATTTTTATCATTTTTTGTGCTTTTGTTTTTCTTAACTTAGCCCGAAATCGTTCTATTGAATAGAGGAAAAACAAAATGGATTGGGAATCAGCAATTAAGGATTTTAAGCAATATCTAAGGTTAGAGCGTTCACTCGCAAAAAATTCGATAGAAGCTTATTTGCATGATGTAGAGAAGTTACGCCAGCACGCACTTTATAGTCATAAAAAGGATCCCAATGCGATCCTCACGCAAGATATTCGTGATTTCCTGGAATGGATTTATTCGCTTGGAATGTCTGCACACTCGCAGGCACGGGTCTTATCCGGCATCAAAACCTTTTATCATTATTTAACGTTGGAAGGAGCTATGGAGCACAACCCAGCAGCCTTAATAGAAGCACCGCGCTTGGGCAGGAAACTGCCCGATACATTGAGTATTGTGGAAATTGATGCGCTTATAGGTGCTATCGACCTTTCGACACCGGAAGGGCTACGCAATAAGGCGATGTTAGAGGTGCTCTACAGCTGCGGATTACGGGTTAGCGAGCTTGTCAATTTAAAGATTTCTAATCTGTTCTTGGAGATTGAGTTTATTCGCGTAACCGGAAAAGGCAACAAAGAACGGCTCATCCCCATTGGACATTCAGCTATCAAACATTTACAGATTTATCTGCAACATACAAGGAAAGAGGGGCCGCAAAAACCAGGAATGGAAGATTATGTGTTTTTGAACAGAAGAGGCTCTCCCCTTTCCCGTGTAATGGTGTTCCTTATTATCAAAGAATTGGCGATAAAAGTTGGCTTGAAAAAAACCATCAGCCCACATACCTTCCGTCATTCTTTCGCAACACATCTCATAGAGGGTGGAGCTGATTTACGTGCTGTACAGGATATGCTTGGACATGAAAGCATCAGTACTACGGAAATTTACACCCATTTAGATCGGGACTACCTTCGCTCGGTAATGATCGAATTTCACCCTCGTGCCTAGATAATGTTATTCGAACTTGCAATATAGCTGCATTTATGCTACTTTTGCAGTAAATGGTAGAAGGATTGTCATTAAAAAGCATCTATAGGCTAATTGCGCTTTGCTTGCTTGTAACAATAGGTTACATACAAGGCGTGCAATTAATACATGCTTACCATCATAATGACAATACAAAGCAAACAAGCCATACCTCCTTTCAAGTTAAAAAGGAAATCAATTGTAAGATATGTGATTACCTACATGTCAAACAAGGCCAACAGTTGCCAGGTCAGCTTTTCACGTTAAGTGAAGTATATAGGAGCAAACCTATACTGATTCAACGTTTGGATCTAGCTATACCATTTGAGATTCCCCTATCCAGCTATTTCAATAAAGGGCCACCATTGGCCTAATCAGCTCTTCTCTTAGCAAAAGCAAAGCCATTATAATGCTGATTTTTCCTGTAAAAAGAAGCAAATGCGTTTGTATAAGCTAAATGTATTGGAGCAATTCTTTGTCTCTTGCTTTTGATCACATCAAAACAAGCTAAAACCTTTCATATTCATGTTTATTAAAAAGCAGTTTACCTGGTTGCTTTTGCTTTTATGTAGTCATATAGGCTACGCGCAAAACAATGATTGCAATTTTATGATTAACGGACGTCTCATCGATTCGGACACACAATTACCACTTGCTGGCGCTACGGTTCGCATCATGCCGGCCAATAGAACTGTAAAGACCGATGGCCATGGCTTTTATAGGCTTTCTTCGCTTTGTGAAGGCACCTATACACTTAGCTTCGAAAGCTTAGGCTTTGAAAAGACAAGTAGGACGCTGAACATAACAAAGAATGAAACCCTTCATATCGCCTTAAAGCATGGTGACATAGTACTCCACGACGTCGAGGTTGTTGGGCACCAAAACAATCTGAAAACTACATCCGTCGTAAATTCGCTTACTCAGCAGCAGTTAAGGGAAAGCAAAGGCGGTGTGCTTGCGGAAGTGCTCAAGGAGATCCCAGGTGTGACTATGTTGCAAACCGGAGCTACGATAGCGAAACCCGTTATCCATGGGATGCACAGCAACCGCATCCTGATGCTTAATAACGGCATCAGGCAAGAGGGACAGCAATGGGGAAATGAGCATGCACCCGAAATAGATCCTTTCGTTGCCAAGAATATCCGCGTTATCAAGGGAGCCGAATCAGTTCGTTATGGTGCAGAGGCTATTGGAGGCGTTATCATTGTTGAGCCTCCGACCTTACCGATAAACCCGGAAATTCATGGAGAAATTGATGTGGTAGGACAAAGTAACGGTCGCGGTGGCATCACATCGGCTATGTTAAATGGTGGTCTAAAAAAAATACCGGGCTTTAGCTGGCGCGCACAGGGTAGTTTTAAGAGACTTGGTGACATCAAATCGGCTGATTATTATCTTAATAATACCGGTGTTAAAGAAATTAACTATTCAGCGTCTCTAGGATATAAGACAAGTTCGACACAGTTCGAGGCTTATTATAGTCATTTCGAGACAGAATTAGGTATTTTCAACGGTTCACATATAGGAAGCGTGGAAGATCTGCAATCGCGTATTGAAAATGGCAAACCGTTCATTACCTATCCTTTCTCGCACACCATAGAGGCTCCGCGGCAAGAGATTAAGCACGACCTACTGAAGCTAAAAGCCCACCGGGATTTCACAAACGGTGCCCAAATGGACATCCAATATGGATTGCAAAGGAACTTGCGTAAAGAGTACGACATTCGGCGAGGCGGACGCACGGGCATTCCGTCGCTCGATCTGGAACTTACTTCTCAGAATTTGGATATCACCTACGACCACCTAAAAGAAAACGGCTTACGAAGTATTATCGGTGTTAATCTGGCGATGCAAGTAAATAACAACATCCCGGGCACTTTCGCTACCCCCTTGATTCCGAATTATGATAGTTATAATGCAGGGCTATTTATAATAGAAAGGTGGGTAAAGCCAACGTACGAAATAGAAGCGGGCATACGCTATGATTACAAATATTTCGATGCGGCGGGTTATCGTCTAGACTCAATCTACTACGCCGGTACGCGAACCTTCCATAATTTTTCAGGCTCACTGGGAGCTACCTGGCATGTTCATAAGAGCTTAGATGTACAATCCAATATCGGCCTAGCCTGGCGGCCACCATCGGTAAGTGAACTGTTTAGCTATGGATTACATCATGGAACTGCAGCGGTTGAAATTGGCAACGATCAATTCAAGAGTGAACAGGGTTTAAAATGGATGAATGCCGTAAAATTTCAATTACCAGACTTTGATCTTGAATTAGACGCTTATGCCCATTATATAAAAAATTACATCTACTTACAGTCTACCGGCGAATTTTGGGAGAGCTTAAGAGGGGCTTTCCCTGTTTTTCACTACAAACAAACGAATGCCCTCTTTTGGGGGCTTGATTTAACTGGCAGCTATCAGTTGACCGAAAACTTCCGCTATACAATCAAGGGCTCGCTTGTCAGAGCAAAAGACACTCGTCGGAAGAACTATTTACCCTGGATACCTTCTGACCGAGTAGAAAATGCCCTGCGATGGACGAAATCCCGCCAAAAGCGACATCTCAATAATACATTTATACAAGTGCAACATCAATTTGTGACTCGGCAAAGTCGGTACGAACCAAATACGGATTTTGCACCGCCACCTCCTGCTTATGGTTTATTGAATGTAATGGGAGGCCTTGGCTTTCGCTTCAACCAACAGGATTTGAATTTTCAACTAGGTATAAACAATTTGCTCAATAAGGAATACAAAGAATACATGAACCGATTTCGGTACTACGCACATGATATGGGACGGAATGTCACCTTGAAGCTAAACTACATTTTTTAATTTTTAATTTTTAATCTCTACAAACATGTACATTTTACGTAACTATTTTATGATTGCTGCTGTAAGTTTAGCAGCGGTTTCTTTCAGTTCCTGTTCGAAAGACGATCCTGTTCCGGAAATAGACCAGGAAGAATATGACGGTACGATCTTAACATTTACCGAGGGCCATTATCATGATGATGAATTCCATGCCGAAGGCGACACCCTGCAGGTACGTTTTATAAGAGGTAGCGACCGGCCTTACCCGTCACATGTGCATCTACATGCCGGCGAGCAATACCAATTGGATATTGCCATGTTCAAAAATGGGCAAAATACAACGGCCGAATTCGGCGAAAATGAACATCAGTGGTTTTTCCTCGGAGCACCCGCTGACGTGCTCGACTATACCTACACTGATAACCGAGTAGGATTTAAAGGTGTTTTCACGGTTAACAAGGCATCAGAGGGCTTTGATTTGCAACTTGTGTTGCGACATGGCTTGGACAAGTCGCAGCCTGCCGCACAAAGCTGGAACAGTCCCAACTATCGTGAAGCGGGCGGATCGGACGATTTCAATAAAAGCTTTGAATTGCATCCGGTAGATGAAGGACACGACCATGAGTAAATAAACCGGTTGAACTAAAAAGATTGAAAACAAGATAGCCCTTTTTAAAGGGAGGGCTATTTTATGCACTCTATATTTCTTTTTTACTAATATTTTTAAATAAAAAAACAATTTATGAACAAATTAAGAAACTTATCGTATTTGCTTGTCGCCTTTGCACTTATTTTCAATGCCTGTAGTAAAGATGATGACCCCGTGATTCCGGAAGATCCCAACGCGATTGTATCCGCTCGTCTGGATTTCATTGAAGTTAGTGGACATGCTCATGGTGATCACTTTCATGATCTCGCAGAAATCACCGGGGAAAAAGATAGTGTTGCCATCGAGTTTGATCAGTTTGGTGTTGCCAAAAGTGGCCATATTCATTTAGACCCCCACAAAGTCTATCGTTTGCAACTTTATGCCTATAATCGCGAAGGCAAGGAAGTACAGGAGGAATTTCTTACAAGCAAAACAGTAGCCGACTTTTACAAAGCTTTTATAGTCGGTGGTAATTTCACCTTAAATCCGGAAACGGGTGAGGCCGAAAATGGGGCACTTTTTCAACCAAGGGAACAAACGTACGGTGACGGCACCAAAGTAAACGGTAAATACGAAACAACCGGTATTCTTGCCTATTTTACTTTGGGCGAAGCGAATGAAGGCGCAGATACCGATGTATCTTATGTACTGCGAAAACTCTCAGACAATACAACTAAAGGAAAGATTGAACGCATTGACTGGAATCATGACGATTATGCTAGCAGATTTGCCGGAGAGGATGTGTTAAAATTGACCTTTGAGCTTCATGCTGTGGGGCACGATCATTAATTGATTTTCATAGAAGGAGCTCGTATAAAGCTCTCGAGCTCCTTCTATCCATCTATCCATTTGATCGTTAATTACTATGTTTAAGCACAAAGGGCAGATACACGCCAAATGTAATATTTCTGCCCGGATTATAAACACCTAAGTTCAAATCACTTTGATCTAATCGCCCTGGTTTATACCTGCTTAAAGCATCATAATACTTCTTATTCAGCAAATTATTAGCCGATACATAAAATTTGATTGGCTGCTTTCCGGCAAAAAAGGTGGCTCCTACACTTGCATTTACCAAGGTATAACCTGCTGTAGGTGTCTCAAACTCTTCATCTACGCGATTCTGTGCAAAATAGTTAGCCATGCCAACCGAAAGAAAAGGTTCCTGCAAATGCTTAATCTCCGGTTCATATCGTAACTCATTTCGCAATACTCCAGCGGGAATAAATGGCAAGGGCCTGTTCATGCTTGTATTCTGCGCATGTGTATAGCCAAAAGTATTCTCAAAATGGATGAAATGAACGGGATGCAAGATCAGACTTGCTTCCGCTCCATACAAATTAGCATTGACCTGTCCATATTGATAAACAGGCAAATTATCAATGAATTCGCCATGGTGGGCAGCATAAATAAAGTCGTGTATATAATTATTGTATAGCGTGGCGCTGGCATTCACAAAATCCCCGTCGTAAGATAATTCTGCGTCTACCTGGTAGCTCCTCTCCGGTTGCAAATCCGGATTTCCAATTTCGTAACGGAAAGTGCCCTCATGTTCGCCATTTGATCCCAATTCGGCTGGATTAGGCGCTCTAAAAGCAGAACCCGCATTGGCTTTGAAATTGAGTCTCTCTGTAAATTGATGCGTAAAGCCGATGGCTCCGCTCACATTAGAAAATTGATTACTGAAACGTTGAAACAGCGATTCTCCATTTTGCTCTAACGGCTTTCCTATATTTTTACGGAAATCGTAACGAACGCCTACATTAAAAGTACTATTTTCCCAGTTCTTTTTAATATAGGCAAAGGTTCCTACGCCATACGTGTCATAAGCAGGGATTAAAAATTCCTCCCCTCGGTTTTCGCTATGTCCAATTTCCGTACTGAAGCCAAAAACCGGTTCCCAACCATTTTTCTGCCCAATATAATAGCGCGCATCACCGGTATAGGTGTCCAAATTAAAATAAAGGGAAGGGTCGGGCCCGTCCTCTAACTCCCGTCGTTGGTTTCGTTGAAAACCCAGATTCAGTTTTAAGTTACCTGTTCCGATGAGTAAGTTATTATTCAATGATATTTTGTAATGGCGAATATCTTGTTTAGGATACTGTAAAGTCCTGCTCTTAAAGTCGTCATGAAAGAAGCGGTTTCCTTCTTCGTCCACATAATTGCCTTCTGAATCGAACGCAGGCTCATAAAAACCTATATTATTCCGGAAACTCGAAAAGTTGAGGTGGGTATATCCCCACGACTTATTCAGGCCCAGCATACCACTGAAATCTGTCTCATTAAAACCGGAATTGGGAAAATAGCCCACAGGTGTTTTAAATGAATAAGCATTTTTATAAGTGCCTCTACCTCTCCAAACGAAACCGTTCTGATTACCCGTCAACATAACTGATGATCCGACAAGACCATTGTTTGTGGAGTAGTTTGTTAGAAATTCTCCACTTATTTCTCCTTCAGGAACAGGAATGGGCTCCAAAAGATTAATAACACCTCCTAAGGCATCTGAACCGTAAATCAAAGAGGCTGCCCCTTTTAATACTTCCACCCGATTTGCTTTGAATTGGTCAATCTCGATTCCGTGTTCATCGCCCCATTGCTGTCCTTCCTGTTTGATACCGTTGTCAATGGTCACTACGCGATTATAACTTAAACCCCTTATGACGGGTTTTGAAATCGAGGGGCCGGTGCTTACCTGCGATACACCCGGACTTTTGGCAATTGCATCGATAATGTTGCTCGATGGAAGCAGCAACTTATCTTTATTGAGGATGTTCACTGTTGTACTATTTCTTTTATTGCTACCGGAAGAAAGGGTACCGGTAACAACCACCTCCTGCGTTTCTATAAGTGTTGGCTTTAACTCAAATTGCCAATCGTTTTCTTTAGAAAGGTCAATAACACGCGTAAGCGTCTCATAGCCAATAAATCTAAGCTCTATTAAAAAACTACCCCTCGCCGGAACATTTCGTAAACTGAACATACCGGATTGATCAGTGAGCACAGAAATTCGTAAATCGGGAATCGTAATAGTCGCCCCCGACAAAGGCTGTTTGCTTGTCGCATCTATTACTTTTCCACCAACGGCTATTGTTTCCGTCGAATAACTTTTATAACTGCTGAGCATTAAACATGCAAACAGCATGGTGATGAACTTATACATAAAAATGGAATGCATGACAATAGTCATGATAATGAAAAAATTAACCTATAGAGAAAGTACTCTTTTATATTGCACCTGTTAAGTAAGCAAAGGAGGCCCTCTTGAGGTAATGTCCTGAATGGACTGTTGATGAGAAAAATGTATAAGACCGAATGACTGATAAGTCAACTTAGCAAAGAGTATGAATCTAAAACTAAATATCGGCACATCGTACTTTTGATTGATATGTAAGTTACATATCAAACAATAAGAAGAAAGACTCGCCGTGTGCTCCGTATGATGGTTAATCCTAAAAGTTGCGCTTTTTGGCTTTGGCGACAGCGATAAGTCGTGGTGATGATAGAAATCTAAAGGAACAACAGCTAGTACAAAGTACAAAAGCATGAACTTTGCAATGACTGAAAGCAGAATTCCTTTTCGATTAAACATATCGGAATGTAAGGTAAAAATCCGTGTAAGTCTTAAAAAGGGCCGGATACAAGTATCCGACCCTACATCTACCTATGAAAAACATGCCTTAAGCAAGGCAGTACAAAAATAACGCATTATATTTACATCACAAACAAAAACTTACGTTCTAGCGAAAATAATTTTAGCTTTTTGAAGTTTTGTAATAATGATTTTTATATTAGGTTTGCAAAATAGAATAATTTAAGGGGAACAAGATGAGCCTAACGCTATTAGAAGAATATATAGAATCAGGAAACGCTGCAGCTATAGATAATTTACTGCATACCAATCCGGCCCTATGTCAACAAAAAACCAGCCATGAGATATCGCCCCTCCTATTGGCCTGCTATTACAATAAAAGCCAGATTGTAAAAATTATCTTGCAGCATATTCAAGAAATCACGATCTGGGAAGCTGCTGCCGCCGGTTTAACGGAGGTGGTAAATGAGTTATTGGAGGAATCTCCCGGCTTGTTAGACGCATTTTCCGAACACGGTTTTACGGCTTTAGGTATGGCTACGCATTTCGGTAACATAGAAATTGTTCGTTATTTGCTCTTAAAGGGAGCTGACCCAAATCTAGCATCGCAAAACGGTTATCAAGTTTATCCGCTTCATGCTGCCATAAGTGCTAATTTTGATGACATTGCCAAAATGCTGGTGGAAGCCGGCGCAGAGGTAAATGTATTACAGGCAGCCAGAACTACACCATTGCATATTGCCGCTCAGAACGGAAATATTGAAATGCTCATCTTACTGCTGGAGAACGGTGCTTTGGTGGATATCAAAAACGACTTTGGAAAAACGGCAGCTGACCTAGCCGCTGATAAGGGTTATATAGAAATAGCGAAGATACTAAGCTAAGAAGAGGAAAAAGCGGAACGAAAACGGTCTTTTAAAAATCCCACAGCCGATGCCTCATGCGCTTAACAAAATTGCGCACATCCAGTACAACTCCTGCTAGAAAGTAAAAGATGATAGGAAATCCCACGGCTAAAAATGAAGAGTAAATAAAGAAAAGGCGAATTTTCGAGATAGAAACACCTAACTTCTCTCCCAGGTATGCACATACCCCAAAAGAGCGTTGTTCAAAAAAAACCATTATGCGCTGTATCATAACGTCCTGTTTTGTTTAAATACTTGTAACCCGATTCCACAATCCAAACATCTATATCGATCGCAGTATTTATGCTTCAATTGCAGCAAAGCTTGCGAAACCGCTGCGGTTTTAACTTGAAGCCCTAACTCTTCAAATTGGTTCATGACACGATTTCTTTCACCTGCAAGCTGCTCCAATAAACCAATTGCTCGGTAAAGATACGTCTCTTTTCCAACATATTTGCCATAGCCGACCAAAATTGTTACGACTGTGTTCACAATAATATTATCAACAGAATTCAATCCGAGGCTTGGATTATGCTTCTTGGTTATCTTATCGAAGATATAATGTTCGCACCAGTAATCGTGAATAGGCAACTCCTGAAAAAGACACCGAAACTGCTCAACACTTTTCAATGTAAGGATTTTTGAAAATAAGTGCTTCTCGCGAGCACACCATGCGGCAAATTGAGCTAAGCGAATCGTCGGAAAATTAGCAGGCCGCATACGGAGAAATTTCCATACAGAAACAGGAAGAGGAGTTAATGAATACTGACGTTGTAAATAGCTATAATTTTGTTTTAAAGCATTGGGATAAGGATCATTAAAATGGTCTTTTTCTAATAAACCGGCTTGACCAAATAAAAGTGCTTCAATCATTTTTGGCTGGTGCCGGTTTTTATTAATAAGCTTATAAGGAGTATTTTTTGCTAAAAGTTCAAAAGGCATTGCGTTCACTTTGAAACCAAAGTTCCGTGCCAATAAAACATAAGTTACTTCTTCCCAATCGTCTTTCTTCTCTATCAAAAGTTTACGCAGATCATCGGATTTTTCTTGCAAACGTTCGGTCAGCAATCGTTCCAGCCACTGTTCTATTATGAAAGAGTCAATGTTGGGCATATATTGCTGACAGGGGATCCAAGCTGTACTCTGCATGAGTGCGTTGTATTTGGCCAATAGTTCATTATTTATAATGGGTTTTAATTCCAAAGTCTCAGGAATGGTGCCATCCGGTAGCCTGATTTCTTTATCATGTTCGTATACAACGTGCAAAATAACATTATTATAAGCACCGTCCTGTTGGTGTTGATGCACATACCAATCAGACGATCTTCGATGCAACTCTATGGTGCCGGCCCATTCGGTTTTGTCGATAATCAATCGACTATGTTCGAAATCGGGTCCTGCATTTTTATTGAGTATTCCGGGAGATAGAACAATCAACGGCTTACCACTTTTTGTTGTTAGGTTAATGTGTTTATACAAACGATACTTCCAGATATAGTGAAGCACATCTTCTGAAAATTCCATCTTCAAAAATCATTTAGGTCTACTTAAAAATAGAGATTAAACTACCAGCAACAACAAAAAGACTGAAAATGAACAAAGTGAACAGATTTTAATACAGGGCTAAGGCATAGGACGTAAGTATCATCGTCCTAAGTCAACAGCCTATTGTTTGACCCATCGATCTACGATCATCGCCGCGACGGTATCCCCCGTAGCATTCAGCAAGGTAGCCATTGGGTCAACTAATGTGCCAATAATCATTACAGCCGGCACTGCCTCGATCGGTAAATGATAAGCTGAAATCATGAGCATCTCTCCAATATATCCGCCATTGGGGATGCCGCCGGCAACGATGCTGACCAAAACCGTTAGGCCAATCGCTAACAATAAAGTTCCCGGTTCCATAAAAGGCTTACCCATCAACGCAAAAGCTACCGCAATTTTAATGATGGAGGACATGGACGAGCCATTTTTATGCAATGACGCCCCGAGCGGTATCACTACATTTGCCACAGGCTCTTGTATGCCAATCCGTTTGGCTGCATCCAAATTCGGTGGAATCACAGCAATACTGCTGCAGGTGCTAATTGCAGTAAGCGATGGCAAAATATTATTCCGCCAGAAAAGTTTAATACCGCGGCCTCCTCCTCCTATAAATGCATAAATGCTAAAGAAAACGAAGAAATAAACCAGTCCGCCGGCATAATAAACAGCCATAGGCTTCGCATACAGTCCGAACAGTTGCGGCCCAACAGTATCTACTTGATAAGCAAAATAGGCACCCAAACCCACAGGAGCCAATTTCATCACATAAACCAACAGGTTTTTCATTACTTCATTGCCGGAAGAAAGGAACCGACGAAACGGCTCGCCCGGGGCTCCCGATCGCAATGCAGCTATACCCACTAAAAAAGAGAAGATGATAAACGCGAGCATGTGCTCACGCGAAAGTAATTGGTTAAATTCGTTCACCGTCACAAAAGAAACGGCGCGTTCTCCCCAACTTTCTTGGTCTCCCTTGTTGAGGGATACATTGGCATGTGTTGTATCAGCAAGTTGGTTGCCTAGGGGGAACAGCCAGACACAAAAGATAGTGAAAACCGCTGCAATGATAATCGTCATCAAAAAGACAAGCATCATGGTCGACAAAATACGTCCGAGTTTTTGCCCTTGATCGATACTCGCCACGGCCGATGCAATCGCAAAAAAGATAAGCGGAATGACTGCTGTAAAAAGTAGGTTAAGAAAAATATCACCGATAGGTTTTAGGTGAACAACAAAGTCGGGAGAAAAAAGCCCAACCAGGCTTCCTATAATGATGCCTAATAGCAATAAAAGGATATTGCTATAGTTTTTAAAAAAACCACTACTTTGTATGTTCATGCAACACGAAAGTAGTGGTTTTTCCAAACATTATTAAGAAAATTTGCTTTTCAGTGCAGCTAGCTTAGCAGCCATATCCGTTTCAGGCGACTGACGTTTTTCCGGCTTGACGCCCTTGCGGTCGTGTTTTTTAGCTTGTGGTGCTTTTTCTTCGGTCTTCATACTTAAAGAAATCCGATTTCTATTTGCATCCACTTCGATAACCGTCACTTCTACCTGCTGATGTACTTTTACTACTTCATTTGGATCCTTGATAAAGCGATTAGCCATTTGACTTAAATGCACTAAGCCGTCTTGATGCACACCGATATCGACAAAAGCCCCGAAGTTGGTAATATTGGTAACGATTCCCGGAAGTTTCATCCCTACTTTTAAGTCATTTACCGTATTAACGCCTTCTGTAAAGGAGAACGTTTCAAACTTTTCACGCGGATCGAGGCCCGGTTTAGAAAGCTCGGCTAAAATATCATTCAACGTTGGTAGACCGACTTCTTCTGACACGTATTTATTCAGGGGAATACTTTTTCTTAGCTTCTCGTCCTTTAATAAGCTGTTCACCTCATGCCCCAAGTCTTTAGCCATCTCTTCTACCAATGCATAACGTTCGGGGTGAACTGCACTTGCATCCAAGGGATTCTCTGCTCCTCTGATACGTAAAAACCCAGCTGCTTGTTCGAAGGCTTTTTCACCCAGTCGCGGCACTTTTTTCAAATCAGCGCGCCTTCTAAAAGCGCCATGTTGATTCCGGTATTCAACAATGCTCTGGGCCAGTGCCGGACCTAATCCGGAAACATAAGCTAAGATTTGCTTTGAAGCGGTATTCAGTTCCACTCCAACCGCATTTACACAGCTTATAACGGTATCTGCAAGCGATTCCTGTAATTTATTTTGATCAACGTCGTGTTGGTATTGACCAACGCCAATTGATTTGGGGTCGATTTTCACTAATTCTGCCAAAGGATCCATCAATCGGCGGCCAATGGAGACGGCTCCCCTAACGGTAATATCATAATCCGGAAACTCTTCTCGCGCTACTTCGGAGGCTGAGTAAATGGACGCTCCGCTTTCATTGACCATCACGACGATCACATCCGGTATTTGCAATTTTCGAACAAAATCTTCCGTTTCCCTACCAGCCGTACCATTTCCAATAGCAATCGCTTCAATTTGATATTGTTTTACGAGCAGCTGGATTTGGTGAGCAGCTTCAGCTTCTTTTGCAGTGCCATTATGCGGATAAACCGTAGTATTGGTAAGCAATTTCCCTTGTTCATCCAGGCAGACGACTTTACAACCCGTCCGAAAACCAGGGTCAATAGCTAATGTCCGTTTACTTCCCATAGGAGCCGCTAACAATAATTGGCGGGCGTTTTCGGCGAAAACACGAATCGCTTCCTCATCTGCGCGCTTGCGGGTAATTAAACGAACTTCTGTTTCCATAGATGGTTTAAGCAAACGCTTAAAGCTATCTTGAACGGCTAAACGGATTTGTAAAGCGGCAGGACTTGCATTCATAACGAAACGATTATCGATAAGCGCGATTGCCTCATCATCCGGTACTTCAACATCCAAATACAGCATTTGTTCCTTCTCTCCACGTCGCATAGCCAATATGCGATGAGAAGGGGCCGCTTTTAGAGGTTCTGTCCACTCGTAATAGTCTTTATATTTGATGGCCTCTTCCTCCTTACCGGGCACTACTCTAGAAGCAAAAGAGCCGTTTTCCATGAAAAAATCACGCATTTGAGCGCGCGTTTCCGCATGTTCGGCAATTGTTTCCGCCAATATATCACGTGCCCCCGCTAAAGCTTCCTCTACAGAGCTTACGCCTTTCTCGTCATTAACAAAAGTTGCAGCAAAATCTTCGACGCTACTTTGTTCCTGTTTCAGCAACCAATCCGCCAATGGTTCTAAGCCTTTCTCTCTAGCTACAGAAGCTCTGGTTTTTCGTTTTGGCTTGTACGGCAAATAGATATCTTCCAATACAGCCATCGTTTCTGCTTCTTCCAGCTTGCTTTGCAGCTCGGGGCTTAGCTTGCCTAATTCGGTAAGTGATTTGATAATCGCTTCACGTCTCTTATCAAGATCGCGTAGCTGCCCTATTCGATCTCTTATGGCTGCCACCTGTATTTCGTCCAAGCTACCTGTCAATTCCTTCCGATAACGCGAAATAAATGGAACGGTAGCCCCTTCGTCCAAAAGTTGAATGGTAGTCCGCACCTGTCTATCATTTAAAGACAGATCGCTGGCAATACGCTGTTCGTGTGTTAGCATGATTAATAGATATTTTGTTTTACCTTACCTTTATTAGGCTCGGTTTTTTACTGCTGCGAAATTGAGGTATTTTACTTTAAGAAGCAAGGGAGGTGGAAAGAAAGAGGATATAAAAAAAGCCCTTATGTAGGGCTTTATGCTTGTTGATCCTTATTTTTATTTTCATTTTCTTCAGGCTTTGCTGAAGTATCCTCTGAAGGGGAAGCTATGGGACTATAATTTCCCGATGGACTTGGATCGGCAGAGGTACCGCCGTAATAATTGGTTTGACTGCCATAGTATTCGGGTTGACGATGCCCCCCATCACTATAATCATCCACTTGTTCGGTTGGCGCCTTCGTCCGGGTAGTTTCCTGTTGGCTGCCGGTATCCGAAACATCCAGATCTTTTCCGAAATTATTAATCTGATCGTTAATATCTTTTTTGATAGATTCGGAAGCATCTTTAAACTCTCGAATCCCTCTGCCTAAGCCTCTTGCCAATTCCGGAAGTTTTCTACCTCCAAACAGAAACAATGCCACCAATAAAATCAGCATCATTTCAGATCCACCTATATTGAGAAATAATAAAATTGAACTTAACATCATAGTCTCTATTTCAGCCAAACAAACCTAATAAAATTTAAGTCCGTTTGCACAAATCAATTATCAAAGCTATTAAAATTTTGTCGGAATGAATAAAATATTAGAAAAATCTAATGCTTTATTTAGTTATTCGTTACTAGTTATTTGTTACTAGTTATTTGTTACTAGTTGTTAATTACCGGTTACTCGTTATTGGTTACTGGTTGTTCCTGCTAGAACGAACAACCAACAACGATTAACAAGCAACGAATCAAACCGTTCTACTCATATCCCATTTCTCCAGATAGTCCGCTACACGCCGTACAAACATGCCGCCCAGGGCACCATCCACCACGCGGTGATCATAAGACAAAGATAAAAACATCATGTGCCGAATGCCTATGACATCCCCAAATTCAGTTTCAATAACTGCCGGCTTTTTCGTGATCGTCCCTACAGCTAAAATAGCCACTTGTGGCTGATTAATAATAGGCGTTCCCATTACATTTCCGAAAGAACCTATGTTAGTTAAGGTGAAAGTACCTCCTTGGGTCTCGTCAGGTTTTAATTTATTATTTCTAGCGCGAAAAGCCAGATCATTAACCGATTTCGTGATTCCCACCAAACTTAAATCCTTCGCATTTTTAATGACAGGTACAATCAGGTTGCCATTTGGCAGGGCTGTCGCCATACCGATATTGATATCATGCTTTTTAATAATCTGAGTACCTTTCACCGAAATATTAATCATGGGAAAATCTTTAATTGCTTTTACGACAGCTTCGATAAAGATAGGCGTAAAAGTGAGCTTTTCATTTTCTCTCTGTTGAAAACTATCTTTGATCTTATTTCGCCAATTCACCAAATTGGTAACATCTGCTTCTACAAATGAGCAAACATGCGGAGCTGTTTGTACGCTATGAACCATATGCTCAGCAATAAGCCGCCTCATTCTATCCATTTCAATAATCTCATCCTTTCCCGAAACGCTCACCGCTGCCGGTTCGATATTTTTCACAGGCTCGGGCGGATTAGGAGAACCTACTCCCTCATCGGAAACCTGCCCCCCTTGATCAGTTTGACTAGCCCGCCTGGCCAGATAATCCAGTAAATCTTGCTTAGTGACACGACCATCCAATCCCGTACCTTGAATACGCTCAAGTTCGTCTGTTGATATGCCTTCCTCCTGGGCAATATTGCGAACTAAGGGTGAGTAAAAACGACCCGCATCCCCTACCGGTTCCTCTTCCTTCACCCGATCATCCGTTACCAATTGCTGCAGCCCCGGAATTTCCGTGCTAGTAGAAGGAATTTTCTCTTCTATCAAAGGCTCATTTAATGTGGCTGCACTCATCGCCAATTCTTCATCATCCCCCTCCATCTCCAAAACGGCAAGGACTTCTCCAACTTGAACCACTTCGTCATGTTGAAAGCGCTGCTCAATCAATTTCCCGGCTACGGGTGATGGCACTTCAGAGTCGACCTTGTCTGTTGCAATTTCTACGATGATATCGTCGACATTTACTATATCACCAGGTTGTTTTACCCAATTTATTATAGTTGCTTCAGACACACTTTCGCCCATCGCCGGAAGGAGTAAATTATATCTAGCCATAATGTGATATCTAATTAATTTGCATTAAGCGTCGTAAGTTACAACAATATCTAAAAAAATAAAACAGAACAGAATAAAATTCGTTAAAAACAGCCATTAGTTACTCGTTATTTGTTTTTAAGCTATTGGGCTTCAGAAATCAACTATCAGTTGCACCGGTTCCCATTGCGCTGAGTTGCCATTGCGAGCACAGGACACCTGCCTGCCGGCTGCGAGTACCGGCCTCAATGCTTATTCACTAGCTGCTTATTTCCAAAGTGTTCATGAACTCACTTTGTTCGGTTATCATACTGGTATCAACAACTTACCTATTTAACTACTCAACCAAATAACTAGTCAACAAGTTCTTCTTTCAGCAGATAAAAAAGCATAACCAGGGCATTTGCGGCTGAACGTTCAATATTAGGCAACCGTATTTTCCCAAAGTTAAATAATTTTGCTTTGGCCCCTTCTTTGCCTGCAACGGCAATCCAAACAGTCCCAACCGGCTTATCATCCGTTCCACCGTCCGGCCCTGCAATTCCGGTAATAGCCATACTATAATCGGCTTTGAAGTTTTTTTGAGCTCCTAACGCCATTTCCAAAGCTACTTGCTCACTTACAGCGCCATAGGCAGCTAAGGTGCTAGCCCGTACTCCAAGAACCTGTTCCTTTAACTCATTGCTATAAGATACCACGCCTCCTTTAAAAACCGCACTACTCCCGGGCAGGCTAGTAATCAGGTGACTTAAGTAGCCACCGGTGCAACTTTCCGCGGTAGATAAGCTTAATTGATGATTTTTTAAACGCGTTAATAACTGTTGTTCCAATAAGACATCGCCTTCTCCAACGAAATAAGGCTTTACAAGCTCCATTAGTGTACTGCTATAAGCCTCCATTTCTTTTTCGAGAGCCTGCTCCATTAAGCTACTGCCCGTTAGCCGTAAACGCACCTGTCCGAATTTAGGTAAGTATGCCAAATGGATATGTGGTGGTAAATCTTCTTCAAATGAATGCAATTTCTCCGCAAGGAAAGATTCGCCGATTCCCGCAGTTAATATAGAGCGATGGGAAATAGCATACTGGTTAGGTAATCCTTGCAACTTGGGTAGCACCTCGTTTTGCATCAGGTACTTCATTTCGGTAGGCACCCCAGGCATAATGATGTATATTTTTTCGTTCTCCTCAATCCACATACCCGGAGCCGTGCCCGTTTCATTATGCAAAACCCGGGCGTTGGCCAAAACATCTGCTTGCCTGTTATTGACTTCCAGCATTGGCCTATTGAACTTCTTAAATATAGATTCGACATGGGCAAGAACGTCAACATCGCGAACCAAGGTAGTATTAAAATAAGTCGCCAACGTTTGCTTGGTAACATCGTCCTTTGTGGGGCCTAAACCGCCTGTACATAGTATAATATCGGCACGTGAGGTAGCCGAACTTAACGCTTGCCTAATCGCATCCCCTTGATCTGCGATGGAAGTGATTTGCACCAGTGCGATTCCTATACGGTTTAATTGTTGGGCAATCCAGGCGGAATTGGTATCCACGATTTGACCAATCAGTATTTCATCGCCTATGGTTATAATCTCTGCTGTCATGACGTAATTCGAAAATTAAAAATTAAAAAGTCAAAATTAAAAAAAGGGGACTTGCAACTGACAACTTTCACTCCCTACTAACCAATATTTACTTCCAGCTAACTAACACCTAATTAGCCGCCTATCGCTTACAGCCTAGAGCTTATTGCCTAAATCCTAACAGCTAACACCTAAAAGCTATTATAATAGTCGTTACGTTTGGTCAATTTTAGATCTTGTAAAATAGATGCTTTTACCCGGATATTAAAAGTATAGCTTCGATAAGTACCGAATGGCACCCAGCCAAAAGACATATCCCAACAGTGCAAATCCCGGTAAATATTAAATTGGGTTAAAGCAAGTTTTTTCATTTGAAAATCATAACCGGTATTATATTGCACCTTCCATTTCGGAGTAATGGAAAAATCACCATGCAGATTGATGGTACTGGTTATACGCGATTCCGCAAAAGGCTTGCTGTATTGGAAACTAAAAGAAGCCGCAATATTCCAGGGAATGTTAAAATCGACGAAAGCGTTTGGATCAGAACTGATTCGGGCCAACTCCTGTTGTTGTTCAGGCGTCATATTGGTTTTATTTTTATTCATTTCATCCAAGTTGTTATTTCTGCTTTTCGCAGCTGCCGGATTAAAACTAAAGTCCATCGATAAACCAAACTGAGTAAGCCTTGCCAGCTGTCCACCTTTAATGGCATATTCATTTATCCTTCGATAACTCACTGTTGAGCTCCCAGGCGTTGTGTATGTTTCATAGCGATAAGGATCAAAACTACCGTTAAAATTCAGCCCCAGTTTATCATCAAAAAGTGCAGTTCTACCCGAAAAACTGATATTAGACAACTTAAATGAATCGGCCACAAAATTGTAATTTCCACTAAAGGTCAAACCTTGTAAAATCCGGATCTTTTTAAACCCCGTCCCGGTGGTGTCATCTTCACTACGTACTTTAGCTTCGATATTATTGTCCACTGAAAAACCAATACCCATTGATCGACCCGCACTAGGAGTTCCGTAAATTGCATTCTGGAAAATAGAATATTTTTGAATTCTACCTTGATTATCCAAGACGGGTGTACCATCAGCATAACGCTGTTCACGATAGAAGCCATATTTCGATTCAGAAAAGTCGGGACGATAGTTAAAATTGATCGAAGGTGTAATTACATGGCGAATGGCTGCCAGCTTTCCTTTAAAATTCTTTTGGCCGTATACCTTGGTAGAAAATCCACTGGAAAAGCTATAATCATAAGCTCTGTTGAAGCCCTGCACCGTATCGGTAACTTCTTCATAACCTTGTGGCGTATTATCATAGAACTTACGGATGGATTGGAAATACCAACGTTCAGTATAGTTCACGCTGGTGTTAAATTGAAAGTACTTGGCGACATTGAGCGACATGCTGATAGGAATATTATGCTGTATTCCGTTTTGCATTTTTTTCAAGGTTTCTTTTGTGAACAGAACACTATCCCCCGCATTAATCGAGTTTTTTCCCTGCATACTATAGCCCATGGTAATACGCTGATACCACTTCTGTTCTCCCACTCGATCCTTTGAATCAAAAGGATTAAAGGTAGCCACATTTAAGTTGAAAGTTGGCAGTTCGAGATTGACAGCACCGGTACTGATATCCTGTCGATGGCTTAAGGACGAAGTGAAATTCACTTTTCCATCGGCGAAAGTCTTTCCGTAAGCGATACTGGAAGACATGTTATTCCGCGTGATCTGATTGTAATCATATGATCCGCCAGCAGCCGTATTCGAAAAGTAACTACCGGTTCCGGCATTTACACTGGCACTGAAAGTTGTACCCGGATTAGCTTCCTGCCTTTGCGAGTGGTTCCAGGTGATATTGAAGTCTTTAGCACGAGAAAAGCCAGGCGTATTTTCTTCCCCGTTTTTTGTGTAAGCGTAGCGCAGTGAAAATCCCCCATCGTATTTATAGTTTTTCTTATAGCGCACACGGGCGTTAGCTTCCCAGGATCCCTTTGAGTACAGGTTCCCTCGTAGCTCAGCATCCCAATAATCATTTATTCCTATATAATATCCGGCATCGCGCATAAAAAAACCCCTGCTGAAATCCTCTCCAAAAGTTGGGAACAAAATGCCCGACTGTCTTTTATTGGTTTTTGGAAAAAAGCCGAAAGGGATCATGATAAAACGTAGTGGGACCTGCTCTACCACCATATAGGCACTTTTTGAGACTACCTGGTTCTCCGTGAGGATAACCTTACTCATTTGAATACCGAAGTGCGTGTGTGGAAAGGGCAAATTACAGGTACTATAAAAGCCATGTCTGATAAACTGCTCATTATATTCATTCTTCTTTATTTCTTTTGCCTGAATGGACGCGCCATCCATTTCGGTAAAGACCCCATACGTTTTACCTTTTTTACTATCGAAATTAAAGATTAACGAATCGACGGTAACGGGTGGATCCGTAGCCGTTTTAAAAATAGGCCGTCCTTTATATTTTCCATTATGATCGATCATACCACTGGCAAACATCGTACGCGTATTATTGTCTATCCGGATGTAGTCAGCCGTAAGCTCCATGTCTTCATACTTTATTTTCGCATTGCCATATAAATGAAGTTGGTTATTTTTTCGATCGGTTCGAGTGGAATCCTCGGCGTTACTCAAAACCACGGAAGTGAGTCCGCCTGCTTCACCATCTTTTTTTACCGTATCTTGCCGCGTTGAGTCTTGTTTTATGCTGTCTTGGCGAACAGAATCTTGCGTTAAATTTAGCGGTCTGCCTAAGCTGTCCTGCACAATAAATTGCTGTCCGGATGCCCATAATGGCATCGCTGTGCCTGCGAGGAATAAAATAACTTTAAAAAAGATGCTAACAGACTTCAAATTTGACAACGAATATTATTTTTGCAGTATAAAAAAATTAAGGCGCCCAAAATTAGTGAAAGCAATAGCAGCTTGCAATAGCTATTCCTTCACTTAACAGTTTTTTATTTACGATTGCTACAATTGTTTTCAATAAAAGCATTTATTAGCAATTTAATACAATAAGATTAACTTTATAGCATTATATATTTTAAACAAGATTACGGATTTGGATGATTACGTTTGTAACAAGATTTGCGGCAACCATTTGTTTAATACTCTCATTACACATACCAACGCAAAGTTCGACAAATAAGTATGATAACACCTATAAAATAAAAACAATTGTCATTGATGCCGGTCATGGAGGGAGGGATGGAAACACACATGGTTCCTTTTCAAAGGAAAAGGATATCACCTTAGCCGTTGCCCTGAAATTGGGAAAAGCGATAGAAAAAGAGATTGAGGGTGTAAAGGTCGTTTATACCCGAACGGATGATAGTTTTATAGAATTATATGAACGCATCGGTATTGCCAATCGTAATAAGGCGGACCTTTTTATTTCACTTCATTGTAATTCCATGCCACATACCAGCAGACGAGTGGTTTCCCGATATGTTAGAAATAAGCGGGGCAGACGTGTACCGGTATATAAGACGATTAGTTCGCAAAACACTTCCGTGAGCGGTGTAGAAACCTTTGTTTCCGGTTACGGACGATTGGACGAACAGGATGTTGCCATGCGGGAGAATGCCTCCATGTTATTGGAGGAAAACTACCAGGAAAACTACGACGGATTTGACCCAAAAGATCCTGAAAGTTATATTATATTTTCCTTAATGAAAAATCAGTACCGAGATTTGAGTATAAAACTGGCAACTTTCATTCAAAATGAGTACATTAAGGCCGGGCGATTGGATCGCGGTGTTAAGGAGCAAAGTTTGGCAGTGCTTGCCCGTGCAGGAATGCCTGCGGTTTTAACGGAAATGGGCTTTATAAGTAATCCGGAAGAAGAACACTATATGAATTCGGCTGAAGGGCAAGCCGAAATTGTCGAAAACCTAGTTAACGCAATAAAAAACTATAAAAAACAGATTGAAAACTAATGTATAGAAAGCTATTATCCATTATCCTTTTCACATTTTTTATCGTCTTCAACGTGCGGTCTGCTGAATTTTATCTTGGCGACCTACAGCAAAACACGGAAAATCAAGATTTTCGGATCAAGACCATTGTCATTGATGCGGGTCATGGAGCACACGATATAGGCGCACGAGGCAGAACCTCGGTGGAAAAGGATATTGCACTCCAGATTGCGCTAAAACTAGGACGTTCCATTCAAAGCGAGCTAAAAGATGTGAAAGTGATCTATACCCGTACTTCGGACGTTTTTATCCCTCTCTATGAGCGAATCGGATTAGCCAATGAGAAAAAGGCCGACTTGTTCATTTCCATTCATTGCAATTCCATGCCTTCGATTAAAAAACGAATCGTGACGGGTTATCGTAGAAGGAACGGTAAAAGGGTGCCTATCTACAAAACCGTGAGCACTCCCAATACCACTACCCGCGGGACGGAAACCTTTGTATCGGGATCCGGTCGATTGGCTGAGCAAGACGCCGCAATTCGTGAAAATGCATCTATGTTGTTGGAAGAAAACTATCAGGAAAATTATGACGGCTTCGACCCGAAGGATCCGGAGAGCTATATTATTTTTTCACTTATGAAGAATGCTTATCGGGATCAAAGTATTAAATTAGCTTCATTTATCGAAGGAGAATATGTGAAATCAGGTAGGGGCAGCAGAGGCGTAAAAGAATTAAGCTTGGCCGTTTTAGCAAGAGCTGGTATGCCGGCGGTCTTAACCGAAGTAGGTTTTATCAGTAATCCGGATGAAGAGCGCTATTTAAATTCTGCGCAAGGTCAATCGGAAATCGTAGCGAATTTACTAAATGCTATAAAAAGCTATAAGAGGCAGGCAGAAAACTAAACAAATTGGTAGGGATTGTTGTTCATGGTAGAGTGTGTACAATTTTCGTCGCTTTAAGCCTGGCCGGTTAAACATGATTGAGCGGCACGAAATATAAAACGAAAAAGACCATTACCCAATGAAAACTGCATGAGCTACCGTAAAAAATCAAAAGCTCATCTCAGCTTCATTGCCTTAAAAAGATTATTTGAATGAAAATATCTAACGAAACCAAAGTAGGCATTTTAGCTACCGTAGCCATTGCTGTATTAATTATTGGATACAGTTTTCTAAAAGGCAATGATGTTTTTACCAGTGAAAATAAATTTTATGCTTCCTATGACCGAGTAGACGGATTGAGCGTTTCCAAACCGGTTATGGTAAATGGATATCAAATCGGCCGGGTGTCAAAGATGAGTCTCCAACCCAACGGAGAGATCTTGACTGAATTTAAGATCAATCAAGATTACGCCATTCCGGCCAATACGATAGCTAGGATTGCCAGCACGGACCTTTTGGGAGGTAAAGCCATTGTGTTTGAACTCGGAGACAGTAAGGATTACGCCCAAGACGGGGATACGCTCCGGGCAAACATTCAGCGTAATATTTTGGAACAGGTGGAACCGGTACAAAAAAAGGCAGAGGCAGTGGTTGCCGTTTTGGATTCGGTATTGAGTTCGATAAACAACACAATAAATGCGGATTTCCAACGCAACTTTAACAGAAGCATTGCTAGTATCGCTAACACCTTGAATACGTTAGAACATACAACTGCACAAGTAGATGCGATCGTTGGCACGCAGCGTACCAAACTCTCGAATATTTTAAGCAATGTGGAATCCATCTCCGCTAATTTTAAAAATAATGGAGAGCGCATAACTTCTATTCTAACGAATATGGAAAGTGTCACGGATCAAGTGGCTAAAGCAAATTTTCAACAAACTATCCAAAATGCAAATGCAGCAGTGGCTGATTTACAACATATTGTTGACAATATCAATAACGGCAAAGGATCCGTTGGTTTGCTGTTGAATGACGAGGAGCTTTACAACAATCTAAATAATGCATCCAAAAATCTGGATTGTTTGATGATTGACCTGCGGGAGCATCCCAGTAGGTATGTTCATTTTTCTGTGTTCGGAAAAAAGGACAAAGACGGTAAGGAAGAATCAAAAAAGAAATAAGGGCTAAATTTCAAAAGTTTCACCTTCTATAGCCAATTCTGTATTGGAAAATACGGTACGGCTTTCATCTAAAAGCGGTTGTAAATCTTTATACCTTGCGGAAAAATGTCCAATAACCAGCTTTCGTGCACCTACGGCTTTTGCAATTTCTGCGGCCTGTAAGGCGGTAGTATGAAAGGTCTCTACAGCTCTTTCTAACATATCATGCAAAAAGGTAGCTTCATGATATAAAAGATCAACTTTTTCGATATAAGGCCAATAGCTCTTTATATTCACCGTATCTGAACAGAATGCGTAACTACGCGGTACAGGAGCAGGCGTGGTAAGGTCTGCGGCGCGGTGAACCTTACCTTCATTATCGGTATAATCAATACCTCGTTTTAACAAGGGATAATAAGGAGTAGGGATGTTCAATGCGGCAATGGCGTCTTTGTTTATACGTGGAAGCCGCTGTTTTTCACGAAATAAAAATCCAGTGCAATTAATTCGATGACTCAGAGGAAAAGTCATCACTTCAAAATTCGCATCAGACAGAATCGTTTCCGCCGTATGCGGACTGGTCGTCTGAACAACGAGCTTGTATCGCAGAGAAGTCTCAGAATAATGAAGTTGGAGATCAATTATCTCTTTAAGCCCCTCCGGGCCGAAAACATGCAAATCTTCCTTTCTTCCATTTAAATGCATAGAAGATATCAAACCTACAAGCCCCAGATAATGATCCCCGTGTAGATGCGAAATAAAAATATACTTGATACGGTTGGCTTTGATCCCATATCGCTGGAGCTGCAATTGGGTACCTTCACCGCAATCGATTAAACTGACAATCTCGTTGCAGTTCAGAATCTGTGCCGTGTGATGGCGCCCAAACAGAGGTGTAGCTGAATTGCTTCCAAGAATTGTTACCTCAAATCTCATTCTTCATCGGTCGCCACTTGTCCCCTAAACTCTCTTTCCAATTCTTCCATAAAGATGAGATCTTCTGCTTCATTAGAAGAAGGCACCACATTTAGCACTTCTTTCAAGTTAGACAGTTCGATAAGCTGCATAATTTCCTTATTCGCGCAGCAGATTACAAAAACACCCCCCGCGGCATGACACAGCCTATGTGCTGTCAGCGCACAACGTAAGCCAGATGTATCAGCGCTTTTCGCATGGGTTAAATCCAACACAATATTCCGTTGTCCGTCAGTATTCAACAATACAAATTCCGACTTAATTTTAGGTGCCGTAACACCATCCAACACTTCCTCATGAGGGGTAATTACTACATAACGCTCATGTTTATCAATTGTAAACTTCATACCTATTGGTTTTATCCCCTTTCCAATAACCTGTCGAGGGCTTTATTAATATTATTTTCTACACGCTCTTCGATATGCTGTATCTCGTATCGAATAAATTTTTCACCGGTAATATGTTCGTACAATTCGATATACCGTTCGGATATCGATGCCACGAGTTCATCATCCATCATGGGAACAGATTGCCCTTCTTTCCCTTGAAAGCCATTTTCAATAAGCCACTTCCTTACAAATTCTTTCGAAAGTTGGCGTTGGGGCTTTCCTTCCTTCTGCAGCTCATCATAGCCTTCTTTATAAAAATACCGTGAGGAATCAGGTGTGTGGATTTCATCAATTAAAATGATTTGATCTCCGATTTTCCCGAATTCATATTTAGTGTCTACTAAAATCAGTCCTTGAGCAGCTGCAATTTCTGTGCCTCTTTCGAAAAGAGCGTAGGTATATTTCTCCAATTTCACGTAATCCTCCTCACTTACAATACCTTGCTTTAAAATTTCAGTCCGGGAAATATCTTCATCGTGCCCTACGGCCGCCTTGGTGGTTGGCGTAATAATTGGCTTCGGAAGTTTATCATTCTCTTTCAATCCTTCCGGCAATGATTCCCCGCAAACAGATCGTCTCCCCGCCGCATACTCACGCCAAGCATGCCCGGATAAATAACCACGAATAACCATCTCCACTTTAAAGGGTTCCGCGATTTTTCCAATGGTAACACTCGGATCCGGTACGTCAATTACCCAGTTCGGCAAAATATCCTCGGTGGCTTTCAGAAATTTAGCGGCAATCTGATTGAGCACTTGCCCTTTATACGGAATCGCTCTCGGTAATACAACGTCAAAGGCAGATATCCGATCGGATACTACCATGGCTAAATATTGATTATCTATTGTATAAACGTCTCTAACTTTCCCTTTGTAGAAAGCCGTTTGTTTTGGAAAAGTAAAATGAGTTTCCTTTATCGCATTCACTGTTATTCAATTAAAAAGTAAAAATTCAAAAGTAAAAAATCAAAACCCCGACGGGCAGACAAAAGTATCAAGACATAAGTATCAAGACTTCCCGTCTTGTGTCTTGTGTCTTAGGTTCTATGTATTTACAGCCTATAGCTTACAGCTCACAACCCGCAACTGGCAACTAACAACTGGCAACTCTGCCCTAAATATCTCCGTAAGCTTCCAGAATACGTTTCACCAGTTTATGCCTAACCACGTCTCCCCCACTCAAATGGATGATATCAATACCTTCTATATCATCTAAAAGCTTTAGGGCATTATGCAAACCCGACTGTTGCTTTTTTGGTAAATCGATTTGCGTCACATCGCCCGTTACGATGAATTTAGCCGTCGGGCCCATCCGGGTCAAGAACATTTTCAATTGCATTTCCGTTGTGTTTTGAGCTTCATCCAAAATCACAAAGCAATTGTCCAAGGTTCTTCCACGCATAAATGCCAATGGCGCAACTTCTATTGTTCGATTTTCCAAGTACATCTTGAGTTTTTCAGCGGGGATCATATCATCTAACGCATCGTAAAGCGGCCGCAAATAAGGATCCACCTTTTCTTTTAGATCGCCTGGCAAGAAGCCTAGATTTTCGCCGGCTTCAACGGCAGGACGTGTTAATATAATGCGCTTCACCTCTTTATTTCTCAACGCCCGCACTGCCAAGGCTACTGCGGTGTAGGTCTTTCCCGTTCCGGCAGGACCAATGGCAAAAAGGATGTCGTTTTTGAGGATACTATCTACCATTTTACGCTGATTGGCGGTCCGAGCTTTGACAACAATACCGTTGGGACCGAATACAATGGGTTCTCCTCCAAAAGGAGCAGCTGCTTTCTCTACGATACTCTCCTTCTCTACCACAGCCGGCGTCGCACCCAACACCGTCTCGATATCGTTGTAATTGATATGGTTATATTTTTCCAGATGTCCGATGATCGCTTCAAACTTATTTTTAAAGATATTAATCTCTTCCGGATCGCCAAGAACCTTCAGTTCAGTGCCACGAGCTATCAATTTCAATTTCGGAAAGTACTTGCGTATCAATTCAAAATGCTCGTTCTGGGGGCCCCATAACAATGCTGGATCCACCTGTTCCAATGTAATTCGTAATTCGTTCAAATTTTGCCTTATTTGTTTTTTATGCTTTTTCCTAAGCGCTCTTTCTTTTTATGCTAGCGGATAACTGCTTACCGGATTTTTTATATTTTTGGAAATATTCACAACTAAATATGAAAAATTCATGCTAGGTTTGCACCTTAAAATCCCTACGCAAGATTACTAATTATAGTGCATAAAAAAAAGTATTTGCATCAATAGTAATCGTACTAAAATACTCCCTTCCGGAGCAAAATGGGATTTTATCAGCGGACTGAGATTTAGATATGGGCATCATTACGTTAACCACAGATTTAGGACATAAAGACTTTTACCAAGCTGCACTAAAAGGGAGTATTATCAGTTTATACCCCACTGTCAGGTTGGTAGATGTGTCCCATGATATCGCTCCCTTCAATATACAACAAGCCGCCTTTGTTTTAAAAAATGCATACCGATATTTCCCAAAAGACACCGTTCACTTAATCGGTATTGACTCCGTCTTTAATAAAGATACACGATATTTAGCCGTCAAGTATAAAGGCCACTACTTTGTGGGGGCTGATAACGGTATATTTTCTTTGCTACTCGACGGTGATCCGGAGAAGGCCGTTGAACTTAATATCATGCAGGATTTAAAGTTTCTACATTTTCCTCTTACCGATATCTTCGCCAAAGCGGCAACCCATTTAGCCAAGGGCGGAACTATGGAAGACATCGGAGATCCTGTGAATTCGCTTGTCAAAAGAGTTATTATTCAACCCATTATAGACGGCGACACCATTAGAGGAAGTGTTATTTATGTCGATTCTTTTCAAAATGTTATTACCAATATCAGTAAAGAGCTTTTCAACCAAATACAGCAAAATCGGGATTTTGAGCTATTTTTTCGTCGCAATGAATCCATAAAACACTTAAGCTGGCATTATAACGAGGTACCGGAGGGTGAAAAATTATGTCTTTTTGGAATTAGCAATCATCTTGAAATCGCAATTAATAAAGGAAATGCTAGCGGCCTTCTCGGTCTACAGGTGGGAGACATTATTCGCATAGAGTTTAAGCCGGTAAGGCAATAGGCTTTACGTGATAAGCTAAAAGACATATAGATTAATCTGGTATGAGTTTATTCCGACTTCCTGATATACTTTAACGAAAATGAAATACAAATTAATCACAATTTTAGTATTTACGCTCAGCATGAACGATTGCTTTGCGTCCTTTCAAGAAGATAGCACAGCCTATGAAAGACAAAGGGCAAAGGTAAATCGATTATTGGATCAACGAAGCCAACGCTTTGGTGAATTTGATGCTAGCCTACGGGCCCGATCAGGCATTTTTGGATTGAAAACCAAGAAAGATATGCAAGCATCCATTGATATACTCAAAGAAATTGTAAAGACGGATAACAATATATTTAAAGAAACCAAAGCATTACTGGATTTCAAAGATATTGAAAAGCAAACAGTAGAAAATAAAGCATTGGAATCCGGCTCTCGCATTACCGGCTATATCAATACCATCAGTAAACTCCGGAAAAGCCAAGAACAGCTCCTGGAAGAAGTAAATGTTTTAAAAAGACAGAACAGTGTCTATCTCAATGTGCTCATCATTGCTTTTTTAGCACTGGCAACGGTATCATTTTTATTAGTTAAGCGAAAAAAAAATTGACTTTACAGTGATAGGCATGCCCTTTTATGTCACTACCTTTGCATGTTAAGTTATTTTAAAACCGATAATTCGATTAATGGCACGTGCTCGATTAAATAGTGGAAACGGAATTACCGATGAACTACCTAAAACAAAAATCAACAAAACATCACTCCGCAACGTAAAGAAACTTTTAAGATACCTTAGACCTTATCGTTTGAAGTTTATTCTGGGTTTGTTTTTTCTATTTTTGTCCAGCATCTCCTTGTTGGCATTCCCGGCGCTCATGGGCGGTATGGTAGATGCGGCTCAGGGAAAACAGGGTTTAGCCTTTATTCCTGCAAGTATTAAAGTGATCGGTCTTATTGCATTCGCCATTTTGTTCTTTCAATCTTTTGTGTCTTTCTTTCGTATCCGGCTCTTTGTAGAAGTTGCCGAAAAGACCTTGGCCGATATCAGGCGTGATACTTATTTTAATCTGATTACGCTTCCGATGGATTTTTTTGCCAATAGAAGAGTAGGCGAATTGAATAGTCGATTATCAGCTGATCTGTCACAGATACAGGATACCATGACCACCACCTTTGCAGAGATGATCCGACAAAGCATTCTCTTGGTTGGCGGCGTAAGCTTTTTATTTATTGTATCGGTCAAGCTCACCTTGCTCAACCTATCCATTTTACCTGTTATCGTCATCATCGCAGTTTTTTTCGGTAAATTTATCCGTAATTTATCACGGAAGGCACAAGACAAGCTGGCCGAATCGAACACCATCGTTCAAGAAACACTCCAGGGTATCAGCAATGTAAAAGCTTTTGTCAATGAGGCTTATGAAGCGAATCGTTATCAGAATTCGCTGAAAGCCGTTGTGCAATTAGCCCTACGAGGAGCAAGTTATCGCGGTTTATTTGCCTCCTTTATTCTTTTTTGTATTTTCGGTGCAGTCGTAAGTGTTATCTGGTATGGCTCTTCGCTCATCGCTACCGGCGAACTCTCGGTTGGAAACCTTACTACCTATATTATCTCTTCTTTATTTGTAGCAGGTTCTATGGGCAGCTTTCCTGAATTGTACGCCAATGTACAAAAAGCCGTAGGCAGCACAGAGCGCGTTATCGAATTGTTAGAAGAAAAGAGGGAAAACGTTTCTATAATTCCAGAGGAAAACGAGATAAAACAACGTATAAAAGGTGATCTCGCGTTTCACCATGTACAGTTCGCCTACCCCTCAAGAAGCGAAATTACGGTTCTAAAAGATATATCTTTCAGCGCCCATGCCGGTGAAAAAATAGCCATAGTGGGCCCAAGCGGTACCGGTAAATCTACGTTGGCATCACTTATCCTTGGATTTTACCAACCACAGGAAGGCGATATTTTGTTTGATGGAAAAAAAGCAGAAAGTTATCGGTTAACCGATATAAGAAATCAAGTAGCCATTGTACCACAAGATGTTTTGCTTTTTGGAGGATCTATACGTGAAAATATTGCCTATGGTAAGTTAGAGGCTGACGCAGAAGAAGTAATCGCCGCCGCCAAACGTGCTAATGCACACGATTTTATTATGGGTTTCCCGGAAGGTTATGATACCTTGGTGGGAGAAAGGGGTGTGAAGCTATCCGGTGGGCAGCGCCAGCGTATAGCCATTGCGCGGGCACTGTTGAAAGATCCCGCCATTCTTATATTGGATGAAGCCACTTCATCGCTCGATTCCGAATCAGAACGCTTAGTTCAGAACGCCTTGGAAGAACTGATGAAAAACCGTACCTCGATCATTATTGCGCACCGTCTTTCCACCATACGGGAAGCGAACAAGATTATTGTTATCGAAAAGGGCCGAGTAATTGAATGCGGTACGCACAGCGAACTTATTCAACGTGAAACAGGATTATATCGTTATCTTAGCCATCTTCAACAAGAAAAAGTGAACGGATAGTCTGAACTGCTAAAAAATATGAATTTAACGTTTTGGGGTGCGGCTCAACAAGTAACGGGAAGCATGCACCTCTTAGAAATAGAAGGTTATAAAATACTGATTGATTGCGGTTTGAATTACGAACCTTCTGTCAGTTTGGAAGATAACGAGCACTTTCCTTTCCATCCGTCCGAAATTGATGTCCTTATATTAACACATGCGCACATTGATCATTCGGGAAATATTCCTACACTTATCCGTTCGGGATTTCAAGGACAGATTCTAAGCACCTCTCCTACCGCAGCACTAAGCGAATTACTTATGCTGGACTCCGTAAATATCTTTCTTAAACAAGAAAAGAGAAAAGTAAAACGGGGAAAGAAAACGTTTACAAGGTATAATAAGCCGTTGTATTTACAAAAGCATGTAATGGATGCTGTCGAACGTTTTGTGACGATTCCTTTTCATAAACCGTTTCGAATAACAGGCAACATTACATTAACCCTGATTCCTGTGGGGCACCTATTGGGCGCGGCGGCGGCAATTCTAGAGATTGAGGAAAACGGGCAGACAAAGAAAATAGCTTTTTCAGGAGACTTGGGTCGAAAAAACTATCCCATATTGCCGGATCCCCAGCCTCTTCCGCCAGTTGATTATTTAGTGTGCGAGTCTACCTATGGCGGACGCCACCATACCGATCAGGATTTCACAGAAGTTTTAATCAATACAATAAAAGAGACCTGTATTAAAACACCCGGTAAATTGATTATACCCGCATTTAGTGTAGGTCGGACACAAGCATTGGTATACAGTCTTAATCGCATTTTTTCAGAAGGACTTTTACCTCCCGTACAGATCTTTGTGGATAGTCCGCTTGCCAATTATGCGACAGAAGTTTATCGAAAATACTACCACCTTTTAAATGAAGAGGCACAGCGTTTTTATGCAAGAGAAGGCGACCAATTCTCTTTTGAAAATCTAAAATATGTTGAAAACCTGGATGAAAGCAAGGATATCTCGAATTATTACGATCCTTGTATTATCGTTTCATCTGCGGGTATGCTGGAAGGAGGAAGAATACAGGATCACCTATACGAAAATATTCAAAATTTTTATTGTACTATCCTTTTTATAGGATACTGCGCCAAAGGGACCTTAGGACATCGCTTGCTTCGAGGTGATTCCATTGTAAAGATAAGAAGTCGGGAACTTTCCGTTTTTGCATCGATCAAACAAACAGATTGTTTAAGCGGACATGCGGATCATCATGATCTGGTGAATATGATTTCAGCACACGATAATCAGAGTTTGAAGAAGATTTTTTTGGTACACGGCGATTTGAGCAGTATGCAAGCACTGGAGGCGGATCTCGTTGGAAAAGGCTATCAGGTTGAGATACCGTCAAAAGGAGATTCCTTTGCACTTTAAGCATATCCAAGTAAAGTGTTGATCTGGAAACAATGTACCAGTCAACTTGTTTATTCAGTATGGGACTCAGAAAAAGAATATTTAAAGTACTGGTTGGTGTCAATAAATTGATCTTACCGAGTTTGGTTCATAAAGATCCCGGTCAATTGAATAAGATTCAAAAGGCCATTTTAGGTTGGCGTTATTGGACGCTGATTAATTCATTGTAAAACGTTCTTATCAGACTAGGGAGTTCTATACATCTTTCCCGGCAAAGCGATTAAGACCCCTTTCATTTCCAGTTCTAATAGAAGAATCGCCAGCTTACTCTGGGTAAGATTTGTTTTATAGGCTAGCGCATCGATCCCTATCGACCCACTTTCTTTCACAATATCGAATACGTGTTTTTCTTCCGGGTTCAGGATTATTTCAAGACTTAGCTGCTTCTCTTCTTTTTTTTCGCTAGTGAGGTCCCAATTCATTAAATAAGCTAAATCTTTCGCCGAACTGATGAGATGGGCACGATGGGTTTTGATGAGATGGTTACAACCCGAGGAAGATTGCCGTTTGATATCTCCTGGAAATGCACATACGTCACGATTATAGGCATTCGCAATCTCCGCAGTAATCAATGCCCCTCCCTTAATGGTTGCCTCGACAACCACCGTGACGTCTGCCAATCCCGCGATAATTCGATTGCGCGAGGGAAAGTTTTGTCTATCTGGATTGGTGCCTGAAGGATATTCTGTTAATAATCCTCCATTTTTTAACATGTCAGTAGCTAAGGTCCGATTAATTGCGGGGTAGATACGATCCAAGCCATGCCCAAGTACCCCAACGGTGGCAATCTGGTTTTTTAGACAAGCTTCATGAGCGAAGCTATCAATGCCGTGCGCTAGGCCACTTACGACAAGTACCTCTTCTTGTCTAAAAGATGCCACAAATTCTTCACAGATGCTTTTGCCATAATCGCTTGCATTACGGGTACCTACAATGCTTATTACTTTTTTGGTTTGAAGATTGGCATTCCCCTTAAAATATAGTAAGACCGGTGCATCAATGCATTGCTTTAGTTTGACCGGGTATTCCGGTTCTGACCAAAACAAAACCTTGATTTTATGTTTATCAATGAAAGCAACTTCCTTCTCTATTGCGTTCATCACCTCTTTATGAAGAATATTCCCGGCGACTCGCTCTCCAATCCCGGGAATAAGCATCAGCTGTTTTTTAGATGATCGGAACACTTCCTCTGCACTTCCACAATGATCGATTAATTGCTTAGCTAGGGTATTTCCAACCCCTTTAATTTGGGTCAGTGCCAACTGATAAACGAGTTTCATGAATTGATAGGTTTTTAGTAAAAGCCTAAAATAGAAAAAAAGGCTTGAACATCAAACATTCCACGTGAAACTCTTAAAAATCAACCTTCTATATAAACCACATATTTCGTTTCAAAAAATTCCTCATCAAAAAAGTCAGCGATTGGGAACAATTCAGTATGTAATTTTGACTCGGCAATTTCTTCTGTTAAATCTCCTCCTTTTAGATACAGAATTCCATTGGGAAAGGCATGTAATGAATCTTTTTTAAATTTATTCCGCACCCATGGATAAAATTCGCCTAAGCGGGTAACTGCCCTCGAAATGACAAAGTCGAACTTACCCGGAGTTTGCTCAGCGCGTGAATGACTCGTTTGTATATTCGTGAGCCCCAAAGCATTCGCCACTTCTTTCACCACCTTAATTTTTTTCCCAATCGAATCCACTAGAAGAAACTGTGTTTGCGGAAACAGTATAGCCAAAGGTATACCCGGAAAGCCTCCTCCCGTGCCTACATCTAGAATGGTTGCTCCAGCCTTGAAAGAAACCAATTTCGCAATAGCTAGGGAATGTAGCACATGTCGTTCATACAAACTATCGATGTCTTTTCTGGAAATTACATTAATCTGCGCATTCCAAAAGGCATATAAATCCTGTAAACGATCAATTTGCTCTTTTTGAATAGCTGTTAGTTCTTTGAAGTATTTATAGATGATTGCGGGAGATGTATTTTCCATATTCGTCGTTTTTTAGAGCCTTATTTCCACTGAACATTTTTCCTGAATAGAGCAAAAACGCCCATGACAGAGATGTATATAAAATGTAAAAGATCCATTAGCGGATACCACCATATGAGGTCTTTTACCTGCAAACGTTTCATGATTGGGATATTAACGAGCAATTGGCATAGTAAGCGGAAACAATAGACGCTTACGGCAAGAGGCCAAAAGCGAGGCTGTAAAACCAATATAAGGATTATAAGCAAATAAAACGCTACCGCGTTGAAAGCTTGGAAAGTAAGCATCAATTTATGTTTGCCCTTATAAGCTTTTCCAGCACCGAAATGTCTGTTTTTCTGACGCTGGTAGTCTTTGTAAGTGCTCTTAGGTGTGCTCCAAACATGCGCCTCCTGTGCTACGCAGATGGCCACGTTACTTTTCGTAGCATTTTGATTCACAAAGAGGTCATCATCTCCTGAAGGAATATGCATATGAGAAGCGAAGCCTTTCTTTTTAAAAAACAGGGATTTTGTATAGGCAAGGTTTCTTCCAACTCCCATATAAGCATTCTTTCTTAACGCGTTCGACAAATAATTCAATGCCGTTTGGTAAGTTTCAAATCGGACGTACTTATTTAAAAAACCGGAAGCACGTGTATAGGGTGAATATCCCAACACAATCTCTACACCGGGCCTAAACTGCCGGGCCATACATTTTAGCCATTGATCAGTTTGCGGAAAACAATCGGCATCCGTCAATACCAAGTGTTCATACTGAGCGCCCTTGACGCCTAAGGTGACGGCAAATTTCTTTCCTTGTCGATTTCGACCTTGGTCGCGGATCTCCACGGTACGTAGGTATGGGTAACGGGCCTGAAATTCTTTTAAAACCCAGTTAGAATCATCACTTGATCCATCATTTACAACAATTACTTCGAATTGCGGATAATCTTGCTCCAATACTTCCGAAAGATATAGACGCAGATTACTTTCCTCATTCCGCGCGCAAATGATAACGGACAAAGGGGGATATATTGTATCTCTTTTTAAATCATCCACGGGATAACGCCCTAAAAGTCCCTGAACAAAGAATGTGTAGTACAGTTGAATAATCAAGGAAGCGCTCAACAACGCCGGTAAAACAAGGTGTAAATATTGTTCCAAAGTATCTGATTATAGTAGTATGTGGCTGCAAACTTAGATAAAATTGGTAGCATACGCAATCAAATGAACTCAAGCAAAAAATGACCTGCGCGAAGAGATTGCATAATCATTGCATTTTGTCTAAGTTTGCAAACTAAATATTTTTTGCTAAGGGCAATTCCTTAAATGAAATTTACACTACAATCCACTGATAAAAATTCAAAGGCTCGCGCCGGCGAATTAGTCACCGCACATGGTACGATTCAAACACCTATCTTCATGCCCGTCGGCACGGCCGGTTCAGTAAAAGGTGTCCATCAACACGAACTGAAACAAGATATACAAGCGCAAATAATTTTGGGCAACACCTATCATTTGTATTTAAGGCCAGGTCTTGATGTCATACAGGCTGCCGGTGGATTACATAAATTTAATGGTTGGGACAAGCCCATATTAACCGATAGTGGAGGTTATCAGGTATATTCCCTTACCGAGGTGCGGAAAATCAAAGAAGAAGGCGTCACGTTTCGTTCTCATATTGACGGATCGAAGCACCTCTTTACACCTGAAAATGTAATGGATACGCAACGCATTATCGGCGCTGACATCATCATGGCTTTCGACGAATGCACTCCTTACCCTTGCGACTATCGCTATGCAAAAAGATCGCTTGATATGACACATCGCTGGTTAAAAAGATGCTGCGATCGATTCGATAACACTGATCCCTTATATGGTTACGAGCAAACACTTTTTCCAATTGTGCAAGGATCGGTATATAGAGATCTTCGGGAAAAATCGGCGGAAACGATCGCTTCATTCGGTCGTGACGGAAATGCTATTGGAGGATTATCCGTAGGAGAACCAGCCGAGGAAATGTATGCGATGACAGAGGTGGTAAACGCAATCTTACCTTTTGACAAACCACGCTATCTAATGGGAGTGGGTACACCTATTAACATTTTAGAAAATATCGCTTTGGGTATTGACATGTTTGATTGTGTTATGCCTACACGCAACGCCCGAAATGGCATGTTATTTACAAGAAATGGCATTATCAATATCAAAAACAAGAAATGGGAGGCAGATTTCTCGCCAATAGATCCGGATAGCGATTTGCATACCGACCTGTTCTATAGTAAGGCCTATTTACGCCATTTAATTCACTCGAAGGAACTTTTAGGCGCTCAGATAGCTACTTTACATAACCTGCATTTCTACCTTTGGTTAGTACAGGAGGCCCGTACTAAAATTCTGGAAGGAACGTTTTACGAATGGAAAAACAAAATGGTTAAACAGTTGGGAGAACGGTTATAGTAGTTGTTGGTTGTTAGTTGTTAGTTATTGGTTATTGGTTGTTAGTTATTGGTTATTGGTTGTTGGTTGTTAGTTATTGGTTGTCCGTTATTGGCTTGGTTACGAGTAGCGCAAACCCCATCTAGCTAATTAGCCAATGAGTTTTTTAATTTTTAATTTTGATTTTTCAATTTTCAAGTGAACATCATCGATAAATACATAATAAAAAAATACCTTGGCACTTTTGTGTTTACGATGGCTATTTTCACTGTTGTGGCTGTTATCTTTGATATCTCGGAACGCATGGATGACTTTCTCAAAAACCATGCGCCGCTTTCTAAGATTGTTTTCGAATACTATGCCGGCTTCATTCCATTTTATCTCAATTTCCTCAGTCCGTTGATCAATTTTATTGCTGTTATTTTCTTTACCGCTAAAATGGCTGATCAAACCGAAATCGTGCCAATTTTAAATGGTGGTATGAGTTTCCGACGTTTTTTGAGACCTTATTTTATAGCAGCCTCGATAATCTGCCTAGTCACACTGATTTTTAACATCTATATTATTCCGCGAACCAACAAACTGAAAATAGGTTTTGAGAATATTTATGTAAAACCTATCGACAATAACAGTAAGAGTTCCACCCATATGCAGATAGACAAAAACAGCTTTGTTTATATCGACAATTTTGACAACGACCGCAAAGTAGGTTACAATTTTATTTTGGAAACCTTTAAGGGGCAAGAATTACAGGAAAAATTGATTGCCGACCGGATTACCTGGGACTCTGTCAAAAACAATTGGAAGATTGAGAACTATACAATTCGTATAGTAAATGGCTTAAACGAAAAAATGATAAAGGGTACATCCAAGGACACCACCTTGGATATGTCACCGAGAGATTTTGAAATTCGCGACAACGTATTTATGGCCATGACCACCCAAGAGTTAAATGAAAATATTGAGAAAGAGAAAATACGAGGTACCGGTAGAATGACCGACCTCAAGCTGGAGAAGTACAAGCGTTTTATTTATCCGTTCTCTGCTTACATTCTTACTTTGATGGGAGTCTCCTTATCATCCAAAAAGGTACGTGGCGGGATCGGTTTAAGTCTCGGCGTCGGAATAGCGCTTAGTTTTACCTATATTCTGTTTATTCAGTTTGCCAATATGTTCTCACTAAAGGGAGGCCTCCCTCCTCTTTTGGCGGCTTTTATCCCCAGTCTGATCTTTCTCGGTGTGGGCCTTTATCTTCTTTATAAAGCACCTAAATAGGTTCTATTTTCATTGATGGCGATTTTGATCTAAAACAGACGTCAATTTATGGCTTATTTCCTTTTACGAAGATCCAAGGTATAACCGGTGGTCCACTCGATAAAATCTGCCTTACCTGCGTGTGCCTTAATAGATACACCAGCAAAGAAGTCTTTATAAACATAATATCGGCCACCTATCCGCAGATACATCGGCTTTGTTTCCCGGTTAAATTCATTTCGATGCAAATAGTAACCTAGGTTCCCATTCAAATACAACTTGGATGTCAACAAATGGTCGATATAGAATGCCGGCCCTCCCGAAAACAAGGCATTAAAAGAGCTTTCTTTATCGCCTGCCACTTCCGGATCGTTGGCAGAGGCAGAATAAAAAATATTAGCGCCGAGTCCTAGACGCCATTTATATCCTAAATAGCGACTCCAAAAGACACCGATAGTCGATTTAAAGTATTTTCGCTCATTATCCTCATCCAATTGTTTAAAACCAAATGCATAGCTAAACTGAAGTTCGTCTTCTTTCGGGTTCGGGACAATATATTGCTTGCGAAAATCGAAGGTTTTCGCATTGGGCACATAAGTCACGGCAGCTGTGAAAGGAAGCAGATTAATACCTGTGTTAGGTAGTTTTAATGCCCCATTGGAAAAATGATGGAAGGCCAAACCGGCTCCGATCTGAAAATGCCGACTCAATGTATAGTTAACTTGACCACCAAAATCAATAAAAACATTGTTTTTTGTACCAATAATTAAATTGAAGGGATTCTCGTCCTCGCTATAGGGATTAAATCTACCGGATAGACCAAGGGAAATGCGATAATTGAAGTTCCACCGACGGTTTACGCGCGGTTTAATGGGGATGGAAACAAAGCCATAAACAGCATAGGGATCTCCAACATGATCAAGTCCAAAAGTACTGGAATACAACCCTACACCATATACGGGGTAATTGTAAAGCTGGTGGTAAACATCGCCTCCGTGCTTGGTTTGCCAACCGATTTTCAAATTAAAAGCATTATAATAGGCATCCCTTAAGGATTCCTTCGCTCGTTCATTACCCGTTAATACGCCTCCATTTTCGTGTTCCAGTTGAATCACGAAATGCTTCTTTTCACTAATATTTATTGATGAAGAATCTGATAGAGACAAATACCGGGGATGAAATTGGGCCCATGATTTGTGGGTAGCTACCGTAAAAAGTAATAGAAAAGAGAAAACGATTTTCGACAATTTCAACATATTTAATTGCAAAATGGGGGAGCGCAAAGGTAACATTTTTATGCCTTTTTGAAAGTATAAAAAAGGAAAAGACCTTAGCCGAAAAATACAGACTCGATTTTAAGCCCTTTTCAGACCTTTTAAGGAAACAAAACCCAAAGCGGCCACCAAGAAGGTTAAAATCTTATTCGGCCCTTAAAAGCGTTAAAAAGCAGTCTCTTTATTGCAAAGCGCGCTAACTATTGAAAGTCAAGTATGCATTTTAAGGCAACAAGGCGACGGGTATAAGATCAGCATCGACAGATTTTTACTCCATGTGCCATCTGTGCCGGACAAGGCTTAGTGTATTTTATTGGCTTGCTAAAATTTTCGCAATGCCATCCTAAAACGACCACTAAACATAGCCCGCGTACGTCTTTATTATTGCTCGAAAATAAAAATGGAGAAATTAGATAATACCACTTAGCGCTCATAGACAAATGGATCCAAAGAGAAAATTGATTTGGGTTTCTATTACGGGAGGCAGAGCTATTTAAAATGGCTAACCGAATTAAAAAATCATATAGACCAAGCAATTTTTATAGGCAACAAAAGCTCCGCTGAAAAGAGATGACTTTGTATTTACTAGTTAAGGTTATAGCTGGCTTATTATCTTGCTGAGGATTCTTGAAGCTGCCAGTATATTCAAGCAATGTGAATACGAATAAAACACTCAAAAAAATAAGACATAAATTACACTAAGTATTAGAAAAAGAAAGAAAAAAACGATTACAATTCACGCTCGGGTCAATAGCTATACTTTAAAAAAACGACCCTCCTGCACCTACATTACAAACTTCTGTAACTTTAAAACAAGCTGAAAAGAGCGAGAAAAAAAGGAACCGATCTTCTCGAAAAAAAAACAGCACTCGATATGAACTTCTTAACAGGCAATTAACCCTATTGATCACTCCACAAAAAGAAGGCCCACCCACACCATAAGATCTTTTTTTGTTTCGATATAGGAGCATTTTTTTCCAGCTTACCATGCCTTTAAATAAATAGTACTTTTCAAAGATTATGAAAGAAACTACACGCAACAAATGGAAGCCTACAACTCGATGATGCGAAAACCTGGAAGAGTCGAGATCAAACATTTGAAGAGAAGACACGCAAAAAAAAACCATAGATAGTGTAGCGTTGTAAAAAAAATTAAATACATTTACGAAATACACACAAAGAGGCTACTGTTCGCTAAAATTCGTAAAAAAACACAAGACATAAAGCACTTATTCAAACATCTTAATAAATAATAAAAAATTAAAAATCAATTAGTTTTAAACTTTATATTAACAAAAAATAAATATATCAAACAATTAACCAACCAATAAAAAACTAATATTTTTAGCAATCTGTTGTAATGACTCAAAAAAATAAATATAAAACACTTCTTATCAATACATTATCATTAACAATATCACTTTTTTATTCATCATTGGCATTTTCACAGATTTTCGACGACTACCAAAACCCTCCAAGTGTAAAGTGGAGAGAAATACAAACACCCGAATTCCAAGTTATTTTTCCTGCTGAATTTGAGAATCAGGCCCAGCGTCTAACCTATGTCTTAGAATCAGTCCTAGCCAAAGTCAGCAAATCAATTGGTAAAAAACCAAGAAAAATTTCGATTATTTTGCAAAATCGAGACGTGGTTTCCAATGGTTTTGTACAACTCGGGCCGCGCCGTTCTGAATTCAGCACTACCCCACCGCAGCAAATGGATTACCAGGATTGGCTCAATAGTTTGGCCGTGCATGAGCTTCGTCATGTGGTGCAATTCGATAAGATTTCCGGGTATTTAAAAGCGCCACTTTTTGAACAACTAGCCCTAGCTATTTTCGGCATCACACTCCCACCTTGGTTCTATGAGGGCGACGCTGTAGGAATCGAGACAACCCTCAGCACCGCCGGTCGAGGTCGCTTGCCTTCATGGGAACTTCCATTTAGAACAAATACACTAAGTGGTAAAAAATATAGCTATCAAAAAGACTTCTTAGGATCGCTAAGACATATCACTCCGGGTTATTATCAACTTGGGTATTTTATGACGACGAAGATGCGAAGAGACTATGGTGAAAATTTTCTAGAAGACCTGATGACACGGATTGCCAAGAACCCAATTAGACCTTACAATTTCAGTAGCAGCTTAAAGACATTAACGGGTTACAACACGGAATCCTGGCATAAGAAAACGGTGGAAGAGCTTGATAGCTTATGGCGGGATCAGTTGAAAAAAACCAACCCATTAACCTACACATCTTTTCCGGAAAGTCGGTCTGAAATAATTGATTTTTTGTTTCCAAAAGCACTTCCAAATGGTAACACACTAGCCTTACAAAGAAGCAACCATAGTGTACCAAAGATCGTTTCGATCACAGCAGATAACCGGATAGAAGAGGTCATAAAAACCGGAATACAAACCGAGCCGCATTTTTCTTATGGTGGCAACAAGATTACCTGGGACGAGCTTCGCTATGATAAGCGGTATTTGAAAAGAAATTTTCATGTCATTAATGTATATGACCTAGCCAGTAAAAAACACAAACAACTGACCTTTAAAACACGCCTGTTCTCCCCTGCTTTGAGCGCCGATGGGATGCATATTGCCACAATAGAAATCAATCTCGAAAACAGGGCATCGCTACTTATCTTAAACAGCACGACCGGCGCAGAAGAAAGGCGGATTGCTCTGCCTGCAAACCTCAATGTCCAAACTCCTTCTTTTGACAGCAGCGGAAAAAAGGTCATTACTACCGCCGTTCAACAACAGGGTGCCACGTTGCTTGAAGTTAACCTCCAAACGGGCGAAAGCCGACTATTGATGGGGTGGCAGAAGCAACAGTTAGAAAGACCGATCTATATTCCGCAAGGCATCTTATTCAAAGCTCATTACAATGGTATTGACAACCTTTATCTGTTACCTTATTCAGGAGAAGCCCCCCAACAAATCACCAATATCAAATTTGGCGCAACCAACCCTTACTTTGATGAATCTTCAGGAAGCATTTATTTCAATAATTATCAGGTAAATGGCTATATGATTAGCACGCTAAATTTGGAGCAAACCTTAAGTCAGTCCATTACCCCTACCGCAGATTCCTTTATAAGCTATTTTAAGCCGCTTATACAGCAAGAAAATATAACAGACACATCTACCTTCATTCCAACGAAAACTTTTGCCTCAAGGCCTTATAAAGATATTCAGCACCTTTTTAATTTTCACAGCATTTCTCCGGTGGGCGATGACATCTCCAGTATAGACAATTTTGATCTAGGCTTGCAACTGATGTCTGACAACTTACTGAACACGCTTTCCACTCGAATTGGATTTAATTATGACCAGAATACCAGTCGTACCGACTACTACGTCAGTGCTTCCTTGAAACGCTGGTTTCCCAAATTCACCGTTGAGTATCGCAATCAAGCGCAGTTAAGCAGTGTTAGGCTTCAGAACAACCCCAATGAGCGCGTCCCTCTCCGATGGAGAGAACACCATACCGAGCTTAAAACCACCATCCCTTTAACTTTTAACCGACTGAACACGCTTTATAACACCGGTGTATCCATTGGGACGAGTTATACCTGGCGTTACGACATTAGTTTAAAGAACATTTCTTTACCGAATTTTTCCCAGGTACGATTTCCGCTTCTTCTGCAGTACTATTTCAACAGAAACAGCAGAAGGAGTTTGCTGGATCTTGCGCCAAAATGGGGACAGAACCTGAATTTCATCTATAGAAGTATGGTTTTTGATCGACGTTTATCGGGAAACCTTTTTTCCATGAAATCTACTTTTTACTTTCCCGGTTTAGTAAACAACCATTCGCTTCAGGCACGTTTTAATTTTCAGGAAAGGAACGGTGATTACCGTTTATCTAACGATATTCCGATGGTTAGCGGATATGATCAACTTCTCACTACCGACGTACATAATACCTTATTTTTGGACTATCGATTTCCTATTGCTTATCCTGATTGGGACATTAGTTCACTTGCTTTTATTAAGCGACTTAAAGCAGGAGTATTTGCCGATTTCGAAAATTTTGGGCGACAAAATCAATTCTCTCCCCGCACCTTAGGTATAGAATTACGTGCCGACCTAAATATTCTCCGGTTCTATTTACCAAATTTCGATGCCGGTGTACGCGCTATTTATGTTAATGATGCAAGCCCAAAAAATATTATATTCACGTACGGGGTAAGCTATACCTATTGAAAAACAAACAAATAGAACACTTACATGTTCCATAAGTTGGCATATTAGTTGATCTTATTATGAAAAGAGTTATTTTAGTTCAAAAAATAAGCTTATGAGCGCAAAAACTATCTTCATTATTATTTTAACGGTTTTGGTTACCATTATTTTAATGAAAAACACGGATGAAGTAATCTTTTGGATTTTCGGTGACCGTTACATTCCTAAACTTGCTATCTTGGGTAGTATGTTTGCTTTTGGCGTTATTGTTGGCTTCCTTTTAGGACGACCCAGGAGAAAAACTGAAAAATTGAATCCCCCATCACAAAACTTTCAAACAAGCACGAATACAAAATCAGAAGAGTTAACTGACCCTTACCGTTCCAATCTTTCAGAAGATGATCGGAAGTATCTTGATTAAAAGCTAGTTTAAATTAAACGGTTGTTTTTTCTTTATCACACTTTTGGATGCTAACACAAGTACCACTACCATTATTCCGATTACGATAGATAAGATAATCTGCAATGTGGAAAAGAAACGGGTACCTGATATGACAAACTGTGCATCCGCCATTAATTCGCGACCTACCTGAGTTTGGAGCCTTTCTAGCGCGGAAAGCCCTGCAATGGTTCTATCAAGCGCATCCTCGCCACCTTCCCGGTATTTTGTTACACGTTGTTGCAAACCGATCTCAGAAACTCCCAATAAATGATTTTCTAAGGACATATAGTGTGCAAGCTGCTTTTTGAATCCCTCTAGATACATTTTTTCCTTATCAACCAAATAGGTTTTTTCGTATTTATTTAGCAGTGAGTCGATAAATTGATTATGGTACTTCATCCGTCCCGCTAACTGCTCTATACTGACAGCGGAAGGTGTTGTATCATTAAGGAATTGAAGCATCAGGAATTTCTTGGCGTAAAGATGTTCCGTCATATAAAAAATATCGGATGCAGGCACCAATCGGTCATCATACATCGACAAAAGCGCATTGCTAATACTTTTCACATTCTTGTCCTCTAATACCCTGATTAACACCGAGCATGCCATAATACAGAACAACAAAAAAGCAACTTTAAGCTTTTGCCGAATAAAGTAAGTCCACTTCATACTGTCTACAATTGATAGGCCGTGGTAAAAAACAAACATAAGGAAAAATACTTCCTATAACAAAAAACTCGTGGAGTCCGGATAGTAATCAGCTAAACTAATTACGTTTCAATTGAAATATTTCTCTTTCCAGCTGCTCATATTGAATCGCAGCTTCCTCCATCGGCAAGCCAATGGGCATCCCGGGCCGTTCGTGCCCTGTATAGGTAAGCCATGCGTCTTTCATAAACGACTGCCGTTTACCTATCAACGTATATAAATTAACAATATAAGGCTGACTTTCCAGAAAATCGTTTAAGGTTGTTTTAACTAATCCTCCTTGTAAATGAAAATATTGTAACAGAGCCTTTGCTATTAGCCAGTGTCCTTCTTTGCCCGGATGCACGCCGTCTTCAGCAAGTTTGAAGTCAGCATCTTTCTGACGCTTTTTTTCCAAATAAGCACGCATTGGAAAATGTACATCAATTACCTCCCATCCTCTCGCTTTCCGCTGAGCTAACAACCATTCTGCATATTTATCCAAAACAAGATTATAGCCTCCTAAACCCTTATCTTTATCATCATGTATGGGCGGTGTCATAAAAATGATACGTTTAACCCCCGCCGCTTCTAACGAATCACGTAATCTAATCATTCCTCGTTTATACGCTTCAAAGCGATTCATGTCAAAAGGCAAGTATATCCCATCGTTCATTCCATAACAGGCAAACGCAATATCGATCGGTTTGCTCTTCTGAAGCACGCTGGTTACTCGGCTAAAAAGGCAGGGCCTCGGAAATTTTCCATCAGCATGATCAGGCTCGCTAAGACCAGAAACCGTTTCACTTGGTAAAGCCAGATTAATAACTTCGGGATTATTAGCTGGGTAGCTAACGCTTAATGATGTTTCAAATATTGAAACATAATCTCCACCATAAGTTATACTATTGCCGAGAAACAATATTCGCTTAGCGTGTTCTAATGGATAGGGAGCGTCTTGAGCACGTATTACACCCATCCCCGCCATCCAAACGTATATAGTGACGAAAAGTGTAGACAATATACATCCTGATTTTTGCATAACTGGCCTATTTGATGAAACTCAAAGGTAATCACCATTCGGCATTTATTAGTCAGTCATCTTTGCTTTTTATGCTGATCTTTATTCATCAACCTATACGCCTACAGGTAATGCAGAAAACAACAATCTTGCAAAACGGGTTGGAACTTATATTAAAAGTTAGCGGAATAATAAAAGATATTTTTGTCTTTTATTTTACATGCATTATATTTGTCACAGGATAACTGTAAGAACACGAAAGCTATGGGAATTTTTTCTAAAACGGCAGAATATGCAATGCGTGCTGTGTTCTACATTGCACAACGATCACACGAAGGGCAGCGTACAGGTATCAAGGAGATAGCTGATGCTGTAAATTCCCCGGAAGCTTTTTTAGCGAAAATACTGCAAAAATTAAGCAAAGTAGGGCTAATTCAATCGGTTAAAGGCCCTAATGGGGGCTTTTATATTGATACCTCAGGCTTTAGTCGCCCTTTAGCAGACATTGTAATAGCGGTAGAAGGTGACACGATTTTTAAAGGTTGTGGAATGGGTCTATCTTATTGTTCGGAAGAATATCCTTGTCCCTTACATGGCGAATTTAAAAAAGTTCGAAATCAGATCACGCTGATGTTACGCAACACGACCATTGGTCAGTTCAATGCAGAACTTATCAAAGGGCAGCTTACATTAAATAAATAGTTTTTTTACCCAAATAAAAGACTTTAAAGTCTTTTATTAACAACTGAAATAAAAATGAATGAACAACAGAAAGCACTTGTAAAAGGTACCGTACCGGTACTTAAAGAGAATGGAGTACTACTAACTACTCACTTTTACGAAAGGATGTTTAAGCACAATCCCGAGTTGAAACACGTATTCAATATGGGGAATCAGCAAAATAAAAAACAACAAACGGCTCTTGCGATGGCTGTGCTCGCCTATGCCGAGCATATCGATAATCCCGGTATACTGATGCCAGTCGTTGATAGCATTGGACAGAAGCACACCAGTCTCGACATAAGGCCGGAACAATATGCCATTGTGGGTGGACACCTCATTGCATCTATTTCAGAAGTGCTGGGAGATGCAGCTTCAGAAGATTTATTGAAAGCTTGGGAGCAGGCATATCATGAACTTGCACAGCTCATGTCCGGACACGAACAGAAACTATATAAAGAAAAATCAACAAAAAGCGGTGGCTGGGTTGGCTGGCGTCCCTTCCGAGTGGAGAAAAAAATAAAGGAATCTGCAGAAATCACCTCCTTTTATCTTTACCCAACTGACAACGGACCAGTGGCAGATTTTCTTCCAGGCCAATACGTCAGTTTACGTTTATTCCTTCCTGAACTTGGGTTATTGCAGCCCAGACAATATAGTATATCCTGCAAACCAAATGGTATCTATTATCGAATATCTGTTAAAAAAGAAATTGGAGCAAAACAACCGGATGGCATGATCAGTAATCGTCTGCATCAACATATTGAAGAAGGTGCTATTATTGATCTTTCAGCACCCTCGGGGAATTTTATTTTGAAGCAAGGAGAAACGTCTCCACAGGTGTTTATTAGTGGCGGAATTGGTCAAACACCCCTCCTATCCATGCTAGAACATTTAGTCGACCGGAAGTCTCCGGTACCAATCACGTGGATTCATGGATGTCGTAACGAGCAAGTACACGCTTTTAAACAACATCTACATCATATCTCATCACAACACGGTAAGCTACAACAGCATATCTTTTACGACGTTGTTAGCGACTCGAAAACAGGAGATATCCTGCCAGGATGGGTTTCCCTTAATAAGATTCCAGAGGACTTCTTGTATCGGCAGGCCCAATATTATATCTGCGGTCCTGGCCCATTCATAAAAACACACTATAATTACCTTTTGTCTATCGGAATCTCAAAAGATTCGATACACTTCGAGGAATTTGGACCTGCTTCAATTTCAGCAGCCTAATGCTAAAATTAGCGATGCACTTCTTAACAAACAGTAGTGCATCGTTACCTGACTGCATTGTCATTAGACCATCATTCCCGCTAACCCATAACTTTGTTTACGTATTAGTTCAGGAACTTGTAGTTAATTTAAAAAACTTACCTTTGTGGTATATGATGAAGAAATTTAGTATTTGTTATTCCCTATTAGTGACCGGCTTACTGCTCACCTTCACTCAGTGCCAACAAAATGCAACTAAGCAGGGCGAAGAACCTGAAAGCCTTCGGGCCAAACAAGCGGAATCGCTGATGGATGGAGACACTACGCTGGTTGCCGTATTGGAAATCGATAGCGTTGTCCGTTTATCGGATAGCCTTCCCATCGTGTTCAAAGTATACAACCCCACAAAGGATACCTTGCGTTTTACGCAATACCATACACCGTTTGAAGGCTTTATAAGCAATTTTCTCACCATTACCAATACACAAGGAACAGAAGTGCCTTATCTCGGTGCTATGGCGAAAAGAGTGATGCCTCCTCCCGCCGAGAGCTATTGTACGGTGGCGCCTTCCACATCGGACAGTATACGCTTTTCGATCATGAAAGGATATGGCATTACTCAACCAGGCACCTATACGATTCAATATAATGCAGGTAATGTAAGTGGTATGGCTAACGGGGAACCGGTAATTGTACGCGTAGTTGAATAAACGTTCTTCAAAAGAATCCATTTTTTTACCAACCAAGAATTAACATAGTCTTAAATCTTAGCTCATATTGACCAACTATTTTTATAGCAAATCAATATTGAAGACTATGCTAAACATAAACGCTAAATATGCTTTACGATTAGGTATAACATCCTTTGTGCTTTCAACCGTATTGATAGGGGGATGTAGTAAAGACGACGACAAAAACGACAATGAAACAAATCCGGAATTGGAAATTGTTGATCAGTCGGTTAATCCTTCCTTAATAAAAACCCTTGCGGGTTTCGACAATCTAAAAATCACTACGCTCATTAGCAGTGATGACGTGTTACCGGAATCACCGGACTTTATCTTTGGTGCGCAACCTGATGGTGCAGGCATGCTTAAAAATCCGGATGGAAGCGGCTACATTCTTATCAATAATCATGAGATACTGCAATCGGTTTCAAGAGTATACTTAAACAACGAATTAAAACCGATCAAAGGCGAATACATTGTAGATTCGGATGGGGGCATGACCCGTTTATGTTCGGCAACCTTGGCAACACCGGAAGAGCACGGCTTTTCAAAACCGTTATTCCTCACTGCGGGGGAAAGCGGCGCTGAATCTTTAATCCATGTGATTGACCCATTAGGGCCGATTGATAAAAAAAACACGCAACGTACAAATCTTGCCTTTGGTCGTTGGAGCGCTGAGAATGCTGTACCATTACCTAAAGATGCCTATTCAGGAAAAACCGTGGTCCTCATTGGCGAAGATGAAGGGGATGGACAGGTGGCCATGTACGTATCGAATAATCAGGGCAACCTGGAAGATGGCAAGCTATATGTACTAAAGAGAAGTGACAATAACACTGTTGAAACGGATATCGAGAAAGGGAACAGCTATGATGTAGAGTTTGTTGAACTCGATAACGTAAAATCCAGCACCGGTGCGCAGTTACAACAACAAACCGTGGAAAAAAACGCCATTATGTTTGCCCGCGTAGAGGATATCGACTATAAAAAAGGTGGAGGAGCCAATGGCAGGGAGGTTTACTTTACCGCTACCGGCGTAAGTCAGTCTGATAAATTGACACCTGTAACAGGGAAAACCATGTGGGGCCGCGTTTATAAACTGGTTTTAGACGCAGACAACCCGCTGAAAGGAAAATTGGAAATAGCTGTTGACGGCATCGATAACCCAGGTGAGAGCATTGTAAATCCAGATAACCTGTGCGTAACGGAGAATTTCGTATACATTCAGGAGGACGGCGACTCTTTCTATAAAGAAAACAAACATGATGGAACGATTTGGCAATACGCCATAGCAACAAAAGAGTTGAAACCGATGCTTCAAATGAACCACCGAAGAAATGAAGCAGCTTTTAACGCAAAATACAATCCGGATAACGTTCAAACGTTGAGCACTTGGGAGTATGGGGCTATGTATGATATATCTGATCTAATCGGTAAACCCAATACCTTTGTCGTCAATATTCACCCGCACACGTGGAAAGATGACAAATACTTAAATGCAGATGGGGGCGATGCCCGATTGACAGATAACAAAGAAGGCGGACAAGTGGTCATTGTACAAGGAATTGCTAAATAACCAATTCATCACATCTACCTATTTTCCCCTTGTAGCAAGGCTACAAGGGTATTTTAGTTTTTATATCGCTTATGGCGCATCGGCATTTTATTCTATCGACTTTGCTTGTTGCACTCATTTTTTTGGCAACGCTTTGTTCACCCAATGCAACAGATACAGCTGCAAATAGTAAGGATTATGCATCAATAGAGATACAAAAGCTTACCGTTCTTGTAAATGATTCATTGATGCCCTTAGCTCAACAAGGCAAGGACATAACAGCTGTTAAAAGATCTTTTTTGGCATGTAGAAGGCAATTCAAGAAAATTGAATATTACTTGGAGTATTTTTTTCCCACGACGGTGAAAGCCTTGAATGGTCCTCCCATAACGGAGATTGAACTTGGTGAAAATTTAATAGAGCCTCCAGGAGGATTTCAGGTCATTGAAGATTATCTCTATAATGAATTAGATACCGCCGCTCGTGCCGAAATGATTAATGAAATCAAAAAATTAAGTGTAGCGCTCAAACGGATACAGCAATATCAGTTAGATTATACCATTACTAGTGCGCAAGTATTTGATGCGATGCGCTTGGAGATTTTCCGGATCACCGCATTAGGCATTACCGGATTTGACGCTCCCTTATCTTTAGAGTCTGTCCCCGAAGCCGCTGCCTCTCTGGAAGGTTTACGAAACACCCTCTCCCTTTATACAAAACATGATGACGTGTTAACAGCTATCGACCGGTCAATCTCCTATTTAGAAGACCATAATAGTTTTAATGGCTTTGATCGTCTGACTTTTATTACGGACTACTTGAATCCACTCAATGCGTCTCTACAAAAATTACGCAAACAATTAGGCTTGCCTACCGTACCGAGTCTTTCTGCGCTGAATGACGATGCCAACAGTCTTTTCGGAAGCTCAGCTTTAAACGTGAACAAGTTTGTCAGCAATAAAAACGACTATTTTTCAAACGAAAAGGCGACACTTGGTAAAGCTCTCTTTAACGATGTCCGTCTATCAAACGGAAACCGGAAAAGTTGCGCCAGTTGCCATCATGCTGATAAGGCCTTTACAGATGGGCTGGTAAAAGCAAGGGGAATTGACACTAAAAAGAGCTTACTTCGCAATACACCCACCCTTACCTATGCCGGTTTTCAACGAGCATTTTTTTACGATCATAAAGCAGGCACACTGGAGGACCAAGCGTTAGATGTAGTACACAATGAAATGGAAATGAAAGGTGAATTGACCATGACCGCTGAGGAACTGCAGAAAGACAGCACGTTTGTAGCATTTTTTGACCGAGCTTACGGTACTAGTTCCGGAAAGATCAATCCATGGAAGATTCAACATGCACTTGCGGCGTATATTCGTTCTTTGGCGCCTTTTACCTCAAAGTTTGATCGATATATGGAAGGCGACCTTAAACAATTAAATGAATCAGAAAAAATAGGTGCCAACTTGTTTATGGGAAAAGCCAAATGTGCTACTTGCCATTTTATACCACTTTTCAACGGAAGCCCGGCACCTCTATTCGATAAGACAGAGGCAGAAGTGTTGGGTGTCCCGGAAAAACCGGATACACTGCATGCAACCTTAGATAAGGATATGGGTCGGTATTTGTTAAATCCATACGAACAGTACGCTTACGCTTTCAAGACACCGACACTGAGAAATATTGCGAAAACGGCTCCGTATATGCATAACGGGGTTTATAAAACGTTAGAAGAAGTAGTGGACTTTTATAACCGCGGAGGCGGTGCCGGGATTGGTATTCATTTAGACAACCAAACACTTTCGGATCAAAAATTGAATTTATCCGAGCAGGAAATTCGGGATATCGTCGCTTTTATGCAAGCCTTAAGCGATGAGTAGCCAGCAAGTCACTTATAGAGATTTAAAGACAATAACCAATATTGTTGCTTCGCTAAGCCCCTTAGTGGATCGGAACCGTAATTGAAAGAACCACCCAAGCTCACTCTAATCGGTTTATCAACCAGAAACCACTCAACCCCACTTTGCAATAACTGTGTATAACCCTCGTCAATATTCGTCGAATTAACTAAATCGGTACGCCCGGTATAGTCAACGGCAATACGCAGCAAAGGGTCCGGTGTAAGCGTTTTCTTTCGGATAATATCGAAGTAAGCGGAAAGGGTAAATAAAGGACGCAAAAGTAGCCCTTGACTAGCCTCATCAAAGGCTTGCATAGTTTCCTGTATCTGAAATCCTAAAAATGGGGAAATATAAAAACGACTGCCGGTATCAGAGGCAAATTTATAGGTGTTAATTGGGCCACGATCACCCATAAACGTAAACAGAAAATTACCCATCAATGAATGACTACGACTTATCTCATCATAGGTGTAACCGGCATTGCCGTTGAGAAACCATGACTTTTTTGCTCCCCGTTTTATTAATCCCGAGAAGCCATAAGCAGCTTGCATATTGTGTTGTTCGACCGCTGTGAGGGTGTTTTTGTGGTATTCGGCAATCAGCGAGGAAATCCAACGGGTACTTTTGCTGCTGAGGTTCATCGATACACCTACGTTCACCAACCAAGAGCTGCTATCACTTTTTGGCAAAGTTATCTGAAACTGCGCGGGTACTTCCCGAAATTCGGCGGTTTCCATCGACTGCCTAATTTTGATATTCCTTTCAAACCAGTTTGACCGGTCTAAAGGTTGTGAAAAGGCCACGTTACTTCCAAATAGTAAGAAGTAATATAAGATTGTTTTCCTCATCGTATTCAAAGTTTGATTAAGCAATTGCTGCATACACTAAATCAATACAATCTTTTATACTGCCACACGCCTGTACTTCGCTGACGGTAATTTTACGAGGCTTGGCGCGATACCTGACGGCTATATCGTTAAATGACGCGGTGAGCATCAAATATTGATTATCACTGAATTCAAAATCGGTCATTGCCTTCGTGTCTTCTACAACGGAGGGATCCGGATTGGCGTAACCATAACGCATTAGAACCGCTCGTTTGACATCCGCCGCCAAGTTCCTACTTTTTACCTCTCTCGCAGTGTGAGGTACTGCCGCTAGTATTTTTTCAGACACTTGAAAGTCTATAGAATCTATCAGCTCCGGAAAGTCAATAAAAGGATTCCTATTGCCTTGCAACAAAAATATCTCCCGATTACGATGTTTCTCGTAAAGCGTAACGGCTTGTTCTTTTGCCCATCGCTTCAATAGCACAATATCGTCGTCTTTATAAACACTTATTGCATTCGGATACCGCAACAGGAAGTATAAAGTAGCCCGGGCCACAATTCCTTTGTTATTTTCGGGTTCAAATTGATCATCTTCCATATAGCCGCAAGTAGCCATTTCTTTTTCCATTTGCGATGGTATTGGTTTGTATCCCTCAAAATCATAATAGGGATGATTGTTTCGAAAACTATTGCACCGAGGTTCGCAGGCAAACAGATGATGTAAATCGCCCCTCATTGGTTCACGTGCATCAAACCAAGATTGGCAAACAACATGTTCGCAATTATAGGGCAGGGCCTTCTCGATTGTCTTAAGCTCGCTCCGATAATCCTCACGGTTCATTGTGCCGGCTTTTTTACTCCATTCTATAAACCGAAGCTTACGTTCGATATCAATACGTTGATCAGCCAATTGCAACTCCTCTATGGTGAAGGATTTGCCCGAATAGATACTTCTTAACAGCCCATCAGGGTATATATCTACTTTTGGATACACATATTTAGACGGTTGATAAGATAAGGGATTCGTATGACTACTTTCCAACAGTCGTTGTAATCGGTTATAATCCGCCTTCCCCACATCGCCAACTTCTCGATAATATCTCTTTTTGTCTTCTTCATCGTCAGCCTGTGGATAATAAAGCTCGTCGGTCAACTCGACCGGTTGGGTTCCCGACTCTTTTTCTATAATAGACGGATCAGAAAGCGGCGCAAAAAATTCAGCTAAAAAGGAAAATTGTTTAATAGCATGGCTTCTGATGTCATGTATAATACTACTGACGCGTACGCCTTCGTTCTCTTGCCAATTTATCTGCATTTCTCCTTCCGCGCTGTCCCATACCGTTCCGGCAAGGTTTAAAATCTGACCTGCTGTATTATAACGGGGAACACCCGCATGATGAAGGGCTACCACTTCCCAATCGTCGTTAAAAACCGGGGCTCCGGAAGAACCACTTTTTGTATCGGCAACATAGCGAACAAATTGAGTGAGCGATAAATCCGTCACACTGTTTTCACGTAACACGACTTGTTTTGGGGAACCGTCAGCGTGTTGAATAATGGACACGTAATCACCCTCCTTAATTTTGCCTAAATCACTGCGTAAAGGTAGAAAACCGAATTGCTGTAAAAGGGCTACTCCCTGTCTATCGTTGTGATCCACCCATACAATTGTAAAATCGAGGACTTCATTGGTATAGAACAGCTTATCAGCATCAAAACGATACTGACTTGTTCGTAAAACTGCACCTGTTTCGTTTTCCTCATAGTTAAACTCGGCACTGGAATATCGCGCCCATTCGGTTGTAGGCAAAACATGATGATTAGTTAGCAGAATTTGCGGAGCAATTAAAAACCCGGTTCCAAAACCTGCAGGTCCGACGTCCGATGTAATATGAATTCGACAAACCGACTGCGCTGCTTTCGCTCCCTTGCGTAAATAATGGACATTCAATAAATCGTTCCGTCCGATGATCCGCTCCTGAAAATTCGGATCATTGATAAATTGTTCGACGGAAAGATCATGCTGTTTTAAATAGTTGCTTAGATCTAATGGATTGACCGCTGTTAACGGCCTATTTTTTATCTCGGAAGATTTCTCAACCGATGAGATCTTTTTATCTTTTTGCCGATCACGAACGCGTTGAATTTGGTCTAGGAACAGAGAAAGCATTTTCATACATGAGATATTGGCTCATTGCATTTAACAAAAATTTAAACCTATTGTTGAAACTAAAACGAGAAAAAAAAGTTTTATAAAAAAAGACCTAAAATGAAGCAAGACAAAAAAAGACGGCACTGCGCCACGATGGAAGTTTTTCATCGCCAAGCTGATATTTTTCCCGAGTATATGCGGGCGCAAGCACTTATTGAAAGTGATATCGACAAGGTTTTAGAGGGACGCAAGACCTTACGGTTTGCTGCTCCCGCTAAGATTCAGGTCGTTGTGCATATCGTCTATCATACACCAACGGAAAATATTTCGGATGAGCAAGTAAGAAGTCAAATAGACGTGTTAAACGCCGATTTTCGCCGACAGAATACGGATAAGGGAAAAGTACCCTCCGTATGGGAAGAATTGGCCGCGGATTGTTTTATTGATTTTGAACTGGCTCCTGACGGCATTACGAGAACACAGACCGAAGTGGCCTCTTTTGGCACCGACAATGCAGTGAAAAGCACCGAGATGGGTGGCATTGACGCCTGGCCGACCGACAAATACTTAAATATTTGGGTTTGCAACCTACAGGAAGGTCTCCTAGGTTATGCACAATTTCCTGGCGGTCCAAGTGATACAGATGGCGTTGTCATTAATTTCAGGGCCTTTGGTACCATGGGTACAGCCGAAGCACCTTTCAATTTGGGGCGGACTACCACGCATGAGGTAGGGCACTACCTGAATCTTTCCCATATCTTCGGCGACGGAAGAAGCAATTCCTGTGAAGATACCGATTATGTAGAAGATACGCCAAACCAATTGGGACCTAATTATGAAAAGCCTACTTTTCCGAAAATTTCCTGTAACAATGCTCCCCATGGCGACATGTTTATGAACTACATGGATTATGTGGATGACGACAGTATGTTTATGTTCACAAAGGGACAAGCCGCTAGGATGAAAGCCACTTTGCTCGGCCCGCGCGCCTCGTTACTCGCGACAAAACCAGCCATTGAAGACAATGAATAAAGAATATTTAAAAGGGAAATGGGTTCACTCTTTTGAAGAGGACAGCGGCGATGAAATGGTTTATCGACCTGAGGGGTTTTCATTGCCCCTGGCTAGAGGACGTGATAAAATCAACCTGGAAGAAGACGGAAAGTTGGTTAATTCACATCCCGGCCGCGATGATGTACCGCGATATGACACGGGATCGTGGCAGCTGGAGCAAGATAAACTCATTTTACGTTTTGATACCGATAATAAAGAGCAATACACCATCTGCGAAATCAGTACGGAAAAGCTGGTACTAAAAAGAGAGGTTTAAAGATAATCGATCATGAAAAAAATTGATAACCGGATTTTATTAATATTTCCTATATTCATTTTCGTCTATGCCCTTATTCGCGATGATAAGCACACAGAGGGACAGACCTACGCTTACTTCATTTTAGCTTCTGTATTTACCTTATTGATTGCCTTATTGCCCCGTTTAACAGAACTTACGCTAAGTGAAAAAGGACTATCGGTTAAAATGCTTGATCAGATATCCAAGCGAGTTGCAGAATTGGAAACTTTAACAGACCCAACCCATCGAGCCCAGTTGGGACGCGATAAAGATTTTGATCAAGAATTAAATGAAAAAATCGGCGCGCTAAAAGAAAGTATTGCCAACTATAAAATGATATCGGAAAGAAATTTACGCTGAAGCCTGAAAATCGTTAATACCTTTCTCGAATCTATACCGCCTTGAATCTTTAACCTCGTACCGGATATAGGTAACAGGGTCTCATGTTATTTCACCCACTGTAACCAGTTCTTTAATATAACTAAGGTTATAAAGACATAGAAAAAAGAATATGAAAATGGTTAAATATCCAAAATAATCGTAATATCATCGTTTTATCATCGTAAATTTACTATAAAAAATACGATGATTTTACGATAAAAAAACGGTTAATAAACGATAAAATTGAATTTTTATATAAGATCTATTTCATGTTTATTATAGCTTATTTTATATTTTGTTTATAACATGGAAATAACTCGTTGAAAGCTTGCACGTCAGGTGCTTTAAAAACGGGGTAAGAATCAAAAACAAAAGGTAACTTGCAACGTTTCTAAAAATAGAATAAAACCTTTCTAAACGCTTATATAATGAATACATATAACAAATTGGGTTGGCCCCTTGTGATGCTCTCGGCAATTACTTTGCTTACTTCCTGCAACAATAAGCCTAAAAGCGCAGACGCGACTAAAACTGAAACCGTTAGATTGTTTCCAATAGCCAGCAATCCAGATAATCCGTCTGTAATCTATCTCAGCTTAACAGACAAAAAAGATAGTGATACGTCCATTGCGTATACCGCCAAAGGGCTTTATCAAAACGACACCGTCAGTTTTTTAGTTGAGATTAGTAAAAACATTACTGCCGGCATTAACAAAGATGGTTCTGTTAATCAGAAAGATGGCTTTAAAAAAGGAAGCATCACCTTTAAAAGTGCCGGAGCGCCGAGCGACGCTTTTGTAACTGCGCTAGCGAGCTTATGGAAAGTAGATGGCATTCGGAAAATGAAAGCAGCCCCTATTCAGCCCTTGGCGTTTTCGTCGAATAAGAAGTCTTTTGATCCCAACAAACCTTCAACGAACAGTTTTAAATTGTTTTTTGATGATGACTCAGCGAGCCCCGGTGAGGTTTTTTTCACCTTTGATACGTATAAACGTAGTATACAATTTCAAGAAAAAGACACCGTACAAAGGAATGCCATTGTACACGCGCTTGGAGAATAACGATTTAGAAGAAATCGAGAAATCACAAAGGCTGCGTTTTGAGTAACGACAGCCTTTGTGTATTATAATCAACCTAAACCTTATCTCAATAACGCATTTTTATCAAATTTGTTTTACTAACCGATTTTTTTTTCACTCGTCGACTTTCATATTTTCGTTGACATCAAACTTCAATAATACAGGAACAGTTTGCATGCAAAAATTCAAAAAATTACCGGTACAGACACTTATTCGAGAACATTACCTGAGGATCGAACGCTTACAGAAAGACTATCAAAATCTATCTGCCACACCGCATCGCCATGATCATTACGAACTGGTTTGGGCTCTAGGGGATGGTGAACACTTTATTAATTTCAAGCCCTATCCGCTTCAACGGAATCGTATATATTTCCTTCAGCTCGGGCAGGTGCACCAATTCCCGGAATTTGAACGCTCAGGGTGGATATTTCTGATCAGTGAAGAATTAATGCAATACTTTTTCAGCTTACATCCACAGGAAGAAGGCAAAGGCCTTTTTGATACATTTAGTACGCAGCCTTTTGTTGATATGGATGAAGATACAATACGCTTTCTTAGACATATTATTCAGCTTCTTTTGTTAGAGCAGAATCAAAAACCGCTAGGTAAGAATATGCTTTTTCATTTAACAGCTAGCCTCTTATTACTATTGAACACCAAACATGCTTCTGAGAAAAAGTCGGTGATTTTATCGAATCCGGAGCGTAAAGTCCTCTTGGATTTGCGGAAATTGATCCAAAAGCACTACCGCGATGCACATGGAATTAATTTTTACCTTAATATGCTTCATGTGCCAGCGAAAACACTCAATAGGATTTGTCGGAAAGCAACCGGGAAAACGGTTCATGAACTTTTCGAAGATAAGCTCTTAACAGAAGCAAAAATGGCACTGTTGAGCACTTCGAACAGCATAAAAGAGATTGCTTTTGATCTAGGATTCAATGACCCCGCTTATTTCGGCCGCTTTTTTAAGCGTGTCACCGGATTCACACCACTTAAGTATAGAGCGATACACAGTGCCTAAAAGTACCGGACATTAACAGGAAATCACTATAGCCCTGTTCGCATGACTTGTATTTTTGCCTTCCTATGAAGGCACAACGGAATACAATTTTGGCAATAATAATAGGCATTACCTCCGCGCTATTTTTATCCTCTACATTTACCATCAATAGTTTATTAGCCCATACCGGTAGTCATTGGGCATGGACAGCTTGCTTAAGAAGCTTATTTATGATTCCTGTAATGCTTCTCCCGTTATTGGTTACAAAGAAATTCAAAACTTTCTGGCAGGCCATAAAGCGTTATCCTCTTTTATTTTTTAAATGGGGGAGCATCGGATTTGGGGGATTATATACCTGTATGGCATTGGCTTCTTTGCTTATTCCCGGTTGGCTAGTTGCAGCAACCTTTCAGATTAACATCTTAGCAGGCGTGCTTTTAGCGCCCTTTCTTTATAACGATCATCGAAAGAAAATTCCAGTTAGAGCTTTGGCACTTTCCTTATTAGTTGTATTCGGCGTGCTGATCATGCAACTTGATAAACTTATGCAATTGCATGACGGACGCTCCTTGATGATCAGCTTCGTTTTGGTGCTCGTAGGAGCCATTGTCTGGCCACTTGCCAATCGCAAATTATTAATAGAACTGGATAGCCGACAGGTGCCGCTAAATGCCATGCAAAGAGTGCTGGGTTTAACGGTAGGTTCTCTTCCCTTGTGGTTAGTACTTGCCACCTATGCCTTTTCGCAAGTAGGTATGGCTCCCGGACCCCAATTGCAGGCATCTTTTTACTCAGCCATATTCTCCGGTTTTCTGGGTGGAGTAGGTTTTTATAAAGCTACTCAGATGGTGAAGCACGATCCGATAGCATTAGCGACTGTAGAAGCTACGCAGGTCTTCGAAATATTTTTCACATTAATCGGTGAAATTTGGTTAATCAACGCTTCTCTACCAAATCTCTACGGTTTTAGTGGTATGCTCGTGATTATCCTTGGTATGATCTTCCAAATTTCGCTTTCTATTCAGCACGCAAAAAAGAATAAATTACGATCTGCTTAGGCTAAAAACAGGTCGGTTGACTCATAACAGACCCAACCGACCTGACCGACTGTTAATTATCCAATAACTTAGTGGCCTCTTCTCCTTCTATTTCTTCTAACTGTGTTTCTTTTGTCATTAAAAAGCTGCCTTGGCTACGTGCTTTAGTCCACCTACCAAGGGCGAGATTATACTTGCCACCTAACATATAAAAGTAACCCGCATCCGATGGCGTATGGTAGGTAAGTGCTTTTGTGTTCGTGCCGGCTCGATAAAAAGCTTGTACTGCCATATCAAGCGGATTGATAATATCATACCAATCGGTATTTGTAATAGGATAGCCTACATTGCTTCCGTTAAACAAGCTACCTCCGGTACCAACAAAGATAACATCAACCGGGACTGATTCCTTTGTAACCTCGGTACCCTCAAAAACGGCAATTCCAGATGCATTTCCGGAGTTGGCCAGCAGATTAGTTGTGGGATTACCAAAATCAAAACCTGGATTGCTATTATAGGCGTAGGCTGTAATCCAGTTTGCACTCGATATATCGGTGGAGTTTGTGCTGTTAATCCGCTTATTGGTTCCACCTACATAAAAATAGGTTCCTTTAGGAGCAAATCCTGAACTTAAGTTAAATTTATAAGTCCGTACTCCTCCCGTGGCCCAACCATTGGCGGGAAAACCTGTTGGTGTAGAAGCATTGGCATTATTGGTGGTGACCAAAGAAAAAGGTGTCTTCGAGAAATCGATATCCTGCGTAGCCATTAACTGGATGTATTCATTGTTAGCGTCCGTACCTCGAGGGTCGCTCGCAAACCCGGTGATGATAACCTTCGGAATCGCATAGTCTGAATTTAAAGCGACAATATCTGCACCGCGTCGAGGACGATGATAAGGCACTAAAGTACCGCTATCTGTAATGTGGTTGAAAATGATTCCATAATAATTGGCCATTTTATAAACTTCTTGATTTGCAAAGGCCGCTTGATTATCCGTCTCCAATGTTAAGTTACCGAAACCGTCGTTGATCGTTTTTGAGCCGCCAACTGTTTCTCCCGTCTTTGGTATCGGGTTAAAACCACCCTTAACAATGGCGACAAGTGTACTTTCATAATCATTCGGTTTTAGCAAAATCTGGTCAATAGTCACGACATTAGCAGGTAACGTCAAACCACTGGCTACACGGGTAACCTTCTCCGTACTGATACCACTTAGTTGAAGGATGCCATCCACGCGATTCATCTCAGCCCCCACCACGTCGATCACCACGGAATCCCCTGGAAGGTAATCCGCAGCTTCAGCCCCCAGAGCGATACTGATACCCCTTTGGAAGTTTAAACGGCGCTTATCTTGAATGATTAATAATCCTTCAGGCAAGTTCCCTTCCCGATGATCGGAAATAACCCATCCTGCAATTTTGCTTGAACCGCCCAATGATTCGACGGTCAGCGTCACCGGACTATCCTTATAGAGACTCCGGAGGTCATAAATACCGATGTAAGGACTTACCTCACCCCCGGGGTAATTTGTCTTGGTACACGCAGACAACAGCGTACCAACCACTAATAGTATAAGTAAATATAAACTCGTTTTCTTCATTGCATTTATGGTTTTTGCCACCAAACTTTTGTATTGATTTCATCAGGCCCCTGCTGCGCAATAGCCAGTTTGTAATTAGTAGGATTTGACGACTGAACGTACACCGGATAAAATAAGCGGGCCGGCATTTCGCCATTATTTGCTAATCCCTCACCTTTAGGTAGCACTGGGTAACCGGTTCGCCTGTATTCAAACCACTGCTGAAGATCTACCAAAAACAAAGCATAATATTTTTGTTGGTGAATACGTGCCATCTTTTCCTCGAAACCGGCCGATTCGTCCCATTGTACATCTGATGCAGCCAAATGTGCACGTATTGACACGTCCCAATTGGGTAACCAAAGTTTAATACTACTTTCCGCACCGCTATAGAAGTACTCTTCGGCAGAACCCGCCACCCAACCTCTAAGCACGACTTCTGCCTTGATAAGCTGCAGCTCAGCAAAATTCATAATTATACCGGTCAGTGGCTCTGTCTGCAAACTGTTAACCCCACTATTTTGGTCATAAGAATAGAAATAGGACATCCGGGTATATTCTTCAGTCCCTGCTGCATAGCCCGATGGCACCCCCACAAAATTTCCCGAAACCGGAGCGATTCCCCAACGATTAATGCCTGAAGTTCCGTATTCCGGGATATTAATGCGTGGATCATTCGTATCACGCAAGAAATCAATAAAAAAACTACAGATTCCTACTCCCCTAAAATCTTGTGCCCTGGTGTTCATATAGGGTGAGCGATAGGCACCTTCGCCTGTCCATCGCAAAATGGCAGAATCATCGTTATTTGTAAATACAGGATATTTTGAACTATTGGTTAAGATTTCCTGTATTTTTGAGATCACCATATCCTGCACATCCGCCTTGTGCGACGCACGCAACAACAACCTTAAGTAGAGCGAATTACACAATTTACGCCATTTACTAACATCTCCACCGTACACAGGGTCATGTATGGCTTCAATAATATCGTTACTGCTTAGCAATGTATTAGCAGAATCTAGCTTCTGATACATATCTAAATAAATGTCCTTTTGCGCATCGAAACGAGGTTCCAAGATCAGGGAGTCGCGTCCCAAGTTCGATTGCGAATAAGGAATATCTCCATAGGTGTCTGTCAGAATAGAGTAAGTCCACGTTTGAAAAAGCAGCGAAATTCCTTGATACGAACGATTAAAGTTTATCCCTTCGAGTGCTTTGAGATAGAGATCTTTGTAGTTAGTAAGCTCCGTATAGTGGCTATTCCATAAATAGTCGGCCCAGTTTCGCCGAAAGTCATAACGAAACACTTTTCCATCCCCGTCACCAAGTGATACTGTTACTTGCATCAGTTCATTATTGAAGGTGCGGTTGCGCGCCATGTTATAGCTCACCGAATTGATGAGCGCATTAGCCATAAACTGATAAGGATAAGCTTCCGTTGTTTTAGTAGGATCTGTATTTAATTCCTCAAAGCCTTTATCGCAGCTGCTGAGTAATGCAGCGACAAGGAGCAAAAGACCATAAATAATATTTCTCTTCATTTTTTAATATTTTAGAAGCTAACAATCAAATTAAGTCCGTATGTTCTGGTAGAGGGGAACTGAGCAATTTCAAAGCCTTTTACGATATCGCCCTGATCCAAGGTACCGAACTCAGGATCAAATGCCGGCCATTTTGTCCATACAAAGAGATTCCGTCCGTATACTCCAAGCGTAACACGCTCTACCCCCCAACGGGATATTAATTTGGCAGGTAATGTGTAATCAAGCCTTGCCTCTCGAAATTTGATAAAATCGGTCGGATAAGTGCTTCCCTCCGCATTATCAGCGCCGTAGTGCGATCGGTAATATTCATCAATATTGGTTGCGATCACATCGTTAGGCCGATAGCTACCATCGGGATTCTGTATCACACCATTGCCAATGATGCCACTATACCGCCCAGGCAAGGTATTCTTGGTTTTCCCCTGTTCTGCCAGCTTATAATGCGTGAGGGAGTGTGCTACGGCGCCCCATTGCGCATCAAAAAGCACATTTAACCGAAGATTTCGATATGAAAAGGTATTACCAAAACTGATTTTCCCCTTAGGAATGGTGTTACCCAGATAAACAACATCATTGGTTAATCGAGCGTAGCCAGTTTTTTCATCGTAAATTACTTGACCATCTGGTGCGCGTAGATATCCGATCCCATAAAGATCGCCCATACTGCCACCTACATGGGCTACCAGTTGACCCGAACCGACTGAACGTTGTTGCAAAACCAACGAACTATCAGCCAATTCTTCGATACGATTCCGGTTCGCACTAAATGTAATCATTGACGACCAGCTAAACCCATCTTTGTTCTTGATCTGATCGGTATTGACGGCCACTTCTATTCCACGGTTGCTTACTTCGCCAATATTCATCAGGTAATTTCGATACCCCGAGGCGGCATCGATAACGCGATAAAGATGTTGGTTAAACGTATTCCCTTTGTAGACCGCCACATCTACATTAAATCGGCTGTCAAACAATCGAACGTCTGTACCCAATTCAATGGAACGCGTACGTAACGGCTCTATAAAAGGGTTAGTTAAGGTTGTAGGATTCGCTAATGAACCACCGATAAGGCTATTAGGTGAGGTGTAAACAAATTGCGTTTGATAAGGGCGTTGTACACCCGATCCAACTTCAGCATAAGAAGCACGAAGCTTAGCAAAGCTGATGACATGCGGTAAACTGAAAAACTCCGACAGGATAAAACTTCCATTAACAGATGGGTAAAAGAAGCCTTTACTTTTATTAGGATATTGTGGGGTGGCGAGTGTGCTTGTCCAGTCAATACGCCCCGTAACATCCAGGAACAAATAATCACGATACCCGCTGGTCAGTAATCCGTAAAAGCTGTTAATTTCAAAGCGATCGATTACCTGATTAGTGGCCACCCCATATTTCGAATTATTATGATTGTAAACCCCGGGATAGCTCAAGCCATCTGAAGTAAGCGATTCACGGCGATATTCGTTTTGCAGCGTACTTCCACCAAGTGTTGCTCCGAAATCAACGATCCCTTTTGAAATTGTGTTGTAACGTAATAAGAAATCAGCTGAAGATTCTTTCGAAAAAATATGCTGCGTGCGATGACTTCCTTCAGGTAATTTTGAACCCGCGTCATACGGACGATTTTGGGTCCTGTTTTCATTTGAAAAATCCAACGTTGTACGAAGCTGCACACTGAAACGCTTGTCGAATTGATAGGAAGCCTGTGCATTACCGGTAAAAGTATGTCGATTATTGCTATTAATAAATTCATACGATATCGCATAAGGGTTTTCCGGATAGGTGCTAAAAGGATACTTAATAGCCAATCCTTCTTGGCCATTTACCCAATAGTTTCTCAGCCAATTTAAATCAGCACTCGGTTGCCAGAAAATAAACCAATACATGAGCGATTGGTTTCCATAACCAGCTCCCGGCAAATTATCGCTCCAACGGTTGTTGTAATTAATTTTTGAGCTGATGCTTAGTTTTTCGCTCACTTTAGAATTTACCGATAAAGCAAAGGTGTTCCGTTTATACCCTGTATTGGGCGTTATCCATGAATTATTTACATTGGTTGCCGAGAAGCGCGCTGTGGTATTATCAGTGCCCCCATCGATAGTAACGCTGTTTGTAAATGTTTTACCTGTTTCGAAGAAATCGGTTATATTGTTATAAGGAACCCAAGGCGTTCGTTGATCTCCCACCGCCTGTTTAATAGGATCATATTGGAAAAAGGATTGCCCGTCAAATTTAGGTCCATACGCGGAACTTGTTCCACTGGTACTTGATCCATCTACCGATGCTCCGTAAGAATAGTAAGCCGCCCCTCCAAGACCTTGCCCATATTCGTATTGTAGATCCGGCCAGCGATTCGAACTTTCCATTGAAAAATTAGAATTAACCGTAACACCCAATCCCTTCGATTTACGTCTACCCGACTTTGTGGTGATGATTACCGCGCCATTTGCTGCTCTTTGGCCGTATAGTGCGGCCGCTCCCGGTCCCTTGAGTACCGTGACGCTTTCGATATCTTCCGGATTAATATCGTCCAAGCCAGAACCATAGTCTGCCGGCATATTATCGCTTCCTGTACCATATATTGCATCGGAGCTGTTTCCCGAACGGCGGCCGGATCCATTGTTGATGACAACTCCATCTACAACGATCAGTGCTTCGTTTTCGCCGGTAAGGTTGTTTTCGCCGCGAAGAATAATTTTAGTTGACCCTACCGGACCAGCGTTAGAGCGCATTAAATTTAAACCTGCCACTTTGCCTGATAAGGCGTCCATCCAATTACTCGATAAGGCTTCTGTTAGCTGCTGACCTTTGACAGTTGTCGTGGAATAGCCTAAAGCCTTTTCTTCGCGCTTGATCCCTAAAGCTGTTACAATCACTTCATTTAATTCGCCCACTTTTGCTGTAAGCGCGATGCTGATCGGAATATTTTTCTCCGGCTCAACAACTATATTTTGTCGCTCGGTTTCAAAGGCTAGGTGACTAACTTCCAAGCGATAGTTACCGGGTACTAAGGATAGGCTAAAACGTCCTTCCGTATCGGTAAGCACAGCGCGATTAGCTTCCATCGCACGAACTGTTGCGTCAGCTAAGGGCATACCATCTTTATCGGTTACCTGTCCGATAACTTTGACTGCTTGCTGTCTCTTATTTAAGATGATATAGCCATTTGCCTCTGTATATTTAACCGGTGAATCATGAAAGAGATATTGTAAAATATGTGCTACCGTTTCCCCCTCAAATGTCTGATCGGGCACGCGTATTTTACCCAATCCAAGTTGTTCTGCGTGATAAGCAAATCGGATCGATTGCTTTTCCAGTTTTTGTATGGCCGACCAAGCATTGTCGCCCGTTAATGTCAGGTTTACTTCCCTCTCCAATAATTGTGCAAGTGCTCCATTGGCCCATAGGCTCTGAGCGATCAGTAGTACATTAAGTAGAATTATGTAAGATATTCTCATTACTTGTTTAAAGTACTCGTTATTGATTTTCATTAATTACAATCTGTGCTACGACTCCCGAATAAAAAAGAATAACAAAAGATTAGTAATTCGTATTTTTATCACGTAAAGTAGCTTTGTTTAGATATCATTGCTATTTATAAGGACAGCAACGGTTCGAAGGTATGCTGTCTTTTATCACGCGGTTGACGACTTGCCTTGTCAACCGCTACTTATCAATAAATTATAATTGCATTTTCCTCCTTTCTATATCGGTTTTTATGAATGGCACAAAGTGCTTTTACAAAGTCATCATATCTGGTATGTCTATCCAATTGGATGCTGTATCGTTGATGAAATATGGCCTCATTATGGGCTTTCAAATGCAAGCCATAGGTATGACGAAAAGCGAGCGCTAATTCGGCAAAGGATGCTTCACTAAAATAGGTAGTACCTGATGTCCAAGCGGAGCGGACCTCGGGGTCGGCCTCCCGTGTAAAATTGGTACCTTCAACTTTGTTATACACGACTTCCTCTCCCCTGCTTAGCGTTCCCAATGAATACCCGTCAACACGCCTTACCTGAACCATCCCTGTTGAAACTGATACACGTAGTTCGTCCAGCTCCTTATAGGCATGTACGGTAAACGATGTTCCTAATACACGTGTTTCTATGCCCTGAGCGTGAACAATAAAAGGTTTGGTCTTGTCCGGGCTCACAGAAAAGAACGCTTCACCTTCCAAAAGTGTTACTTCTCGCGTCTCCCCATGCTCAAAGGGCTTAAAGAACCCGATCTTGGTATCGGTATTCAACCACACCTCGGTGCTATCAGGTAAGGTCACCTTTTTTAATCTTCCCGCAGCAGCCGCTACCTCTACCCATTCCCGTTTTTCGGAAGGCAATTTCTCCCCGTTTCGGACAATGAAGAGCCATGCAATCATTCCGGTTGTGCATAATAGAATTGAGGCAGCAATTAGCTTGCGGAATGGTAGCCATCGCATTTTTCTAACGATTGGATCTTCATGGAGGAATAGCTGCTTTTGTATATTGGTGTGTAACTCATTACGGAGTATCTTCCGCTGTGTGTGAGTTAAGCGTGGGGAGTCATCAAAAGAATTATACCAATCGTCTACCAACCGGCGCTCTTCGGGAGTAGCCCTTTTTGTATGGTATTTCCGTAATAGTCTTCTAAATCGATTTGCGTACACGTATTCGTCTTTTATCGATACGTCTACAAAAAGGGCTCAAATTACTTCTATAAATTGTTATTTATTTATTAACAAATCGTTAAGCGCCTGAAGAAAAACAATGGTTGTGGGCAATGCAGCGCCTTTTAATCGAAGCAGCATTTTTTTTCGTAAGCGTTTACCTGCTTCTGTATGCAAATTGCTTACTGTTTGTTCGGCAAGGTTCAGCTGCTTAGCAATATCTGAAATACTCTGATTTTCCAAACGCAAAAGAAGTGATTTCCGCATGTTTTCCGGCATAGCATTTAATGTTTCATCAAAAGCGTCCTCTACCTCCTGGTAGGCGGCAGCATTGTCGGATTGCCATATCACCTTACCCATCTGTTGCAGCACATATTCAAAGACCCGCCGTTTAACCTGTTCCGATTGGAAGTAGTCAATAAGGCGATTTTTTAAAGCACCCGTTAGATATTGAATCACGCTGGTACGAATGACAATGTGTTTACGTCGCTCCCAAAAGTTAATAAAGACGTCCTGTACAATATCTTTCGCTACGTCCTCATCTTTGGTTCGGTTCCACGCAATAATGTAAAGCGCCTCCCAGTGTTTGAGGTACAATCTATTAAACAGTGATCGGTCGTCCTGTTTTTGAACAGCCTCCCACCATCGAAGTTCGAGCGTTTGATACACCATAGTTTAAGATTGACATGGCAAAGGTATGTTTACAAGGTTAAGCTATTGTTAATTTTAAAAACGGTGAAAAATGGTAGCAGGAAAGGGGGGATCTCCCCCTTTAAGTTTATTAATCAAATTCGATAATAAATTCATTCCGACTATCAGTTTTCCAGGCAAATTGCTGTGTGGTTGGTGAAGCGGCAAAAAATGGCGAGAAGGTCTTCACTTTTACGGTTTTATTATCAGGAAAAAATTCCAATATACGTAACCAGCCATCTCCACCATTTCCATTACGATGACCTCCTCCCATTGACTGGGCATCAAACAACATCTGATGCACCTTCTTACCGGCGTCGTTCTTATCAGCTCGATAACCTTCGCCCGAAATATGGCCACATAAAACAAGCTCAATATTTGATGCCGGCTGTACCAGTTTCTCCCATATATGCTTTCCATTATTGGCAGAAGGCAGCTCAATGGTTGGTGATTTTTGTATGCGATTATGGATAGAATAAGGCTCATAGACAAACCATTTTGGTTTGCCCGTTGTTCGCTCATCTTTGTTGTTCAGGTAAGCATGCGTCATCAATACAATACGATGATTCTTATATTGTTCCATATTGGCAATCGTTTTGGCCCATGTCAGCACGGTATCCCGTGGCGCAAACTCGATAGTTAGGAATAAATAGTCTTTCCCATTCAGTGAACGCATCTCGTAAGCTGAATTTTCCAAAGTCGGTTCGCCTATTTCATTTGTACCATTTTGTGCTATGATCTTTCTGTTCATCCAATTCTTATCAATTTTAAAAAACTTATTGAACTGTGATGAACGTTTGCCTTCCCGGTCAATGCTGTAGTCATGATTTCCTGTTGCTGTAATATATGGAACTTTGCCATCCAATTTACCGAATGATCTAGCGATTGCTTCCCACTGCCGTTCCGCAGATTGATTACCGTCTTCGCCTCTATTGATAATATCGTTCTGTTCGACTAAATCGCCAACGCACATCACCATTTTAATATTTAGGGTATCGATATTTTCTTCGATCCAGGCCATCATTAAATCCAGTATAGGTTGATTTCTGCTCCATTTCACATAGTTTTGCGGATCGGGGATCATAATCATAGACCAGGAATCCTTCTGTTCCAAGGCAGGTTTACGGTAAGCTTCTTGCGCTGTAGCAATCTTTATGAAAAAAAACAGATTTAGGGTTAGCAGTATAGAAAAAATTCTTTTCATTTTATTTGTTTTAAAATTAGTAATCGTTTAATAACCGGGATTTTGGGTCAAACTCTTATTCGCATCCCTTTCAGCTTGTGGAATGGGCCATAGTTCATCTTTATTTTCGCGATAAACAAGTTCCTGGGTATTAAAATACCGGGAGGCCTTACCATGGTTATATATTGGTGAGTAATTTTCGTCAATATCCACAAGAACATCTTTCGTCCACGTATTGGCGGATCGATTTAGATAAAGATAACCGTTCATGATTTGAGGAGCCAAGTTCCAACGTCGGATGTCATACCAGCGAAGACCGTCGTTACACAATTCAATTTTACGTTCGTAACGAAGTGCCGTACGCAATTGAGACTGTGATAAATTTGACGCAATCGGCGGCATGTGTGCCCTTGAACGGATCTTATTGATAGCCTCATAAACGGATTCGTCTATGTCATTCGCTTCTATTTTAGCTTCTGCATAAATCAACAGCAATTCAGCGTAGCGAAAAATACCAACATTCAAATCAGACACGCCGGATGCTGAGTTGATCGCATAATCCGCGTTATCTGTATGCTTTCTCCACAAATAACCACTAAAGGAACGATAAGCATTCGTTGCATCGGTATTGTTCACCACCGCAGGTGTATTGCTTTGCCCCGCTATAACCGGCCAATAGTTATTCACTTTCGCGAAGCTTGCATTCGGTTCATACTGTATTCCCATTAAGCGCGCATGAGGGCGAGCGCAGTACATATCCAGTCGCGGATCTCGATTGACAAACGGATTGGCCGGATCATACAAAGGAGATTCATCAATGGGAAGCCCATCGATTGCCTGAAAAGAGTCGATTAGGTTTTGTGTAGGCCCCCAATAACTTGCGCCTTTCCCTAATCGCGAAGCCATATAATACCCTTGATTATGGGTATTACCGCTGATGGTTTGGTTATACTCGGCCACCCAAATCCATTCTTTACTGGATTGATAGCCTGCATATCCAAAAATATTGGAGCAAGCCGGTTCACCTTCCGCATGGGTTTTGTTACAATAATCCAAAGAAGCATCAAATGCCGTGAGCTCATAAACACCTTCTGCCAGTTCCAAGGCCTTGGCCGCAGCCTCAGCAGCAACCGTATACTGGCCGCTATACAAGGCCACGCGTGCTTTTAACATATAAGCGGCTACCCTTCCAACCCGTACATTTCCATATTGCGTTTGCGCTATTGGAAGACGATCAGCCACCGCTGTCATTTCGTCGATAATCCATTGCTGAATTTCCATTTTAGCGGTGCGGGGCAGATTGGTATCGTTTAAGCCAAGTGCATGTAATACAAGTGGCACATCCCCGTATAATTCAATTAGTTGTGAATAACAATAAGCGCGGATCACCCTTAACTCTGCATCCAGTTGATAGTAGCTATCTTCCGGCATTTCCACTTTTATATTTTCTAAGTTGTCAAGTACCGAATGGCATCGGGCAATCGTTTTATAATGCGCCTCCCAAGGTTTGATGGCTAAGGCATTATCAGTAGTCAATGAACTGGTTATCGGCGACGTATAGTTATTCCCCGGACGCGCATAGCCGATATCGGTTATATTATCCATCACATGCCAGATGGGCGTACTGGCTGCATCCAACAAGGTCAAGCCTTTATAGGCACCATATAAACCCATTGTTGCTTCTTCTTCCGTCGCCGGAAAAGTGCCTGTTGTTGGGCCATTTAAGGGGAACTTATCCAGTTCGCAGCCCGAAAAAAGTACAACACTTATTAATGTCGCGGTCGATAATATTTTTTTAATAGCAATCATTTTTTTAGAATTTGACATCAATACCAAATGAATAAACTTTAACCTGAGGATAATAGGCTGCCCCTCCTAGGGATACACCATCGGCCGCACCGGCATCATATGCAATCTCCGGATCATATCCTTGCCAAAAATTTGTTGAAGTAAACAGGTTTTGTCCATTTACATAGATATACAAGTCGCTCACGCCTATGCTTTTTAGCCAATTTTTAGGCACCGTATAACCGAGTTGTATGTTTTTCAACCGCAAATAGGAGGCGCTTCGCATCCAAAAAGATGAATTCTGCGTATTATTTGCCGATGTAATGGACAAGCGCGGAAAAGCCGCATCTCGATTATCTTCCGTCCAATAATCCAATTGCCAAGGTTTAATAGCACTTGAATTAACAGTAGGTATAACATAGTGCGAATTGAGGTACCCATCTACCTTAGCTACCCCTTGAAAAAAGGCATTCAATCGGAGGCCTTTCCAACCGAAATCCAAGTTGAATCCATAGGTATAGCGAGGAATAGTGCTACCGATAACGACCTTATCATCATCGGTTATTTTGCCATCAGGAATGGGATTCCCTTGCTCGTCGAATGCACCGGCAAGGTCCTTGTACCGGATATCACCGGGATGTAAGGTTCCGAACTGTGTGGGACCGGCATCAATCTCTTCCTGCGACTGGTAAAGGCCGTCAGCAACATATCCATAGATGGAGTTAACGGCATAACCTTCCTGCTGACGTAGCAAAGTTCCAGAGGTTTGACCTTTCATATCCATGATCTCATTTTTAACATCGGAGATATTTAAACCGACCCCCAAGCTGAAATCTCCCCATTGATTATCGTAGCGGCTACTGAATTCCCAACCCGTATTGCGTACCTTCGCCGCATTTTGATAAGGAGCATTTAATCCGGTTAACTGAGAAGTATACAAAGTGAGCAGAATGCCGTCCGTATTTTTTTTGTACCAATCGGCAGTAAATGAAAAGCGTTTCCACAAGGTTGCATCCAAACCGACACCTGTCATCGTTGTTTCTTCCCATCTTAAGTCTGGGTTCGACATGGTATTTAAAGTGACAAGCTGATAAATCTTATCCGCCATGGAAATACTGCCCACAGCTAGTGTTTCGGTAAAAGGGTAATAGGAGCTACCTATGTTTTGGTTACCCAGTTTCCCCCAGGAGGCCCGTAGTTTCAGTTGATCAAGGAAACTTTTTGTATCTCCCATAAATGACTCCTCTGAAACCCTCCATCCCGCTGAAAATGACGGAAAGAAGGCCCAGCGATTCCGCTTTATAAAGCGTGAAGTCCCGTCGTAACGGAAATCCGCCTCAAAAAGATAACGATCTTTATAATCATAGTTGAACCTTCCGAAGGTAGAAACCAACAACCACTGGTCATGGGTACCATTATTATCTTTTGTTTCGTTATCAGCACCGGCCGTTAAAACTTCGTAGGTATCATAAGTAAAATCCCGCCGATAGCCCATCAGATATTTCTCATCATAAGTTTCACGAGATGCTCCCATCAGGAGTTTAAAGTTATGATTGTTCCAAGAATGATTTGCTGAGGCAAGAAATTGATAATTTCCGAAGAAGTAGCGATAAGCAGTTTCTGTCAAGGAAGTAAAGGTATTGGCAGCACCCGCTTCCGTACCGTCGTCATTGTAGGTCATCACGCTCTTTACAAACACATGCGAATTTCTTGTTCGATAACGCGGGGCTGCGATCCCCGTTAAAGAGAGCCATTTTACAGGTCGGTAGCTGATATTGAAATTTCCGATAAGCTCCAACGTGTTTCCCTTTCTATTTCCACCTTCTTCGATAAAAGCAACGGGATTTTTGTTTACCCAACCTTCTGACCACAACCCGTTTCTCCTGATTGGGATATTGGTCGGCATTCGACCAAGGTAGTTCCATATATCTCCTTCATCTGCAATTTGGAGTCTATTACTATTGGTAAGCGAGATGTCGAATTTAACAGATAATTTATCATTAGGCTCAATGTCCATATTATTCCGTACCACATAACGTTTAAACCCGGTGTTCTTAATAATCCCATCTTGGCTTACATAAGCTATCGAAGGCATAACCCTAATTTTACCGGCGTTAGCCGATAATGACACAAAATGATTATTTGTAAAACCGGAACCATTAAGAATAGCTTTTTGCCAATTAAAATTATCAGGGTCAGCCGCATATTGTTCTTCAAACGTCGCAATGGCCTCTTCACTATACAATTCGTAGCCATTATCATTCATGTTAGCTTCATTAAAAACGTTCATAAATGTTAAGCCATCCGTCACTTCCGGTATGCGTGTAGCCTTTTGCCAACCGCCATATCCTTTATAATTAAGTGAGAATTTGCCGTCAGCAGCCCTCTTGGTAGTTATTAAGATGACACCATTTGCAGCGCGAGAACCATAAATAGCGGCTGATGCGGCGTCTTTCAATACAGAAATAGATTCAATTAAATTGACGTCTACCATATCAATGGAACCGGCTATACCATCGATTAAAACCAAGGGTGAGCTATCAGATCCGCCGAATGAGTTGACACCACGTATGCGTATCTGTCCGCCATCTCCTCCCGGCGAGCCTGTTTGTGAAGTGACGGTGACACCCGGTGCCAAGCCCTGTAATGCGGTAGAAGTTGAAACAATTGGCCGTCTCTCCAACTGCTCGCTGTCAATAGTCGATACAGAACCGGTTAGATTTGCTTTTCGTTGCTTTCCATATCCAACCACGACCACCTCATTCAACGCAGCCACATCTTCTGCTAAGGTAAAATTTACCAGCACGTTAGTTGCCGCCACAATTGTTTGTGCTTTTTGCTGCGGCCGATAGGCTATATAGGATGCCTGGATGGTATAGGCTCCTGGAGGTATACTGAGGGAGAAATGCCCCTCTTCATTTGTGCTCACACTTTTATTCAATTCCAAGATTCGAATATTGGCGCCCGCCAAAGGCAATCCCTCACCGTCGATTACGCGACCGCTGACAGTGCCATTTTGTTGTTTTTTGCGTAAGACTACCGTATGAGGGTCTCGCTCCTCGTAAGTAATGGGTGTACCTTCTAATAACACGTCCAATACATGCGCTACAGACCGGGCCTGAAAATGCTTCGCTTTAACATCGATTTTTTCCAGTTTTAACAATTTCTCATCGAAGGCAAATTCGACTTGACTTTGCATTTGAAGGTGCTGAATCGCCGCATATAATGTGCTATTCTTAAAGGTGATATTTACCGACCTCTCCAGGACCTGCCCATTAGAAGGTTCCGCAAGCAAAAGTTGCGAAAACGAGATGATAACGGTATAAATTAAAATGGTAATGCGCATAACTTCCCGTATGAACAGTGCGTTTTTATTCATAAGTTTGTATTTCTTAGTTAAAAAATAGGGCTAAGGAGCTATGCGTAGGGTCTCAAGCTAGTGCATAGCGTAGATCATTAAACAGGCGCCACTTTGACGCCTGTTTTCTTCAAGGATATATCGTTACTACATTATCTTTCCTCCTATATTTGGTGTTATGGATACCACAGATGATGGCCATGGTTTCCTCTAAAGATCGGTCTGCATGTATGGTTAAATTGTAATGATGATTCGCGGTTCTTCCCTCCCCGTGTTCCAAACGCACACCGTAAAGATTGTATAAGGTCTGTGCAAGTTCATTAAAGTCCGCTTTTTGTAAGGCAACAATCCCTCTTGTCCATGCATTAACCTCATCGTTATTTAAGCTGATACGTTCTGTCTGTCCATTCGCCTTTCGGTAATTAAGCCCCTTAAAAGCAGTAAGTTCATCAAGAACTCGCTGCGAATCACTTACACGTACTTTTCCATGCTGCACTTCTATCGTCACGTCGTCCAAGGTCTTATATGACTTCACATTAAAGGCTGTGCCAAGAACCTCCATCTTTAAACTTGGTGTATGAACAATGAAGGGCCTGAGACTGTCTCGTGCAACTTCGAAGTAAACTTCACCTTCGTCAAGAAATATTTCTCGCTTATTCGCCAACAAAGGTTCACGAATCCGAATTGTAGAATTCGCGTTGACATAGAGCATACTTCCATCCGGTAAATCGACTTTCTTTATTTGCTTTATTCCTGTTCTGATTTGATGGTATGCACTTACAACATGAGTGGAAGTTTCGCCGAATTTATCGTTTTGGTGGCTATAAAGCCAAACCATAGTTCCCAATGCCAGTACGAACAGCGCTGCGATGGCCGCCCAGCGAAAAACAGTTATTTTCCGGAGGGGCGTCTTTTTCGGTTGAATAGCTCCATGAATACGTCCGTAGAGTTCCTCTTTTAACGCAGTCATGCCCTCCTGATCTTCCATACCGGGCACCCCCACTTCCGACTCTCCAAAAGAGTCATACCAGCGTTGCAGGAGTTCACGCTTCTCGGTAGACAGCTTACCCTGAAGATAACCATCCATTAACCGTTTGAATTCATTTTTATCCATGCGAAAATAAGAGCAGGGTAAATCCCGTGTTCTACCAGTAAGTAGCACTTAGGGCTCATCCGTCCCGATAAAATCGATTAATAAATAATTAACTTTAGGTTAATAAAATGTAAAGAACCAAACAAATAGCGGATAGGTCTTCCGGAAAGTCCTTGGCAAGTGCTTTTCGTAATTGATGGAGGCCTTTGCTGATATTGTTTCTGACTGTTTTTTCGGCGAGGTTGAGTGAGTTTGCAATCTCGTCAACACTATAATCCTGAATACGAAGCTTAAAAATTTCGCGCATGGTATCCGGCATTTGATGCAATTCACGATTCAAGGCTGCTTGTAGATCGTGTTGCGTTAAAAGGTCCGGCATTTGACCATGTACTTCTACCATCCTTTGATAAAGATAGCTGAATGCACGATCCTGAATATCCATTTTCCTGAAATGAGCAATCAGCTGATATTGCAATGCCGTTCGCAAATAGGTATCAATACTGGTATTTATTTGGATAGTTGCACGTTGTTGCCAGCAATAAACAAATACTTCCTGCACCATATCCTTAGCCAGCGCTACATCTTGTAATCTTCTGTAAGCAATAATATAAAGCTTTTTCCAATGTGCATTGAAAATAGAGGTATAATTTTCCTCTGAGATTTGAAGCTTTTTGTCCTCCTGAAACGGTGGGTTGACCATGGTATTAATGCCATATTGCACTCGGGCAACAAAACTAAAAAATAACTAGGCTTTGGCTGACGCAAAGCGTATTAAGTTTACATTAATTTATTTACTATTCCTTCAGTTATAGTCTCTAGTTATACGTTCCAAGCAAAGGCTGCACTACTTGTCTTGATACTTATGTCTTGACACCTACCTGCCGGCAGGCAGGTGTCTTTATAAAGGAATAAATTGCAACCCAACTTCTTCTTTGCTATCTTTGAATTTTGCAAATCCCTTCTTATGGCAAAGAACATTAAAAGCACATCGCTCGATGAATTTTATCGGGAGGCTGCCAAGTTTACCGGCAGGGAAATACAAACGCTTTTACCTCGAGGCATTAATAAAGAAATAGGCCATTTTAATGTGTTTGATATCGCCGAAACAATTCAACAGGTAAAACAAAAACAAGTTATGCCCTATAATCGTCGGGCTTATTATAAAATCAGCTTTATTAAAGGTAAGAATCGGGCCGAATATGCAGATAAAGTAATTAACGTCGAGAAAAATGCTTTACTGTTCGCGACGCCCAAAGTACCTTATCACTGGATTCCATTGGATGAAAAGCAGGGAGGATCTTTTTGCGTATTTACAGACGAGTTCCTTATAAAAAACAAATCGGGTGTTGTGCTAGACGAATTGCCCATTTTTCAAGTGGGAGGTTATCCTGTTTTTGAAATAACGGACGAAGAGGCTGAAGAGATAGCTTATATATTTAAAAAAATACAAAAAGAAATTGCGTCTGATTACGCATATAAGTATGACTTAATCCGCAACTATGTATTGGAATTGATTCATTACGGACAGAAATTACAACCTGCTACTATCCTCCACGCTCATCAAAACGCTGCCACGCGTATTATTTCTTTGTTTATTGAATTATTGGAACGCCAATTTCCTATTGATTCGACCCATCAGCGTTTGATGTTGCGCACTGCGAAAGAATATGCAGAGAGGCTGGCCATTCATGTAAATCACTTAAATAAGGTGCTGAAAGAACATACAGGTAGAACAACAACCGACATTATAAGCAGTCGTATAGCACAAGAGGCAAAAATACTACTCAAACAAACAGACTGGAACATTTCAGAAATTGCATACAGCTTAGGTTTTGAAGAGGTGGCGCATTTTTCCAACTTTTTTAAGAAGCAAACTTCCTTAGCGCCATTGACGTTCCGATCGTAATTATCTTATTTGATTTTTGCAAAGAGCCGATTGATGTTTGCAAACATCTCCTCACGTTTTGATAGATCTTTGTGTTATCAAATAAAAAGAGATAAACAATGACAACAAAAAGTAAAATTGCCTTGGTAACCGGCGGCAGTCGCGGACTAGGCAAAAATATGGCCATTAATCTTGCTAAAAAAGGAATTGATGTGATTCTTACTTATAACAGCAATCAAAGCGAGGCAAACAATGTGGTAGCAGAAATTCAATCGCTTGGCCAAAAGGCAATCGCTTTTCAATTGGACACCAGTAACATCAAATCCTTTGACGATTTTCTGCTGCGTGTAAGCAATTATTTGACAGAACAGAATGGGAACAAACATTTCGATTTTCTTATTAATAATGCCGGAACCGCACTTTATGCTCCCTTTGCAGAAACAACAGAAGAGCAATTTGATGAGGTGTTGAATATCCACTATAAAGGGGTCTTTTTTTTAACGCAAAAGGCTTTACCATTTATTAACGATGGCGGCCGTATTATTAATATTTCATCCGGTTTGGCCCGGGTTTCTTTTCCCGGTTCTTCGGCTTACGGCTCTATGAAAGGAGCAATTGAAGTGCTTACGAGGTACTTGGCGAAAGAGCTGGGTCCTCGCCGTATTGCCGCCAATATTGTGGCACCGGGCGCCATCGAAACGGACTTTGGTGGCGGTCGTGTACGGGATAATAAAGAAATCAATGACCATGTCGCTAGTGTTACTGCCTTAGGACGAGTCGGTTTACCTGACGATATCGGCGGTGTAGTGGCCTTTTTATGTACTGAAGATGCTAAATGGATCAATGGTCAACGCATTGAGGTTTCAGGAGGAATGATGTTGTAAGATACCCAAAGAATAAATTGCTCCAATTTTAAGTTCAGGTTGACAGGATTAAACTACGTTTATTCTTGCCAACCTTTTTTTGATTTTTCCCGAATGATAAAAGCGTAAATTTATTATATTTAAGAAGTTAAAGAAGATATGCTGATGAAAAACGAGCTTTATTATATATCAACGGATAAATCACTCATAAATATGGAGATCGTTTTTAACTTTTTACATAACGATTCATATTGGGCACAAGGCCGGTCTCGGGAGACTTTCGAACGATCCGTGACAAACTCGCTCTGCTTCACGCTTTTGGACTCGACAGATAAGCAAGTTGGCTTTGCACGTGTCATAACAGATTATGCCGTCTTCGCCTGGCTATTGGATGTTTTCATTCTCGACAATTATCGAGGCCTCGGTTTAGGTAAAAAACTGATTACTACGATTATGGAACATCCGGATCTTCAGCAAATAAAACGATGGGCTTTGGGAACCAAGGATGCTCACGGTTTATATAAAAAGTACGGTTTTAAACCACTAGCCCATCCTGAAAACATGATGGAACGGCGTCTATATTAATTTGTAATTTTATCGACATATGAACCAACGACTACTTTTCGAAGGGCGTGCATTATGGATACATGATTTTGAGATCCAACAAATGGGCTACAACGAACGATTTACCATACGACATTTTTCATTTACTCCTCCGCTTGCCAAACATGAAGGACATATCATCCTAACTGACGCAGATATAGTTTTAGATGGAAGTGAATACAAGCGCATTCCATTAAGCAATATTGAAGAACTGTATTACGGTTTTGATGAGTATTATACACCTGCATCAGTAAAGAATTTTGGCGCTTTTTGGAAGCCTATTCGGATCAGATATGGTTATGCCGGCATCCTTTATCTCATTATTAATTATCGGTATTTTTATACTGCCAATGAAGATTTTCTATCTTTACTTAAAAACCTATTGGTTCCCGAACAGTGATAGAATAGGCGATAAGCTTGTCGAGCCAAACCCAATTAATCCACCCACTTCAATCGGGTGTCCGACCCGCTCTCCTCGAATAGCTTTTTAATCCCCTCACCTATTAGTCCCTGTCTTCAATTACCTTAAGATCAACAAAGGTTAATCATTTCTTAACGAAGTCCAAACATTTGCATACTAGTTTTGCCGGCAACACAATCGGTAAAAATGCATAACGATGATCCGCATCTCAATTTTTCAATTATCCACTATTAGCAAGTAAACTCGAAGACAGACAAATGAACGCAAAATCTATCCCATTTTTTACATGGTTAGCATTATTTTTATTACCCATGATGCACGCTTGGTCGCAAGGAACCGAAGCTACTATTTTAGGTACCGTATCAGAAACCGAAGGTCCCGTCTCCGGTGTATCCATTACTGTAAAAAATGAATCGACCGGTTTTAAAGTAACGACAATGACGAATGAAAAAGGCAATTATACCTTTCAACAATTACCCTTGGGGTCTCCTTATACAGTTACAGCAACCTACATTGGTTATACAGAGCAGAAAAAAACGGGTTATACACTCAATTATGGCGATGAGCTAGTAGTCGATTTCAAATTAGCCGCTAGCTCCAACCAATTAGACGAAGTGGTTGTACAAGGTAACGATATGAGAAATGCGATTAAAACTTTAGGAGCTTCCACGGCAGTAACCGCCACCGAACTGACTAAACTACCGGTAAATGGACGTAATTTCTCTTCCTTGATCGATCTTTCTCCTGTAAGCAACGGAAATACATTGGCTGGTCAGATTGCGTCTTCAACCAACTATACAGTAGATGGTATGACATCCCGAAGTACCATTGCGGGCGGCAATAGTGGCGGAGCCTATTCTATTTCTATGGAAGCGATCAGGGAGTTCAAAGTGGTTACGAATGAATATGATGTAACGAATGGAAGAAGTGGTGGTGGAAGTATTACAACCGTTACAAAATCAGGCACTAACACGCTTTCGGGAAGTGCGTTTACTTTTGTACGTACCGACTGGTTATCGAGTAAGTACAACTTAAATGGGACCCCTCGTTCCCAAAAATTTTCGACTTATCAATATGGTTTCTCTTTAGGAGGACCGATCGTTAAGGATAAAGCGCACTTCTTTGTTGCTTGGGATCATCAGGCGGATTCGCGTCCACTTTATATAGCGGACATCCAAAATCCTGCAGATATCGGTCGATACAAAGTGACACAGCCAACGCTGGATGAATTTACCCGTATAGCCCGAGAAAAATATGGGTTTAATTCCAATGCTCTTTTTGGTGCCTTTGATAAGAGTAAAACCACCGATGCGGCATTTGCGCGGGTGGATTGGCAGTTAAATGAAAAAAACTTGCTGACCATCCGAAACAATTTTATCTATGATATGGATAATCAGCAAGAGGGTGATAATTCGGGCATCAACGCTTTCGAATCTTACGTAAATCGTAAAAACATCAACAATAGTTTGATGGCCTCGCTACGTAGCTCCGTCAACTCGAAGCTTACAAATGATTTGAAAGTACAACACTTCTATGAGAGTACGGAGGTTATGCATAATGTGGATGGTATAGGAAAAAACCAAAGTATCCCACGAGTTATTGTTGAGAATGTAGAATCCATCGACGGTGATAAGAAATATTATAACTCCATTCAAATGGGTGGACAACGTTTTGCTCCCGAATGGTTTAAAGGCAATGTATTCCAATTAGTGAACAATCTATATTATAACACAGAGAAGATAAAATATACATTCGGTGCTGACATTATGTACACAGACATGAATTTCAGGTACGGGAGTGAAATGAACGGTCGTTTCTATTTTACCGGACTTGACAATTTCAACGACCTAGCGCCTTATCGCTATGCACGCGATGTGTATATGACCGATCATGAAAATACAAAAGTGAACAATTTGGCCGCGGGGATATACGGGCAGATGGAAACCCGACTAGCAACGGGCTTGGATCTGGTGGCAGGTATCCGATTTGATAATACCCGCTACTTACGAAAAGCCAATTTCAATCAGCTCGTTTACGATGAGTTGAGTATTGCTACCGACAACGGTATCAATACGTTTCAAATTCAACCACGTATCCAATTCAATTGGAATATAAACGATGAAGGAAAAGACATTATTCGTTTCGGGGCGGGTATTTTCGGTTCCAACCTGAATCCTTACTCCATGTTGAACAATATGTTATTTGATGGTACTCGTATAGCGGGTGTAGACATTACCGATCCAAGCTTGATGCCTACGGTAAACTTCCCCAATTACCGTAATGATCCAAACACTGCCCCTGGACGTGATTTAATTAACAACTCTAGCATAGAAAAGCTTGTCACTATTAACACAAACAGCGCAGACGTTAAAGTACCAACAGTTTATAAAGCAAACCTCTCCATCAACCATTTTTTCACACCGACACTGCGGATAGGCATCAGTGCCTATGGAACATGGGCACGGAACAATTATATGTACGTTGATCGTAATATGGTTGATCAACCTTATTTTAGGATTGCGGCGGAGGATAATAGAGGGGTTTATGTACCTGCAGAAAGTATCCGGGAAGACAACGGTGCTGCCAACTGGGTAAATAGCCGGAAAACATCTAAATTAGGGCGTGTTTTGGAAATGAATAGCGATGGCAAAGTAAACTCTTATACCTTTGTTGTAGACGGAACCTATCGCTACTATAAGGATGGGCAAATCAATGTTTCCTACACTTGGAACGATACAAAAGACAATACTTCATATAATGGTAATGTTGCTAATACCGCCACGCTATCGCTGATGGTGCGCGACGATCCTCGAAACCTAAGTGGCATGGCCTATTCTGACAACCAATTCCGCCATAAGGTCGTCTTCTACGGTACGGCGCCGAGTATCCATGGCATCACGGTTGGTCTACGTTTTAGTGGCATTGGCGGCACACGTTATTCACTTGCTGTAGCCGGCAACATGAACGGCGATTTCGTTTCATCGAACGATCTTGCCTTTATTTATAATCCCAATGGCCCAAATACACCGGAATACATTCGTGACGGTATCAACGCCATCTTAAATAATCCGGAAGCTGAGCAAAGCGTAAAAGATTATATTAATAAAAACCTAGGCAAAGTTGCAGAACGTAATGGTGGTATCAATAACTTTTATGGGGTTTTCGATTTACGCCTCGCTAAAATGTTTCGTTTCTATAAAACACATGGGCTGGAAGTGTCTGTGGATATTTTCAACATTGCCAATATGTTCAATAAAAACTGGGGTGTAGGACATAACTTAGGTAAACAGAACATTTACAGCATTAAGAGTTTCGACCCGGATGCATTACAGTATGTCTATAATATGAATGGCACTACCGGTGTGTCTAATTTAAATGGCAATCCTTTTCAAGTGCAATTAGGACTACGTTATGCCTTCTAGCAGTATTAAGAGGCATATCACATCCAGACTTACTTGGAAATAAAGAGGGTTCTGCTTTTTATTCACTTAACCAAGACAGGTCGCACAAACCTGTCTTGGTTAAACTTTATTAATTAGCAACGCATTCTCTTTACAAAGCATCAATAAAAGCAAGATAGTCGAGGGCACTCTGTTCCACTCGTTGGGGGATGGCTCGATGTTCTGCTCCATAAAAGGCAAAGAAAGATCGGTAATCGGCCCGTACATATTCAAACGTTATCTCAAACGGGGCGACTAACTGTTCCAGTGTATATTTATACCTTCCGGCAGGATGATAGTCTTCCGCCTCAATACCTGCCGTAATGCCCATGGCCAGCTTCTTCCCTTGTAATTTATAACTACTACCTTTGCCGTATGCCCATCCATGAGTTAACACTTCGTCTAACCATTTCTTAAAAAGGGGTGGACAGTTGAACCAATAAAACGGAAATTGGAATACGATTTTATCATAGGCCTCCACTAACTGCTGCTCATTTATAATATCCAGTTTTTCATCCGGATAGACCTGGTGTAAGTCATGCACAACATACCGATCGGGATACTTTGCTAATTCTTCCAACCAGCGTTTGTTGATAACCGAATGTTTAAGATCTGAATGAATTACGATTATTAATGTTTTCATATCGCTTGTATATCTTTCACACAAAAATAGCGTGGTAACTATCGATTTGGTATATTAGCATCCCATTGTTTGGTACCAACAAAAATGTAAGTATGACGAAAATAAAGGAAAGCTCAACTAATTTCGAAAATAAACAAGCACTAAGCTCCGAATGCATGGAAGTATATGCAGCAAACCTTATTGGTGGGCAATGGACATTAGCGATATGCTGCTATCTAATTAATGGAAAACTACGCTTCGGTGAGCTAAAAAAGAAACTTCCGAACATTACCGAGCGTATGTTGACTTTACAACTACGAAAGCTGGAAGAAAATAAGTTGGTGAAACGTACCGTCTACGCGGAGGTCCCGCCTCGTGTTGAATATGAATTAACCGAAAGCGGACAGCGGTTGAAGCCAATACTTGGAATGTTAGAAAAATGGGGAAAAGAACACCAGCTGTTGATGGCGACTGATTAAAGATTTTATTTATTTTTAATTATTCTAAATAAGATGCTATCTTTGGCAAAAATAAAGGCCATACAGTTCGCACCTGTATAGCCTCCTAACATTTTGTCAGGTAACTTTTAACACTTAGTCAATATTAAAAGCAATGCAAATTAAGAAAATTTTGCTAATGGGAAGCTTATGCCTCCTGTTTTTCTCAACCTATTCCCAACAAAAAAAGGCACCTTCCATTTCGGGAAAAATCATGGATGAACACGGGGCTCCTGTTGTAGGCGCCTCCATTCAAATCACTAATGGTCCAGCTGCACATACCGACGGACAGGGTATTTACCTGCTTCAACGAGTAGCAAATGGAAAACATCGTTTAATTGTATCGGTAGTTGGTTTCAAAAAGGCAGAAAAAACAATACAACTTAATAATAGCGATCTAGTTGTCGATTTTAGCTTAACTCCAGACATTAATCAAATGGAAGAAGTTACGGTAATCGGTCGCACCTCCAATCAAGAGATCAATCGACAGGCCTACAATGTGACATCTTTGGATGCTAGCAAATTACACAATACTACGTTAGATTTATCTCATGCATTGGATCGGGTATCCGGTGTGCGTGTACGGGAAAACGGCGGCGTAGGATCGACCTTTAATTTTTCACTTAACGGCTTCACCGGAAGACAAGTAAAGTTTTTTATTGATGGCATACCGATGGATAATTTCGGGTCGTCCTTTCAGATAAACAATATCCCGATCAACCTTGCTGAACGCGTGGAAGTTTATAAAGGGGTCGTGCCTGTTTGGTTGGGATCTGATGCTTTAGGAGGAGCCGTAAACATCGTGACCGACAACAGTAAGCAGAACTACCTAGACGCCTCCTATTCGTATGGCTCTTTCAATACGCATCGATCTGCCGTTAATTTGGCATATACGTCACCTAAAGGTTTTACTTTTCGCTTAAATGCATTTCAGAACTATTCAGATAACGACTACAAAGTAACCGTGACCGAAACGGATTTGTATACCCAACAAATTTACCAAAACATTAAAGTAAGACGTTTTCATGATAATTATCACAATGAGACAGTCATTGCCAATGCAGGTGTGGTAAACAAGTCATTCGCTGATCAATTATTATTAGGCGTGACGCTAGGTAAAAACTTCTCCGAAGTGCAGACGGGAGCCCGCATGGAAAGTGTTTTCGGTGCTTGGCATCGGCGAGGAAACATTGTAATGCCAAGCGTTAAATACATAAAAAAGGATCTGTTTCTTAAAGGTTTGGATTTACGAATTACCGGAAATATTAATCTCGGAGAAGAACAGAACATCGATACGGCATATCGTCGTTATAACTGGTTTGGGCAGTTTAAAGAATACCCTGGGGAGGGCAGCGAAAGGCAACGGTCCATGTATAAATATAAAAACAACAATGGGATCGTAACGGCGAATCTAGCCTACAGACTGAACGAGCAACATTCTTTCAACCTAAACAATGTAGTAACCACCTTTAATCGCAAAGGCTCGGATGAATTATTTCCGGAAGATGAGAATTATGATCAACCACGGAAGACACGAAAGAATGTACTTGGCTTTGGGTATCGGTTTGCTGCTAACGAAAAATGGAATACTTCTGTATTTGCTAAGCACTTTTACCAACGTACTGATTATTCTCAGAGTTATAATCCAAGTGGTGGTTGGGGAGATGTGGCCTATAATCAATTGAGCAACAGTATCAATAAAATAGGATATGGCATTGCCAGCACCTATTTTATTCTTCCAAATCTACAATTGAAGGCGTCTTACGAACGCAGTTATCGACTACCTGAAGCAGAAGAGTTATTCGGTGATTTACTGAATTTAGAGGGTAATATTGACTTGAAACCCGAGAAAAGTGATAATTTCAACGTTGGTTTCAGCTACCAAACGCATATCAACCAAGTTCATCGTTTTAGTTTCGACGGAAATCTACTTTATCGCAATGCGAAAGATTTTATCAGACCACGTTTAAATCCGAACGAAACGAAGCAACTCTTAGGAAACCTGGCAGATGTCACCAATTTGGGCGTTGATGGTGAAGTACGTTATTCATTTAAGAATATTTTTACGGCGGGCGTAAATATGACTTATCAGAATTTACGCAATAATACAAAATATGAAGACGGATACACCATGGAAAGTCCGCTATACCGTGATAGAATTCCCAATATGCCTTATCTTTTTGGCAATGGCGACGCCTCCTTATTCTTTAATAATGTGGGAAAACAAGGCAATACGCTTAGTTTAGGGTATAATATCCTTTATGTACACGCTTATTATTTATCCTGGCCAAGCCAGGGGGATACCCAGACAAAACGTGATATTCCGCGGCAATGGAATCAGGATGTAAATGTAACCTACACCTTAGCGAATGGAAAATATAATATCGGTTTAGAATGCAAAAACATCGTTAACAACCGATTATACGACAACTTCTCGCTACAGAAACCAGGCCGGGCCTTCTATGTTAAACTGCGTTATTTTATTAATAAATATTAAAACTGATCAAACGATGAAAACACGCTATAAATCTTTACTTTTCTTTTTTGCTGCCTTGCAATTGGCGGCATGTGATGAACCGCTCGAATATTTTAATGTAAATGACGGGGACGATGTGCTGACAGGCAAGTCTAAATATGTCGTGACTGCTACCCCGGTAGGCACGCAAGGCGTCGCTGATTACCTATTGCTGGCGGATGATTTAGAGAACGGCATGATAACCACGCAGGGAAATGGTATAGAGCAGGATGGGTCGTATCGTTATTATGTAACTCATCGAAACCGATTTTTTAGCTTGTTATACGGACAAGGGAATCCAGGTGCCGTAACAACGTACCGCCTCGACTCATTGGGCAAATTAGTTAAGGTCTCCGACTTTAAATCGGAAACCGTACAGGTTTTTGCACCGGCACAAAACGACATTCTCCTCATGAAAGTGCCTCGATCCGGTAATGAATTTTCGCAAATGTATCGCGTAGATGCCAGACAATATCGTGTAGTTGGTGAAGAGCAGGTAAACATTGTTCAACTGGCTGGAAATGGCGAACGGGCACATTTTACCTGGGCAACCCAAGTTGGTAATAAAATATACGCGCCGTATATGAGTATCAAGGGTTGTTGCGGTGATGCTTTCGGAACAGCTTTTCCCGACAGTAGTTGGGTAGCCGTATTGTCTTACCCGGAGTTAAAGGTGGAAAAAGTTATCCGAGATAATCGCACCAGCTACATTGGCGATTACTTTCTAAATGGTTTGGTTGAAACCGAGTTAGGTGAGGTGTATGCGTTTTCCCCTGCCGCTGCTACAAACAATTCGCAGCTTACAACAACGAATCCTTCCGCGATTGTACGAATTAACCGTACCACGGAAGAGTTCGACCAAAATTACTTTTTCAATGTGGAGGAAGTTTCAGGTGGCTACCACATTGCCGCTTGGACCTATTTAGGCGAAAATAAATTCATACTTACCCTATATGCCGAACCCAATAGCACAGACGGACAAGCCAGAAAATTTGCCATTGCAGATGTCAGCAATAAATCCTTTAAATGGGTTACAGGGACACCGGAAGACATTACCAGTGTAACTACCATTAACAATTTTGTCCCTTTAGACGGTATACGGGGTTATATTGGCATTACTACAGCGAGTGAAGGCAGCTTCGTATATGTGTTTGACGCAAATCTGGCAACGGCTAAAAAAGGTTTAAAAGTAGAGGGCGGAACCATTACGGCAATTCATAAGCTTAACTATTAAAAGGGCTAAAACGTCATCTTCTTTCATATCATCCCGCGGTTGCTAGCTTGCGGAATGGGGTTGAAAAACATAGTGCCTGCCTACCTTTAGCAGACAGGCACTATGATCGAAATGAACGGTTCGATGGTACCTTTAGACACCGCTAATCATTATTTTCCCAAGAAATCTTGGAGGAAGCATACATGAGCATGGCTATTACAATAAATAAGCCAATGCTCCCCACCAACAAAGCCATTTCCTGCAGTTGAATTATAACATATATGAAAATATAAAAAACCGCAAGAATACCGGTTAACAGCATAGCAGATTTCCCCTTTTTAAGAATAGTGGAAATAAAAGAACCAATTAATATAATAGTAGCCAAAGAGGCAATGATATAGGCCCATGTAAAACCAAGCTGCTCGCTAAAAGATAAAAGCAATGTATAATAAACCACCATCGCCAAGCCAATCAACACATATTGCACAATATTCACAAAGCTTTTTGTTATAAACTCGGTAAATAGCAGCGATACAAACGTAAGCAGAATAATTAACATGGCATATTTTGCAGAACGCATGTTTTTCTGATACTGGTCTACCGGTAACAGGAAATTTACCCCACAGCTATTTCCGGATTCAGCGTCGCTTAAGCGAGCGCCATCATTATCCACCCATTGCTGAGGGAAAGGACGATTAAAATGAGGAATGTTCCATTGGGAAGCAAAAGAAGAGTCAGAAATATTCCGTGTTTCGGGCAAATAGCTACCGATAAAGCTAGGGTCTTTCCATTTCCCGGTTAATTCAAAATGGGTATTCTTTCCAATAGGTGTTAAAGAAAACCCTTCGCTTCCTCTAAGCTGGAGTTCAAAGCTAAAAGAACGTTGGGTACTTCTCTTTTTACTTAAATCGATAGCGCTGGCGAGACTATTTTTGAAGACACGTACATCAGAAAAGCTGGGTTCCATTGCAACCGTTGTATCGCCCAAATTAATCTTTGGAATCTCTTTAAGCCCTTTAACATCTCGTACATTTACCAGAAGCTGGGCTTTATCCCATAATAAATGTTGCGGATCAATACCTAATTTTTTTAAGTCCAATTCTTCAAAGTCGCCTTTAATCGATACTTTCGCATTATAAACGACCGCGTCAAATATTCCGCGATGTAGAAGCTGCGGTAGAGCGTCTGCGTGGACGTGGAGATTATTAGGCATTAGAAATACATGTTGTTTAACTTCTTCAATAGTAATATTGCCTTTATCATCTTTAATCCGTTGAAATGCCGTATATGGTATAACCAAAATAGGACCGATTACATTTTGGTTACCTGACCAGCTTTTTGCTATTTCGTCCATGACTTCCTTCTGCCTCCCTTGCCGTTCACGGATAAGATCAGTTACCCATGAAGAAGGGATAAGTAATAGCAAACTGAGAAAACCAACCATTGCTAATTTTGCTGTTGCAGACCTCCTTAACCAAGTTAGTAAGCCATTTTTTTCTTTTTGATTTTCCATTTTTTTAGATTAAAAGTACTTTGTGTTTCAAAGTGAATAGATAAAAAAATTATTTTTGTTGTTTAATAAGCTTTTCCAGTGATTCCAGATGCTTTTTAAAGGCTTCTATCCCTTTTTGCGTTGCCTCATAACGAGTATTGGGTTTGCGCCCAATAAAGCTTTTATTAACGGATATGTATTCTTCCTTTTCCAACGCCTTTAAATGCGAAGCAAGATTACCATCTGTTACTTCTAATAAGTCTTTGAGCGAACTAAAGTCGTAACTTTCATTTGCTGCTAATACGCTCATGATCTGCAAGCGTATACGACTTTCAAATGCTTTATTAAATTGTTCTAACACTATTCTGCCCTATCGTATTTAGCATACATTACCGAACCATAAATTATATGAAGGACCCCAAAGCCACCTGCCCAGAATAATAACCCATATCCAGGCATCATTGCTGCAAAAAGACCTAAAATCACTTGCAGTATACCCAACCATTTCACATCGTTAAATGTATAATGGCTACCGGAAATCAATGCCAAGCCGTAGAAAATAAGACAAGCTGGCGCGATCACTCCGAAATAGCCTCGATATAATAAAATCAGAATTAATAGCCCCCCCGTTAATAAAGGTATGCCTGCGTTGAGCAATAAGGCCTTACTTGCCGTATTCCAGATCTTCTGATGACGTTGTTGCGCTTTTCGTGCGCTCAATACGACCGCGGTGGTAATTGACAGTATGAGTACCAAGACGGCGACTACCACAAGCTTGCTAATAGTTTCCTGATCGTGTAGGGAATAATTGTCATAAGTCATGCCGTTATCGGTCCGATAAACTAATCGGTATCCGATATATGCACCGATAAGCGCGTAAATGCCCGCTAGCACACCGGATAAACCATGGAGCGATATAAATTTGGCAGAACGTTCCATTAAGCTGCGGATGGAGCTTAATTCCGCCATCAGGTCTTTTTCCTTCATAAAAGTACTTTGAATTACAAAGTTACAAAAGTCTTTGAAATATCCAATATAAATAAGCATTAATTAGCAGGGATTTTGCTTTACTACACGTTATGGTGTTGTATTAAAATACATCCCACTTGGACGCACCCAAGTCCCCGGCATTATTAGCAAGGTTAAATTTCTCTACTATCTATTAACGTATCGTCTGCCCGTTTACTTTCACATCGATTAAGGAAAGATCTTGAACCAAGCCCTTGTTATAGCTCGCATTCTTCGCTGTGATATTGAGATGTTCAAAGGTAAACTTTGATAATTTATCGTATTCATTTACGTCTATATCAAAAAAGACCTCACAAGTCAAATTTATATTCCGTAAGGTAATATTTTCCGAATATGACAGCGGTACATCCTTTCTACCTTGCAGATCGAAGAACTGCGTCCAAGGCTTTACATAAATCAGACTATAAGCATTTCCCTTTATATTCTCCACTGTCACAAATTCGTATTTTTGCGGTGTATCCGGTCGCATTTTCAACCATAACAGTCTTTTAGCATCGTTCACGCTGCAATTCCGCATCAGGATATTTTTATTGTGAATAGCTTCACTTCCACAAGTTAAAGCAGCGTGGCAAAAACCGAATTCGCAATCTTCAATAAGGATATTGTAGTTTCCGCCATTACCGGGATCGCGATCAGCCCAAGGCCCCTTCCCTCCTTTCAGCGCAATGGCATCATCGTTAACCGACAAATAACACCCTTTGACTAGCACATTGGTGCAAACATCTAAATCAATGGCATCCGTACTTGGTGCTTTGACCGGCGCATGCGGAGAAGTAATACGTACATTTAAAATTTTAACATTATGGCATTGATAATAATGGCTGCTCCAAAAACCGGCGTTTCTCAGTTTGACATCTTGTACCTGCACATCATTGCACTTCCAAATAAATACCAATCTAGGCCGTGAAACTTCTAAATTAGTACATTTTGGATTTTCTTCCCTTCTTTTCCAAAATGCTTCCCAATACCTAAGTCCATTCCCATCAATCACCCCATTTCCGGATATAGTAAAGCCGTTTACTCCATAAGCGTTGATCAACGCTGCGAAATAATCGAGGTTTTGTCCTTCCATTCTTGAGGGAATCTTAGGGTAATCGGCAATATTATCAGAGCCTTTTAAAACAGCACGATCAGCAACATACAGATGGGTTTTAGGCTTAAAGAACAAAGCACCGCTCATGAACGTTCCTTTAGGGACTATAATAACACCGCCACCGTTTTCTGCTGCTCGATCTATCACCTGCTGAATAGCTTTCGTTTGTACAATCGTGCTATCCGCAGAAACACCAAAATCTGTGATCACATAGGGCTTTCCCAACTTTTCTAACGGAACCTTGGAAGTATCAGAAAACCATTTAGGAATTTTTGTTCCATCAGGAAAGAGATTCCCTTCTGTATCTTGGGCCAAAGCGATAAAGGGAGCTAATAAAAATAAAACGAACGAAAGGCTTTTATAAATTGGGGAAAGGCTTATATCCATATGCATTCTCTTGATTAGTTGCCACAAAGGTAGGCTAAATTTATAGAAACGACTATTTTTGATGTCTATTTAACATTTATTAAAGCACTTTTTCTAGTCTATCGCAAAAAACATATTCATGCATAGCAGTCAAAAAATGTGTTCAATAACTTTCAGTGAAAGAAGGATACAAAGAAGAGAACGATAAATAATAATAAGTGGGAAATACAGGGCTCGAACCTGTGACCCCTGCCTTGTCGAGGCAGTGCTCTGAACCAACTGAGCTAATTTCCCTGAATGTGCCACAAAAATAATTTATTTACTGATGATACCAAATCATTTTGTACAATAATGAAGAAAATAGCCCATTCAACCTTTAAATAAAATCGTGTATCGAAGAATAGTTTGGCGTCCATCCCAATAACTGTCTAGCTTTATCGGAACTGCATCTACTATTTGATCCTGACGCGAAGTAAGCGCCTTCTGATCCAAAGTGGGATACAGCTTCATCTATACTAATAGAACTCAGCTGCCCCTCCCTACCTATTCTCTTACTAATAGAAAGCGCAATATCTCGCAATGAGGACTCTCCATTTTCTGCATAGAAGTAAGAGCCTGCTTTTGCTTTTTCAAGCACTTTCAGATAAAGTTCTGCCAAATCCTCAATATGTACATTAGACCAAATATTCTCGCCACTTTCAATGTGAACGCCGGCACCTCTTTCTTTTGATAACTTTAGCAACATGGGGATCTGTATACTTTCTTTCTTTAGCCCCAACCCCTCTCCATAGATCATAGTTGGTACAATCACAATACTACGAATTCTTTGTTGTGCCGATTTAATAATATGATTGTTGATAATTACGCGATGTACCTTTTCAAAGCGCGCATCCAACGGAATATCTTCTGTGTATATGAAGTTACTTTTTTCTCCATTTTCCTTATTTCCCAATATACTGGATCCAGAAGTATGGATAAATGTTTTATCCGTTCCTTTAAGCGCCTGTAAAAAAGTATCGATGACATAAGGATCATCAGCATCGGCAGCATGGATAATTGCATCTGCTTTTTTACTCTCTTCTCTTAACAGCGGTGCATCTTGTAGCGTGCCCAATACGGGATTTATGCCAAGCTCTTTTAGCTTCTCTGTGTCGCTTTCCTTTCTTACCAACCCCGAAACCTTATATCCCTTATCTACTAATAACTTAGCTATTGATCCTCCAATATAGCCTGTAGCACCTGTAATAAATATTTTCTTTATTGACATAATAACTTTATTAATACAAACAAATTTACTGCGAAACGTTCTATCAATATAATTAGTTAACTAATAGAATTGTATTATAAATTTTATACCGAAATGTAGGTTAAGTAAACAAGTTGGTTGTCGGATATGATCAACAGACGATAGTAAAGTGCTTTCCCCCTGACTTTGAAAGCACGGCGCCATTCCTTTTTCCTTTTTTATCAGCTTGACCTCCAAAATGATAGCATATTGATAAAAAAAATGTTTGGATTTGGTATTCAGAAAATTTGAAATAATAATTTTTTGTATTAGGTTTGCAATCCCAAAAGGGAGGTGAGGTGCCTGAGAGGCCGAAAGGAACAGTTTGCTAAACTGTCGTACTGGAAACGGTACCGCGGGTTCGAATCCCGCCCTCACCGCCAAACAATAGCAAACCCGATGAAGTCGGGTTTTTGTGTTTAATGGCTATTACCAAGTTTGCTTGCGAGCGACTTATTCAACTTCTCTAGTCTTTTTCACATCGTAATCTACCCGCACATGGTAAATACTCATCAGCATTCGCTTAAATATGGCTCGAATGGCTTCTACCTCCTGTAGCGTTATATTACTGTTTCGCAACTGTCCTTGCGCTAATTTACCATCAATAATTTTATCGACCAAGTTACTTATATTTTCTGCATCAGGCTCCTTAATACTCCGGGAAGCCGCCTCTACCGAATCAGCCATCATTAAAACGGCAGTTTCTTTTGAAAAAGGAATGGGCCCGGGATAACGGAAAACTTGCTCGTCAACGATTTTATCAGGATGCGCTTTAATAAAAGCATTATAGAAATAATCGGTACGGGTAGTTCCATGATGTGTCCGAATGAAGCTAATGATCGACTCCGGCAGTTGGTGTTTATGCGCCATATCGATGCCCTTACTTACGTGTGAAATAATGATCTGAGCACTTTGCTCAAAGGTTAGCCCATCGTGTGGATTATATCCCTTTGTCTGATTTTCAATGAAATATTGTGGATTTTGCATTTTACCTATGTCGTGATAGAGAGCACCTGCTCTTACCAATAAGGCGTTTCCGCCAATTTTATAAATGGCCGCTTCGGCTAAATTTGCAACTTGTAATGAATGTTGAAAAGTACCCGGTGCCTTATAGGATAATTCACGCAATAGGGAAGAATTGGTATTGGTGAGCTCCATAAGGGTTACGTCCGATGTGATACCAAATAGTCGCTCAAATGCATAAATAAGCGGATACGCTAACAAGGTCAAGCCAACGCTGACAATAAATGGAACAAACGAAGCATAACCTACATCTTCGATCGAACCATCCCGGATTAAGATTATACCAAGATACGCCACAAAATAGGTAAGCAAAATAATCACCGATGAAATCAGAAATTGCTCTCTTTTAATCAATGTCTTAATGCTATATATACTTACCATCCCGGCAGTTACTTGTAAAAAGGCAAATTCAAAGCTGTTAGGCACAAAGAAACCCGATACCAACACCATGAGAAGATGAATATTGAGCGCCAAACGCGTGTCAAATAAAATGCGAACGATGATCGGTACGATGCAGAACGGAATGTAGTATAAACTTGACAGCTTTAATTTAAGGGACCATGATAAAACGATCAACATTCCGGTAACCACCAATAAAATTAAGGACAATAGACGATTATTGGAAAATACGTCAATCCTAAAGAGATAAAGAAAAACCATTAACAAGGTGACAACCAATCCTACTACTAGAAATTGCCCGATCACCACCACATTTCTGTCTCCACCTATCTTTGCTTCTTCTTCATAAGCCATTCGCAACGATTCGACCTTCTGAAAAACTTCGTTATTCACCATACTGCCGTTTGCTACTATCAACTCTCCGCGTTGAACCATCCCCCGAGTAGTAGATATATTATTAATAGCCTCGGCAATCAGTTTATCCGTAAGACGCTCATTGTAAACGTAATTGGGCTGTATATAATCGCTTACTAAGCTTTTTAACCAATCTTTTTCAGTTATACTGCTTTTAGAATCGATGATACTGTTGGCATAGGCTAAGGCAGTTTCTCTGGTATATACTTCCGCTGTGTTCTTTTTTTCCGTTATATTATTCGTTACCAGATTAAAATTATAATGCTCTCCTTTTGTTTGGAACTTTTTAGTCAGTCCAATAACTCCACGATCATAAATATGTGCTAAAATTTGCGTGACTGTTTGACTATAGAGCCCCATCTCCCGATCTTCCTGCCCACTTCCCTTCCACTTTCCTTCAAATTCAGCTAAAAAGCGTTCAGTCTCCTCCCCCTTGGTTTCTGTATGGTTATCGTAAACGGGATATACAGATTCAAGCACTTGTTCTCGATCTGCCCTTATCTCGTTCGGCGTTTTAAGGATGGCAAAATTATAGGGTGCGATTAAATCTTCGTGCATCCATATTTTACCCTTTTCGTACTCAAACCTAAACCGCGGTTGTTTTGGTAAAAATATGCAGATAACGATGACGCTGAGCACCATCATCCCATATTTAAAAACGGCCGGATTATTTGAATATACAGATGGAGTCCTTCTATTTTTTGACACTTTTTTGATTTGATTTCTTTAAAACCTAATACAAACTTATAGAAAATTGTTTTATATAGGGAGATGCCCATAAAATTTTGCGCGCCAAACACAAGACATTTAACAAGAGACTTATATTAACGAAGGTTTTTTTTGGTCTATTCTTATGAATATTTTATCCTGTTAACGCGAGCTCTTTTTTTGATTTTTTCATTTTATTTTGATATCATTGTGATATCATTATAAAACATGAAAATCATGAAAGAAGAAAAATCTACTACTGCGGTATCAGGCTATATAGCTATTGTTGTGCTTTTGATTGTTGCAATTGCGATCTTTGCCGGCGCCGTGTACAATAACACTTGGATGGTTGCTCTTGGCATTCCGATTTCGTTGGCGATCCTTAAAGGTCTTACGGTTATTAATCCGAACGACTCAAACGTGCTGATTCTCTTCGGAGATTATATCGGAACAGTGAAAAAGGAAGGCTTCTTTTGGATCAATCCGTTTGCGGTCAGGAAGAGAGTATCACTAAAAGCGCGCAACCTAAACGGGCATAAAATGAAAGTAAATGATAAATTGGGAAATCCGATAGAAATAGCAGCCGTTACGGTATGGATGGTAAAAGATACCGCAAAAGCGTTATTTGCAGTTGACGATTACATTCAGTACGTTCAAGTGCAAAGCGAAGCTGCAGTACGACATTTGGCCAATTTATTTGCATATGATAACTTTGAAGACGAAGAAGCAACTATCACGCTAAAAGATGGCGCACAACAGGTTAGCCAAATGCTCGAAAGAGAACTTAACGAACGACTGGAAAGGGCCGGTATAGACGTTATCGAAGCAAGGATAACACACTTGGCTTATGCGCCCGAAATAGCCAGTGCCATGCTACAAAGACAACAGGCTACCGCAGTGGTAGCTGCTCGAAAGCAAATCGTAGAGGGCGCTGTAGGAATGGTTGAAATGGCATTGGAAAGATTATCTGCTAAAGATATCGTGCAACTTGATGAGGAACGTAAAGCAGCCATGGTGAGCAATCTACTGGTTGTATTATGTGGAGAGAAGAGCGTTTCTCCGGTAGTCAATACCGGAACACTTTATAATTAAAAGTAGCGAGACATTCGCCAGCTGATGTATTATGGGAGATAAAAAGGCATTTGCTTTACGAATCAATTCGGATATGCTGAAAGAATTAGAAGCTTGGGCCGCCGACGAATTTCGAAGCACCAATGGTCAAATCGAGTATATATTACACGAAGCACTCCGCACGCGGAAAAAGATGCGGCGAAAAACCGATGATACCAATAAAAGTTCGGATGACTAGCAAAAAATTTAGATTTTGACTATCTTGTCTTCATAACCAATACATTCCACATGACAAACGAAGTATACATTGTTTCTGCTGCTCGAACGCCTATTGGTAGTTTCGGAGGCAGTCTTGCCGGCTTTACAGCTACACAATTGGGGGGACTTGCCGTAAAAGAAGCGGTAAAAAGAGCCTCCCTATTAGCCGACGACATACAGGAAGCTTATATCGGTAATGTATTATCAGCCAATCTAGGGCAGGCTCCGGCTACCCAGGTCATTAAATTGGCTGGACTGGGAAATATTCCTGCAACAACGGTCAACAAAGTCTGTGCATCCGGAACAAAAGCAGTAATGCTCGCTGCTCAGAGCATAGCTTTAGGTCATCAAGATATCATCATTGCCGGCGGCACAGAGAGCATGAGCAATGTACCCTATTATCTAGATAAAGCTCGAACAGGGTATCGATTAGGCCATCAACAGGCAATTGATGGCTTGATCAGAGATGGTCTGTGGGATGTGTATAATGATTACCATATGGGGTCAGCGGCCGAATTATGTGCTTCTTCTTGTAAAATTTCCCGAGAAGAACAGGATCAATATGCTATTAGTTCTTATAAACGAGCTCAAAAAGCTGAACGGAATGGCAAGTTCAAACAGGAGATCATACCTCTTGAGGTAACCGATAAAAAAGGAAATTCAACAACTATTGACACCGATGAAGAAATAAACAATGTTTTTTTCGACAAGATTCCTTCATTAAAACCCGTTTTTCAGAAGGAAGGCACCGTTACGGCAGCCAATGCCTCTACACTAAACGATGGCGCTGCAGCACTGGTGCTCATGAGCAAAACAAAGGCCGAACAGCTTGGTGTTAAACCGCTGGCCCGTATTTTAGGCTATGCGGACGCACAGCAAGATCCGGAATGGTTTACTACCGCCCCGGCACAGGCAATTCCACTAGCTTTAGAACGAGCCGGGGTATCGGCAAAGGAAGTTGATTATTATGAGATTAATGAAGCCTTTTCTGTGGTATCGATCGCAAATAATCAGCTTCTTCAACTTGATCCCGAAAAGGTTAATATTTATGGAGGTGCTGTGTCGCTCGGGCACCCACTGGGTGCCTCCGGTGCCCGTATTTTGGTAACACTGCTATCAGTTCTGCGACAGGAAGACGGAAACCTCGGCGTTGTAGGAATTTGTAATGGCGGAGGCGGTGCGAGTGCACTCGTAATTGAACGATTGTCATAATAGTAAAGCTTGAAATTGAAAATATGCAACTAAATGCTAAACGGGCACCGCTACTTTTATTTTTTATATCAATCATTTACATATCAGGTTTAAGGGCTCAAACGATCGAAGTCAATCATGTGTTACTCGATAGCTTGAACCACTTGGGTTACAAAATGTATAACGAAACCAACGAACCGGAGCGTTTGCAAGCCAATTACATATTCATTAAAACCTTAGTCCAATACTTAAAAAGTCCGCATTCGATCGACGATACCAACCTGGATACCTTACAGATGATAGCCATTCGAAGAGAGCCGAAAAACAATTTCCGCATTTTTTCATGGCATATCCGATTAAATGACGGCTCCTATAGATATTACGGAGCAATCCAATGGCGAACAAAAGATGGATCGCTCAGTTTAAAGGCACTGGTTGACAAATCTCCTCTTATAGATAAACCGGAGGAAGCCTCTCTAGACAATAACAATTGGTACGGGGCCCAATATTATGATATAATTCCCATGAAGGGTTTACCTCAGCATTACCTACTATTGGGTTGGCGCGGCACAACACCTAAGGTGACACAGAAAGTAATTGATGTACTTCATCTTACTGAATCTTCCGTTGCATTTGGTAAGAAAATTTTCAAAGACCCTGCATTTGCTACGGCCTCCCGGTTGATTTATAGTTATAATGCCCGTGCTACGATGTTAATGAAGTACGAAAAGGACAAAGATCGGATCGTAATGGATCACCTAGCACCAGCCACACCATCCTTGAAGGGGCAATTTGAGCACTATGGCCCTGACATGAGCTACGATGCATGGAAGATCAAAACCGATTACCTGATATTGGAAGAGGACTTACCACTGAAGAATGAAAACTAAGCGTTCTTTAAGCGCTTTGCATTGGTATAAATTCAACAATGCTATTACAATAATTAGATTTCCTATGATATTTTGTAATTTAGACGCCATGTTTGCTGTCTCATTAAAACAATATCTATTAATAACACCGCTATAGCAAAGAACTCAGAATAGCATACTAAACCTTGCAAAGACAAATTACATATTTATAATACCATAAAATGAAACTACCTTTAATCATATTGATGCTTATGGGAAGTACAGCGCTTGCCCAACCTCCTAAAAACATAACACTTGAGGATATTTTTCAGAAGGGCACCTTTGATACCAAAACGGTGAGCGGCTTACGTTCACTTCGAGATGGAAAAACATATGTATCGATAGAAAGCAATCCGGAAACTAAAATCGCTTATGTAGCCAAAAGCAACTACCGCGACGGTAAAATTGTCGAAGCGATCTATACCGAAAAGGATATTATATTTAAAGGCAAAAAGCTGCCACTCAGTACAGATTTTAATCAGGATGAAACGAAAGTGCTTATTGCTGCCGATAGTGAACCGATTTATCGCCGATCATCAAAAGCCAATTACTATGTTTTTGATCTAGCTTCAAAGAAAATTACGGAAGTGTCTTCAAAAGGAAAACAGCAGTTTGCCACTTTTTCACCGGATGGTAGTAAAGTAGCCTTTGTACGTGATAATAATATTTTTATTAAAGACCTGCTTAACCTACAAGAAGTGCAAATCACCCAAGATGGGGCTTCCAACAAGATAATAAACGGTGGGGCTGACTGGGTGTATGAAGAAGAGTTTGCTTTTGCAAAGGCCTTTTTCTGGAGTTCTGACAGCAAAAAAATTGCTTATTATAAATTCAATGAAACCGAGGTGCCGGTATACTCGATGACGATATTCGAGCAATTGTATCCACGCGAGTATCAATATAAATATCCAAAAGCAGGAGAGAAAAATTCGCTTGTAAGCATACATTGTTATCAATTGGCAGATGGGAAGACAACACGCATTGAAGTTGGGAATGAGCAAAACCAGTATATTCCTCGCATAAAATGGACGCAAAACCCAAATTTGCTTTGCGTGTTGCGCATGAATCGGCACCAAAATAAGCTCGACTACCTATTTGCGGATGTAACCACCGGCACTTCGAAAGTGGTACTCACGGAGGAAAACAAATACTATATTAATGTCAATGACGACCTCACTTTCCTACAAAATGGCAAGCAATTCTTATTAACAAGCGAACACGACGGGTACAACCATCTTTATCTTTATGATATGGACGGAAACAAGATACGTCAAATAACGGCAGGCGCATGGCTTGTTACCAAATTATATGGTGTCAACGAAAAAACCGGAACCGCTTATTATCAATCGACCGAAAAATCACCTCTTCAGCGTGATATTTACGCCATTGATGTAACCGGTAAAAACAAAAAACAACTTAGTAACTCCCCAGGCACCAATAGTGCCACCTTTAGTACCGATTTTAGTTATTATATTCTAAATCATTCCGATACCCATTCACCCGCCTATATCACATTAAATGACAAGGATGGCCGTCTTGTACGTGTGTTGGAAGATAATAAGAAAGCCAAACAAATCGCTGACCAATACGGCATAAAAGGTTCGGAGTTCTTTCAATTTTCAACCGCAAATGGCATCAACTTAAATGGCTATCTCGTTAAGCCGGTTGATTTTGATCCAAGTAAAAAATATCCGGTCCTAATGTATGTCTATGGCGGCCCGGGGAGCCAAAATGTAACCGATTCCTGGACCGGATCCAGAAGTTTATGGTTCTATTACTTAGCACAAAAAGGCTACATTGTGGCCTGTATAGATAATCGGGGAACCGGTTTCAGAGGTGAAGAATTTCAGAAATCAACCTATCTCAATTTAGGCAGACTTGAAACGGAAGACCAAATTGAAGGGGCGAAATGGTTATCCAAACAGCGTTATGTTGATCCTGAAAGAATCGGTATTTGGGGTTGGAGCTATGGTGGTTATATGGCATCGCTCTGTATTACCAGAGGTGCCGATATTTTCAAGCTCGCTATTGCGGTTGCCCCCGTCACTACCTGGCGCTATTATGACAGCATTTATACCGAACGATACCTACGTACCCCACAAGAAAATCCGCAAGGATATGACGACAACTCTCCTATCAATTACGCAGATCGTTTAAAGGGCAAATTCCTTTTGATCCACGGTACCGGTGATGACAATGTGCATTTTCAAAACAGCATTATGTTCTCCGAAGCGCTAATACAAGCTAATAAGCCCTTTGAACAAGCTTACTATCCTAATAAAAACCATGGAATTCACGGTGGCAACACCAGCATTCACCTATATAGTAAAATGACTGATTTTATAATGAAAAACTTATAAATATAAGATCGAGATGGCGCAGGGTCGAAAGAATTTCTATTCTGTTTTTTTCCATTATTAGCAGATAAATTTTGTTATAATGAGGCGGTCTAGCTATCTTGCGCCATTTATTAAATACACTAAGGTCACACAAAAAACAAAAAACCAACATTGTAATAAGTTTAAAATCAACCTTTAAACAAATCAACAACATGAATCAAACGAAAACATTATCACAAGAACCACAATCAAACCAGCAAAGTCATCCCAAAGGACTTTATGTACTGTTCACCACGGAAATGTGGGAGCGCTTTAATTTTTACGGGATGCGGGCGTTACTTACATTATTTCTCGTTAACGCGCTTGCTTTTTCAGACAAAGATGCCTCAATTGTTTATGGCGGTTTTCTCGGTCTAAGTTATTTGACTCCCATGATTGGAGGCTATATTGCAGATCGTTATCTGGGAAACAGAAACTGTATCCTACTAGGTGGAGCAATTATGGGTATTGGCCAGTTGTGCCTATTCTTTAGCGGATCAGTCTATGCATCTAATCTCGATCTTGCAAAATTTGTGATGTGGACTGCTTTAGCTATTATTATCGTTGGAAATGGTTTTTTTAAACCCAATATTTCCTCGATGGTAGGCCAACTCTACAATAAAGGAGATAACAGGCTCGACTCCGCTTTCACCATTTTTTACATGGGTATCAATGTAGGCGCATTTCTCGGGATGTCTGTATGCCCTTTCCTGGGTGACGTTAAGGTGGGTGACGTGCGTGTGGTCGAAGCCTTTAAATGGGGATTTCTGGCGGCCGGCTTAGCGATGTTTTTGGGTACCGTTATGTTTTTTTTCCTGAAGAACAAATACGTAACGTCACCCGATGGAAAGCCTGTTGGTGCCAAACCTTCTTTTCATCCCGATCATAAGCAAGCGGAAGAAGAATCGGAAAAGGCAAAATTTACGACAGGCTCAATTGTGGCATCCCTGTTGGTATTGGTAGTTCTGTATATTATTTTTCACTTCCTTTCACTCGATCCAAATCCCATTAAAAGCTGGGTCTACCCTTTTATATACGCTTCGGCCTTAAGCTTAGCTTTTCTGATATTAACGGATAAAACCATTACCAAAATAGAGCGCGATCGTATTGTAGTGATGTACATCATCGCATTCTTCGTCATTTTCTTTTGGTCAGCTTTCGAACAAGCGGGCTCATCGCTAACCTTCGTTGCCGATAAACAGACTGATTTAAACTTCTTGGGCTATCAGCTTCCGCCTAGTTTTATTCAAAACGCCAATTCCATATTCATCATCATATTTGCCCTTCCTTTCAGCTGGCTTTGGCTAAAGTTGCAAAAACGTAATCTGGAGCCAATTTCTCCTGTTAAACAGGCTATCGGACTCTTGTTACTAGCCATTGGTTACTACATCATTGCCGTTCAAGTTGCCAAGATTGGATTGACCGGCAAGCTGGCTGTTCATTGGCTATTCATTATGTATTTATTCCATACACTAGGTGAATTGTGCCTCTCTCCAATCGGGTTATCGCTGGTTTCCAAGCTCGCACCTAAACGTTTCTCATCCCTACTGATGGGCGTGTGGTTTATAGGCAATGCAGCAGGTTACGCCCTAGCAGGTACTTTGGGAGCGTTGATTCCTCCTACAGGGGATAAATTCGAATTTGCCGCGTCTAAAGGGATTGACCTACAGGGAATATTGGACGGAGCCGTAAAACCGACGGCAGAGCAAGTGGCTATATTAGCGCAAGAGAAAATTGATATTGTTTACCCAACTTTTGTAGGCTTCACCGTTCATAATCTATATGAATTTTTCATGGTTTTCGTAACGCTTTCCGGCACAGCTGCACTTATACTGTTTCTTATTTCAGGAATTCTAAAAAAGATGATGCACGGTGTAAAATAATTGGAATGAGCTATCGGAAATAGGCTATCAGCAACAGAAACGAGACATTACTGAAATCTAATAGCCGAAAACTGATAGCTCATAATATTTCCTTATTTTCGTAATTTGAAAACCAAAACTGGAAAGAAGCCGTGTCAGACAGCATCGTTATCATACCCACTTACAACGAAAAGGAGAATATAGAAAGGATTATCCGCAAAGTGTTTTCGCTTTCTTTTCCTTATCACATTTTAGTTATTGACGATGGATCGCCTGATGGAACGGCTGATATTGTAAGGGGTTTACAAGCAGTGTTTAACGGTTCCCTACATTTAGAAGAGCGGAGAGGAAAGCTCGGGCTGGGTACGGCTTACATCCATGGATTTAATTGGTGTCTAGAAAGAGATTATCTGTATATATTCGAGATGGACGCTGATTTTTCACACAATCCGGATGACCTTATCCGCCTACGGCAGGCATGTATCGAAGGAGCCGACCTGGCCATTGGATCACGTTACATCAAAGGGGTAAACGTGGTAAACTGGCCTATGAAAAGGGTGTTAATATCTTATTTTGCTTCGGGGTACGTACGATTGATTACCGGGACCGACATTCGTGATGCCACCGCCGGTTTTGTGTGTTACAAACGCAAGGTACTCGAAACTATACCGCTCGACAAGATCAAATTTGTGGGCTATGCCTTCCAGATAGAAATGAAATTCACCACCTTGAAGTATGGGTTTAAAGTAGTGGAAGTTCCGATCATTTTTACGGATAGAACGGAAGGTACATCAAAAATGAGTACCAAAATCTTTCGGGAGGCCTTCTTCGGTGTTATACAGATGAAAGTTAACAGTTGGTTTAGAAAATACAACAGGCCCTAAAACCTCTAATTTTTTTAGTATTTTTGTTATCAGCAATCAGCTGTCAGTTATCGGCCACCGGCTTAAAGCAGACAGCTGATAACTAAAAACTGACGGCTAAAAGCTTCCAACATGAACGAACATTTAAATCCCAATGCAGAGCACCTCAGCAAGACGGAGAAAGAGGTAGAAAAGGTGTTGCGCCCCCAGGCATTTGAAGATTTTACCGGGCAACACAAAATATTGGAAAATTTACGGATTTTCGTTCAAGCAGCTAAACTTCGTGGCGAGGCGTTAGACCATGTACTCCTTCACGGCCCTCCCGGATTAGGAAAGACAACACTTTCACATATTATTGCGAATGAAATGGGCGTGGGCATTAAGATTACTTCCGGACCGGTATTAGATAAACCCGGTGATCTAGCTGGCCTACTTACCAATTTAGAAGTGGGTGATATCCTGTTCATTGATGAAATCCATCGCCTGAGCCCCTTAGTAGAAGAGTATCTTTATTCGGCGATGGAAGATTTCAAAATTGACATCATGCTCGAAACCGGACCAAATGCCCGGTCTGTGCAATTATCCCTCAGTCCTTTTACCCTTGTGGGGGCCACAACCCGATCAGGCTTGTTAACAGCGCCACTTCGCGCCCGCTTTGGCATTAATGCGCGTTTGCAATATTATGATGCCAAACTCTTAACAACCATCGTACTTCGGTCTGCCGGGATATTACGGACACCAATCAGCGAAGAAGGTGCCTATGAAATCGCCAGGAGAAGCCGTGGCACCCCACGGATTGCCAATGCCTTGCTACGAAGAACCCGTGACTTCGCCCAAATCAAGGGAAATGGCAATATCGATACGAAAATTGCCCAATACGCGCTCAACGCGCTCAATGTTGATGAGCATGGATTGGACGAAATGGATAATCGGATTTTATTGACCATAATCGATAAATTCAAAGGAGGGCCGGTAGGACTGAAAACCATCGCTACTGCAGTAGGAGAAGATGAAGGGACGATCGAAGAGGTATATGAACCTTTTCTTATTCAGGAGGGCTATATTATGCGAACTTCAAGAGGCCGCGAATGTACCGAACTGGCCTACAAGCATCTGGGAAAAGCAAACTATCCCAAAGGAAATACGTTATTTTAGCTAGTTGGAATGCAAGATATAAGTATCAAGACATAAGATAGCTATCAATGAGCCCTTCGGGGTTTTGAATTATTGATGCTTTGTTAGTTTTTTAAGGCATCAATGAGCCCTTCGGGGTTTTTACCATCCCTCCGGGAGGCAGGCTTTTGAATTTTTATTTTTTACTTTTCTAATGAACATCATCATAAGACCACTTGGACTTTCAGATTATAATGATTTAAAAACCTCTATGGTTGAAGCCTATCACGGCACAGCGGGCGGTATATGGCCCAAATCAAGCATCAAACATTTGTTGAGCATCTTTCCCGAAGGGCAATTGTGTGTCGAAGTGGACGACCATGTGGTTGCATGCGCTTTATCGATTATTGTCGATTCTAAAAAAACAGATAGAACGCATTCGTACGAAGAAATTACGGGCAAATACACGTTTAACACCCATGATCCTGAAGGCGATGTTTTATATGGTATCGAATTGTTTGTTCACCCGGACTATAGGGATTTACGTCTGGGCAGGCGCCTATATGATGCGAGAAAAGAACTTTGTGAACAGCTCAACCTGAAAAGCATCATTGCCGGCGGGCGGATTCCCAAATATCATGAGCATGCGGATACACTTACACCCAAACAGTATATTGAAAAGGTTAAACAAAAAGAACTCTATGACCCTACCCTAACCTTTCAGTTATCTAATGATTTTCACGTAAAAAAGATCCTAAAAAACTATCTTCCCGAAGACCGTGAATCATTGGAATATGCTACTTTACTTGAATGGAATAATATCTATTACGAACCGAAAACCAGTTCGATTTCACCTACCAAGCAAACCATTCGCTTAGGTCTTATCCAGTGGCAAATGCGCCTTTTTAATAATGTTGAGGCCTTTTACGATCAGATTGAATTTTTCGTGGATGTTGTTAGCGGATATGGTGCGGACTTTGCGCTTTTTCCGGAGTTTTTCAACACTCCCCTAATGGAGCCTTATAACCACTTACCCGAACGGGAGGCGATGCGCATGTTGGCCAAACACACTGAAGAAATCAAAGAGAAAATTCAGCGCTTGGCGGTTTCCTATAACGTAAATATTATCGCAGGATCTATGCCTTCTCTTTCGGCCAATGATCGTCTGTATAATACAACCTACTTATGTCATCGAAGCGGTAAAGTCGACGCCTACAACAAAGTCCATATTACACCTAACGAGCTCAAATATTACGGCATGTACGGTGGAGACAAAGTACAAGTATTTGATACAGACTGCGGTAAAATAGGCATTCAGATATGCTATGACGTCGAATTTCCTGAACTAAGCAGGATCATGGCCGATCAGGGGATGAAAATCCTATTTGTTCCGTTTTTAACCGACACACAAAATGGCTATACACGGGTAAGAAACTGCGCACAAGCACGGGCGATCGAAAACGAATGTTATGTGGCCATTGCCGGATCTGTTGGCAATTTACCAAAAGTGAACAATATGGACATACAATATGCGCAGTCGGCCGTCTTCACTCCGTCGGATTTTGCCTTCCCTACCAATGGCGTAAAAGCCGAAGCGACACCAAATGCAGAGATGGTTTTATTAACCGACGTGGATCTCTATGCACTAAAAGAACTGCACGAATACGGTACGGTAAAAACCATGAAGGATAGACGAACAGATTTATATAAAGTCAATCTACTGAAATAAGGATATCGAAAAAAGATCTTAGTTTTTTCAAGATGCTTCCAGCAATTTCATCAGTAATTTTTTTCCTCTACTCTGCATCGCAGCGCTACCATCTTTTAAATAAAAAGTAATTTGCGCGTTTAGCTCATCTTTAATCCACGGAAATAAAGGAACGAGGTTATAAAGTATTTCGATGCAGTTGACCCTTACCGCAACCGGTGTTTCAGATTTGATTAGCCACTCGAATACACGCTCTACCACTTGTTCTTTATGTGTTGTTGTCAATTGACTGAAAGCTTCTTTACGAATCGTTTTAGCTTTTCTATTGGTATAATTCATCAAAATCTTCGTAAAATGCCGCTGACAACTTGCATTATGTTGATGCGTAAGTTGCTCAATAAACTCGACTAATAAAGGGATAAATCGATCAGGCGATTTGTTTTCGACAAATTCCAGTATCCAGGCCGCTCGAAAAGCAATGGCTTTCTGCGGATGATAACAAAGCGACAAGAGGTCGGACATGGTATAATGATCTGATATGGCGAGCTGTGCCAGTACTGTGGCTTTCACCTTCGACACATTTTTGGATATTTCCAACAGAAATTGTTCTTTCGTCATTCCGTGCAGCGATAATATTATCATAGAGTGCACCTTTAAGCTTATCCTCTTCACATTACGCTTTCAATTCGCTATCTTTGCCCCCTATGATTAGTGTTTCAAATCTTTCTTTACGCTTTGGTAAACGCGTTTTATTTGACGAAGTTAATTTAAAATTTACACAGGGCAACTGTTACGGTATAATCGGCGCAAATGGTGCCGGCAAATCGACCTTTTTAAAAATTATTACCGGTGATGTAGATCCAACAACCGGATCTGTCAGTATCACGCCAGGAGAGCGTATGGCCGTTCTTAGTCAGAACCACTATGCTTTTGATGAATTTTCCGTTATAGAGACGGTTATGATGGGGCATAAAGAGCTCTACAACATCATGAAGGAAAAGGACGCCATTTATGCCAAGGAAGATTTTACCGATGCAGACGGAGAAAGAGCAGGCGAGCTGGAGAACTTATTTGCTGAAATGGATGGCTGGAGTGCCGAAAATAATGCCGCTACCCTACTTAGCAATCTAGGTATTTCAGAAGATCTACATTATAAACTGGTAAAGGATTTAGATGGTAACCAAAAAGTAAGGGTGCTATTGGCGCAAGCACTATTTGGAAATCCGGACATACTGGTATTGGACGAACCTACCAACGACTTAGATATCGATACAATCGCTTGGTTAGAAAACTTTTTGGCAGATTATCAAGGTTTAGTTTTAGTCGTATCGCACGACCGTCACTTTTTGGATGCAGTATGTACGCATATTGTCGATATTGATTTTAGTAAAATGACGATCTATACCGGTAACTATACTTTCTGGTATGAATCAAGTCAGCTGGCCTTAAAACAACGCGCAGAACAGAATAAAAAGCTGGAGGATAAAGTTAAAGAACTGCAGGAATTTATTCGCAGATTTAGTGCAAATGCTTCTAAATCAAAACAGGCAACAAGTAGAAAAAAGGCCTTGGATAAGATCAATTTAGATGAAATCAAGCCTTCTAGTCGAAAATACCCAGCCATTATGTTCAATGAAATGAACAGAGAACCAGGCGATCAAATTCTACAGGTAGAAAACTTAGGCAAGGTATCGAATGGTGAAGTCTTATTCGATAAGGTATCTTTTATGATGAACAAAGGTGATAAGATTGCCATATTATCCGAAAACAGCTTAGCAACTACCGCCTTCTACGAAGTACTTACCGGAAGGGATAAAGATTATAAAGGCGCGTTTAAATGGGGGGTCACCATCAGTACAGCTGATATTCCTATGGATAACGCTGCCTATTTTGAAGGGAAAAATGAAAACCTTATTGATTGGCTGAGGGAATACTCTTCAACAGATCAGGATGACCAATTTGTACGGGGCTTCCTTGGGAAAATGTTATTTAGTGGAGAAGAAGTGCTGAAAAAATGCTCCGTACTATCCGGAGGAGAAAAAATGCGTTGCATGTTCTCGCGAATGATGCTACAAAAGGCGAATTTTTTACTTTTTGACGAACCCACTAATCACCTCGACTTGGAGTCTATTACAGCTTTAAATAATGGGATGAAAGATTTCAGAGGACCGATACTATTTACTTCGCGCGACCATGAGTTAACACAAACGGTAGCCAACAGAATTATTGAACTGACCCCCAAAGGTGTTATTGATAAACTTATGTCCTATGATGAGTATATCAATAGTGAGGAAATAAAGAAGCAACGCGAAAGCATGTTGAAATAAATAAATAGGGTGTCCGAAAAACTTTCAGACACCCTTCTGTTTATTTTCTGTTTTTACATTTCTTAGCTTCGTCAAATGCCCAGCTACTAATTTTAGTCACAGCCTGTTTTATACGTTCCCGTCCTTCTAACGTATTCACATCAATTTCGCAAAAGGTGCTTCCGTTGTTTTTCGCATGTAGTACCAAATAATAAATACCGGCAACCTGTAGCGCAACAATTCCCCTTAAATCTACCGTTGTGTCACTGAATAATGGATCCGTTAACCGAAAAAGGTCACTGCCCAACTCTTCTCTGGCATTAGCGATTTCGCGCATTAACGAGCTTTGTTTACTGATTTCCCAAAGTACGATATTTTGCAGTTCGTCTGCTCCGAAAAAAAAATCGAGTTGCTGTGTTAGCAAATTTGGCAAAGCCACTTGCCCAAAATCTTGCTGGAACGAATCTGCAACATTTATTTTATCAACAAAACTGACCCAATAATCTTTTTCCCGAACATATTTCTCCACCAAGTTGTCGACACTATCAAAATACCTATAAATCAATTTTTTGTTTACACCGGCTATTTGAGCGATCTTATTAACGCCCAAGCCTTGGTAGCCTTCCGTCCGTATTATTTGACCCACTGCACTTAAGAGCTTTAATTTAGTCCGCTCTCTATCCCTAATTTCTCCTTGCGGTCGTTTTCTTTCTTTTTTCATCTATTTATTTCTTGATGGAGCCTTATTAATGTAAAACCTTAAACATCATTTCCTTCAGCAAATCTTCGGCTTCGAGATTAAAGGCATCTACTCCCTTCGACTTTAAATCGTACTCCCGAAGATAGCCAATAATATGAAACAGTTTCATAATCGGATAATTCCGGGCTGCCAACTCATAATCTTTCACAAAAAAGGGATGAACCCCTAATTCTTTGGCAGCGCTTTGCTGGCTTTTATCAGGCAAATAATGAAATTTCAAGATTTTTGAAAAATAACCGTATAGCGATCCCATCACGACGGGAATCGGATTGGATTTCGGATTAGCAGAAAAATAATCGATGATCTGATTTACCTTTAAGACATCCTTTTTTCCCAGGGCGGTATTCAGTTCGAAAATATTAAAATCTTTACTTATCCCGATATTATTTTGAACGTCTGTAACACCTATTTCCCTATCCTTTGGCACATTGAGCATCATCTTGTCTAACTCATTTGCTACTTTCGAAAGCTCTGTACCTAAATATTCACCCATCATCGCTGCAGCTTGTGGATGGATCTTCATCCCACGCTCCTTTACATACTCATCAATCCAGGGTGCTAATTTATTATCATAAATCTTAGCGGATTCAAGCACAACCCCGCTCTTTTCAATGGCCTTGTATATTTTTTTCCGCTTATCAAACTTGCTATATTTGTACGCAAAAGCTAATACGGTAGTTGTTAAAGGTTTCTCCACATAAGCTTGAAAAAACTCATCTGCCTTATCCCATTTTAAATTCTGAGCCTCTTTTATAATGACAACTTGATAGTCGCTCATCATCGGATATCGTTTAGCTGTATTCAAGATCGTGACCCAGTCTGTATCCTTTCCATATAGAATCGTTTGATTAAAACCCTTTTCAGCTTCACTCAGCACCTTATTCTCTAAAGCATGGACTATCAAGTCAATGTAGTATGCTTCTTCTCCATGCAAAAGATAAATCGGTTTCAGCTTTCTCTTATTGATATCGGCTAAAATGTTAGATGCACTCATATTCTTTTATTAATCTAATGGGCTAACAGGGAACTATCAATTAGCCTAGGTATAGGCTAGACCACGCTGCAAAATAACAATAATTTTTAAGGTTTGACAACTGTCAGCGGTAAGCTATCAGCAGTAAGCTATAAGCAGTAAGCTATAAGCATAGGTTTTTGATACGGTCGCTGCGACTGCTATTAGTGAACAAGGGAACCTGTTAGCAGTGAACCTGTCATACTCCCTACTAACTACTCCCTACTAACTACTAACTCCCTTATTAGTGAACAAGGGAACCTGTTAGTAGTGAACCTGTCATACTTCCTACTAACTACTTCCTACTCCCCTACTAACTACTCCCTATTAACTACTCCCTACTAACTATATAACGTACAACTTATAACTAATTAAAAAAATCTCCCTAGCTTTGTATCTTTAAGACATCCGCAAACACGGTCATTATGTTAAGCCCCATTCCACTTAATTTACCCTCCTATCCGCTAAAACTCAGCAAAGATGAACATCGCCTGTTCATTTATGATGAGTTAAGAAAAAAACATCTCTTATTAACGCCCGAAGAATGGGTACGGCAACATTGGATTCAACATCTTATACAAGCTAAGGGTTTCCCTAAAGCATTGATTCAAAGTGAAGGCGGACTAAAATTAAACTCACTGCAGAAACGCACCGATATCGTAGTTTTTAATCCCTCGGGTAAACGCCTATTAATAGCAGAACTAAAGGCTCCTTCAATAAAAATCACGCAGGCCGTATTCGAACAGATCGCACGATACAATATGGTTCATAAAGTTCCTTACCTGGTTGTGAGCAACGGCTTAGAACACTATTACTGTCTCATTGACCATGAAAAGGAAAGTTACCGGTTCTTGGAAGACATTCCTTTCTACCACGAAATAAAATAAGCCGTTGTTTTTGTAAACAAACGGCTTAACAAAGATATGTCTATTATATATCGCGATCTATCTATTTGGCAGAAACACTTAATTCTACCACATTAGCATAGATAAAGTTCATGGCCTTATGATTAGATTTGACCGGATTCTCCTTTTTAAATTCATCCAGCAATGTAACTTCCAGGTTATCGGTTCTATCTATATCCAATACACCCCCTAAACAAGGATACTTCTGACCTAAATCACCGTCATTGAAGCTCTCAATATGAGCAAAACCATCCACATTAGCATAAAAGTTAGTAAACGTAACCGGCAAAAAGTTATTTGCTTTTACCATATCTTTTAATGTGGAACCTACTCGAATACCTTCTTCCAATTGATAGGGTCCCATTTCATCCGATACGCTCAATTTCACCGCCTTGGTAAAAGGAGCGGTCGTTTCTGCCCAAAATACTGTTACTTCTTCAGGTGTATCTTTGAATACTTTAGTAACGCTCACTTTCTTACCTTCTACTTCCTTCGTTGTATCAGCCAATTTATCGGCGCCAAATTCCTTTTCAAGATCCGCATGGCTATAGCTTAATTTTACTTTACCGATGCCCTCGCAAGTGATTAAATTCGGGTCCTGATCGGCCGCTTTCTCTTCCTTTTTGGAAGCACCACCGCAAGATGCTAGAACAAAGCCGATAAGTGCTAGACTGAGAATTCTTTTCATGTTAATAACTTTAAGTTTTTATAATTTAATATCCTCACGAAGATAATAAAAGCTTTGAGCTATCGAAAACGGAATAGTAACATTAAAGTGACGCCAAACTTTCTTCTAAAATTTTAATCTTCGCAAGTGCATCTGCTTGCTTATTACGCTCATTCTGCACGATCTCCGGCTTCGCGTTTTGTACAAATCGCTCGTTTGATAGTTTTGCGTTCACCGATTTCAGGAAACCTTGTAAATACGTGATTTCATTTGTTATTCGCTCACGCTCGGCCTTCACATCAATATTTTGAGCTATGCTTACAAAAAACTCATCCTTGCCTGCTATAAATGCTGCCGTCCCCACTTGTTGCTCCGAAACGAAGCTTACGTCGCTGATGTTCGCCAATTTTCTGATACTATCTAAATAGTTTTCGTAAGCAATATCGGTATTCACTTTGATAGCAAGTGGAAGTGTCTCTTTAGGAGAAATTTGTTTCGTGTTTCGCACGTTACGTATTTCAGAAACAACTTGCTGAACCACCTGAAAGTCATTTAGAAGCTCCCGATCGATCTTTGAAGCCTTAGGATAGGCTGCCACAATACAGCAATCCAACGCACTCCGACTTCCAAACAATTCATCGTGCCATAGCTCCTCCGTGATAAATGGCATAAAAGGATGAGCAAGGGCCAATACCTGCTCAAAAAAGTCGATCGTAAAGGTCAATAGATCTTTAGCAATAGGCTGTTGATAAGCCGGCTTTACCAGTTCAAGATACCAGGAGCAGAAATCATCCCATATAAGCTTGTAAATGGTCATGAGCGCATCAGAAAGTCTATAGGCGGCGAAATGCTCCTCTACTTCGATCACAGCTTCACTAAAGCGGCTCTCAAACCATTCCACGGTTTTAAGCTCTGCTTTTGTTGCCGGTTTGTTAACCGTTTCCCAGCCTTTAACTAATCGGAAGGCATTCCAAATCTTGTTGGCAAAATTTCGGCCCTGCTCGCAGTAGGCCACATCAAACATGAGGTCATTACCTGCAGGAGACGACAACAACATTCCAACACGCACGCCATCCGTACCATATTGATCCATCAACTCAATCGGATCCGGCGAATTCCCCAATGATTTAGACATCTTTCGTCCAAGTTTGTCGCGCACGATACCGGTAAGGTAGACATTTTTAAATGGTGCCTTTCCTCGAAATTCCTGCCCTGCAATCATCATACGCGCTACCCAGAAAAACAATATTTCAGGCGCTGTTACCAAATCATTTGTAGGATAATAATAATTGATATCGGCTCCGTTTGGCTCTTTAAATCCGTCAAAAACGGATATAGGCCATAAGCCTGACGAAAACCAAGTATCTAGCACGTCCTCCTCCTGATAAATGCCCTTTGTGCTTTTTCCCAAGCGCTCAAACTCGACTATCGCTTCCTCTTCAGTTTTAGCTACAACCCAATCTTGATTTTCATTGTACCAAGCCGGGATTCGTTGGCCCCACCAGAGTTGCCTCGATATATTCCAATCTTTAACATGCTCCATCCAATGGCGATAGCTATTGATAAATTTGTCAGGAATTAGTTTAACCTCGCCACTAAGCACGTAATCCAGTGCCGGCTTTGCAAGGTGCTCCATTTTACAAAACCATTGCATAGATAGCTTTGGTTCAATAGCCGCATCGGTCCGCTCTGAAAAGCCAACCTGCGACTTATAATCTTCAACCTTTTCCAATTGCCCTACTTCTTCCAGCATTTTAGCAATTTTTTTACGGGCGATAAAGCGATCCTCTCCTACTAATATCTGCGCTTTTTCATTTAGCGTTCCATCGTCATTTAAGATGTCGACAACCTCTAATTTATGCTTCTGGCCCAGCTCATAGTCGTTCAGATCATGTGCCGGCGTTACTTTTAAACAACCTGTACCAAATTCCATCTCAACATACTCATCCTCAATGATGGGTATTTCCCTGTTTATTATAGGAACCAGTACTTTCTTTCCTTTTAAATGCTGATAGCGTTCGTCATTCGGATTGATACAAACGGCCGTGTCAGCCATAATCGTTTCCGGCCGGGTTGTTGCGATGGTGATGTACGATCGTTGTTGGTTATTCGTTGTTCGTTCTTCGCCCGTGTCTACAACTTGATACTGGATATAATACAGCTTCTGGTTTACTTCTTTGCGAATTACTTCTTCATCTGAGACAGCGGTTTTACCCTGCGGATCCCAGTTAATCATGCGGATACCTCGGTAGATATACCCCTTCTTATAAAGGTGAATAAATGTATCAATTACCGCATCGCTCAAGTCGGGTTCCATAGTGAAGCGCGTCCGGTCCCAATCGCACGAGGCTCCCAGCTTTCGCAATTGATCGAGAATAATTCCGCCGTATTTTTCCTTCCATTCCCAAGCGTATTTCAAGAATTCTTCACGTGTGATATCGCTTTTATTGATTCCGCGCTCTTTAAGCATAGCGACTACCTTTGCCTCGGTTGCAATCGACGCATGATCGGTACCGGGCACCCAACAGGCATTTTTACCCTGCATCCGGGCACGGCGAATTAATACATCCTGAATCGTATTATTTAGCATATGTCCCATGTGCAATACGCCCGTGACGTTAGGAGGAGGCATGACAATCGTATAGGGTTCTCTACCATCCGGTATAGAACGGAAAAACTTCTTTTCCAGCCAATAGGCATACCATTTATCTTCGGTTTCTTTGGGGTTGTATGTCTTCGCTATGCTCATGGTATAAATAACATTTAGTATACTATTGTATACATATAAAGAGGTGCAAACCTACTATAAAATTCGCTTATTTGGAAATGGAGATCGGCTTTCAGCAATGAGCTATTTTCGCGAGCAAGTACCATATAATTTTTGTATCTTAAAGAAAAAATTCATTTTATGCGTTACCTTTTTATTCTCTTTACCTTATTATTCTTGAGCATTTATAGCGGAAAAGCGCAAAACACAAACGGCAATAAGGCGGCAAAATTCATCTCGCTCATGGTTGATTCCAACTACAAGGAAGCACTTGATCTTACTTCAGCTGATTTTAAAGCGAAGGTTAACCCAGCAACATTATCGAAGATATGGAAGGGTATTAACCAGCAATTTGGTGCTTTTGAGCAGGTAGAACCACTCGATAGCATTACTAATAATAACAACTCGTTGATACTGCAAGCCACTTTTAAAGATTATATTGTTCCCTTAACATTCCATTTTAACACGAGCGGAGATATTTCGGCTTTTTTAATGCAACAACAACCCAAAATCAGGGCCAACACCAATAGGAGTCCGGCTAATTTCCCCGAAGAGGCGTTAAAAATCAAAGTAAATGGAGGTATTATCAGCGGAACTCTTATGACACCAAAAAATCCGCAAGCGGGTACTCCCGTCGCTTTAATCATTGCGGGTAGCGGTCCTACGGATCGCAATGGCAACAACCTTTATGGCGTGAAAGCCAACAGTTACTTATTATTAGCGGAAGCGTTAGCGGATAACGGCATCGCCAGTTTCCGATACGATAAGCGTTTGATCGGCGAAAGTGTAAACTTTCAGACAAGCCAAAATAACTTGGTGTTTAACGACTTTGTAGATGACGCGGTGATTCTTGGAACATTTCTCAAAAATCAAAAAAAATTTCAAAAGCTGTTTATTATAGGTCATAGCGAAGGTTCAAACATCGGCATTATTGCATCGGAGCAGCTGAATCCGGACGCCGTTGTTTCTTTATGCGGCCCGGGAGAAAATCTTGCTACTGTGTTAGAAAATCAATTATTAACACAACCTTCCTTAGTTAAAGAAGCTACGTCAATTATCAACCTGCTGAAACAGGGAAAAATGACAAATAATGTTCCGACCGAGCTCAATAGTTTATTTGCCCCGGCTATACAACCCTTCCTTATTTCGTCTTTCAAAATCAATCCCGAAGAAGAAATCAGGAAGTTAAAAATACCAATCCTGATTGTGGGAGGCACTACGGATTTGCAAGTACCGACCAGCCACGCCGAAAAGTTAAAAGCAGCGAATCCCAAAGCCACGCTCTTACTTATAAAAAACATGAACCATACACTAAAAACAGCACCTGCAAATAAAGAAGCTAACTTGAAGACTTATTCAAATCCAAATCTCCCGTTAAACAGCGATTTAGTAATAGGCTTGGTTAATTTTTTAAAGTGATAGGTTAAAAGTTGTACGTTATAAGGCACTTAAAACGTACAACTTAAAACTTAGAACTTTTATACGTCTATCTTCGCATATTTAGCGTTACGCTCAATAAACTCCCGACGAGGTGCCACTTCATCGCCCATTAACATGGAAAAGACACGGTCGCACTCCGCCGCATTTTCTATACTCACCTGACGTAAGGTGCGGGTTTCGGGGTTCATGGTAGTATCCCACAACTGCTCTGCGTTCATCTCTCCCAAACCTTTATACCGCTGAACATGTACGCTATCCTCTTTACCGGCACCTTTCAACCGTTGAATAGCTGCCAGTCGTTGATTTTCATTCCACGCGTACTCATGTTCTTTACCTTTTTTTACTAAGTACAACGGAGGAGTAGCAATGTAGACATAACCTCGCTCTATTAATTCCTTCATATAACGGAAATAGAAGGTCAAAATCAACGTTGTAATATGCGAACCGTCCACATCGGCATCCGTCATGATAATGATTCGATGATAACGAAGTTTTTCCAGATTCAGCGCCTTCGCATCTTCAGGAGTACCGATACTCACCCCTAGGGCGGTAAACATATTCTTAATTTCCTCGTTCTCGTAGATTTTATGCTCCATCGCTTTTTCTACGTTGAGGATTTTACCACGCAAAGGCAGGATTGCCTGAAATTCCCTGTTTCTCCCCTGTTTTGCGGTTCCTCCCGCCGAGTCTCCCTCTACGAGGTATATTTCACATTTAGCAGGATCATTGTTTGCGCAATCGGCCAACTTACCCGGCAAACCGCTACCTCCCATTACCGTTTTGCGCTGCACCATATCACGGGCTTTGCGTGCAGCGGCGCGAGCTTGAGCCGCGATGATAACCTTCTGTACAATTGCCTTTGCTTCGCGTGGATTTTCTTCCAGGTAAGTACCCAAAATCTCGCCTACAGCGACATCTACGGCGCCCATTACTTCGTTGTTCCCGAGTTTGGTTTTTGTTTGTCCTTCAAACTGCGGCTCAGCGACCTTTACAGAAATAACAGCCGTTAAGCCTTCTCGAAAATCATCACCTGTAATTTCTACCTTTAGGTTCTTTAACAGGCCCGATTTATCTGCATAAGCTTTCAAAGTACGGGTTAAGCCTCTCCTAAATCCGGCAACATGAGTACCCCCTTCAATGGTATTGATATTGTTCACGTAGGAGTGCACGTTTTCGGAATAGGTATCATTATATTGCAAAGCTAACTCTACCGGTATACCCTGTTTTATTCCTTCCACATGAATGGGGTCAGGAATTAGAGGCTGACGGTTACCATCCAAAAATTTAACAAACTCGCTCAGGCCACCTTCAGAATAAAACTCTTCATGACGTAATGCTCCATCTTCTTGCTCCTCGCGTTCGTCAAGTAGGGTAAGTCTGATTCCTTTGTTTAAATAAGCCAACTCACGCAATCTACCGGCAAGCGTATCATAACTATACGTGGTAGTCATGGTAAAAATACTTGGATCCGGATGGAAAGTAACATTCGTTCCGGTACGATCGGTTTCACCAATTACTTTTACATCATACAGAGGTTTTCCCTGCGCATACTCTTGTTTAAATATTTTACCTTCCCGATGTACTTCAGCTATCAACAAGGTAGAGAGTGCATTCACACAGGAAACACCAACACCATGTAAACCACCGGAAACCTTATAGGTGTCCTTATCGAACTTACCACCGGCATGGAGCATAGTCATGACCATTTCCAAGGCTGATTTGTTCTCTTTTTTATTGATTCCGGTTGGGATACCCCGTCCGTTATCCTCCACTGTTATGGAGTTATCTTTATGAATGATTACATGAATGTCTGTACAGTAACCGGCTAGCGCTTCATCAATGGAGTTATCAACTACTTCATACACCAAGTGGTGCAAACCTTTCACGCCAACGTCTCCGATATACATTGACGGTCTTTTTCTTACGGCTTCTAAGCCCTCTAATACCTGTATATTATCTGCGGAATAGTTGGATTTGTTTTTGTTTTCTTCGCTCATGTATAGTTTAGTTCCAAAAACACAAAAATACGAAATTTTACCGACTTTGAGTAATTTACTCCTTATATAATAGCTATTTAATGTTCTTTTTTTCTAGATAAAAAAACACAGAGAATAGGATGGGAACGCCTACAATTCCTTTCCTATCCAGTCAATTTTTTGCTGACATACACCTCATAAAATCGGTTTCTCAATATGCATGATTCCCGCGCGCATTTAAAAAAAAATTGCTTAGTATATGATTTTTATGTTAGGTTTGCGTTTTGATTGCATAGAAATTAAACAATAAAGACATAAGATGAACAAACCATTCGCTTCTATAGCAAAAATTTCATTAGGCTTGATGCTGGCTGTGGCTGCAGTATCATGTAATAACAATGCAAATAAACCGGCGGCTAAGTCCGGCAAAGACAGCACTGCTGCCGCAGCCACTGAAGGACAGATCGTATATGTAAACTCTGATTCGCTATTAGCCAATTATGAGTACTTTAAAGATATGCAAGCCAAGCTTCAGGAAAAAGCAAAAAAGACACAGAGCGAGCTACAAGCGAAAGGCAATGCTTTTCAACGTGAAGTGGCTGAGTACCAAAAAAACGCTGCTACCATGAGTGCAGAACAGCGCCAAAGTACAGAAGAACGTTTGGCACGTAAGCAGGAAGAGCTCGGCAAATTCAACCAGAATGCGAATCAGTCATTTGCCAATGATGAAGCCCAAGAACAAGAAAAGTTATACAACAAGGTAGCCGATTACCTTAAATCGCATGCGAAAGAGAAAGGCTATAAATTTGTATTAACTTATGCCAAAGGAAACCCGGGTGTACTGTTCGCAGATGAGAGCCTTGAAATCACCAAAGAAGTGGTAGACGGCTTAAATGCTGCTTATAAAAAGGAAAAGAAATAATTAACGTTTAAATAGGTTATAAGGAAGGGTTGATGAATATCAACCCTTTTTATTTTTAGCACTTACTGTGGCCTTTTCTTCTACAACCGCCGTTGCTGCTGCGACTTTTTTTTGCTTATGAGGTCTCGTTTTTCCGAATGAACCCATCGTGATCTTCCCTCTTTTGGTTTTTTTATCTCCTTTTCCCATACTGAATCGTTTATTTTTTTAATAAAAACTTAGTTAATAAAAGTGATAGTCCAAAGTACAAAATTTCAGGGTAAGAAACAAACCTTTAACAGAGGTCCGATTTCAGCATTTAGTCAATCCGCCTGAACCGCATCATAGCAATATCTCCCATAATAAAATGAAGCGTTTTACCTTCATCGGTAATATCATAACGATTTACCTTTTCGAGCGTACTGATGAAGGTCGGCTCTCCCTGCCCTTCGCAAAACATTTTCGTCATTCCTAAACCTTCTTTAAAGCTTATATTATGACCATCGCGATTCAGTTTTCCGAAAAAGTTATTGCAACTGGTATTGCCACTCACGCGGTTACTGTCTACTTCAATTTTTATAAAGGGTTTTTTATTGCGATACAAGCCTTCAAATGCAATGCGAGGACCGCTGATATAGTCCAATTCCCATGTTCCGTTCAATGCATCTTTTTTGGACGTCATCCCCTTTTTCGCTGTACAGGCAGCAACGACGATGGTTAACATCGTGATTAGTATAAAAACTTTTCTCATATAATCATTATTTACAACCGATAAGACTATTTTCAGCACAACAGGTTTAACTATAAAAAGTTTTTTCAACATATGATCCAATCGAGCGTAATAATAAAAAGAACGTTTATTTTATTCAACTTTTTTAATATATGTTCTTTATGCTTGATCATAAAGAACCAAACAATCAAGGCTATCCAGTGCTCACTAAAAATTCGGTTCCTATCCCTCTGTTCTGCGGAGCCGCCCCTATTCACAATTCCTTCCCTTCGCTTTTTCGCATAACACTTTAGCACGCCCTGCTAACCGAATTTTCTTTACGCTCACCCTGGAAGGCCGTTATGCCCTGCGCTATAGCCCGTTGCAAAATCGTTCCAAAGGACGATAATGGCCTAGTCTATGGAGGCAGCAACCGGCAGTCAAAGATGCCCCTCACCATTATTATGCGAAGCAGACGGTAATCAGTGAATCGACGAACGAAGGGCACGCCATTGCGCAAGAGGGTGGCTCCGATTCACGGATGGGCATCTGACCACGGGTTGCAACGGAATAGACAAGCCAAAGCACCTTGGCCCAATGGGCGCAGCAAGTGGGATGTATAAAATAAACGTTCTTTTAAAATGAGCATGACTCCATGTAAAGTGCAATAAGTCTAACCCAAACTATCTACCTTATTTACTATAATAGAATTTCCTTAACTTTGTAACAAAAGATGACTATGCAAACGAAAGAGCCTTTTGACATTACTCTCAATGAGATTGATTATGCGATCTTCCCGGAAGAAGAGGACATCTATACCGTTTATAAAGATGGTGTCGAATATATGAAAATCATGAAAGACACGGAGAATAGCTGGATTAAATTGGATTCGGAAACCGAGCTACCTCGTTTTGAAGCGGACGATGAAATTAACGCTATTGGAAGAGAAATTATAGCTTACGAAGCTCAGTAGTCACCACACGCACACCCACTTTTTCTTTTGCTAAAGCTAAATGGGCTGCCTTATACCATCCGCTTAATGCGATTTCGCGTCCCAACCAAAAACAACACCAGGTAAATAAAGGAGCCGCCAGCACATCGATACTGTAATGCACATGCTGAATCAGCACCATGCTTCCGACCAATAGCGTGGCTATTAAAGCTAATAGCTTATCCACTCGATTTGGTAAACATAAAAAGATAAGAAACATCGTGGAGGTATGACCGGAAAAAAAAAGATCTTTGGTAATAAAACCGGCCTTTCCATAGGCAATATTGCTTAACGGATCCACTAGAGGAATTAATCCGGTGGGAGGGTCTAATGCGACCAACGAAATGGTCAGCATCCGCATAAATACAACCAGCAAGAAGCCATATAATGCGGTAATCATAATGGCAGGGCTAGAAAAACACCGATACAAAAGCAACGCTGCCATCCCCCATATACATACAAATATGGGCGTTGATAAATCCATGGTAGGTAAGAGGTTCAGCAACGGATCATATAAAGGCACTCCATCTCTCAGCTCGATATGATCAAAGAATTGGGGCAGCACAAATAAAAGTACAATAAACAAAAGATGGCCAGCGATCAGCCAGCTTTTAAAAGCCCAACTTTGCATCGCCTGTTTCCAGGTAATGGTTGCCGGGTATTCCATTTGAATTAAAGGTTGCATCTCCTCTCAAAAAAACATTTGCAAATTTGGCTTAACATTTTGATAATATGAAATTAATTTTTTCTAATCTATATTTTTTATGCTCAGACGAATAAAGAACAGATTAAATGTAAGCTTCTTTGTAACGTAAAGATGAGATAAAGCGCTACTATTTCGTATTGCTGTCACCGTTTTTTAACAACAATGACACATTTACTTTTTTAATCTAATTTCCGAAGAATCTTTCGATCGATATAGAACGTCCCAAAGGGCACGATACAAGCCAGTAGAACCTGCCATGTGGTGGTTCTAAATTTCCATTTTTGCTCTATTCCTACACTAAGCGCATTAAAAACAAATAGCAAAAACAGCGCACCATGAATAGGGCCCATTAATTTAGTTAAAGAAGGGTTATCGAAATAGTATTTCATCGGTACCGCGACAAAAACGAGGATTAATAACGATATTCCCTCGGCTACACCTATCAGACGGAGCGTAGCAACTTTTGATTGTTTCAAGTGTATCATATTATCTAAAATAAGGTCTGCTAGATAAAGGTGAAAATGGCCATGGAATGGCTATAAAAATAATAAACAAGGCTATTGAAAACCATATCAGCATGGTCCTAAACTTTTCTCCATCTTCCGATTTACGCTTAGCTAAAGAAGAGCCAACAGTAAGGACAACCACCGCGCTAAACATCAAGAAGGCATGGAACAGGGCAAAAAATGCTACGTCCCAATTCGACGAGGTCTCCTCGGTTTCCTTCCAGAAATATTTTATAATAGGGCTTTTGGTATAAAGGATAATTCCAAGCACCAGCTGTATGTGTGCAATGGTGGCCGTCCAATGCCTAATTGCATTATCCGTTTTTGAAAAGGGCTTAAGCTGATTAACACCTAGATAGGCACGAACAATAGCGACGACTAGACTGACTAGCACCAACCACCTGAAAAGAGAATGAAGAAAAATAAGTGTAACGTACATCGTTTTTTAATTAACGAAGCAAAGATATAACAAAACATACTACTCAGTATGTTTTTAGATAAAAAAATTATCTCAGCGAGTTCAAGTAATTCTTAAGTTCCTTTAAATAAGGAACATATACCGATCGATTATTTTCAAGTTTGCCGAAATTACGGATACCCCAATAACCCGACATAACAAAAAAAGTAACCTGTTTTGCGTCCACGTTCTGTCGTATACGTCCGTCTTTCTTTCCTTTTTCGATCGTTGCGATTAAAGACTTATTCCATTGATTGACGAGTTCGTCAAGTGCTTTCGCAAAACGCTCATTCCAAGGGGCCATTTCTTGCGTTAGATTAGCGGCAGGGCAACCATATTCTACTTTTAGAAATTCGTTTTCCATCAAGAGGTGGTACATCATATTATATATGAGTTCTATAGGGTCCTGATCGTTTTTTAAAGGATCAATGAAATTTTTGGCAAAATTAGGTTTAAGAATTTCATTGATAATGGCCAGTCCCATTTCATCTTTATTCTTGAAATGGTAATAGAAGGCTCCTTTCGTTACTTTTGTTGTTGCAAGAATATCATCAATGCTCGTTGTTTGATATCCCTTCGTGTATATGAGTTCAAAGGCTTTTCGTAGAATACTGAATCGAGTTGCTTCCGCCTTTTTCATGCCGGTTCCTTTTGCACAAAGGAAAAAAAATTATTGATAGCAACAAAATGTGAGCTCTTTTCATAAGCAGCGAATTCGGCTCATTTTAAAAGATCCTGCATTTCTCGCCAATGATAAATTTTTACTTTTTCGTTTTGATTTTGTGCAGCTTTTATCATGGCATTAGCCACACGCTCTCCGGCAATACCTCGATATTTTTCAAGCCCCTTCCCTATTAACAGCGGTCCAATAAACCACCATATGGCCATAAAAAATTTTTCCAATGGCCTATTCTCGTCCCGATTTCCCATTAACATGGAAGGTCTGAAAATATGTGTATGATCGAACCCTTGTGCTATGAGATCCCTTTCCACTTCCCCCTTCGTCCTTAAATAAAACACACCGGAGCTAGGATTCGCACCGACGGCCGTCACTAAAAAAACGGCTGTTGCACCTTGTTCTTTGGCTATTTTTGCAGCCAGCACCGGATAGTCGTGGTCTATCTCGTAATATACCCTTTGATCAGGTGTTTTATTTTTCGTAGTTCCCAAGGTTATATAAACTTCATCGGCTTTAATATCTTCTTTCAGACTAGGTAAGCTATGATAGTCGCCTATTAACAGTTTCAACTTAGGATGATGAATAGTCAATTTTCTCCGAACAACAACCGTTACGACTTCATAATCTGTACTATTGAGTAATTCCTTTAAAAGATACGAGCCTATGAGGCCGGTGGCACCAAATACAACTGCTTTCTTCATCAGCGTAAAATAATTAATGAATTAGACCTATGCTTCCCTGCCATATTAGTGGAAGGTTTCATTCGCAAGACAAATTACTTCTTTTACAGAAGTAATAACGTACCAAAAAAGTTTTCATTATCGTCGTTTTTGTGAAGTAGCTCGGGCAAATACCGAAAGCTTAAAAATACTTTTCAAAAGCAACTCCATAGGTAAATAATAGGTTTTCTCGATCTGTACGATTAATACGGTTATATACCAAAGAGCCTTTTAAACTAAGCCATTTATTTAGTTTAAATGCAATATCGTTGTTTAATTTAATATTAAAGTCTGCCGCATCGGTGAGCGAAGGTTGGTAGAAATTACTGCCCTGAATGATGATAAGCTCTTTAAAGACAAATTTGTAAAGGAGTCTAAAAGAGTTTCGTACCGTTTGATAATCTATAGGTAACTCATTTTCAAGAATACTGCTTGCGTCATAGAGAAAGCCGTCGCTTATGTTAAGAAAAACTTCGTTTTTGTCAATCAGGTTATAAGCAACGCCGGCTCCCGCCAATAGTTGGTTTCTAATCTTTAAGGAAAAGCTCGTATTGTAATTCGCTAAACCCCAATAGAAAAATCGAAGATCTTTCCGATAAATATTAAAATCAAGTGAGCTTGAAAAATCGTTATTTGACTGGCTCCCATCCTGGCGTCCATAGAGCCAGTTATTGTTGAAATTTAGTTTAATCCGCTCTTTTGCGATGGAAAAACGGAGTGCGTTGTTCAATAGAAATGCGCTTTTGTCATTTGTTTTATTAATCGAATTCGTGGACGAGAACTGGACGTAATAATTTGTGCTATCCTGCGTTTGACCGTGTGCGAGGCTAATGAAAACAACAAAGAGAACAGAAAACCATAGCTGTTTGACCATTACTAGACAAACTTAGCCAAATTGACAATAAAACACAAGCTAACCTATTGCTTGGTAAACTCACTTACAAAAGACCTTTTCCGAGTAAAAACCCAAACGCAACAGTGATCCAAACGATTCCCCAAACAAATAACGGAATAAAATATAAATCGTGCTTTCTACCTTTACGTTTAAGATAAAGCCCCAAGGGAACGATTATAATACCGGAAACTAACAAACTGTAAAGAAACCCACGTAAAGTCGAATTTCCTGCTTCGCCAAAAAGCGATATGCCAATCATTATACATACAATGGGTATTAAAATGGCTAAGATTCCCCAACCTCGATAAATCAACATAGTTATCTTATTTTATATTTCAACAAGTTCAGGATTGTAGAATTTTATTTTTCTCGGCATCAAATTCCTCTTGATTGATTATACCTGCATCTAATAAATCCTTCAAATCAAAAAGTGCCTGTTTCTTTTGTGCCATATCCATACCCGCCTGTACGGCTACCTTTGGCATTTCTGCCTGCATCGGCCCGTCAACTATATCATTTGATTGAGCACCAAAATCGATTAATAGGGCGGTTATCTCGTTGAAACCTTGCATATTAGCATAATCGATAGGCTTTTGCTCCAACGCGTTGGCTAAATCTGTGGTTGCGCCATGCGTTAACAAAAACCGGACAACATCTTTCTTACCATAAGCCGCTGCATAATGCAACGCGGTATTGCCTGCGGCGTCTTGCTTATCAATCGCTGCTCCCGCCTCTAACAGTTGTTTTACTAAAGAAAGATAACCGGATTTCGCGGCCGTCTGTAACAAAGTCTCGCCTGCATAATGCGGTTCAAAGCCTAATATAAAAGTACGCGTACCGGTTCGCGCAATCAATTTCCGAATATAATCCCCGTCTCGGCCATCGAAAGAATCGACCGGCCTTGCATAATCGGGAGACAATCCTTTGGATAGAAATAGCGCCAATAGCTCCTTTTGATTACTGCCACACACGTACCATACCGGCGATATACCTTCGGCCGATTCGGCAAAAATATCAGCACCCTGTTCTACTAAACGTTGCGTAATTAAACGGTTACCTAATTTCGTTGCTAAAAGGAGAGGGCCTTCGCTCTGATCATTCACTATATTGACAGCCGCTCCATTGTCTAAAAGCTTATTAACGATCGGTACCGAGTTCTGTTCAACAGCCAAATTTAACGCCGTATTTCCCTGCTTATCACTTACATTTGCTTCAGCTCCATTATCTAATAGTAATTGCACCATCGGCGGGTACTTATATTGCACAGCAATCAATAAAGGTGATTCTGCCTCATTGTTTAAAGCGTTAATATCGAGTCCGTCAGCGATCAATTTTTCGGCCACCTCCTGTTGTCCGGTTCTTGCGGCAATATGCAATAAGCTGTTACCCAGAAAGTCGTTTATTCGTATATCAGCTCCCTGGTTCATTAAAAACAAGGCCGTTTGTTTCTGTTTTTGCAACAAGGCAAAGTACAGGGGCGTTTCTCCCTGATGGTCTTCATAATTCAGATCCGCACCTGATTCAACTAATTGCTTCACTAGATCCAAATAACCGCGATGCGCCGCATAATGTAATGCTGTACGGCCTTTTTCGTCAGTATAACCCACATCAACTTGTTGTTTTTCCAAAAGGATTTCAGCAATCTTCCTTTTACCTCCTTCACAGGCAATGATAAATGATTGAGACATAATACAACTTATTCTTGTGCTAATAATAATTCTACTGTTTTTGATTTCAGATTGTCACCCAACGCATAATCTACCGCTTTTTTATCGGCTATATTTTCTAATTTGGCATCTACACCTTGTTGTAATAGAAATTTCACCTTTCGGTACAGTTCTTTTGCCTTTGGTTCATCATAATTCAAGTTAAACATACATACCTTATGCAATAACGTGTTGCCTTCATTATCGCGATAGTCGAGATCGAGAGCACCTCTGTGTACCAAGCGCTCCAGTAAGTTGTATGACTTCTCTAAAGCCCAGTCAATTCCTGTTTTTGGCCGATGGTAATAGTCCGACGGCTCCTTAAGGTCGCCTCCATGATCTAACAACATATCCAATATTTTATAATTATCATCATTCTCATATACCATGGCGCGCAAAAAACCATTTAAGAGATTCTCTTTTTGTTTGGTTAAAGCATAAAAATCCGGGGTCTGATAATGTAAAAACAACTCCATTATTTTTGCGTCGAATTGAAAAACAGCGGCATGAAAAAAGGCGCTCTCTCCCTGCTTATTTTCAACATTGGGGTAGGCACCGGCTTCCAACAACGCTTTTATCACCTCTATATTCCGCAAACGAACAGCAACATGAAGGGGTGTATTCCCCTCAACATTGGCAGCATTTATATCTAGGCCTTCTGCTATCAACCATGTTACAAGCTCTCTTCGATAGGCTTCGGGTTTCATCCCGTAATTACATATCTTGTAAAGAAGCGTTTGGTCGTATTTATCTTTCCGATGAATGTCTGCCCCTTGACCCACTAATATTTTCAATAAGGAGACGGGCGCATTCACCTCAATCGCATAGTTGAGTAAAGTAATCCCCCCTACTTCTTCGTCAATTTCATCGATCCGGGTGGCAAAAGTTTCAAACCAAGCTAAATAACCAGCTAAGTCCTGCAATTGCAGACTATCGATGCGTAAGAATGTGTTAATAATACTATTGTCAAATTTGTCGTATAGATAAAGATCCGTTTCGATCAAACCTTTCCGAATAAAAAGGTCGATTATTTCGTATTGACTCGATTTAATCAACTGAGTGACGGCAGATCCAAGTGCATAATCTTGAAAATCTTTAGCACTTGTAGCCTGTTCGGTTATCGCCTTGAGTTGTTCCGAATCTTTAGCCCTTGCGGCGGACTCTATTGCTCTTAATTCGTCGTTTGTCATATTTCTAATGGGATGTGAACAAAACTAGCGAATTTGCCACTATCGGCTGCCCCTGAAATCAGCTATTTTTTTGAAGAGCCGGATAGGGCTTGTTTTCTGTCTACACAGCAAACTTGAAAGCTTAAGTTAGGTGGGCACGAGCTGCTAAACTTCTATTTTATTTCACAAAAGTATGTTTCATTTTATACTTGGTATAAATAAGAACCCATCAAAAACTTTTTTTTTGAAATACTATTGCTTTGTTAAAAATATTATCTATATTCACAGAAATGTTACAATTATGAGAGACTAAATTCAATTAAAGTCAGACTAATACAAACACAAGAACAATACAAGCAACCGATCAATACATTTTATTGATAGCAACAGAGAACAGAATGTAAGCCATCAACCAGCTTAATCCCTCGTTTATTAAACATTATTGTGCAATAGATCCTTAGAGGTTTTCTGTTATTCTCAATAACTTAATCGTGTAATCGATCGTAAAGCACTTACCCTATCAATTTATTTACGGACTCGATGCTGTGAAGCAGGCGATCACATTTGTGAAACAAAAAAATGTGCGCTGGGATATTATTGTGCTTTTTGAAAGCATTTGCAGGCCAACCTAATGTAACACAACCCGTTCTTAAACAACAATTTATAACCAAAATCACTTAACATGAAGAAAGTTTTGCTATGCTTAATGTTCTTTAGTCAATGGCTCTTATTGGGAGCGCAGACAAGAAGTATCATCGGAAAAGTATCCGATCAGACGGATGGCCAACCGTTACCTGGCGTATCCATCAAAGTAAAAGGAACGAATATCGGCACTTCCACCGACGAAGAGGGCCGATTCAATTTACAAACCAGTTTAAACAACTTATCGCTTGAAGTTTCATTTTTGGGTTACGAATCGCAAACTGTTACCGTCGCAGCCAATAACAACACCCCTCTTAATATACGTTTGGTTGCGTCAGACAATAAACTGAACGAGGTGGTAGTTACCGCTTTGGGGATTGAACGCAAAGCTAAAAGCTTGACTTACTCTACCCAGACTGTGAAGGGCGATGAACTGACGCGTGTTAAAGATGTAAACCCGATGAATAACTTAACCGGCAGAATTTCGGGACTTCAGATTAACCGCAGCTCGTCCGGGATGGGCGGTTCTGTTAATATTGTCTTAAGAGGTATGAAATCGAACCGCAGTAATCAACCGCTTTATGTAGTAGACGGTTTGCCGATTACCAATACTTCGGGCAGTGGCTCTGAGGGGCCTTTTGGTGGCGGAACAGACAAAGGCGACATTCTCAGTACCCTGAATGCAGATGATATCGCTAGTATCAACGTGTTAAAAGGCGCCTCTGCTTCTGCACTCTATGGCAGTCAGGGAGCCAACGGAGCCATTATGATTACCACTAAAAAAGGAGCGGCCGGGCGTATGCGACTGGATATATCCTCCGGCGTGACAATTGATAAACCTTTTTACTTACCCAAGCTACAATATAAATATGGCCAGTCGACGCCCGATAGTGAAGAAAGTTGGGGTGAAGCAGGCTCCTTTTCAGACCCTGTAAAAGATTTCTTCGATACAGGGACCACCTTTATTAATTCAGTTAGTTTTAGTGGCGGCACGGAAAAGATGCAGAATTATTTCTCTTATGGCAACACCACGAATAAAGGGGTACTTCCAACCAACACATTCGATCAGCATACCGTATCGCTTCGCAATACATCCAACTTCTTCGACAATAAATTGTCCTTCGATGGAAGCTTAATGTACTCCTATCAGAAGATACATAATCGCCCTGCCTCCGGTTTGTATTTCAGTCCCTTAAGTGGCCTATATATGTTTCCTCGCGGGCAGGATTTCGAAAAATATAAAACCTTCGAATACTTTTCGTCGTCAAGAAATCTATATTTACAGGACTGGTGGAATATCAATGCCGATGCTGGTCTTACGGGTACGCACCATCAGCAGAACCCGTTCTGGGTATTGCATCGAAATCCGACTGATCAGAACCGCAACAACATTATCGGCCAGGCGCAACTGCGTTACAATATAACTGATTGGCTGAATGTCACGGCACGAGGGACCCTTAACAAGCGTTGGGATAAGTGGCAACGCCGAACCTATGCCGGTACCCAAGGCGTCATTTCCGGAGAAACCATTGCGGGCGTGCTGAATGATAATGGTCGATATCAACGCGAAGAAGGAGAAAGTACCGCCTTATATGGAGATTTATTAGTCAACGGAAACAAGCAGTTCGACGATTGGAATCTGACATTTACGGCAGGTACGTCCATTAATGATGTACGCGAAAGCGGTTGGATATTGGATCAGCGTCGATTAGCTATTGCCAATGTTTTCCTATTAAGTAATATCTACCGAAATTCGCCCATCACCAGTCTAACAGAAACTGCCAACAAAAGACAGGTTCAGTCGTTATTTGGCTCAGCCAACATCGGTTACAAAGAGAAGGTTTACGTCGATCTCACCGCACGGAACGACTGGTCCTCAACATTGGCTTTCACGCCCAACAAAAGCAAAGGGTATTTTTATTGGTCGGCCGGGTTAACCACCATCCTTTCCGAACTGATGACACTTCCAACTTTTATCAATTATAGTAAATTACGCTTCTCTTACGCACAGGTTGGTAACGATGTAGCCGCCTTTTCAACATTTCCGGTAAATACGCTAGCCACCGGAACACTGACGGCTAATGTTTCTGGCCCGTATAAAGGGCTTCCGCTTAAACCCGAAATTAGCAGAAGTTTTGAACTTGGTTATGAAGGTCGTTTCTTTAACGACCGCGTTAACATAGATTTAGCACTATATAAGACCAATACAAAGAATCAATATTTCTCTTATGACGGCCCCGTCGGCGCGGTATATACTACCGTGTTTCTCAATGCCGGAAATGTCGAAAACAAAGGGATTGAGCTTGCCTTAGGTGTTGACGCGATCAAAACCGGGCGTTTCACATGGAATACGGGCGTGAACTTTACGGCAAACCGCAATAAAATATTAGAGTTGGCGCCCGGCCTTGGCGAACGCTATAGTATTGGTGGCAATTTCAATGTTCTGCGCCTGGGTGGATCTTTCGGTGACTTTTGGGGACGCACATTCTTACGTGATGCGAATGGTACTCTTATCGTGGACGAAAACGGAAGACCTCAAGGCGGACCCGATGGCTACCTTGGCAATAATAATCCCAAATCTATCATTGGATGGAACAATACGGTAAGCTATGGAGACTTCTCGCTGAGCCTTACCATCGATGGCCGTTTTGGTGGCCAGGTTATCAGCATTACTCAAGGTTATTTAAATTCTTTCGGTGTGAGCCAAGAAAGCGCCGATGCCCGTGATCGGGGCGGTGTAGATGTTCCGGCGGTACAAGCCGATGGCACGCCGTGGCAAGGTCTATTACCAGCACAGGCTTATTATGGTGCAATCGGTAACCGGGATGGAATTATTGAAGGGCAAATTTACGATGCCACCAATATTCGCCTACGCGAGCTTTCTATCAGTTATAAATTGCCGATCAAATGGCGCGCGGTTCAACAAGCTTCGCTCAGTCTTTCCGGAAGGAACCTGTTTTTCTTTAAAAACGATGCTCCATATGATCCGGAGCTTAACACAACCACCGGTGTCGGAGGCCAGGGTTATGATATTTTTGGCTTACCCACTACTAGAAGTTTCGGTTTAACATTAAAAGCATCTTTCTAATTGACAACATTATGGACACGATCAATAAATTTAAAAAATACAGCATACTTTTCATTGCGTTCATCGGATTAGCCGTCGGTCAGAGTTGTACGGACAAGTTCGAAGAGATCAACACCAGCCCTGTGGGCGTTACAGATGATCAGGCAAACGCCGATTATGCTTTAATAGCATCCTTTCTAGCACAGGCACAACGCGACATTATTCCGGAGGATGTGGGCGAATACCAACTAGCCAATAATTTGTGCAGCGACGCCTATGGCGGTTACTTTGGTGCGCAGGCGCCTTTTGTGGGTAATGCCAATAATCTAACCTATAGCCTAGTGCAAGGTTGGTATCAGGCTATTTGGGTGCAGCGTTATATTAAAGCGATGAATCCGTTATATCGTGTGATCGAATTGACGAAAGAAGATCAAAATTTACAGGATATTTATGCTTTTTCCCTTGTGCTAAAGGTAGCGGCCATGCATCGTACTAGCGATAAGGTCGGCCCAATTATTTATAGTAAGTATAATGTGATCAACGATGATGGCGGAATCTCTTATGACTCGCAGGAACAAGCCTATACCCTATTTTTTGAGGACTTAAATAAAGCGATTGACATCCTTAAAACGATTCAAAACAACGAGGATTCTCCGGCCATGCAGAAGGCCGACCTTGCCTATACCTCGAAACGGTATAGCCATTGGCTTAAATTTGCCAATACATTGCGTTTGCGACTGGCTTTACGCATCGCTTATGTCAATCCTACATTAGCTAAAACCGAGGGCGAGAAAGCCCTGGACCCTGTAAATGGCGGTTTATTGGAAAATGTAGTCGATAACTGCTACATCACCTTAAGTGTAGACCATCCCTTAAACATCATCACCAGTAGTTGGAGTGATACCCGACTGGGTGCTCCATTTGAATCTATTTTACGCGGTTACAACGACCCTCGTCTACCCAAACTATTCCTTACCGCAACGGATCCCGCTGTCGCCGGACAATATAAGGGGATCCGTTCCGGTATTAACATTGATGCCAAAAGCCGGTACGACAATTACTCCAAATTGCAACCACAAGCTATGAAGATGCAATTAATGGTAGCTCCCGAAAGCTGGTTTTTGAAAGCCGAAGCGGCATTGAGAGGTTGGAGCAATGCAGGAGATGCGAAAACCAATTATGAGACAGGCATCGACCGGTCTTTTGAGATGTATAATTTAACCGCTCAAGCAAGCGCTTATAAGAATGATGCAACAAGCATGGCTATGCCTTACGTAGATCCGAAGGCTGTTAAGAGCGGGGAAAATGACGTTGCTGCTTCTTCTCCTTACCTGAGTAAAATTACAATCAAATGGGATGATGCTGCTACCAGCGCGACTAAGCTGGAACGCATCATCACCCAGAAGTGGATTGCTATATTTCCGGACGGTGATGAAGCCTGGGCTGAATATCGGCGCACCGGTTATCCTATTCTATTTCCTGTTGTAGTAAATTATAGTGGTGGAACGATACCTACTATTCCCGGCGTTAGACGGATGCCCTATCCGCAACGTGAATATAACAGTAATAGTGCGGCAGTAGCCGAGGCTGTTGAGATGCTAGGCGGGCAAGATAATGGCGGGACCCGTTTGTGGTGGGACGTTGCTGATAAAACCTTTTAATAATTAAGCATTAAAAAGGTCTGAATAATTTAACTATTCAGACCTTTTCTATCGTTTGAAAAAAGTCTAATTTTCGATATTCCTATTATTTGGATTACACAAAATATTTCGATATTTTTTTCTTTAACAAAAAAAATTATTATCTTGCAACGTACTGATAAGAAGCCTAAATTTCTTAAACCTGTTCCTAAACGCAGGGCTCAGTTATCGGAAAAATCACAAAGGCTTCTTCTATTTTGCGTTATGGCGCTTTAGTCTCTAGGCTTTACACATATAATCGCAGACTAGAAAGATAGAGAGGGAAAGATTTATTGTTCTTAAACATATAGGCACTGCTTTAAACGAAGCGCTGTGCCTTCAAAAGATCTTAGGTGATTAGCTTACGGCTTTTCGCTTAAAAGTTTTTGTTCTGTGTTTGTTTGGCACACGCCTGCGGCCCTCTCCCCGAGGGCTGCTTACGGCGTGGCATGGAAAAACAAATCCAAATACAAAAAACCCCGGCACTGCATGCAGCCCGGGGTTTTCTTTTAGCTTTTTTTGCTTAATAAGTAGTAGTATCTTGCTCGGTAACTGTTGTATCGCCATCTTGCGAGCTTTCAGGCGCCTTATCAATCAGCTCCATAAATTGATCCAACTTAGGTGTAATGATGATCTGGGTACGTCTGTTGCGCGTTCTTCCAGCCTCCGTATCATTGCTTGCAATTGGGTTATATTCTCCACGTCCACCAGCAGTAAGTCGCTTAGGATCTACCCCGTAGTCGTTTTGCAAGGCCTGTACCACCGATGAAGCACGCAGCGCACTTAAATCCCAGTTGTTCCGGATGTTCTTCTGCGAAATTGGTACATTGTCCGTATTACCTTCAATTAACACTTCATACTCCTTGTAATCCATGATAATCTTAGCAATTTTACCTAATGTTTCGCCGGCAGCCGGAGAAATTTCATAACTACCCGATTTATAGAGCATGTTATCCGAAAGCGAGATATAAACCACACCTTTTAACACTTGAACATCCACATCCTGCATCTCTTCACGGCTCAAGGAGCGCGTCAGATTATTGGTCAACACCATATTAAGCGAGTCGCTTTTAGCCTTGGTATTCACCAAATGCTGGATGTATTTGTTAGAAGCATTAATTTCATCCACTAACTTGGCGATGTTGGCATTGCCCTGGCCGCTGTTGGTTAAACATTTATCCAAAGCCGCCTGTAGCGAATTTACATTCGACTTGTACTGCGCGATCTGTTCTTCTAGATCCGTTACGCGAGATTTGGCATTCGTCAATTCATGCTGACTATTCAGGAACTTTAAATCCAAGTCCTTATACTTCGTTTGCAACTCGGTATAATCGCTTTGCAAAGCTGTATACTTTTTGTTGCCCACACAAGCACTTGCAAGTAGCGCTATGGCTAGAACTGCAAGGGGCAAACTAAACACTTTCTTGTACATAATTGTTTTCATTTATCAATAAGCAATGTCTTATATGTAAATATCGTGCCAAAAGTAGAAGGCAGTAGGCTATAAGCTATAGGCTTTAGGCTAAATCGTTACATAAAGGCGTCCTTGATCCGACCTTGAGCCGTGCTCTATCCGTGTCCTATTCCCCCTATATCCCAGTGATATCCCTATACAGTACGTAAAAAAGCCCAAAACACGGCTTTTTAAGCAATACCTATCGGACTACTATCGGACTCGAATATAGTAAGGATGTGCATCAGTTTATAGACGGCTGCTACAGCTGTTAAAATATGTTAAAGTTGCTAGCCAGGTAGGTTGAACTTTTTAATTGGCAGAAATAGCAATAAATCCGGCACCGTGTCTGCCAAAATCGTTTGCTATTTCGCTGAGCAAAATATAAATATCTTCATCGTACTTTAGTATTATTTCAACAGCATCACAGCAAATACAAGCAACTTTAAACCAATTCCAACTGACATTGAAACAAACATGAACAGCATGGTAGTAAATCCAACTGCATTTAAAACAAAGTAAGTTGTCTTTACTATAAAGGTGATCAACTTTAACACAATTCCAAACAACTTTATATTAAAGATATACGGAATTAACTTGACTCCAACCAGGAGTAACTCAATTCCACCTGTCTTTATAGTAAAGACAAACGGCTTTACTATAAACCCGTCTGATTTTATAATAAATGCAACGGACATCAACACAATGTCGACCGACATTATTATAAACCCGTATGACTTAGAAACAAAGTCATATCGGTTTGCTTTAATTCCGCGCGTCTTTAATACCATCCCGATCGGAATTGGCACAAAGCCATACGGAAATACGATAAAGACGACCGGGAGCAAGTTGAATACAAAAGTCCTTGTTACAAAGTCAATATGATCCATGATAAAGACAATCGTCTTTATGGTAGGTTCTCTGGATTAATGGTTATTTATCTGTTTCGATTATCGATCTCCAAATAAGGGTAAGGAACTTAACTATCAAAGAAGAAGGGCGAGTGCTGAAAGAATAGATTCTTGAGTTGGTGGATATTGAGCAAGAACACCGGTAATCGCATGAAGCTAATCAGCAATTTGAGAGCAACAAATTTATAAAAACAAATTTGAGTTTATCTCTACCAGGCATAAAATTAATTTCATATAATCAAAACCAAATTTCGTCCTCATAAAATGGCATTCTGTGTAATTTTTTTGATTTAGCCGATTTTAATCACTTGCTTTGCGACCGTTCAACGAGGCCCTGCCTCCTAAACTTATATTTATGTTTATGAAGTATTTCAAAAAATCATTAGTAGTGCCCATGGTACTGCTCAGCCTATCCTTCGCAGCCTGTAACAAGGATAATGCAGTTCAACAAGAGACAAAAGAAAAAGCCCAAATTGAGACCCTACGGCATTTTCTAGCAGAAAAAATGCATTTAGACGTTTCTTCCATTGTGTTTAATAAAGAAACCCAAGCGTTTAAGCTACCTGGGGACTACGATCGTGAGCTTAAGTATGAAGATGTTCTTGATGTTTATAACCGTGATAAAAACCTAGATAAGAAATAAATGAAAAAACTGTTATATACGTTATTAGCCTTTGTTACCTTAATCAATGTGGCAAAGAGCCAAGTGATCGATATAAAAATTGGGATGTGGGGAGTTCAAAACATATATCTTCATGATGGGAAAATCAAGTATGAGTCCAACAGTGGCGAAACTCCGTTTAATACCGTCATGCAATTCCAACGATACGATGGTTCCACACAAGTTAAAGCCCAAGCGGTCTATGTTTTAGATGCCAACGGCTCTGAAACCGCAATTTCTGATAGTATTTTTGTAACTACCTCTGATTTTACACAAGCTACCGGTACTTATTGGAGTAAGGAGTTTGCTAAAACAGCAAAGCTGCAACCAAATAACAAGGCCGGAGTTGTGAAGCTCAAATGGCGTTATTGGGATACTTATAGCGGAACAACGCCAAAATGGTCTTCGTATTATTATGCAAGTAAGACGTATCAAACTATTTTATATTCCGGAATTATACCGGGGCCAGACGGAAGAGTTCCAATATATGAGTTGTATGCACAATCAGTGTATGATCATGTTTATTCGCCAAATCCAGACGCACAGTCGCAGTGGCCAGGATGGGTAAATCATGGAGCAGTATTCAGAGCATATTATACCCAAGAGGCAGGCTCAATACCAATTTATATGTTCTATGCAGAATCGATCAAAGATCACGTATATTCACCAGATCCGAATGCGCAATCGCAGTGGCCCGGTTGGGTGAATCACGGTCCAGCCTTTTATGCTTATACCACCCAAGTGGCTGGTTCAGTTCCTGTTTACGTGTTTTATGCGGAGTCAATAAAAGATCACGTTTATTCAACAAATCCAAATGCACAATCGCAATGGCCAGGATGGGTAAATTATGGCGTGGCTTTTTATGCTTTTCCTAATCTAAATTAAGGTTCAAAGCCATTGTACGGAGGTATACATCCTCCGTACAATAACACATTGCTATCCTCACCAACCTATACTCATCAGAAAGTTGAAACACGACTCAACAATTGTTGGAAAACATAAAATCTACAGAAGCACCCAACTTGAAGGATGCATTTGACGGAAGTCGGATTTCTCTGGTAATCGATACCATACTTTAGGCACAACAATCAGCCTGTCAGGATTAGTATTCAACCACGCCGCCCACCAGCTAAAACTACTATTAGAAATAATTGCGTGCTTACAATTACTCATTAATTGCATATCCCGATAGCTCTCCATCCCCGTATTCCAATCTATAAATTTTGCTTCATTATCATTAAGTGGCAGATTTTCCATGCACCAGGGCATATCATCTGAGAATATATAGAACATAGTGTTTTCCAACCTTTCCTTGATTGTCAAAATTGCCTTTTCAAAATATTGCCGGTCAACAAGCCCCCCTAAATAAGGGTCTTTTAGATAGTCTCCCCTCCTAACATGTATTGCTACACTTTGTGGACTTTGCTTAAGCTCATTCAGCAACTCAAGGTTTTTCGACGGTTTTAAATCAGGAAAAGTAAAGTCTTTTCTCAATTGGTCGGCAACACGTTCTACATATAAATGATGTTGCCAATAACCCCAGTAAATTTTAGAAGTGGGGTCATCAAACAAGGAAGCGTTATAGGAAAACAGCTTTGACTCTTCGTAATACTCACCCTTCAAAAACAACAATCTTCGCAATTTACGATATTTCCATTGCCGATTGCGATGGTCAAGCAAATTGACTTCCAATGCAGAAGCATGCTTTAGCCTGATATCAAATACATTTTCTAGTTCAAAACCATTATGCAATTTATATGCTTCAAACTCTCTTATGTCAGCTTTAACAGTATCAAATTGTTTTTCAAGCGCTTTATAGAAAGCGTACTGAAACATTTGATTTCCTAGCCCTCCTAAAAATCGAACTATTTTCATTGATTAATTTCTCTCTTTTTTCTAAACCAAAAGCAGCCACATCCATAAAACTGCTTAGTTAGTAGTGCATCAGAAGGATCTATCACTAACCCTCCATCCTCTTCATTTTCTGGAATCAACGCAAATTCAACGAGTTCCATATCCGAAAAAATCGATAAAATTTGTGCCTTATCATAAATCCGATGTGCATTAAAACATATGACACTTTTTGCGCCCAAAGGAACTACAAACAACAGCGAGCCCCCTGGTGTTACAACACGCTTCAATTCTGCTATCGCTTTTAAATCGCCATCATAATCTATGGGGTCACCATATCGCCCTAAACCAATATGTTCTATTGTATGCATACAAGATATCGATTCAATACTATTATCTATAAAAGGTAATCTGGTTAAATCGGCCGACCCAGACTTTAGATTGTTCAATATAAGATTTGCGGGCCTATAATCATAAAACTCCACTGGTACGAAGGCCGACAGCATAGAACAAAAATATAACGTTGATGAGATATCGATATGTTTCTTTGGTCGAAGCTGTTTTATAATCCGAGCCGCCCATGCAGGGTGATAAGTATAATGACGATCGAAATCCGTATTAGGAGTATTATCATCCAAACACGGATAAAAATCGGCTTGTTCGAGACAGAAGCGTTTGATAGTTTTTTCCTGCTTACTTTTCAAAGTAGCATAGGTTTTGATGAAGCTCCGCCATTCATTTTGTTTTCTTCGTGCTTCCCTTAATTTTTTCCGCAAACCTTTGAACACAGCTGTAGTAGATTATATCTGAATGAAGAACAACGCGAACTTAACTCGATAAATAGAGTCGTCATCTCAATAAATCCTTCACAGATAATTTAATAATTTTTCTTAACTGCTTCCACGACACAACTTTGAAATCGAATAATTCTTTATGACGCAAAAACGGTGCAGCGTATTTTTTTCCCTTTCTTGCCAAAATAAAATCGTACCATATCCCGAATAATCTTCTCTCAAAATATTGTTGTGGGAATTTTTTTTGTTCCCTGTTTTTTTTCTTTAACGTTACCAGCAATTCCAAGTAATCACTGACTTCGAATTGGTGGTATTCGCAGCGGAGTATCGCATCGAAAACATCTCCATATTTGTTTTCATCAACCCCAAGAAGACTTAACTGTATCTTTTTAATTTCCTTTAAATGCAAATCACCAACGCTTTGTTGTCTCTTTGATATATTGTCATCATGCCTTCTGTAATACACATAGGATTCATTGAAAACATAAATAGCATGAAGATTTGCTATTCGGACAAACAGGTCATAATCTTCAACCGGAGCCATATCACGATAGCCACCTAAATTATTAACGACATCTCGTCTAAATATAGTACTCGAATTAACAAAGATATTTCTAAAAAAAAGCTCTGCTTTCAGAATGTCCTCCTTTAAAGGACGCTTATTGAGTCTATCTGAAATCACATCTCCTCCCGAGTTAATTATTTTTGCATTGCTACCACATAATGCAACCGCCACATTCTTTTCCATAAATTCATATTGGATTTTAAGACGGTCGGCCATTGCAATGTCATCACTATCTAATATTGCGATATATTTTCCTCGTGCAGCCTGAAAGCAAGCATTTCGAGCATAATATAGCCCTTTATTCACTTCATTATGAATAAACCGTATTCTGTCATCCGTTATATTGTCAATTATTTCCTTCGTATTATCGGTAGATCCATCATTATAAATTAACAGTTCAAAGTTTTGAAAAGACTGGTTAAGTATGCTTTGTACAGCTTCTTTAATGAAATCTCCAGCATTATAGGTTACCATTAAAACGGATATTTCCGGTGTATTTTCGTTTTGCATCTCTGGTGTATTCTACTTTACAATATAACATCAGCTTAACATACAACTCTTGCTTTTAAGAAAGTGCTACAACCTTCTAACAACCATTTGTGGAGTCAAATGTCATCTGCGTTTTTTATCCTTATCCATTTTCTGATTAATAAAAAACGGATAGTAGCAAATCTTAAAAAATAACGTTATTATTACCAACGACATTTCATCTGCTTAGCAAAAATGTTCGAGAACCACAACTGCTAACGATAATGGTAAAATATTAATGATCACAAAAAATGGGAAAGATCGCTATTTTATATATATGTACTGGTAAATATTCAATATTCTGGGATGGTTTTTATGCATCAACCAAGGCGAATCTTTTTAAGAATTGCCATGTAGAGTATTTTATTTTTACTGATCAAAAAATCACCAATATAGATAAAAATGTTCATTTGATCTATCAGGAACGTATGGGATGGCCATATGACACACTTTTACGTTACCACCTTTTTTCAAAAATAAGAACCAATCTAGAAAATTTTGATTATATCTTTTTCATGAATGCCAATCTGATTGTCGAAAAAGAGGTAACAGAGGACTTATTGCCATCGGAAGAGCAATTACTTGGAGTTATTCACCCAGGCTTTTTTGATAAGGACAGTCATCACTTTACCTATGAAAGAAATCCTTTATCGACAGCCTATATTTCCCTTAACGAAGGAGAGCATTATTTCATGGGAGGTTTTAACGGGGGTAAAACCAATGCCTTTCTAAAGCTGATAGATGTGTTAACAGCAAATATTCAAAGTGATTTAGACCGTAACATTATTGCAATTTGGCATGACGAATCTCACATTAATAGATACTTTATTGACAATAGAGATTTATTAAAAATTGTAGGCCCTGAATACGGCTACCCTGAAGGTTGGTCAATTCCATTTGATAAAAAAATAACAATCTTAGATAAGACAAACTTTGGCGGTCACTCTTTTCTGCGAGGCGAATCTGAATCTCCTCATGCGACCCACTGTGTAACTTCAAAAAAAAGAGTAAAAGATTCCTCTAATTTCTTTAGGAGGATATTCAACACATTCTCAAACAAATCAAACTAACACAAACGACAAGGCACTATATTCTTATCCAATTTTTTGGATGCATCTTACTTGTATCAACACCATAGGCAGATCTATACCAAGTTTGTGGAACGACTACTATTTTGGTTGGATTTCTATTAAGCCATGCCGCCCACCAGCTAAATGTACTGTTAGATGTGACGATGTGTTTACAATAGCTCATCAACTGCATATCGATATAACTATCAGTTCCTTTGTTCCAGTCGATGAATGTAACATCTTGAAGATTCAGGTGCTCTCTACACCAATGAATATCATCTGAAAAGACATAAAATTTTGGCGCAACACATCTCTCATTAATTAAGGTTATGGCGCGTAAGAAATAGGATTTATCTGCAATGCCGTCTAGCAAAGGATACTTTGCGTAATCCCCTCGTCGCACGTGTATGGCTATGCTCTCTCTTGACTTGATTTCTCTTAATATTTCTAAATTCTTTAGCGAAGTAAGCTCTTTAAAGACAAACTTTTCTAATAAAACATCAGCTACACACTCTACGTATTGATAATGTTGCCAATATCCCTGATAAATGCGCGAACGTTTATCATTATAATGCTTGTTATTAAATGTGTATTGGTCCTCCTCTTCGATATAAGGTTCATCGATAAGCAATAGTTGCCTTAACTTCTTATATTTCCACTTTTGTTTACTGTAGAGCTTTAACTCAAAATCAGAGGCGCTAGCAAGTTCTATCCCAAAAACATCACTTAGTTCAAAGCCATTATGATCGGAACAATACTCATAATAAGATAAATCAGCCCTAACTTTTTTAAATTGATTAGATAAGGCTCTATAAAAGGCGTACTGAAACATTTGGTTACCCAAACCGCCCAAAAACCGCACTATTTTCATTTTATATTTGTTTTCAGCAAGAACACCTGTACGATTTCATCTTGCAAAATATAAGACTCCTTCATAATACATTCAATATTTTTTATGTTTGCACAAATATAATATTTCAAACACTTCACTAACGGAAGTGATTCAAGAAAACGCTTCAACATGGCGTGATGTCACAAGCGTTTATCATAATGAATAACTACTAAGGACATTCAGCTGACAAGGGAGGCAAAAACAGATAAATGACAAATACTTCTCAAATAGACATTTCGATAATCATTTGTTCTTTTAACCCAGACAAACGACTCCTAGATAGGACATTAAAGTCAGCCTGCAATCTTAGTCTTAATAATCAGCAATCAAAGGAAATAATACTTGTTGACAACAACAGTAATCCGCCTTTACAGAATCGAGATTATATTCAAAACTATTTGCTTCAATATCCGGAATTGAAAATCATTACAGAAAGAAGACCGGGCTTAATACATGCTCGGATTACAGGGATAGAAGCGTCAACAGGAGAGAATGTCATTTTTTTTGATGATGACAATGAGCCAAAAGAAGGATATTTAAAAGAGCTAGTAAGGTTAAAGCAGGATTATCCTCAAGTTGGGGCATGGGGACCTGGGATTGTTGATGTCGATTTTATTGATGGTGTAGAAGAGACAATAGTAAGCTATGCCAGAGAGGTCTTTCAAGAGAGAAATGAGCCCGAAGTGAGGTTTTCGAATGAAAAAGAATGGCAATCTTGCTACCCATTTGGAACCGGCTTGTGCCTAGAAAGAAAAACATTGATAGACTTCGTTGAGTTCGTAAAAAATAGCAGATACACCTTGACCGGTAGAACGAAAGATCAGTTATCTAGCGGTGAGGATCTTCAGATCGTTTTGTTTTTTATCAAAATGGGAAGATCTGCAGGTGTTTCTCCTGGTTTGAAGGTCACTCATATCATACCAAAAAAAAGAACCACACATTCCTATTTGAAAAAAATTTCCTTTGGCACAACCATTTGTGTCCCTGTCTGTCAAATGCAAATATTCCCTGAATCTGCATCTATCTTAAAGGAACATAAATACCCTCCTTTTAAATTCTCGAAAAAAGCATTAACCTCATTATATAAAATAAGTATTACCAAAAATAGAATTAAAAAATATAAGCTTATTGCCTTTATTGCTTACAGATGTGGCATCTATCAATCATTCAACCAAAAATTACCTCATGCTGTACGATTAGTAATAAAGATTTTAAACCTTACTTAAGAATACTTAAAATCGTTCTGGAAACATTTTCGGGGGTATATCTCTTAATTATTTCCAATGAGTTTGTAGAAAGGTCATTCCAAAGATTCTTGTTTTGATATAAACGTAATATCTCGTTAGCAAAATCTTTGGCATTATCTGCAATCAAAACATTTTTATTGTGGGTTAGATCCATTCCTTCCGCTCCAATAGACGTAGTAATGACAGGCAAACCATATTCCATACTATGTCCTATCTTGCCTTTCATCCCTGCACCGACACGGAGTGGAGCAACAAAAACACGATTTCTTTCAAAATAAGGAGAGACGTCATTGATGTACCCAGGCACAATGACATTACGTGATTGTAAAGACGTAACTTCTTTTGGTGGGTTGCTTCCCAATAAATGAACAATTAAATCTGGAAGAGACTTCCAAACAATTGGCATTATTTCATTGACAAGCCATACAACCGCATCTACGTTAGGTTTATGATCATACCCTCCAATAAAACAAATACCGGCTCGGTCGTAAAAAGAGGTCGTTCTGTAGCCAACTTTGAGAAAGTGTATATTGGGAACGACCACTGTATTGTTAACACCGTATGATTTCAATAATTCTCCTTCGTGTTGGGTAATTGCTATCGTTACATCGGCTTTTTTTGCAAGATCAACTTCTATTGTTCTTATTTGTGAAATACGTTCATCCAGCTCATTCGTGCTAATATTATTTTGTTCCCAAGCTCTTCCTTCTCTTAAAAAATGTAAATCTACGGTGTCATTTATCCATTTTATATGGGGATAGGCTCTAAGCATATTAACGTAGTATTCATTCATCTCCAACCTGCTTATCCAAGCAAAATCAATATGATTCATTATATACTTATAATCGTCTTCTAATGTATCGTCTGAAAAGTGCTTATACACGACTTTAACTCCTTTATTAATAAGGCTTTGATAATAACTTCCAAAATTTGCAATTTCCTTATGTCCGTAAAAAAAAACGTTAAAGCTAGCTTCTGCGCAAATGGTTATAATCTCGTTTAATCTTCTTGATCCAGAGTCTTTATCAGGTGTCGGATAATATGGATCTATAAAGAGTATGGACTTATTGGGAACGAGTACATCATCGTTATAGGGAGTAGCTGGTTTTGATAAAGTGTATACTCCCGCTTCCTTGGACAACCTATTTCTACTTTCAGACGATTTATCTAGCAAAATCCCTATTGAAAGCGGTTGATAGTAAACTTTCTTTTTTAAACTTTGCTTGATGAAAACAGACAAACTAAGGCTTAAACTATCCGTCTCAAAAACAACCGCATCTTCTAGAGCCTTTTGAAGATCTTTCTTTTGCAATAAAAAAAGAAAGGATTGACAATCGCTTTCTCGTATAAAGTTGTAATTAAACTTATCTGGATCATCAAACTCGCCTACGTTAGAGACGGCCTCGCCTAAAACGCCGCCTGCTTGCTTAAGTAAACCGTATTCGTAAATGATCTTTGCACCAACCATGCCCGTATTAGGCATTTGAGAGAATACGACTAATAAGTTACTTAGCCAATCAACAGTAACGATTACACCTTCCTCTATGATGCCAACATATTTGCCGCTAGATAGGCTCAATGCATTTTCTAAAGCCGACTGTAAATCGCTTCCTTTTATAAACTTTATATTCTTTGTTTTAAGTCTTGAGTCTGAAAGCACTTCCTCAAAAAGGTCAATTACTAATAATTCGTACTTTAGTGCTGTTGTTTCCTGTATCAAGGATCGTAGACTCTTCTCGACCGATTTTAAGTCTTTTGAAGCGATCATCAAAATACTTACCTCGAGGTCACCTTCAGCTTCAGACACAATTAAACTACCGCTTTTATTTGTTAAACACTCCGTCCGATAAAGTTTATAAATGCCAAATAATCTTCCTATCTTTTTACAGAATGGGAGTATTTTGTAATTTTTAAAATCAATTTTGTTGAATCTAAACAGCGTGATAAATACAATGCAGATTCGCATTAGCAGCATTTTTATAAAATAAATGCTGCTAATAGCAGTAAGCACTTTCTTTTGTGAGTTCACGAAGTATAATTGGGTTAGGTTGATAGAGACCTTTCTGTCTAACCTGTCAATTTTTCGAGTGAACTTTTTCGAACCCATGATAGTGTTTTATAATATCTTAAATGCTTAACTAAATTCGCTTTGCCTACAAAAATATCTAAGTGTTTTGAAATAACTGATTACACAGCAAACAATCATTAAATCACTGTTTTGTACCGCCTCAAAACATCTTTTCTCCTCTGCAATATTTAAACAGAAACAGCGCTTTTCTTATTCCCTTCCGCGAGTTTCCAGGAAACAGTTCATTAAAGTGTTTATAGGTGATAGAAAATAGATTAAATGCGAAGTAGTTATTTTTTCTTTTCTTATAACTCTTGAACAATTTTCTCAAAAAGTTGCCGTCTTCGTTAGACAAATTTTGATATCTGGAAAAGGCTTCCAGATGATTACAAACAATCTCTATTTCTGATTGGTAATACAAATAGCGGTTCTGTGTTACATGGTGTCGATACTTGGTAATTACTGAAGCGGGATGTTCTCGGTATTTTGTTAAAACAGCGTTTTTATAAATAATTCTTCGCTCATAGGCCGCAACAAAGCCGATCCACCAATCATAGAAACATTTTTCAGGAAATGGAATTATCTTATCCACCAATTCTCGCTTAAGAAGACAAGTATGCCCAGTTACATGATTTGCAAACAAAAAATTCTTATCAATCTTATATAAGATACCCTCGTTATTAGGATGGAAGAGATACTTTGGCAGAATATTGTCACTTTCATCCATAAAAACGGAATTAGAGTGGACTAAGAGATTACCCCCAATGGTTTCCAACAATGCTTGAATCTTATTTGGTAACCAAATATCATCTTGGTCGGATATCGCAACATAATCACCTGAGCAGAATTTGATTGCTTTTTCAAAATTTGCATTAAACCCGATATTCGTTGGGTTTTGGGAGTATTTTATCCGTGCATCTCTCTTCGCAAACTGCTCAATAACTTTTAATGTTGAATCGGTAGAAGCGTCATCGACAATTACGACCTCAATATTTTTATAGGTTTGAGATAATATACTATCTATTTGTTTATGAATAAATTTCTCCCCGTTGTAGGTACACAACGCGACAGATACCAGCACCATATTATAAATATTTATCTACACCACTTCCAAAATTCACAAGTTTTTCCGAAATTATCTTTTTTATCAGTTCGTCTTTATCACTTAAATTGTTTTTCGGTTGTTCTTTGTGATAGATGTGGTATACAATTCCAGAAAACTTGATAATTCTCTTTCTGACTCCTAGGTTGATTAATTTAGCAGCTATTTCGTTATCCTCTCTGCCCCAACCAACAAAATCCTCGGAATAGCCATTAACCAACAATAAATCCGAACGATAAAATGCCATGTTACACCCTCTTAAGTAGTAAATATCCTGGTTTTTATAATTGCTGAACAAGGGAGTTAGAAAAGAGAGCCGAAGGCCATTAAATCGATTTTTGATATCTTTATTAAGTATGGATAGAGTCTTTTTGCTTCCTGTTAAGAGCTTACTCGAAATACGCTCTCCCAGCATAACACGGCTACCGCTTACAAAAGTACCTTTTTGACGAAATTCAAAATGGTCGTAAATGAAATTTTTCTCCAGTATAAGATCACCATCTATCTGAATAATATAGTCCATGCGGGCTTGCGCTATCGCCTTATTTCTGATACGTGCAAGTTGAAAACCATCGTCTTCTTGCCAAACATGTATTAATGGAACAGGGAACACCTTACGAAAGGAATCAATAATATTTTTAGTTTCCTCTGTAGAGCCATCATCAGCAACGATAACTTCATTAGGAAGCTTTGATTGGTTAAGTACGCTCTGTAGACATAACCTTAAAGCCGATGGCCAATTGTAGGTTGATATTATTAAAGAAATGGTGCAATTCATTTAAAATCGGTAGATCAACTCCCTAATATTGAGAAAACTCTAAGACAGACACTTTTTCGTGCTGTAAAGATTCAAAATAACCGTTCTCACACCTCTTTAACTTTTCGAACAGCGATTGATTTAACAGTCTAAGATGTCGGTTTTCATGCATCTTCGATGCTACTGGGTGATAAATGTGATACTGAATTGCCATTAATTTCAACCTTTTTTTCTTAATGCCAATATTGATCAGCCTTGAAGCCATTTCTTCATCTTCATGCCCCCAACCTTCTAACATATTGTTATATCCATTTATCCTCACAAAATCGCGTTTCCAATAGGCTAAATTACAACCACGCACACTTTTAGAACAACTTCTCTTTCTAGTAAAAAGCCAGGCCATTCTCGGCAATCTGAGAGCATTGAACCTATGTTTAACACCTTTACTTAAAAAAGAGAAGTCTACTCTTTTGGTTTCGAAAACAGCGGGAATAACCTCTTTAGTTAAGTGTGCTCGAGTTCCTCGTATAAAAGTTTTACTCTCAGCCACGCGCAAATGATCTTCGACAAAATTTGCATCTAATATAACATCACCGTCAATTTGTATTATGTACTCACCGGAAGCTTCAGCGACTGCTTTATTCAAAATAATCGTTTTCCTAAACCCCTTATCCTCATGCCACACATGTTTCAATGGAACCGGAAATATACTTCTGAATGAGTCGATAATGCATTTAGTTTCTTCTGTAGAGCCATCATCCGCGATAATTACTTCATTTGGTAATATCTTTTGCGCCAATACACTTTTAAGCGATAAACTCAAGGCTTCAGGCCAATTGTATGTTGATATTATTAGGGATGATGTCGGTTTTTTTTGCTCCATAATCTAACGTATAACGCTCTTGCTAAAGTACTAAACGAAAATGCGGCCAATTTGCTACACTGCTGTCAAAAGCTTTTTTATAAACGATAAACACTGCGTTCAACACGCTTATTTTGCTATTGAGCAGGTTAACTCAACCATTAATAAGCAAAACATTTACCTTCTCAAAATCCATATTACTACACAAAAATCCTGCCATGATACATTCTATATCTCCACATTTTGTTCGGAAAGTTTAGTCTTCCTCAGCAAACCATTCGTCTTTCAAGTCGTCAATCTCTCTCCTATCTTTCTTAGTAGGGCGTCCAGTCCCCCGATCGCGTTTTAAAACCGGCGCATGGAACATCGATTTATAACCATATGTTTCTTCTACAGGCGTTAAATCTTCATAAAAAGTAACCGCCGTTTTTGCATCCACACGCTTATCTAACAAATCAAGCACTTTGACTACCTTTTTTTCAATACCTTTTTGAATGTGATAGGTTTCACCCACTTTTACGACATAGGAAGGCTTAATATTTTGACCGTTTAACTTCACCCGACCAGCTTTACAGGCCTCTGTTGCTAAACTTCGTGTTTTAAAAATGCGGATCGCCCATAAATATTTATCAATGCGGAGCTTCTCTAACTCTTTGGCCATAATTTACAAATGTACCCTTTTAAGGGGAAAGCTCAAAATGGAGCTTTTTCTTGTTACTTTTAAAAAGAACGTTTTTCTTCATCAACTTTTTTCATCACTAGTTAGTTTTTAAGGCATTCAAGCTTTCCCTAACGGGAAGGTTTCTTGGCAAAAAGTTGAACAAAACCCAAGGCTGTGCAGGCTACCTTGCAACTGATTGCAAAGCATCGCTGGCGCGTATTGGAGCCGTTTCACTTCCTCAATCCGCTTAGATACTGCCATATGAACAGACATGCAAATGCTTTGCGGCTCGTTGCCTCGGTATCCTCCAAGGCCCTTTTACCCACTCACAGGGCTATATTTAGGGCTGAAGATATAGTACGCTTGGTTAAAAGTAAAAGTCCATCGTTCTACTAAAATGCCGCCTCCAAAATTTACATCATGCAGTGGGAGGCACTACCATTCCTGTAAATTTTGCCTGCCTGCGGTAGGCAGGAAGCGGCGATTTTATTCACTACTTCATTATTTTCAAAGGTGTTCATGGACTCCCTACGGTCGTCTCTTTGCTTCTTTTCTTTCGCGGACCTTCCCCTTAGGGAAAGCTTGAATGCCTTAAAAAACGAAAACTTAATGAAAAGAAAGAAAGAAGTTAAAATAAACGTTCTTATAATATAAACACCCTGCATCTATATGTTAAAGCTTGTTTAGAAGCAAGGCATTTAAATTTAATACGCTAATCCCCCTACTCCTTATTAAAAGCGCTGTTTTTAAAAATAGCTCTAAATATAACCCAGATAAGACTACCTGAAAGCACACCTACTACCGCACCACCAAGAATATCAAACGGATAATGAACGCCATTGTAAATTCTGCTATAAGAAACCAGCAAAGCCCAGAACAATAAAATGATCTTCAACCAATTATATTTTGCAGGCAGTAAGAAGAAGAGAAACGTTACAAGCCCAAATGCGTTGGCACTGTGAGATGATACAAAACCATATTTACCACCTGGACCCGCTTCGCTTAAATGAACCAGGCCGGCTAAAGTTGGTTCATGAGAAGGTCGAAAACGTTTCACCAGATTTTTCAAAAGTCCGGAAGCAGTTTGATCACACAAAGTAATAGTTACCGTAATTGCGAGTAGAATATAAATGGTGAATTTCTTATAAATTCTAACTAAAAAAAACACTATCACAGCGTAAAACGGAATCCAGAACAATTTATCACTTGCCCAATACATTATCGTATCAAAGAAAGCATTGTGCTTTCCGTTGATTGCTAGGAATAATTCTGTGTCAAACTGTTTTAAATCTTCAAGCATTGATTTCATTTAATAAAGTTTTTAGGTTAATGTCCGAAATGGATTTTTTATTTCAATAACTGACTGCTATATTAACCTGACGTGACCATGGTATTCAGAATAGCCGTTAAACATTAAATCCTGATGAGATATTTGTACAATTTCAGGACTTTCTTTACTTTGCGTTTAATCAACATTTTATTTGATGCTCTACTTATTTCCCTGAAACAGTATTCCGAAGACAGTCCCGACAAAGATGCATATTCCTCACTGATAATCCTCAGAATTTCTTTATCAAAGGTGAGATCAAGGGTGAGTTTTCCGAAATTTTTAAGTCTTTTAGGTATCTTGATACGGGCATAAACGTTTATTCTATTCAAATCAACCATATAAAAACGATAGGTGCCATTTTCTTGTCTGATCAGAAAATTCCCGGCCGTATTATCAATAAACTGAATACCGTTTTCATGTAGAGCATAGATTAATGCAGTATATTCCTTAATAATCTCCGTTCGTCCGGGAAAATCTCTGTTAAAAAGAACGTCCGCCAAAGTAAAAGTATTTTCGAGGTGTTCACTTATGTAATAACTTGAAGTTAAACCAATGAAATCATGATTTTCGATATAGGCTACAGGTTTAGGCGTGCAAAAATTTTTATCTAAAAGTAACTGTGCGTATTCAAAAGACCTTCTTGCCTTAGACTTTCGGTAAAATTTATAAACATGTCGGTTGATAATGTTATGCTGTTTGAAGGATTTAAAGTTGAATAGTAACCCGCTAATTTCAAAAATTTTAACAACGTTTCTATTTCCGTTACCAATGATTGTCCCGCTTGTTTTAAATTTTTTTAAAGTAAGGATAATTTCCTCGTTATACTGAGAAAAATCTTCTGCAAAAAACACCTCCATTTCACTTATTTCACCGTTTAATCTTTGTTCAAAGCGTTGTAGATTAACTGCATAATTTTTTCATTATCAATATGATTGGTATTAACTGCAAAACTCTTGCCGTTATATGGCGCATAGACGTCTTCATCACTTACAGAAAACAAGCCAATCGTAGGTATGCCTGAAGCACTTGCTAAATGCATTACCCCGCTATCAGCTGCAATGAAGAGTGCAACATTTGCAATAAAGCCTCCCATTTCACGAATATCCGTACTGTAAAAATGAGGAATCTTAAAATTTAGCTTCGATATATTTTCAACGGGTAACAACTCAATAATATTATAATTCGTAAAATTTCGCTGTAATATCTCATAAAATTTCGCCCACCACTCTTCAGGATAACATTTTTCACCCGTTGCGTTGGTAAAAAGACAAATAGTATCCCTGTGGTTGCGCGTTAAATTCTCCAATTTTTCTTTCCCCAAAGCAATTTCAGTTTGGTCTAATTTGAGATCGAGATTCGGAATGGTGGCGGAATTTTCGTTATAGCCTAACTTTGATAAATAGTCTCTTAGGTTATAAATTGAATTTTTAGCCAAGTGTCTATAATCGGAGTATTTAACTTGTATTTCTTCACTAAAGTCACCAAAAAACTTATAGCGTGAACGAGCAAACAGTGTTGATAGTCTACCTGATGAAGAACCCGCAGTTGAGTTGATCACAAGATCGTATTTTCTGGCTCTCAAAAGGGCCCAGCCTTTTAGGTATTTGAATAAATCGCTGAAAGGTTTTTTAGGAAGCTGAATTATTCTATCAATATTTGTATAGTTCTTAAAAATTGAAGGTGACACTCCGCCTTTCACAAAAAGGTCTACTTTACTATCCGGAAAAACATTGATAACTTCCTGAACGAGGGGTGTAATTATCAAAAGATTTCCTAACCGGTGATTAGGCCTCGTAATTAATATCTTTTTTATGACAACATCCTTTTTTTTATCTACTACAGCATGGGATTTCCCAATATCTTTGGTAAGATTTCTCATTACAGCTCTTCTAACAGCATTCGTTTTTTTCATTGTTGCCTGGTGTTACATCTATGTTGATCGTATTGTAGTCTTCCCTAATTAGCTACACTCAAAATTAAAAAATCCGGTCAGAATTGCAGATAAACGCATTTAAAATTGGCAAATAAAGTTGAAGTAGGTGTTATTGTCTCATCCTGCTTTCGATCTTTTAGTAATTAACAGATGATTTTTATTCCGGTTGACCCTATGGCCAGGGAAATTCTCAAAATATTCGTGAAGAAAGGTTTTTGCCTGTGCCATAAGGTAAAGATATCTGCTAAAAACCCTTCTTTAAACCTATTTTACCAACATAACAACACCTAAAAAGCGAAAAGCCAGGCATGATTTGTACGGTTTAAGGTTTAAGTTTTATGTTATGCTTGTGCTTGAGGTAAGTAGTCATCCAATCGCCTAAAGCCTCCTATCGCTATATCAATAAATTTTACTTTCTTTGTTAAACTTTTTTATTGAAATGACTGCAGAATTAAAAAAACTAATTGAAGAAGCCTGGGAAGAAAGGCACCTAATAGAATTTAAAGAATATAGAGAAGCGATTGAGACCACTATTCTTCACTTGGATGAGGGAACTTTGCGTGTTGCTGAAAAGGTTGCGGGAAGATGGCATATTAACGATTGGATTAAAAAGGCCGTTATTTTATACTTTCCCATCCGTCAAATGAACGAAATTCACGTAGGCCCTTTTGTTTTCCACGATAAAATGAAGTTGAAAACAAACTACAAAGAAGCGGGTGTTCGGGTAGTACCGCACGGTTTGGCCCGTTATGGCGCCTTTTTAGCAAAAGGAGTTATTATGATGCCTTCTTATGTTAACATTGGTGCTTACGTAGATGAGGGTACCATGGTGGATACTTGGGCTACTGTAGGATCTTGTGCACAGATTGGGAAAAATGTACACTTAAGTGGTGGCGTCGGTATCGGCGGCGTGTTAGAGCCGGTACAAGCTGCACCGGTTATTATTGAAGACAATTGTTTCTTGGGCTCACGAGCCATTGTGGTAGAAGGTGTACGCGTGGAAGAGGAAGCCGTATTGGGTGCAAACGTCGTGCTGACCGCATCTACGAAAATTATTGATGTGACCGGCGAAATTCCGAAAGAGTATAAAGGCGTGGTACCTGCACGCTCAGTGGTAATTCCCGGATCTTATACAAAGAAATTCCCTGCAGGCGAATATCAAGTACCATGTGCGCTTATTATCGGACAACGCAAGGAGTCAACGGATAAGAAGACCTCTTTAAATAACGCCTTAAGAGATCATAACGTAGCAGTATAGCTAACGAATCTGCTGTTGATAAAATGAGAATAGGATATGACGCGAAGCGGGCTTTTCATAATAAAACGGGATTAGGCAACTATAGTCGATCTCTAATTGATGGCATGTGCCGTTTCTATTCTGAAAATCACTATTTCTTATTTAATAGTAAGCCTTCGGTTTTATACAAAGCTGAAGGCTTACATGTTCAGGAAGTGCTCCCTTCGAAAGGGCTTGCCAAAAAGTTTTCTTCTCTATGGCGTACATTTACGCTAAACTCGCTGGCACATCAATATAATCTGGACATTTATCATGGATTAAGCCACGAATTACCTTTTGGCTCTAAAAAAGGGAAAACCAAATGGGTTTTAACCGTGCACGATTTGATCTTTATCCGCTACCCTCATTATTTCAAACCCATCGATCGGAGTATCTATACCTATAAAATAAAAAAAGCATGCCGAAAGGCGGACAAGATCGTTGCGATTAGTGAACAAACGAAACGGGATTTGATGGAATTTCTAGGTATTGCAGCGCAAAAAATAGAAGTTGTGTACCAGAGCTGTCACCCGCAGTTTAGCCAAACAGTGGATGAGGAGGAAAAGCGAGCCGTGCAAAAGAAATATCAGCTACCGACAACCTATTTATTACAAGTTGGCACGATCGAAGCGCGAAAGAATCTATTACTCACGATCAGAGCTTTAGACCGTATTCCAACCAATATTCATCTTGTCGTCATCGGCAAAGAGACCGCTTATTTACAGCTTATTCAACACGAAATTGCAAAGAGAAACTTACAAAAACGGGTTCTTTTATTGCATTCTGTACCCTTTGACGATTTGCCGGCTATTTATCAAATGGCGCATATTTTTATCTATCCGTCGCGTTTCGAAGGTTTCGGGATACCTATAATTGAAGCCCTACATAGTGGGATACCTGTTATAGCAGCTAGGGGTTCTTGCCTAGAGGAAGCAGGGGGGCCAAATAGCCGATATGTTGATCCGGATGATGTAGAGGGAATGGGATCTGCCATAAATGATATTAATACGAATAACGTGTTAAGATCGACGATGATTAAGGAAGGCAACGAGTATGTACAACGTTTTAATCCAAAAAACCTTGCGGAAGATTTATTCAATTTATACAAGAGTATATGATGAACAATGATATTAACCAAGCACTTCAAGTATTAAAATCCGGTGGCGTTATCCTCTACCCTACCGATACCATTTGGGGCATTGGCTGCGATGCCACCAACCCGGAGGCGGTGGATAAGGTTTATCAGCTAAAGGGACGCTCGAAAGATAAAAGCTTGATCATTTTACTTGATAATGAGCATAAACTAGCCAGCTATGTTCAGGAAATCCCTGACGTGGCTTATCAATTAATTGAATACACTGAAAAACCCTTAACCATTATCTATGATGGCGCGAAAAATCTTGCCCCAAACTTGGTGGCTGAAGATGGCAGTATTGGAATCCGAATTGCGAAACATCGCTTTTGCGAACAACTGATCCAACGTTTCCGGAAGCCCATTGTTTCTACCTCTGCGAACATCAGTGGCGAACCATCCCCTAAAAATTTCCTAGAAATAAGTGATGAAATAAAGAATGGCGTCGATTATATTGTTGAGTTTGAACAGGATGACCTAACCCCGAAGCAAGCGTCAACGATTATGAAGTTGGATGCTAGCGGTGCATTTAGCTTTATAAGACGTTAGCAACTAGCTTTTAGCTGTAAGCTGACAGGCTAAAAGCTAATACCTAATGACTAAACCTAAAGGCTAATAGTGAATTTTTCGTATTTTTGCCCCACTGATGAAAGAGTACTTGCAACTTCCTGTTTTTGAAACGCTGAGCAATTTGGCCAACCAATACAATACCGAAATTTATGTAATTGGCGGATACGTGCGCGATCGATTGATGAAAAGACCCTTCAAAAATGACATTGACATCCTGGTTATTGGAAGTGGTATCGAATTTGCCGAAAAGGTGGGCAAGCACCTAAATACCAAAGTGTCCGTTTTTAAAAATTTTGGAACAGCCATGTTGCGCTATGATCAGATCGATATTGAATTTGTGGGTGCAAGGAAAGAATCTTATCGTAGAGACTCACGCAAACCGATTGTGGAAAATGGATCCTTGGAAGACGACCAAAAGAGACGCGACTTTACGGTTAATGCAATGGCCTTAAGCCTGAACAAACAAAATTTTGGCGAATTGTTAGATCCTTTTAACGGCGTGAAGGATATTCAGATCAGAACCATTCGCACACCTTTGGAACCGGAGGCTACTTTTTCTGACGATCCGCTACGGATGATGCGGGCTATACGTTTTGCCAGTCAGCTACAATTTAAAATCAGTTCTCCAACCTTTAATGCGATTAAATCGCAGCGAGAGCGTATCAAGATCATATCAAAGGAGCGTATTACCGATGAGCTCAATAAAATCATCTGCTCAAAAAAACCGAGTATTGGCTTTAATTATCTTTTCGACACCGGTCTGCTGGAACTCATTTTCCCCCTTATGACTCAGCTTTATGGCGTTGAAATTATTGACGGCAAAGGACATAAAGATAATTTTTATCATACATTGGAGGTCTTGGATAACATCGCCGAAGTGACGGACGACTTATGGTTGCGATGGGCCGCAATTCTGCATGATATTGCAAAACCTGCCACTAAGCGTTTCGACAAAAAACAGGGATGGACATTCCATGGCCATGAAGATCGAGGGGCTCGAATGGTTCCGAAAATATTTGCTGATCTGAAGCTTCCTCTTAATGACAGAATGAAGTTTGTGCAAAAATTAGTGCTACTCCACCTTCGTCCCATTGTACTGGCAAAAGATGTCGTAACGGATTCTGCGGTAAGACGTTTACTTTTTGAAGCAGGGGACGACATTGACAGTTTAATGAAGCTCTGCCATGCGGATGTAACAACCAAAAATGAATACAAACGCAAAAAGTATCGAGACAATTTTGAGCTGGTAAAACAACGTATTAAAGATGTGGAGGAACGTGATCAGATACGAAACTGGCAACCACCGGTGAGTGGCGAGGATATTATGAGATCGTTCAACCTTCGTCCCGGGCCGGAAGTAGGTATTATAAAAAAGGCAATTCGCGAAGCAATCTTGGAAGGCGACATAAAAAATAACCGGGAAGAGGCACTTGCCTATATGGAAAAGAAAGGAAAGGAACTCGGCCTTATCATACAGTCGTCATAATATGGGACTGCGACTCTTCGTGCTCCAAAAATGGCCTTTTCTCCTGGAGCCATCAGCAAGGTTTTCACTTTTTCACTCTCCCTACGAGAGGCAAGTTTTTTAATTATTGAGGTTTTGTTTGTTTTTTTAAGGCATCAATGAGCCCTTCGGGGTTTTTACTTTTTACTTTTGAATTTTTACTTTTTTAGTGATATTAGCATTTTAAAACAAAAACAGGATTTTCTGTCATGGCTATTTATAGGTTTCGAGTTACTTTTGAAGATTACGACGATATTATCCGCGAAATTGATGTGCTCTCAACGCATACCTTTTTAGATTTGCATCATGCAATTCATCAATCCACGGGATATAACCCGGAAGTCTCCTCTTCTTTTTACATTAGTAACGATCAGTGGATGAAAGGTGAAGAGATTGCCTACTTGCCAAGTAAACGCAAGGAAGAGCGCGGAATAGCGCTAATGGAAAATTCCAAATTGAATAAATTTATTGACGATCCGCATCAAAAGTTTTACTATACTTACAACTTTGACAGGCCCTTTGATTTCCACGTTCAATTGATTAAAATATTAAAGGAAGAGAACGGAAAAACGTATCCACTCACGGTAAAAACTGTTGGCCTAGCTCCGAAACCATTTGGTGCCGCTGTTATTCCTACTGAAGCTTCGGCTTTGAAAAAAGAGGACAAAGAAGATTACGACTTCCTCAACGAAACCGAATACGGAATTGATGAAGCCGAGGATATGGATCTAGATCTGATGGACGACGAAGAAACCCAAGACGGCTCCGAAGAAAAAGATGATTTTTCCGGCGAATTTTCGGACAACGAGAATTATGAGGACGACTACTAATTAGTAAATAGTCAAGTAGTATAGATGTTGAATAGTAACCGCCATAGTAAGGCTTTTATAAAAGCTTAACTCGACAATTTAACCACTCAACTACTCTACAATTTAACGACTTAACGATCATAAAGACACTCATCACCATAGTAGGTCCTACGGCAATCGGTAAAACGGCTTTAGCTATTGAAGTAGCAAAAGCATACGACACCGCTATTATTTCTGCCGACTCAAGACAATTTTATCGTGAAATGGCGATTGGGACAGCAAAACCGAGTAAAATGGAACTTCAGGCTGCTCCTCATTTTTTTATTGATTCGCTTAGTATATTGGATGATTATAGTGCAGGGGATTTTGAACGAGAAGCCTTGGCCAAATTGGATGACTTATTCAGCTATAAAAATGTAGTGGTGATGGTGGGAGGAAGTGGATTGTTTATAAATGCCGTATGTGAGGGACTAGATGAACTTCCTCGCCCACTACCGGGGATTCGCGAAAGTTTAAACGAACAATATAAAGAGAAGGGTCTGACATTCATACAGGAAGAATTGAAACGTAAGGATCCGGATTATTATCAAGAGGTTGATATACATAATCCTCAGCGTATTATACGTGCACTAGAGGTGTACGAAAGCACCGGTAAACCTTTTTCTTTTTTTAGAAGAGACAAATCTAATCCAAGACCTTTTCAGATATTAAAGATTGGGCTCAACACGGAAAGGAGCGTCCTATACAATCGTATTAATAAGCGCGTAGACCTGATGATGCAACAAGGCTTACTGGAAGAAGTAAAAATGCTTATCCCGTATAAAAAACGGCCTCCACTACTTACGGTAGGTTATGCAGAGCTCTTTGATTATTTAGATGGTAAGTATACGTTAGAGGCGGCTGTCGATAAAATAAAACAACATACACGCCAATTTGCTAAACGGCAGATCACCTGGTTCAAAAAAGATAGTAACACACATTGGTTTGAACCAAGCCAATCAACTGAAATTATTAGTTTCCTTACAGATACACTTAAATAAGTTAAAGTTAATACGATTAGCAACGCAGACGCTTGCTGTATCTTTTGAGTTTTTACTTTTGAATTTGACTTCAGTACACTTATCAATTTAAGCCATTTTTTTATTACATTTTTGTTGCACAAAAAAAATAAAAATTTTACATTTGAAACACTTTGTAAAAGTAACAGCTAACACATTATAAACTTAGAACTTTCAAGGGAGCGCATTCTGCTGCTCCCTTGAAAGTATAAAAAATCAATCCGGTACACTTTCTTAAGCTTCCGATTTCAATTGTTGTTTTTCCGAATTAAAGGGTAAGGTCAGTTTTTTGTACGTACAGATACGCATCAAAAAATTTGCAATTACTACAAACCTTTATTACTTTCGTTTGTAATTATTATGCAAGCATAATAAAAACGATAAACCAATTGAAGAACACCTATTTAAACTTTACATTATGAAGAAGATGATTTTAATGGCAAGCATACTTGCCGGTTCGTTTTTCTACTCTGCAAAAGCTCAAGATGATTACAACAAAGGTTTCTATATCAAAGCTGGCGGCGCCTACTTCTTAAAAGTAACCCCTGTTGAATTTCCTGCCATCGGTGGTCAACCGGCAAGAGATAGAGTGTTTAATATCATTCCAGGGAATCCACCAACGCAACAAACGGTATCGGAAAGTACTATTACAGGCTCTTTCGGCGAAGGCTGGCGGGTCGGCTTAACTCCCGGGTATCGCTTTAGTCGAATATTAGGTGTTGAAGTGGGGCTGAATTATTACAACAGTCGTTCACAAGATATGATGCGTCAAAGAGGCAGCCTAGGCGGCAATGAAGTACTAAATTTGCATAATAGCGGCAAGGTCAAGGCATTTGATGTTGCGCCAGCATTAGTAGCTCATATTCCCACTAATAGCAGTGTAAAACCTTACATGAAGGCGGGCGTAATTATTCCTATAGGTGGACATCTTGAAATTACTACGACAGCAAACGACCAAACAGGAAGCGTGGCAGAAAGCATGCATATGACATCCGGTTTACCTCCTAATGCAATAATGACCTTACATAATGTAAAACGGGTTGACCGGATCAAAGCAAATCCTACAGTAGGCTTTCAGAGCGCCGTCGGCTTTGACTGGATGTTGAACGACCGCATCAGTATATATGCTGAACTTGAATATCGAAACATTTCGGTAGGAGGTAAAAAGAAAGAATTACATGAATTAAGCGGCGAATACAATGTTGTTATGAGCGGGCAACCGTTAACAAGCGGTACGCTTAGCAAAGACGCCGCCAGTGAAAGTAGTAAATTAGTAAACTATCATAAAACAATCACAGCAGGCGACAATGTTGCCGGATGGGAGGGATTTGACTCTAATAAACCGGCCGATGAACTGCGTTCTTACATCAATATTGGCGGCTTAGGTGTTAATTTAGGAATTAAGATACCTTTTGGCAATTGACGGCCTTTAGCCCCTCTTTAACCCCATTAGCTAATTAGCCAATTAACTAATTAGCTAATTCATTTTCGTTTTTTCTTATAACTTATCTCGACCTTCGCCGTTCCCGACTGAATGATTCCCAATCGACGAGCTGCTTTTTTCGATAAATCGATAATCCTTCCCGAAACGAACGGTCCTCTATCGTTAATCCGTACTTTTACAGTTCGCCCGTTGTCTAGGTTTTTTACTTTAACTTTTGTACCAAAAGGCAGCGTCTTATGGGCTGCGGTCAACTTATATTGTCTGAATTTCTCACCACTGGCCGTGCGTCTCCCCTTAAATTTATCAGCGTAGTAAGAAGCGCCTCCTCGTTCGTGCAAGCGTGGTGTACATGACGCCAGTAAAAATAAACAGGCACTGAAAATCAGTGCCTGCTTAACTATATCACAAAAATATCTCATTATTCGCTATCTATTGCCGATTGTGGCCAACTATCCTTCTTCTTTCCCCACTTCTTGTTCGGCTTCTCTCCCATTATAAACTCAATTTCCCCACCATTTATTATATCAGCATGTGTAAAATAAGTCTTATCGTATTTTTTACCATTAAATCTTACTTCCTGCACATATATATTTCTCTTACTGTTGTTAATAGCTTTAAAACACAATTCTTTGCCTCCTCCGGGCCTAAAAATCACCTCATCGGCAGCTGGGCTGCCTATTACATATTCACTGCTAGCAGGGTTGGCTGGATAAATACCGGCAATGCTCCATACAGCCCAAGCACTCATTTGCCCGCAGTCTTCATTTCCTGCGTAACCGTCCGGTTGATCGTGATACATCGAGTCGACAATCTGCCGCACCCGTTCTTGCGTCTTCCAAGGCTCTCCCAAGAAACTATACATGTATGCTATATGATGACTGGGTTCATTACCATGGGCATACTGACCAATCATACCACTCACATCCGGTGATGTATTTCCTCCCGTTAATTCCGATTTAACCGAAAACAGCGAATCTAATTTTTGACTTAATTTACTATGGCTGCCATATAAATTAGCCAAGCCGCGCACATCGTGCGGAACAAAGAACGAGTGTTGCCAAGCATTTCCTTCTACATACTGCGCTTTCACTTCATCGTGCTCTGACAAGTAAGGATCAAAAGGAACCACAAATTTACCATTGCTGTTTTTGGCTCGCATAAAGCCTGTATTTTTATCAAAAATATGCTGATAAGCCTGGGCCCGCTTGCTGAATTTCCGGTAGTCTTCTTCCTTTCCAAGTTTCTTCGCCACCTGGGCAATACACCAATCATCATAACCGTATTCTAACGTTACGCTTGCACTGTGCCCCATTTTATCCTGTGGCATATATCCATACTTAATATATTCAGGTACACCCCGGCCCGTTTGAAAGGCAGAGGCTAGCATCGCTTTGTATGCTTTTTCTTTATCAATGCCGGGCCAATCTTTTAATATGGCATCCGCAATGACGGGTATAGCATGATATCCCGTCATGGTATTCGTTTCCCAGGTACTTAAATCCCAAACCGGTAACAAGCCGTTTTCATCATAGAAAGCAAGCATACTATTAAGCAGGGCCGTATACTTCTCAGGTTGGGTAATAGTAAATAGCGGATTAAGTGCTCTGAATGTGTCCCACAACGAATAAACGGTATACCTTTGATTGTTATTTGTCATTTTTAGTACGTTGCCACTTGCATTTTTATAGGCCCCGTCAGCATCCGAAAATAGAGAGGGAGCTATACAGGTATGATAAAGTGCAGTATAAAATACACGCTTTAACTTTTCATCAGAAGAAGAAACCTGCACTTTTTGCAGCTCGTGTTCCCATTTATCGGCAGCTTCATTTTTTACGCGCGCAAAGTTCCAATCGCCTATCTCGCCGAGAGCCTGGAGTGCCTTGTTCTCGTCCGTCATAGACAGGGCTACCTTGATTTCAATATTCTTTTGCTGCTCATCAAATACTAATTGAGCACTGATTCCTTTTCCTTTTTCTTCGGTTTTGGCCGCTTTAATTTGTGCCGACTGCACGCCGTGACCCGCTAAGATAGCCTCCTTAAATGGTTGAGAAGTTCTTAGCGCAAAATATACACGTTGTACCTTAGCCCAGCCGGTAGAATAACGGTAACCAACCAATGTGGAATCATCCAAAACCTTCACATAGGTTTCAGTGGGTGAATCCCAATTGAGGTGAAATCCCAAATCCAGTCGCAAAACAGGAATACTCTGATTCGGGAACTGATAACGATGATATCCTACCCTCTCTGTAGCTGTCAATGCTGCCTTTATCTTATTATCAAGTTCAACTTCGTAATACCCGGGCGAAGCTTTTTCGTTACGATGATTGAAGGTCGCCCTGATGTCTGCAGTTTCATCTTTTAAGGGGTATAGTAAAGGCATTACTGATATATCTAACCAATCGCCAATACCTGTTCCACTTAAATGTGTGTGACTAAAACCCGCAATGTGATTCTCGCTATAGTGATAGCCGCTACACCAATCCCAACCTGCCTGGCCGTTGTCCGGACTCAATTGTACCATGCCAAATGGAACAGTTGCTCCGGGAAAAGTGTGGCCATGTCCTCCTGTGCCAATAAAAGGATCGACATAATCAACTAATTTTCTCTCTTGTGCACTTACAAGCAAAGGTAAACTCAATAATGCACTACATACGAACCGAGAAATATTCTTATTCATTTTAAAGTATTTATGTTAGCCTGATGTTAAGATGGCTAAAATAAAGAATATATTTGAAAAGAGCAGTACTAAAACGATTTAATGGCTTATGGCCTTACAAATGGCCAATAACAAGGCAATGCACAATACTATATGTTCGACCAGTTAAATGTAGTGTTTTCCGAGATCATAACTATCCCATACAATTATTTGTTGGACTGCTCAATCGTCTGGAGCTTACGATATACTTTCCGTTACTTTTCTAACGGAACAAACTTCATAGAGATGGAGTTGACACAATGTCTGGTATTTTTTGTTGTAAATCCTTCTCCTAAAAACACATGCCCAAGATGCCCGCCACAATTAGCACACACAATCTCCGTTCGCATGCCATCCGGATCAGGAATCCGTTTAACGGCACCTTTTATCTCATCATCAAAACTCGGCCACCCGCAATGCGATTCAAATTTATCTTCAGAGCGATAAAGGGGTGCATTGCATTTGCGGCAAACATACACGCCTTTAGCCTTATTGTCTAGTAAAGCACCTGTAAAAGGTCTTTCTGTACCTTTTTGTTCTATGACCCAAGCTTCTTCTGCACTTAATTTATTATAATTACCGGCCGACTTAATAGTCGTATCTATTTGCTCTTTTGATTCCATTTGTACTTTTTTTTGAGTTGATTTATTTTCGCGCGACGCGTTTTGTGCACAGGCTTGAAAAAACAAACCTAAACACAGCAATAAAACACTAATGTTCCTCATATTGTTCAGCTATTAATACAATATACGAAAAAAGCCCGATTTTTTTTCGGGCTTTATATTTATGTTGTCAGCTGATCGTAATTTAACATTTAACCTGCAGCTTCCATATCAATGATCTTTTTAATGAAGCTTAGGCTTGTACTTTCGCTAATTCTTCAGCGATAGCAACACCGATTTCGGCAGGAGATTCTACTACACGGATTCCGCATTCACGCATGATCTTCATTTTCGCTGCTGCGGTGTCGTCAGCTCCACCGACGATCGCTCCGGCATGTCCCATTCTGCGTCCCGGAGGCGCAGTCTGTCCGGCAATGAAACCAACCACTGGTTTAGTGCCATGCTCTTTGATCCAACGGGCTGCTTCAGCTTCCATTCCGCCGCCGATTTCGCCAATCATAATAATACCCTCTGTCTCGGGATCGTTCATCAATAACTCTACTGCCTCCTTTGTAGTGGTGCCGATAATAGGGTCTCCACCAATACCAATAGCTGTTGTAATTCCTAATCCGGCTTTTACCGTTTGGTCTACTGCTTCATATGTTAAAGTACCCGATTTGGAAACAACTCCGACATTACCTTTTTTGAAGATAAAACCAGGCATGATGCCGATTTTCGCTTCATCAGCAGTAATAATACCTGGACAATTCGGTCCGATTAAACGAGATTTTTTATCTTTTAGATATTCCTTCACCTGGATCATATCTTTTGTAGGAATACCTTCTGTAATACAAACGATAACTTCCACTCCTGCACTCGCAGCTTCCATGATTGCATCCGCAGCAAACGCGGGGGGGACGAAAATAATGGATACGTTAGCACCCGTAGTATCTACCGCGTCTTGAACCGTATTAAACACAGGGCGGTCTAAATGAGTCTGCCCTCCTTTTCCAGGAGTTACACCACCTACTACATTGGTACCATACTCGATCATTTGTGACGCATGGAACGAACCTTCAGTGCCGGTAAAGCCCTGAACTATAACTTTTGAATCTTTATTTACAAGTACACTCATTGGTCGAATTTTTGTATGGCAAACTTACTAAATTCATTTTAAAATAAGGGAAAGAGATTTAAAATAGCTTTCAGCCAATTGTACGTTTTAGGTTATAAGTTTTAAGCCATAAGCTTTGGGCTGTAAGCTTTAGGCTGTAAGCTATAAGCTGCGATCCTTAAAGATACTTGTTTCGATTGCAAGGGCCCTAGATTTATGTACACTGCAACCAGCCGCAGGGTATCCCGGCGAACAACGAATAACCGGCAACGAATTACCAACAGCCACATTAAATGCCCGCAGAGTGGAACTGCAAATCATATAAGCGCTTATAATAGCCATTTAGATGAAGGAGTTCCTGGTGATTGCCTATCTCCTTTATTTCACCATGGTCGAGCACAATGATTTTGTCGGCTTTCTGAATAGTAGACAAACGATGAGCAATGACAATGGAGGTTCGATTTTTCATCAGCTTGTCAATAGCGGCCTGAATCAGCAACTCTGTTTCAGTATCTACGGAGGAAGTCGCTTCGTCAAGCACGAGGATCTTGGGATCGTGGACCAAAGCTCTTATAAAGGATATTAACTGGGCTTGCCCTGCCGACAGAGTGGATCCTCGTTCCCTAACCTGATAGTCATAACCGCCAGGTAGGCGCTCAATAAATTCATGTGCTCCCACCCTCTTTGCTGCCTCTATCATGGCCTCCCGAGTAATGCTTGCATCGTAAAGACTTATATTATTAGCTACCGTATCGGAAAAAAGAAAAACGTCCTGCAGGACGGTTGCAATTGTTTTACGCAGATAGTTAATGTCATACGACCGGATATCGACACCGTCTAATCGGATCGATCCTTTACTGATCTCATAAAACCTACTAAGAATATTGATGGTGGAAGACTTACCCGCACCGGTTGCGCCGACTAAGGCCAGCGTTTCACCGGCCTTTACGGTAAAGCTCACATCCTTGAGCACCCATTTTACGCTGTGATCGTCAACGATCGGATCCGGTAAGTTTAATTTCTTGTTCGTTTCAATATAATCGTCATAGGTAAACCAAACATGATCGAAGGTGATATCTCCCTTTATTTTTTCCGGTTTTAAAATTCCATCGTTTGGAGTCTTTTCATCCGTATCTAAAACAGTAAAGATACGCTCTGCCCCTACCATTCCCATTTGGAGTGTGTTAAATTTATCAACTAATTCTCGGATAGGCCGAAAAATCATATTGATATACATAATAAAGGCAACCACAACACCGGGTGAGATACGCCCTGCCAAAATAGATTTAGAACCATACCAAACAAGTAATCCCAAGGCGATGGCCATGATAATCTCGATAACCGGAAAAAAAATGGAAAAATACCAATTAGAACGAATATGGGCATTTCGATGTTCCGCGTTAATCGCTTTAAACTTATCCATTTCTTGTTTCTCACGAGCAAAGAATTGGATAATGCTGACACCTGAAATATGCTCTTGCAAGAAGGTATTCAAATTGGATACCCAATGCCTCACATCCTGAAAGGCAGACTTCATGGCTTCTTGAAAGAAATGAGTAGCAATAACCATCAACGGCATCGGTATTAATACAATGAGTGTCAACTCCCAATCAGTATAGAACATGACACCTATGATCACAATCAACTGCAAAATATCACCAATGATTTGTATTAATCCCTCAGAAAATATATCGGCAATGGTTTCCAAGTCCGATATTGTACGAGTTATCAGTCTACCAATTGGAGTCTTATCGAAATACTTCAGCCGAAGATCCGTGATATGATTAAAGGTCTCAATTCGGAGATCGCGAATAACAGACTGTCCCAACGAATTGGTCAGCAAGGTGTGATAATATCTGATAGCGGTTTGAAAAATCAGCAAACCGAACATGATTAAGGTCATGATATTCAGTCCCTGATAGTTGTTCTTTAAAATAAACTGATCAAGGGTATATTCTACCAACATCGGTAAAAGAGGAGAGATACCTGCTACAATAAGGGTGAGTATAACCGACCAAACAAAATAGGTTCGATAGGGTCTTAAATATTTTCCCAGTCTGCGTAACAGTTGGGTGTCATATGTTCTACCTGTTATCTTTGCTTCACTCATTTTTACATTCGCTGCGTTCAGCCCTCAGATATCAGCCTACAGCTTTTTAATTATTGATACACCGTCCGTTTTAAAGGAACTTTTTACTTTATTTTTCGTCCCAGGGATACAAAACCTCGGTAAGATATAATCCACAAGCAGGCACCGAAACACCTGCCATGCTTCTGTTCTTGCTATTGATGACTTCGTGAATATAATTTAAATCGCGTTTTCCGTTTCCAATTTCCATTAAAGTACCAACTATTGCCCTTACCATATTCCTCAAAAACCGATCAGCCGATATATAAAAAACCAGACGCCCTCCATCAAGCCATTGCCATTCTGCCTTCGTAAGCTGACAGTTATTGGTAAAAACTTGTGTATGTGATTTACTGAAACAGCTGAAATCCTTATATTTCATCATGTGTCGCGCGGCCTCGTTCATCGCTTCCACATCCGGTCGATCCCTTAATTGCCAAGAAAAGCCATGCAGGAATGGATTCTTACCGAAGTGTATATGATACTCGTAAGATCGTTTGATCGCATCAAAACGAGCGTGCGCATTAGGAGCAACAACAAAAAGTTGCTTTACCGCAATATCTGTCGGTAATAGCGCGTTCAAACCTGTCACAATGCGTTCTTCATTGCCTTCAATCGCACCAACCGCATCGTCAAAGTGTGCAAAGAGCTGCTTTGCGTGTACACCGGTATCCGTTCTTCCGCAGCCAACCGTATTAACTGGCACCCGTAATAGGGTACCCAAAGCTTTATTAAGTACCTCCTGCACGCTAATTGCATTTTCCTGTATTTGCCAGCCATGGTAAGCTCCCCCATGGAAAGCAAGTTCTACAAAATATCTTTTCGTTGCTGATTTCACTACCTGCAAACTTAGATAAAAGTAGGTAGATTTTTGACATCCATAAGAAAGACTTTCTCCATATCCAAGGTGTACTTATACCTTGCGCGTTGATACGAATATATTATCTTTGTAGCAATATATATTTTTTACATGATACAACGTATACAAACTGTTTGGCTATTGTTGGCTTCGGTGACTATCCTAGTCTTATTTTTATTCCCATATGCACAATTTTCTGACAACAGCGGGATTGCCATGGCATTAAAAGTAACAGGGGTTTTAAATAACACCGGGGGCCGTAATCAGTTGAGCACGTCTTTCACTTTTATCCTTCAGGCAATCGCAACAATTTTATTGGCGGTATTACCGCTGATCACCATTTTAAAATATAAAAACAGAAAAAAACAGGTAAGTCTGATCTTAGTTACTCTTTTATTGGTCATTCTCTTTGCTTTTTGGCTGTTTCTGTCTGCTAATAGTGCTGTTGAAGCAGTTAACAAAAGTCTCGAACTAAATAATATCGGTATCGGTGCGTTACTTATCCCTCCCTATATTATTTTTCTACTCTTAGCGCTTAAAGGCATTAATCACGATACCAAACTTATCAAGTCGGCAGATCGTTTACGATAACTGTATCTTTTTGAGGAAATGTGTGAAAAAGAGCGAGAAATCGTCCTTTTTTTAGCACATTTCCCGCTCCTCCTTCCAAATAAAAGCATCTAATAATCAATCCGTTACATCAACCAAGCAGAAAATGGTCTAATTTTTGGTAATACAGCATCAAATTTCAGAAAACAATTTAGACACGAAATTAAATTTTATGATCAAGAACTTTAGACTAAAAAAAACAAACTCTTTAGTCGCTTTAGCACTTTTAGCTTCTGCGCCTGCATTTGCTCAAACCACCCAGGTAAATGATGTTAAGCCATTTGCTCCTGAGAGCGAATTTAGAACCTGGTCAATCGGTGTTGGAGCCGGGGTGATTAATCAATGGAACATTATCGGATTAAGAAAGGACTTCGGTTCATCAGAAAGTCAATTGGGTTATAATTTTTATGTAAAAAAGCAAATTACACCTGCATTCGGACTGAGAGCTGAATATTTAGGAGGAAAATTAAGTGGTAGCGCCGAAGGAAGTAATGATAAATTTTCCACTAAGCTTCCGTGGTCGGCCGCTTTAAGTGCCGACATTACATTGGCGAATATTAGTTGGAGACATCAACAGGGTGTAATTAAACCTTATTTGACAGTAGGATTGGGAGCACTCAATTACAATCCAACAATAACAATGGGCGGTGTGGAACAAGAGCTTGGCTCAACCACCAAAGCGTTTATTCCTGCAGGCTTAGGTTTCAAATTCGGTGTAGCTAATGGGATCAATATAGATTTAGGTTACCAAGTCAATTTGGCAAATACCGGTACGCTTGATGGTTTAAGCACCAACAAAGTAGATATGTTCTCTTATGTACATGCCGGTCTTGAATTCGCTTTGGGAGATGCTACAAAACCATTCCTAGGCAATCGTAATCCTGTAGTCGATATGCGTAAAGAATATCAGGCAAGTTATGACGAATTAGCGACAGCTTTGAAAGCACAAAAAGAGGAAAATGAAGCGTTAAAAGCTCAATTAACAACTGATTTAGCAGATGATGACGGTGATGGTGTTGCGAATAAATTTGATAAGTGCCCAGGCACCGCAGCTGATGCAAAAGTAGATGGATCGGGCTGCCCGCTTCCTGAAGCTAAAAAAGTAGTACAACAAATCACCGTAACGGAAGAAGATCGTCGGGTAGTAGATGAAGCTATTAAAAACTTAGAGTTTGATCTAAGTAAAGCAACGATTCGTCCTACATCTTATCCAAGCTTAGATAAGGTGGCCAGGTTATTAGTAGAGAAGAATTTCAGTCTTAAATTGGCAGGACATACCGATAACACAGGTTCAATGAAATTGAATATGCGTTTGTCAAAAGAACGTGCGGAAGCTGTTAAAGCTTACTTAGTAAGTAAAGGAGCTAATCCATCACGTATTGAAGCAACCGGTTATGGACCAACTCAACCAATTGCGACGAATGCGACAGCAGAAGGACGACAAGCTAATCGTCGAGTAGAATTCACACTTTATTAATGAACAGTATCGTTATCTAAAATAAAAAGGACATCAATAGATGTCCTTTTTATTTTAGATATTTTAAGAAACTCCAAGCCTTCCTAACCTTCAGATAATTTTTTTGCTCATCGTTAATATATGCTTCGCGCTCAAAACAAATAGTTCGATAAGCACGATTCGGATCCTTACAAATCCACCATCTTACCAGCCACTCACCAATATACCAAATGTAAAAGGGTAAAATCAACAATTCCAATTGTTGCCTCAGATGAATTTTTTCATGTCTTAACAACTGCATAGAAACCCCTCGATTTCGCAGCGATGTATTCGCAATGACAAAAGGCCATAAAGCCATTGCTTGCACTTTACTGCTTGCCGGGATAATATAGTAAACCTTCATAAGCCTTATGCGCGATCAACTCACCTAAGTTACTAAAAACTGGTAATTACACGAATGCCGCCATAACGAAGATTCATATTTTGATTGGATAAGCTACCGATTGGAATCTTGAAAAACGGTTCAACGGCGATACCCACTTTTCTCGAAATAGGCATTTTTCTTCCCACTGAAAAGTTGAGAAACCCGGAATAGCCATTCCCTTGAAATGGTGTCTCTTCCGCTTTTTCACTGACGTTATTCACTTGGAATTCCGGCTGGCTGAAAGCATAGCCTTCCGTGTTTTGAATTGTCCTATTTGTTGGTGTCCGAGTCAAAAAGTTATTGGTCCGATCTTCATTTAATACCGCAAAAAAGGAAATACCCGCACTGGCATAAAATTGTTTACTCACCTGATATTTAATATCAATTGGGATGTCCAAAGCTAACAAATTAGTATTTATCGACGTTAGCTCTTTGGTTTCAAGCGATTTTGCATTTAGTGTCGGAGATGCGTCGCTTAGTGAAGCTGAAACGGGCGAATTCATGGTTCCGTTCGATGCGTTGGGTGACGACTGATGGAATCCTAAATCAACCAAAGAAACACCAGAACCAATAGATACTTTTTTGGATATGTTATACGCTACGGTTACCCCCCCTCCCATATTGAAACGTTCTTCTGTTAGCGAGGGCGCAAACACAACGCCTACATTCCAGCGCTTATTTCCGGAATAGTCGGCATTATTCATCAATGCACGTTCAGAAGAATTCGACGACGAGCTGTTCTCCCTCAACATGCTAATTAATGCTTCTTCCTTTTCTTTAGATGTATCTTCGATAATTTTGCCTTTTTGTTGCACTTGCTCCGAATTCGGCTCCTCTCTTTCGATACTAGAGCCATTAGAAGATAAAGCTTCATTTTTCTTTTGATCAAATTGCGCTATGCGATTATCAATTTTGGTCGGTTGTTCCTTATTAAATACTTCTGCGAAAGTAGATGCGCTTTTTCCTTCAGAACCTCTGTTAGATGACTGGGCCAGTAGGCTCCCATTACGTTTGTTATTATGCTCAGCACTTGTCTCCCCAGTAATCACCGGAGAGGCTTGTTGCAGCAAAGAATCTCCTTTAGATTCCCCAGATCCGTTATTTTGTGTATAAGTTATTGCAGGTGGAATTTGCTTGTCAACATTATTTCTATTCATAAAAAGCGCCACCCCCAATAAAACGGCAGCTGCCACGTCCCCAAGGTACCAAATTGGTACAACCTTTCTTCCTTGCTTTTGCGTGCTTGCAAATCGTTCCCATGCCCCTTCTCTATAAGGCGCTGAATGCTCTCGCAAGACTTCAGCCATACGATCGATCAGTTCCTTATTATCTTTTTCTTTCATAGTAAATTCTATACTTTATTGTTTTCCTATGGCGAACTCCTCAATATAAAGCTTCCGTAACCGCTGTTTTGCCCGGGTTAAGTATGTTCTGGATGTACTGTCAGGTATATTTAACATTTTTCCAATCTCTTCATGTGCATATCCTTCGATTTCGTATAAGTTGAAAATGATCCGTTGAATTTCGGGTAATCTCTCTAAAAGCTTTAGGATATCTTCTGCAAAGAGCTTGTCGGAAGCATTAACCAAAACCGGTTTAACTTCTTGCTCACCTACATCCTCCATTGCCACCATATTTTTTTGAGATCGTAATAAGTCAATGGATAAATTTGCTGCTATTCTTGCTAGCCAACCTCTAAATGATTTTTCAAGAACATTTCCTTCACCTACTCTGTTGAATCGAGGCAGATTTTTAAACGCTTTAATAAATGTTTCATTTACCAGCTCTTCCGCATCGTATTCGCTTTTTATATACCTTGCCACTACTGCTAACACGTATCCATAGTACTTTTTGTAGATAAATTCTTTAGCCCGTTCCGCATCCGTTTGGACACAAGCATCCAAGGCACTTTCTAGTGTTAATGTCTTCTTTTTACTTAAAAATCCTAAACGGTAATTCACTACAGCAATACTACTAATTGGAAAGCCCCATCTATTTAATTAGCAAATAAACAAAGCTTATTCAAAAATACGCAAACCTGCTAAAAAAGATGTTCTTATTTTTGGTACACAAAGGATTTCCCTGATACACCTTTTTATTTTCAAATTAGCTTGTAGCTGCTGTCAATTCCGTCTCGTAGTTCTTTTTAACCATACATCGGTATAACGATAAAAACAACAAAACGCTACAGCACACGTATTGATAAATAACTAAAAACCGCTAAAATACACTCCTTTTTACGCCTTACTCCTTTGCATATCAGGCCAATTTTATCTAAGTTTGCGAAAAATCAGAACCGAGGTTATTTCGTAAATCAGTATACAGAAGCCCATGTTCTTTCTCCTTCAAGTGAGTACATATTTTAACTAAATGAGCAGCATTTTATCAGAACAGGAAGTATTGCGCCGACAGGCTTTAGATCAATTGATCCAATTAGGAATAGAACCTTATCCTGCAGAGGCATTTGACATTAATGCTAACGCACGGGACATCCATGAAAATTATGATCGCGACAAGCTGAATTATAAAAATATTAGTATTGCAGGTCGTATGATGAGTAGGCGAGTGATGGGAAGTGCTTCTTTCTTTGAACTTCAAGATTCGACAGGTCGTATTCAGGTTTATCTGACAAGAGATGAGCTTTGCCCCACCGAGGATAAAACATTATATAACACCGTTTTTAAAAAATTATTGGATATTGGAGATTTCGTTGGTGTAAAGGGACACGTTTTTACAACGCAGACCGGAACAATATCCATCCATGCAACTGAATTGACATTGCTAGCAAAATCGCTGAAACCTCTGCCGATAGTTAAGGAAGCAGATGGAAAAGTGTTCGATGCCGTAACCGATCCTGAATTTCGCTATAGACAACGTTACGTTGATTTAGTAGTAAATCCGCACGTTCGGGAAACGTTCACCAAAGTAACTAAAATCAAATCTGCCATAAGGCAATTTTTGGATGAACAGGGAGCCATTGAAGTAGACACACCGGTATTACAAAGTATACCGGGCGGTGCTGCTGCAAGACCGTTTATTACGCATCATAACGCACTTGACATCCCGTTATATTTACGGATAGCCAATGAGCTGTATTTAAAGCGCTTAATCGTTGGCGGCTACGATTGGGTGTATGAATTCAGCAGAAACTTTCGCAATGAAGGAATGGACCGAACCCATAATCCTGAATTTACGGTACTCGAATTCTATGTGGCATACAAAGATTACCTATGGATGATGGACATCACAGAGCAGCTCTTCGAGAAGGTGGCGCTAGCTACAAACCGAAAGACCACCATAACGGTTGGCGATAAGGAAATTAACTTTGCAGCTCCCTATAAACGGATCAGCATATATGATGCAATAAAAGAGCATACAGGCTTTGACGTTTCAGGCTTAGATGAGGTGGGATTACGGGATGTATGCAAGCAGCTTCATATCCCGGTAGATGAAAGCATGGGTAAGGGAAAGCTTATTGACGAGATATTTGGTGAAAAATGTGAGCATCATTATATTCAACCCACATTTATTATTGATTATCCGGTAGAGATGAGTCCTTTAACGAAGAAACATCGCAGCAAGGAAGGACTTGTTGAACGTTTTGAACTCATGGTAAATGGAAAGGAATTAGCGAATGCTTATTCCGAACTTAATGATCCAATAGACCAGCTTAAGCGTTTTGAGGATCAGTTGAAGTTAATGGAGCGGGGTGATGATGAGGCGATGTTTATTGATTACGACTTTCTAAGAGCGTTGGAATATGGCATGCCTCCTACCTCAGGAATCGGTATTGGTATTGATCGATTAGCAATGCTGATGACAAATCAGGCAAGTATACAAGATGTGTTGTTTTTCCCACAGATGCGACCTGAAAAAGTTATCAAAACCGCTTCTGTGACTGATTACGAGGCTCAAGGAATTCCAGCTGTTTGGGTTCCTGCATTGCAGAAAATGGGACTTATCACCATTGAGTCGTTAAAAGCAGCCAATCCAAACAAAGTCTTCAATGATTTAGGCGGATTACGGAAAAAAATGAAAATTGAATCTGCCATGCCTACGAAGGACGAGGTGATGGAATGGTTTAAATAAAAGTTGTGAGTTGTTGGTTACGAGTTGTGAGTTTTGTAAATTAAAAAGCTCATAACCCACAACGGGCAACTCACAACTCCGAATGTCTATCCAACGATTTCTTATAGGTCTTACCCGTCTGCTTAATAATAAACTCCTTCCGGAGTAAAAAAGACAATTTGCTACTTAAACGATTGAGAAATCCGGGAATATAAGTCGATTTTCTTTTTTTGAAAGCCAGCAATCCTTCTTTTGCAACCTGTTGTACCGGCATCAGATAACCGCGAAGTTCATTAAAGCCGTCGCCTGCCGTCATTTCCGTAGCAATACCTCCCGGTAAAAATATCGTAAGCGACAATTCTTTATTATCTAGCTCCTGTGAAAGAGCCGAAGCGAAGTTAAGTAGAAACCCCTTAGTACCTGCATAAGCTGCCTGGAAGGGCGTTGGGAAAATTGCTGCCATACTGGAGACGATCATGATACCACCGACAGATTTTTTTTTCTCAAAGTACGCGACCAATTGGGTTGTCATATAGGTAACGCTAATGATATTGATTTGGATCATTTGGTTAAATTGTTCCTTTGGCAGCGCCAAGTGTTTCCCCAAATAGGTAACGCCCGCATTTAAGATAGCTGCATACAAGTCTCGTCGGCTTATAATTGTTTCCAGAATTTCTTCAATCTGCTCGGGTTGGGATAAATCTGCAACAACAATATCAACACTTGATTCCGTTTCACTTTCTATGGTAATCTTCAATTGTTCCAACCGCTCTTTACGACGAGCTAGCAAAATTAAATTCGCGCCATGTTGAACAGCTAACTGCCTCGCCATCTCCTCTCCCAATCCCGATGAGGCGCCGGTAACCAATATCCACTTATCCTTAAAATTTAGATTTTTCATGTACTTGCAATTCGTTATTCATTATTGGCTGTTGGTCAGATTCCGCCATGCGTTTCATAAAAATATCACAAGGCTAAAATCAATACCATCAACGAACAACTCATAACCAAGCTTAAGCTTGCGCTGTTGGACCTCCGAAGTTCATTGGAAATGGGGGTTCCTCATGCGTATCAATTTTGCCATTCATGGCTTCATACTTCGCGATATTATCTTGAAAAGCCTTCATTAATCGTTTCGCATGCTCAGGTGTTAAGACGATTCTCGACTTTACTTTCGCTTTTGGAATTCCTGGCATTACGCGAATGAAGTCGACAACAAATTCTGTATGGGAGTGCGTTATGATTGCTAGATTTGAATATATGCCTTCGGCGATATCTTCGGTAAGTTCTATGTTCAATTGATTATCCTGTTCTTCCATATTGATTTAATGGTAAGCATGTATGTCTAAATGATATCTAGCGGTAAAGATAATAAATAGGAAACAAAAAACCCCGAAGAACACTAGCCTTCGGGGTTTTATAATATAAAGTGAATAAACAACTATTAAACTTCTTCTTTAGAAGCCAACAACTGATCATATTCCTCTTTAGATCCAACGATGATACGGTCATAATTACGTAAACCGGTACCCGAAGGGATTAAGTGTCCGACAATAACATTCTCTTTCAATCCTAGTAAATCATCGCGTTTACCACTAATAGCCGCTTCGTTTAACACTTTGGTAGTTTCCTGGAAAGACGCTGCCGATATAAACGATTTGGTTCCCAATGATGCACGTGTAATACCTTGAAGCATTGGACTGGAAGTAGCAGCAATTGCATCACGCACCTGTACCAGTTTTAGATCTCGACGTTTCAAACTAGAATTCTCTTCTCGCAGTTTACGTAGAGACACGATCTGACCAGCTTTCAGTACATTTGAATCACCTGGATCAGTTACCACTTTCTTATCGTACATACTGTCGTTCTCTTCGATAAAATCCCATTTGTTAACAGCATCCTTTTCCAAGAAGCGGGTATCGCCTGGGTCTTCGATCATGACCTTTTGCATCATTTGATGTACAATTGTCTCAAAGTGTTTATCATTAATTTTCACACCTTGCAGACGGTAAACTTCCTGAATACCGTTTACTAAATACTCTTGTACAGCAGCTGGCCCCTTTATCGCTAAAATATCAGACGGCGAAATAGAGCCGTCAGAAAGCGGCATACCTGCCTTCACGAAGTCATTATCTTGTACTAAAATGTGTTTAGAAAGTGGCACTAAGTATTTCTTCACTTGGCCATCACGTGATTCTATTTGAATTTCACGGTTACCACGTTTAACTCCCCCTAACGTTACTACCCCGTCGATTTCTGTTACGACAGCTGGATTAGAAGGGTTTCTTGCTTCAAACAATTCAGTTACACGCGGTAGACCCCCCGTAATATCGCGGGTCTTCCCAGCTGAACGAGGAATTTTCGCGATAATTTCCCCCACTTTTGCTTTACCGGCATTATCCACAGCAATGTGGGCACCAACCGGTAAGTTGTAGGTACGGATTACATCACCTGCATTATCCAAAATTTTGATCGCCGGGTTCTTCGTTTTATCACGCGTATCGATGATTACTTTCTCGCGGTGTCCGGTTTGTTCATCAGACTCTTCACGATAGGTAACACCTTCTATGATCGCATCAAATTCAACCGTACCTGCAAATTCAGAAATAATAACCGCGTTGTACGGATCCCAAGAACAGATTCTATCGCCCTTCGTTACCTTATCACCATCGGCAATGTATAGGAACGAACCGTAAGGAATGTTATTGGTCATCAGTACCTTCTTAGATTCCGGATCAAGAATGCGGAATTCACCTGAGCGGCCCAATACGATGTGCAATTTACCTTCTTCCGTTTCGCGCTCTACCGAACGCATATTCTCGAATTCAACGATACCGTCAAATTTAGCAACGATTTGCGACTCAGCAGCAATGTTAGAAGCCGTACCACCCACGTGGAACGTACGAAGTGTAAGCTGTGTACCTGGCTCACCGATAGACTGAGCGGCGATAACACCAACCGCTTCTCCCATTTGAACACGTTTACCCGACGCAAGGTTACGTCCATAACACAAGGCACAAACACCGCGCTTGCTTTCGCAAGTTAATACCGAACGAATTTCTATACCTTCTACTGAAGAACGCTCTATCTTCTCTGCAATCTCTTCCGTAATATCTTGATCAGCACTAACCAATAGTTCATTGCTTACCGGATCATACACATCGTGCAGCGAAGTACGTCCTAGTATACGGTCATATAAAGGTTCAACGATGTCTTCGTTATCTTTCAGAGCAGTAGTGAAAATACCTCTCAATGTACCACAATCCTCCTCGGTAACGATCATATCTTGCGCGACATCGTGCAAACGACGAGTTAAGTACCCGGCGTCAGCTGTCTTTAATGCTGTATCCGCAAGACCTTTACGAGCACCGTGCGTTGAGATAAAGTACTCGAGTACCGATAAACCTTCCTTAAAGTTGGATAAAATTGGGTTTTCGATAATTTCACCTCCTGACGAACCGGATTTTTGTGGTTTCGCCATCAATCCCCGCATTCCACAGAGCTGACGAATCTGCTCCTTAGAACCACGGGCACCTGAATCCAGCATCATATAAACCGAATTAAAGCCTTGGTTATCATTGGATAAAATATCCATCACATTGGCAGTCAAACGGTTGTTAATACGCGTCCAGATATCGATAATTTGGTTATAACGTTCGTTATTGGTAATGAATCCCATATTATAGTTATTCATCACTTCTTCTACTTCACGTGTTGCTTGCTCAATTAAACCAGCTTTCGCATCCGGAATATTAAGATCTTGTAAGTTAAATGATAAACCTCCACGGAACGCCATTTGGAAACCAAGTTCTTTAATATCATCCAAGAACTTCGCTGCTCTGGCCATACCAGTGGTTTTCACCACATCGCCGATGATATCACGTAAAGACTTCTTCGTAAGTAGCTCATTGATATAACCTACCTCTTCCGGAACTACTTGATTGAATAAAACCCTACCAACGGTTGTATCAATTAATTGCTTAACGATATTACCATCTTTATCCTTTACATTAGTTTTAACCTTAATAAAGGCGTGTAAATCAATTTTCTTCTCGTTATAAGCAATGATAACTTCTTCCGGCGAGTAGAAGGTCATATCCTGGCCTTTTACCACACGCGAATCATCTGTTCTACGTCCCTTTGTAATGTAATAAAGTCCCAAAACCATGTCCTGAGAAGGTACGGTAATCGGTGTACCATTCGCCGGGTTCAAGATGTTATGAGCGGCTAACATTAGTATTTGAGCCTCCAAAATAGCTGCATTTCCTAAAGGCAAATGCACCGCCATCTGGTCACCGTCAAAGTCGGCGTTGAACGCTGTACACACTAAGGGGTGAAGCTGAATCGCCTTTCCTTCCACTAATTTCGGCTGAAAAGCCTGGATACCTAAACGGTGCAACGTAGGTGCACGGTTAAGAAGAACAGGGTGTCCTTTCAATACGTTTTCCAAAATATCCCAAACAATCGGATCTTTACGGTCAACGATTTTTTTGGCTGATTTCACTGTTTTTACAACCCCGCGTTCAATCATTTTACGGATAATAAACGGTTTGTATAATTCAGCAGCCATATCTTTAGGCAATCCGCACTCATGCAGTTTCAGGTTTGGTCCAACCACAATAACGGAACGTGCCGAATAGTCAACACGCTTACCTAATAAGTTCTGACGGAAACGCCCTTGTTTACCTTTTAGGATATCGGAAAGTGATTTTAGTGCACGGTTACCTTCCGTCTTCACGGCATTCACTTTACGGGAGTTATCGAATAATGAATCCACAGCTTCCTGAAGCATACGCTTTTCGTTACGTAAAATTACTTCAGGTGCTTTGATTTCGATCAAACGTTTTAAACGGTTATTTCTAATAATAACACGGCGATATAAGTCGTTCAAATCTGACGTAGCAAAGCGCCCACCTTCCAAAGGAACTAAAGGACGTAACTCGGGAGGAATAACCGGAACGATTTTAACAATCATCCACTCCGGACGATTTTCAATACGCTCGCGTGACCCGCGGAAAGCTTCAACTACTTGAAGGCGTTTTAATGCTTCATTTTTACGTTGTTGCGAAGTCTCATTAGCGGCTTGGTGACGTAAATCATATGACAATTGATCTAAATCAATTCGTTGCAATAATTCTTCCAACGCTTCAGCCCCCATCTTCGCCACAAACTTCTGAGGATCCTTATCGTCAAGATATTGATTCTCCTTTGGTAAAGTATCCAATATATCCAGATACTCTTCCTCCGTTAAGAAATCCATGTACTGGATGCCATCTTCTTCCTTTATACCAGGCTGGATTACGACATATCGCTCATAGTAGATAATCATATCCAACTTCTTAGTTGGCAAACCTAGTAAATATCCAATCTTATTTGGAAGTGAACGAAAATACCAGATATGAGCTACCGGAACAACCAAATTAATATGTCCCATGCGCTCTCTACGCACCTTCTTTTCAGTAACTTCTACGCCACATCGATCGCAGACGATACCTTTATAACGAATACGCTTATACTTACCGCAATGGCATTCGTAATCCTTTACAGGACCGAAGATACGCTCACAAAACAGACCATCACGCTCCGGCTTATAAGTACGGTAGTTAATGGTTTCCGGTTTTAATACTTCACCGCTGGAACGCTCCAAAATAGCTTCTGGAGACGACAAGCTGATCGTAATCGAGGTGAAGTTGCTTTTTATTTTATTATCTTTCTTGTAAGACATAGCTCTTTTTAGTTATGAGTTATACGTAATAAGTTGTACGTACAAATACTTAGGACGCACAACTTAAAATTTAAAACTCTATTCTAACGTGATATCTAAACCTAAGCCGCGAAGCTCATGTACCAATACATTGAATGATTCAGGTACAGATGGCGTAGGCAAATTATCGCCTTTAACGATTGCTTCGTAGGTCTTGGCTCTACCGATAACATCATCTGACTTAACAGTAAGAATCTCTTGTAGAATGTTGGATGCACCAAATGCTTCCAGCGCCCATACCTCCATCTCACCAAAACGTTGGCCACCAAATTGCGCTTTACCACCAAGCGGTTGCTGCGTAATAAGGGAGTATGGTCCAATAGAACGTGCGTGCATCTTGTCGTCTACCATGTGACCTAATTTAAGCATGTAAATTACACCAACAGTAGTTGGCTGGTCAAATCGCTCACCCGTTAAACCATTATATAAATAGGTTCTTCCGGAAGCAGGTAAACCGGCTTTAGCGACCCACTCCTCCACTTCTTCAGTGGAAGCTCCATCAAATATCGGTGTTGCAAACTTCACACCTAGTTTTTGTCCTGCCCAACCAAGAACGGTTTCATAAATCTGTCCAAGGTTCATACGAGAAGGTACCCCAAGTGGGTTTAATACAATATCTACAGGTGTTCCGTCTTCTAAGAAAGGCATATCCTCATCACGTACAATACGCGCTACGATACCCTTATTTCCGTGACGACCCGCCATCTTATCACCTACTTTAAGCTTGCGTTTCTTCGCGACGTAAACTTTAGCCATCTGCACAATACCGGATGGTAGTTCATCACCTACTGTAATGGCAAATTTATCACGACGATAAGCTCCAAGCTCCTCATTCAATTTGATATTATAGAAGTGTAAAGCCTGTTTTACCAGCTCGTTCTTGTCGTCGTCTGTGGTCCATTTAGAAGGGTTGATATTAGCAAAGTCAAGTTCAGCCAACATCTTCTGCGTAAATTTAGCTCCCTTAGGAATCAAAAGCTCTTTGTATACGTTATACACACCTTGTGATGTTTTGCCATTTACAATAGCAAATAATTTATCGATCAGGCGTTCTCTTAATTGACGAACGGCACGCTCATGATTAAGATCCAAACGTTCCAAAGCAGCTTTTTCCTCTTTCTTGTCAGCTTTTTTAGCACGCGAAAAGAGCTTTGTATCAATTACCACCCCACGGATTGACGGAGGTGTTTTTAAAGATGCATCTTTTACATCGCCTGCTTTATCACCAAAGATTGCACGTAAGAGCTTTTCTTCGGGAGAAGGATCGGATTCACCCTTAGGTGTAATTTTACCAATCAGAATATCTCCTTCGCGCACTTCTGCCCCAATACGGATAATACCGTTTTCATCTAAATCTTTGGTTGCTTCTTCAGAAACGTTGGGAATATCAGAAGTAAGCTCTTCTTCCCCGCGTTTAGTATCACGCACCTCCAATTCAAATTCTTCGATATGTAAAGAAGTGAATATATCTTGGCTTACCACTCGTTCAGAAATAACGATCGCATCCTCGAAGTTATATCCTTGCCATGGCATGAAAGCAACTTTCAGGTTACGCCCCAAAGCGAGTTCACCGTTTTCGGTCGCATAGCCCTCGCATAACACTTGTCCTTCAACCACACGTTGTCCTTTACGAACAATAGGCTTCAAGTTAATACAGGTGCTCTGGTTTGTTTTCTTGAACTTGATTAAGCGATATGTTTTAATATCATCGTCGAAAGAAACTAATTTCTCATCTTCGTTCCGATCATAGCGAATTTTTATCTCGTTCGCATCAACGTACTCAACCACTCCGTTGCCTTCCGCATTAATTAAGGTACGGGAGTCACTCGCTACACGGCCTTCCAATCCAGTACCCACAATAGGCGCTTGTGGACGCAATAATGGAACTGCTTGACGTTGCATGTTTGATCCCATTAATGCACGGTTCGCATCATCGTGTTCCAAGAACGGAATCAATGAAGCTGCAATCGAAGTAATTTGGTTCGGTGCAATGTCCATTAAATCTAAACGTTCCGGTTCGATGATTGGGAAGTCACCTTCGAAGCGGGCTTTCACTTTCGGTGTAGTGAAATTACCTTTTTCGTCATATTCTGCATTGGCCTGTGCGATGGTTTTGCCATCTTCGTCCTCTGCCGATAAATAAACGACGGGCTCTTCCACCACTACCCTACCATCTTGAACTTTTCGATAAGGAGTTTCGATAAAACCGAGGTTATTGATTTTTGCGTGTACACATAAGGAAGAAATCAAACCGATGTTCGGACCTTCCGGTGTTTCAATCGTACATAGGCGGCCGTAGTGCGTATAGTGAACGTCACGAACCTCAAAACCGGCACGCTCTCGCGAAAGCCCCCCCGGTCCGAGGGCAGAAAGACGACGCTTATGTGTGATTTCAGCTAATGGATTGGTTTGATCCATAAACTGCGATAACTGGTTGGTTCCGAAGAATGAATTGATAACAGACGATAAAGTACGTGCATTGATCAAATCAGTTGGAGTAAACACCTCGTTATCTCGAATATTCATTCGCTCGCGAATTGTACGTGCCATACGAGAAAGTCCTACCCCAAATTGGGCATATAACTGCTCGCCTACGGTGCGCACACGTCGATTAGACAAGTGATCAATATCATCCACTTCCGCCTTCGAATTGATCAGATTTATCAAGTACTTAACAATGGCAATGATATCTTGCTTCGTTAATACTTTGATCTCATCAGGCGTATCCAATTGCAATTTACGGTTAATGCGGTAACGTCCCACATCACCCAAGTCATATCGTTTATCAGAGAAGAATAAGCGCTCAATAATACCACGAGCTGTTTCTTCATCAGGTGGTTCCGCATTTCTTAACTGACGGTAAATGTGCTCTACCGCTTCTTTCTCTGAGTTGGAAGTATCTTTCTGTAAAGTGTTATAGATGATAGAATAATCAGCGTTATTTGAGCTATCTTCTTTAGTGAGAATGATAGACTTAACACCGGCATCTATAATCATGTCGATATGATCGTCTTCCAGAATCGTTTCACGTTCCAGGATAATTTCGTTACGATCAATCGATACAACTTCTCCGGTATCTTCATCTACAAAGTCTTCAACCCATCTTTTCAGAACTCTAGCAGCCAATTTACGGCCAACTAATTTCTTCAAGCCGGATTTGCTAACTTTGACTTCGTCGGCCAATTCGAATAACTCAAGGATATCTTTATCCGAGTCATAACCAATAGCACGCAAAAGAGTCGTTACCGGGAATTTCTTTTTACGGTCGATATAAGCGTACATGACATTATTAACATCAGTAGCAAATTCGATCCAAGACCCTTTGAAAGGAATCACCCTCGCAGAGTATAGTTTGGTGCCATTGGTATGGCGGCTTTGGCCAAAGAATACACCGGGCGAACGGTGAAGTTGCGATACGATTACCCGCTCTGCGCCATTGATAACGAAAGTACCTTTGGGTGTCATATAAGGGATAGTTCCCAAATACACATCTTGTACTATGGTTTCGAAATCTTCGTGTTCTTCATCATTACATGATAAACGTAACTTAGCTTTTAGCGGAACGCTATAAGTTAAGCCGCGTTCGATACATTCCTGAATATCATAACGTGGCGGATCGATGAAATAATCCAAAAATTCAAGCACAAAAATGTTTCTTGAATCAGAAATAGGGAAGTTTTCAGAAAAAACTTTGAACAGCCCTTCCTGGTGGCGGTTATCAGAAGTTGTTTCCAATTGGAAAAACTCCTTGAAAGACTGCAATTGCACATCCAGAAAGTCGGGATAGTCGATGACTCTTTTGCTGGTTGCAAAGTTTACTCTTTCGTTACGAATATCTTTGTTTGCCAAGGGAATTATATTTTAGTTTAAATTAAACTTCACGCGACATGTTTTAACCGAAAGATGGTTCTGTACAGTCCAACAGTATTTTTGGGATAATATAAACGGCAATAGACCCCAGTAGAAATACCGGAGTCTAAAACCATTTAGGATCTCTTTAGATGAGAATTACTTAATCTCAACAACAGCTCCTGCTTCTTCCAGTTGTTTTTTCAAAGCTTCAGCTTCATCTTTAGCAACACCAGCTTTTAATTCTTTAGGAGCGCCGTCAACTAAATCTTTAGCTTCTTTAAGGCCTAAACCAGTTAAATCTTTCACTAATTTAACAACAGCCAATTTCTGACCACCGGCTTCTTTCAAGATTACATCAAAAGATGTTTTCTCTTCAGCAGCAGCAGGAGCATCACCACCTGCAGCAGGGCCAGCAACAGCTACAGCTGCAGCAGCTGGCTCAATACCATACTCATCTTTTAAGATTTGAGCTAACTCGTTAACTTCTTTTACTGTTAAGTTTACTAACTGCTCAGCAAACGCTTTTAAATCTGCCATTTTATTTTAAATTTTTGAATTTACTTTTTTCTATTAAACTATTGTTACTTGAACGGTTTTAATGGTTCCGTTAACCTCTTTCCTGTAAAGTTTTCACCAAACCTGCGATTGTACTTCCACCCGACTTAAGAGCAGAAACAACATTCTTAGCAGGTGATTGAAGCAATCCAATGATATCGCCGATAAGCTCTTCTTTCGATTTCAGAGCAACTAACGAATCTAATTGGGCATCTCCAACAAATACCGAAGCATCAATATAAGCTCCCTTCAAGATCGGCTTATCACCCTCTTTACGGAGTTCTTTGATCAATTTCGCAGGAGCATTACCTGTTTCAGAGAAAAGGATAGTAGAAGCACCTTTTAGCACCCCTTTTAGTTCTTCTGAATCAACTCCGGCTGCTTCTAAAGCTTTAACGATCAATGAATTCTTAGCTACTTGAATTTTGATACCTCTTTCAAAGCATTTGCGACGGATATTGTTAACTTTTGCAACAGTCAAATCAGCAGTATCAGTAATATAGAAATTACCGTAAGATTTGATCTGATCAGTTAAAGCTTGAACAATTTCTTGTTTTTCTTCTTTTCTCATGATTAAATCCCCGCTACTGATTTAGTTTCCACTTGAATACCCGGACTCATTGTTGAAGAGAGGTGGATACTCTTAAAATATGTTCCTTTCGCTGCAGACGGCTTCAATTTTGAAATTGTTTGGATTACTTCCAACGCATTATCATAAATCTTGTCTGCATCAAATGACACTTTACCAACTGAAGCATGAATGATACCGGTCTTGTCAACCTTGAAATCAATCTTACCGCCTTTTACTTCAGTAACTGCTTTACCCACATCTTGGGTAACCGTTCCTGACTTAGGGTTAGGCATTAGGTTTCTAGGGCCTAAAATACGACCCAATCTACCTACTTTAGCCATCACGCTAGGCATGGTAATAATGATATCAACATCGGTCCATCCACCCTCAATTTTGCTGATATACTCATCTAAACCTACATAATCCGCACCCGCTGCTTTAGCTTCTTCCTCCTTATCCGGAGTACACAAAACTAAAACACGTACGGTCTTACCGGTTCCATGAGGCAAGGTAGCTATACCACGAACCATCTGATTTGCTTTACGTGGATCTACGCCCAAACGAACATCGATATCCACGGACGCATCAAACTTGGTAGTGGTAATCTCCTTTACAAGTGCTGCTGCCTCCTGCAAAGTATACGCTTTACCAGCTTCAATTTTGGATAGTGCCGCCTTTTGATTTTTTGTTAATCTAGCCACTTTCTTAAACTGATTTCTGTTAATTAATTGTTCCAGGGTGCATCACCACTTACAGTGATACCCATACTACGTGCTGTACCAGCCACCATTTTCATGGCCGACTCTACTGTAAAAGCGTTTAAGTCGCTCATTTTATCTTTGGCGATAGCTTCAACTTGTTCCCAAGTAACTTTACCTACCTTTTTACGGTTAGGTTCGCCCGAGCCTCCCTTTATGCCTGCTACTTCAATAAGTTGAACAGCAACCGGTGGAGTCTTGATGATAAAATCGAAAGACTTGTCAGCATACACAGTAATTACAACCGGTAATACTTTGCCTGGCTTGTCTTGGGTACGTGCATTGAACTGCTTGCAAAATTCCATGATGTTCACCCCTTTTGCACCTAAAGCAGGTCCCACAGGGGGTGATGGATTAGCTGCGCCACCCTTCACCTGTAATTTCACTAACGCACTGACTTCTTTTGCCATTTTTCGATTTAATTTAAATTACTAAATGTTTGTTAGTAAGTTGGAAGCAATATAACGTAACATTTGTTTTTTTCTCACTCAAGTGGACTAAATTACGAGAAGCCCTTACACTTTTTTAGAGTGCGCAAAAATACAACAAAATTCAGAGAATAACAAAATATTTTTTTGTAAAATCTGAACTTTGTTGTATTAAGGCGAAAAATATTCGTTGGGATCGAGTAATAGAAGATTACTCCTTTTCAACTTGCATATAATTTAGTTCCAGCGGTGTCTTTCTACCAAAGACTTTCACCATCACCTTCAACTTCTTCTTCTCTTCGTTCACCTCTTCTATCTCTCCGGAGAAACCATTAAATGGTCCATCCGTTACTTTAACAGACTCTCCCACATAGTAAGGAACATTCATCATCTCGCCCTGCTCACTCATTTCATCTACTGTTCCCAGTATGCGGTTAACCTCAGCTTGTCTCAGCGGAATGGCATTACCAGCTTTGTCACCTAAAAATCCGATGACACTATTGATATTCTTTATAACATGCTCCAATTCTCCATCTAAAGCTGCTTCGAGTAAAACATATCCCGGATAATAATTTCTTTCTTTGGCGATCTTCTTTCCCTCGCGCATCTGAAAATATTTCTCCATCGGGATTAAAACCTGAGGAACCAAATGATTTATTCCTAAGCGATTAATCTCAGCCTCAATATATTGCTTTACTTTCTTCTCTTTACCGCTTACCGCGCGTACAACATACCATTTCAATTGCTGATCTGCCATTCTATAATCCTCCTTGATTTTAGGCCGTCGTACCGTAAAAAAGTTTCAATATTGCACTTGATGATTGATCCATTGCTAGTACAATCAGTGCTATGATGATTGACGCAACAAGCACCACCACCGCTGAATTCTGCAACTCCGACCATGTTGGCCAAGACACCTTCTGAGTCATCTCATGATAGGAGTCTTTTATAAAATCAAGTACATTTGCCATTGTATGATAGAGATATGTTCTTTAGACTTTAGCTAACGGTTCACTGTTAACATTTTTACGCCAACGAAACCGACTGTTATTTAGCACGGGCACAAGGATTCGAACCCTGATCAAAGGTTTTGGAGACCTCTATTCTACCATTGAACTATGCCCGTAAAACGATTAGCTAATTGGCTTTTCACCAATTAGCTAATGCCTATATGCTTAATTAAGCGATAATTTCAGTTACCTGACCAGCACCTACTGTTCTACCACCTTCGCGGATAGCAAAACGTAGACCTTTTTCCATAGCAATTGCGTTAATCAATTTTACGTTGATTGTAACGTTATCACCAGGCATAACCATTTCCACACCTTCTTGAAGCGTAATTTCTCCAGTAACGTCTGTTGTACGGAAATAGAACTGAGGACGGTATTTGTTAAAGAATGGCGTGTGACGTCCACCTTCTGCTTTTGACAATACGTAAACCTCTGCCTTGAATTCAGTGTGAGGAGTTACACTACCTGGTTTACAGATAACCATACCACGACGGATATCAGTTTTTTCAATACCACGTAATAATAAACCTACGTTATCACCAGCCTCACCGTAGTCAAGGATTTTACGGAACATTTCCACCCCTGTTACAGTAGATTTCAAGTTTTCAGCACCCATACCTAAGATCTCAACTGGATCACCGGTATTGATTACACCACGCTCGATACGTCCTGTTGCAACGGTACCACGACCTGTGATTGAGAACACATCCTCGATAGGCATCAAGAAAGGTAAGTCTGTCAAACGTGGAGGAATAGGAATGTAGTTATCAACTGCATCCATTAACTCCATGATTTTGTCTACCCACTGAGCTTCACCGTTCAATGCACCTAATGCAGAACCTTTGATTACGGGGATATCATCACCTGGATATTCATAGAATGACAATAGTTCACGAACTTCCATCTCTACCAAATCCAACAACTCAGGGTCATCAACTAAGTCAGTTTTATTCATAAATACTACAAGAGCAGGTACACCTACCTGACGAGCTAATAGAATGTGCTCGCGAGTTTGAGGCATAGGACCGTCAGTTGCAGCAACAACGATGATCGCACCGTCCATTTGTGCAGCACCTGTAACCATGTTCTTTACATAGTCAGCGTGACCTGGACAGTCAACGTGAGCATAGTGACGGCTTGCAGTTTGATACTCTACGTGAGCGGTGTTGATTGTAATACCACGCTCTTTTTCTTCAGGAGCCGAGTCAATTGAATCAAATGAACGAGCTTCTGACAAACCTTTATCTGCCAAAACTTTAGTAATAGCAGCAGTTGTAGTGGTTTTACCGTGGTCAACGTGACCGATTGTACCAATATTTAAGTGTGGTTTACTGCGGTCAAATTTCTCTTTTGCCATTTTTTATGCGTATTAGTAAGTTAATTTTTATTTTGGTTCTTTTTTATTTACACTTACGAGCCAATGATGGGACTTGAACCCATGACCTCTTCCTTACCAAGGAAGTGCTCTACCGCTGAGCTACATCGGCTTGTTTGAACAACAAAAAGCTAAAGCCGATACCGGTTTTAACTCTTTGATTCAAGAGCGGAAGACGGGTCTCGAACCCGCAACCTATAGCTTGGAAGGCTATCGCTCTACCAATTGAGCTACTTCCGCTTATTTATGATGATTTTATCGGATGTATGTCATTACAACATCTATTTTATCAGAAAATCCGATCGATGAGTACAAACACCAAACAACATCTAAATGGTGGGGGGAGAAGGATTCGAACCTTCGAAGCCGAAGCAACGGATTTACAGTCCGTCCCATTTGACCGCTCTGGAATCCCCCCAACTTAGAGCCCCCTGCCGGGATCGAACCAGCGACCTACTGATTACAAGTCAGTTGCTCTACCAGCTGAGCTAAGGAGGCAATACTATTAAGAACTTTCTACCCTTTTTGGAACCCTCTTTTCTTGATCTGACCCCCTGTGTTCCCTTTGGGACTGCAAAGATAGACAAGAAAGTATTAATTCAAAAAAAAAGTGAAAATATTTATGCTAAAAAAATGCCCGCCTGACCAAATAGCTTAATTATCAGGGAAATATTTTTCCAAATTTTTCCGCTTTCAGACAACTTCCCTTCGCTACAGTTGTAATGAACGAAAAAAATCCCTCAAGGACTTTCTCCTTAAGGGATTCTTCCAATAAAAATTGAATACGACTAGCCGAGCTCTTCTTCCTGCACTTCAGCCAGCACTTCTTTATGATGTGTCACTTTAGTTCTTGTCTTTGTTTTGTGTTTATTTATTTGCCTACGCAATGACTCTATCGCCAAATCCGTCGCTTCTTCAAAGCTTTTGGCCTGCCCTTTAGCAAAAAGCTGATTCCCTGGGATATTTAACTTAAACTCCGTAATTTTATTAGCTTCGTCTTCCACGTTTTCCAGCTTCAGATAACATTCACCTGCTATGATCTGATCAAAAAACTGATCCAGCTTGTCTACACGACGTTGAATAAAGTCTACCAATTTTCTGTCTGCTTTAAATTGAATAGATTGCGTGGTAATGTTCATAAATCCTCCTTTTTTAAGCTTTGGGATGAGCTTGTTTGTAAATAGATTTCAATCGTTCCACAGAATTGTGCGTATATACCTGTGTTGCGACTAGATTTGCATGACCTAATAACTCTTTAATAGCATTTAAATCTGCCCCTTTATTTAATAACGCTGTTGCGAAGCTATGCCTTAGCACATGGGGGCTCTTTTTTTGCTGAGAGGTTATCAGTGACAAATAACGAATTACTACTTGATAAATAAGCTTTGGATAAGCTTGTTTACCTTTTATAGTAACGACTAAAGTTAAGGAATTGTTATCTAAATTTTCAATTTTTTTTAATTTTAAATATTGTTCGATTAAAAGTTTTAAATGAGGCAGCATAGGCACTATCCTTTCTTTATTTCGCTTGCCTAAAATGCGGATCGTCTGATTATAATAGTCGATATCTTTCTCCTGTAATTGTATCAATTCAGTCAAACGCATCCCGGTTCCAAAAAGCAATTCGATAATGAGCCGATCCCGTTGTCCTTCAAAATTGTCCTGAAAGATATGATCGTGATCCAGTAACTGGTTCAATTTATCTTCTTGGATAACGACAGGTAACTTTTTCGGCTTTTTTAAGGCTTTAACCAATAAGGTAGGATTTGCTCCGTAAAGACTTTCCCTTTGTAAGAATTTATAATAGGTACGTAATGAGGATAATATCCTATTAATGGAAGACGCCTCTAGGCCGCTGTCCATCAGTATCGATAAATAGTACCGCAATTGCTTGTGCCCCACTTCCTCAAATGATATCTGTTCGGCAACCCAAAACTGCAGATAACTACGGACATCTTTTTCATAGGCCTTTAGCGTATGTTCGGAATAATGTTTCTCAAACCGCAGAAAGGACATAAATCGTTCTACATACATATCTTCTTTTTTTGGTGTTGACTTGTTTCTACCAATATTTCATCCGAAACGGACACCCTACTTTAAAACTGCTTATACCGCTTTGCATTTCAGTTCTTAAATATCGTAAAAACAGATCATATTATAGCTGTTTCCTAGCCACTTTACCTTTTACAATGAAAAGTTTGACAATGGCTTTCTTATCAACAATGGTGTCTCCTGCATATTCCGGATTGGCCGCTCGCAATACGAGCTTAGTATGATCTGAGTGCGGAAACAGCAATTTTACGGTAACCAATTTATTGGCTTGCTCATTGGTAACAACCAGATAGGCTTCCCCCCAAAGGATCACTTCCAAGTTTGACACTTCCTTAACGATGATTATATCCCCGCCGGTAAATTTCGGGTTCATGCTATCACCGTATATTGGTAGATAGGCTGTACAATCATTAAAAGGACGAAAATTGACATAAAATTCGGGCACTTCCTGAAAAACATCCGCTCCGTTAAATACCATATCGGGCTGAATATTATAAAAAGGTACTTCTCTCTCTAACGATTCATTTGCCGAGCGAACTTCTTTCCCTCCTTGTCTATGCTTATAGGGTATATTTGATAAAAATGGCGCGCCCTCTTTCTTTTCAAGCCACTTCAAACTTATATTATGATAGTCAATAATATCTTTTGCTAACCGTTTTCCTACAACCCTACCACCGTTTTCAATCGACGAAAAATTATTGACATGTTTGGCAATTCCACCATAAAACTGCTCTAAAGTCATCTTTTTTAACAATCGTGCCTCTTTAAATAAAGGCCCTAATTCCGCTCTATCTAAGTGATCTATCATAATATCAAAAAATATTTTTTATAACATAAAAATATACTATATTTGAATACCTCTAAGGTACGCAATTATGAATAACCATCAATACAATTTTTTTAAACTTTAATTTATGGAAAATCTTCACGAAGCAATCCGAACAAGCAACTTTCGTTACCTAACGGAAGATGCTATCCAAACTCCCTTATCTTTTATCGAAAACTTCTGCTATTTTGAAACAGAGGTGGAAACTTTCAGGAAAGACATCCTTTTTTTTCTTCATGCCGCTACAACAAGAAAATCAGATTTCAACGGAAAGTTTTATGTCAATTCTGAAGACTATGCTTATAACTGTCGACAACTAATTTCAGTCATTGAGGTGCTATGGGTACTGTATCATCAACCTATACCTCAGCTAAGAATTCCGGACACCCATCCCCTTTACCAAAAATCATCTTGGGCAACAGACCGTATCGATATTGAAAAAAGAATAAATAGCGGCGCTGCACATTTCAGGAAGCTGGAAAATCGGGAAATAAACGATATCGGATTTTTTTTGGAAGAATTCTTTTTATATCGTAACCTCAATGAGTGGCGAGAAATTTTGGATGACCTGCTAACGTATGCTTATACCAACGAAAGTATCTTCGATGGTACCGAATTATTGTATGAATCTGTTGCGATTTACGAATACCTGGAAAAAGCAGTCGAAGCAATTTTCTTAATTGCAGATCTAAACTTTAAATACAACAAATCAACCGATGATATCCAAACAAAAGGTGATCAGGAAACAAACCTAAACCCTACTGCGCAAATCAACGGAATCACTTTACCCAACCCAATTCAAGAAGTACCGTCTTTAGATGACGACACCTTCACCAATAACCTGATACAATATCTCGAAAAATTTTGGAGTCATCTGGAAGAGAGCAATGGAAATCATTCATATGGGCCCGTCATGTTTACAGAAACACTTGAAAAGGAACTCCTGTCCTATTTTGAATCTTTTCATCCTAAATTTCTTAGCCGAAATTTCCGGAGAATTTATATGGGATATCTCGAGCATTTATTTGCAAATGGCACTCCCTGGTATTACCATGAACTACGAGCTTTCACCGCTCATATGGACACATTTTTTGAACTTCTGGAATTGGCAGACCAAGAAACCGCACACTGGCCTCAGGAAGATCGTATAGGATGGGATGAAAACTAAACAAAAAAGCCGTTCACAGAACCTTGTTGTGAACGGCCTATATAATTGACATCTACTTTCTAAACCGTATCTTGGTTCAATGATTGTTTGTAGATCGCTTTTTTAATTTGAGTACGGCGGGTAACAGATTTTTTTTCGTATGCTTGGCGCGCACGAAGCTCTCTTAACACTCCAGTTTTTTCAAATTTTTTCTTAAAACGCTTCAAGGCTTTATCTAACGATTCGCCATCTTTTACATTTACGATAATCATGCTCTTTATACCCCCTTTCTATTGTCAAAATTTGGGACAACAAAGGTAAACATTAATCCGTTAAATTAAAAGCGATTTTCAACATTCTTTCACTTTTAATTCCTCTCCTATTTATATTAGATGGCAATGCAGTAAAAACAGCTTATTTCTTAGTCTCCTTTTAGTAGGGTGGCCCTCAACGCTAAAGACGCAATATGTGTATTGGCATAGGTATATTGAACCTCTGCTTTAACAAAACCGCTCCCTAGCAAAAGGCCAAAGCCACCCGCTGCTACGGTTTCATTAATACTCGATTTAAATAGGTCTCTATATTCATAGCCTGTTTCTTCCACCACATCCCGGACATACGCATCATTTATTTTCAGTTTGAAAACACCATTAGTTCCCAAATCACTTGTTTGATGAACGACTCCCCCATGTCCATAAATCTCTACAAAAGAGTTTACTCGATAGTTAAAAAAAGCTAAAGCCTGTTGTGTTTTAGTGTGATGTGATAACTCCAAGGAAGTGCCCGCTGTACTAAAATAGTCATTATTAAAGGTTAAAAAACGTTCTCCGTTCGGTGTAAAACTCGTCTTGTTTCGCATATATGAAAGCAGTAAGTTAACGGTAAAGTTAGGATCTTCATCGTCAGTAAACCATTGAGAAATATTATGTCGGATAGCCCCGCCCCATGCAGATACATCCACTTTACCCTCATTTAATCCTATCGCAAACGGCATTACTCTCAAAGACAATTCGGTACTTTTTCCGAGCCCCACACTCAGTTGCGGCATAACGAAGGGAGTGACTCCTACGCCGGTGCCGATCCCATCAATCATATTGAAATTTGCGCTCAGATAATCACCCGTAACTGGATTAACTAATCTATTGTTTGTGGCAGGGTCTAATAGAAAAACACTGATAGCACCTCCTTTGGCATCTGTGAACATACCAGGGGTTAAAGGGGCAGCGATTATGTTTGCGCTTTGATATAATTGATCCATGCGAATATAACGATTCCCGTCATTGATAGGAATAATAGCGGTGGATCCTACTAAACTAAAAGACAAATGACCTGCCTGCTTCGGTATAGCCCCGCCTTGCCAGCCCTGATTGAGGGAAAAACCAAAATTAGAAGAAAATAAATTGGTATACGCTGCAAAATAACTGTTACCAAAACGTTCAATATCTCGCACCTGCATTTCATAGTCTTGCAACGTTTGGGCTTGCACCACATTGCTAATCAGTAGAACGAGTAAAAGCCAGCTACACTTCATTAGCCTAGGAATATAGGACACCCTTAATTTAATCATGATTGGAAGGAATGAGAGTAGCATATCCTATTTGAGAGCTACCATTCGTTAAACTTATGTTGAGAGAATCGTAGTCTGATTCAAGAACTTGAAAAGTTAGCTGCTCTTTTAATGCATCCGATACAGCAGGAACCGTAATTCTCAATTCTTTTTGATTTGACCCTTCTAGCGAATAGGTGGCAAACACTTCTGATTTCTCTCCGAAAAGCTCTTCAAAGACGCCACACACACCTTCTGCCACTGGAGCATCAATTTTCACTTTTGCCCCTTTTCCACCCTTATAAAATGTGAATTTTAACCCTTTTACACACTGCCATTCCGGTCTTTCTGTTACATCCAATTTATCCTCATCGTAGATACGGTCAATCAACCAAGTTTTCTCTCCGCCATTCTGATTAAGTTGTTGAAGGGCTAAATGCAGATAGACGGCCGAACTATTAATCGTATTTTTCAGCGTTGTATTGTCAGCATATGAAAAAATTGCCTTACAGCCGGCGCTTTCAATAGACTTTTGGGCCAAACGCCCCAGCTCAGCCTGATTTGACCAGCTGTTAGTTCCATCAGCATACCGAATATCGATGAAGGGAATCGAGGTTTGGTCCGTGGGTAAAACCAGTTGACTCTTCGACAGGCTATCAGGTTCAACGGCATGTTGTCCTTCCGTAAAATCGCGTTCATTGGTATATACCTTTATATAGGCTACCTCTTCAATGGTCTGCTCGGGAAAGATATAGATATAGTCCATTATGTTACAGACTTTATCGTGCTCGCAGCTTGAGAGGCAAAACAAAAGTAGTCCTAAGAATAGTGTTGTAAAAGCTTTGTTCATATTTAAACTTGTTAACATCTGAGCCAATCCTTCCTATGGAGTTGGTATTGCGCTTCTGTATCAACCATTCGGCTCATTATTTAATTGAGATCGGCGCATTGTGTCTTGCATTCCCAGATATACGAATAACGAGCAGGCAATGCATATCGTGATATACCAATAAAAGTAATTTTCGTGTCCTATATTTTTAAACCATAAGGCAATGTATTCTGCTGATCCGCCAAACACTGCAACAGTTAACGCATAAGGTAAACCAACTCCCAAGGCCCTAATTTTTGCCGGAAAGAGCTCTGCTTTGACAATAGCATTTATGCTCGTATACCCACTAACTATTATCAATGCTAGCAGTATCAACCAAAAAGCCTGCCATTTATCTTCGACATATTGTAAAGCATTCAATAAAGGCACCGTAAAAAGAGTTCCCAGCGCACCGAAAGCGAGTAACAGGGGTTTTCTTCCGATTTTATCCGATAGTAAACCGAAAATCGGTTGCAGTCCCGCGAAAATCAATAAAGCAAGAAACGTGATTAAAGTAGCATCTGCATTAACAAGCCCAACGGTATTAACAAGAAACTTTTGCATGTACGTGGAGTAAGTATAAAAAGCCAAGGTTCCCCCTAACGTCAAACCAATGACCGTCAATATCTCCTTAGGGTGCTGTATTAATAGCTGTAAAGAACCTTTTTTTCCTGTAGTAGTTCCTGTTGTTTAAAAGCTCTCGTTTCATCCAGATGCTGTCTCAAATACAGGGCCACCACCGCCAAAACTGCTCCGATAAAAAACGGTATCCGCCATCCCCACATAAACAGATCCTCTTCGCTCAGTAAAAGCTTCTGTAAAAGTAACTGGATTCCCAAGGCGATTAACTGTCCTCCAATGAGTGTTACATATTGAAAGCTCGAATAGAAACCACGCCTATCGGGTGTAGCCATCTCGGAAAGGTAAGTAGCCGATACACCATATTCTCCACCTACACTCAACCCCTGCAATAATCTTGCAATTAACAACACAATAGGAGCAATCACGCCAATCTGGTTATAGGTAGGCGAACAGGCAATAATCAATGAACCGAGAGACATTAATAAAACAGATAAAGTCATTGATTTTTTCCGACCAAACCGGTCCCCGATAAAGCCAAATACATATCCGCCTAGCGGCCTCATTAGAAATCCAACAGCAAATATAGCTGCTGTATTTAAAAGTTGCAGGGTACGGTTGTCTCCTGGAAAAAAAGAAGCAGAAAAATAAATGGTAAATGCAGAATAGGCGTACCAATCGTACCATTCAACTAAATTACCGATAGACCCTCCAATAATAGCTCTTAAACGTTTCCTTGAAATAGTACTTGACATATGCTTATAATTGATAACAGTACTTGCTTTAGCTGGCAAATTATAAATTTTATTGATTTTTTCTTATTTTAAGCCCTTCAAATCACTATATAAACACTAACCATTCGATGAAAAGAACAGCATCCAAATTCGTTAACACACTCTTTGGCTTGATGGCTATAATATGCCTTCTGATTCCCCAAACATCAATTAAAGCACAGGACAATCAATTCGGAAACTGGTACGCATGGTTTAATAATATTAAATTCAATGCCAAGTGGGGAATGAATAACGATATTCAATTTCGGGCAGGGAAGAACTGGAACGAAAACTCACTTATCTTAATCCGGCCTGGAGTGAATTATTACGTCAGCGCCAATCAAACCGCTTCAGCGGGGTATGCAACGACTCTTGTGACACACAAATTAACAGGTGATCAGCCGCGATTAACGGAACACAGAATTTGGGAGCAATATATCATCACCGGTAGGCTTCTAAATATCCCTGTTCAACATCGATTCAGACTTGAGCAACGTTTTTTAAAGCGTCCTGATGAAAGCGTTTTTACTCAGAGGGCGAGATATTTTATTAGGGGAATTATTCCTATCAATAGCCCTTTACAACAACCCTTTAATAAGGGATGGTTCCTCGCACTTCAAAACGAATTGTTCTTTAACATTCAAAATAAGGATAATGTTAACGGGAGCCTATTTGATCAAAACAGAGCCTATGCAGCTTTCGGCTATCGATTTTCACCAAAATATGATTTAGAAATAGGCTATATGAATCAATTTTCGAAAAGAAATACCCAACCAAATCTGCTAAATCATATAGCGCAGATTGCCTTCTATACACGACTATAGAAGGCTACTGTAATCATTATCGTATCTTTTCAACAAGCAATTTAATATCCGGATCCTTCATAAAAAGATTCCATATTAAACCGGTGCGTGCATTTTCCAACATAATGGGAACAATTCCTTGGTGAATAGGGTCAAAATTTCCGGAAACCCAGTTATCTTTAAAATTAAATTCATCCCTAAACCCATATTCTGTCCATAAAAAACTTCCCAAGTTTCTGTAATAATTTTTGAGCGCTTCCATAGCGATCGTGGGTGTATATGGATAAGTCGCAATGGCTGCGGAAGGATTAAAACGATTTACAAAAGCCGAATCCTTCCCAACATAAGGCCACAGTAAATTTGTTATGCTCACAAACTGTTCACCGCTGTCCAAAGCTGCCCGATAGTAAATCATTGACAAATCACATTGATTATCAAAATAATTGACCGTGCTATCAATAGGGCTCCTCGGATTGATAGCCAAAAAAGGCAGTTGCTGTTCGATCAGTGAAGTTTGTACGGATCCCGCCACCAATCGGATTCCGTAATAGGTACTGTCGATCATGAATGATTCACGATTATAAAGCTCGGGTTTTTCCCCATTTTTCCCAAAAAGTAACGTATCACTAACAGAGGTCGACAATCTACCAATAGCAGGACCAACATACTTCAGTGGCTGTTTAAATCCAAGCTTATAGGAGGCGGGAGTAATTGCGTGACTTGGTGAAGCGATTGCTAATAGATAAGCGATCAAGCTACCGTTGTACCCTCCTATTGGCGCCGACTTAGTAAATGAGCAGGCAGGAGACCAGACACTGTATAGATGATAGCCATTTCCTTCCTTCACAAATTTCGTCCAATCCACCCCGTTCCATAGAGAGGAAATAGCGTCTCTCAATTCACTCTCGTCAGCACTCTCCTTATCAAAATAATTTCGAGCAACCAGCAAACCTTGCATTAAATAAGCCGTAGACTCAATATTGGCCGCTATTTCACAAGAATCAGTCATGATAGGCTTACCGGATCTCCCGTTAAGCAATTCCGGAAAAGCGCCATGATAAGTAGTTGCCCTTCCCAAAAATTTAACGATTTTCTTTAAACGATCCAACAGTAGTTGCCGCGGAATAAATTTTCGTTCTACACCAATTACTTGAGCCAAAATGCCAATCCCCGTCCCTTTCACAGAAATACTGGCATCACTAACCAACGGAGAAATTTTATGCATGCCGCTATTGAACTCCGTTTCATTTGTGAAATAGGCGATATGCGATTTCTCAATTGAATTTAACAGGTCTTCATCTCCCGCCAATTTAGTTTCAGCTGTTTTAATTTCCGAAAAGGGTGATTCCCGATACTGATAATCAACCCAAGCGATTTTGTAATAATAAGACACATTTGTGCGCGGAACGAAGTCAGTATACTTGTTAAATGAGATTGGTCTAACGGCAACCGGGACAAAGTTTTGGTTATCTTCAGATCGGTATATTTTGATGTAGCGAATACTGGGCGTGAGGGGTAACTGCCACATAATATCAACGTGTCTTTCATGAGCCTCTACAGATGAGAGTACAGCCTTGCCGGTAAGCTTCATATCGGGGGTTTTAGTAGGCAAGAATTCAATTTGATCAATAAATAACCGATGTTCCTTGCCATCCATATTCGTTCCCTGCTTAAAAATTATACTGCTTATCGGTGCTTGGTTGTCTAAATTCCCGATGCCTTTCAAAGGAATTTCAACCGACAACCACGCATTATCCTGATAGTTCTTTATAAAAGATTGAATTTTAACCTCTTCGGAGATATTTTCACCTTGAGCGAGTTGTATATTAGGTAATTCTGTTTTCGCAGTAGCACTTGAAACAAAAATCTTAAAAATCAATAAGTCGTTGTTTTTGGGTAAATGACCATAATCGCTGCTATAGTGGATAACCGATTTCCACTCACCCTCATTTCCGGAAATATAATTCAACATAAGCGAATTTCCCGGAGTAAAAAAAACACTATCCACTACCGGTAGATGGCCATTCATGTGGTTGATCCAACTGTTACCGGCAAAGGACGACTGTGAATAGTAGTAACTCTTTGGCATCAAACTGTTTTCGAACAGCACCTCCGGATAGTTAGAGGCCTCAGCTTGAATGCTTAATAGAATAGCAAGTAAGAAAAAGTATATTTTGTTCATATTAGCGTATCTTAACAGTCAAAGATTGGAGCAAAAACCAAGCCATGGCATCTTTGACAGCTTTCAAGAATCTCTCTTCTCATTTACCGATAAAATTAGGTCTTTTACCGACAAACTGTGTGCATCCGCCAAGTTCTGATGAAACTAAAGTGAAATATTCATTTATATTTACAAAAAAAAGATAAAGTATGAACAATCTATGTTATGCAGAGAACAGCAATATACATGATTTTTCTCATACGATCATCAATAAATACTATACATATGAATAACTATAAAGCTCCTCAACATAGGTCAAACTCCGGCAGAGTGTGGGTAGGACTTATTATTATTATCATCGGTTTTTCCATGTTATCAAAAACACTTGGCTTTATATTCGATTTTCCTAACTGGCTATTCTCGTGGCCTATGTGGTTAATTGTTATCGGCTTGGTACTGGGAGCCCGAAATAACTTCAAAAAGCCCTCATCTTTTATATTGATTCTTATCGGTTGTTTCTTCCTAACAGAACGGATGTTCGATGTAAGTCTTGGTAGGTTTTTTTGGCCCGCTTTTATCATACTCCTTGGTTGTTGGCTAATTGCAGGCAGAAACAGGGGCCGCTTTTCCTCTCCCCCTCCCGTTGACCCCCAAAAGGGTCCTTACGGAGAACCATCAAAAGAAACAAGCCCTTTCTCGAATTACAGCCCACCACATCAATCTGATCTTGATTGGGATAGAAGGGTGAGCAGCGAAGCGGATATTTCAACAGAAGATGAAAATCAAGAAGGTTCGGCCCCGAAAGCCGAACCTGATGCATTTTATGAACAGGCTGAACAGTCATCGAGCAAAGTTAACGAAGATTATATCGACTCCGTTTCTATCTTCGGACAGGTAAAAAAGAATATTTATTCAAAGAATTTCAAAGGCGGAGACATCGTCAATATCATGGGAGGAGCCGATATTAATTTAATCCAAGCAGATATTCAACATCCTGTCATTTTGGAAGTCGTACAGATTTTCGGAGGTACAACCATTCTCGTTCCTGCTCACTGGAAAGTAAACCCGGAAATGACGGCTATTTTTGGAGGAGTGGAAGACAAGCGATTTATTAATAATGTAGCTGTAGATAATCGCAAGAATTTGATTATAAAAGGCACCTCAATTTTTGGCGGTATTACAATCAAAAGTATCTAATCATTATCATTTTAAGCATTTATCCAATGGCGTCAACCCCGCTCATCACGTCAAAGCAAAAGCTCATTGCAGTCAGCTGTGTATCCGTTTGGGTAGGTACGCTTATTATACAAACCGGCTTATTGCTTTGGTTTGATTTTAACGTTGAACTCACGCTCCTTGACAGTTTAATCAGCGCCACAACCATCGCAGCGGCGTGTTATATCATTGCTAATAATTTAAATTATTATCAGCCTCGCAAGGAACGTTATTTTTACATTATAATTTGGGGATTATGCTTGGCCGCGATCAGCCTAACCATCAATCGCTATGTGATGCAATATATTATAAGCGACAAATCTTATTTAGCGTTCCTTGATTTATCCCTTCCTATACGCTATTGCACCAATAGCTTGATAATCGCATGGGTAGCAATTATGCAGGTGCTTTGGAACACACTACATGATCAAAAGGAAAATGAACAGCGAAAAGCAGATGCTGAGAAACTGGCTCGCGAAGCGGAACTCTATAATCTCCGACAGCAGCTTCAACCGCATTTTCTTTTTAATAGTTTAAATTCCATCATTGCGCTTATTGGACGAAAACCCGAAGAGGCAAGAAACATGACTTTTCAATTATCTGACTTTTTGCGTGGAACTCTTCGAAAAGACGATCAACAACTTATTCCGCTGAAAGACGAGATTGAACATTTGAAACTCTATCTAGAAATAGAGAAAGTCCGCTTTGGCCATCGGCTAGATACGGATATACTTATGGAGGACTGCGAAGAATGCCTCTTACCTGCTATGATTTTACAGCCTCTCGTAGAAAATGCCATTAAATATGGTTTGTATGACACTACGGGCCAGGTAAAAATTGCCATTTGGGCAAAAAAAGATGAAAACCACTTATTGGTGGCCATTCAAAACCCTTTTGATAAAGAAAGCAGCAACCCCCATAAGGGTACTGGTTTTGGACTACGTGGTGTACAGCGGAGATTATTTTTATTGTTTGGACGCACAGATTTGTTGCAAACTCATCATACAGCGCATATCTTTACAAGCAATATAAAAATACCACAACAATGATTAAAGCTGTTTTGATAGACGATGAACCACTTGCGCGAAGCATAATAAGTGAATATTTAGCCGACTATAAGGAAGTACAAATCGTTGCAGAATGTAATGATGGGTTTGAAGGAGCAAAAGCGATTATGCAATATCAGCCAGACTTGGTTTTTTTGGATATCCAAATGCCAAAAATCAATGGTTTTGAAATGCTTGAGCTGATTGACCAGCAACCGCCTGTCATTTTTACAACAGCTTTTGATGAATACGCAATTAAAGCATTTGAAAAATATGCAATAGATTATCTGCTTAAACCAATCAGCAAGCCGCGTTTCGATCAGGCCATGAATAAATTTCTCCAGCAACGTAATTTAAAGAGCACAACTGAACAGGAGCAAACAAAAAAGATGCTGGAGACCATGAGCCCCTCCCCTTCTTTGGAACGCATTGTAGTAAAAACCGGCAGTAAAATCAACGTAATCAACACCGATAGTTTGATTTGTCTGGAAGCGGATGATGACTATGTACGCCTACATACCACAACAGGAGCCTATTTAAAGAATAAAACAATGGCTTTTTTCGAAAAAGAGCTCGATCCTAACATATTTGTAAGAATTCATCGTTCTTATATAGTACGCGTGGATAGCATTGTGCGACTTGAACCTTTTGAAAAGGAAAGCCACATCGCAATACTAAACAACAACATGAAGGTAAATGTAAGTAAATCAGGCTATTCAAGACTCAAACAGGTTTTAGACATTTAAAATATTTTCAAACTCACCATTAATGTTTCGATATTCGCTGATCGCTATTTTCTTTCTTTTTGTTTGTCATCTGTGCTCAGCCCAAGAAGAAAACAGCAGTAAAATAGTAAACAGATTCAAAAACTATTTCAACAAACATCAGGCTGACTCCATTTATCAACAGTGGAACCAGCACGCAAAGACGACCGTGTCGAAAGCCCAGCTCGACTCGCTGCTAATTAAGCAACTTTACCCACTAGGTACTATAGAAACTTCTTCATTTATAAAAAATGAGAATGACCTCGAGCATTTTAAACTCGTCTTTTCTAAAAAGACCTTGAAGCTCATTTTGCGGGTTGATTCTAATGAAAAAATAGAAACATTCCTTTTCCAACCCTTTGAGGAATCCGTCAATGAAAGAGATACAATACCATCTGTGAAAAAAGAAGATCCCATAGAGGATACAACAGGACATAGGCTAGCAGACGAATCAAAAACAATGGAAAGCACCATTGATAATTTAGTCGATTCACTTGCGCTTCAGTATACGAACGACCCCAGTACTTGTGGTCTAGCCATCGGTATTATTCATAATGGTAAAGCGGGTTACTATTATTACGGCGAAACCACACGAGGTAATAAAACACTCCCTGATCAGGAAACTTTATTTGAAATTGGATCCATCAGCAAAGCTTTTACTGCCACCCTTCTAGCAAATGCAACGTTGACAGATAGTATCCACCTAAATGATCCAATTGTTAAGTATCTCCCGGATAGTATCGCTCAAAACAAAGAACTCGAGAAGATCACCTTTCAAAATTTAGCGACCCATACATCCGGTTTACCACGCTTACCGGACAATATAGTTCCAAGCGAACCCTTAGACCCCTATAAAGATTACGATCGTAAAGCGTTATTTTCCTATCTTAAGAGTTATAGCCAAATAAACAAACCCGATTCCGTTTATGAATACAGCAATCTTGGATACGGGATTATCGGAGACTTATTGGCTTATAAAAAGAATTCTTCGTACAATGAATTAATAGAAAAAACGATCTGTGACCCATTGGAATTAGAAAACACAACCGAATTTCCGAGTGGAGATAAATTACCGAAATTTATTCCGACTTATAATAATAAGGGAGAACTGACTCCGCATTGGCATTTTTTGGCTCTGAGCGGAGCGGGATCGTTAAAATCCACAATAAGGGATTTGCTTAAATTTGCCGAAAGCAACATAAACATCCCGAATACTGTACTAGGTAAAGCCATTGCGTTGACACATAAACCGTCTTGGCTGGTTTCGGAAACTCAGGATCTCGGCTTGTCATGGCATATTAATATTGAAAACTTTCAGGAAATTTTCTGGCAAAATGGGGGAACCTTTGGAAGCAGTAGCTTTTTAGCTTTCGTTCCAGGCAAGAAAGTTGCCGTTGTGGTACTTGCAAACGCGGCAAAATCGGTAGATAGTATAGGTTTTTCTATAATAAATAACCTTATCACGAATCGCTGATTTACCCGAAACATCAGCAAGAGAAACCTTAACGGGGAAAAAGACTAATTAATCAGTTATCTTATGCCCCTCAACTCTTTTCAAGAGGTTTTCAATAACTTTAGGGAAATATTGATGCTCCAACTGTTGTCCCTTAAATTTTACCATTTCTAAATTGTCATCTTTTTCTATTTTGAAACGCGCTTGATAAATGATCTCGCCCTCATCAAAGCGTTCGTTTACATAATGGATAGTGATGCCCGACTCCTCCTCCTTATTTTCCAATACAGCCTTATGTACACGATCTCCATACATTCCCTTTCCACCGTAGGCAGGTAGTAGGGCAGGATGTATATTAATAATTTTATTCGGAAACGATTTAAGTAGATTTTCCGGAACTAACCATAAGAAACCGGCAAGAACAATTAAATCTATTTGCATCCGGTTTAACAACTCAACTATATTATCGGTATTATAGAACTCGTGACGGTCAAATACGTGAGAGGGAACTTCAAAGTTATCGGCACGTTGTAATACGTAAGCTTCGGGATTATTAGTCAATATTAAAGAAACTTCCGCGTCGTGGCTATACTTAAAATGCTCCATGATCTTTTGAGCATTAGAGCCGGAGCCGGACGCGAAAATAGCTATGCGTTTTTTCATAAAGTATTTTGTTTTTATACGATGCGCTTTACCGATCAATCTCGCCGATTCTACTTATTGCGAAGGATCGCTAAATTTTATCTAAGTATTTTGCCGCAAAGTTAATTATTATACAGCATTTATTTAGTTTTTGGTCAACATCTCAGCGTAAAATTGGTTCAACCTTCTACGGGTTTCCACCATAATACTTATTTTTACCCTTCAAATTAGTATGTATTCGTATGGGTGCAATCAATAAGTCCAACATACACCATAAGCTTTTGAATGTAAACAGACGCTGTCATTGAATTTATTATAATATTATATATGAAAAGCAATATCCATTCCTGCGCTGCTAACCTTATCGTAGCTTTCGTTTTCTGTTTCGCAAGCGCCTGCGCTCAAAAAACCAACCAGGTTCCAAAAGAAATCCCTGAGTTCACCTTCTATACTGTTGATAAGGATGCTCCTTTCACCCGTAATAATCTTGCTTCCAACGGGAAAAACATCGTTATTCTCTTTTTCGATCCCGGCTGCAGCCATTGTCAGCAAGAAGTCTTGGCGCTTGGCAAAAACTATAATAGCATAAAGAATATCAATCTCTACATGGTGGCCATGCAGGAAAAAAATTTAATCAATGCTTTTATGTCCATGTACGGAGGGCAGCTACGAAATAAAAAAAACGTGACGCTCTTGCATGACAAAAATTATGAGTTTATTGGCAGATTTAAACCGACCCAATATCCCGCAACTTTTGTTTATGGGGGTGATAAAAAACTTAAAAAATATTGGGATGGCGAAAAAAAAACAGAGGAAATCATTAAGGCACTGAACTTATAACCCCGGGATGGCAGTCCCTTCGGAAGCACTCAGAAGAGAGTCGCAACTAATCAATATAAAATGCTAACTTTGCATTTTTTAAAGCATCAATAATGAGTCATCCCGTTAAAATCAAAAACGCATTAATTTCTGTTTACTATAAGGACAATTTGGAGCCTCTCGTTAAACTATTACATAGTTATGGAGTGCACTTTTACTCAACCGGAGGAACTGAAAAATTTATTCGTGACCTTAATATTCCGGTCACACCGGTAGAAGATTTAACCGGATACCCTTCCATCCTCGGAGGACGGGTAAAAACCTTGCACCCGAAGGTTTTTGGAGGTATCTTAAGCAGAAGGTCTCTAAAAGAAGATAAGGAGGCCCTTGAAACTTATGAAATTCCAGAGATCGATTTAGTAATTGTCGATTTATATCCATTTGAAGAAACTGTTGCATCAGGTGCAACAGAAGAGGAAATCATAGAAAAAATCGATATCGGTGGTATTTCTTTAATTCGCGCCGCCGCCAAAAATTATAATGACGTCGTTATCATATCTTCTAAAAACGACTATCGAGAACTAGCGGAGATATTAAAGGAAAACGAGGGTTACACTTCTTTAGCGCAACGGAAATCATTCGCTAAAAAAGCTTTCAATATATCTTCTCATTACGATACGGCAATTTTTAACTACTTCAATAGAGAAGAACCTTTAGAAGTGTTCAAATACAGTGAGCAGAAAAAGACAGTATTGCGCTATGGGGAGAACCCGCATCAAAAGGGAGCTTTTTATGGAGATCTCGATGCGCTGTTCAGGAAATTAAACGGAAAAGAACTGTCTTATAACAATTTAGTAGATATCGATGCAGCTGTTGCTTTGATAGACGAATTTGAAGAACCTACCTTTGCTATTTTAAAGCATACAAATGCTTGTGGTGTAGCCAGCAGAAACAATATACTAGCTGCCTGGAAAGATGCTTTAGCGTGTGATCCTATTTCCGCTTTCGGTGGCGTACTGATTTGCAACCGCCCGATCGAACAGGACGCAGCGGAAGAAATCAATAAATTATTTTTCGAAGTGCTGATAGCGCCTTCGTTCACGGAAGAGGCACTTCGGATATTAGTGAGCCGAAAAAATCGGATTCTACTTCAAAGAAATGATATTGATTTGCCTAAAAATCAATTTAAGAGTCTTTTAAATGGCATCATCGAGCAAGACAAGGACCTGGTTATTGAAAACAAAGAAGGGATGACAACAGTAACTGACCGCGCGCCTTCCGAAGAAGATTACGCAAACTTGTTTTTCGCCAATAAAATCGTAAAGCATACCAAATCGAATACCATCGTATTCGCAAAAAACAACCAACTCTTGGCTAGCGGGGTTGGTCAGACGTCTCGTGTAGATGCATTAAAGCAGGCTATTGACAAGGCTAAATCATTTGGTTTTGATTTACATGGAGCGGCTATGGCCTCCGACGCCTTTTTCCCTTTCCCCGATTGTGTGGAAATAGCCGCAGAGGCAGGTATTGCAACTGTACTTCAACCGGGTGGATCGATCAAGGACAAGGACTCTATTGACATGGCTAATAAAAAAGGGATATCAATGGTAACAACCGGTATCCGACACTTTAAACATTAAAGCATTAATGCTTCAACAATAAAAAGACTAGCACCTAACAATTGCTAGTCTTTTTTATAAGCGCCTCAGAAATACCACTTTACTTAAATCTGTCTGGTAGATGGTATTTATGAACTGCGCAAATGTAGCGTATTTTTCAGGCGCAAACAGCCCCTCCCTGAGTATTAACTGCCTGTAGAATACCAAATTGTTTCCCTTTAAGTATAGCTTCATTGAAAACGAACCAAATTCCGTATCAAGCTGCACATCAGCTGGCTTTAGATCAATAACATAACTTTCAGGCAAGGCAAAGACCAACGAATCGACATCTCTATACCCACGATTTATAAAAAATGGCATCTTTCGTTCATGAGTTATCGGAATGGACGACTTACGGTTAAAAACATTTGGAATTAAGTAGATTCTCGTCCCACTTTTAGGGGCATATTTTTGGATTACAATGCTTAACTGTTCGATTAGCTGCGGACTAAGTCTGTTGTCTTCTTTATAGTTTATATCTTTAAAAGTGATATTATCCACCGCATACAGTTCTTTTAGCCTTTTATCCTGCTCCTGTAACGGAAGTCCTAACATAGCTAGTTGGTTATCGAACTGATTACCATAGAAAGAGGTGGACAATAAGCCGTCGATATCTCCCCCTTCACTTAAACGAAACTGCCCATGCCTCTTTTGTAAACTTTCCTCTGTAGACACCTTTGGTGTACGCATTAGTTTCCCACCTTTCTCGGTGCAAGCGAAAACGATCCTATCGTCTGTAAAACTGCCGAGAAAACCAAAGGGCGTTTTTTGGCTTGTACATTCCAACCATATTGTGTCCTTTTTTAGGGGCACTGCTAATATCACATGATTCCCTTGGTCCATGCTGGCAAAGTTTTCATCCATATCGCGTTTTATATCGCCAGCGTTAACAACACAATAGTAAGATGGTATATTAACAATGGATAAAAGAGATTGCATATAGTTGACCAGTGCCTTACAATCGCCATACCCCAACTGCTCCACCTGACTGGCTGCCATAGGCTGAAATCCTCCTATTCCGATTTGAACACTTACATACCTCATTTTTTCTTGAAGATACCTATATAAAACCCTCACTTTGTCAATATCATCATGAATATTCATTGTTAAAGCGTGAACTTTTCCGACCATTTGCGGAGTTGGTTTTTGTCGTTCAGCTAACAAATTGGTAAAAACCCATCCACCTAACTCTTCCCAATTACTATACGCACCCTTCTTGCTATAATAATAAAACTGTTCAGCCGCAACCTTCACTCGTATTTGGTACTTTTCTTTCGGTGGTGAGAGAGGCTCATTTTTACTTGCCGGAATACCCCGAACTGTCCATGTATAGATTCTTTGCTTATCATTCTTCTCTTCCAGTTTCTGCCCTTCAAAATTGATTTCCTTTATATTGATTCCGTCCGATAACCCACAGCGTAACGTATAACTGCTTTGCTCAATGGATAAGTCCCGGGAAGGTTTAGGAACCCAATCGGGAATAACAAGGTTTTGTTTTAATTTCAGTTCATACTCATAACTTACTGTAAAAGGATACTGCATTGCATTTGGAAGAAAATGTTTAACACGATTATCTTCAAACAAGGAAAAATGACTAACCGCACTCTCGTCTATGAAATCTTTTACGCTTATTTTTTTTATTACTTCACCGCTATGATCCTGAAGTATGCCGCTAATCGATTTAATCTGTGTGCTTTTATCGTATAGTATTGCTAGCCTCGCATGTTCCAAACCAGCCCTGTTGAGGATTGTCAGTACTTGCTTAACATGTAAAATAACGTCATCGGATGATCGTATATTGACCGTCCATTGTTGATCCCTTACAACGGCATTTGCCCGCTCCGTCAACTTTTGGGGGATCTCATCCACAGGGAAACGGTCTTGTGCGATGCTTTGTACAACTGAAAATAAAAACAGTATGCACGCATAGTATCTGTTTAACATAAACAAGGTTTCTTAAAGATCTTCTTATTAAATACGCTTTTTTAGAACGATATCCGTCTTTTCCAGTTGAATAATTCGACTAAAAAACTCCTTTAAACTCAAATATTCATCAGGTGCAAAAATCATTTTGTTGAATCGCAGCACTTGCTCACAACGCAAACGATTATTTTCCAACTTTATGCGGTTAAAAAACTGCCCTCCTCTTTCAGCGAGCACTATATTGACATCCGCGGGCTTCGAGACTAAATCATAAACTGTAGGTAAGGCGATATCCAATTCATAACTCTCTTCTGATGAATTTCCAAAATCCACGGGATAAGTCCTTTCGGAAAGAGTGAATGGATTTTTGCTTATCTTATTCAAAATGAACGGATTGAAATAAGCATTTTCGGATGGCAAGCTATCAAACAATTTAATAGTTACCTGATAATTTTCTATCAGTCCAACATCCGTGGAATCAATACCTGCTACGTTAGCTTCGACGATTTCCATTCCTACACTTTCTTCCTTTTTCTTTTCAATAAACTGATCAATATTTGGATAACTAGCGATCTCTTTTCTTTTAAGATAGGCCGCGTAATTAAAACTCGCTACTTTTATTTTGCCTCTCAAAATCCCATCATCCGATAGCTCGCCGGTTAGTACATAATTCGTATGACGTTTCATATTGGACTTAATATCAATCCAGTATGAGGGTTTGTCCAATGGCAACACTCGTCCTTGATCGTTTAGGCAGCGCAACGGCAGCATACCAAAAGGTAAAAAAGGATCAGACGCATCTAATAAATAACTTTCTCCGTCGACATTTAATTGGCTAATAACATAATTGAATTCCGAAATAACCGGGTTAAGCTTATTTACTATTCCATGCTCTCTGGTCGAAAGGATAACTGCATTGGCATCCAGTCCGGCAGCCGACAGAGCGGCAACCAGTGCAAGATTTATATCAGCTATGTTTCCCTCATGTCGTTCTAAAGCCCTTTTTATTCCAAGTTCACTGAAAACGCCATAATAGGCATTCCATTTAATTTGATTTTTTATGTAGGTATAAATAGCCTTCGCTTTTGCAAGATCATTTATGTCAGCGGATATTATATTCGCCAACAGTTTTTCGAATATTGCTTCTTGTTTTATCTGCGCTCCCAAGCTTCTATCAGTCAACAGCTCCCTATCCACATTTTTCCATTCCTTTGTATAATGATGTTTAGAACCATTTCGTAAATAAACAGTAGCCAGTTCAAAATAAATGGCCGATTTAAAATTAGACGCTGCCGTCATATAGTCTTCTTCGATAAAAGCCGGAATATTCTCCATGATATAGACCATCCGCGAACAGTCAATCGGCCAACCGGGCAAGCGGAATCCCTCCCGAAGTATGGAAGACTTTTGCTCTTTCAATTTATACGGCCCTCTCATGATAACATTATATGTATATGTGGCAGGTATAATCGCTTCAAATTCACTTCTGATTTTAGGAATGTCTGCCTGAAATCGCCAGGTTCTAAAGTTATATATCAAAGGAGACATGATCCGATAACTGTATTCAATAATGCTACCATCTTGAATATCGGGCATGCTAAACTTCGTTAATTTGACATATTTGCTTAACTCTTCTTGATACGTATTTTTAGTATTCAACCAAGTTTCTGTTTTTCTACCATCGCGAAAATTATAGGTTACTGCTTTAAGATCTTCCAGATATTCTGCTTTATCGTCGCTTATACGCAAAGGAATCTGGATATTTGCCTGACTAGGATCATCTTTATTAAATATTTTTAACCTTACATGGTGTGTGAAAGCGATATTCAACTCACCGCGCTGATCATCAAAAACAAACATCGCTGTTCCATATTCGTTAAGAACAACAGCATTTGAGATACTATCCAGTTGATAGCTCTTTACGGCTCTTTCTGTATCGCTTATCAGTCCAAAAGAAAAATCCTCTGCTGTTCCCGAAAAAAACTGAAACAAAAGGCAGATCGATAAAAAAAATCTGGTCATGAAATAGGGTTTAGATCGTTAATGAAGTAAATATAGTAAAATAACAAAAAAGTTGTAGAAGCTTACAATAACCCATTACTGAATATTCCCGAATTGTTCGTTCGCTAACCCTCAATAGAGCTTTCCGAACCGTTGTTTTTTTTTCTCGCTATTGTAGCATATCGGGTTCATATTGTGATATTTTTGTTTTAATTTTGCGGACTATATTCAAGAAACATTTAAAAGATTAGCGAATGGGGCTATTTAACTGGTTTACTCAAGAAGTTGCCATAGATTTAGGTACGGCAAATACCCTAATAATACATAATGACAAGGTGGTAGTAGATGAGCCCAGTATTGTGGCTTTCGATCGCACCACGAACAAGGTGATTGCTATCGGTAGGCAAGCCATGCAAATGGAGGGTAAGACCCACGACAATATACGGACAGTAAGACCATTAAAAGACGGTGTAATAGCCGATTTCAATGCTGCTGAATATATGATCAGAGGCATGATAAAAATGATCAACAACGGTAAAGGTTGGTTTTTCCCATCCTTAAGAATGGTGATCTGTATCCCTTCGGGCATTACCGAAGTAGAGAAACGAGCCGTAAGGGATTCAGCCGAGATTGCCGGAGCTAAAGAGGTATATTTAATTCACGAACCTATGGCTGCCGCAGTCGGAATTGGCATCGATGTAGAGGAGCCAATGGGCAATATGATTATTGATATTGGTGGTGGTACAACAGAAATTGCCGTCATAGCTCTTTCAGGGATCGTATGCGATCAATCTATTCGGGTTGCCGGTGATAACTTCGATTCAGATATTGTACAGTATATTCGCAGACAGCATAATATCATGATCGGAGAACGAACTGCCGAAAAGATCAAAATAGAAGTCGGAGCCGCGCTTCCGGAATTACAAGACCCACCTCCTGATTTTGCCGTTCAAGGTCGCGATTTAATGACCGGAGTCCCCAAGCAGATAACCGTGTCCTATACAGAAATTGCCCATTGCTTAGACAAGTCTATTTCTAAAATTGAAGAGGCTATTTTAAAGGCCTTAGAGATTACACCACCGGAATTGTCTGCAGACATTTACCAAACCGGCATTTATTTAACAGGGGGCGGCGCCTTACTCCGAGGTTTGGATAAGCGCGTTCAGGCCAAAACCAAATTACCTGTCCATGTAGCAGAAGATCCACTAAGAGCTGTAGTACGCGGCACGGGCATCGCGCTTAAAAACATCGGCGGTTATAAATTTTTAATGCAATAATAGCATCGATCATCTATGGCGTACATTCATTTATTTTTGGTACGCCATCTTATTATAAATTCCAAAACAACATATGCGCAACCTTTGGATATTCATTAGTAAGTATAATAACTTCTTTTTGTTTATCCTTTTTTTCAGCGCCGCCGTTGCACTTATTGTAAAAAACAACGGCTTTCAGCGGGCCAGTGCATTAAACTCCTCTAATACCGTAATTGGTGGTATCTATCAAAAGATTGATAATTTCACGCAATATTTAAATTTAAAACAAACCAATAAAGACTTATCCGAGGAGAACGCGTACTTACGAAGTCAATTAAAAAGCTCATTATACAGCAAGTTGATTGAACAAGATTCTGTATTGGATTCACTAGGTCAAACACAATATACCTACATCGTAGCCAGGGTTATCAATAATAGCATCCATCAGAAGAACAATTACCTAACGATCAATCGGGGTAGCGAAGAAGGAATCGTTAAAGGAATGGGCGTAATTTCTTCACATGGCATTGTCGGGATTGTGTTGAATGTCTCTCCTCATTTTGCTACCATTCAGTCGCTACTACATGCTGACACGAGAGTAAGCGCTAGTTTAGCGAATAGTAACGCATTCGGCTCTTTGGTTTGGGGCACAGAAAATTTCGATTCGCGCAAAGCAATTTTAAAAGACATTCCCAATCATGTAAAAGTGCGCCCTGGTGAAGAGGTAGTAACTTCCGGCTATTCTTTATTTCCTCCCGGTATTTCTATCGGAAGAGTGATAAAAACGGGCAAAAGCGGTGACAGTTTTTTGGATATTGAGGTGAAGCTGAATAACGATTTTAATACACTGCAATATGTTTATATCATCAAAGATCAGTTCGCAAGCGAAAAACGGCAATTAGAAGGAGACACGATAGCAACAAATGAGTAGGATTTTACTGTTAAATATCATCCGATTTATAGTTTTAATAACTATGCAGGTATTCCTTTTCAAGAACATGGGATACTACAATTTGGCTACACCCTATCCGTATATTCTTTTCTTACTCATGTTGCCTTTGGGTATGCCTAAATGGTTATTATTTGTTATCTGTTTTTTTACCGGTCTTATTGTAGACGGCTTTTATGACACGTTGGGTGTAAACGCGGCAGCGTGTGTAGCACTCGCCTTCTTACGTACAACTTTTATCAGCATCACCGTTCAATTGGAAAATCACGAAACATTCGCCACCCCTAGCATCAGTGAGATGTCTTTTAGATGGTTTTTCATTTATTGTCTCGTATTGTCTCTTTCGCATCATTTCGTTTTAACACTATTGGAAGCGTTCACCTTCAGCAACTTTCATTATACACTCGTTCGTGCTGTTTTAAGTTGTATATTTACGGTACTATTAATTTTACTTTTTTCTTTACTTTTCTATCAAAGAAGTAGACGCTAATATGGTGTATCCTTCATTGAAAAGCCAATATTCTACTAGCACATGAATAACAGTTTTTTTGAAAGAAAGTACGTCGTTCAAGGAATCTTTATAATAGCTGCCTTTTTATTGGCTTGTCGACTTTTTTATCTACAAATCATCGACGATTCGTATATACTCTCTGCAAACAATAACGTATTAAGAAAAGTTGTTATCTATCCCGCTAGAGGCGTTATTTTAGATCGAAATGGCAAAATATTGGTTCAAAACGAACCGGTTTACGATCTAATGGTCACTCCAAGAGAGGTCAAGCCTTTTGACACCTTGGCACTTTGCGAGCTGATCGGTATTGACAAAGAAGGCTTTGATAAGCGTTATCAAAAAGCTGTCAACTTTTCTCCCTATCGTGCATCCATATTTGAAAAACAATTATCAGCGCAAACGTACGCCAGACTACAGGAGAAATTATTCCAATTCAGGGGATTCTACGTTCAAAATCGAACGGTACGAAGCTATCCGGATTCGGTTGCCGCTCAATTTCTGGGCTATATCAATGAAGTTACGGAAAAAGATATTGAGCGATCCAATAACTTTTACCGTCCTGGTGATTACATCGGAGTAAGCGGGGTGGAGCGTGCTTATGAAGAACTATTAAGAGGCCAACGCGGAGTACAGAATTTAATGGTTGACGCCTTTAATCGTCCAAAGGGACACTTTATGGATGGAAAGTACGACACCCTCGCGGTCGCAGGAGAAGGCCTTGTCTCTTCTCTTGATTTAGAATTGCAAAAACTTGCTGAAAAGTTCATGAAGAATAAGCGTGGCTCGGTAGTTGCCATAGAACCCTCAACAGGAGAAATTTTGGCCTTTGCCAGTACCCCAAGCTACGATCCGAATCTAATGGTGGGGAGGGAACGGGGTAATAATTACATGAAGTTGCTGAATGATCCCAATAAACCTATGTTCATTCGCCCCATTCAGGCTCAATATCCTCCAGGATCAGTGTTTAAGGTTGTAAGTGCACTCGTAGCGCAACAGGCAGGCATGATCGATGAGCATACCCGATGGAATTGTCCCGGTGGTTACAGTTATGGAGGAGGTAGAGGCTTTATGCGCTGTACCCACGTTCATGGCACGATCGATCTTCCTGCAGCTATTCAAGGCTCTTGCAATACTTATTTTGGCCATGTATATGCAAGAATGATTGATCAACGAAAAATGAAGTCAACTAAAGCCTATTCACTTTGGCGAGATGCTATCATGAAATTTGGTGTCGCCCAGGAATTGGGCGTCGATCTTCCAAATGAGAAAAAGGGACTTCTTCCGACGGCCGACTTCTATTCCAAACGTTATGGAAACGATAAATGGGGTTCAGGATACAATATCTCAAACTCCATTGGACAAGGAGAGGTTGAAATTACCACTTTACAAATGGCCAATATCATGGCAATCGTTGCCAACCGAGGGTATTACTTTCGACCGCACCTGATAAAATCCATCGGAGAAAAAAAAGTAGTAAAGAAGGAGTTTATTGAGAAAATACCTGTTGGCATCGACCAGAAATACTTTGAGCCGGTTATAGAAGGAATGAGCCGCGTCGTTAAATATAATGCCAATATTCGAATCCCGGATATAGAAATGTGTGGAAAAACCGGTACAGCTCAAAACCCTCACGGTAAACACCACTCCGTTTTCTTTGCTTTTGCTCCAAGGGTAAATCCAAAAATTGCCATTGCTGTTTTCGTAGAAAATGTAGGCTATGGTGCAACCTATGCAGCGCCAATAGCAAGTATGATGGTTGAAAAATACCTAAAAGATACCATCAGCATGTCTAAAGCTGTACAAGAAAGAGTATTGAAAGAAAGCAATTTAATCGTGCCCGAGCCTCCTAAAAATACTACGGAACCGGTTATCAGTAAAGCAAACGGCAATAAACCGCAATCAAGAAAGCGCGAAAGCTATGTTAAACATAATGAAGTGGCAGTTATTAATGAATTGAAAAGGCGCATCGAATACAAAAACAGCGAAGGAAGATAACATTCATGAATCAAACAAAAAAAATATACGGTGGCTCTATTGATTGGATAACAGTATTCATCTGGTTGACCCTTTGTATTATCGGCTGGTTTAATATTCGTGCTGCCGTCTTTGACCCACAACACGCCAGCTTAATAAGCCTGAGCACCAATTATGGTAAACAGTTCATTTACATTTTAGTGTGTTTGTTAGTTGCTTGTGCAGTGATGATTATCGATGGTAAATTTTACAATTATATATCCCCAATTCTGTACGGGATTACTCTTCTTCTCTTGGTCATCGTTTTAATCGTAGGACGCAACGTGGGCGGTAACCAAGCTTGGATTCCAATCGGCACCTTTAGGTTGCAACCTTCAGAATTTGCTAAATTGGGCTCTTGCTTACTATTGGCAAGGTATTTAAGTTCACATAGCAATAAAATGCCAAATCTTAAAACTTTGGTATTTGGGGCACTCATCCTTTTTGTACCGGTACTTCTCATCATGCTTCAACCGGACACGGGCTCTGCACTTACCTTCTTTGCACTTACGCTTGTTTTTTATCGTGAAGGCTATGTCTCGGGTCAATTCCTCGCATTCGCATTTATCTGTATCATTCTCTTTATTCTTACGCTACTTTTCTCCCAGTGGTATATCATTGGCGTACTCGCTATATTAGCGGCATTGTCAATCTATATGTTTAAAAGAAGCCGTAAAGTAATTCAGTCAATTGTAATTGCTTTTATAGCCTCTGCTGTTTTTGTATTGCTGGTTGATTTTGCTTACGAACATGTTTTACAGTCGCACCAACGCAATCGGATTGATGTAATTCTCGGAAAAGTAGATGATCCCCGAGGACAGGGTTACAACCTGAATCAATCCAAAATAGCCATCGGGTCGGGGCAGCTTTTTGGAAAGGGATATTTACAGGGAACCCAGACAAAATATAACTTCGTTCCCGAACAAAGTACGGATTTTATTTTTTGCACAGTAGGTGAAGAATGGGGTTTTGTTGGTTCAATGGTTATTGTATTGCTGTATATGACCTTACTACTGAGGATAACCCAGCTGGCAGAACGACAGCGATCCGCATTTGCCAGAATATATGGCTATGGTGTTGCCTCCATTTTCTTTTTTCATTTTTTTATCAATATCGGTATGACAATAGGGATTGTACCTGTCATTGGTATCCCGCTACCTTTCCTTAGCTATGGAGGCTCTTCTCTACTGAGTTTCACCCTGCTGCTCTTTATCCTACTGAAATTTGACTCGAACAGAAAAGGAGTTGTTTAATAAAAAATCCAGGCACTCGAAGATACCTGGATTATCTCATTGAACAATCGTGTCAAACACTATTAAGCGAATCTTTGCCGCAATATGGCATATAATTTATCTACTGTGGCTTGTTTATTTGCCCAGTTATTCTTTTGAGCATAATTACTCTGCAGGAAGGTATCCGCATCGGCAAAATTATCATAACGGCTTAAGAGCTCAATCGCCTCTGTATAAGCTAAACTATAACCATTGAACAAGTCTTTGATAAATAGCAGCTTGTCATTCAAACTAACAGCTGATTTTATATCCGTAATCCGTTTAGTGGTAGTCGGGGATTCTTGTTTGGCAAAATTACCGGACGCTTGCTGTTCATTCAATATACCTTGCTCTTGCTTACGTTGAGCAGAGAACAATTCGTTTAAGGTCATTGGACGCTTTGGTTCTTCTTGTTTTGGCTCAGCCTTGTTTTGATCATTCGGAATAACAACTGATTTGGCCTCCTCTATAACCTGTTTTGATACGGGCTCCCCTTCTCCCGCCGACATAGTCTCTTTCTCTGTTTTTTCCTTTTCTACTTCGTTTTCCCCCATAAATCCTACACCGGTTCTATCTACTTCTTCCTTCTCTTCTTCATCAGGGTCCTTCTCCAGCATACGCTCAGTATGAATTTGTTGATCATCTTCTTCGCTGCTTTTTACAACCGCTGTTTCTTCAGCCGTATCTTCTGGTTGTTTTCTGTCATTTATAGGATAATCGATCCGTTCTCCTGATTCCCCCTGTTCTCTTCTTTCCTCCTCTTTTTTATCGCGCTTATCCTCTAATTTAAATTCCTCGGCTTTTTCGTCTTCACTTGCTGTGGCAGGCGTAAAATAGGTCTCTTTCACTTCTTGTTGATCTACATAATTCAATGCAGACGTTTGTTCGCCTTCTTCCTCCCTTAAGGTTACCTTTTCGTCTACTGCTTGCGCTGCACTTATTTCAGGCATCGAAATCTCCGCCTTTTCCTCTTTTTTCGCATCGAGCCCTGTCTCCTGTACATTGCTAGCATAACTTTCTGTGGTATCCAAAGAGGTGAGTTTTTTTAATATCGTTACATGCCCCATTAGATAAGTCATATTTGCCTCAAAAAGTTCCAAATGAATACCTTGTTGTTCCTTTGGATTTTCCTTTAGAAACTCATACTGTTCAGTCAAATCCTGCAACAGACCACCTATCTTTTCAAAAATGCTTTTCTGTGTTACCATAATATGTATTAACGCTTATTTATCCTAAATGTTGAAGAATATTAGTCAAACTTAGATAAAATAGCATGGATTGGCAAGAGCTATCTTGCTCTATTGGTTATTATTAAGCAACCATGCTTTCTTATAGCGAAGCCAAGCGGCAAAACCAGAAATAAATGCCGATATTAGCATCCCTTTTTCTAAGGTGATTTTAGTGTTAAAGAATAAAAACAACAATCCATGCTGTTCAGTGAGCATAATTTCATAAACAAAACAGGCCCGAAAGGAAGTATAGAAGTGATATGTGGTTCTATGTTCTCCGGAAAAACCGAGGAACTGATTAGAAGATTGAGAAGGGCACAAATAGCAAAGTTGGAAGTTGAGATTTTTAAGCCAACTGTTGATACGCGTTACGCGACAACGGAAATTGTCTCACACGATAAGAATAGTATTCAATCCACGGTTGTGGAAATGTCTTCTGCTATTTTATTATTGGGAACACAAACTCAAGTAGTTGGCATCGATGAAGCGCAGTTTTTTGACGACAATCTTCCCGAAGTATGTAACATACTGGCAAATAAAGGAATAAGGGTTATTGTCGCCGGGCTAGACATGGATTATATGGGTAGACCCTTTGGCCCAATTCCAAACCTAATGGCTATTGCCGAACATGTTACCAAGGTTCATGCCGTGTGCGTATGTTGCGGAGCCCCCGCCAACTATTCCTATAGAATTTCGACCGGCAATACCAGAGTGCTCATAGGAGAAAAGGAGAGTTACGAACCTCGTTGCAGAAATTGTTTTTATCAAGGAAATAAATAGCCTAGAGTCACACAATATTCATTTGTTTTTTGCGTTTTTAACTATATACCCAATTGGTATACAGTTTATTTACATCATTTTTGACCTTATATTAACATAAATTTAACACTATATTTTAGAATTTTTTTGTTCTCTTGGCTATCTTTGTTTGAAGTAATAGACAACCATCACATTGGTTTTTATATAAAGATCCTTCTCATAATTTAGGTTTATAATTGGTTAAGTTAAGGCTGTTCGCCCATCGAACAGCCTTACTTTTTTTTAATTTTTCAACATTATGTGTACCAAAGTCCACAAAAAGCGGATTTTCCACACAGCAATCCTTTGATTATCAATATAATAGTTACAAAATCTGTATAACAATACCGCAAACTTTATTAAATCATCTTTTGTTAAGCTTTTTGATCGTCAGTTAAGATAACCCGTCACTTGCTGACGAGACAATCAATTATAGTAAAAAAGCAAAGAATGAAACGAAGTCGTTACACCCAAATTGTATTTATCTTAAGCCTAATCCTCCTTGGCTATTACTCAAAAGGCGCTACCGTAAAAACCACACATGCAAGCAATAAATCGGATCTGCTTCTTTCCTATCAGGACACGACCATGCAAGACACGACGAAAAAACCGGTTCTCGATACTATCCGGATACAGGGCGTGGTCACAGATTCTTCCGGCAAACCTTTGGCTAACGTTTCTGTAAAACCTAAAGGTTCAAGGGACAGCGTACTAACGGGCCAGGATGGAAAATATGTTATCAACAGTCCAGCGATAGGCGTGTTAATTTTCGCCTCTTCCGGTTACCAAACAAAAGAAGAACCTGTCAATAAAATGCAGGAGATTAATATCGAGTTGCAACTGATAGAAAAACCTGTGGCCAGTTCGTCTCAACCTGCCGCTAACGTTACACCGGATACAAACAAGATAGCCAATGATTCGCTTCGCCGTGACAGCACACAAGTAAAACCGGACACTGCAAAAACAGATAGTACACAAGAAAAAATTACCGGTGTTGTAAGGGATACAAAAGGCCCCATCCCGGGCGTTAGCGTAACTATTAAAGGCAAAAAAGAAGGCGTTATTACGGATGAGCAGGGCAAATACAGTGTAGCCGCACCAGGCAATGTTGTACTCGTATTTAGTTCTTTAGGCTACGATACGAAAGAGGAGTTTGTAAACAACAGAAAAGTAGTCAATACAACACTTAGTGAGGAGGCTCAAGCTTTAAAAGAAGTGGAGGTAGTTGCTGTCGGTTACGGAACAATGGATCGCTCTAAATTAACCAGCTCTGTATCAAGTATCGGAAGTGATCAAATTGAAAATGATGTATTGCCTAGTGTAACACAGGCTATTCAAGGTAAAGCCGGCGGTGTTCAGGTTACGCAAAAATCGGGATCACCTGGAGGTGGCCTCAATATTCGTGTACGCGGAACGACCTCAATCAATGCAAGCTCCGACCCGCTTTATGTAGTAGATGGAATTCCCGTAAATAGTACCACAAATTTTACAGGTGGAACGAATTTTAATTTTGGCGGCGGTACACAGGGGATTAATATTCTTTCATCTATTAATCCGTCGGATGTACAATCTGTTGAAGTACTTAAAGATGCTGCCTCATCCTCTATATATGGTGCACGCGCGGCTAACGGTGTTGTACTAATAACCACAAAAAAAGGACAGGCGGGCACAAGTACATTTAATTTCAATATGTATGAAGGTTTTTCTGAAGTACCGAAGGAACGTTGGTACGATATGATGAACACAGCACAGTACCAAGATTACATGCGGGATTATTATAAGTATCGGATGGAAATGGATTCTACCGTCACGGCCATCCCGGATCAGATCTTAGCAAACCCCAACATTAACACCGACTGGCAAGATGCTATCTTCCGTACGGCCGCCACACGTAACTATGAATTGTCAGCGAGCGGAGGCAGCGAAAAAACACAATATTATACTTCAATCGGCTATATGAAACAGGGCGGGGTGCTGTTAAACTCAAATTTTAACCGTTTAAGTGCCCGCCTTAATCTTGACCATCAACATAGTGAAAAATTACGTTTCTCTACTTCTATTAATCTAACCAGGGCTATTAATGATCGCGTTCAGGAAGAAAACTCAAAAGAGGGAGCCACAAAAAACGGCATTGTAGCGCCACCAAATATTCCGGTTTATAATCCGGATGGCAGCTACGCCTTCGATGAAGTAAGCACTTCTCGGGAAAATCCAGTAGCCATGCTAGAACTTCCCACCAACAATGCACAGACATTTAGGGTGTTGGCAAACGCTTCGGCTGAATATCGCTTTATACCGGAACTGGCACTTAAAACAAGTTTCGGCACCGATTTAAGTTTTATTGATGAAACTTTTTTTATGCCTCCGCAGGGATTGCGTTCTTTTGCTAGTCAGGGAGGAATAGGTGCCAGACGAAACACCCGTGATCAACTATGGATTAATGAAACAACATTAAGTTTTGACAAATCCTTCGGCGATCACAGTATTAATGCGCTGGCAGGTTTTTCTGTTCAAGAGTCGCGATTGGAATTTGTTGATGCACAACGCTCTAATTTTCCTTCAAACGATATTGAGTACATTTCTTCAGGAGGTGTTATAACGGGAGCTAATTCATATCCTGAAGAATGGGCTATTGCATCAGGATTCGCTCGGGTAAATTATGGTTTTAAAGGGAAATATTTATTTACAGCAAATTTCCGCGCTGACGGCTCCTCTAGATTTGGAGAAAATAACCGGTGGGGGTATTTTCCTTCGTTTGCCGCTGCATGGAGGTTGTCGGACGAGGATTTTATTAAAGATATCAAAGCAATTAGCAATTTAAAACTAAGGGCGAGCTGGGGGATTACCGGTAATCAGAATATCGGCAACTATGCTAGTTATTCGCTTTATACAGGTGGACAGAATTATTTAGGCCTACCTGGGTTCATACCTAATGTTTTGGGAGATAAAAACTTAAAATGGGAAACCACCAAACAATGGGATATCGGCTTGGATTTAGGTCTCTTCGGTAATCGAATTTCCTTATTGGCAGACTACTATTTGAAAAACACCTCTGATTTGCTGATCGGAATACCTGTTCTCACAAATTCGGGCTTTCAAAACAGATTCACCAATTTCGGCGAAATCCAAAATAAAGGGTTTGAATTTGAGCTGTCAACGCAAAACCTTGTGGGGGAATTTAAATGGAATACCACACTCAACATGACGTTCAACCGCAACAAGGTGGTGTCTTTACCTGTTAACAGGATTCTTGGAGGAGTAGGTGAGTTAAATATTGCACAACCGGGACTTCCCCTCGGAACCTTTTATGGATGGAAAATGATCGGTGTCAACCCCGAAACCGGACTGATTGATTTTGAAGACCAAAATGGCGACCCAACCACGCCTACTAATCCGGATGATCGACAAATTATTGGTGATCCAAATCCCGATTTCTTTGGTGGTATAACGAACACTTTCCAGTACAAGAATTTTGATTTAAGTATCATGGGACAATTCTCCTACGGAAACGATGTGTTCAACTATAATTTAGCAACCGGTTTAGAGGGGTATAACGCAAGTAGTAATGGCTTTACCGATTGGACCCGTCGGTGGAGGAACCCTGGAGATATCACGGATGTTCCACGACCAAGTCCAGGCGATCTGAATAACGGTGCTATTTCCGACCGTTTTGTGCAAGATGGATCTTTCTTTAGATTGAGAAACATCACCCTAGGGTATACTTTCCCAACTAAAATGATTGAAAATATCAACTTAAGTCGACTGCGGGTTTACGTAACGGTCCAAAATGCCTACGTTTTCACCAATTATCGGGGATACGACCCGGAAGTAGGATCCAGTCATGGCGGTGCTAACACCGGCCTCATTTACGGTTATGATTATGGCAGTTATCCTCAGCCTCGCATATTTACAGCTGGTGTAAACTTAACTTTTTAATAGTTCAAAATAGACTTGAAAACAATGAAGACATTCTTTAATATCGTTATAATAACGTTGCTAGCAGCCTCCTTGTCGGCTTGTAACGACTTCCTTGATAAAGAACCGATTAGCCAGATTACACCCGATGAGTATTTTAATTCAGAAACAAACGCTAATTCAGCCGTAATTGGCATGTACCGGACAATGCTAAACTCCTTTTCTTTTGGCCAGTCCATCATTATCGTTCCCGAATTTTCCGCAGGTCATGTAAGTCATGCTTCGGTCTATCCCGAATACGAAAATTTCCGAACAAATAATATCCAAGTAAACAACCCTTGGACCAATAATATGTGGCAAGCAACCTATACCACTATCAATGCAGCCAACAATATTATAGCCAGGGTTCCTGAAATGCCCGAGAGCAGCATCTCAACTGAAAAGAGACAGCAATTTGTCGGAGAGGCTAAATTTGTTCGGGCGCTCAATTACTTTTTCCTAGTAAGGGCATTCGGCGCTGTACCTTTAAAGACAACTGCCACAACAGAAGAGGAAAACATAGCGATTCCACGCACACCCATTGATCAAGTTTATCAACAAATTATTACCGATCTACAGGACGCAGCCACACTTCCGGACAGTTATGGCGATGATGCCACATCCAAAGGCCGAGCAACGAGCCTTGCAGCGAAGGCTTTGCTCGCTAAAGTGCAATTATACAACGGTCAGATTACAGGTGATTACTCCCAAGCTGCGAGCCTCGCGCAAGGAGTTATTAATAGTCAACGTTTCACGCTGATACCTGATTTCGCGTCCATATGGACAACGGAGAATACGCAAGAATCCATTTTCGAATTACAATTTGATGATCAAGCAACCAATCCCTTGGCCTCGGTTAGCAACGATAATCCAAGTATGCTCTTTTATGCAAGGGGAACTACTGTATATGAGAAATATGCCGAGGGAGATAAAAGAAGGGACTTCACGGTCAAATTCGGATCGCGCGATCGTTATTATATTGGCAAATTCCCCAAGGCAAGTCCCGCGACACAAAATCTGCCGGTTATTCGAATTGCTGAAATTTTTCTGATACATGCTGAAGCACAAGCGAGAGTGGATGGCACAGTCAGCGATGCTGCCTATCATTCTTATCAAGAGGTACAAAAACGGGCCGGCCTAACCCCTCCCCCAATAAATTCTTTTGGCAGTATAGAGAATTTCATCACAGCGGTGCAAGAAGAAAAAGAGCGCGAGCTCATGTTTGAAGGTGAAGCTTGGTTCGATTTCTGTAGAACGGGCCTGGCATTGGATCGAATGCTTGTTATAAAAGATCCCAACTACTATCTTTATCCTATACCAAGCAGTCAGATTGTACTAAACGGCGAACTAACGCAAAACCCAGGTTACTAACAGATCGTTAACAATCAGAGCGCATAGATCTTTGTAGATCTATGCGCTCCCTAAAATATTAATAATAATCAGTCTTTCCTCTCCCTTTTATGGCAATTTATTGAAATCGATCGTTGGTTTGCCGCCGTTCGTCGATCTGCTAAATTGTGCTCCAATGGGGGTATAATGACTAAAAAAACCAAAATTATCCAGAAAAAATTTATCGTGCTCACTTCCACCACTGTAATCCATCCGATATCCGACGCGGGCTGTATTATCAGCAGAAAATTTAGCTCTTTTCACCTCATACCAACGCCCTTCTTTATCAATGACCCACTGGTTTCCGAAATAAACCTTTCTTTCGAAAATTCCCTCCTCAGGTGAAAAATTCTCTAAGAAAGAATGAAAGCCTTTAAGCCAGCTTGATGTTTGAGGTCTACTAAAACTAGCAATTAATTTCCATTCAGCAACTTCAGGTGCGTAGAACCACGCCGTATAATTTGTATAATTATTAGCTACTGGTTCGCCTTTTAACAAAAACCTATAAGTGTTACCAGCTATCCAGTTAAATTTATAATAACTTTGTCCACCGGCTCCTTCATTACCGAATTCACCCGTATGTACTCTTTCACCTTTTTTTAATAGTTTTATTTGATGATCCGGTGGAATGGTTTTCGGATCGTCTGTTTGGAAAGGGCTCCATACGGAAAATAGAATACGTCTTTCACTTTTTGAGTTAACCTGCATACCAAAATAACCACCGCTAAAGCCATTGGCCATAAAATAAGACCCAATAAGGTCATTACCTTCCGGTACTGTTACTTCATTATAATAATACATGATATCCTTTTCAGGCAATTGATAATTCAGATGCGTAGAGGGCCCACGTCTGCCCCAATAGAAAAAATTTCCTTCATCATTTTTGACAAAATGAACACGATCATTAACCGCAGTGCCATGGATTCCTAAATATTCTATATTACTCAAATTAACTGGTCGACCATGTATGTTAATGACTGTATATCCTGTATCACGGATGACCCAGTCGCCCAGGTAAACCATTTTTTTATGCTGGGCCTTCAGATTTACGGTTTTCGTCTCTCCTGCAACCGTAACCTGCAAGGCACTGGGTTCATTAATTTTCGCATCTAACCAAATTGTTAAGGTACCTACTTTTTCTAGCCGTACGAATGTCTTGAAGCCTTTCTTCGGGTCGTCCCATTGTTTGATACCCGCTTTCGAAATTAGATTATCCTTTCCGGAAGTCGTACCCGTTTGCCAAGAATTTCCGCCAATCGGTATTTTCACAATGTTTTCCGGAATGGGCTTGGTTTGTCCGAGACTTTGATAAATGATAATTAACAAACTGCTAAAGAGAAGCACGACGCGTTTTACTTGCATATCATAATTGATTTTGATGGCAAACTACGCGAAATAAAAGAAGATAGAAAATGAAAAGGGGGATCAACCGATTGCGTAAAAAAATAAACGAAAAAAAGGACTGTCTGCTAAGAACGGTAGTGAACAAGATTGAAAAACGTGTCATTGCGACACGTTCTTCAATTTCCGTATACGGTCTTTATTTTCGTAAAATGTATTTGTCAGCCAGCGCCCCGGTTATTTTATCACCGTTCATATCGAGCTGTGTAAGGGTGTTTTCACCTACAAAGTACTTACCAGGTGCATCCCTGCCTCCTTTTAACTCAATCGTGCTCCCATCAATCCAAACATAGCGGCCATCTTCTTCGAAGGACTGACTGTCTCCTTTACCCAAGTAGCTATTTTTTAATGTGTAAGTGCTGTCTGCTTTCAATTCCAACTCGGTATTTATCCCTTCACAATCGGCGCAGGGTAGCACACCCTTATAAATTCCAATAACATCCAATGAGTTTTGTGCGTTATGCATATCCGCCGTATCAGATGTGGCATCGATTGGTACATACTCCTCAGTCGTAGTGTCGGTAGTATTTATATCCCCGGTGCCTTTTGTTCCGTTATTGCAGCTCCAAAATATGCCGCTGACAAGTACGTAAGTCAAAATTCTTTTAATCATAGCTTTATTTTTACTGCTATTTAGCAAAAGCGATACCAAATCGAAACATTAATTGTCAACTTGTTTCATTGCCTCAATTACAGCTTCGGCTACTTCAATATTAATTGCTTCGTGATCGACCATTATCCATTCACCGTCTCGCTTGATCATTAGGAAGGGTTTAATTCCTGGGTATTGTATCCGCCACGCCGTTGAGTCTTGGTATTCTTCAGGATACGCATTAATATTTATAAATGCCTTGGTACCAGGCTCTCGAACAGTAATCGTCATAACAAACTCCTTTCTTTCTTTATTAAAACAGTGACCATTGCAAATTGATTGAAAAATTTAAATTTTTATCAAACAAAGACGTATGAAGAGATACGGCCATTCTACAATTCAAGAAAACAGACCGATCAGGCAGCAGTATACGAACTTGCGAACGGCTATTGATTTTCTACTATAAAATTCATAAGTTAGCCAAGCAAAACTTTTTAGTTAAGCAACACTAAAAACATTCTGAATATATTGTCTGTTTGAGGATAGGAATTACATTTTTATTAGACGAAAACATTGAACAACCAACACAAATCGTTAGAGGAAGTACATCAAAGCGTTGAGACCGATATAAAAGGGTCGCGATTTAAAAAGATCTTGAGTTTCTTTGGCCCTGCTTATCTAATAAGCGTAGGCTATATGGACCCGGGAAACTGGGCGACAGATCTAGCAGGAGGTAGCCAGTTTGGCTATACACTAATTTGGGTCTTATTAATGAGTAACATGATGGCACTGGTGTTACAAAGCTTAACGGCACGACTCGGCATAGTTTGGGGCAAGGATTTAGCCCAGTGTAATCGGGAGACCTATCCGAAAAAAATGAATTTCATTTTGTACATTCTTGCCGAGATAGCTATTGCTGCCTGTGATTTAGCAGAAGTGTTAGGTATGGCAATCGGACTGAATCTTTTGTTTGGATTGGATCTCTTATGGGGTGTTGCTATTAGTTTCCTGGACACTTTTCTGCTACTTTATCTTCAACGCTTAGGAATGCGAAAGATGGAAATGTTCATTATTGGTTTGATTTTCATGATTGGCATGTGTTTTCTCGTTGAAATGATTTTGGCGCAACCGGATATGGCCTCTATCGCCAGCGGTTTTATACCATCCATCCCGAACACAGCCGCGCTCTATATTAGTATCGGGATTATCGGTGCAACGGTAATGCCTCATAATCTTTATCTGCATTCTGCTCTTGTGCAAACCCGCAAAATCAATCGAGATGAATCTTCTATTAGAAAAGCACTGAAGTATAATTTTTGGGACACGGCAATTGCCCTCAATCTTGCGTTTTTCGTCAATGCCGCGATCTTGATTCTGGCTGCTTCCGTGTTTCACAAAAACGGCATGAATAACGTTGCCGAATTACAGGACGCGCATAAATTATTAGCACCAACATTGGGCAGTGAATGGGCCCCCAGACTATTTGCCGTCGCACTGATTCTGGCCGGTCAAAGCTCAACTGTTACCGGAACATTGGCTGGGCAAATTGTGATGGAGGGCTATCTACGCTTGCGTATTAGCCCAGCTTTACGACGCATGTTGACACGCTTATTGGCCATTGTTCCTGCTATTCTAGTAATTTATATTGCCGGTGATGACGAAGTGGGACCAATGCTTGTTTTTAGTCAGGTTTTATTAAGCATGCAGTTAGCTTTTGCAGTTATTCCGCTTATCCATTTTGTCAGCGATCGGAAACGGATGGGGGTCTTTGCTATTTCAACGGGTCTTAAAATAATTGCATGGACAATCGCAGTCATTATATCCTTCCTAAACTTTCAGTTGGTATACGAAGAAATCACAAACTGGATTAAAGTATTTAACAACCCTTGGCTGACGGCACTACTGATTATAGGTGGCGTGGGATTATTTGTACTGTTGCTACTAACGGTCCTTTACCCTATAATTAAACTTAAGAAAAAAGTGAATATGGAAGTCCATCCGCCTTTTCAAGATTCTGTATTGGAAACACCCGCTTTCAACCGTATCGCGCTAGCACTAGACTATTCTTCATCTGATCCCTTAGTGGTTTCATATGCACTTAAGCTTGCCAAACCCGGCACGCAGTTTATTCTAATCCATGTGGCGGAAAGCGCATCTTCCCGAATGATGGAAGAAGACACAGATGATTACGAGAAACGTCACGACGAAGCAAGAATGTCCCGTTATATTCAGCTTTTTAAAGACCAAGGCTTTGAAACAAGCTTTGAGGTGGGCCATAAAAACCGGGTGAAATTCATTGCCAAGGTATGCAACTATTACCAAGCAGACCTCCTGATCGTAGGTAGCCATGGGCATCGCGGTCTTAAGGACTTTATTTATGGGGAAACCGTTAATAGGCTCAGACACCGCGTCGATATTCCAGTCTTTATTGCCCAATAATCTGCCCGCTCTTCTAAAACACTAAGCAACAGCAGTGTCATCCTTTTTTCTGACCGTTGTTTTACGATGCATATTCCCCCAGTCGGACATTGCCTGCAACATAGGCCGCATCGTTAGGCCAAGGTCTGTCAATTCGTACTCAACGCGAGGTGGCACCACAGCATAGACATTACGTTTTACAATATAATCCTTTTCCAACTCTCGGAGTTGAGCCACCAACATTCGCTCAGAAATGCCGTCAATTGAGTTCTTCAGATCACTATAACGCATTTTCCCATAAGCAAGTCGACAAAGTATGGCCGGTTTCCACCTGCCTCCAATAATAGATAATGAATATGCCATACCGCAAGTATCATTAATTTGCTTCTCATTCAAAGCATTGGTAGATGTTTCTTTTCTCATTTCTTACGTTTTTGTTAGTACCTAACAATTTAATCTGTACTTACAAATATAAAGTTAAGAACCTACTTTTGGTAAAAAAAATTACCAATGGAAAGATTGAAAAACAAGATAGTCTTGGTTACAGGTGGCAGCAGAGGAATTGGTGCCGCCATTGTAGAAAAACTCGCTACAGAAGGAGCGCATGTTTCATTTACCTATGCAAAATCGCCGGAAAAAGCTGAACAGCTCCGTGATAGGCTTCAAAAAGCGGGCAAACAAGTGAATGCCATACAAGCAGATAGCGCGGATCCGCAGGCAATACAAAGCGCTATTCAACAGGTTGTATCTGCCTTTGGTCCTATTGATATTCTTGTTAACAATGCCGGTATTTATATTGGTAGGCCCTTTGAAGAGCATACATTGGAAGATTATGAACAAATTATGAATATTAACGTTCGGGCCTTGTTTATAGCAGCATTGGAAACAGTAAAAAGTATGCCCAACGGTGGTCGGATTATTAATATTGGAAGCAATATGGCGGAGAATGCACTGAGTGCACAAACAACACTTTATACAATGAGTAAATCTGCATTAACCGGTTTTACTAGAGGGCTGGCTCGGGACCTAGGACCAAAAAACATCACCGTTAATGTTGTGCAACCAGGTCCAATTGATACAGATATGAATCCTGCAAACACCGAGTTGGCAGATTTTTTACGAAGCAGAATGGCTTTATCAGATTATGGTACCGGGAGTGATATTGCCAATTTAGTGGCGTTCTTGGCAAGTGAAGAAAGCAAGTATATCACCGGCACTTCACTTACCATTGATGGCGGTTTAAACGCCTAGCCAAAGTCATTTACTAACCATCTGGCAGGCAAAGGCTGCCAGATGGTATCAATAAAAGCGCAACCATCGCCTAAACTAATATACTTCTCTTCTACGAATGGTCTTGCTAAATGGAAGTTTTAGTATTATCTTGCAAATCGGTATTGCCCGAACTTCGAAAAAAAAAGGGTCAACAGGTTATTGAGAAGATGAGAACTATATTACTCCTACTATTGGTACTAATAAATGTGGGCTGCGATCAAGTATCAAAACGCATCGTTCGTGAAAAAATTGATTACTATGAAGAGATTAAGATTGTCGACAGGTATTTTGTCTTAACTAAAGTAGAAAATAGCGGTGCTTTTTTAAGCTTGGGCAACAACCTGCCCGGAATCGTAAAAATCATATTTCTATCCATACTTCCTGCCCTAATTTTACTATTCGGCCTTTATTACTTAATACAGCAAGACAAAAACTCAGCCTGGCTATCGGTAGGTATTGCCTTTGCGCTTGGTGGCGGAATAGGCAATCTTTACGACAGAATTCTCTATGGATCGGTCACGGATTTTATGCACATTGATTACCTTTTCATTAAAACAGGTATTTTTAATATGGCGGATGTATCGATTATGACAGGAATGATTTTGATAATCATTGGCTTTTGGGCTCAAAGAAAGAATGAATTAAGGCTTTCCGAAATTGAACAAAACACTAAACATAACACTTAATATCGCCATGAGCAAACATGCCTTAGGCTATCAATCATAATAAAGGGAATGATCGACAAACTTGCACTCATTGAAATTAAAGACGGCCGAATCCTATCGACACGCAGCAGAGGGAAAGACACCTATTATCTTCCCGGCGGTAAGCGTGAGGCAGGCGAATCAGATATAGAAGCTCTAATTAGAGAGATCGCAGAAGAGTTGACAGTGACTATAATTCCTGAATCGATCAGATTTTATGGAGAATTCTCCGCCCAAGCTCATGATCATCCAGTAGGAATTATGGTTAACATGCGCTGCTACACAGCATCCTTTCACGGTATTTTGCAAGCGTCGGCTGAAATTGAAGAAGTCGTTTGGCTATCGTACAATGACAAGCCAAGAGTTTCCGAGGTTGATAAGATTATATTTGAAGATCTAAAAGAAAAGGGGCTACTCAAGTAAGCCTAAATTACATTTAAAATTTTGTAGCTGTGAATCAGGCCTATGCACCATATTCTTAAAAAAAACGCATCTTTTTTTTAAGAAAACTTTGGTGAATTCAAAAAAGACACTACATTTGCAGTCCCAAAACAAACGAACGGAAATAAAAAAACCAACGTTTGACGGTACCATAGCTCAGTTGGTAGAGCAAAGGACTGAAAATCCTTGTGTCACTGGTTCGAATCCAGTTGGTACCACAGAAAGCCTCAGATAACACTGAGGCTTTTTTGTTACACAATTCTCGAAGTGACGAACCAAACCAATACGCATATCAATACAACCTCATTTTGTCGTATTAGATAGTTATTTGGTCGAATATTTTTGCATTTTGCGTCCCGGCTTCTGAACTTTGGAAATGGGAAATCGGTTTTAATGAAAGAGAATAAAAATACCGAAAAACAGGGATTGTTTGTCACCATTCATCTCTCTACCTTTGCCAAGGTGGCGTTATTTTTTCCAAAGCTGAATTTAATATAATAAATTTAGAACAATTGTACGGCCTATTCTTTCAAAAATTATTTTTACAAACCATCCTGGTTATATAAAATCCTTAGCTTTACCGCCCTCTTTTTTACTATGTCGTCTGAGGGCGGTAAAGCTAAGGACAAAATCAGTTAATAAAACGCTCAAAAAACTCGTAAGTACGCAACATCTGGTCTATACGTTGCCTATTATCTCCACTACGTGTAATTTCGTGGGTAGCACCGGGATGCCTCACATATTCAACCGGCCTTCCTAATATCTTTAAGCTTTTATATAGCATTTCGCTCTGTATAACACCCGTACGTAGATCATTCTCACCGTGAAAGATGATATACGGAGTTTTTATATTTGACACATAATTAATAGGCGATTCCCGTTCGATCGTTTGTCTGGTTTTCTCTTCCCAAGGATAACCACCGAAATAGTTCGGCACCAGCCGCCACGCGTTTCCTTCTCCAAAAAAGGTCTTTAGATCATACACACCTCGTTGACTACACGCTGCCTTAAAACGTTGGTCGTGCCCAATAATCCAACTTACCAGATAACCGGCATAAGAACCGCCTGTCAGCAACAGTCTACTCGTATCAGCCCAACCTTCCGCTACTGTTCGATCCAAAGCCTCCAAAACATCTTTGGCAGGTCCCTTTCCCCAATTATCCATATTTGCCCGAAGGAACCTTTCACCATACCCTCCCGATCCTCGCGGATTACAATAGACAATACCATAACCTTTTGCACAGAAAAACTGATATTCATGCCACATACTATTCTCGCCCGGTCCCCACATGGCACTCGGTCCACCATGAATCTCCAGCAATAAAGGATATTTCTTCCCCTCTTGAAAACCAATGGGCTTCATTACCCAATACTCCACTTCCATTCCCTCCTCGTTCTTGAAAACATGCTTTTCCGGCAAACTGAGTTTCCTGTTCTTCAACCAGCTTGCATTGAAAGAACTGATTCTCTGGGTTTGCTTCATATCCATATCGGCTATTTCCAGTTCGCACGGGTTGTTTACACTCGTCTTGGTATAAACTAATACTTTTTTTCCAATCACGTAGTCTTCAATTCCTACATGTTCACTCGATAATTTCTCCAGCTTGGCTCCCCTTAATGAAAATCGATAAAGTGGAATCCCTCCGTTGCTTTGAGCGGTAAAATAAACCTGATCTTCTTTTTCAGCCCATTTGAAGTTTCCCATATTTCGATCCAAGTCAATTGGATACAAGTGTTTAGATTCCGTTAAATCCATCACATGCACACTTGGTACATTCGGTGTAGCGACCATGGATTCGCTATATATCAGATAGCTCCCGAATGGAGATACCGTGTTGATTCTATAAGACAGCTCTTTTTTTCCCAATATTTTTTGAGGAAGAGGACTACTCAAGCTTATTTTATAGACAGCGCTTTCTAATGCACGATCCGGAAATATTGTATCCGAAAGCCTCCCATTAACGACGATTTGGTCGTTGTTGCAAAAATAAGGATCACTATAACTGTTAAAACCCGTCGTGATTGCCCTTGGCGCGGTCTGCGGTGCACCATCTGAAACCGCAATGACGAATAAATGGGTAAAGCGCATTTCACTCGAGGTAGCAGCTTCTCCCTGAAACTGTAGCTTATTGATTACTTTTGCCTTATATTCCCTTTCATTCTGAGCCAGATAGGCCCTGACTTCTGCAAGATTTCCATTTGGATTAGCTTTTGCATCCGACTTTCCGAGATAATGATTATCTCGATAACCGGGTTTTTCACTCAACCATAAAGGCAATTGTTGCTTCGGATTTAATAGCGAATCCTGCAGGAGCTCTTCCAATTTCAAGGTGGCACTAAATACTATTTTCTTTCCGTCAGGGCTCCATTTTGGTGAGCTTGCACCATATTTAAAATCGGTAAGCTGCATCGGCTCTCCTCCGGATAACGACATTAAAAACAGCTGCGGTTTACCTTTTATCGTCCTAACAAAAAGAATATCGCTTCCCTTCGGGCTGAAAGAAGGCTGACTTGGATTCTGCTCACTATAGGTAAGTTGCCTTAGCTTATATTGTTCTTCCCTGTTCGCCATCCAAAGCTGGTTATCATATTCATAATTATCTACGTCACTTTCTCGCCCCTTTATTTTTTGAACATTAAACAGGATCAGTTTTTTATCTGGCGAAATTTCAAGCTGATTGATACGTTGTATGTTAAGCATATCTGTAACCTGAATAGATTCGGTAGACTGCTGCGCCGTTACCGCACAGCTGATAAAAACAGATAATTTAAGCAGGAGTAGTCTTTTAACCATAATCGAATGAATTACTTGAGGAAAATAAATAAAAAAGGCAAAAAACATGACATGTACCTGGTTTTTTTACAAAATCGTACCGTATTGCATGAGTGGTTTTAAAAAATCATGACCTCTTTTATCGCGTACTAAGCAACACCTTTAGCATCATATCTGGCAATTTAAATCTTTTCTAAATTTTATTTATTATGCAAGCATAATAAATAGTTTTATGTAACTTCGTAAAAAACCATATTGTTATGATAGGCCAAATTATCTTTGCGATCATTTTATTGACGGCAATTGCTTTAGTAACTTATAACGCGCGCAAGATTATCCGGAATATCAAGTTAGGAAAACCGACAGATAGGAGTGATCAGCCTGGTGTGCGATGGCGAACCATGCTTCGTGTTGCCTTCGGCCAAAGCAAAATGGCCAAGCGCCCCATTCCCTTCGTATTGCATCTTTTTGTTTACTTAGGTTTTATCATCATCAATATAGAAATGTTGGAGATCGTTATTGACGGCTTAGCGGGCACCCATCGTGCTTTTTCCGGTTTGGGCGCTCTGTACAATTTACTGATAGCATGCTTCGAGTGGTTGGCTCTCTCTGTACTACTCGGCTGCGTGATCTTCTTAATCCGAAGAAACATTATACATGTAAAACGTTTCTTCGGAGTGGAGATGACCCGTTGGCCAAGAACCGATGCCAATCTTATTTTGCTTGCAGAGATAGCTTTAATGACGGCATTCTTGTCTATGAATGCCGCTGATTATAAATTGCAATTGCAAATTCATAGCACATCGATCACCGGCTCTTTCCCGATGAGTTCTCTGCTGCTTCCTTTATTGCCTGAAAATCCGGATTCGCTTCGGGTCATTGAGCGCAGTTGCTGGTGGTTTCACATCGTGGGTGTATTGGTTTTCTTGAATTATCTTCCCTATTCAAAGCATTTACATATTGTATTGGCCTTCCCGAATACTTACTTTTCCAACCTAAAACCGAAGGGTCAATTTACAAATATGGACGCTGTGACGCACGAAGTTAAAGCGATGCTCGATCCTTCCTATGCGCCGCCGGTAAGTGATCAACCTGCACGCTTTGGTGTAAAAGACATTACGGATCTCACCTGGAAAAATTTACTGGATGCGTATACTTGTACCGAATGCGGTCGTTGTACCTCAGTATGCCCGGCGAACATCACCGGAAAATTACTTTCACCGCGGAAAATCATGATGGATACTCGGGACCGTATGGTAGAAGTCGGAAAACAAATAGATAAAAACGGCTCATTTACAGAGGATGGGAAATCGCTATTAGATAATTATATTTCGCGGGAAGAACTTTGGGCTTGCACAAGCTGCAACGCCTGCACAGAAGCTTGCCCTGTTAATATTAATCCCTTGGAAATTATTATGGATATGAGACGATATATTGTCATGGAAGAATCACTGGCACCATCCAGCTTGAATACAATGTTTGCTAATGTTGAAAATAACGGAGCTCCATGGAAATATGCACAAGCTGATCGCGTAAACTGGAGAGAAGGCCTTTAGTTATCGAAAATACAAGGCATAAATATATATCAAGAGGACGCACATCCTTTACACGTAGTCATGATACTTAAATAAAAATAATGGATAACACGCTACATATCCCTACTATGGCCGAAATGGCAGCCAAGGGGGAAAATCCGGAAATACTATTTTGGGTAGGTTGTGCAGGTAGCTTTGACGAGCGTGCTCAACACATCACTCGTGACATTTGTAAGATCTTGAATCATGTGGGCCTTAAATTTGCCATACTAGGAACCGAAGAAGGTTGTACCGGAGACCCGGCTAAACGGGCTGGCAATGAATTCCTATTTCAAATGCAGGCTCAAATGAATATCCAAACATTAAACACGTATGAGATAAAGAAGATCGTAACCGCTTGCCCGCACTGCTTCAATACGCTGAAAAATGAATACCCTGCATTAGGCGGACAATATGAAGTGGTTCATCACAGCCAATTGATCCAACAATTAATTGATGAGGGAAAACTCAAGCAAACGGAGGGAAAACCATTCAAGGGTAAAAGAATAACTTTTCATGACCCTTGCTATTTAGGTCGCGGAAACAACGTATATGAGGCTCCTCGAAAAGCACTCGAAGTACTTGATGCACAGCTTGTAGAGATGAAACGATGTAAAAGCAATGGACTATGCTGTGGTGCCGGCGGTGCCCAAATGTTTAAAGAGCCCGAAAAAGGAAGAAAGGATATTAATATCGAACGGATTGATGAAGCGCTGCAAACCGATCCACATATCATAGCAGCAGCATGCCCCTTCTGTATGACAATGCTCAAAGATGGTGTTAAAAACTACAATAAGGAGCAGGAAGTGCAGGTATTGGATATCGCAGAGATAACAGCCAGAGCGAATGAACTTTAGAAGTCCTTAGCTGTTAGCGATTAGTTTTAGCACTTCATTTCAAAAGACTAACCCCTAATCGCTAAAGGCTAAAAGCTATTTCAATATAATCACCTCTACCCTTCTATTTTTTTGCCTACCATCTGCAGTACTGTTCGTTGCTACCGGTTTACTTTTACCATATCCTTTTGTTTTGATGTTGCTTCCATTAAGCCCTATGGATACCGCATAGTTCTTAACCGATGCTGCACGTTTCTCGGATAACCATTGGTTATAATCCGCTTCACCTGTCGAGTCGGTATGGCCATTGATCTGAATTTGTGCATTCGGGTAATTCTTATTAATGTAGGCCACCATGTTCTTCATTGTTACTTTCGCCTTTTCCGACAGATAAGAAGAGTTCGTGGCAAACAGTACATCGGATTCAAAAGTAAGGACCACCCCTTCGTCTGTTCTGGAAACGGTACCGCCTTCAATATGATCTGGCGTACCACCTGTATTGACAACTTCGGCACCATCGTTCACAATCAGCTTTTTACTTTTACAACTTACGAAAAACGTAGCTGCTCCTAATGCAACAATAAAAGCAATTTTGTTAAGTTTCATCTATAGTTATTTGATTTTTTAACAGGATGAGGCAAAGCATCATCTAACAAACGGTAAAATAACTCAAAAGTAGCATGAAAAGCAAACTTTTCGATAAAACGTAAACCGAAATCCTTTTTACCAAACGAAGGTGGCAACCGATCCACCTGGCAGGACAACCGGTACATTTCGTTCCGATTCTTCAAATGTAAAGCTTTGTTCCTCGCTTTCCACATTGACAACAATCAACACCCTTTTTCCCTCAGGAGTTAAGAAGGCCACATTGGGTAAACTATCCATCCATGTAGAGGCTATACGCTTGGATCCCGTTGGAACGAACTTGGAGACATGACCTATAATGTAATAAGCCACATTACGACTTACGCGGTCGTCATCTATGGTTAAAGCCCCTAGGCAGCTGGTACAACCACCGTCGGGTGTATGCGGGTTATAAGAGGCATCAGCTGCCAGATTCCATTCAAGTACATTCCTGCTCCAATTACGCGTAGCACCTATAACAAGCGTAGACACATGCCACTTCAAATCTTCCGGAAAATTGCCGGGACCGCCCACCCATTGTTCGGTAAAGTAGAGACTTTTATCAGGAAAAGCCTCATGCACTTTCGACAATGCTTCAATTTTGCCACCGTACAAATGGAAGGCAGCTCCATCTACATATTTTGCTGCATCTTTATCTGCATAAATTTCCAGCGGGTAGTCGGGCCGATCTGCATTATGATCATATACGATTATTTTGGTTTTTATGCCCGCAGATTCAAAAGCAGGACCTAAAGCCGTTTTAATAAAATCGGCTTGATCCTTTGCTTCCATGTACATACTCGGTGTGTTCCCCGGGTGCAAGGGTTCGTTCTGAATGGTAATCGCATCAATTGTAATACCTTCCTTTTCCATCTCCTTTATATACTTAACAAAATACTGCGCATAACTTGCGTAGTACTCCTTTTTCAGGCTTCCACCTTTAAAAGCTCCATTTGTTTTCATCCATGTAGGAGCCGTCCAAGGGGAGCCCAGTATTTTAAGATCAGGATTGATGGCCAGTATCTTCTTCAGGACCGGAATCAACGTCTCCTTTTCCTTGGCGATCGAAAAATAGTTCAAGTCCGGATCGGTTTTACCCGGTGGCATTTCATCGTAAGTAAATGTAGTGGCACTTAAATCAGATGCTCCAATGCTTATACGGAGATAGTTCACTCGGATTGATTGCTCCTTATCAGCAAAAAGCTCTTCCAGCAAGCTATCCTGCTTGGTGTTCGACAAAGAAGCGATAAGATCGGCACTTCCCCCCGTCAATGTATATCCAAATCCATCAATCTCCTGATAAGTTTCCAACGTGTTTACCACGATATTTTTCGAGGCTTTACTTCCGCCAAAAGACAGCGAAGATTTTTGCAATAAAGCCGAACGGTCTCCTCTGGTTAAATAAGAAGTAATCTCGCTGCCGGTATCGCTTGCTTGTGCTTCGCTACGCTCTTTCTTTGAAAGACCTTGTTTACAAGACAGAAAGATAATCAAGGCCAATATTGCCATATATAGTTTCCCAAACTGCATATCTACCATAATTAGTATCCCGGATTTTGCGTCAATTGCCCATTTCGGTCTAATTCCTGTTGCGGCATTGGCAACAGCAATTTCTCCGTCGTCATATTATAATCCACTGGCTGATTGGTGCGTAAGTCGATTTCATTCAGCTCATTCATTACATCCACCGCCAAACCGGCGCGCTTTAAATCATCCCATCGTTGTGCTTCTTGACAAAGTTCCAGCCTTCTTTCTTTCAAGATGGCCGCTCGTAGAGCTGATTGACTGTTGGCTTCGGAGGGACTGATCTTTGCTCTCTGTCGGATTTGATTTAAAATTTCCCTTGCTTCCGCCGTTCTACCCAATTCATTTAGAGCTTCTGCTTTCAGCAAAATAATATCCCCTAAACGAAGTAAATACTGCCTATTGGAACTGGCCCAACCGCTCGCATTTTTCCACTTATAGGCAAAAGGAACTTCACTATCGGCCCGATTTCCCCAGAACTCATCCAACCAATTTACTTTTTCAAATAAAATGCTGCTATTTTTCCGTACCACATCTGCCTCGCTATCGAAAGCATTTACCAAATCATGGGACGGAGTTACAAATTTTCGCCAGGTATCCCCACTCAATGACGGTGGCAATAACATCTGCGGACCAAAATTACCCTCGGGAGCGCCAACATATTGCACTTCCAAAATCGACTCGGCATTATTGTAATGCGCCCCATCAAATAATTCCGAAAAATTGGCCAACAATTGATAATTGGCCGGACTGTTTATTACGGCATCGCAATAGCTTAACACGCGGTTATAGTCGCGATCTGGTCTCTGGGCGTGCACTTTCGCCAATAAAGCATTTGCGGCACCTTTTGTTGCCCGAGCCTTATTGATACTGCTTTCATCGGAAAAAGTATCCGGCAGCAAAGCCACTGCTTGTTCCAGGTCAGCAATAATTTGATCATACACCTGGCTTTCAGTTGATTTGGAAATGATATATTCTTCTGTTTTGCTCGCCTCCACAGGCACCAAGATCAAGGGCACGCCACCGAAAAGTTTCACTAAATTAAAATAATGAAAGGCTCTAAGAAAATAAGCCTCTCCCAGGATCTGATCCCGTCTTCCGCTTTCGTCCAACTGCGGATCGGAAATACCCGGCACCTTTTCCAATACGGTATTTGCCCGGGCGATCCCTCCGTACAGCTGCCCCCAATTGGTGAATAAGCGACCATTTGTAGGAACAATTTGTAATTTATCAACAGCAAAAATCTCAGGGTTATCTCCCCCTGCGTAGTAATTGTCGGATATTACATCGCTGAATATAATGTTGTCCCAAACATAGTATTCCTGCTGCAGCGCGTCATAAGCTCCTGTCAATGCTGCTTCTGCTTCCTTTGCTGTGGTATAAGCATTTTCATTAGTGGCCTCAGAAATCGGCGTTAAATCGGTAAATTTATTACAGGAAATAATGGTTGTCGCAACAAGGCAAACGACCATACCTCTTATTATATGTCGTGTCATATCTATCTTCTTTAAAATGAAACATTCAAGCCAAAGATTAAGTTACGCGTTTGCGGGTACGTTCCGTAGTCGATTCCCACAAAAGTGTTTTTGTTCTGCGTAGCATCATTGGTATTAGTGAAAGCATTAACTTCCGGATCAAAGCCCTTATAATTTGTAACGGTAAATAGGTTTTCGCCCGTTACATATACTTTTACGTTGCTTAGTTTCAACCTACTCAATAATGTTTCCGGCAAATTGTAGCTTAAGGTTACTGATTTTACGCGCAGATACGAACCATTTTCAACAAAACGAGTGGAGTTCCGTGAATTATTGGTATTATCCGGTACAGCTCGCGGAACATTGGTAAGCTGCCCCGGACTGGTCCAACGATCGAGCACCGCCGTCGTTTGGTTCTTAGCATCAATCATTCCTTCCGTTTCTACCCGCGTACCATTGTAAATATCGTTGCCTTGGCTTCCCTGTAGAAAAATACTGAATCCAAAGTTCTTGTATCCAAAGGTGTTGGTTAGTCCATAAATGAAATCTGGGTTAGGATTTCCAATAATTCGGCGATCATCCGGGGATGGATTGTTGGAGCTTGTTCCGTCGTTTCTTAAATATAGAGCATCTCCCGTCTGCGGATCTACTCCTGTGAACACATAACCATAAAACATGCCGATGGGGTTGCCTACGGTAGTATAACTCAAATCTCCCCTTCCGGATATATTGGCACCGAAAATAGTGGTACCTGCCAAATCGCTTACTTTGTTACGGTTCAATGAAATATTTAAATCGGTTTCCCATTTGAGCGCCCCCGCTAAGTTTCGGGAATTTACCTGAAATTCTAAACCCTTATTTTCCAATGCTCCCGCATTTTGTAAGACATAATCAAAACCCGTTGCTCGAGGTACAGGAACGTTCAGTAATAAGTCGCTCGTCTTCTTTAAATAGGCATCGGCACTGAAATTTAACCGAGCATTAAATACACTGATGTCAAGGCCAATATTTGTTTGCTTCGTCTCCTCCCATTTCAAATTATCATTTTGTAAAGTAGATGGCCGGGTTCCCGGGGATATAACACCTCCAAAGGGATAATTAGCATCACTAGCTACGCGCCCCCAATAAGCATATTCACCTACATTATCATTTCCAACAATTCCCCAACCTGCGCGCAACTTTAAATCATCCAACCAGGAAACTTCATTTAAGAAATTTTCCTTTGACAAACGCCATCCGGCAGAAAACGATGGAAAGTAACCCCATTTGTTTTCCGAACCGAAATTGGAGCTATTGTCTGCACGAAAGTTTGCGGTAAACAGATACTTACCATCAAAATCGTAGTTAACTCTCCCGATAACGGAAACATTTGCTTTTTCCCTTTTCGACACATTTGCTATCCGTATCACGGAGCCTGCATTGGGTGTCGTAATCGATGTACCGGAAAAACCGGTACGTTCGGTTTCACTGTTTTCCCACTGGGTTTTTTGTGCCACCATCCCCAGTAAAGCACCGAAATTGTGTTTTTCAAGCTGTTTGTTATAAGTTAAGGTGTTGTCAGCAATCCAGTAATTACGTTGATCGGTATTGTAACGTCCAATACCTTCCTGCGCACGACCATAGCTTGTACGGATCGGATCCAGGAAATATTCATATACACCACTTCCTGCATCAATACCAAAATTACTGCGGAACTTTAATCCGGGAAGAAAAGTGATTTCTGCATAGGCATTTCCTATGACCCGTTGATTTCTATAACCCCGTTCAGATCCATCTGTAAATGCAAGGGGGTTTTCCCAATCCTGAAAGGGGTTACTGGTGAAGGTACCGTTAGGATTGTAAATTCCAATATTGGGAGGTGTAGATAAAATCCCCATAATGACCCCTCCTTGATTAACTGCTTGATTGTCGGCCACATCTACATCATGGTAACGCGTATAACCTAAGTTGGTACCTAACGTCAGCCAACTATTTACTTCTTGTTGCAAATTTACCTTAAAGTTATAACGATCCATTTCGGCGCTTCTCACAGCTCCCTTTTGCTTGGTCCAACCGCCGGATAAGTAATAAGTTGTTTTATTGCTTTTCCCCGAAAATGCTAATTGGTAATTCTGGGATGCCCCTTGTTGAAAAACTTCATCTTGCCAGTTCGTGTTGGCTGTGTATCGATCCCAATCCGTGTTTCTTCCTAACGCTGTCATCAACTCCCGATATTGACTCGCATTTAGCACATCGAGTTTACGCCATACGGAAGAAAACCCGGCATAGGCATTTAGGTCAACACGAGTCTTCCCCTCCTTGCCTTTCTTTGTGGTGATAAGTACAACGCCGTTTGCTCCCTGCGCACCGTAAATAGCAGCCGATGCGGCATCCTTCAAAATAGACATACTTTCGATATCAGCGGGATTAATCGAACGTGTATCGGCTATCGGTACGCCATCTACTACATACAGTGGGTCGCTGCTCGAGGTAATGGAACTCGTTCCACGGATACGAATGTTCAACCCCGCATTAGGTTTACCGCCGGGGGAGGATACTTGCACCCCTGCCGTTTTACCTTGCAAGATACTTCCAAATTGGGTGTTAGGTCTAGACTCAAAAGCTTCTTGTGAGACGACACCTACAGCCCCCGTGATATCTCCTTTACGTTGCGTGCCATAACCTACAACTACTACTTCATCTAGCTCTTGATTGGAGGGCAATAGTGTAATTTCAAGTGTACTGCTTCCCTGTACGGCTTCTTCCTTTACCTGATAACCGATATAAGAGAAAATCAATACCGCATTGTCTGGTGTCTTTAGCGTAAATTGCCCATTTCCATCGGTAGTGGTACCCCCTGTCCCTCCTTTCACCTTAACAGATACACCGGGCAGGGCATCTCCGGATATATCCTTCACCACGCCTCTCACAGTGGTCCCTTGCCCGTAACTTGAGATGCAGATGAAAAATAGGAAAATCATTAGTAAAAGCTTCCTCGACATAGTTTAATAAATTGGTGTAATTAAAATTGTTTACTTGTTAGCCGGCTATTTATTCCGGGACAAATATAGATGGTAAAACAGGAAAAAAACAAATATTTTTATATGTAAATGACTGATATATAGATAATTACAAATTAATTGATACGCTTAAATACCGGAATATAAAGCGGGTCGCAATGCTTGTGTTTCAGCACCTTCCTTTAAAATAGAAGCATGTGTACTAAATACACTATGATACGCTTTAACACCGTCGATTTTTTAATTTATTAGCACCCATAATCTACTTTTACTAAGGCTAAAAAAGCAATTCACTCCATCCTTTATCGCCCAATTTCCGAAAAGTTAGTTTTTTCTCTTCTATTTGCTGCTTAATTTTTTTACTGTATGCCCAGCAGGTGCTCTGCCTAATCGATAAGATATCTGATAACTTGTGTGAGGATATTTTTCCTTTGGTAGAGTAGATTAAATAGATAAGGTAGAAAGATTTGTTAATAGGTATACGTATATTTTGCAGGAGCGTATGGGCCGTCGCCGACTCTTCGTAGCCACAGTTCGAACAACGCCTGCTATAAGGTAAATGCCCAGGATAATAAGTGGTGGTTGCACATTTCTTACATTCATAACCTTCCCTCCATTTAAGCTCTGCTAAAAATTTCAGGCAGCTCTCCTGATCGGGATAGAGTTTACTGAATTCCTCAAACCGAACACCTGTTGATAGCACACGCGCACGAGTAACCTGTTCTACATTTTCTTTCAGTTCTTCATTATCTTTATTAAGCAGCGCATTGATCCGTGCTATTTCATCACGCTGCTCCTGAAGGGTATGATTGGCTGAAAAAAGCGCTTCGTTTTGCTGCTCTATAATCGAGGACTTTTCCATAAGTTCTTTGGTGCGCTCCGTCACTTTTGCTTCCAGCTCTCGGTTAATATTATCTTTAAGCTCCTGATTAATTTTCATTTGTTTGATGATGCGCTGTTGCGCGCGATCGCGACTGTATTTAAGCACACGCACGCGGTCACCCACGGCTAATGACAAAAAGGTCATTTCCATAATAAAACAGAAGCTTAATATATAATAGGAAATGATCCCAAAATTCAGCCAAGTGAACCCTAACATAATGAGAAACTTTACGAGATAGCCGAAGAATAGGAAGCCATAGCCAATAACAAAATATCGAGCAGGGCGATAGCCTGTCGTCCATATATAAATTCCTGAACCAAACGCGACAAGAAGTGGCACAGCTTCCAGAAATTTATAATTGAAAAGACTTTTATCAAAAAGCAAGCAATAAGCAAAGAACAATAATCTGGCAGCAATAACAACAGAAATAAAAAAATGCAAGCGAGGGGCCTTTCGGTGCAGCAGCAATAAACGCTGTGTAAATAATAAGGCGAATATGCTCATCAAACATAGAACAATCCCAAAAGCAAATTGATTCCAGTTTGACAGACGGGGCCATAGATAATGATAGGCGATACCGTCTGTACACATTTCAAATAGGGCAACACATAACAGGTAACAAACGTAGTAAAGATAGGCTCTCTGTCTTACGGCGAAGAACATAACCATATTATAAAAACAGAATATAAAGATCATGCCGTAGAAAATACCGAAACTAAAATACTCTCCCAAGGCATATCCTATAAAATAATCAATGGAACGAAGGACGATGATAACATCTGCTACCTGAGATGATTTAATACGGAAGTAGTAGTCATGCGTTCCCTGTAATTCGTTATACAAAGGAATCACAAAGTTTTTGTGCCTAAAAGGACGGGCAGAAAACGTTAACTGATCACCCAATACGACCTGTGCATATCTACCTTGCCGGGTGGGAATATAAGCTTCAATCTCATCAATAGTTTGGTCAAAGAATTCTAGAACAAACAACTTTTCCCGCGTATCCCGGTGATCAATGCGTAATTTATACCAATAGTATTTGTTGGTTTCTGTATTCTGAGGAGTGCTGCTTTTATTGGTCTTAAATAACGACGCGCCGCGAGCTTGCTGAATCTGCTCGAATGTTAACCTATCTGTCGTATCTACCATGGATTTGAGTTCTCCAAAAGTGAACATATGTTGATGTAGGCTATCTGTTAGTAAAACCGGCTGCTGTGCCTGAACCGAAAACAATATTCCGGATAAACCGATAAAGAAAAAAAATGTGATTACACATCGATTAAGCATAAACAAAGATACAGCTTCGGATTAAACACATTTTAACAAACCTATTTTAAAATCAACTGTTCCATAGGAAGAATACGAACTTAAGAAAAAGCATTATGAATAAGGATAAACCGAATATTCAAAAGAACGAAGAGATTCCAAATGATCAGGCCGATCGTGGTAATATAGAAAATTTACGTTATAATGAGCGGGAAGATAGCTTTGAGTACGATATTGATCCCGACACGAAGGACTATCCGAACGAAGAAAGAGAGTATCAACATGAAGATCCTTATGATACTACTGCGCCGCAGGGGGAAGATGACAATTCGGATTGGGATGAAGCTAATCAGTATGTAGGCGATGAATACGACCCCGACAAATCGTTAGAAACTGATGTCGAAGAGTTAGGTATGCATATCGACAATGGACGGATCACACGCTTAAGTAAAGAGGATGAAAAATTAGCAGAAACACCTGAAGATGAAAGAGATGATTTAGATGAAGAGGGTTATCCAAAACGAGATTAGGACTGCTTATAGGGGCTTTAGCCTTTAGGTGTAGCAATTAATATAAATAAATGCAACAGCCAATAGCTCAGGCCTCACGGCTAATAACTTATTCAAACCCCAGGTTGAATTCTTGTCTTAATTTATCCACTAAAGGATTTTTAGCGACCATTGCCTGATACTTCTCTTGATTGGTATAAGGTTTACGTACGACATTCGATTCGGCTTGTACGGGAATCAGGTCTATAGAAAAATTTTTCAATCTGACCCGTAATTCATTTAGCATATCAATTTTAGATATGGACAATAAATTTTCCTGAATGGCATTTTCTACGATTACCTCTACCTTGAAATCATCCCTGAGTTTAGGAGGATTAGCGGTCATTAAGGTAAAAAGCGTAATCTTGCTTTCGGCCTTCGCTTTATCTGCAAAAGCATGCCAAACCTTTAAAAAATCGTCATAGGTAAAGTGCTGTTGGTCCGATCCCGTTATATATTCGGGATCAGCGTTAGGATCCGTTTCCTTTTTATCTTTAAAAACGTCACTTAAGCTGGGAATCGAGGACGATAATTTGATATCCTTAAAACTAGGAATCTTCAGTTTTCCCGAGGCTGTGGACTCCTGCAATTTCGGCGAAGAGTCTTGATGGATAGCTGCCGGAGACGTGGGTTTCATCGGCTCCTTTGGCGTCGCCGTCACAGGAGGAGGGGCTGAAACCACGTTAACTGCTAAAGTATCAGGTTTTTTTTTTACCGACTCAGGCCGGTTATTCATTTCGATTGCTTGCTTATTAAACTGAATGGCCGATCGGATGTGGCACATTTTTAACAGAGCGAGTTCTACTTGCAGTCGCTGGTTTTTGCTCGTTCGATAATTTATTTCGCATTGATTGGCGATATTTAAAGCCGAAAGCAACAGGCCCACCTCCGCTTGTTGTGCCTGCTCTAAATAGCGTTGACGAATATTTTCACTTACTTCCAATAATTTAAGTGTACTGGCGTCCTTTCCTACTAAAAGGTTTCTAAAGTGAGACGCTAAACCCGAAATAAAATGGCTGCCATCAAAACCATTGGACAGTACCTCATCAAAAACCAATAGTGCATTCACCGAATTTTCGGAAAAGATCGCATCGGTTAGCTTAAAATAATAGTCATAATCTAAGATATTCAGGTTATCAATAACTGCTTGATAGCTAACGTTCTTATTGGAAAAGCTAACAATCTGATCAAACATGGATAAGGCATCCCGAAGTCCCCCATCTGCTTTTTGTGCAATGAGATGCAATCCGTCCTGGTCATAAGCAACGCCTTCTTTATTCGCTATGTTTGCCAGGTGACCGGCAATATGTTCAACTTTAATCCGGTTAAAGTCGAAAATCTGGCAACGAGATAAAATCGTAGGCAATATTTTATGCTTCTCAGTAGTCGCCAGAATGAAAATAGCATAAGCGGGAGGTTCCTCCAATGTTTTCAAGAAAGCGTTGAAGGCCTGCGTTGAAAGCATGTGCACCTCATCGATAATATAAATTTTATACTTACCGGTCTGCGGGGGAATTCTAACCTGTTCAATCAGACTTCTTATATCATCAACAGAGTTATTAGAAGCTGCATCCAGTTCGTGAATACTAAAGGAATTGCCGTTTTGAAATGACTTACAGGAGTCGCAGGTACCACAAGCTTCTATTTCCGAACTTAAATGTTGACAATTAATTGTTTTTGCTAAAATGCGTGCACAAGTCGTTTTCCCCACCCCACGTGGACCGCAAAAGAGAAAGGCCTGTGCTAACTGACTGTTCTTAATGGCATTCTTAAGCGTTCCGGTAATGTGCTGCTGTCCCACTACCGTTTCAAAGGTTGAAGGCCGATATTTACGCGCAGAAACAATAAAATTATCCATCGGCACGAAGGTACGGATTTTGCCGGAATTAGCCAATCGGCTTTTGTTAGTTGAGAAGTAAAAGTAGTCGAGCCGTTGAGTTGTTATGTTTCTGTTGGATCATCAAATACTCTCCTACTTAACTATTTCCCCACTTAACTACTTAACAACAAGCGAAACAAAGCTTGCAATTCTAAAAACATATACCTATCTTTGCGCTCCGCTTTGTGCGGACATTATAATAACAAACTTTTTAACAAAATGCAACAATACGAAACCGTAGTAATTCTTACCCCGTTGTTATCAGAAGAGGTTGCGAAAGAGGTAATTGCCAAATTCAAAAACATTCTTACTGAAAACGGAGCCGAAATTATCCACGAGGATAATTGGGGTTTGAAAAAATTAGCGTACCCTATTGAGAAAAAAACAACAGGGTTCTATCACCTAACAGAATTCAAGGCTCCAGGTGAATTAATCAGCAAACTGGAACTTGAGTACAAACGTGATGAACGTGTTATGCGGTTCCTTACCATTTCGTTAGATAAGCATGCAATTGCTTATAACGAGAAAAAGCGCAGCGGTGCTTTTAACAAGAAACCTGAAACGAAAACTGAGGAGGTAGCAAAATAATGGCAAAAGAGCAAATTCAATACGTTACTGCCCCTAAAGTAGAGGATAACCGTAAGAAGTATTGCCGTTTCAAAAAGAACGGTATTAAATATATCGATTATAAAGACGCAAACTTTTTATTGAAGTTTGTAAATGATCAAGGTAAGATTTTACCTCGCCGCCTAACAGGAACTTCTTTAAAATTCCAACGTAAAGTGGCACAGGCTGTGAAACGTGCACGCCATATTGGTTTATTACCTTATGTAACTGATTCATTAAAATAATCTGGAGGTAAGAACGACATGGAAATTATTTTAAAACAAGATATTAAGAAGCTTGGCGAGAAGGATGATATCGTAACCGTAAAAAATGGTTATGGTCGTAACTACTTAATTCCTCAAGGTTTAGCGATTTTAGCTACTCCTTCAGCCAAGAAAGTGCTTGCAGAAAACATTAAACAAGCGCAATTTAAACAAGAAAAAATCAAGAAGGATGCTACCGATCTTGCAGCTAAATTAGAGTCTGTTAAATTAACAATAGGCGCTAAAGCTGGAGAAACCGGCAAGATCTTCGGTTCGGTTAACACGATTCAAATCGCTGATGCTTTGAAAAAAGAAGGTTTTGAAGTTGATCGCCGTCGTATCACTTTTGATGTAGAGCCAAAAGAGCTTGGCGAATATACTGCTAATTTAAACTTACACAAGGAAGTTAAAGTACAAGTTCCTTTTGTGGTTGTAGCAGAATAACGTCCTCCTAAGAACAAAGAAGAGCCCTACCTTACAGTAGGGCTTTTTTTGTGAATATACTTTCCTGGAGCAGAAAAAACACCGTAACTTCATTGATATTGTTTGAGGATTCCAAGATATTAGTAGATTCGGGTAAAATAACATCATTTCTTCGGCTTGCCGGCTTAACGATTAGCTTTTTAACTTTCCCATTCTTCACCTCCACCTCAACGGTCGTCTGCTTAGGAGCATGCAGTTTGAAAGCTACATCGCAGTCCAACGGCCACGACGGAAGCACATAGATTTTATCTCCTACGGTTTGCAACAACATTTCCTGCAAACCGATCATACCCGAGCCGCCCCAATTATGGTCCGGCACCCAATCAAAACCCGGCCCCCAGAACGCAGGAAATCGACGAGGTGCATTGCTTAATTTTAATCGATTTAACCGTAAAGCTTCATCTGTTAACCCTAAACGGGCAGCGAATATGTTATCCTGCTTCCAGCCAATATGACTTCTAAATTTCAACGCATCCCGATCGAATTGATAGGTATTACGGGCCGTATCTAAGCCCGGCTTCCCAACCCCATAGAGTCCCCAGGGAAAAACAGGGTATAATTGAGGTGATTCGACATTATTTACCCGTTCCCACAGTTTTGCCGGCGCCAGTAAGATACGATTATCTATCGTTCTATAGCTTAAGGGAGGAATACGGGATAGCATCTTTTTCCATTCGGCCTTTCTTGAAGAAGGCAATAATGTATCAGGAAGCGTCAACAGTCCCTCCGTAACGGTTTTCAAAGCTGCTATGGTGGAATTTGCATTGTAAGCCATTTTATAGGTTTCAGCAGCCGATCCGGGATAAAGCACAAGCTGTCCATCTCCATCCAGAGCCTTCCGTCCTCTCTTCTTCGCTAGGTATTGATAATGTTCATCAAAAAACTGTAAACAGCTTTCTATTAAAGGCATATATGGACGAATATTAGCGCCGGTATAACGATGGCTTTCCAATATCATCATGCAGAACTCCAATACGGTATCCCATTGATATTCCAACCAAGCATTATACTCCATTCCCCGATCAAAATCCACTGGCCGCTTCCACCCATATTCGGCCGGATTCGGCAGGCCAAAGTTTTCGATTTGCTCGGTAAAGCTGGCGCCCTTGTGGCCCCAATAGGTTTGCGTTCTCAACTCAGCATTGCTTAATATCCTACGGTAAAAGTCAAATGCGGGCTTCATCAAATCGACATCTCCGCTCTTTAGCATGGGCCAGTATACCAAACGTTGATTTTGAGCCGTATGAGTGCCTCCACCCCAATTCCTGAAATCAGGGGTATAGGTCATTGCCGTATCTATCCTCGACGGATCATAGGTAAAAAGTCCGCCATTAAATTTTGTCGGATATGCTCCGTAAGCGTTACAAGCCAGCATATACCTAAATAGCTGATAATTCCGGGCCATTTGCCAATCAATATCGCTGGTGTCTTTACTCCCGGGCTTGATGCAGATATAACTTCGATCCCAGAAATTCGCCCACCATTCCTTGTTATGAACAGTAGCCCCCTTATCCTTCTTCGTTTTAGCTAAGAGCAACAATTCCTTCTTCCAAGTATCTACCGATTTTTCTTGTTTTGTATGAAGGTAAATTTTGATTGATTGTTTTTTTGTTGGTTTTTCGGTCGTTAGACGCCACCCCTTATAATCTGTATCTTGGTATTTGCCTGAAGTTTCACCAGCTTGTTGCATACCTTCACCGATCAGGAATCCACCAAAGGTCAGGTCAGACAAGGGATCGAATAACTTCTTTTTAACACTATCCAGACCTTGTTGTTTCACAGTTACATCAAAAACGGTATTTTCCTTATTTCGATGATAAAATAAAACTCCGCTACTACCTTCGTAACCTACGATATCTTTTTTTGCAATAACATCACCAGGCGGCGCCCATTTATAGGAATTTGCATTGTTTTCCTTACCTTTTGTGACCCGATCTTGGTACCGCCAATTTTCGTAAGTAGCTGTTACTTGCAGAGGTTTATCAGCCGCAATGTCTACATGAACGATAGGTGCAAACACGTCCACCCACAAGTTGATCTTTGCTGAAATCTCTTCGTTCTTCGCTTCAATATATACGGTCCCCTCCCGAAGCTTCAATTCCTGTTTAAAGGTGCCACCATAAAATGGATTAGGAGATAAGCGCAATCTAACGCGCCCTAATTTCAATAACGTATTGTTTTCGTCAAAGGTTCCGCTGCGCGCAATATAAAATAGCACGTCGCCCTTCTCTGTCCATACATTCAGTCCCACATCCCCTCCCCCACAAGGCATGGATTCGCTCGAATTGTTACTTTGGCTGTTCCATATAATATTATATGAACTTAGATCTACCTCTTGACCAACGGAAAACTTCCAAAGAAAAAAAAAGAATAGGATAAAATATCTTTGCATTATTTTTTCAATTTTTTTTAGCTATCGGCTATACACCTTCAGCTCGCTCCTATCGCTATAGGGCTTTCCATTATCACATCATCACATTGACTAATATCTCCGTATAACCTTCTCAACCACTTCCCTACTTAACAACTTAACCATTTTACCAATTATCCGTTCTAAAGGACGCAACGGGCAAGCCGGCAGTACTAAATAGTTCGCCTCTTGCAAAATCTTTAAAGGCGTAACGGACTGCCAGCGGCTTCACTACGGAAGGCGAGCTTAGGATAACGGTATTGCCTTTAATCAATCCCTGCGCCGGGTAAAAAACTTTGTCTTCGCCTGCTATTTCAAAATTATGTAATTCACCGCCAAAAGCGCTTAGACCAAGGGTAGCATGCTTAAAATGTACAATCGCCTGTCCTCCTTGCACCTCCATTGATTCATAGCTAGGGGAAGCCCAGGCAAAACCTTTTTTGCCGTATACATTTGACAAGGCAATTAAAGCAAAGCGTTCTCCGCCTACTTTTTTGTTAGCAGGGTGGATACAATTTTCTTCGCCTACATCCATTAAAGAAATCATTTCGCTATTAGGTATTTTCTCCAGTGATTTTCTTTGCGCATCCCGCAAAAAGGCCGAATTATATTTACCACCTGTATGATAAGGTGGCAGCTGTGCATAATTATACGGTGCGATTTGCGCATAATAAAAAGGGAAATTCCCTTGATTCCACAAAGCTCTCCACCTCTTCACCATGGCCGGAAAAAGCTGTTCATATAGATCAGGGTTTTCATAATTTGATTCACCTTGATACCAAATACATCCCTTAATTGTATAACCAACAATTGGGTGAATCATCCCGTTAAAAAGGGTTGTTGGGGTCCGATTCTTTACCGGAATACTGTCTTTTGGTAAGGAAACCTCCTTAAAATCCTGCAACAGTTCACGATCCATCCAAGCTTCAATGGTTGATCCGCCGTAGCTGCTGTGAATCAGTCCAACAGGCACTTGCAGAATCTCTTGCAGTAAGCGCCCGAAGTAATAGGCGGTAGCACTGAAGTTAGCTACATTTTCAGGATTCGCCTCCTTCCAAACCGACGGTTTGCTATCGTCCTGAGGCTGTAACTGAGAGGATCGAGGCACGGTATATAAACGAAGGTGGTTATTTGCCGAATGAAGAATTGCGTCATTTGACCCGATAATGGGTTGTCCTCTAAAGCCTTTTAATAGCATTTCCATATTTGACTGACCGGAACATAGCCATACTTCACCAATTAGTATGTCTTTTATTGTATACGGCGTACCGTCATTTAAAGCCAGTGAATAGGGCCCTCCAGCGTCCGGTGTTTGCACCTTAACAAGCCATTTACCTTTCTCGTTGGCCTTTACATTATATTTTTGATGGTTCCATGAACTCTCGATCGTTACGTTTGTACCAGGAGACGCCCATCCCCAAATAGGTACGGCCGACTGCCGTTGAAGTACCATGCCATCCGTAAAAATGGCTCCCAACCTAATTTCGGCAAAAGCACTGCCATAAATGAAGAGGAAAGAAAGTATAAAAAGTGCTCTTCTCATTTTACTAAATTATTTTTATCAAGACATAAGACTTAAGATAAAGGACATAAGATTTATGTTCAGTTATCAGCGATCAGCTGCCAAGTCGACCCATAGGGTGCGATGTTGATTTCGTCTTACTATCACTCCTAATAACTAACAACCAATAACTAATAACCAACAACTAATAACTAATAACCAACAACTAATAACTAACAGGCATCCAAACCGTCATGTCTGTATGTCCTCTATTACCCCAGGTAAAATAAGGCACGAATCGGAGCGGTATCGTTTTCTTAATGCCCTTGTCTATTTTTCTGTAAAGAACACCGTCCCAATTCTGCTGTTGGTCGATTACCTTTGCTTCCCCCGTTAAAGAGGTAACAGGGCAGTTGTCAATCAACTGGTTTTCTGTCTGAAAGGTCATATCAGCAGGAATTGCTACATCGAATATGCTCTTGCCTCGGGGCAAGTCCGAAGATTCCAAACAATACACAATAGGGCCACGTTTCACGGCTACTTGGTTTCTGCTTTCCTCTACCAATGGGTTAGCTTGCATCAAATGAGCTTCCATGGGCATCTTCAAGAATACAACATCCCCTTTTTTCCACTTTCTCCGTATCATGGTATAGGAGCCTGGTTTCAAAACTTTGTTCACGTCCTGCCCGTTTACCTGAATCATGGCTTGGTCCGCCCATCCGGGAATACGCAAAAACAAAGAAAAGTCATCTTTAACAGCTTCTTCTACCACAACTTTGATCACTCCATCCCAAGGATAAGCCGTTTCCTGTTTTAATTTAACCGTACCCCCATTCGGCAATGACGTCTTTAACTCACTTCCACCGTATAGATTAATCCATATGCCCTCATCCGAAACGCTATAAAAATAATTATGTACCTCTGCAAGGGTCCTTACTACATTTGGCGGACAACAGTTGGACAATGCGATATATGGCACTCTATCTTTCGACCATCGCTGTTTAAAGGGTAATTTATCCGAGTAAGCCAGTGGATTTGTATATAAAAACCGTTCTCCATCTAAGCTAATACCCGATAGAACGCTATTATAAAGTGCCAACTCTAAAACGTCAGCAAACTTTGCGTTACCTGTTAGTAGTAGCATCCGCCAATTCCATAGCATATTTCCGATATTGGCACAGGTTTCATTATGAGCGGTGAAGTTAGGTAATTGGTAGTCTCGTCCATAAGCTTGATGGATCTTCTGGACCTCTTTGGGATCATAAGAAGTGCCATCCGGCGAAACTCCATCATATAGCGAACCACAACCACCGGTTATATACATTTTATGAGAGGTGACGTCTGTCCACATTTTATGGAGTTGATTAAAAAGACTGGTATCACCTGTCTCTGCATAGACGTCCGCAACACCGGCATAGAGGTAATTTGCCCGCACCGCGTGTCCCATTACCTTTTGCTGTTCCCGAAAGGGAATTCGATCCTGATTATCGTCGGTTCCGTCCTCAATCTGGCCTTTTATATCAATTAGGTGTTTTGCCAGCTCCAGGTATCGTTTATCGCCTAAAGTACGATACATCTCAACTACCCCCATATAATGAGAAGGACAAATGGCATTTCGCGCTAAGGTTGGTGAAGCCGATTTGTAAAACCGATAGAGATAATCAGTGGCCTTAATCGCAACATCCAATAGATTACGTTTTCCGGTAGCTCGATAATGTACGCAGGCGGCCGTCATTAAATGCCCAATGTTATAGGCTTCAAAACTTAAGCGATCTTCAAATTGATTTTTTACACCAGTTTTGCGTTGCTGAATCATCGACAATGTATAAATGTAACCGTCTTCCCGTTGCGATAGAGCAATGGTCTTGATAACTTCGTCCATTTTCTTGTCCAGTGCCGGATCTTTCGTAACAGCATATAGACTCGCAACGGCTTCCAACATCTTATAATAATCACCGTCATGAAAAGATGGCCCACTATGACTCCCCGTGTCCAAACCTGCAGCTATTTCAAAATTCTTATAGGCGTGGCTGATATGTTCATCGTTATAAACACTCCATAGTTGCGGAACCATACGTTCTTTGCACACCTCGAATCGGTTTGCCCAAAAACCTTCCGTCCAATGTACCTGGTCCATTCCCACAGGTTTTAATTTCGCATAGGGGCTGGCAGAGGTGTTTACCAAGGCGGCTTCCTGCGCTTTTAAATTAAGAGTAGCACATACTCCTAACCAAATAAGACTTTTTATAGCATTTTTATATATCATCATACATAATAATTGATCAAAGGCAGATCTTCATCTTATCTACCGGGATTACCTCGATGAACTCCCGTTGGTCGGTTTCGCTTTTAAAAAAAGGAACGTTTTTCCTAATCAGGTTTTTTAATTTGTGTTACTTTCTTCCGCAGAAAGTAACCAAAGACTCATCGCTTGGAACTTTGCTACGATGGTAGTGCTTCAACCTGCAAGCCGCAAACTTCCTAGGCGATATTTCAGCTGAACGGAAAGCTTTTGCGGACAGCCATATGGCCCCCGAGTATCGGATAAACGGCCTTGGAGGATACCGACGCAACGAGCAGCAAAGCATTTGCATGTCTGCTCATATTACGGTATCCAAGCGGATTGAGGAAGTGAAACGGCTCCAATACGCGCTAATGATGCTTTGCAATCAGGTGCAAGGTAGCCTACACAAGCCTTGATTTATTCACTCTTGTTTATTTTTAATGGTGTTCATGAACTCATCACTACGTTCTTCGGTTTGCTCAACTTTTATCAAGAAAAGTTGAATAAAAAAAACAGTCTTTTAATATAAATACCTTCATCTGTATGTTAAAAGCGAAATCCCTTAGCTTACCTACGGTAGGCTGCTAGGCTCTCGTTGTAAGATACTGCTTCTCATTCATTATCTCATTCACTTATAACTCATCGTTCATTATTTCCATTATCACATTAGCTAATTAATGAATTGGCTAATTAACTTCTTCTTCCATCAAACGCACCGTCCCAATAAGGCCAGCCTTCAACAAAGGCTGCCCTTCTAAACGGAAGGGTGCCGTTGTTTGCGTAATGCGTTTCTCCATTGGCAATGCCTGATCACCGATCAGTCGATTCGCCCAGGTATTCGTTACAGCTATCTCCAATTGGTTCTCTCCTTTCCGTAACGTTTTACCAATATCAACACGGTATGGCGCTGTCCAAAGTGTCCCACAATCTACGCCGTTTACTTTAATGGTAGCGATATTCGCCACTTCTTCTAACTGTAACCAAACCGGTGAGTGCTGGGCGTTTCCTTTCCATTGAAAAGTCGTCCGATAATGGGCCGTACCCGAATAATTCCGTATCGATGTATCTTCAAACTCGCTCCAGCTTTTTAGCTCTTTTAATGTAATTGCTTTTTTTGGTCCGCCATAATCAGGATTGAATTCGACATGCCAGGCGGCCATTAATTTCTTTGTCTCGCTTAACTGCGGCCAGTTTCTTGCTGATTTAGCTTCTTTTAAGTTGGTTTCTTCCTTAAAAAGGACAAATAAAGAAGCATTATGAGCAAATTGAAGCGGGATTTCCGTGCGATCCCCTATGATACGCCATTCGCCCAAGGGCTTCCCGATATTACTTACCGGATCATATAGGTACGGAACTTTACCCGCTACCCGGAATGACACGAGCAGTTTCCGATCTTGCTCTCGTTGATTGGTCAAAAAGTAAATATCTTTTTCATCGGTTCGCCGATGGTTAAAGCCCAAGCCGGTAGCTTCTGAGCCATCTAATTCACTAAAATGAACATCAGGTTGCACTCCGAATTGATTGAATGAAGAGAGCAAATAAGGTGCCTTGATAATCATACCCTTCCCGAGCTTTTTAAAGAGCACAGATTTATCGCCTTCTTCCATTTGCTCGAAAGAGCCGTCCCAGATAAGTGCTGTTATTCGATTCAATTCAGTATCCGCCATCGGGAAACCCGATAATCCCAGCGTACGCAGTGGTTTATTACTTAGTACAACTTTGGCACCTTCAGTGATAAGCTGTTTCAGTTTACGCGCTACTTCCAAGCTCATGGCTTGATCATTCGGCTGCAAAGCATGCCTACCCGGTAGTACTAATATTCCGTAAGCTGCGCCGGTAGGAAGTACGATGCGTCCGTCCTCCACTTTTGCTTGCAACAATATGTCAGGATTAAGCGAATCATAAGCATAACCACGCAATGCATTTATCCAATCTTCAGGTTGCACCATATTCGCACTTGTACTTACCCCAGCGATTTTTTGTATGGGTAAGCCTTTATTAGCTAACCGGGCTCGCTCCGTCAATACACGCTTTTCACCAAAGATACCCGGTAGGGTTGAGACCATGCGATCAGGAAGAATGGCTCTTCTTGGGAGCTCTTCACCGGTAAAAACAGCCAAATCGGTAACCGGCGTCCCTGCCTGCAGCAGCTGTTGTACACGCGTAGCATAGTCAACCCATGCTTTTCCTTGCTTCCACCAAGTTTGATCACGCTGAAAATACAGACCAATACTACTAAGAGTCATTCCAGGTTTTCTATTCAGCCATGGATTATGTACGTAAATATGATAGACCAACCGATTTACGCCAAGGGCGTAATTTCGATCTTGCAATGTTTTGAGATTTCCGGGATGCTCATCCCACTCCATCCGTATTTGGGTAAAAGCCTCGGCCTGCACAAGGGGTTTACCATAGATATGAGCGCCGGATACTGCATCGAGCACATCGTTGAACTTGTCGTGCGACGGACTCCTTAACCAAAATTCTCCCATGGGTATGTCCACCGTCTTAAAATGAGCCATACCATCGGTTAACATTACTGGCGCTGTCGTTTCTGCGCTGAAAACAGCTCCGTGCTTATGTGTAAAGGCTTTTATGGGTTCAAAGAAATTGGTATTTACTACTTCGGCAATCGTTTGGCGAATGTCATACAGATACCGTTCTGAAAAATCGGCACTCGCTATCGGATATCCGGCCATCGCCGGTAAATAATCGACTGGATCATACCCCCTTCTTCTTTTAAATTCATTACGAAAAACGGGCGACCAGTTTTGGCTACCGCATTCCCAGCTATCAACATGAAAAATTTTTAAGACTTGACGGGCTAAGCTATCACCCGCCACATCAATTGCCTTTTGTAACCAGCCTTGCAACTGTATTTCAACGGCTTTCGGGTTCATCTTATCGCATTCCAAGCCTTTACCGTTTCCGGCAGTTTCGTTCATATGCCCCGTTGATGTATGCCCCATACGCAAAATCTTCCATACTCCCGAAGGTGCCTTCCAAGTCAATGTGCCGTCCGCCTGTACAGAAGAAGAGATATTAATCAGCTGGTCTTTCTTGATGCAATCGGTGTCTGCAATTTGCAAAGAAGTGCTTGGCTCACTGATTCGCCAAGCTACGCCTGATTTACCTTCGTATTGATGGATACGCGATGTCGACAATAAATGGATACCCGACAACTTTAAGCTAGGCTTCCATTTTGCTGCGTCCAGGTCTTCTCCCCCCGGTTCGCTGCCTTCAGGGTCATACACAAAACGAAAGTATCGCGCCGTAATCGGTTCTATCGCATGCGTCAGTCCAACATCCCAATCAAGCCAGCCCGCTCGCGGCGGTTTGAGCCGGCTTACTTCCTGAAAATGAACACCATCGTTACTTGTTTGAATGATAAGTCTGCCTGATTGATAGTTAAAACCTTCAACTTCTATTTGGATAGCGCGACAAGTGTAAGGTTGCTTATACGTATACTGAATCCAACAGGGTTCTTTACTGCTAAAATTTTTCTTATTCCCCTTAATTGTTAAAAATTGAGCTTCAGTGCGCGTACTGGTGCTTACGGTGGGCTGATTATCTTCACGTTGATAATCCTTTACTGGCAGAGCAAAAGTCGCTATATCACGGTAATAACCTTGGTAGGCTTCCGGTTGGGGCAATGCCAGTCGCACATCTTTCCCGCCAGCAATAACGGTATCCGCCCATACCACTTTCTGCATCGACAGCTCCGGACTTATCCAACTTCCACCGGCGGTCGCGAAACCGTCTCCCGGCAATAATGCAAGCTTTATTCCAACACGATCAGCTTCTTCCAACGTAAAGCGTATTAAATCCCACCAAGCGGGTGTCATCGTTTCTATTACCGGTTCGTACAAAGGAGGATCCGTTTTACCCTTAATAGGTGCTAAATAAGCGCCCGAAATCCCAATTTCTTTCATCGCTTCCAAATCAGCTGTAATCCCTTCTTTGGAATAAGCAGAATGCATCCAATACCAAAAGACCCAAGGCTTCGCCTTCGAAGAATCGGCAGATGTAGTATGCACCACATTTATCGGAAGTTTTTTTTGCTGCGCAAACAATGTAAACGGGAGCATGAACATCATACACACAAGCAAATACCTTATATTTGCTCCTTTACCTTGTATATTCATTTCTGATAATTCCTATTTCTAATTAGCTGCCATCCGTCTCCAATAATGAATAACCGACAACTAGTAACCAATAACTAACAACTAATAACGAACAGATCGTCCTCTCCATCCATAAGCCAGCACCACTACAAAACAGACTAAAGGCACGATATAACCGATCTGTATACTATCACCGGCATAATCTATTAAGCTACCCATACCGTACGGCAAAATAGCGCCTCCTACAATGGACATAATAAGCCAGGACGAGGCAGTCTTTGTTTGGTCTCCTAAACCTTCAATGCCCAGCGCAAAAATGGTGGGAAACATGATGGACATAAAAAACCCGATTGATCCCAATGCATATACTACCGACATCCCTTCACCTAAAATAGCCACCAAACAGAGAAGAAGGGCAAACGCAGTGAAAAGAATCAGCAGTTTGCGCGACGAAAGAAAGCGTAATAAAAAAGTTCCTACAAATCGACCCAGCATAAATAAGAACCCATAGATACCTAAGTAATAACCAGCTGTCTTTTCGTCTACATTCGCACCCTGCTGAGCCATGCGAATAAAAAAGCTCGTGATACAAACTTGCGCCCCTACATAAAAGAATTGAGCTACCACACCGAGACTAAGATTCCGATATTTCCACACTGAAAAAAAGTTGCTCTTTTCAACATGTTCCGGTTGTTGACCAACTTCCGGAAGTTTGACAAAAAGGAATGCAATTGCTACTAGCAAAAGTACAGTGCCTAAGATAACATAGGGTAGTTTCACCGAGGATGCTTCGTCCATAAAATAATGCAAACGTTCGGTCTCCTGCATAGCTGCCAAGGCGTCTTTACTATATTCTTTTCCAGACAATATAAAGTTGGCTCCTACTATGGGCGCTACCATAGCAGCCAAACCGTTAAAGGAGGCCGCTAAATTTAATCGACGTCCTGCTGTAGCAGGACTCCCCAAAACGGCAGCATAAGGATTGGCCGTGGTTTCCAAGATAGCTAAACCACAACCGATGATAAAAAGTGCCAATAAAAAAATCTCATAGCTCAAATTGTTTGCTGCCGGCACGAATAGATAGGCCCCACTGGCAAAAACTAGTAAACCAATGATAATGCAGTGTTTATATCCGAAACGCTTCAATAAAAACCCGGAAGGAATGGCCATGATAAAATACGCGAGAAACACGGATGTGTCGACAAGTGCCGATTGACTATTGGTCAAATTACATGCTTTTTTCAAATGAGGAATCAGGATAGAATCCAGATTATGGGCCATTCCCCAAAGGAAAAACAGGCCTGTTACCAATATAAAAGGCAGTAAATATTTTTTCGTTGATTGTCCCGTTTTTGATTGAGCTAAGGACTCATTTACTAAAATCTCCATTGGTCAATGGGGTTTTAAGGTTTCTTTTTAGCCAATAGAATATGATCGGCAACCAGCACAACCTCTCCACGTTGATTGATGATCTCTACATGCTCCGTTACGGTACCATAGGCTGGATTTTTTGCCTCACTTTTATTGCTTATCGTCACTTCCGCGTGAATGGTATCACCAATAAAAACAGGCTTGATAAAACGTAGACGATCATAACCTTTCGAGAAAGCTTCTGGATTTATCTCGGAGGCTGTTAATCCAATACCAATGCTAAACACCATCGTTCCATGTGCTATACGTTGACCGAATGGTTGCGTTTTACACCACTCTGCATCTAAATGATGCGGAAAAAAGTCTCCGGTATGCCCCGCATGAACAACGAAGTCTGTCTCCGTCAGCGTCCTTCCCAATGTAACACGTTTATCTTCCAACTGATAGTCTTCAAAAAAAATTGATTTAAAGTACATAATGACCGGTTTATGTTAAAATTCGGTTTGTATCGGTATTCCTCCTTGATCACTACTCTGATAAGCCGCTTCGACAACAGCCATCGTTTTGATAACATCTTCTACATGAGCGCTCAACCCATCGCTCTCACCATTTTTATAGCGCATAAGGGCGGCCATACTTCCAATAAAGGCATCAGGAAACCAAGACCCTTCGATTGCCAGAGACTGCCACTGCGGCTCCTCTCCTTTTACGTGTATACAATATTCAAAGGCGTCAGGAACACCGTGTGGGTAATTCATTAACAAGCCCATCTTAACTTTTATTGCCCCTTTTGTTCCTTCCCATTTGATATAACTTTCTTGGTGTTGCGGACCAAAATCATGGTCGTGATTGGTATTAATAATCGCCCGCAAGGTGTCCCCATAGTCTAGTATGATCGCAGAGCGGGACGAAGACAATTGTTTCGCCGGGTGCTTTAAGGTCTTCGCGAATACGCTTATCGGTTCGCCAAGGAAGGAACGAATTAGGTCGATATAATGAATACTGTGATATTGTATTTCCAAGCGTGGATGTACCTTTACTAACGGAAAAAGCTCCCAAGGTGTTTGTACGGTGACCTTAACTTCCATGTCGTATAGCTCACCGATAAACCCTTCTTCAATTAGATAGCGAGCAGCATTAATATAAGGTGCTACGCGCAACTGACAGTTAATGGCTGCGGCTAGTCCTTTATCCCTACAGACCGCTAAAATCTCTTTGCTTTGCTGAAAATAGTCTCCCATAGGCTTTTGAATAAGCACCGCACTTTCGTCCGGCAGCTTCTTCAAGGTCTCTACAAACTGATCGGGCATAATGGTAATATCATAAACCGCATTGGGCGTAGCCTGAGCTACAGCTGCTTCCACAGAGTGATATACATGTGGTATGGCGAACTGTCTGGCCAATCGTGTTGCTTTTTCTTTGGTGCGATTCGTAATACCGATAACGTCAAATCCGGCTTTCTTATAGGCTGGTAAATGCGCGTCTCCTACAATTCCACCCGCCCCTATTACAATAATAGGCAACGGACGCTTCGGCAAAACAGCTTGATAAGGTATGTGTATTTCTTTATTCATGATCCAATATATTGATATCCTCTTGTGCCTGTTCCAATAAAGAGGCAATCACCTCATCTCCATTAAGAACTTCTTGTATTAACTGATCGATCCTATTAGCTATAGCTGCCCAATTCTTTTTCCGAGGCAAGGTCTGCGATTGCTCATGCAAGAGCTCAAGTTTATAATAGTAAGGGATCATTTGATTCACAAAGGGATCCTTCCAGGTAGACACACGGCATCCAATCCCTCCGTTTAAGGTAAGCTGTTTGTCCATCTGCCTACTAATGGCAAAACGTATAAAATCATAGGCGATAGAAGCATACTTACTACCGGAGCCAATGGTATAGAGCCAATAAACATTCAGAGACGTTCCCTGGCCGTTATTTCCTGCCGGTACCGATGCAATGTCAATTTTCCCTCTTAATGCCCCTTCTTTTGTTACCTCGCAAACCGAAGCAAAACCAAACCAATTCACCATCATTGCCGCTTCCCCACGTGCAAAGGCAGCACCTGCCTGTACCGACTCATATTGAAAGGAGTTGGGGTGAATACAGTCCGACTGCGATACAAGGGCTTTATAAAACTGCAAGGCTTTCTCCGCTTCTGTTGTATTTAATCGGATTTTTCCAAGCGCATCCACTAAGTTCCCCCCTCTACTCCATAATTGCAGACAAAAATCAAATACAGCATTATGCCCATCAGGATAGAGCGCCATCACACTTCCGTACAATTTATCCATTGGCCGATGGAAGAACTGTGCCACTTCCACATATTCATCCCACGTTTGGGGGACTTTCAGCTCTCTTTTATATTGTTTGTAAAAGGCTGATTTATTTTCTTCTTGTTCGAATAGATCCTTTCTGTAAATCAGGCATTCGGGCCCATCATGAAAAGGTAAACCGACCACTTGCTCATCGAAACGCTGCATGCTGAGGAGTGATGTGCTCCATCCATTAGGATAATCTTCCGGTGGGTTCGCTTGAAGCCAAGGCGCCAGATCGCAAAGCGCATTATCTGTATAAGCTTCACAGACCCAGTCCGTATTAATATGAGCGATATCCCAAACACCTTTTTTTAAACCCTGTTGCTGAATAGTTTCGTTATAAAGCTCATGTAAGTCCATAGCCACCAACTCCACTTCCAAGGAGCAGCCGGTCGCCTTCGCATAAGCTTCCCAAGCTTGCTTCATGGACCGTTCAAAGGGTTCGAACTTTCTCACCGCTATACGTAGAGGTTTATGACTCACGAGTCACCTCCCCTCCGAATTCCTTCCAAATCGACTCATTATCCTGTCCTAACATCGGCGATCCAATCGGAGAAATCAGGTATTCACCATCAATTCGGATCGGGCATCGCGTGGTTCGGTAGGTATAACCATCTTGCATTCTTACCTCCTGTATCATCTCCAACGTTTGGAAGCCTTCATGAGTCACCAGCCGATCCCAAGTTAATACCTCTGCACACCATATGTCCGCTGGTTCCAAAAGGTCTAACCATTGTTGGGTGCTTCCTCCTTTTAAATGCACAGCGATAATCTGTTTTATCTCATCGCGCTTATCAAACGCATCAGACACCAATGGGTAGTTTTCGAGATCAGGGCATTTTAACAATTTGCCCAAAACCGGAATGGAACCCATTGCTAAGGCGATATAGCCGTCAGAGCTTTGATAAATTCCATAAGGAGCACCCAGATAGGCATGTGCATTATTCACTTTTGTTCGTTGAGGCAAAGCACCTCCGTCTCTATAAAAAGTCGTAATGGCTTCAAATTGAAAATCATAGGCTGTTTCCATCATGCTTACCTGCACCAGCGCCGCCTGTTCCGTGCGGGATTGTTGAATTAAACAGGCAAGTATTCCCTGCACAAGATTTGCTCCCGCCAACATATCGACTATAGACAAGCCCATAGGCACTGGGCCGTCACCCGCGTTTCCACTGAGCCAGGTTAATCCGGTAAGCGATTGCAATAGCAAATCCTGCCCCGGTCGGTCCTTCCACGGGCCCTCATTTCCGTATCCTGATATCTCCCCATACACAATACGCGGATTGACCTTTATAATCTCGTTGAAATCAAGCCCTAGTCGTTCCATAACACCTGGACGAAAGTTATGGATCATCACATCGGCCTGCTTTAACAACTTCTTTATTAGAACAATGTCATCCGGATTCTTCAAATCAGCTGATAGACTTTCCTTGTTACGGTTAATGGCATGAAAAACGGAAGACTCGCCATTCATAATCAGGTCCGTCGTATACAGGCTTCTGCAAATATCGCCTGTTATCGGTTTCTCCACTTTAATAACACGTGCACCCAAATCCGCTAGGCGAAGGCTAGCCGAGGGGCCAGACAAAAATTGGCTAAAATCAACAACTAAATATCCTTCCAGTGGCTTCATCTTATACTATATTGAACTCATTGACAATATCGTCGGTGTCCTCACCTACTTTCGGCGCTGCCTTAGTGGCATATAACTTCTCTCCATTGATACGTATGGGATTTCGGGTTGTAGTCAGCTTTTTTCCGTCAGCCAATATCACTTCTTGTGTCATCTCCAAAACACGGAAGGCTTCGTGATCTAATGCTTGACGATAATTGAGAACCGAAGAACACCAAATGCCGTCTTTTTCAAGTCGAACTCGCCAATATTCTGTACTATTATGGCGAAAATGTTTTCCTAGCTTGCTAATAATAGCATCTCTTTTTTCGAACCAAGAAGATCGGTCTTGATAAGCTGTTAAGTCGCAACCCATGCTGGTTCCTATTTTCATTAAGTCGCCCATTGCCAAGGTCAGGTAACCATCACTTGTTTGATAAACACCGTAGGGAGCACTTAAATAAGCATGTCCGCTTCCCCGCATAGCGCTACGTTTCGGCAACTTTCCGCCATCATTTAAAAAGGTGGTAAGCAACTCAAACTGTAGATCAAGAGTAGATTCCAATAAGCTGACTTCAACCAAGGCGCTTTTTCTTGTCTTATTACGCTTTAATAAGGCGGCCAAAATACCTTGGGTCAGGTGCGCACCGCAGGCCATATCCGCCACTGCTAATCCAAATGGTACGGGTCCATCGCTTTTAGTACCCGAAAGCCAGCTAAGCCCCGACATGGCTTGTATTAGTAAGTCTTGACCAGGTTTATTGGCCCAAGGGCCTTTCTTTCCATAGCCTGTTACCACACCATATATAATTTGTGGATTAATCTTACAGGCCGCATCATACGTTAGTCCTATTTTCTCCATGACACCTGGTCGGAAATTGTGCGTCATTACGTCGGCTTTGGCAATAAGCTGTTTAACCTTTTTGAGGTCTTTCGGGTCTTTCAAGTCGGCAGCATAGGATTCTTTATTTCGATTTATGGTGTGAAAAACCAAGCTATCACCGTCAACAAACAAATTTTTAATAGCAATTTGTCTTCCACCCTCACCCTTACCCGGCCGCTCTATTTTAATAACACGGGCACCCAAATCTGCTAGTTTGAGACCCGCCGTTGGACCGGCCATAAATTGGGCAAACTCTAACACCAATATTCCTTCTAATGGCTTCATACTAATGCTTTAGACTCTTGATAGAGTTCATTTAATTTTTGCAATACGGCTTGTTCGTTTCCGCCATCGATAATAAAATTGCGCACCACATCTCCTGCATGATCCTGAAAAAACATATGGCCGTGGTAACGTGGACGAAGAAAAGCACGCTGCAATGCCGGCAGCGTATTATAAAAGTAATTTCCGCTCATTTTATTGGTGTGTACCGACTGCCAAGCTTTCAGATGCCCGGGTTGACCGCCATTATCGAAATACAGCCCAAGTTGACAAGCCGGAGAAGCCACATAGCGTACATAATCCATCGCTTCCTGCAAGTATTGACATTTAGCCGAAACCGCTAAACCTGTGCCTCCTAAGGTGCTCCGCATGTTTTCCTTTCCATCGAGACTTACCAGATCATGAAAGTCCAGTACGCGAGGGGCGTAGCCATGACGCGCATAATTCGAATACCCATACGCAAAAGGGCAATAGGCAATGTCATCGGTATTGGCCATATACTCATATACCTGAATCGGGTTTAAATGGTGAAAGCGCTTATGCACTTTGTCGGCAAGTCGCTTAAAAAGCTGTAAAGCTCGAACGCCAATAACCTCACTGACGACGTGTTCGTCTGTCTGACAGGGGTCCTCACCCAATGAGCAGCAAAACATATAGAAGCTCATCAGTGTATCGATCGGTATGAGTGCGAAACCGACGAATCCACGATCAGCAATTTCCAGTAGCTCTTCGTAGGTCGCAGGAAGTGTTAACCCATGTTTTCTTAGTAGGTCAGGCCTACTCGATGCAACTGGTGTTGCTGCATCAATGGCCAGCGCCCATTGATGACCATCAAACTGATAACTTTTATGAGAATGGCCTACACTATTTTCTTCGAGATCTTTTAAAAAATGGGATGACAAATAGTCGTCTAAAGGTAAAATGCTTTTAGTACGCGCCGCAAAACCTGCCCATGGATGATCGATGACCAATAAGTCATAGCGCTCTGCCAACTCCTGAACTGAAAAATCGGCAAAGGCCTGTAATGAGCGCTTTTCCCATTTTATCTCAATCCCGGCGTGCATTTCGCTAAATCGTTGCGCCGTGGCATGCATAGGTGTAATCCCTCTGCTGTGATTCCAAGTAATTCCTTTCAGTTCAATTCGTTTCATTCCTATTTTGTTTAAGCACCTTCGTCTTATTCCTTAGAATTTAATTGCTTTGATTCTTTCTGACTGCTTACTTACATCTCCCTTGAAAGGCAATAAGTAAAAACTATAGTGATAATCTTTAGCAGGCACTTGATATTGTGGTAAAGGTTGCGAGACTGCCGACCATGAATCGTTACCACCAACGCCCATTTGTATGAGATCGATGTTCAGGGTAATATAGCCAGCATCTTTTAACAGATGATGATGCTTGGCTGTCACGATCTCTTCTTCCGTGTAAGGCCAGGCGCTCATGCTCAACAGGCTATCGGCAACAACCAGCAATCCATCATTTTGAGCATTTGACAAATGCATCCAACGAACATCGGTACGGTTGGCATTTTCCTGCGGGTACACATAAGGCTCGATGAATGTTTCAAGCGGCGCCTGATAAATACCGGCGGCAAAGCCCGATCTCCGATCTATATAGTTTTCGGAAGGGCCCTTACCATACCAGGCCAACTGATCGAAACTACGTTTTATCCCCCCTTGTATTCCTACCTTAGGCAGATTAGGTAGCTTGTTCGAAGCGTGTAACTGATAGTTTACCTTTAAAACCCCATCTCCATTAAAGACATAACTAACTTGTACCGAAGCACAGTCTTTGATCAGGTGATAAATACTGGTAACCGCAAGCTGTCCTTTTTGCGTACTATCTACGAATAGTTGCGCTAAGCTTGGTTTTGTCTCATACCAAACCTTTAATAGCTTAGATGGCTTCCAGCCTTTTCGATCATTATCGGTTTGGGGACGGGTGAAATGAGGTAAAAACGGCTGAGCGATTTGCTCCATGCCATCGCTTTTATAAGAAATGAGTGCGCCGGTCTTTTTACTGATAATTACTTCCATGCCGTTATTACTTTGCAGAATAACCTGCTCCTTATCCGATCGACACCTTACTTCTCCAAATTTACGAGGGCTTGTTTGCCCGCTTCTTATACTTGTCAGAGCCAGCTGATCCGTAGCTATTTCATAACCTTTGGCTGCCCACGACTTTTCTTCTGTTAACCGGTAACTGATATTGAGTAAATATTCTTTGTTGTCTTTTAGCTTTGGTAGATATTTACGAAGCAATACAGTGGTGTCTGATCCTGCCTTCAAGGGGTATTTTCCTAGGTTTTTTGTCAGGAGTACCTCTCCATCACCAAGTAAGGAAATAATTAGGTCATAACTATCCAAATTGCGAACAGCATGACGATTGAAAATTTGCAATCGCACTGCATTCGTATCGATCAACTTCGTCTCGATCGGTTGATACACATGCTTACATTCATACATAGCCGCCTTCGGTCGGCCATCGGAGGCAACGATGCCATCGATGCAAAAATTACCATCGTGCCTTTTCTCACCAAAATCACCCCCATAGGCAAAATAGGACTTTCCCTGCCCATCTCTTTTTATTAACCCATGATCTTTAAACTCCCAGATAAATCCGCCAATCAATCGCGGATGACTTCTGAAAATATCCCAAAACTCTTTCATATTCCCTGTCGAATTTCCCATTGAATGCGCATATTCCACAAACAAGATGGGCCTTTTATCTCCATTCTGCTGATTCAACAACAGTTCCGGTGTAAAAATCCCGGGATAGAACCTGCTGATGATATCTACATAATATTGATCCCTTGGATTACCAAGTCGATGTGCGTGGTCATTGGGTTTTAGGTACCTCGGGTCGGAGGGATCAATATAACCCTCTTCTCTTGGGCTTCCCATAGCCGGCTCGTAGTGCACTGGTCGTGTAATATCAAAATCATGGATCCACGCGGCCATAGCCGCATTATTCGGCCCTCGGCCTGCCTCATTCCCTAAACTCCAGATAATAATGGATGGATGATTTTTATCGCGCATGACCATGCGACTCGTTCGTTCCATGAAGGCATGTGTCCACTGTGGATCGTTGCTTAGTTTCCCCCCAAGACCGTGCGTTTCGTAATTAGCTTCATCCATTACAAAAATGCCATACTCATCACATAGATCGTATAAATAGGGATCATTGGGATAATGGCTGGTTCGAATGGCATTAAAATTAAATTGTTTAATCAATTGAAGGTCTTTCCTGATATCTTCCCTCGACAAGGCCTTTCCTTTTTCAGGATGTGCGTCATGGCGGTTAACGCCGTACAGATAGGTCACTTTCCCGTTTATCAGTAACTTTCCGCTATTCTTATCAAATTCTATACTACGAAAACCGACACGACAGGTTTTTACCTCCAATATTTTTCCCGTATTATCTACCAATGTCAATAAAAGGCGATATAAATATGGTTCCTCGTCCGACCATTTTTTAGGGTTAAGCACCTTCGTTTCCAATAAGCCGAATTTCACATTATCGAGTCGCGGGTAGATTTCATTTATAATATCATTGGCGGAGCGCTGTAAAGCCTTTTCAAAAACCGGTTCCCCTTCAGCATTATATAGTTGTGCACGTACACTATATCCGTTGATGGAATCGCCTGTCAGGTTCTCTATGCGTGGTCGTATACTCAGTACCGCATCTTGATAATCCTTATCCAGTTTAGCCTGCCAATGGAAATCGGCGATGCGCACTTTCGGCTCAGCTAAAAGCATCACTTCCCGTTGGATACCGCTCATACGCCAGTGATCCTGATCCTCTAAATAGGAGCCGTCACTCCAACGGATGACCTGTACCGATAGCACATTCTCACCAGTCTGGAGGTAGGGCGTTATATTAAACTCGGATGGTAGGCAGCTGTCCTCCCCATATCCCAAAAATTTTCCATTCAACCAAACTTTAAAAGCCGAACTCACACCGCCAAAATGAAGCGTAACATTTAAATTGTTCCAGTCTTCGGGTATCGTAAAAGTTCGTTGATAAGAGCCAACAGCATTGTAGTCCTTCGGAACCCTCGGCGGATCAACCGGCCGAAAGGGATAGACGGCACTTTTATAGATCGGGATATCATAGCCCTTCATCTCCCAATTGGAGGGCACATCGATTTTATTCCATCCACTCACTTTAGCTTTATAAAAATCCTTCGGTGCGTCAGCAGGTTTAGTCACAAAAGCGAACTCCCATTTGCCATTCAATGATAACATTCTACCCGAGCTTTCCCGATTGTCGGATAAGGCGTCTTGTTCTGTACTATAAGAATAGGCCGTTGCACGAGCCGGCTCTCTGTTTACACTCGTTATTAATGGATCTTCCCACGGTTCTGCCTGATATACGGAAGGAACAGGTGGTATAGTGGCCGGTAAACCATCCACCGTTTGGGCATTTAGGCTTGTCGAAAGCATCCCACAGATCAAGATTACTAAATTACTTTTTAAACGACAATTGCTTATAATCACGGTTCGTTCTAATTTGCTGGCTAGTGAGTATCAAAAATAAAAGTAGGGAGCTTATCTTTTCTGTAAGAAATTGGCTAGCTGTTATAGGATATTATCATCTGATATTTTCTTTTTTCCCGCAAAAAAGAAACAAAAAGCTCGTCGCTTCAAAATTTATAGGAACGGTAGTGCTTCCCAGTGCTAGCTATAAATTTTGGAGGCGACATTTTCGAAAACCAACGGTTCGTACTTTAACTTAACAACGCTATAATCTACATATTTATCGACTTATTGTCTGCAGCGGTCTCTATTGCTCCTGATAATTAATAATGTAATCCGTGTTACTTAAAATTTCTATTTCATAAAGGCCTTTACTTTTCTCAACGGCTTTTATTCCTTTTCCGTAAGGCATCACCTTACTTCTTACCCTTAGTATGCCATTTCCTGCGTCAGCCTTTACCTTTATCTCTTTTTTACTGCAATAAAGTTCAATATGCCCGGATGGTGTGGGTACTTTTCCTTCCATCCAATCCAGTCCTCCTAAATTTGGCTCAATCAAAAAGCTTGCATAACCAGGTGCTGTGGGTTTGACACCTAAGTAATACTTTCCGAGCAGATAAATGGGGCTTGCTCCCCAAGCATGACAAAGACTTTTTCCGAAAGGGCGACCGTACATGGCGTAATGTTCCGCTCCTTTCTTATCGGGATTATATTCTTCCCAAAAGGACGTAGCACCTAAGCGCAGCATCCCTCCCCAATAGTTTTTCATTTCCTGTAGAACGTATGATTGTTCGCCCATAGCGCAGAGCGCTTCCAATTCATAAAAACGCATATAAGGGGTGGTAATCTTTGGTACGGATTGGTTTAGTAAAACATTTGTTTTTACACCTTCCTTTTGCTCTTCGGTCAGGTAGTCGAAAAATATAGCAAACATATTGGTATAACGCGTCACATGATCGCTCGCCTTACCATCTATGCTGCTATGTACAAAGGCGTTCTTATCGGCATCCCAGTATTGTGAGAATATTTTGCTTTTCAGTCGTTTTGCTTCGTCTCGATATTTCGAAGCGTCCTCATTACCGAGCAAGTCGGCACATAAGGCCATTGTTTCCAGACTACGACAAAATAATAATTGTTCAAAGCTAAGCGCCCCTTTTTTGCTGAGGTTTTTCGCCCAATCGATAAACACCCAGTCGCCAGCCATTCCTTCCATAAAACCTTCCTTATTTCGCCTGCTTAAACAAAAATCCATCAGACTTTGCATTCTGGGATAAACCAATTGAATAAAAGTTTTATCGCCTGTGTACAAGTAGTAATCATAAATACCCAAGAACCAGTAAAACGTATAATCCATAATCGTATTAATATGACTACTAACCGGTTCTTTACCCCGAAGGGCCAAGGTAGTGCGCTTAACGGAAGGACTATCAAAGAAAAGGTAATAATTCATGAGGTAACTCTGGTAGGCGTCACCCGACCAGATCCAGCGATCGCGTTTGATGCCGTCAATAAAAAATTCGCGGGTGGTTAACTCCATCGTATATTTCCCCACATCCCAGATGCGATTCAACTCTTCGTCGGATGAACGAAAACTTCCTTTTGTTTCCAGTGGCAGATATTCATAGAGCATGGAAATGGAATCAATTTTTGTTTGCGCCGAAGGCTCTACATACACATAGCGGAAAGCTTTAGATAAGTTTAAGGTGGAGTCAATGGACTGTTTGCTGTTCACTTGCACGCGATCCAAGGTCTCGCAGCTTTCGGTCGACAAGGCTTCCTCTTCCGATTCTCCATAGTAAAGCGATACAATGCCCTCACCTTCCAGTCCGTGAAGTTTTATAAACCCAAAGGTTTCCTTTCCGAAATCTACGAGAAAGCCTTTTCCTTTGACTGCCCGTGACACTGCCTGTCTAGGCGTAGTAGTTAAACGGAACTGTGAAGGACGCTGCACGGGACTCTCGAAATTCCATGAACCTGCTTGCAGCCAGGTAGTACCGGATTGATCGGACGCCTTTCCTGTTTCGTCAATCCATTCCTTATCTTCGTTAGTAACCAACCAAGTACTATCCGACACGATGGTCTTCCCCTGAACATAGATGGCCGGCACCCGATCCTGCGCATATACTTTTAGATTGATCTTGTGTTTCCCGGCAGGTACATGAATGGTTTTGGGATAGCCCTCCAGCATTTTTCCATCGAGTTTTACATTATACTGCCCCTCTGTATATATGTTTACATCTTCCGGTTCTTTTAGATCGAAAACCTTATGGAAATCCACCAGCACATAGGGATTGTCCATTCGCCAAAAAGGAGGAAAGAAAGTAGCGCGCTCTGTTCGACGATTCTGCATTTGATTACTTAACCAAATTTCAAAATCACCCGGATACCAAATCCACGTAGCTTTGTTCTGTGCAAATGAAGTGGCATGAATCAAAGAAAGTATTAGAACAAGCCAGCCAAGTAATTGGATCCTGTTTTTTGGACGATATACGGACATGATTTATAAGCGTTAGTAGCTTCAAAGATAAAACTCTCCGAGCTTCTACGACTGTAAGATGTTAACCAGCTTTTGTAGTATATTAGCTAGAAAAATGGAACGTTTACGTTGTCGCTTATTGGCAGCGACACCGCCAACTACTTTATTTTTCATAACGAGTTTATTTTTATTGGCATTCAAGCTTCTCGCCAGGAGGCTCGAGGTTTCCGCAAAGAAAGTAGTCAAAGAGCCGACCGTAGGGAGCCCATGAACACCTTGAAAATAACTAAGTAGTGAATAAACTCATCGCTTGGAAATTTGCTACAAGTGGTAGTGCATCAACGTGCAAACCGCAAATTTCCTAGGCGATATTTTAGCAGAACGGAGCGTTTTTACTTTTAACCGAACGTATTATTATCTTCAGCCTTAGGATAGCCCTGTGCGTGGGAAGAATGGCCTTGGAGGATACCGAAGCAACGAGCAGCAAAGCATTTGTACGTTTGTTCATATTGCAGTACCCAAGCGGATTGAAGAAGTGAAACGGCTCCAATACGCGCCAATGATGCTTTGCAATCAGTTGCAAGGTAGCCTACACCAGCCTTGATTTATTCACATGTGTTTGTTTTCAGATGAGTTCATGAACTCATCACTACGTTCTTCGGTTTGCTCAACTTTTATCAAGAAAAGTTGATTAAAAGAAACGTTCCTTTTAAGTGCGTTTGCTCTGATTTTCACTTTTGCCTTTACTCTTAACAGCAAGTAGGACTTTAAAACAATTATTACCGAGGTTTGTCCCTTGTGTCAGGTTCTTCTGTAGCTCCGCAATTAAGCCTATTAGCTCTGATTTTAGCGAAGCGTATTCATTTACATCACTGCAGTTCCACCATATCAATATCGCTTTCTGCTAAGATAGTCAGCACTTCCTTCATTCTCGGTTTTATTTTTTCCCAAAGTATTTGGTTGCTGCAATTCCCTATCTTTAAATTGATCAATTTTGGTGGGGAACCGAGCTTGCTGATTAATTCAGGAAAGTCTGCATCTTTCGAAACGAGCACAACTTTGCCCGCAGACTTTGCCCGATTATATATTGTTAAATCATCTAAGAAATGTAGGTCTAGGCTATAAGACGATTTTACAATTACATTTAAGTGTGCCATCATCCATTTAGCGATGACGGGAGAAATATTGGTGTCTAACCAGATTTCCCAATCAAGCGGCATAAATCACAGCTGTATTCTTAACTTTTAATGAGGCGTATAATAGCGCAGCCTGTATATCCAACTTTTCCAGTATAGGATGTTGCTCCAACAGCTCCTCTTCCGAAAGTCCGCTCGCAAGCAACTCCAAAATATCGCTTACAGGAAATCTCAACCCCCTTATGGTGGGTTTTCCCCCCATCAATCCTGGTATCAGCGTAATACGATTTAATAGTTCCTGTTGCTTCGCTTCCATAGTTATACTTTCATTTAATGCAACCAAATAAATGTTATTCAAAGTTAGCAAATTTTAGTCGGATATTCAACGTTGCTAATGCCCACTGAAAATGGCATAAAGCAACATCATGACCACTATTAAACTTCCCCACGCCCATTTCACGGTTTTCGTTGTTTTTACGGCCAGATAAGGTATCACCGCTAAGTCTTCCTTTCTCCCAACAAATGAAAGTAGGATCGCTGCTCCCATCAAGATAACAAAAATATAAAACGATAACAGCAGATAATGCGGCCAAAAAGTATATTTATCTGGTGTAAATACCCATAGATAAGCGGCACCTACTCCCAAACTGAAAGCAGATCCCAAAGAAAGTACAACATTAATGGCCAGACGACTTGTCCGTTTCCAAAATACCGTCAAAAGGAAGACGACCGATAAGGGCGGTGCAATAAATCCGAGTACCGATTGGAAGACGTCGAAGAGATTAAGCCCTTTAATCTGGTCGATCGCCAAGGCCATCATAATAGCAAAGAGACAGCCAACAAGAATGGTTAGTCGCCCTACCCGGACAATTTGCGCTTTACTAGCTGTAGGATTCAGGCGTTTGACATAGATGTCCATCGTGAAAACCGTACTCAATGAGTTTAAGGAAGAACCAATCGTACCCACTAAAACCGCTATCAATACCACAATTACCAATCCATTGAGCCCCGTTGGAAATAGGTTGGTCACCATCGTCATGTAGGCCTGTGTTGGATCGGCTAGATTTGGGTATAACACGGCGCATAGTACGCCGGTAAGAATAAAAAGAGGGAGCGACAGTATCTTTAACCAAGCGATGAAATTGACGCCTAGCTGTCCTTGTTCCAAGTTCTTCGCTCCTAAGACGGATTGTACCATCGCTTGATCCGTGCAAAAGAAAGCAATCGCAGCAACCGGATAGCCTAGGAGAATGGCATGCCAAGGGTAATCTGGATCAGATGCCGGTCTTATGAGGTTCCAGAACCCGCTCGGTACGCCTTTATAGAGAGCCGAAAAGCCGCCCACTTGATGCAATCCTAATACCGTTAGCAGGCAGGAAACCGCAATCAATAACAGCATTTGAAAGATATTGATGCGGGCAATGGTTTTCAATCCGCCAATGTAGGTAAAGAAGGCTGCAAAAAAGACAAGCACCACCACCGAAATCCACATCGGAACACCCAGTACCTGTCGAATCAGAAAACCTCCGGCAAAAAGCCCGAGGGATAACCAGGAGATCAGCATTTTCACCAATGAATACCATGCCAATATACTGCGCGTTGTATCGCCGTAGCGTTTCCCCATAAACTCGGGTAAAGTCATCACATCGGCTGCTAGGTAACGAGGCGCAAAAACAAGGGCTAACAACAATAAAAACACGAAAGCATACCAATCGAAATTTACCGCTACGATACCGGTCGTATATCCAATGCTAGCAAAGGCCAAAAGCATGGAAGGCCCAACATTGGTTGCCCACATATTAAAGCCGATACTTGCCCAACCCAATGATTTGTTAGCAAGAAACAACGATTCCTGCTGCTTTGCTTTACCTAGTAAACTAGATCGAAGTCCAATGATAAGCAATAACGCAATATATCCGACAATAATTGAATAATCAACCCAGGTCAACTTTGATGCAATACTTTCCATCCTTCAATCCTTTATCTAATTGGGTTCTCTAAACCGAATTCATCATATAGTTCCTGTAGCTTTACAGGGGTTCCAAGGCGTAATGAACGGTCCATCGCTTGTAATAAGATAACGGTACCTATACCTTCAGTAATATCAGGATAAGCAGTGGTCCCGGCCGCTATATTATCGGCGAAGTATTCGAGGTAGTTTTGGTATTCACCGGCGTGATGGCTTTTTCCTTCAAATCGAAAGTAATGTTTTAGCTTATGTTCCCAAGTGATTATCTTTTCCTCTCCCTCAGCGGTGGTGACGGCATAACGCAAATCCATATAATCACTCTGACTGCAGCCTGTTGTTCCCCTCAGAATACAGCTCATTTCGCTATCCCGCGTTACGGGTTGAATTGGCCCCGTGTAGGCCCCGCTGACCCTCGCTATACGGCCATCTTTTGCTTTGAAAATGAAGTGCATCGTGTCTTCGTTTTTTAATCCTCCCGCTTTCCCGTTACTGCTTAACATGCCGTACCCCATTACCTCTTCAATATCGGGCAGATACCAACGTATAAAATCTACCGGATGGCTTAAGCCGCCATACAACCATTTGAAGTTAGATTCTAAAGACCACGGTTTCGCTAAAAACCAACGATGATCGGCATGATAATAAGCCTCTATCGTAATCAATTCTCCGATTACACCTTTTTCAAAATCGGCACGCTGCCTTTTCATGGGCTCAAAAAAACGCGAACTTTGTCCGATAAAAACTTTTTTTCCACTCGACTGCGCTAACTCCAATAAGGGCTTTGCATCAGCCAAATTATCAATAAAGGGTTTCGTGCAAACCACATGTTTTCCATGCATGAGCGCAAGTTTTACGTGTTCCGCATGAAACTTATCAGGTGTATAAACAGCGATAGCGTCTATTGATTTGTCTTCTAGTAAGTCGCTGTATTGCGTAGTATACGCGTAAAAGTTAAACTCTTCAGCTCTTTGTTTACACAGCGCCTCATTCAGATCACACATTTTTACCAGTTCAATTTTTGAACTGTTCAAGGCCGCAGAAATCGTACTACGGCCTTCACCTAAACCTAAAATTCCTAGTTTTAACATATTCGTTATTGGTTGTTTGTTATTGGTTGTTCGTTGTTCGTTATTAGTTATTAGTTATTAGTTATTGGTTGTTGGTTGTTAGTTATTAACTATTCGTTGGTAGAAAGCGGCAAATCGATATTGGATGCTGCTTCGTATTCCTTAAACCTTAGAGCCTAAAGCTTATCGCTTATAGCTTTTCTCAAAACGCACAACTCTCAGCTCATTGATCATTCAACATTCACTCATCATTCATCATTCATCATTCATCACTTCAAACCGCACCCACACCTCATTTGCTTTCGTACCGGATAAACCTTCCTGATAAGTGGACATCAAACGATTCCATTCATCGACTCGTGGATTGTTTTCCACCGTTCTTTTATTGAGTTCTTCAAAATTTGCTCCTTCCGGAATATCGATAACCAATAGTAGCTGCCGACCTGTTTTAAATAGCTGCACTTGTTGAAATTCTGCTCTGCAAAAACCCTCGGATACTTCCGGCCATTCATCAAATTGCCGACGGTGATAATCAAGATACGATTGTTGCTTGGCACTATCAGCCACTAGATTGGCCGATAGAATTAGATGATCTCGCTTTCGACTATTTTCCTTACCGTCTGTACATCGCGTCCTATCAAACACATAAAAAGGTTCGCGGACTAACATCACTTCTGCTTTTGGAAACCGTATTTTACTTTGCTCATAAAAGGCCATAGCCTCCTCCTCCTTTCCATAAAATAAAAGGCGATTTCTCCAATGGTATAAACCATCCTTACTTCCAGACTGATTCAGCAAATCAGCCATCAACTCAGCAGATAAGGTGTCACTATCGTTCAATACAAGCTGTACAAATTGATAAGGCTGTCCATGCTGCTGTGCAAAAGAAGAACAGGCGAACAACAACCAAAGGAAACAACAAGTAAGTTTTTTCATATTACTCAAATAACCAATCGATGTTCCGTTCATCAGGTGGCACACCAATATTAGCGTCATAATTTTTTAGTTCTGTAGTTCCATCTATAAATCCCAACAACAAGAGTTGTCCCTTTGGCAGGGTTAAGCTGTGCTTGCCCGCAGCAAAGGAATAGGTGTGAATGTCTACAGCGGGTTGATCGCCTAAGGCTATCGCATTGGCAATAAAGACTTCCGACTGACCATAGTCGTTGGCAGATGCATCGTGTTCCAAATCAGGCGCCGGTGCATATGAATTTTCACTGTGCTCCGCTCCGAAGGCAAGGTCTTTCTGTCTAAAATATCCCACCAATAATTTAACAGGCTTTGTTGTACTAAAACGAATGCTTGTCAGCGTGTCGATTAATTTCCGTTGACGGAGACGAACGCCTTTCAAACCAATTAAATCGGGTGCTAAATCCGACAGGCTAGCAGGCGTGTCAGCGTATGGACTCGCGCCCTTGGTCAACGAATAATATTCCAGCTCTTTATCTTCCAATTTCACTTCTACTGATTGAAGCTGATTGACTGCAACATCCGCTCTTCTAGGTGCCCCTTTCAATGAATCGATCTGTTGCCTGAAGTGGACCAACTCTTTTTCATAAAGCGGCAATAACTCTTCCCAAGTTTTATATTTTCCGTCTACGCCGCGAATGGGAATTTTACGTTGCGTAGTCTGCATACTGTTTGCATACCAATAAGTGTGACGGGTTAGTTCCGTCAACTGTCGATAATGTTCCACGCTCCGTTCCAGATAGGGTAAGGCTTGCTGTAAATCAATTATATCATTTGAATATTTGTAGCGCAATACCGCAATTGCAGCCCTTGCCTTTTCGGCATAAAAGTTGGCCAAGGCTTGATAGCAATACATATCATTGCGAATCCGTTCAAACTCCTCTTTATGGTGTTGCACACTATGCCCTACTTCTTCGATCCACTCAACCGCTTTTCGACCATGTTCTTTTACCTCATCCGCCACTTGTATTGGGGTTTCGCCTATATGCGGTTCTCCGTTCCATTCTTTCTTGGCATAATCGATGATCATCTCTCCCTCGGGTGCTTCCGACTCATAGAGTAAAGTAAAAAGTCCGTAGCGGTAAGGGTTGATCAGCTGCGTCATAAACATGCCAAGACTTAATGTTTGGCGGTTACCATCAGTAATGCCATAACGACGCAAAAGCTTAGGGGCAATTTCTCCCATTTCTTCGTAACTTTTTACTATTGCAAGCCCTGCTTCTTTATTGACACCAAATTGCCGCGCAAACAAACCCGACCAATAATCATTCTCCTCAACTTTATCCCGATTGGCTTTCCAAGCGTAGCGTGCCCACGCTTTATACCAGAGCCAATCCCGATCAACCTGTAATAGTCGCTTATTCCCCATATTGTCGATCTTATCGGCGGCATAAGGCCAATCCCAGTAAGACGCTTGTGGATATAAATGCAATCCGTTCGCTTGATACACCTGATGCATGGCTTGCACGCTTTTCTGAATAAAATCCGGTGAACCATAACGGAAGGGCTCTAAATTTGCCAGGATATGTACATTTTGTATATGCACGGGTGCTGCCTTGCTCAATGTACGATGCAAATCGGCCCATTTCCCTCTCGGCGTATACGTTGTTAAAGCCTCACCGTTATACTTAGCCATCGTGTAGAGGTTCTTATAAAGGGGAAGAGCCGCCTTCATTACGCGAGGCGCATCCGTGTCGTGTGCCCGCAAAACAATCGGCGGTTCTTGACGTAATCCCAAGCGCTTTAAGCCGTCCTGTACACCCGGAATAATGGTTTTGGTAAACCAATCCACGTCATCTTGCCCTACACCTTCCATCGCTTCTCCAAGGGTAACCAGTAAACCCACATTTGGATACTTCTCCACAAAAGCGGCAATCGACTTCCGGGTATAATCCGCAATCATCGGTATGATGGGGCGATTTCGATCCTGGGTTTTGAGTTGGTGTTTTTCAGCAAATGGTTTGGATATAATAATATTGTAGAACATTTGAATAATCCAAATCCCTCTTTTATCTGCCTCCTCCGTAATGAACTTAAAGATGGCTTCGTTTTTCTTGAATGTCTCTTCATCCACTTCTACTGCGTAAGGATATTCGGGTAAGCGCACTAAAGATGCAAAAGGATGGCCGTTCCACAGATAAAGCGAATTATACCGATTTTCCAAAAGCATATCCAGATACCGTATCCACTGCTTTTTATCATACAACCATGGGAACTCCGCTTGGGTATAGGGGTATTCATATACCGTTCTTCCTGGTAGATAGCTTGTTTTTTGAATACCGATGGCCGTCCCTCTCAATACCATTTCGGGATGGTCTTCACATACTAAGTCCGTGGGTAGCACGCCACCATTTTCCAAGATAGTCTCGGCTAATTTCAACGTGCCATATAAAATCCCGCTATCGTCAACTGCCCGGACGTAGCCGCCACCCGTATTCAGTTTGATTCGGAAACTTTCCTCCACTTCACTATTCGAAAGCACGTCCCAACGATCGGGAAAATCAGTAAACTTACCAATCAACAGAGATCGTTGTTGATACTTTTTCCTAAGACCACTGGAATCTACGTTCACTTTATAACCCGCAGAGCGCAAAGTTTTCGTCAAACTATCTGTGCCGTACGTGAAGCGCGGTGACATTTTCTTTGGCACTACTAAAACAAGTTCCTTTTTTTGTTCAGACGTAGCTGCTGATGAAAGCGAAAAAAAGGAAAAGTAAAACAATAACGCAAATCCAATATTTCTCATAATTTTTTTATAATCCTTGATAAGCCGGGTTTTGTGTAATCGCCGGATTTTGCTGAATAACTATTTGCGGAATAGGTAATACCGTTTGGTTTTCGTTCTTGATCGGCTTCGTCTTACTTACAACCGCTACCGCCCGGTCCGTCCGCTTCAGATCAAAGAATCGGTGAAACTCCAAGGCTAGCTCCACCCTTCGTTCATGCTCAATGGCCAGGGCCAGGCTATTATATTGGCTACTTGGATAAGCGTCGCTACCGTAAAGCGGCAAATTGACACGTGCGCGTACTTCATTTAAATAACGAGGGTCGTCTGTAGCCTCGGCTAACATCAATAAAACATCTGCATATCGCAGCACCATGAAGTTATTATTGCTCAACTCTTCGCCCGCAGGAGCCGGGGCCTCTTTATCAACCCATTTATTCTGAAATTTAATGGGAATAAAAGTTCCTTCTTTATTTGTATATCCCAGGGATACGGTTTGTTCTCTTCGCGGATCGCCTTCCTCAAACTCACCATACAAGTCGTCCGTTACCTGATTCATTCCGCCACCATACAAGGTAAGCACAAAATTCTCTGTCGGCGCGTACTCCCGCCAGTATCTACTAAAAGGCAAATTGGGACTTCCGCCCTGATACTGGATTTCAAAAATGGATTCGGCTGTATTTTTAACATTTGCACCCCACAAAGCTTCATACCGTGGCATTAAGCTAAACTTCCCATAAACCTGCAAGAGACTCTCCGCCGCTTTGTCCTTTTGGTTTAAAGCTAAATAAACCTTCCCCAGTAAGGTCAACGCAGCATATTTCGAAGCTTTGCCTGCTAAGGTGATGGCAGCGGGTTCGGGTAAATTAGCCGCAGCATATGTTAAATCTTCTACCACAAAGGCATATACCTCCGACTCCGGTGAGCGCAGGGTGGCATAGCTTTCTTCAACGGAAATCGGCCGGCTCACCAACGGAATATCTCCCCACATTTGCACCATATTGAAATAATATAGGCCGCGGAGAAAACGCATCTGTGCGATTACTTCTGTTTTATAGGTTTCGTTGAGTTCTGCGGATCCAATTTTATCCAATACAATATTGACATTATACAAAGCTTTGTAACACTCTTGCCAAAAGCGATAAACTTCTGTATTAGATGGCTTCAGATTATAGTCTTTAAAAGCCCAACGATCTGACTGAATACCTGCCACATTATACAGGGTAGCATTGTCCGATAGTTGTTCAGCAAAGTAGGACACGGCGCTTGTCGGACCGTAAAAGGTATATAACGTGGCGTATGCGGCGTTAACCGCTAATTCAAAATCCTCAATGGTTTGATAGAAGTTCGACTGGTTGGCATTGGAAATAGGTGCCAGATCCAGAAAAGATTTTCCACATCCATTCAGGACGAAGATGATGGACAGTGATATATATACTTTAAATAAGCGTGTCATAATAATCATTTTTATCCTTAAATCTTGTTTCTAAAAATCGATTTTCGCGCCAAACGTAATAACGCGCGGCAACGGATAAGAGCCATAATCCACTCCTAAAAATGCACCGGATGGAACACTTACAGTTGATGTTGCAGACGGCACCGCATTCGAAAATATATTGCTATAGGATGTCGATTGGTAAGTGGTATTCTCCGGATCATAATTGGTGTATTTACTCCACAGATAAACGTTTTCTGCATTGGCAAAAATGCGTATTCCTTTTGCCGGTGTTTTTGACACCCAACGTTGTGGCAAGGCATAGGAAATTCGGATGTTCTTCAGTCGAACAAAGGTGGCATCTTCTACCCAATAGCTGGAGAAGCGTTCTTGATAACCTTTGGGATCAACCGTTGGCTTAAAATGCCAGCCATCTCCCGGATCGCTTTCCGATTTCCAATAATTGGCTACCTTAGCAAAGGCATTGCGTCCGGCATTCCATATACCATTAAATCGAACCAGCTGATTGGTAATCTCACCGCCAAATGAACCTTGGAAAAGAAAGGATAGCTCAATCCCTTTAAACGAAAAGCTATTGTTCAAACCTACAATAAAATCGGGTTGGTTATTGCCTATAATGGTTCGATCGGCTTCTGTAATACGGCCATCGCCATCTACATCCCTAATTTTTGGATCTCCGGGTTTTGTAAAGCCGTCACCTCTGGCTGGACTCGCTTCTATTTCTGCCTGATTTTTGTAAACACCATCATATATATAGCCAAAGAAGTTTGATATAGGCTGGCCGACTTCCGTTTTTACCTGAACAACGTAATCGGTATAAAGTAGAGGCGCATTACCGGGACCCAATTGCAGAACCTTATTTCTGTTCAACGACAAATTAAAATCGGTACTCCACTTAAAATCACGGTCTATATTCCGACTATTAATATTCAGCTCAAATCCCCGGTTCCTTAATTTACCCGCATTGGTTAACTGTGTCGCAAAACCGGTGATATCCGGTACGGGTACATTGAGTAAAAGATCATTCGTAACAGAATGGTAGAATTCGGCACTCAACCGGAAGCGGTCTTGAAGGAAGGCGACATCTACACCCAGGTTTAGCATATTGGTTCTTTCCCACCGCAAATCCGGATTAGGAATATTGGTCAACATTAAACCTGTTGCCAGCTCACTTCCATAAACATAATTGGACGCTCCCAATAGGCCAATCGGACCGTAGTTTGGAATCTGATTGTTACCCGTTGCCCCATAACTTGCACGTAATTTCAGGTTATTAATTGCTTTTACTGATTCGAAAAATTGTTCATCCGATATCACCCAACCTCCCGAGATAGAAGGGAAATAGCCAAAGCGGTTATTTGCTCCAAAACGCGAACTCCCATCCCGACGCAATACTGCTGATAAAAAATAGCGATTTTTGAAATTGTAATTCACGCGACCGAGATACGATATCATAGCCCATTCGTAGGCAAGTGAAGTTCCTCCATTCACGGTTCCGGCATTTAATGTCGGTACCAGATTGTTGGGAAAGTTGCCGGCAGAAAGCGCTTGGTATTCATCTCGCTGCTTTTGCACCGTGTACCCTAATAAGACAGCCAAACCGTGATCATTGAACTGCTTATCATAATTTAAGGTATTTTCCGACAGCCAGTTAAGCATAAATCGGGAGTTAGCGTTTCCCTGTGCAGGAAGGGCCGACGAATACCCATACTTCTGATCTTTATTCCAGAACATTTCGTAACGTGTATTCAGCAAATTTGCATTGATGCTAGTTTTGAATTTGAGTCCATCAAGAATTGTGTATTCAGCAAAGGCATTACCAAGCGTATTGAACGATTTATTTTGCTTGTAAAGTTCTCTCGTGAGCGAGTAGGGATGCCATAGCTGCAAATCCGTATATTGCGCAAAACGGTACCAGCTGGAATTCGGGTCCTTAAATCCGAGGTTACCGTTTTCGTTATACACCGGAAATATAGGTGCACTTTGCAAACCTAGACTGATGACATCGCTCTTTCCTTCCGTTCCTTCGGTACGATCGTAAACGCCCGTCACACCTAAGTTCAATCCAATAGCAAATCGATCCGATACTTGTTGCCGAATATTGGAGCGCAGGGTTAAACGCTTTAGATAATTCTGATCTAATACCGCTTCTTGATCGAGGTAATTGCCGGAAAACAGAAATTGTGTTTTTTCCGTACCTCCTGAAACGGATAACTGCGCCTGGTGCGAAGGGGCTGTACGAAACATAACGTCCTGCCAATCGGTGCCTGTACCCAAAGCAGCTCGTTTCACTGGATCGGTAAAGTCTTCCGGGATTTGAAAAGGCTTGGTTCGAACACTATTTGGATCGCTAGCACTTCTACCTTCTCCCGAGTTGATCCACCCGTTGTTGTGTGCATCGATATAATATTGGATGTACTGTTGTGCATCCATCAAATCAATCCGTCGACTCACTTTTTGGATACCATACTCGTAGTTGAAACCGACATGAGTTGTACCCGCTTTACCCAATTTGGTCGTTACCAATACGACGCCATTGGCTCCTCTTGAACCATAAATAGCTGCTGACGAGGCGTCTTTTAGTACTTCCACAGATTCGATGTCTTGTGGGTTGATATTATTTAAATTAAAGTTCTCTATAGGCATGCCGTCTACGACGTAGAGCGGATTGGTACCGGCAGTAATAGAACTCGTTCCCCGGATTCGAATGTTCGGCGACTGCCCCGGCGCTCCTTGAGATTGGGAAATATTTACACCCGCTAACTGCCCTGCCAGCGACTGTGCTACATTACTGAAAGAACGGTCTTGGAATTTTTCGTGACTAATCGATGCTACCGCCCCTGTTACCGCACGTTTGGTTTGCGTACCGTAGCCTACTACAACGACTTCATCAAGGCTTTGCTCTTGCTCCACAAGCTCAATTCGAAGCAAACCTTGTTGCAGAACAGGTACTTCTTTCGTCTCATAACCGATGGATGAAATAACAAGGCTTTTCGTATTTTGGGAAACCACGATACGAAAATGACCTTCAGCATCCGTCACACTGCTTTTGGTGCCATCTTTCGTCTTAATCCCCACTCCGGGAAGCGGTTCCTTCGTTTTGGCATTCGTTACCATTCCTTGCAAGGAACGTTCTTGGCTGTAGGCTATCCCCGACAACAGCCAAAGGCTTGTCATTAACATGATTAACTTCATTGAATTAGGCTTATATTCACAATAAAAAAATTCAACGCTTAAATTGGTTTAAGCGTCAAACTTACGTTTTAAACCTACTGAAGTTTTGTAAGATATTTGCTTGCTTGTGTAGGATATTGTCAGCTTTCGGCTATCAGCTGTCAGCTATTGGCCTTCGCAGTGCCACTGCTACTGCAACTATTTCGTTGCCAGCTCCCAATCAAGCTGTAGGCCTTAAGCGATAAGCTATAAGCTTTAGAGGATAAGGTCTATTTCCAAAATTCATCGCTCATAACTCCTAATTCCTGCCTACCGGCAGGCAGGCATCATTCCTTAACCAACCATACGCGTCCTCCAATCCTGCTTTTCTTTTTATCTCTTCTGATACCATAGGGCCGTTATTTTCCCAAACATTGTTGGGGCCATTCGCGTTCTGCAAAAATTTCTCTTTCGGACACCAATTGTTTTTAACAGTAAAATAGGCCGATCCTTCGTCTGTATAAAGGTAAAACCAATGTTCCGGCAAATGGGCATAAGGAGCAGCATAGATGCTATCGATATAGTTATTTTCGATAACAGAGCCTGGTTGCGCAGAGAGTGTATAAATACCGGCTACATCATTCATGTACTTGGCGTAATGGTGAATTTTATTGGCAATAACACGATTATTAGCCATTACATTCACCGTTGGCGTCCAGCCCCAACCTAAACTAATACCTGTATAGGCGATCTCACTGATTTCGTTATGCCGGATATCGGTATTGTTGACATAGCCTGCTCCTATAGCCACACATCCCCAATCTTCCGTTGTGACATTTTTAATGAGGTTATTCTCTACGCTATTATGGGAGGCCACAACCCGCCTGTCCGTTGGGTTATAAGGCAGGTGTGTTTCAAACGCCTCATCCGAAAACACACCTAGCAATATACCGGATCCGCCTATATCATGAAACACATTTCCTTGGATCGTATTGAACTGAACGGCTTTATGATAATCCAAACCCGTAGAGGCTAAATGTTCAAATCGGCACCCTTTAAAGGATGTGTGCTGCGCATGCGATACACTTACCGCAGCCGGTGGCCGACCAATCCAAGCTTGATTTTCGAGCCCCTTTTTGTCGGGCGTTCCGGGAATCTTTAGTTTATAAGCGTCCAATAAGTACATACCGGCTTGCAAAGCGACATGTCCTTGCTGTGAGGGCCGAAGCCATGTACTATGTTGCCAACTGATGCCGGAAAAATGGATATGCTTTACAGGAACATCTAGGGTGCCCTCTATACGGAGCAGGGTTTCTAAATACGGAACAATAACATTCGCGGTAGCTAAATGTTCATCTTTTTGAGGCCAATAGTAAAGCTTTCGACGGAGTTTATCAAGATACCATTCTCCCGGCTCATCCAAAAATTGGATAGAATTGCTTAGGTAAAAGGCAGAGTTTCCGGTCTCCTTCGATATCCATGGTGCGGGCCAAGGGTGCTCGGATTGTATCTTACTCTCCGGTTGCAAAAACGATAGTCGCACACTATCCCCCTGTACAAGTGCTTCTTTTACGCGTAATACAGCAATGGCCCACCATTGATGAATGAAAAACTCCATTCCCGGCTGCCAGCTGAACCGTGTCGATTTAGGCTTGGGAATCCAGCAGGTTTGGGCTTGATGATCCCAAGATAATATCCTTTCCATGCGATCACCATCCGTGCTCTTTGCACGCTTCGCTTTCCGGTTATTAACCCAAAGTTGCCTAAAGTCAAGTACCTGATCACCCATCAGTGGTGCTTCGATTTCCCAAACTTTTCCCTGGGCTGCTGCGGGTAGCCCTTCAATTCTTCTATTTACTTTTTTCCAGCCATGCGGCAAGCTGATGCCTCCGCTGATAATCGGATGTGCATTAGCGGAGGCTTTAATATGTGTTGGACTATCCGCCGTTCCTGCATCTTCCGGGCGGATAAAAATAGCTTCATGTAATGTATAGGTTCCATCCTGTAAAATAATGTCAATCCCTCCGGATACCTCCTTGGCCTGTAAGCGCCTCCATTCCCTTGCCTTCCTTAATGCGGCACTTATAGAAGCCAAGGGTGAGTCAATACTGCCGCTGTAGGTGTCCTTTCCCTTGGGAGACACCCAAATCTCTGCCCCGCTTACTCCCTGAAAAAGCAGCGTAAGCAATAAGTAAACTGGAATGAAGTATTTGATTTTCAACATTTTGTTATCATCTATTTAACGACTTTCAATGTAAACCGAACGCTTTTCTTTTAATTCCGAGTTACTTTTTTCCGCAAAAAGTAACCAAAAACTCCCGGCTGGAAATCTCCTTTGAAAGATTCTACTTCTACTTAGCCTCTACTACCCGGATATTTCAAGGCCGGACTTTTATCGACTCGAACAGTTCCTACCTAAGGATTTATTTTTTACGTAAACACGTTGGTATCCGTTTCATTCACCTATAAAGAGCCCCTAAGCTGTAAACAAAAGTTTAAAGCAATGTGCTGTGGCGTATTCTCTTTAATCGACTGAGCGGTTAAGGAGGCCATCTGTTTGTAATCGGTACTGATGGTCGTAATACCACCGGCAATGTATTTTTTTAATGGTGCTTCATTGTAGGAAATAATTCCCAAATCCTTACCCAACACGAAAGCTGATGTCGAAACTTTATCCAACAGATTCACCATATCATCATCGTTTACACAGATATATACCTCGCCGCTATTTAATTCAACATGATCCACCTTATCCAAAATAGCACGTTCAAAAGCATATTGCTGACAAAACTTATTAAAGCCGCGCTTAATTTCATTAGGGAGGTAACTCTTTCGATGAAGGATGAGTTTTAAAGTATGGTATTTTTCGAGCGCAGGTAAGGCTTTTTCCAAAGCCTGGTAAATATCCCCTTCAAAGTCTTCATAAATCGTACTATGATTCCCTTTAAGTCGTTTCAGACGCTTATCCAGTAGGATTAATTTGTCTTTTGGAAGTGAGTCGATCAAAGCCTCCGCTTCATCTTGGTTATCAAAAAAATGAGGCAGTATCACATAGTGGCTATAGTCACGTCGCTGATTTAATAAACGCTTAAACAAGAAAAAATCGTTGTTATATACATAAAAGTCAATTGGAATATAGTTACCTAATGATGCTACCAGTTCATGATAAAAAATACTTTTCCCTTCGCTGATTTTGTTAACCAACAAGCAAATGCGACCAGGACTGTTGACTTCGGTGGTAGAAATAAAATGGCCTTTCCCCGGTACGGCTTTTAGAATACCTAAATACCGTAAGTATTTATATCCTCTATCAGCCGTTTCCCTCGAAATCTCCAAATGATTGGTAAGCTCATTCAAAGAAGGCAACACATTGTCTTTTTGAAACTTTCCTTCTTTAACGGCACTTAATATCGCATAGGCGAGTTGCAGGTATTTTGGCGTTGAAGAATAGTTGTCAACACGGATATGATCAAAAAAAATGCTATTATTCATGTTTCAAGATTTTGAAGTATCAAAAAAATAGAGATAGTTGTACGTTATAAGTTTTAGGTTTTAAGTATTTGAACTATCGCCGGCAGTAGCAAATCCAACTAATATATACGTTAGTACTTAACTTAACACTTACTACTTATCACTTAAAACTCGCCTACTGACAGTTTCAACGCCGCTCCTTTTAACCCTTTTGCGCTTGCTTTTAAAATGATTTCTCCTGTGTTCGCTTTAGCTTGGATAATAGCTAGGCATTTGCCATTATATGCTCTCTTTCGGTTTCCTTTCAGCGAGGATAAATCCGCCTGAAAGCCATTATCAACTCCTGCGATAAATCCTGGCCCTTGTATATCAAACACAATTTCATTATCTGCTATAGGTACCGGATTTCCCTTGTCGTCCATGATGTCCACCGTAACAAACGCTAGATCATTTATCCCTGCACGCAATTTATTTTTATCTACCGTAAGCCGAATGCTGGCTGGTGTGGAAGCGGTTTTAATTTCTTTTACTAAAACCTCCTTTCCATTTATGCTGGAAACGGCTTTTAACGTTCCGGCTTGAAAAGGAACTTTCCACGAAACGTGGATATCATCCCCTTGCTTTCGCCGAGTTCCTAAGGATTGGCCGTTCAGAAAAAGCTCCACTTCATCAGCTTGGTTAAAATAGGCCCATACATCAATGGTTTGCCCCGCTTGCCAGTTCCAATGTGGCAATAAATGCAACACAGGCTTATCAGTCCATTCGCTTTGGTACATATAGTATACGTCCTTTGGAAAACCCGCCAAATCAATAATACCGTAATAGGAGCTTCGCGCCGGGAAATCATAAGGCACCGGCTCACCTAAATAATCAAAGCCGGTCCAAACAAAGAGTCCGGTCATAAAATCACGTTGCTTAACGGCTTTCCATGCTTGTTCATGGCTTGTGCCCCAATACGCTGCAACCTGATCATAGGCTGATACGGTAAAATCCGGATTACCGTTCTTGACAAATTTTTCCTTCGCACTCGGCGGCCAAAACCGCAAGGTATCATGTCCTAAATCATAATGGCCTCTGGTTGCCAATGCAGAGGTCGTTTCCGAAGCGATGAACTTTTGTCCCGGAAAATTGATCGGCAGGCTATCGTATTGTTCATACTTATAATTGAATCCCAAAATATCCAATGCCTTAGCCTGCGCAATGAAATTCTTTTCCAAATGAGTTTCAGTTAATGCAGCGGTAACCGGGCGAGTATTGTCCTCTCGACGGACAATAGCTACCAGCTCTTGGGTAAGCGCCCTACCGGTGCTGTCGAACTGCTCTCGTATTTCGTTCCCAATACTCCACAAGATAACCGACGGGTGGTTACGGTCGCGCTTGATCAGGTCAATCAGATCTTGTCGATGCCATTCATCAAAGTCGAGGGAGTAATCAAACTTATTCTTTTTCTTCCTCCACATATCAAAGGCTTCATCCATTACCAAAAAGCCTAAACGATCGCATAAATCCAGGAACTCCGGTGCCGGTGGATTATGAGATATCCGAATGGCATTAGCACCCATTTCTTTGAGCAGCACAAGTTGCCTTTCCATAGCTTTCTTATTGATGGCCGCTCCCAAGGCACCCAGATCATGATGCATGCAAACACCCAGTATCCTTTTTCTCTCTCCATTGAGCGAAAAACCTTCTTTAGCATCAAAAGAAAAGTAGCGAATGCCCATCGGTACCCTATATTGATCTACTAGTTGTTTTCCAACGTAAACTTGTGTTTCGACTTGATAACAATACGGGTTTTCGGGACTCCAAAGGATTGGCTGCGGCACTTCAACTTCAAAGTTTGCCTTACTTGTACCCAAAGGCAGTTGCTGAGGAAAGCTTTTTTTAACAACTGCCTTATTCTCTTTATTAAATATCGTAATCACTATATCTGCCGATACAGCTTTACCTTCTAGGTTTTTAAAAGTAGTCTGCTGTTCGATAATAGCCCGCTCCTTTTGAACCGATGGGCTCCTTACAAAAGCACCCCAATGATCCACAGCAATCTTATTTTTGGTTACCAACCAAACATTCCGATAAATGCCGGAACCCGAGTACCAACGGGAATTAGGTTGCTGGCTATTGTCAACCCGAATCGCAATTACATTTGTTTGCTTGCCGCCTTTTACATAAGGGGTCAGATCATAGCGGAAGGAGGTATATCCGCTAGGCCGTTTTCCAAGATAATGTCCGTTAATCCAAACCTCACTATTTCGATAAATGCCATCAAAATCGATATAAACTTGCTTTCCGTCTACAGTATCGGCGACCAATTGAAAGGTCTTTCGGTACCATGCAATGCCTCCGGGGAGTGCGCCGCCCTGGTTAGTTGACGGATGTTCTTTCGAAAATGCACCTTCAATGCTCCAATCGTGTGGCAAATCCAGTACTCGCCATGCTGCATCGTTAAAATCCACTGATTTTGCTTCCGGTCGATCGCCCAAATGAAACTTCCATTGTTCATTAAAGAGCGTTTTACCCCATTCCTGCCCATACAGTGTCAAGGCAAATAAATAGAGGAAGAAGAATGACGTAATCGTTTTAAACATTTCTGATAGATTTTATGGTTGTTTTTTTGGGCCTACGGGTGGAGCAACAAACTGCAGCCCACTTTTTCCTAAGTCTTTAGACGTAGCAACTGCAATACCCCGCTGCTCATCTTTATTCACTGCGCAATAAAAATGATAGACTACGCCCTCGTGCTTCAGCACAAAAGATTTATGCGCATATAAAGCATCAAAGGGTTCAGAGGGCTCGATCAAGTTTTCACCTTCCCAGTCCGTCCAGTGGACCAGATCTTTGGAAGCTGCAAAACGATTAAAGGCGCCCTTGCGATCTTGCCAAAAAGCACCGAAATAAAACATAACGTAGGTATCGGCCATCTGTTGAATGACGGCATCACCGGTGATACCTACCGGATGATGGACAATCGGTTCCTGAAGATAGCGCTTCCAATGGACCATATCGTCTGAGACGGCCATACCGATCCGCTCAAACCATCGCGTTTTCAAATTATTTTGAGCCGAATCTCCATTTGCGTTATAGTACATCACAAAACGATGACCGCTTAGCCGCTTCTTGTCTTCGATCACTGTGCTTTTAAATAACTTACGATTTTCCCACCATCGCACGTCCGCGTCTTGCGCGGTGAATAAAGGTTTTTCCATACGCGTCCACTCATGGGCAATCCAGGGCTTTCCTTTTGTATAAGCCATCCCAATGGAGAGATTACCGGCTTCGTACCCTCTTCCGTCGCCCCCAAAATAGGACATCCAATATTTTCCTTTGTATTTTTTTAGCTCATAAGTACCTCCCCAAGTTATAACCTGTAAGGCATTATATCCGGCCTTTTGATGCGCATCCCAAGTCTCATGATCGGAAAATGACATTAATTTGCCTAAGGTTGTCCATTTCAATAGATCAACACTGCTAGCCAGCCAAGTCTCATAGCCACGTCCATCGAAGATTAAATAGGTCATATACCATTTATCGCCCTTTCTGAAAACCGTTGGACAATCCATTTTTTTATCATTACTCGGTGGCACCATCACCAAGCCATATTTATACGGTGTTTTAACCTCGCGGTAGATGCTTTCCATCTCTTCCGGCGTCACCCCTATCCCTTGCGCAAAAAGAGGAACTCCCTTGCCGAGAAGAATAAAAAGTAAAATAATATATAGGTGTTTTTCCATTTTTTGTATTAAGACTTAGGTATGATAAAGTAAAAATTCAAAAGTAAAAAAGCCTATTCACTCATCACCCATCATTCATCATTCCTTTTCAGCTTTCAGTCGAACGAACCTTTCTCACAACTCACAACGGGCAACTCGCAACTCATCACTCATCACTCATCATTCATTACCACTTTAAACCGATAATCCCCCGATCCAATCTGAACGATCAAGTGCCCCTGCTCCTTGCCTATTATTTTCCAATCTGTGTCATTCATCATTTTTCCACTTTCATAAATAGATGCTCCGTCCTGAACGGGTAAGTAAATCGCGGCCCGCGCATTCGGCGGAATCTTTACTGCCAATTCAAACTGACCTTTCTCCTTTTTCCATGCTGAACGGATTAGACCATAAGGTGAATCATAAGTTCCTTCTGCACGGCGGACATCCCCTACGACCTCCGGTCGGATTTCGATTTGATTGAAAGCGACGCTTCCCTCTTGTTGTCTAATCCCCGCTAAGCCACTGTAAAGCCATTCCATTAAATGACCTAGCATGAAATGATTATTGGAAACGGTGGGTAACGCTTGCCATGACTCGGTTAATGCGGTTGCACCTTTAGCCAGTTGATAGCCATAGCCTGGCACATCGGTACGGCTGTTCATATCATAAATAACGTCCGATCTACCCGCTTGCTCCAAAACCCGGAGTACATAGCGATAACCAATATCTCCAGCTGTTAATGCGTTATTCCGATTCCGGATGTCTTGAATCAAATTATCCAAAACAGCTTTTCTATCGGAAGTGTCGACCAGGTCCATATAAAGTGCCATCGCATTTGCGGTCTGACTCCCGCTAGCATATTGTTTGGTATTGACATGGAAAAAGGTATCATTAAACGCTTTTTTAACCTCTTCCGCCAGAGATGTATATGCCTCTTGAGCCTTCGTTTCTCCGAGCTGCTCGGCAATTTTCGCCAATAACCTTAAATCGTAATAATAAATAGCGGTTCCCGTAACGCCCATGGGCGTCAGTTGAGAAACGCCGGGTGGTTTTGGTCCAAGGTCATACCAATCGCCCAAGCCTTGTTTAAGGATATGGTTAGTTGCTTTCGTTTGCAAGTAGCCTATATAACGCTTCATCATTGGATAGGCCGTCTTCAACACTTTTTTGTTCCCATACCACTTGTATAAGTACCAGGGAAGAATGATGCTTGCACTTCCCCATTCCGGTGAATCGCGGAACATGTCGCCGCCCCAGTTGAATTCGACATATTCCGGGGCAATTTCAGGTATCAGACCATTCGGCAACTGCGACTTCCGCATATCTTCTATAATCTTTTGAAGCAGTCTTTCTATGTCGTAGTTGTAGTGTACGGAAGCACCCATGAGATGGGTTTGTTCCAGCCAACCAAGTTTTTCGCGATGCGGACAATCAGTAAATACACTCATCATATTGCTTTTGATTGCCCAATCAATTAGCTGATGTGTGCGATTGAATAACTCGTTCGACGATTGAAAAGAACCAACCTGTTGAGCTGCATTGCGAACATGCAACCCTTGTAGACTGATGATTTGAGGCAATTTTTTATATGCTGACCGATCTTTTGGTGCTGCACCGCGCACTTCTACATAGCGAAAGCCGTAATACGAAAAACGGGCTTGCCAACGTTCTTCATTTTCACCTTTTAAAATATAGGTAAAGTAATAGGGACCACCGCTTGCTTTTTGGGTAACGGCTCCTTCTTTCAATAGTTCGCCCGGGTATATGCGAACGGTATCCCCACGATTTCCTTTCAATTTAATCTGCACAATACCGGAAGCATTCTGACCTAAATCATAAACCCAGTTTCCGGCACTTGTTTTTGTAATGGTCTTCGGATCAAATCGCTCCATGATCTTTAAGGGCTCTGTCATTTGGGGGTTGATTTCAGGAGGACCTTCCACTACAACGGCTTGCTTCCATGCGGTATCGTCAAAGCCTCTATCATCCCAGCCTTTCCGCTCTAAACGTGCATCGTAGTCTTCGCCACCATAGATACTGGAAAAGGTAATGGGACCCTTATCGGTCTTCCAAGTACGGTTACTGACAATATCCTCTTGGCTCCCGTCTGTATAACGCAATTGCAAACGACAAATCATCTTTGGATAACCAAAGGCTACCTTTTGTTTTCGGTATCTACCTTTTACGGGAGGAACATAATAAAAGCCATTTCCCAACAAAACACCGATCGCATTTTCACCTTTCCTTAAAGTTTCGGTGACATCAAATGTTTCATACAGGGCTTCTTTATCATATTTAACCCACCCGGCATCTAAAAAATGGTCGCCTACTTTATCACCATTTATATGCACTTCAAAATGTCCCAGACCGCTAATAAATAAGGTTGCTTTTTCGATTGTCTTTTGAACCTGAAATGACTTCCTGAATAAGGGAAGCACATTATTATCCTGATACGTATCTTTTTTATCGGCCTTTGGCAGGGGATCCCGTCGTTCTTCCGGCAACTCCTCATAAGCAATCCATTGGCCACCCTTCCAGTCTTCTTTGGTGAAAAGTCCCATTTGCCAATAAGCAGGCTCCGACCATGTTGACTCATTGCCGTGGTTATCCCACACTTTAACTTTCCAATAATAGCATTGAGTGGCCGACAACGGCTTTCCTTGGTATGGAACCTGAATACTTGTACCCCTCTCCACTTTTCCCGAATTCCAAACAATGTGCTTATCATCCGCCCAGCTGCCTTGCTGATCCGACACCAGTACCTGATAAGCTACTTGTTTTGTATTTCGCAACTGGCTTTCAAGTTTCCAACTTAACAAAGGTTGCAAACTTACGATGCCCCTCGGATTGCTTTTAGACTCCACGCGTAGGCCTGCCGTCTTCAAATCAGCGGCAAAGTTATTTCCCCAACAATGAAACAACACACATAATATAATGATAATCCTACCCATTTTTCAGTTTATAAACCTCGTTCGCACATGTATACAAGGCGCAGGTTTATGGTTAGTATTTGTCTATGAATTCAGTGGCTAGACTAGCATGCTGTCTGGCAAGGCGCGCGTAATGAAGAAAAGCGCAGTTTACTAATGGTAAATGAGCATTTTCTGAATGCGTGCAACAAGGCCAGGCGACATGATAGACCGCCACATGCAAAGATAAATGGACTGGAATATATCCGTTTATAAGAATTTTTCCTTGTATTGTAGGATATTATCTTTAAATGATCTTTTTTATTGGTTGCGATTAATCATTATTCTCAACTGATAGACGAGGTTTTAGACGCTAATAGCTACAACAAAGCTACTGAAATCACACTAAATGGTACTGGCTTCGTACTGGTTTGACACTTGCTTGGTACTGATTTGACACTGATCTAGTACTAATTTCACACTAGTTTAATACTAGCTGGGTTATACACTGATACTTCTTTTGTACTAGATAATTATCCTAGTTATCATTATTCAGATAGCTTATATCTTTCAAAATAACCGAATCACCACCATCTGCTGCAATATGCTGATAAACTTTCTTGGCAGGAATATCGAAGTCAACCTTGCTAAAGATAATATCTTGCGTATTTACCAGATGGACCATTGAGTCTTGACTAACCAACTTTGCGTTTTCAATAGCTATGTGCCTGGCATCCTTTATATCAAAAAGCTTTTCGGTCTTGGCTCTCACCTGACGAATTTCTACTTTTTCCAACGGAGCTTCCGGGATACCATCTATTCGAACAAAGTGTGAAGCATCTTCAACGATTAGATTACTGATCTGAATATCCCGAAAATGGGGCGTTAGTTCATTAAGCTCAACTTTCTGAGAACGATCTGCAGCCGCTCCTACATGGACGGCACTTCCTAACATATCCCACCGTAGCGCTGTTTCTCCAACACGTAAGCGAATGCGATCATAGAACAACTGCTCTCCACCACCTCCTCTCGGTCTTCTTGTTTTAAAGCGTATTCCATTTCCTTCGTTGTTAAAAACACAATCGTGTACATATAATTTACGGATCATACCGGCGGTTTCACTTCCAATGGTAATGCCGCCATGCCCCTTTTCTGCCAGACAATAGCGTACCACCACATTTTCGGTAGGCCGATTAACGCGCAATCCGTCCCAGCCTCTCCCTGCTTTCATCGCCAAGCAGTCGTCACCGGTCTGCAACGTGCAGTATTCGATTAGTACATTCTTCGACGATTCAACATCGATACCATCACCTCTTGGGATGCCAATCGAGTGAATCGTTACCCCTCTTATAATGACCCGATCGCAATATTGCGGCACAATATTCCAGAAGGCAGTGCGCTCTAGTCGGACTCCTTCAATAAGTACATCCCTGCAGTTAATAGGAGCGATAAACATGGGAGGAAAAATAAAACTTCCGTCCTTCCCGTCGTATATACGTTCGGCTACCGGTTTATCATGTGGAACAACATTTTCAATTACATCGTGGGTCATAATTTGTTTCCGAACGGATCCTTCTGCAGGCCCTATGAGCCGTCCCTTACCCGTAATAGCAATGTTCTCTTGATTATTTGCGTAAATACAGGCGCCTAAAGACATCACTTCCACACCTTCATTACGCGTGAAGACAACGGGTAAATAGTCTTTAATCTCTCCACTAAAATATAGCTCGGCACCCTCCTCAAGGTGCAAATTGACATGGCTCTTCAAAGCAATTCGTCCCGTTTTCCACATGCCTTTCGGTATGCGTAGTGTTCCCCCTCCCGTAGCAGATAATTCATCGATACCCTGTTGAATAATAGCCGTTACTTGGGCACCTGCTTTAGCTCCTAAGTCCGCTATGTTTTTGGTTTGATCTGAAAAAACAGGCCGCTTCAGATTTTTCATGGGAAACGGTGCTTTTATCGGTGCAATTGTATCCGGCATACAAGCCGCTCCCACCTCCTGAGCGGTCGGAATGGTATGCAGCTGTTGTTCTTTTTTTTCTTTTCGGTTGTTACATGCCTGAAGCAAGCAGGCCAAGAGCAATAGACAGCTAACAAAAGACTGAACTGCACTCATGATGCTTGAAAAATTTTCTTCATATAACGTGTATTCGCACCGAAATTACCTCTTACATCACGCGGGTTATTGGCATCTCTGGATCGCTCTATTACTAGCCATCCCTTCCAGCCCATCTCCTCTAATGTTTTTTTCACTTCTATCATATTCAAGCGTTTATTGTTTTCGAGCCATACACCATCTTCATCCGTGCAATGTATTTGACAGATATAATCTTTTCCCAAGACTCGTAATTCTTGATGCAGATCACGTCCATTTTTTAAGGCGTTCGAAAAATTGAAATAGCTTCGGATATGGGTCGAACCGATATCATCCAAAAACTTCTTTTCTCCCGCAGCATCCAGCGCCGTCTCGATGCCAATCGTTACCTTTGCTTTAGCCGCCATTTTTCCGATAACTTTCAAACGCTCCACCAAGACCGGTCGCAGTTCGGGATATTGGATCAAGTCACATTGTATACCCAAAGGAAGGAAAGCGATCTTCACACGCATCGCTTTCATGGTATCGATGCAGTCTTGTACCATTTGTTGATAAGTAGGACGCTTGGCAAGGGATTGTGCATAAAAACCAGTCATAGCCAAGGAACATATTTCAATATTTAGCGCTTTTAGTTTATCCAAGTAAGCCTTCCGCGTTGCCGGATCGGCTAGCTTATTATCAAAGGTATCCCGATTACCTAAGCCACCCATATCAACCTCCACGCCATCTGCCCCCAATTCATGCGTTAAATCAAGTGCGCTGATTTTTTGCCTTTTCAGCATCATCAAATCTATTACGCCTATTTTATAAGGGTTTTTAGCGGAGGCATAGATTGTATTAGGTAATAAAACGGCACCCAAGGCCACAGTAGTAGCTTGATGTAAAAATTTTCTTCGGTCTATTGTATACATAACTTTCTTAATTAATCAACTTTTCAAACATACGAGTTGAGCAAACCGAAGAGCGTAGCGATGAGCTCATGAACTCCTTTAAAATAGATACAAGTGAATAAATCAAGGCTTGTGTAGGCTACGTTGCACCTGATTGCAAAGCATCATTAGCGCGTATTGCAGCCGCTTTACTTCCTCAATCCGCTTGGATATTGCAACATGAACGATGGTACATATGCTTTACTGCTCGATGCTTCCGTATCCTCCAATGCCATACTCCCCACACCTCGACGCCATTTGCCTGTTTGCAAAACCCTCCGTTCTACTAAAATATCGCCTAGGAAATTTGCGGTTTGCAGATTGATGCACCACCATTGTAGCAAAGTTCCAAGCGATGAGTCTTTGGTTACTTTTTTCATCACTTGTTTGTTTTCAATGGCATTCAAGCTACTTCGTGGTCTGCGGAAGAAAGTAACACAAATTACTTTTATTGAAACAACTTCTCTAAATTTTCATAACCTTTCAAGGCATTTGCAGGAAGTTTTTCCCCATTCTCCCCAAATACATAAAGTGCCTTTTCATCTTCGATCGTACATTTACTTTCGTCGTAATTTCCCTGTTTATCTTTCACGGCTTTTTCGTCCAAACCGAAATGTTTGATCATAAAATCATATACCGGCTTGCGCTTGGAAAAACCGAAATCATGTCCATCTTGCGGTAGATGTATATTCTCCACCAGTTCTCGCCTCCCATAATAACCGTATAGTTTTTGCAAATAAGGCAAATCATGCTCAGGCATATGGGCCGTCCAGTCCCCGCCATCGGATATAACAAGCTGTGGATTAGGTGCGGCCATAGCTGCAAGCTCCACATTATTCGTTCCGCCACCACACAAATGGATTGGCATGCCGCTTTCACAAGGACATCCTCCATAGAAGTAGGAGGACAGTGAAACGACAGGAATGCTTAATTTAATACGGGGATCAAGGGCTGCCATCAACACGGTTTGACTGCCACCGCCGGAGCCTCCGCAGATAGCTATCCGCGAAGTATCTGCATTGGGCAAGCTTAACAAATAATCGAGAATACGTACGGCTCCCAGTGTCTGTACGGTTTGCGACAAGCTCTTTCGGTGATCCTCGTATTTAAATTGTAAACCGGATTCGCCCCAACCGAACAAATCGTAACTGAAGGCCATCGCTCCCATTCTAGCTGTCATGGCAAAACGGATTTGTGCATCTTTACGGAATCGATGGCCTTGCCAGTGTCCGTCCGGACTTAAAACGACGGGTATTTTTCCCTTTGCTTTCATTGGCCGATATAAGGATCCGTTCACATAGACTCCCGGTAATATTTCAAGGGCAATATTCTGAACCGTATAACCATCCATTTTCCGTACAGGTGTAACTATCGGTTTCGAGACAGGCTTAGCGGGTAATGGACTTAGTTTTAATGCTTTCCATAACTCCTTTCGAAGGCTGTCTTTCCTTAATTCCCAACTTGCTTTGTCGTGATATCGAGCGGCCAGCGTATCCAGTTTCTCCCAACCTTCTTGCACAGGCCAACGGTAGTATTCGTACTCTTTTAACTTATAAACACCTTCTTTTTCCTTATTCACTTTTAGGTCCAGAGGCGCTAAGACCTGCGAGAGGGTCTCATCTACCGTTGGTCTAAACCGCCATAAGGCATAGGTTAAGTTTCGATCTTTTACCTGATTTTCGTTGTATTTGATCTTGACACCGAAACGAGCCTCAATTTGTTGCAGTACGTCTTTAAGCGGCATCCGGTATTGACGATCGCTGTCCTGCGCGCGAGTTGATCGCATAAAACATAGCTGACTTATTACCAGCGATATGAGTAGTATAAACGAAATTCGACCTGTCATTATTAATCTTCCTCTTTCTTGTATTCTTCTAGTTTAGGAGCTGTATACCCCTTTACTTTCGGCCATTCGCCATTTTTTATAGGCAACAGCTTGAGTTTGTTTGGATCAACGACGACATGTTTTATTTTTTGTCGCCTCCAAGTATAAATAAAGTGCAGCAAACCATCTTTCGTTTGGATCACGGCGGGATAGGAATACTGGCTAATGGGTGAATCTTCTAGTATCAGGGCGGCCGACCAGCTCTTTCCGTCTTTTGATACCGATACGTTTAAAGGTGTCCTGGGGCCTTTTGCCAGATTTCCCGGAGGAAGTACATGGTTATAAACCAATACATGGCGACCATCGGCCATCGTTACCGCATCGGTTCCTGAGTTATTATTCGGCAAGCTTGTTTTTTCGAGTGGCGACCAGGTTTCGCCGTTGTCGGTCGACCATGATTGCACTAAAGCTCGGTTACGACTACGAGCGAGCAACTGTAAGGTGCGATTACCATGGACGAGGATACTTGGTTGGATCGCGTCAATACTATCCTTCGCGGCCAAGGGGCCAATTTTGCGCCAAGTCTTCGTAAAATCCGGTGTTACTTCGAAATGGATTTTCCAGCCGTTACCTTCGGTACTGCTGGGGCAAAAAAGTTGTCCGTTATCGAGTAAGACGGGTTTATTTTTCACCGGACCGATATGGCCATTTGGTAGCTTTTCGGCAGTCGACCAGGTTTTTCCCCCATCTTTCGAGCGCTTTAGCATTCCCCACCACGCTGAGGGTTTAGGACCGATTTTATAAAACAAAAGTAAATCGCCGCCCGGAATTTGATAGAGCACAGGGTTCCACGTAGGTAAACGCTTACCATCTTCCTGTACACCATCAGCGGCCGAGATCGGAGCCGTCCAAGTGCCGTTTTCAAAGCGGCAAACATAAATCTCCACATCGGGATGACGCTCCTTGGTCCCACCAAAAAAAGCTGCTACCAAACCGCTAGGCGTTTCTGCCATAGTTGCTGAATGGCACGATGGAAAAGCCGCCTTCTCATACAAAAACTCTTCTTTCAGGATGCCCTGTTTCCACGGCTGTTTTTCTTGGGCATGCGCGCCTATAAATACACCGAGCATAAGCAAGGTTAATAAACTAATCTTCATCATTTTAACCATTATTTTTCTCCTTTGCTTTTTTCGCCTTTGCCGCGTCGACATAGGCTTTAAATAGTTGACGCCAGTTCCGGCCATTTGCATTGAAATACTGTTCAATTTTGGTTTTGTAAATCTCGAAAACAGCAGATATCTGCTTCATACTTTTGTAATCCACCGCCTGCTCCCGTGCCTGCTCGAGGTTTTGCTTGATCACCTCCCGTTCTTTTGCTGTTAAATCGGGAACAATAGCTTCATAACCTTTTGTTGTAAAAGCCACTTTACCGATCGTGTATTTATCCAGAATAGTCGCTACCTGCTCTTCAGTCAAATCTTTTCGCAAACCGTCCATTAACTGTTGATGAACTTCTGTCGGCATGGCACTATCCGCAATGATTTGCCGATCGAGTTCACTTAACTTATTGCCCGTCGCGGGATTGATACCCGCCGGTACCTCCGTAAACGGGTGACTATTGTGCCAATTCCGTACGGCCTTTAGATGCCCGGATATCACCTGCACCACGCGTGCTTCTTTTGTTTTGTCGTGCAACTGCAAATTTTCGACCCATTCCTGTGCTTTCTTGAGCTGCTCGGCATCCGACTTTTCCAAACGCGCCGCATCATCTTGGCCATGACTCGCAAAGGCGAATAGCAACAAAGCAAACAGGAAACTTAAGGTTTTGATGTTTTTTAATTGGTTCATCTCTACAATTTATTTTTATTAGCTATCGGATTTCGGTTATCAGCAATCAGCTTTCAGTCACACAAACCTTTCTCACAACTCACAACGGGTAACTCGCAACTCATCATTCATCACTCATCACTCAACCAAGTCAACACTGAACTGATACGTTCCAGCTCCCACCTCAAATACACTATGGCTATTTTCTTTTTTCACAAATCGAAGGCCTTCCAGACCTTCTATTCCTTCTCCATGTTCACGGATTTTTTCTTGATCTGATGTTGGAAAATAAACCAACGCGGTTGTATTGCCCGGTACTTCAACCGTCCATTGCAGTTTATCTTTTCCTTTTTTCCAGCTGCTCCGGATCTGTCCATATGCTGAACGATGGGCTCCTTCTACCTGCATGAGCGGGAGACTGAAATCGGGCTTCATAACAATTTGCTTGAAACCCGGTTTATTTGCTTTTATGCCAATTAAATGTTCATAATACCAGATCAGTAAATCACCCAATAGCATCACGTGGTTTTGGGAATTCATGGAAGGATTTGCGGTATCACCATTCCATAGTTCCCAAATCGTTGTTGCACCTTTTTCCACCATATATCCCCAGCTGGGGTAGCTGGTGTTTGTCGCCAACTGAAAGGCTAGGTCAGCACGCCCCTGATTGCTAAGTCCTCTCATTAAGTACTGCGTACCAATGACACCCGTGCTAATATGTCCCTTGTTCTCCTTCGTAATTTTGGTAACGATATTTTCAAAAACCTGCTTCCGGTATTCATTTGGAACCATATCGAAATAAAGCGGGAGCAAATTTGCCGTCACCGTATTATTGCTGTATTGTCCTAAATTTTTGTTCAAATACTTTTGGTTAAAAGCTTCCTTTATATCCGCTGCTTTGGCCTCAAAGAATTGCTTATCGACCTCATTGTTTACAATACCCGCAAAGCTCTGCATCAGTCGCAACAGGTAATAATAGCTTGCCGAGGCCAATAACATCCCCTCCGTATGGCGTAATGGATCTCTGGAATGGATCAGCTCTTTAGATTCCGGTGGCACGCACCAATCACCATACTTATCCTTTGTGATCAATCCATTTTCCTCATAATTTTCCCACATATACTGTATCCATCGTTTCATGGACGGATAATGTTTCCTGATAGCATATACATCCCCATATTGTTGATACAGCATATCCGCGACGGTTAGATAAGTCCCCGGCCAAGTTACATTATCGCTGTAGTAGCGCCAAAAAGCAGGCGCTACGTCCGGAATGCTTCCATCCGGCAGTTGAGCACCCTGAATATCGTCCAGCCATTTGGTATATAACTTCGCGTTATCAAACAAAAAACTCTCTCCATAACAGCCTGTTGTACGGTCACCAAGCCAAGGCTGTCGTTCGTTCCGCTGAGGGCAGTCAACCGGCATACCTTTGTAATTTCCCGTAATCCCCCACCATGCATTTTGGTAAATCGCATTCAAGATTGGCCGGTCGCTTGTAAAGCTGCCGGTAGTTGCCAAGGCATCATAAACAACTAAGCCTTGCAAATCGTCTAAGGTAGGTTCCCCCGGATAGCCGCTTATTTCTACGTATCGAAAGCCATGATAAACAAAGCGTGGTTCCCAATATTCCGTTCCTTCGCCACGTAAGGTGTATACATCCGTTACTTTCGCGTCTCTTAAATTAGCAACAAACAAGCTCCCATCTGCTTGAAGGGATTCGGCGAAACGCATCTTTACAGCCGTTCCGGAAGCGCCTTTTACCCGAATTTTCAGCCAACCGGTCATGTTCTGCCCCATATCGACGATATAAGTATTTTTATTAAGTAGACGAATCGTTTTCGGTCGCAAGGTATCCATTACTTGCATAGGTTCATTGAGTTGTGCACGAGGCATACCGCCTGGTTCCTGTACAAAAGACGCTTTGAGCCAAGTTTGATCGTCATACCCTACCTGATGCCAACCAGGCAACTCTTTCCGTGCATCATATTCTTCACCATCGTATTCATTGTTGGTTCGTATGGGGCCGTCCGCAGTCACTTTCCAGGTGTCGTCCGTGCTGATTGTTTCCTTCGTGCCGTCCTCATACCATATATCAAGATTTAAACGCATCTTTGGATAGCCGAACGTTTTTATTTTATAAGGTTTATAGGCTTGCCGCATGGTGTAAAAACGACCATTGCCTAATATAACGCCAAGCGCATGCTTACCGCGCTGATTAAGGTGTTGGGTTACATCAAAAGTATTGTATTTTACTTCCTTCGTATAATCGGTAGGAGCAGGTGCTAGTACTTGCTTTCCTATCTTTTCACCATTTATATAAAGTTCATACAGGCCTAATCCTATGATATAAACCATGGCCTGTTTGACCTTTTTATCCGTTTGAAATTCCTTGCGGAAATAGCGCGCCGATAACCTGGAGAATTGATCTTCACGGTCCCATTCAAAGGGTCGATCGAGACCAATCCATCTACCTTTCCAATCATTGTATCGCAAAAGACCGACGGTCCAATAAGCAGGTTCACTCCACCGAGTCTCTCCATCATCTGTCCAAATTTTCACCCGCCAATAACATTGATCGCGACTATTCAGTTTTTCTCCGTTATAGGGTACTTGTATACTACTATCACTTAATACCTTACCGGAATCCCATCGATCGGCGTATCCTTGTTTCAATAAATCCAAAGAAGACGCCACCTGTATCTGATAGGCTGTTTGCATCAGACCCCGTTTACTGCCGATTAGCTGCCAACTCAGTCGCGGAACCTCTTGATCAATCCCCAATGGATTAGTTAGCGATTCACAGCGTAGATCGCTTAACCGCACATCGGTCACCTCAGCAAAAACTGCCGGAAAAAACCATAAAGTACAGAAAAGAAAAACCAATAAACGCTTACTTTGCATGTTATTCTTGCTCGTTAAAATCAAAATACAAGGTCAACTCTTTTGCCCTACTCGGATCTTTTTCATAGTCGTAGAATATGTTTTTCATACCCATGGGGCCTGTATTTTCCCGTTTTTGGGTTTTCGTCCCAATTCCTGAAATTCCTTGCATAAAGGAGATATCACCCGAAGGGAAGACGAGATCATAATTTTTCCACGGGTCTTCCTTAAACGCAGGTGTGTACAGTCGCAGAAAGATATCTTCATCGGGAGTTATTACTTTAAAGGAATGGTTTTTAGTCTTGATACGCGCCCAGTATAGATTCGCGTGATAACCTTTAAATTCAGGATACAACCACGGTGCCTCGCCCGTTTCACTCGTATTATATGCTTTGTCCCACACGCCCAAACTTTGCCCCTTCATTCTGTTTTTCCAAACGCGATAGGGCCCTTTACCCATATAAGTAACACGCAACATTTCCTTCTCGGGAAGTGAAAAATTCAAGCCTACATAATCGGTAAAATAATCCCCCGGAAAATAGCGAACAAACAGTTTCACCAATCCCGAAGGGTAGAAAGTCCACTCCAATGTATTATAATTTGTTTTTGTGTCGAAAGTTGAAGCAAACACCAGCTTAGCACCGTCCTGATGTAATTGAAAATTGCCGAAGTTATTAAGGCCTTGTTGGAGAACGGGACCATCGCGGAAAGGGATCGCTCCTTTCCCATTTGTTACCTGCAACAATTGGCCATTTTGCTTATTCAAAGTCACACGCAGCGCTCCTATATGCACGAGAAGTAAGCTATCTCGCTCTTCATGGGTTATTTTATTCGTTCCCCCTTCTTTAATTAATTGACGGGCCACTTCCTTCGGAATTTGCACGGGAAACGACCAGGTAAAGAGTTCTCTTTTGTAAGGATCAAGGGCTGTAAGATACAAGACCTGATAATTTCGCCAGTTTTGGGGAAGTGCTATATGTAAGGCCCCTTTTTCAAATGGTTTAATATCCGGCGATGTTATGGTTCCACTAACAGAATCAGTAGCCACCCCATCGCCCGACCAAGTCTTCAACTTCCAGGTAAAGGAACATTGGTTGAGATTGGTAAAGGCATAGCGATTTTCAATGGACAAGACACCATCGAAGGCGGGTGTAATTTCCCTGCGCTCGATAAATACAGGACTCCATATTTCTTTAATGGCGTAGAAGCTCCCCTCCTTTTCCCGATAGGGTCCCACGATACCGTCGGCACCACGATTGCCATCGGTATCGATGGAATCCTTTTTATCCTTTCGTACCACGCCTTGATCGGCGAAGTCCCATAAAAACCCGCCCGCTGAAAGCGGTTCTGACCACATATGTTTCCAATAGTCTTCTAATCCGGCACCGTGACCGCCATCGTACATGCCATGGAGAAACTCGGTAGGCATCACAATATCCTTCCCATGATCGTAATTCCCAATGCCATAATTATATTCTCGGTAGTGTTGCGTCTCGATCCCGCCGAATAATTGCCAAGGGTGTACAACAGGGCGTTGCTGCCTGTCCTCTTGTAGAAAAATGCTATCTAAATCAAAGTTATGGCCGCCCTCGTTTCCATTGGCCCATAGCACGATGGATGGATGATTTTCATCATGAATCATCATCTCCTTTAGCAACTTGGTACCTGTTGAGGTGTCATAATGCCCGTGCCATCCCGCCAATTCATCCATTACATAAAGTCCGAGCGAATCACAGACTTCCAGGAAATGATCGTCGGGTGGGTAATGTGACATCCTGACCGCATTCATATTCATGGCTTTCATCAGCTCGACGTCTTCGATACTTAAGGCTTTACTGGTTGTCCTTCCTGAGCCGGGCCAAAAGGAGTGTCTGTTAACTCCTTTAAATTTCATCTTTACCCCATTGACGTAGATACCATCCCGCTGCTTCACTTCCACCGTTCTAAAGCCAAATCGCTGCTTAACCCGATGGATCAATTTGTTTTTATCATATAAGTCGAACACGACTTCATAACGATGAGGGAATTCGGCCGACCATAACAAAGGCTTTTCGATATGGCCTTTAAGACTGATCTGCGCTTGACCACCAGCCAGTGATTGCTGCATAACATTGCCAACGGCCTTACCTTCCAGTGTATAAATTTGTGCTTGTATCCGGTCAGCTTGTCCATTAACTTTTACAAAGGATTCGAAGGCACCATTTGCTAAGGCATTGATCGAAACGCGCGCGATATGCCGTTGAGGCAGTACTTCTAGCCATACGGGACGGAAGATACCACCAAAAATCCAGAAGTCGCCTTTCCGCTCTGCTGCGTTTACCGACTCGTTGGCGGAGTGTTTAGATACCTTCACTTCGAGCACATTCTCTTTTCCGTAATGCAAAAGTTTCGAAATATCGTACTTAAAGGCGTAGTAAGCGCCTTGGTGAATCGGACCGGCCAACTGACCATTAACCTTCACTTCGGCGTCCGTCATCACGCCTTCAAACACGATGTTAACATGTTGCGTCTTCCATTCTTTAGGAATCGGAAAGCGATATTTATATAAACCTTCCTCTTTCCCAACCTGCTCGGTTTTATCAAAGCCATAATTATAGTTCCCAAAACCTTCCAACTCCCAATTGGATGGAACGGGAATAGAAGTCCATTTCCCTGCATGAGCTCCGCCTGTGCAATAGAATTCCCAATTTACTCGATTGTCTTTCCCTGTACCCGATAGGTAAAGGCGTTTTGCTTCTTGGGCTTGGGAAGAGAAGAAAAGGCAGAGTAAGCCAAATAGAAAACAAATGTATACAATAGGCCTCTTCATCTCATTTACTTAAGGGTTCAGCACTGAAGTCTTGAATATAATAAACCGCCTCTTTCACCGGATCTCCCGGATTTTTCAGGTCAAAGTCTTGGTCTGTTGGTGTATCCGCATCGGGGAAGCGCCTCACTTCACCCGTTCGAAAGGCCACACGACTAATACTAGCTACCGGCGCGAAAAATATTTTTGTTCCTTTCTGCTCACCATTGACAGCAACTGTATACGAGCGACTGCTTACATCCAGATTTAACTCAATTTGTAAAGCTTTCCCGTTTTCATACGTACTGAGCTTTGAATCCCGATAACCTGCTTTGATTTTTAAGAGGCTATCCTTGTCCAATATCAAACGTACAGCGGCTTGCCCTTTTGCATCCATGCATTCTATATGGAGGAGTCCGTGATCAACCTGCTGTGGGACCAAGGTAAACTTTACCGATAACTTTTTGCTTTCAGGTACTACGCGTTCTGCCTTTGCATAATCATAAGGGTCTTTATCCCTTAAAGCCAAAACCTTGTTTCCATCAGCTGTTTTCTCCATCTTAACGGGCGCCCAAAGTGGACTATAAAGGTTCCAATCGTTTAATTCTTTACCATCCGTCATCCGGCTAAAGACTTCTTTGATCGGTTGCGTGACTTCGGAAGTAATCGGAACAGGGACACGGGCTACCCACATATCTTCCTTATTCATACTGTAAGACACCCACATGGCCTGCCCCGGGGGATTACCATTACCTTCCACAATTCCACGCACATACTGCGGACCATAGGATTTATAGTTGCCGCCATAGCGCATAGATGAAATCTCACCATTTACTAATAATAAGTCCTTATAGTGAAGACCATCATCACTAGTGGAAACCGCGAGTGGCCACCTAAATTCAGAAGGGTTGTACACCGTAGCATAGCGCCCATCTTCTGTGCGCTGGCCCCATATTTTGGCATTGCTGTTCACAAATCCCGGTGCGCGCAGCGGATCATACGCCCAGGTTTTACCTCCATCGGTGCTAATCGAAGTCAATGCATGCTTCCATAAGCCCACCACCTGCCCATTCGGAAGGTGGTAGTAATTGAATGCTTTAATAGCGCGTTTCAATGGAATTAAGGGGTCGTCCCGATCTGCTTCCTCTACCCATTGCTGCATCATCAGGGGCTGTGCCAACAGCTCTTCACAGGCTTTCACAAATCCTTTGTCCTTACTTTCGGTAAAAAACGGAAAGGCTGATAACTTTTTATCCCAGGAAGCATTATTACGGATAAAATGAATTGGACCGAAACGACCGTCTCGGTATATCTCACGAATCACCCGCCCGATGCCATTTCCGTCATTCGGATCATCCTTTGCATCCATGGCCACGCCGTAATAGCCTAACACGAATAAGCGATCGCTCTTTGACACATAAAAACCCATGCGCTGATGCATGATGGCGTAGAGGTCTTTGGCAACCTTATCATTTCCTTTCTTCTTCCAACCATCGGGTATTTTATAAGGCGGGAAGACTACCACGGGATCTGACCATTGATAACCATCCTTCGATGTCTGTAATAAACTTTCACTTGGTGGAATATGCTCACCAATGGGATCGCTCAAAAACTCCAAAAAGAATTGATTGTTCCAATAAGCAAGCATGGGTTGATGATTGTAGGTCCAGTTATGTCCTCCTGCCAATTCAGGGTGCTCTCTATTAGCTCTAAATACCTGAATATTGTGTACGCCAACGGCCGGACTTAACTGACCGTGATGGTAATCTACATTGGATAAGGTGGTGCCGATGTATTTTACTGTGTCCTGAGCGGCTGCCTTTCCTACTTGAAGTAGATAGGAGAGGCTAAATACTAATATTGTTGTTTTTAGTTTGAATATCATTTTATAGATTCTTTTATAAGCAATCATTATTACCAATGACGTGTACCTTTTTTTCATCATTTGTCAGTTTTTAAGGCATTCAAGCTTCTCGCCTACAGGCTCGAGGTTTCCGCAAAAAGGTACCAAAACCGACCAAAGGGAGCTCATGAACACCTTTTGAAACAAACACTTGTGAATAAACTCCCGGCTTGAAATCTCCTATGAAAACTTCTGCCATTCCTTAGCCTCTTCTATCCGGATATTTCTAGGCCGGATTTATCGCTGACGACCAGTGACTGCCTAGCAAAACCTTCTTAGGTAAACTTTCCGATAGTAATTTTCTTTTATGGCAATCGTTACACCTGAAAACGATATAGTTAAGATTGCTTCACTCCCACGTCATAACCAATCGCTTCGGTTTGCAAGGACGTACATAGTATCGTCACTGCGGGGAGGTACAACGAAAGCAGTCATATCATCCCTTCTTATTCCACTTCCTTTTTCAATCCCTTCAAAACGCCTTTGCTTGCTTTGAAAATGGTACCATGTTTATGCCCTTCAGGAATACTGACCTCGTCGTCGATCGCTTTAAATTGCTTAAAATCCTTTGTACTTACGGCTTTATATTTTTTATCACCATATGAATCGAAATAAATCAGATAATCTTCTCCTGCTTTAACCACACTCGGTCCTTCTGTTTTTTCACCTGAAAAGGGTTGGGAAACATCGTGATAAGGTCCTAAAGCTTTTTCAGCGAAAGCCACCTTTAAATTACGATTTGGCCTTGTATTATCTTTAAGCACCAGCACATAATCTTTCGGTTTTCTTTTGACAATCACGGCATCAATGACACTAAACCCAGGGTCAAGAAAGAGTTGTGCCTTCGTAAAGTTTTTAAAATCCTTTGTAGTGGTATAGTACATTCGGTGATTGTTTTTCTCTTCTTCCACGCCCTTCTCGAAACGATAAGGAATAGTGGAAGCCCATATAATGATGTACCGCTTTTCCTCATCATCATAAAACAATTCAGGTGCCCATACATTTACCGTTTCCGGCTCATGTTCCATAACCGGTATAAAGCGTTGTTCCGACCAATGGATCAAATCTTTCGATGCTGCATAACCGAAACCTTTGTCGCCTTTCCAGCTACAGGTCCAGACCAAATGAAACAGGCCATCCGGGCCTCGAACTATGGAGGGATCACGCATTACCTTTTGGGTACCCACCGTAGGTTTAAGAAATACATGGTTCAAATCTTTCCAGTGGTAAGCATCTTCACTATACAACAACCGTAATCCCGCATCCGCCGGCTCATGAAAAGAACTAAACATATATATATCTTTGGAGCAAGCGGAAAACAGTCCTATCAATATAGTCAGTATTACGTATTTAAACAGTCTCATGCTTTAAACTTTTAACCTTCGGCTACTCAAAACCTACAACTTATAACTTACAACTGGCAAAGCTAAATCGCCTCTAAAACCAATACCCAATCATTCCCCTCCTTCTTTCCGCCTGGTGCTTCAAAGCTTTGTCCATCTGTATTTTGTACCTCGCCAATTGCGGTATAGACACCTGTACGCGGATCGAACCAAGATGCTTTCAATTTGCCCGTTGATAATTTTACAGGATTAACCTTAATAGTTCCTCCATTATAGGTATAGATCAACGCATAATCTTTACCTCGGGTTGCGACTTTGTAATCGTAGCGTTCTCCATTTTCTGCCAATAATGATTGGTCGGGCACGCGATCTAAAAAGGATTTTGATAACATCAGTTCCTTTAAATAACGCATTTGTCCGGCTCCTGGATTCTTTATAGCATCTCTCCATAATTCTGTGGCACCGTAAGCTGCAGTTGAATCGTTATCGCTTTCGTTTAGAAACTGCATCACCGAGTTATTACCATAGGTAAAGCCGAAAGCACCGGAGAATACCGACCAGTAAGCATAACGACGTATATCTTTATCTGTCCATCTCGGTTCTTTCGGATCGTGCAGACCCTGCGGAATCCCCTCATAAGATGGTTCGCCATCTATTGTTGGTTTTGTAGGTGTTAGTTGATAATCACCTTTTACGAAACGCCAGTTATCCTCACCATAATGATTGGTTTCATTTGCAGAGGTGTCTTGGTCGTAGCGCCGATGGCCCGACTGGAACATATTGAAGTCAAGCCATGATTCTTGATGAAACCATTCAGATGAAGTAGTGCGCCCTCGAGGATGAAAGGTAATAAGGTGATTAGAATCGAGTTGATTTAAGGTATTTCCAATCGTTTTCCAAACGTCAATTGAATCACTTCCTTTCAAATCGCCCCCGTTTAACCAAATGATATTAGGTGCCGATGCATAGCGCTCGGCCAAGAAAGTAGCATAGGTTTTAGCCTGCTCGCTACTTACCCCGCCCTCTTTTACATTGGTGCCCCAAACCGGCACTAAAGCCAGGTATATGCTTTTTTCGGCCGCTTTTTTAACCGTGTAATCCACTAATTGCCAATAGGCTAGCTGGGTGCTATCTTGCCCGGTTGTATCTCCAATCGCTGGATTTGCTACATTCCCCATTATGAGGGCGGAATCGCCATACGTATTTTTAGCTTTCAATGTATGCAATAGCATCACTTGAATCACATTAAAGCCCTTCTCTTGCCGATCTTCTAAGTATCGGTCGATTTCCTCTTTGGTAAGCTTACTAAATAATAACCAGCCGGTATCTCCTAGCCAAAAGAAGGGCTTACCATCCTCCGTCACAATGTAACGCCCATTTTCAGACACTTTCAAACGTGGAAGAGAATCTTCTTTCTTCTGTTTGTTAGTACAACTCATAAAGCAGAAAAAGGCCAATATGAAAGCATAGTTGCTAAATTTTATCATAATATGTCGGTTGTTAAGCACGGTGTATCCACACAATGCTTTGGTTAGTATTTCTTAGTTGAATTCGTTGTTTTTTACCACTTTGTAAGTGTTGCTTTCCCTTAACCTTTCCAGTTACCGGATCGAGGTAAAGCACGATGTATCGCCCCTTACTGTTGGACAGATCGACTTCCAGTTCGTTTAAGCCGTCAGCGTAAATAATTCGCTCTCCAAATTCTCCTTGCAGCATATACATCCCTGCTTTTTCACTTGCTTGTGGCTTCATCTGTGAAGCAGCGGATAAAAAGCCGCTGGGTAGTGAGTTTGGAATGCTTGCCAATGAACCTCCTCCCATGAATACCGCCCAGCCATTACTTTCTGCGCCGTTTGCCGAATAGATCACTGCCTTATCAGGGTACTGTTCCCGATAAGTGGAAACAGCCTGATAAACTTGCTCGAAGGATGTTTTCTTCGGTTTGAACAACCTCGCCTGCTGTCGTGGTGCCAAATGCTGCCCCCCTTTGGGCTCATAAGTGCTACCATCGGCCTGTTTGTACCAATATCGGATGTCAATCACCTTGACGATTTTATTACGCTTTGCATCGGCCAATATCGCATCCTGTACATCTTTCGTAGTGCTCAGCCCGATTAGCGCCTGCTGCTTGTTTTCTATTTCCCACTCCTCAATGACATCCAGCCAAAATTGAACGAAATGCAACGGTCCGGTATACTCTGCGCCCGTTAACTGCAGTACGCCTTTATTTTCCTTGAAATTATTTAGACACTGCCTGATATAGGCACGGTGGATAGCCGCCCGATGTTGATTACTAACATCATAAAATTGGGCATCCATAAAAATCCGCTTGTCGCCGGCATAGGGTGGAGGTTCAGGAAAACCTGTTTGGTTAATATTATTTGCTGTACGCCATGGAAAATCAGCATAATGGGCGCCCGCTTCAATAATATTATGCTGGAAATAGTTTTGATGAACGAGCAAGATGTCCTGTGCTTCTGCGAGGTTGGCGAAAGTTTTTAATCTCGACCAGTACCACTTATTATATTTAGTTAAATCATACTTACTTAAACCATCCCAAGCGAGTCCTTCACCGCTTCTGGCAAAGGGTAATTCGTAAAACGGAGGCCATACATCGCCGTCCATACGACGTATACGTTCATGATCATCTCTTCTCCGATCGTACCAAAGCCCATAATTATGTTCAAACGCAACAACCTGCTGATTCTTCAAGGTGTCGACAACGCCCTTTAAATTATCCGTCAGGCCATTTCCTACCTGTCCGGGAACAAAACGGGTGATATGTGGGCGGGCTTTTTCCAGCCCGTAGCGCCGTGCACTGCCGTTCCACCATTGCACATCCTGCCGCTTTCCGGTTAGTACACCTTTTTTACCTACAAGCCAACCATTTTCTATATGTATAGTCGACGGCGATGAAGTAATTGAATTTTCGGCTTTCGGTGAAACCGCAATAATCAGCTTGGCTTCTTTGGACTTTAAAGATATAGGGGTGCGTTCACTAGCTTGATCAATAAATTGACTCAATGTCAGTTTGGGCTTGCCAGCTAATTGGGTTAACTCCTCGGCAACTTCTACCGAGGGACTGCTGGATGCCTCCGTTTCTTCGGGCATTAAAATTGCTCGTCCGACAGCACGATCATCCAACCGTTGACTTAACTGCGCATAATACAAACTGTAGGGTTTAATATGCTCATTAGATTGTTCCCAATAAGCATTCCCGACAAATTGTGCCCAAGTTCCAAAAGCCCAATTTTGAGCCGTCGGAGGTTGATAACATTCTACGCGAGCAGCCGAACATTGCCAAAACACGCTATTCGCGGCCGCCCAGCCGGCCCCATTCCCGTCCTGTTCCAAATTGGAAAAACGCAGGGCTTGACCGTCAATATTCATACAATCGAACAAGTTCCCAGATGACCAACTATCAACCGCTCCGCTAAAACTGAAAGGGTGTACTGCTTGGCATTGCACAAAGGCGTTAGGCCCTGCCGCCATGAAGCCTACTGCATAATCGTGATAACCATGTTCAGCATAGAGGCGTTGAAATAGGGTTTGTTGCCCATTGGTAAAAAAAGTATTTCTACGCTGCCCGCCGATCTCTGATATAGGGTCTGTCGATTTACAATCCTCTACGGTTATCCGTTTACCTGTTTCTGCTACATAAACTGCTGAGCCTGCAAAATGTTTAAAATTGACTTGCCGAACCCAAGCATCCTCTACGTTTTCCATTGTTATGGCCGTCCATCGGTGATCTTCATCTTTAGGATTGGAAGCTTCAAAGCTCGACTCCAAACTTATATTTTCAATACCGATTTGCCCAATTCGTCCCTTCCATTGATAGACACTAACTGCTGCTGTATCATAGCGATGATCCAGCGCCGTCGTAATAGGCGCATCAATGTAAATTTTGTTTCCTTCAACTTTTGTAATCTTCCGGTCCCAATAGATATCCCGCTGCCCGGGTTTCCATCCCAGGGATGTAATACCACCTCCAAAATGATCAGTCCCTAGGGTTTTAATCCAAGCCGCTGACGAGCGCCTATGAATGGTGATTCCATCGCCCGGTTTAAGAGACTTACTATTTGTCACCTCGAATGCCATGGCATTCACGGGTACATATTTCGTTTTAATTTTCTGTGTATGGCTTTGCGTACTATCCATTACTCCGACAATTCGGATCAAGGTTTCCCGACTTATACCGGTGCCAATCAATACGGTTCCATTCTCCGTTGCGCCACTGCCACGTAAGACGATGCCCGAAGCGGGAATCACCAAACTGCCATCAATTTGATAAGTACCTTTTTCAAGCAATATAGCACCTCGAAATCCATTTTGATCAAGCGGCAATTGAGCAACGTAGTTTATGGCCGACTGGATAGTAGCCGTTGCATCGGACGTTTGATGTTTAACCAAGGCCTTTGCTTCCACCAAAGGGATCGCTTCCTCCCCTCCTTTATATCCACTGTAGGAAAAATCAGGAATACGATTGCCCAAACTATCTGCCGTATATACTAATTGATTGCTTTCCCATTTCAACGGCGAATCGAGTACGTCTTGGGCATAAAGCGTGTTACCCTTACCTAAGCAGAGCGCAAAGGTAAGGGACCACACTAACCAACTACTAAAACCACAATAAACCATATTAAACCAATCGCAACCAGCGATAATCTTAATTCTTTGCTAAAACCGGCTTCACCGTCTTTACATCTACCAGGCTATTCAAATAATTCTCAATATTCGTATAACCATTATCCGTATATTTCGATGCGTCACTTGGATCATTGGGATTTAAACCATTCTTTTTTTCCCACTCGTCCGGCATCCCATCCTTATCACTATCCTTATAAGGCGTCCCTTTGTACTCAGGATAGCCCCCTACCTGACTAATATCGGTAATAATACCTTGTTTATAGGAGTCAATTGGCAATCGACGATGTTCAAATTGCGTTTCAGGCAATTTTACATCTTTTAAATAGTTTATCTTTCCTGTTCTAACCTGCTCTATAACGCGTGTATCCACCGGATCTCTTTTTGGAAGTGTCGCACCGACATTGTCAAGCACATAATTATAAGCTTCCTTAGTAGGCAGAATGCTGATTTTAGCCATAGGAAGCGGTTTGTCGTACTTCATTTTGGCAAAATAGGTCTTGGCAGTTTCCAAACTCATTTCATTTCCATCTTTTCCTTCAATTTGTACGCCGCCATCCCAATTATCTTTGGTAACACGTTCATTCCCTTCAACAATATTTCCGGCTACATGCAATCTACCGAATACTACGTAAGGCAATTTGCTTCTACCCGATTCCGGTTTAATGATGCGATAGCCCACCGGCGAGTCCTTCGGTGTGAGTGGACCGGGCTTGTAATAATTATTGATAATGTTATACATGGCCTTATAATCGCCCCCATCCGTTGAACGATGCACCCAGTTGAATACTACATTATTAGCAAAATTGAAAACACCATTCCAGCCAATGGAAGGATTTCTACCTGCATTATCTGCCCATAAATTCCGCATAAACGTACAATTTTCGCCACCTAGGGTACTACCAAAAGCATGGTTCCAGGTGTCTAAAGCTTCTGAGAAAATTGAGTTTTGAATGGTAATATTTACGGTTCCAAGCTTTTCCTCCATCGCTTTCCCGGTACTATCATTATACATGTGGCGATACATCGACATGTTTTCATCCAATCCCCAACTCGCTGAAACATGGTCAACCATAATATTGCCAATCGGATTGCCGCCAATGGCATCGTCTCTTCGTCCAACCCATGTTTCGCCTCTGCGGAAACGCATAAAACGGATAATTACATCATGCGTATTAATCCAAACAGACTCCCCGGCGACACAAACCCCGTCTCCTGGCGCAGATTGACCTGCGATGGTGATATACGGAGCGCGAATAATCAAAGGTGTTTTTAAACGAATAATTCCTGCAACATTAAATACGACGATGCGTGCCCCACCTTGTTCGCAAGCCTCCCGCAATGTACCGGGGCCACTGTCTGCTAAGCTCGTAACTACAATTACTTTTCCACCGCGACCACCAAAAGAATAGGCTCCGCCGCCCTCAGCACCGGGAAATGCCGGAATATCGGCCTGTGGCAAATCAATGGCCTTCGATGCCCAAGGCACATAGGGTTTCCCGTTTTTTGCTTCTTCTTCAATAATAGGCAGGGCTTTTTGCCAAGCAATTTCAGATTGCCATGCTGCGGCCTTCATCATCGAGTCACTCTTCCGCTTGACATCTTGTGGTATTTTTGGGTATTGGGCATATGTTGTTGCAACGATCCCAATAAAAAAGGGTAGCACTAAAAAAAACTTCTTCATTAGTTTATAGCATTTACTTAAAGGTTAGCTTTTGTTTACCCTACCCGAAAGTAAGGAACCTTGGTTAAATATACAGTATCAAATATCGTCAAGATGACACGAAATATTCTATAGTATATTGACGCGATATTATACAATATTATCTTTCACGAATTTATTACATACAGAAGGACATTTTTCAATTATTTAGTTGTTATTGCAATCAAGGCTTTAAAAATCGGCAGATAACGCTACTTTTCTGCTAATAGATCTAGTCAATATCCTATGCTCATTTCGCCGTCTATCATCTAAAAACAAAAAAGCGACACAATCATTAAGATTGTGCCGCGTATCACCAAAAATTAAACTAATGTATTACAAAAAAGAAGAAACTTATTATCAGTCGTTTTGATGCATTTTAATAACCGGCATCTATTTGAATAAGCGGTTCATCACCAATAACAACATTGTATAGGGTAAGATCCCTAGAAGAGGTTATTCCCTGCCGCACTATTTCGCCACCATTATAAACAAGAATATCAAAATTCTCACTACCAAAGTATGGACAGTCAAAATTAACGGTATAGGTTCCCTTTGGGAGCATCCCTATAACGCCCGAATCAAAGGTGTCATCATTTGTTTCGAAAGTATAAGTGTCACTGCCACTTGTGAATGTAATAATCCAATTGTTGAAATTACCTGTGTAGGGCAAAATAATAGGAATCTCTACGTTCTGCGCGTAACTACTCTTAAAACTAGCGAGTAAAATAAAGCTAAATATTACCAACCCTCTCACCATTTGTTGCTTTTTCATATTTATTTAATAAAAGGTTAAACATAACATTCAATTACAGTTTATTGCTGATAGTCATAAGTACCACTAGCCCCGGAATAATCCAACCAGCCTTTTGTCTGCGCCAGCCAAGAGTTGTTACTCAACACCGTTGCCGAAAGCCCGGATAGGTAATAGTTGGGACGGAATAGGATGGTAACGGGTGCATTGTTTACGCGATCCCATTCTTGGTCTAATGGTGTCATCACAAAGTAGTTTTGATAAATTGCCTTTAGCTTGGCGATTTCTTCATTAAAGTTCGCAGCATCAGGATCAATCAGGATGTTTCTATCGGCATTGGTCAGCGGATCCCTACCAAAGGTTTTTGATTGCCAGTAATAGCCTGTACGTTTCGTACCATTTATCGGGCTCAAGCCTAGCTTCTGTACCGAATTGCCACTTTCCTGGATATTATCATAAAGCATCCAACGTTGTATATCCCAAAAGCGCTTTCCTTCATAAGCCAGTTCTACCCTTCGTTCGTATAAACATGCCTCCAAAGCAGCGTATTTAGAGGTCGGCATGCCTATTCCGTAATTATTCGCCGAGGGAATACCAACCCGTTGACGAATTTTGGTCAGGTAGTTCACCGCGTTTCCAATCTCTCCTCGAGCAGCATAACATTCTGCTATATTAAGCAACAGCTCCGCATAACGATACTCAAAGATATCCGTACCGGAAAAAGCAAAGCCGGTGCTATCTGCCGCAGGATCGGACATTTTGCGAACTAGTGCAGGGCTATTGGTTTGGTCATTCGCATAATAGGTCACCTTGGTAGATGTTTCATTGTCTTTCCATCTATAGAACCAGGTCGATTTATTTTCGTTACCCTTAATTCCCCATTTTGATCCGGAGAAAGCGAATGTTCGATAGAACCGAGGGTCTCTGTTTACAAAGAAGAAGGTGTCTACATAATTGTCGGCATTAGGACGCGAACCATCGGCCATTGGAAAAAGATCGAGCATCTCTTTGGGCGCAGCCAGACCTCCACCTCCTCGATAAGAAGCTGGACGAACCTGATTTTCCCATCCGTTATTATAGCCCGCGGAACCGGTGGAAGTATTTGATAGTAAAAAAACCATCAATGCCTCCGGATTAAACGAATTGTCATTTCTAAAGGTCATTTCCGCCCAATCCTTTGCATTTGAACCAAATAATCCATAGCCTGCGCCGGTCAATTTTGTTTCTGCATCCAGGCTGGCTTCCAAGGCCTTTTGCCAACGTTCATTAGCTGGGTTATCCCAATCTTTATTAAACAATGGGCTGGCAGCCGTCAATAGAACACGACTTTTCATAGCCAGTGCACCTGCTGCGGTAAGTCGCCCATAGTTGTTTGCTTCGCCGTCCCATCGCATCGGCAACAGTGCGGCCGCCGAATCCAAGTCCTTCACGATTTGCTCAAAACATGCCGACGAGGTAGCTCTTGGCTCTCGAATGGTTTCATCAGTAGCACTATTTTCTTGGACAGTAGTTACCAAAGGTACACCTCCATAAACCCTAACAAGATCGAAGTACTGTAGGGCCCTTAAGAAATACATCTGTCCTTTGGCGGATCTTTTAAAGGAGTCTGACAGTCCTTGCCCCGACTGGTCGATTCTGCCGATCAGGAAGTTTGCAAATCGTATGCGAGTGTAGGGATTATTCTGTACACTGGCCGTTACCGAGTTACCATAATAGCCGTCGGCTTGTGAGGCTAATTGTAAAGTCTTAGTCGGATTGATATAGTCGCCCACCGTGCCTCCTATTTCTTCTGTCATTCTTGACCGATCGTCTTTATACAATCCAACTACCTGCTGTAGCGGGTTTCGGTAACTCACAAAATAATAGTTATACATCCGGTCGATATACCAACCTGTTTGGAGTTCGTTCTCAAAAATACTGTCGTCGTATTTATCGTAACTTTTCATTTCCTCCAAAAAATCTTTCTTGCATCCGACTATTGTAAGTACGGTCATTGCAAAAATCAATATCTTCTTGTTCATGATGATCAAATAATGGTGTGTTATAAGCCTAAATTTATACCCAAAGACCAAGTTCGTAATGTTGGATAACCCAAGCCCGGTGAATCATACATATTACGGTATTTGTTCGGGTAGGGGTTATATAAATCCCAAAGATTGTTTCCCGAAAGAAAAATCCGTACATTATCTACCTTTGCCTTTGTCAGCCACTTCTTTGGCAGGGTATAGCCGATGCTCAAATTACGGACAAACATTCTAAATGTAGGAAGCAAGAAGAAGTCGGAATTTGTTCCACCGAAATCATCGTAATAGGCAATATTGGGATATTTACCATTCGGATTCGTTTCCGGATCGTACATATCGGTCAGATAAATGGACTGCGACCACAACGCGTTTGTGCTGCTGGTACCCTGCTTGACATAATCCAAGTAGTTGGCTCCTCCCCAGGAGGTTGAAATTTGGGCTTGAAACGAAATACCTTTCCATCCCGCAGTCAAATTGGTGGTGATGCCATAAGTCATGTTTGACTTTTTCAGAATTTCCCAATCTTGTCCGGAATCTTTTTCTATGACGCCATTTGGACCGCCGTAGGTCTGTGTACTTTCATCCAATGCACCTCGAACATCCTCATACACCAGCATTCCCTTTCTCATCTGCGATTTATCGGTAATACCCATAAAATTAGGTTCAGCCCCTTCAATACCCGAATTATTCGCATTTTCCGTCAAATAGTTCCAATAGGCATCAATGTCTGCATCGGTACGTAACATACCGTCGCCTCCGGATGTGTGCTTCCATGTTTTATATCCCCAAACAGGATTGCCATATCCGGTATTACCCACGGCGCGCCGCGTAGTCATTTCAGAGGGATAATCAAATGGTTGATCGAAGTATCGCGTGGTCTTGTAATTACCTAAACCGAAGTTCATACCTACGGAGTAGTTCACCTCATTGACATGGCTCTTCCAGGTAACCGATACTTCGGTTCCCCAAGCCTTTACACCTGCGTAGTTCTGTTCAGCAAAGGCCCCTCCCACAGAGATAGGTACTCCGATGGCTCCGGACATATCCGTTAACATGTCGGTAGTCGTATTGTAATAACCATCAAGAGACATGCTAAGTTGTGACTTCAGGAAAGACATGTCTAAACCAAGATTGCGCTGCACGGTGCGGTCCCAACGAAGGTCCCGATTAGGGTCAGCATCCGGTGTTATACCGATCGTATACATCCCACCGTTACTTCCAAAGGCCATTCCTTTATCGGTCGCTGCAGTATATAAGCGAGTCCATTTCCATGGATTTACATTGTTATTTCCGGTAATCCCGACAGAAGCGCGCACCTTCAAATAATTCATCCAGGCAACATGTTCTGTGAACCAATTCTCATCCGATACAACCCAACCTGCAGAAACGCCAGGGAAGAAGCCCCAGTAATTCTCGGGTGCAAACTTTGTGGAAGCATCGGTACGAAATACAAATTGTAAAAGATATCGGCTCTTATAGCTATAATTAACACGTCCCAAATAAGAAAGTGTTCCACTTTCTGTACGATAGGTGATGCTGTTAGACGTGTTTAAGGTTCCGGCAGATATAGAAGTCCCGTTATATACTCCTCTCGTTGGGTTATCGTAAATCTGGTACCGGTCTTCCCATCCGGCGGTTGTTTTTTCAACGCTGAACATGGCACCAATATCATGGTCGCCAAATTTTTGGTTATAATTGGCAAAGAAGTTCAGCTGTTCATTCTTGGAAGTTGTGTTGTCATAAGTAACGCGGGAATTGGCCCGATTAAGTACCGGATCATCCCATTGAGTGGTGCTAGAGTATAAATGGTTATCTGCCGTATTAATGTTACGAGCCCGTGCTAACAATAGCGGCATCTGAACCTGCTCTGTATTGCCTGACGATTGAATAATTCCATAATTAAATTTGAACGAGAGTCCTTTTAGGAAAGGCACATCGTATTGCAAAGAGAAATTGGCATTATAATTAAAATCCTTATTGGTGGTCTTGGAACCATTATTCAACATATCATAATAGTTCCAATTACTTAGGGAATTATTGCCCGATACATTTCCCAACTTATTGGGCCCTAACGCAGGAGAGACATACTGGTCGACGCCGTTTATATTATACATCCACGGAATGTATTTAGGCATATGCAGTAATACGCTATAATCATTCTGTTCACCACCGACAGCATATCCGTCGCTAAAATTGATCTTTGTAAAGGAGCGCTCCAAATTGGTATTAGCCGCAGCTATCGTAGCGCTCAAGCGCAGGTCACTTGCTACCTTCACTTCGGTACCCGCCCTGAAAGTCCACCTATTAAAGTCCTGCGATCCCAGATTGGCACCCTGTGTATAGTAAGAAGCACCTGTATAATAGGTTGCTTTTTCAGAACCTCCGCTAACGTCCAATGAGTGCTGCATGGTATGGGCAGCCCGCCAGTCGTTCGCTAACCAATCGTAATTCAGTGATTCCATTTGCGACAGTTCTGCCGCTGAATAGAAATAATTGTCGTTCCAACCGAGCGCCCTGCCAAACTTATTGGCAAATTCCCCATATTGCCGAGCGTTCATTACTTTCTCATGGCTTACGGCATCGTTTGTTTGAAACTTAGCGCTATAGGAAATCCGCGGCGCGCCCACTTGGCCTCTTTTTGTCTTTACAACAATGGCCCCTTGGGATGCACGGGAGCCATAGATGGCAGCGCTGGCGTCTTTTAATACCGTTATACTTTCAATTTCTGAAACATCGAGCATATTGAACCTTTCCATAGAAGGCTTGCCATTTTGCGGATCCACCTGAATCACATCGTCAATGATGATCAATGGATAGTCATTTCCGCCATCTTTGCCCCAATTAAATTGTTGCCGGACACTTAAGGTAGCCATGGCTCCCGGTCGGGTACTACCTCCCGTAACATTCAATCCAGGAACCTGCCCTCTTAGTGATTCAGAAACTGAGGCAACGGGTATATCAGCAAGTTTCTTAACGTCCACTGAAACGATCGCCCCGGTCACATCTTTAGCTCGCTGCGAACCGTACCCTACTACAACTACTTCATCTAATGCGCTATTATCTTCCTGTAGAATGACTTCGATTGAGCGCTGGCCACCCAACGCCACTTCCTTCGATTTGTATCCCACATAACTGAAAATCAAAACTTCATTCCCTGTGGGTAAGTTCATTCGAAAAACACCGTTCTGGTCAGTCGTGCTAGTAGTTTTGCTCCCCTTTAACTTGATGCTTACACCGGGAAGAGGCTCTCCCTTTTCATTTTTTACGGTTCCCTGAATGTTGATCCGTGCTGCCGTCGCGCTATTTGCGACCTTAGACGTCTTTGCTGTTGATGCACCCCACGATTTTGATATAGTTAAGATGCTACAACCTACCAGCGCCCACAAAACAAATTTGCTCGCGGCAATAACTGTTTTTTTTAATAGTACGTTCATAAGGTTTGGTTATGTATTTTCGGTTAGTTTAAGGCGAAATCAGTTTAAACCTAATTTCGTTGGCTCTGTTGTTTTTCTTTTAGTTTTTTCTCCCATACTTGTCTGGCAATCTTGGTCTCCACGCCTTCCTTTGATAAATAGTTATTGATTTTCCCCTTGTATTTACCAAACCAAGCATGCTTGGCTTCTGATGAACCTGCATCCATTGCCTTTTCCCTTGCTTCGGTAAGATAGCTGAGAATCTGTGCTTTTTGCGTTTCCGTTAAACTGGGAAGCATATCAAGATAGCCTTTATAGGTAATCGGTAACACATTATAGGTCATCTCATTTTTTACCTGCTCAATCTGTTCTTCATTGAGCTCCTTCCCCAAACGCTTCAGGTACTTTCCGTGAAGTTTGGCTAGTTTTGCTTGGGCAATCTCGTAAGCTTTCTCTGATTGCAGTTTAGCATCTTCTTTCGCTAAACTTGCCTTATAGGATTGCTCTTTCTGTTCCAATTCAGTATGAATCGTATTTAAATCGCGATATTGCCGTACAATAATCGTCCGAACCGCCAAACGTTTCGCGTCCTTTAAATTCAGTTTGTCAACAATCTTCTGTGCTCTTTTGGTAATAACTTGGGTATAGTCGTCTTGTTCAAAAGCATACAGCTTTGGCAATAGGATCACCAAGAACAGCATGATAACCGAGCATATTCTGAGACATTTTTTAGAATCATTCATGGTAATATATTTGGTTAAAGTCCAAAAAACAGTAGTGTTATTATGACATTTTTTATACAAGGAAAAAATTATTCACTCTCCCTTTTACTGTTAATTTTGTGGAACAGATCTATAATTTGTACTATTTCCTTATGGTTAGTAATGCAAATATCAACGCTTACCTGTGTAATTTTTTAGCGATTATTATCTACTTATTATAGGATGTTAGCATAGCTTGAGATCCAAAATCACCGGAATCGATTGCGGAAAAAAGGACTTAATAAAAGCATCAAAATGTACTCGTTATTGAATGTCAAGATTTGAAATAACTAAACCGTTCGATTGAGGCAGTGTCAGCGTTACAACATACTGCCCTGCATTGATCATGGTAGCGGTATTGCTGTATGAATAACTCCACTTCCCAGCACGTGAAGGGGTAAAAAGCGTATTTTCTTCGTGCAATAGGCTCCCATCTAACGTTCGTAGCGTCAATTTCCCCTTTATGGGCTGCTTTAGGTTGTTGGCATACCTCAAGGTGATACTATAGGTATCGGCTACGCCCGTCTTGATCGTCCAATCAATCTGAGCGGGTCCGTTCGCAGGGAGTTTGATCGCCTCCTTTTCCAAATAACGGATAGCTGTTGTTCCACGGGAACGCGTTGCGGTGCTAGGCTTATAGGTTATTGACGTTTTCAGATCATGTGCTGATTGGAGCTTACTTACCGGTACAACCATTACGGGCGCTAATGGCAGATTATTTTTTCCAAACGAAAGATGCACAAAGCTATTCTCCTTAAAACGTTTTCGGTAGATTTTCCAGATTGACGGGGTAGGTCCTCCGCTTGCTATTTTCATTTGTGTATCTTCATAATCCGCTAAGCTATTGTAAACGTTACGGTTATCTTTTGGCAGCAGAACATATACGTCAGCATCCTTCGATACATTAAAGGAAAGCGACTTTTGTTGGCCCGTCAGATTGGCAGGAAAGCGCAGCCAGGTAGCGCCAAATAGCGCTGGCGGAATTACCGTAAAATAGTCGGTTTTTCCGGAAAAGACTTCGTCTCCGATGTCAAGCCAAGTTGATGGCGACAAATCTACGGAATCAGGATCAAATCTTGCTTGCTGAATAAGAAGTGGTGAAGGTGCAGCTGCTTTTATTTTTTCCTTCGCAGCGATGGCGATAGCTGAAACCAACGCCTGACCAGCTGCTACCCTTGGAAAGTTAATGACAATGCGTCCGTTCTTTGCTTTTGCAGCATACGTTCTCTTCAATACCTGGTCATGCCCTACTTCGTTCCATATATCAACATGGCTATCCACAATAGCACCATTGATGGCGATATCGAATAAACGCCATCCTTTGCAATCCATCCCTCCTCCGGTGCCAAACCAAGGTTCGATAAAATACAGTTCCACTAGGTAATCCCCGTCCGGCACGGGAAATTGAAAACCCAATTTGTCTTTCCCGTATCGAAAGGTTTGCAGAAGCGACCAATTGCCGGTCCCCTTTATGGGGTCAAAAGTACGCCGCTGACTTGCAAAAGTTGCAGGCAAATTATCAAAACCGTTGGTCCAGGAAGAAGATCCCCAACTGTCATCAGCCGTTAATGGGCGGTCAGCTTCCCAAACATGTCCTTGTTGGTCTACATACCTTGGTCCCCCGCAGTTTACTCGGTAAATATATTTGTACCCGTTCGTGTCTTTTACTTTTTCATCATCTGTATACAAGCGATTAAAGGCGGGCGCTTGCGGTAAGCCCTGTAAAACAATGAGATCTTCCGCAACTACTTTATCTTTTACATAAGCCTTTGCATGCAATACATTAAACATAATCGGCACCTTATTCCACACAAATGGCTTGCCCATTCCCTCCCTTTTCTTTCTTCCTAGTGACGATCCGTTCACATCATTAAAAAGTTCAACTTCGTCACAATTCGAATAAACAGTGATGTCATTTTTTTCTCCGGGACTTTCCCAACGATTGGGCCAGGTATGCGAAACAATATAGACCATCGGCGACTTTCGCGGATCTACAAAGTTTGCCCGATACATATAATAAGCATCTGTAGGTTCATCCCAGGGCGTGAAGAGCCCTTTGTAGTTTACGGGGCCAATACGATCTAGCTCTCGGATTCCTTCGCCTCCCTGCACTCTACCGGGATTATCGTGGGAATTGAATAGCCAAAAGAAATGACCCGCAACACTGTCCTTCACCTTATCGGCAAGTCTTACTTTGGTTTCCATTAACTCACGCATTCGGTCTTCTGTATTGGCGCTCGTTTTCGTAAACGGTTTTTCGGCATGAAAGTCGATGGTACGCCAGGCACCATATTCCCCTACTAAAATTTGCCTTTTTAAATCTTGGTCGTACACCTCGGGATCACCACCATAAGTTCCGGTCCAATTTTGGGGCACATCCCAATCCGTTCCACTTCCACCGTTACAGGTAGTTACCTTTCTTTGCGAAGAGGTAGTAGGGTCTAAATTCCGGATCAGTTCGGTACATTCCCGAGCAAAGGCTTCCGGTAATGTACTTTCGTTTTCCAGGCCCCACAAAATTACAGACGGACTATTTCTCCGCTCGATAACCCAGTCGGTGAGTAACTTTTTAAAATTCGCCTTAAATGAATCGTTGTTAAACCAAATATGTGCCGCCATTTGGGTCCAACTCAGTATCCCCAAACGATCCCAGTGTTCCTGATAACGCAGATTATGTGGTTGGTGCGCGTCCCGAAAAGCATTGAAGCCCCCCGCTAGGATTTGATTAACACGGGCATCTATTTGTTCATTGCTGAAAGCATGACTTCCCCCCAACATGTGTTCATACTCAGCGATTCCATTAATAAAAAAAGGCTTACCATTAATAAAAAAACGTTTATCACTTCCTTTTCGATCTATTGGCCAGCTTATCCAGCGAATGCCATAAGGTGTTTCCACCTGATCCACAACTTTACCATCGATACTTATTTGTGAGGTAATCGTATAGAGATAAGGATCTTGGGGCGACCATAGACGGACGAAGTTCTTCAGCTCAAGTTGTTGCCGGATTTCTTCGGTGCTCTCACCGGCAATTGTTCTTTGTTGACGCTCTTCTGCAATTACATTTCCTCCCTGATCTTTTATCTGTTGCATAATCACTGCGTTTTTTGCTTCCACACCATAATTTTTAAAGCTCGTGTTTAAAAACAGCTTCGCGTATTTGGAAGTAACGGTGGTATCATTCCATATATGCACACCAAAAGGTTCAATGCGAACGGGATCTGTTACATATAAATGCACCGGTCTAAAGATTCCCAAGGGTTGCGAGCCCTCGGAGAAGCCACGTTCTTCCGAGCAGCCACCACATACCCATGGCAAATCCCGTATAGCAGCCGGATGGTCTGCTCTTACAGCAAGAATATTATCTTTGTCAAATCGCACTGCGTCTGTGATGTCTAATGTAAAGGTAGTGCGGCCACCTGCGTGATATCCTATTTTCTTACCATTTAACCATACCGTTGCGTAAGCTCCCACGCCCTCAAAATAAAGAAAATAACGCTTATCCTTACCTTCGTTTTCAACTCGAAACTTTTTTCTATACCAAGCATAACCATGTGTATTGCCATGAAGTAGTCGGCGATAACCGGCATAAGTATCCCAATTATGTGGCACCTGCACAGAAAGCCAATCTACCGAGTTATATCCGTCTTTTTCAAAGCCGCTAAAGGCCAACGAATCGGTTTCATGCATGGTACTCACCCAATTATCCGTTAAGTCATACTGCTTACGCGGCTCTTGCGCAAGCGCATATAAGTTAAAGCATATACCTATCCAGAAAAGTCCCAGTCTAATCTTTTGCATTGTTAAAATCGTTTCATGATTTGGCGAACTCTACATTGGTTCTTTGCAAAGAGACACGTCGGCAGGCTTAGATCGCTAAGCCTGTGACGGTCTTCACCAACATTGCACCAACAATTAAATCTTCATTTGGAGTTTCTATTGAGTTTTAGACTGCTATCCAAATAATATGTTTGTCCTTTTTCAGTTTGAAATTGGATTTCTTTGTCTCGATATCGAAGGGAGCACTTCCCGCCTGCGTGCGAGAACACTTCCAAATGGGTCAATAGTCCATTTTGCCATTGATAGCTCAATTCGAAACCGCCCCTTGCACGAATTCCTTTAACAGCACCTGCGTACAGCGCTTTTGGTAATGCTGGAAGAATATCAATGCTGCCGAGGTGGCTCTGCAAAAGCATTTCCGCCACACCGGCTGCACCTCCAAAATTGCCATCGATTTGAAAGGGAGGATGTGCGTCGAAAAGATTAGGATAAACACCCCCTCCTGCTTCCTCCGGACTCAGCAATCGGCTGACCATTTTATAAGCGTGCTCCGCATCTTTAAAACGGGCCCAAAGGTTGATCTTCCATGCCAAACTCCACCCTGTCCCGCCATCACCTCTAAAAATCAATGATTTTTTAGCGGCATTCATTAATTTAGGACTGTCTTGCCAGTTAATTTCGCTACCCGGATACACCGCCCAAAGATGCGAAACATGCCGGTGCTTATTATCAGGATCATCTATGTCTTCCAACCACTCTTGCAACTGTCCATGTTTTCCTATTTGATTGGGAGCGATTTTTTGGCTTTTTTCCGATAACCTTTGTACAAATTCCTTATCTATATCAAGAATCACAGCAGCGGAAGCGACATTTCTAAACAATTGCCTGATTAGCTGATGATCCATGGTTGGCCCCGCCACCAAGCCTCCTTGTTCCGGAGAATTTGATGGCGTACTAATCAGCCATCCGGTTTTTGGATCGCTAACCAAAAAATGATCAAAAAACAAAGCCGAAGCTTTCATAATGGGATAAGCTTGCTCACGTAGAAAACTTTCATCTTGGGTATAAAGAAAATGCTCCCATAAATGTTGACAGAGCCATGCTCCGCCAGTTACCCATATTCCGTGATTAGGATTATTAATTGGAGCGGTTCCTCGCCATAGGTCTGTATTATGATGTAGCACCCAACCCGGTGCATCATAATACGTTTTTGCCGTCTCCTGCCCTACAACGCTAAGCTCCTTAATCATTTGAAAAAGGGGCTCTTGCAGCTCAGAAAGATTGGTATTCTCCGCTAACCAATAATTCATTTCCGCATTGATATTGGTGGTGTATTTACTTCCCCAAGGTGGTGTCAGTAAATCGTTCCATATGCCTTGCAAATTAGGCGCCAATCCACCGGATCTCGAACTGGATATCAACAAGTACCTTCCATATTGGACAAATAAGGCCAATAAATTCGGGTCACGCGATTTTACAAACTGTGCAATCCGTTGATCAGTAGGGAGCGAGTTTGAAGCTTCGTCCGCTTCAAACTTTAATGAAAATTTGGTAAAATATTGTTGATAGTCTTGTATATGTGCCAGTCGTATCACATCGTACGACTTATTTTTAACCTTGTTTAGTTGCGATTTGGCAATCTCCTCAGCATCACCCGACACGTCGTTATAGCTTTTATAATTTGTGGCCGCCGTTAGGAATAAGGTTGCTTGATTAGCACCCAATATTTTAATTTTTCCGTCTCCGACATGGAGTTCTCCTCCTTCATGCCTTACATGCAAGAATCCTACGCCTCTTAGAACTCCTTGTTTAACCTGAACCGAAATCCGAATGGTGGAATCGTCAACTTTTTCCACGTTATAAGTCTTATGGGGAGACGCTAAGGATGCATCAAAACTAATTTGCCGAGGTCGATCAGCTGTTAAGTGAATTGCTAAACACGCATCGGGTGCACTGGAGAAATAGGTTCGTTCGAAAGACACACCATTCTGTACGTAACTTGTTTTGCAAATCGCTTGTTCTACGTCAAGTGTGCGTTTGTAATTGCTAAACGGTGCCTGAGACCCAAAATCCAGCAGCAAATCACCGAATGGCTGATATGACTCCTGGTATTTTCCTACCCGAGGTGCTTCATCGTTTTGTATCCAGTATTTCCACGTATCCGTTAAATAAACTGATTCATCTGCCGTATTTTCCTTTAGAAATACGCTTAATTTCCGACTGGGATCTTTATAGCCTACCAAACCACCTTTGTCATCGTAATTGATCACCTGGATGGCAATTTGATTTTGTGCTTTTACTAAATCTTTGGGAATGGTATATAGCCTTCCTTGATTTGCATCATGAGTAGTGCCGATCAATTTACCGTTAATATAGGTAAAATCCTGATCCCGTATTTTCCCCAAGTCGACAACTAATTCCCGCCCGATCCATTCTTTCGGAACGTTAAAAGTAGTCCGGAGCCAAACGGCGCCATCAAGTCCCTGAAAACCTTCCTTTTCCCAGCCGTCTCGCGACGGGACACGCATTTCTCTCCATGTCTTATCTTCAAAATGTTCTTGTGAAGGATTTTTAGGCTGTTGCTCAATTGCTCTTACGGCCGTTAGCCAAGGTTCGGGTGGATCGGAAATAGACTTAGTTCCCATGAAATGACGCCCAGCCAGCTCTTCCGCAGCTTGCTGCTTTCCTTCAGATAATAGCTTTCTAATCTCACCGAGATAATTCTTTGCGCCGGGTTGATTATAGTTTCTGGGACCACCCGTCCATAACGAGGATTCATTAAATTGAATACGATCCGCTTGTACCCCCCCAAATACCATGGCACCCAATTTTCCGTTGCCAACGGGAAGTGCTTCCGTCCAGGTATTAGCGGGATGCTGATACCATAGTGTTAAATCCTGTCCATACAGATTTCCCCTTATGAACACAATAAAGCAAAAGACGCAAAAGAATCGATATAGTTTTATCCAGCTCATTTTTCTAGGGTGACGGCGTTTTCAGGAGCATCGCTTATATATAAAGGGTTTTGAACAAGACGTAGGTCATTCGCCTTCAAGAGTAAAGCCTCCGTCTCATTACCGCTCGCTTCGAGAAATGTCTTAATGGGTTCCATGATCAAACAATTGGCAATAAAAGCACGTTTTACATTATTGAATTTCAATGTTGCGCTCCCGCTAAAACCGGCAGCGGTCCGCAACCCATTGATCTGTAAACCGCTAACATTGGTAGCAGCAATTGCCGGTCCGGAGGAGGGATTAACGGATACATTGGAGAACACAATGCCTTTCGACGCCCGGATATCGAAACCTGTTTTTGTTTCCATCACCATATTGCTGAACGATACATTTTCAATAGGCATCTCTTCCAGTCCATTTAAATAGCCCGCCTGCTCACCTTGCGCAGTAATGTTACTCAAGTGGATATTGCTAAACCTAGGGGTTCGTTCGGAGACCGGCTCCCTATCCGTTTTGGCATACTGCATATCCAGCACAATGGCTTGCTGTTTGATGTTTTTCATGACGATATTACTTACTTGGATATCCTCAACAACACCTCCTCTTCCGCGCGCTGTTTTTATGCGGATACCACGATCCGTACCATCGAAAATACAATTCGAAATGACGATCTTTTTTACGTCACCCGACATCTCGCTGCCTATGACAACACCTCCGTGACCTGATAGCATGGTACAGTTGGTGATGGTATAATTTTCAGCGGGACGAGCTTCTTTTCTTCCTGAACGGTCTTTTCCTGACTTAATCGTAATGCAATCATCGCCAACGCTAATGTGGCAGTTGGATATATGGACATTGCTGCACGACTCCGGGTTAATACCGTCGGTGTTAGGCGATGGGGGATTATTAATGGTAACTCCATCGATCGTTACGTTATCACAAAACTCGGGATTGACCGTCCAAAATGGCGAGTTTTTGATGGTAATACCATCTATGCGCACGTTTTTACAATACATGGGTTGGATAAAGGGAGGCCTCAAAAAACCACGTTCCACCCACCCTGGTAAATCCGGATGCAGTACATTCTTATTCAACTTATGAAATTCTTTCTGCCATTTTGATTCGGGCGAGTTCTTTACATGAACTTCAGAGTAAGCCCACCATTTCTTTCCATTCCCATTAAGCGTTCCTCTTCCGGTAATGCGGATATTCTCTGCTTCATACGCGTAAATGAAAGGAGAAAAATTGGTAACCATGGTTCCCTCCCACCGGCTTGGCACCATGGGTAGGTAATGGTCGAAATTATCACTGAAGCAAAGTTCTGCACCTGCTTCAATGAAAAGGGTAATATTGCTTTTTAAGTGGATAGGACCGGTAAGATAGGTTCCCGGAGGAAAATAAATGGTGCCACCACCGGCTTGTGAGGCTTTTGCAATCGCTTCTTTAATCGCCGTAGTGGCTAATGCCGAGCTATCGTTTTTCGCGCCGAAATCCAACACATTCAACGCCAATTGTGCTTGTGCAACGAAAGAAAATAATGTACAAAAAAGTAAAAGATATAAGCTGCGCATTTTTTAATTGATTTTAGCGGTCAGTTCGCCCAGGCTTTTGCCGGAGGCAACACGTTTGCCATCTACGAACAAGATAAGTCCTTTGCCTTTGCCATATTTTTTGCCGGTTTTATCCCATAAAACGGTTAATGTTCGACCATGATAGACGAGGTTATCCAAACAGAACCAATCCCATGTATCCGGTACAAGTGGTTTAATGCTTAGGCGATTCGTACTTCCCGGCTTTAAGCCTATAAGATCATTAATCACTAAATCACAAAATCCGGAGTGGTTATAAAAAGTGCTCCGCGGATTATCTCCTTTTAACCAGTATCCGGTTTTCTCATCCTGATACTCGCCAATATATGGTTTCCCATTTTTTTGATGCGAGCGCGCATATTGATGCAGCTTTTCATAGAATAGCTTACGATCTATGCCATCTCGATTTCTATAATTCGTGAGCAAATTTGCCAGTCCTTTCAGCGTCTGGGTAGTGGCAAAAGGCCAGATGGCGCCGTCCCACTCGCAACTATGTCCGGTACCACGTGTACGAAAAGTAGGCTCTCTTCGCTCGGCGGTGGTTAAACCCCAAGGCGCCTGGAAACCTGCAGTATCGGTAAGTTGTAGCCAAGCTTTCGCAAACTCGACTTGATCGGGGGGCAAGTTAAAGTACCAGGGAATAAATCCAATGGCCTCGCGTGCGGCAAGTTGACCATCCGGATAACGTGTACGGAAAAAATCACCTTCGGAGCCCCAAAGGCTGTCAACCACCAACTTTTCAAGTATACTTGCTTTGCGATTATATTTATCAACTAAACTATCTATTTGGAACAGTTTACCCATTTTCGATAAGGCTTGCGCATTGCCAAACATATAGCTATTGATGCTTGGTCGCCTATTTTGTACTCTTCTTCCCCCACTTACGGATTCTTCCATCCCGTCTTTTACATCATACTGCCAGAATAGTCCGCTGGGCAATTGACGCTCACGTTCCCAACGTTCATAGTCTTTATCCAATAACGGTAGCCATTTCACCAATTGCTCTTTATTTTGTTGCACCAGGTATAAATTATACACAGCATCACTCAACCAGCTACTAAAGGAATGAAATTTTGAAGGTTTAAATGTTGGTTCTTTGATCAACCAGAAATCGATATATTGTCTGATATATTCTTGATTTCTTAGCCACCTTCCCTCATAGATATGATGCCCCAATGCACAACTGATCGCACCATATTTTCCCTCGTGTTTAACCGGTTCAATAAATTCCGTAAAAATGAAGCCATGGGGTGTTTCCTTTAAGTGCTTTCTAAAACTCCACCACCGATAATTATATATTTGTTGAATGGCTGAGTCAGGACATTCAAATAGGGGAATATTTTTCGCCAACCATTCAAACGATTGGCTATTGGACACGAAGTTGACGACTGCTTCACTATCAATGCTATTAAAATATGCCACGTCTCGTTTTAAAGCTTCCGTTGTCAACACGAAAGGTTTGGCTTGTCCAAAAGACGAAAAGCCCAAACCGACGCAGAATAAAAGCAATAACAGTGTATATCTATCTCTTCGTTTCAGTATCATCATTCGCATTATTTTCGTTTTGATCACGCTATGTTCAGCTCAAAGCAATATCGGTAGGGATATCGAGCTGCTTAGCTAATATCGTATAATCTTTGTATAGTTTATCGATTGCCAATTTAACTTGCGCATCGAAGTTTCCAGCTTTTCTCCGACTATACAAGGATATATTCAATCCCCTTTTTTGTAAAAAATATTTTGCAACAATAGGATATACATGATGCATAACATCCATATTGTCGGTTAGAAACTGCTGCACCGACGCCATTTGTTCTGAAAAACCAGGATCATTGCAATGCTGACATAGCCAAACAATCAACTCGGGGAAATAATTACCCTGTATACAGGATAAACCGGCAGCACCTGCTTTTAGCGATTCAACAGCATGTACCATGTAAGCGTCATATAAGCCGAAGTCATGATTTTTAACCTGAGCCAGTTTAGATTGAATTTGTTTAATATCCAAACAAGTATCTTTGTGATAGATAATCCTTCCGGAAGCAACAAAGCGCCCCAATTGATCAGGATGAAGGACACGTTTATAGGGTTCAGGGCATTCGTAAAAGCCTAATGGAATGTTCTCGGTTAATTCAAACAGTTCAAATATACGTTCCTCGAACACAGCGTCGCTTTCGTCTTCAGCAGCAATTAAACCTGTTATCAGAATGACGGCATCTACGCCTAACGAATATACCTGGCGAACAAAATCTGCTTGGACAGCAATATTCCCTTTAACAGAACTGGCTGCCACGACCGGAATGCGTTCATCTACCTGTTCTACCACCGCCCGAATAACCCGTAAGCTTTCTTCTGCGGAAAGTTCAAACATTTCACTCGACTGGCAGTTCGCGAAAAGACCCGACGCGCCAGCCGATATATAAAATTCCGTTAGCTGGCGAAGCCCGTCAAAATCTATCTCCCCATTCTCGAGATAAGGCGTAAGCATAACGGGGATAAATCCCTTTTCTTTCTGTTTCATTTCTATAGATTAGTTCTTTTTTGGCTATCCGATTTGCGACCTTAATATGAGTTCTTCAGCATTCATAACAAGATGCAAATAAATGGTTAGAACAATAGCAAAGTTATTCCCGCTTTAAAGATGTTTCTTATAATATGTTTGCTGTAAATTATAGGATATTAGCGTATGAGGCAATAAGCTGTAACCTATAGGCAATAAGCCTTAAGCCGTAGGCTATAAGCTATTCATCGTTCATCATTTATAATTCATCACTACTTAACTACTTTCCTACTCAACTTTTTAACCATTGGCTAATTATCAAGCCTTCTGAGATCAGCTATCAGCTTTCGGTCGCACTAGCCTCTCATTATCAAATTGGCTAATTAACTAATTGGCTAATTAACTAATTGGCTAATTAACGACTCCCTCCTTTCCACGAAGATAAGCAGCGAACGTCCCTACCAAATAGATCGTCAATGTGCCAACAACAATGATCATATTAGCGTGCAAGGTGCTTTTGAGATAAGGATAATCTGCCGGAATTAAATACGAGAGACTCGTCCAGATAATTACCAGTATGCCTACAATGGTTGCCAAAATCGCGTCACTGTTTCCGGCATGCTTATTTAGAATTCCCAATAAAAAGAGGCCCAACATACCTCCTGCAAATATTCCCGATAGTTGCCACCAGATGTCTAAAATGCTTTTTACACCGATCATCATAATTCCAGTCCCCATTCCTAGCAGACCAAAAACAACCGTAGCCACGTGCAATAAGCGTAAGGTTTGTTTATCATCTTGATCTTTCCTTATATACCGTTGATAAATATCTACCGAAAAAACAGTCGCCGAAGCATTCATTCCCGAACTGATCGTGCTCATGGCCGCTGATAAAATAGCCGAAACTATGAGGCCTATCAGCCCCGTCGGAATTTTAGTTACCATAAAATGGGGCATTACTTTATCCCCATAATCTGCCGGTGTTAAAGTGGCAGCCAATGCTGACAGGTCGTGGGATGACGCCGCTGCACCCAAACGTTCTGCAGCAACTTGCAATTTTATCGGTTCAATTAGCGCTGGATTAATCTCATAATAAGCAAACAAGCATGCTCCAATAATAAAAAACAACAGAGATGCCGGAAGATAGATCCAAACACACAACCAAACGGATTTACTGGCTTCACGAGGCGACGATGCCGTATGATAACGCTGTACATAATTTTGGTCCATCCCAAAGTTATTTAGGTTTATAAAAAAACCATACAGCAGTACCACCCAAAATGTCGAATTTGTAAAATCGGGAGCGAAGCTACCTAAACTAAACTTGCTATTGGTTTGGCCAATCTCCACAATCTTGGGGATTCCCCCTGGCATATTGGAAACAATCAAATAAATAATCAATACGGCTCCAAGTGTTTTAATTACGCCCTGTACCACTTCTGTCCATATAACAGCTTCTATCCCACCCATAACCGTATAGATGATAATACAAATACCCGTAACTAACATAATGGCTTCCATTGAGTAGCCCGTAAGTGCTTGCAAACTGAGCGCAATGCCAAAAAATACGGAGCCCATCCGAGCAAGTTGTGTTAGCAGAAAACAAACCACGGCATAAGTTCTTGCCCAAGGCCCAAAACGATGCTCCAAATGCGTATAGGCGGATACTTCTCCCGAGCTGCGATAGAACGGAACAAAGTACTTAACAGCAATCCAAGCAGCCAATGGCATTGACAGGCTAAACACAAAGGAGTTCCAATTACTACCGAAGGCTTTTCCAGGCACTCCCAAAAAGGTATTACTACTTAAAAAAGTTGCATATATAGATAAACCGATCGCCCAACCGGGAATTAGCCCGGCCGCTTTTGTGAACTGTTCAGCATTTTTGTTCTTTCTCGAAAACCAAACGCCAACCAATACCATAGCTAACAAATAAAAGGCGATGATTACCAAATCTATAATCGGAAGGTTTTGCATCATTGTAATTAGTTAGTACCCATCTCGTCACCACCGAAGTGACTAAGTCATAAAGGTAAGGACAAGTTACAAAAGTGAAGCTTTTTGACGTTTTGTTCTTCAACATTCTTAGCTTTTTTCTATATGAAATTATCAAGTAACGCTTTTTCTTCCGAAAACTCTAGATAATTGCAATAAAGAAAAGAACGATTATTTTATTCAACTTTTCTTGATAAAAGTTGAGCAAACCGAAGAACGTAGTGATGAGTTCATGAACACCTTTAAAAATAAACAAGCGTGAATAAATCAAGGCTATGTAGGCTACCTTGCACCTGATGGCAAAGCATTCATGGCGCGTATTGGAGCCGTTTCACTTCCTCAATCCGCTTGCATATTGCCATATGAACAGAAGTGCAAATGCTTTGCTGCTCGTTGCCTCGGTATCCTCCAAGGCCATTCTGCCCACGCACAGTGCTAAATTGAGGGCTGAAGAAATGATACGTCCGGTTAAATGCATCGATCGTTGGCCTTGGAAAATGTCGCCTAGGAAATTTGCGGTTTGCACGTTGATGCACTATCGTTTAAAGCAAAGTTCCAAGCGACGAGTCTTTGGTTACTTTCTGCGGAAGAAAGTGACAAAAATAATCGTTCTTTTAATCTTAACATTCGATTGAATATTACTATCCGAATTCCACGGAAGCAACTTCAATACCATTAAAATAGACGCATTTAGAAAGCCAAACAACTAAAATTGTGCTATTAATTTCTCAATCAGGGTGTAAAACCTTATCTTTAGGGCTTAACCTCAAAACTATTAAACTTATGGATCCGTCTTTATCTCCCATACTCATGATTGTAGGAGCTATCATCGCGCTGTTTTTGCTCCTTTATATATTACCGGTGAACTTATGGTTTACGGCACAACTTTCGGGAGTACGTATCAATCTACTGAATCTAGTACTTATGCGGCTACGCAAGGTATCACCTTCTTTAGTGGTTAATGCCATGATTACCTCAACCAAAGCAGGGTTAAATATTACTTCTAATGATATTGAGACCCATTATTTGGCTGGTGGAAATGTAAATAATGTGATAAAAGCACTAATATCTGCTGATAAAGCTAATATTCCTCTTGATTTTAAATTAGCAACAGCTATTGATCTAGCCGGTAGGGATGTATTTGACGCCGTTCAGTTGTCGGTAAATCCACGTGTAATCAATACACCTCCTGTCGCAGCAGTTGCAAAGGATGGGATACAACTGGTCGCCAAAGCTCGTGTAACGGTGCGTGCAAATATTAACCAATTGGTTGGCGGTGCAGGCGAAGAAACAATTTTAGCAAGAGTGGGCGAAGGTATTGTTACCACAATCGGTTCCGCTAATAATCACAAAGAAGTTTTGGAGAACCCTGATAGAATCTCTAAAACAGTGCTGGAAAAGGGCCTAGACAGTGGTACTGCTTTCGAAATCCTTTCCATTGACATTGCCGATATTGATATTGGAGAAAACGTTGGTGCAAAATTGCAAACCGATCAGGCGGAGGCTGATTTAAAGGTTGCTAATGCCAGAGCCGAAGAAAGAAGAGCAATGGCAGTAGCTTCCGAGCAGGAAATGCGTGCAAAAGCACAAGAGGCACGTGCGAAAGTAATCGAGGCTGAATCACAGATTCCGCTTGCCATGGCAGAGGCCTTTCGGAGCGGAAATTTAGGGGTAATGGACTATTATAAAATGCAAAATATACAAGCCGATACGGATATGCGCGAATCCATTGCTAAACCCGGTGCTGAAAACAAAGGAAAAAACAAGTAACATCCCCACTAGTATATAAACGCTTATAACATACAACGTATAACTTAAAACGTTTTCCTAACTTTGCATGTTATATGAGTAATGCAAATCGACCCATCACGGATAGCGATATACTTTACGAGGATAATCACCTGATCGCTGTTAATAAGCGTGCGGGTGATATCGTACAAGTGGATGACACAGGAGATGAACCGCTGGATGAAAAAGTAAAACAATATCTTGCCAAAAAATACAATAAGCCAAACGGCGCATTTCTCGGTGTAGTGCATCGCCTGGATCGCCCGGTAAGCGGGGTCATTTTATTTGCAAAAACGAGCAAGGCACTCGACCGAATCAATAAGATGTTCAAAAGCAGGGAGATGCATAAAACTTATTGGGCAGTAGTTCGTAACAGGCCTGCTCAAACTGCCGGAACTTTGGTTCACTGGCTTGTAAAAAATTCAGGTAAAAATGTAACGAAGGCTTATGATCATGAAGTAAAGGGAAGCCTCCGGGCGGAACTGCATTATAAGTTGATTGGTGAGCTGAATGGTTATTACTTAGTTGAGGTGAATCCGGTTACAGGCCGCCCTCATCAAATCCGCGTTCAACTAGCTTCACTAAATTGCCCAATCGTGGGTGACAATAAGTATGGATACCCTCGTGGAAGTTTAAAGAAGAGCATCTGCTTGCATGCCCGAAAGCTTGTTTTTGAACATCCCGTGAAAAAGGAAGAGGTGAAGATTTTTGCCTCTTTACCCAGAGATGGCTTTTGGGAACGTTTTGAGGTTTTTGGGGAGTAGTTGAGTAGTGATGAATTATGAATGATGAGCGATGAGTGATGAGTGATGAATTGCCTTTTTACTTCCTGCCTACCGTAGGCAGGTTTGCTTTTGAATTTTTACTTTTGAATTAGTGAACAGCGAAGTACCCGAATCGTTAAGTAGTTAATTAGTGAGTAGTTAATAGGGAGTAGTGAAGTACTATCTGTAGGGCCGGCAGGCTTTTGAATTTTTACTTTTGAATTTTTACTTTGCAAAGTATGGAACGAATTTGGATATATCAAGCGGCTAAATCTTTCTCAGAAGGGGAAGAAGCACGTATACTCAATAAATTGGAAGCTTTTACCGATCAATGGAAAGCACACAAAGAAAAACTGACAGCAAGGGTCGAAATCCGATATCATTTATTTATCATTATAAGTGTCGACTTATCGCAGGTGCTGCCAAGCGGCTGCTCAATTGATAAATCAGTTCATCTATTGAAAGAGCTGGAAAGCGAGTTAAACATCTCCTTATTTGATCGGATGCAAATCGCTTATCGCAGGGGAGACGACATTCACGTTGTACCTCGCGCCACTTTCGAGCAACTGTTGGCGACTGGACGAATTAACGAAGATACCATGGTTTTTAACAACTTAGTGGATAACGGGGAGGATTTGAAAACCAAGTGGGAAGTTCCGTTTAAAGATAGTTGGCATGCCCGTGTATTTGCTTAATCGGGAATGCTGCTGTGTCCCATATAGCGAACAATCGCATTCGCTTTTCTATTAATGTAAGAAGTGGGCCTGGCTGGCGACCAACGTCGGGGATTTGGCAGTACAGCGATGATCAAGGCGGCTTGTTTTTTTGTAAGTGATGTGGGCGCTTTGCTAAAATACGCGTGAGTGGCTGCGTGTGCACCATAAAGCCCGTCGCCGGTTTCAATCACATTGAGATAAACTTCCAAGATTCGCTTCTTACCCCACAATAATTCAATTAACATCGTGAAATAACTTTCAAAACCTTTTCGGAGCCAAGAACGACCGGGCCATAAGAAAACATTTTTTGCGGTTTGCTGGCTAATGGTACTCCCCCCTCGCATTGCCTTTCCTGCCTGGTTCTTTTTATAAGCCTCTCGTATCGCTTTGATATCAAAACCGACATGTTGCATAAAATTAGCATCTTCTCCGGCAATTGCTGCTCGTTTTAAATTGTCAGACAATTCGTCATAGCTTACCCAACGCTTTTCCAACTTCCAGTCCTTTCCATCAAATTTGCGTTCAACGCCTCGTTGTAACATGAGCAAGGTGAAAGGTGGGTTGACAAAACGAAAAATCAGCACCCAGCCACCTGTAATAATAATAAAGTACAAGGTCACATATGCTAAGAAAACCCCGAATTTTCTTTGTTGAAGAAGCGTTAGCAGTCGATCTTTAACAGGAAAGGTTTTACTATTTTTATGTTTATATGAACTTTTATTCCGAAATTGATTCTTTTTCGGTGTCCTTTTAATTGCCATTTGATAAGAGGTAGTGTTGACTTTTCGTAATTTGGCTGCAAACCTAAAAATAAATTGTGATTATCTCATAGTGTATTATTATATCCGCAAGGAAATCGTTTTTAATATGTGATGAAGGTGTTAATGTTAAAAGAACGATTATTTTAACTTCTTTCTTTCTCCGCGAAAGAAAAGAAGCAAAGAAAGCTCGCCGCTTCAAAATTTACAGGAATGGTAGTGCCTCCTAGTGCTAGCTGTAAATTTTGGAGGCGGCATTTTTTTAGAACGGAGAGTCTTTACTTTTAACCGGACGAATTAGCTCTAGCTTTGACCAAGGGGCATGTGCGTGGGAAAAACGGCCTTGGAGGATACCGAGGCAACGAGCAGCAAAGCATTTGCACTCTGTTCATATGGCAATATGCAAGCGGATTGAGGAAGTGAAACGGCTCCAATACGCGCCATGAATGCTTTGCCATCAGGTGCAAGGTAGCCTACATAGCCTTGATTTATTCACACTTGTTTATTTTTAAAGGTGTTCATGAACTCATCACTACGTTCTTCGGTTTGCTCAACTTTTATCAAGAAAAGTTGAATAAAATAATCGTTCTTTTAATATTTAACAGTACATTAACATCTTAAGACGACTGCAATTTTGCTAGCTGTTCATCGATCAACTTCAATCCTTCTCCAAAACTATGAGGCACATAATCCAGCCTTTCATACGCTTTATCTAATATAAAACCTGTTCTTTTCGGACGTCGGGCATCTTGCTTAAGCGCTTCTGACTTTTCTTTGCATATAAAGGAAGCATCCAAACGATAGTACGCAGCAACCGCCTCAACAATCTCGCAGATGCTGAACATGTCTTTTCCCGAGATATGATATATACCGGTAGCTTTTCGTTCAGCAATGGTCAGACAGGCCTTTGCTAAGTCTTCCGCTAAAGTGGGCATCCGCCATTGGTCATTTACCACACGGATCGACTGCCCATTTTCCAATGCATCTTTCGCCCATAACACGATATTACTTCGGCTCATATCCCGAAGAACGCCATATACCAAAATTGTACGAACAATAGACCAAGGGCATGTTGCTTTTTGTATCAACTCCTCCGCTGCAAGCTTATGCTTGCCGTAAGTATTCACCGGGTTAGGTACATCCTCCTCTTCATAAGGGCCTTCTTCACCATCAAACACAAAATCAGTTGATAGGTGAATCAAATGAATGTTTTTATGTTCGCAGACTGCTATTAGATGAGCCACGGCAACTACGTTAACTTCATAGCTCTTTTCGGGCTCTCTTTCGCAGGCATCCACATTGGGCATTGCCGCTGTGTTGATGATAATATCCGGACGATAAGTTTCAATAGCTTTTGCCACTTGTTCATGATGCGTAATATCTAAATCAAGATACCGATAACGAGAGCTCGTCCCAAATCTGTCCGATCCTCGCGAACTTGCTATATATTCAAACCCCGGAAACTGACCTTGTAGTAAAATATCCGTTATCTTCTGCCCCAATAAACCATTGCTTCCAGTAACCAATAATCTCTTCATGCATATATATATTTAAATGCTCCGGTAAAATTGCGATAAACGCATAAACCGCCTATTTTAAAACTACTTTTAAACTTAAGACCGAAATTGGGGCTAATTGTTTAGACCCATCAAAAATATTCTTCTCGGACGCAAACGATTCGTATGGCAAATGCAACATAAAGAACTTATTTATAAACAGTGGATTAGATTGCCAGCCCCTCAAAAAACGCATCCGGTGCTTATGAAAAGGCACATGATCAAAAGAGTCATTTTTAAGAACAAAAAATCTTTTCATTTAAGTATTTGATATTCCACTAGAAAGCGTATTTTTGCAGTCCGAAATAAAGCCCTTAAATGGCAATAAATCTGTACATTATTTAAAAAAACATAGTTTCTTATATGTCCAACACCGGAAAAATAGCGCAAATAATCGGACCAGTAGTAGACGTCAGCTTTGCAGGCGGTGCTAAATTACCGAAAATTTTCGACGCATTGGAAATCGAAAAAGCAAACGGACAACGTATTGTTTTAGAGGTTCAGCAACATTTAGGAGAAGAACGCGTACGTACGATCGCCATGGATTCTACCGACGGCCTTGTACGGGGTATGCCTGTAAAAGATACAGGAGCTCCTATAAAGATGCCAATAGGCGATGACATTAAGGGCCGTGTATTTAACGTAGTTGGAGATGCCATTGACGGTATTAAAGAACTCGATAAATCAAACGGACGTCCTATTCACAATTTACCGCCAAAATTCGAGGATCTTTCTACCGAAACCGAGGTGCTTTATACCGGTATCAAAGTAATCGATTTATTAGAGCCTTATGCTAAAGGCGGTAAAATCGGTTTGTTTGGAGGTGCAGGTGTAGGTAAAACGGTACTTATCCAAGAGTTAATCAATAACATTGCGAAAGCTTATTCCGGATTATCGGTATTTGCCGGCGTAGGTGAGCGTACCCGTGAAGGAAACGACTTATTACGTGAGATGATCGAATCGGGAATTATCAAGTATGGCGACGAGTTCCTTCATAGCATGGAAAAGGGCGACTGGAATCTAGAGCAGGTCGATACCGACGCTTTAAAAGAATCAAAGGCTACTTTCGTTTTTGGCCAGATGAACGAGCCTCCCGGTGCACGTGCGCGGGTTGCGCTTTCAGGACTTACCATTGCCGAATATTTCCGTGATGGTGACGGTGAAGGAGCGGGAAAAGACATTCTGTTCTTTATTGATAACATCTTCCGTTTTACACAAGCAGGGTCAGAAGTATCGGCACTATTAGGACGGATGCCTTCTGCCGTGGGTTACCAACCAACATTGGCAACCGAAATGGGTTTAATGCAAGAACGTATTACTTCAACAAAACGTGGTTCGATTACCTCTGTACAAGCGGTATATGTACCGGCGGATGACTTGACGGATCCAGCTCCGGCAACTACCTTTGCCCACTTGGATGCTACCACTGTTTTGTCGCGTAAAATAGCCGAGTTAGGGATCTATCCTGCAGTAGACCCACTGGATTCAACTTCTCGTATCTTGAATCCTACCATCTTAGGAGATGAACACTATAACACTGCTCAACGCGTTAAGGAAACTTTGCAACGCTATAAAGAATTGCAAGATATCATCGCCATCTTGGGTATGGACGAGTTATCAGAGGAAGACAAGTTGGTAGTAGCCCGTGCTCGTCGCGTGCAGCGTTTCTTGTCACAGCCTTTTCACGTTGCTGAACAATTTACAGGTTTAAAAGGCGTGTTAGTGGATATTAAAGATACTATAAAAGGTTTCAATATGATTATGGATGGTGAGGTTGATGAATATCCGGAAGCTGCATTTAACTTGGTAGGCAGCATTGAAGATGCCATTGCAAAAGGTAAGAGACTGTTAGAAGAAGCAAACGCATAAAATGATAGTATCGCGTGTTGAACATCCGGTTCAGTACGCATGATCTAGTATATATGGAACTTAACATTATTACACCAGACCAATCAATATTCAGCGGACAGGCCCATTCTGTAACCGTACCGGGAAGTGCAGGCTCTTTCGAAATTTTGAAAGATCACGCCCCCATTATATCTACGTTAGAGGATGGGAAAGTCATTATCCGCAACAATAAGGATATCGAAGTCATTATTATTAAAGGCGGGGTGGTTGAAGTACTCGACAATAAAATTACCGTGCTTGCTGAAGGTGTTGTAACTGAAGAAAACTAGAAAAAAAGCAAAAAAGAAAGCCCGGTAGTCAATGATTACCGGGCTTTCTTTTTTACAAGTTTTTTTCCCCATTTAGCAATTTTAGGAAGAAAATGGCGATAAATTATTATGCATACATAAATATGTACCGTATACCAAATTAGGTTTTAGTCTATTTATTGACCATTTATATAGTTAGACAGCCATAATTGACAAAATAAAATTTGGAACGAAACAATATTCATAAAACAAAATATCAAATTTAATAAATCTCCACTAGCTATTGCCTTTGTAATTATAAGCTACTATTTTGGGAAAACAATATATAGTAATAAAACCTATAGTAAAACAAGGCCCGTTGGTCTATACTATTTTGCAGATCAAATAAAGAAAAATAATATATTAAGTGCGACATGCTAACTGAACAAAAAACTGAACTAAACAAGTACAGCAAAGTGTTTACACAGGACAAAACACAACCTGCTGCCCAAGCCATGCTCTATGGCATTGGCCTTACGGACGAAGACATGAATAAAGCACAAGTCGGCATTGCAAGTATGGGCTACGACGGTAACACTTGTAACATGCATTTGAACGATTTGGCACAAGTGGTCAAAAAGGGCGTGTGGGATCACGACTTGGTAGGTTTAGTATTTAATACAATCGGTGTAAGTGATGGTATGAGCAACGGAACTGATGGGATGCGCTATTCGCTGGTAAGCCGCGATATTATTGCCGATAGTATCGAAGCGATCTGCGGAGGACAATATTACGATGGCCTCATTACTATCCCAGGCTGCGATAAAAATATGCCGGGATCTATTATGGCCATGGGAAGACTTAACCGTCCATCGATCATGGTATACGGCGGAACGATTGCCCCTGGACATTATAAGGGAGAGGATTTAAACATCGTATCGGCTTTCGAAGCACTGGGAAAGAAGATAGCAGGAACCATTAGTGAGGAAGATTTTATAGGAGTCATCAAACATACCTGTCCCGGTGCGGGCGCCTGTGGGGGAATGTATACCGCAAATACGATGGCCTCTGCCATTGAGGCTTTGGGAATGAGCCTCCCCTACTCCTCTTCTAATCCTGCTGTAAGTGAAGAAAAAAGAAAAGAGTGCCTGGAAGCGGGGAAATACATCCGCATCTTATTGGAGCGAGATATTAAACCATCCGACATCATGACCCGCAAGGCTTTTGAAAATGCCTTGCGCATCATTATTATCCTTGGGGGAAGCACCAATGCTGTATTGCATTTTATCGCAATGGGAAAAAGCGTAGGTGTTGAAATTACACAAGATGATTTTCAACGCATGAGCGATACAACACCGGTATTGGCAGATTTTAAACCAAGCGGCAAATATCTTATGCAAGATCTTCATCAACATGGCGGTATCCCGGCTGTTATGAAATACCTTTTAAACGAAGGCCTGCTCCATGGCGACTGCTTAACGGTTACCGGTAAAACCTTAGCTGAAAACCTGGAAAATGTGGAACCGATCAATTTAAAGGAACAGGCGATTGTACAAACTATCGATAATCCGATCAAACCTACCGGCCATTTACAGATTTTGTATGGCAACTTGGCAGAAAAGGGAAGTGTAGCCAAAATCTCCGGCAAAGAGGGTGAGCGCTTTGAAGGACCGGCAAGAGTGTTTGACGGTGAAAAAAATCTAATAGCCGGTTTGGCCAATGGTACCGTAAAAGCAGGCGATGTAGTGGTTATCAAAAATGAAGGCCCTAAAGGAGCTCCCGGAATGCCTGAAATGTTAAAGCCTACCTCTGCCATCATTGGTGCCGGTTTAGGGAAAAGCGTTGCCTTGATTACCGACGGTCGTTTTAGCGGTGGTACGCATGGTTTCGTAGTTGGTCATATTACACCTGAAGCCTATGATGGCGGACTGATCGGATTGGTGGAAGATAATGACATCATTGAAATCGATGCCGTCAATAATACCATCACCCTAAAGGTAGCCGATGAGATTATAGCGGAAAGAAGACGAAATTGGAAACAACCTAGCTTAAAAGTAAGCAAAGGGGTTTTATATAAATATGCAAGAACCGTTTCAAGTGCGGCAGAAGGTTGTGTTACCGATGAATAAATCGGGAAGTCTGCACACGTATATAGACGGCTGACAACCGATGACTGAAAGCTGATGACTAATAACTAATAACGAGTAACAAACAACAAAAAGGACATGAATACGCTCGAAATAACAAAAGACACGCCTCAGCAAGCACAGGAGGAAAAGGCAAAAACAACAAAAATTTCAGGCTCTCAAGCCGTATTGGAGGCATTTATTGCTGAAGGAGTGGACACCATATTCGGTTACCCAGGGGGTGCGATTATGCCTATTTATGACGCATTGTATGACTATAATGACCGATTGAAACATATATTGGTGCGCCATGAACAAGGTGGTATACATGCGGCGCAAGGCTATGCCCGTACTTCGGGAAAAACCGGTGTTGTCTTTGCTACCAGTGGTCCGGGCGCAACAAACCTAGTTACCGGCCTGGCGGATGCCATGATTGATAGCAACCCTATTGTATGTGTTACAGGTCAAGTATTTGCACATCTTTTGGGCACCGATGCTTTTCAGGAAACCGATGTTATTAATATTACAACACCCGTTACAAAATGGAATTACCAAGTAACGGATGCGTGCGAAATTCCAGCGGCTTTAGCAAAGGCGTTTTATATAGCAAGAACAGGCCGGCCAGGCCCTGTATTAATTGATATAACAAAGAACGCACAACTGCAATTGTTCGACTATGAAGGCTATACCTCTTGCAACCATATAAGAAGCTATCGCCCGGCTCCAATCGTTCGAAAAGAATATATTGCAGCGGCCGCAGAGCTGATTAATCAAGCAAAAAAGCCTTTTGTGCTTTTTGGTCAAGGCGTCATTTTAGGGAAAGCCGAAAATGAATTTAAGGCGTTTATCGAAAAAACAGGCATTCCTGCTGCATGGACAATTATGGGACTGAGCGCACTGCCAACTGATCACCCCTTAAATGTCGGTATGTTGGGTATGCACGGCAATTACGCACCCAATGTCTTAACAAACGAATGTGATGTCCTCATAGCCATCGGTATGCGTTTTGACGACCGGGTTACGGGGCGACTTGATAAATATGCGAAACAAGCTAAAGTGATTCATCTGGATATCGATCCGGCGGAAATAGACAAAAATGTCAAAACAACGGTACCCGTTTGGGGCGATTGTAAAGAGACCTTGCCTTTACTTACAGCATTAGTTCAAGCCAACCAGCACAGTGAATGGGTACAGAAATTCCGTGAGCTTGAGCAGGAAGAAGTAAAAGAGGTCATTCATGCTGAATTGAATCCGGGTGAAGGTGAAATGACGATGGGAGAAGTAATCAATGTGCTCAATGAATTAGCCAATGATGATGCGGTTATCGTAACCGACGTGGGTCAGCATCAAATGGTGGCTTGCCGTTATGCCCGTTTTAAACAGTCGAAAAGCAATGTTACTTCCGGAGGTTTAGGCACAATGGGATTTGGACTGCCCGCAGCTATAGGTGCTTGGTATGGAGCTCCCGAGCGCAATGTGGTAGCAATCATCGGTGACGGCGGTATTCAGATGACTATTCAAGAATTAGGCACGATTATGCAATTTGGCGCGAAGGTTAAAATTTTGATTCTGAATAACCAGTTCCTGGGTATGGTTCGCCAATGGCAGCAGTTGTTCCATGACAAACGTTATTCATTTGTAAACATAACAAGCCCCGATTACGTAGCAGTGGCTAAAGGATATTACATTCCCGGAAAACGCATAGATCAACGAGCTAACTTAAGGGAGGCATTACAAGAAATGTTGAACCATGACGGCTCTTATCTATTGGAAGTAATGGTAGGGAAAGAGAATAACGTATTCCCTATGGTACCGCAAGGAAGTAGTGTAAGTGAAATAAGGTTGAAGTAAGTCAAAAATAAAAAGTAAAAATTCAAAAATAAAAAGGTCCCCTTAGGGGGTGGTAAAAGTGAAAAAATGTCTTTTGGAGTCAACAAAATATATGATATAAAGGAAAGGACATTTCTCTTTTCGAAACAGATTATTTTGTTTGTAAAAGACACAAATTTTGACAGGACTTTTTCTTCAATCTTTGACCAGTTGGTTCGTAGTGCTACATCAGTCGGAGCTAACATAGCCGAGGGTAAATCGGGCTCATCGAAAAACGACTTTTTAAAGTTTCACATTATCGCATTAAAGTCAGCCAATGAAACAATCTATTGGCTCAAACTAATTAGAGAAACATTAAACATAGATAAAAATAAAGCAGATTCGTTGATGTTGGAAGTTGAAGAGATAGCAAAGATCCTTGCAACCATTATCTTAAAAAACAAAGCTGCATAGTTTTTAACTTTTGAATTTTACCTTTTGAATTAAAAAAATGGAAAAACAAGAATATACCATCACGGTTTACACAGAGAATAGCATTGGTATGATCAGCAGAATTGCTATCATATTTTCTCGTCGTAAAATAAACATTGAGAGCTTAAACACTTCACCTTCAGAAGTACATGGCATCCATCGCTTTACGATAGTAATCACCGAATCGGAGGAAGTAGTGCGAAAATTATGTAGACAAATTGAAAAACAGGTTGAAGTGCTCAAAGCCTATTATAATACCAATGACGAGGTCATATGGCAAGAGCAGGCCTTATATAAGGTTCCCACCAGTGTGGTAACTGAAAAAGCGCCTATTGAACGCTTATTACGTGAATATGGTGCACATGCTGTAGTGATCCGAAACGACTACACCGTATTTGAAACTGCGGGACATCGCGAGGAAATCGATAAGTTAACCGAAGCCTTAGCCGAATACAATTTAATTGAATTTGTTCGGAGCGCGCGCATTGCCATCATTAAAGATAGCGAAGGATTCCACAAGAAATTAAAGCAATTTGAACTGGCAGAACCAGCAGAAGAAATTGTTGAGAACGAATACCTTGATAAGCAGGATAAAGTCTTTACGATGTAGTTATGGCAATAAGCAGTATCGACATAGCCCTCCAGGTAAGAAGGAATTTTATTGAGTTGATGGACAATATGACCATCGGAGAACTTAATACCATCCCTTCGGGATTTAATAACAATATTGCTTGGAACTTCGGGCACATTGTAGTGAGTCAGCAAAAACTTTGCTATACACTATCCGGCTTGCCCATAAAGCTAGATGAACAGTATATGCTTAAGTATCAAAAAGGTTCAAAACCTGAAAAATTTATTGATCAGGATGAAATTGACTACTTGAAGGAACAGGCTTACACACTTATCGATGAGTTGCTGGGGGATTTAGAAGCAAGCGTTTTCCATAATTTTAATCCCACTAAACTACATTTCGGTCTCGAACTAAAAGGTATAGAAGACGCGATCAATTACTTTCAAAACCATGATGCATTACATCTAGGCTTTGCTACAGCTATAAAAAGAGCGATAATAGGAGAAAAACAAAAGCTATCGGCTAATGCCTAACAGCTAAAAACGTTATAAAATCAAAACAGTAATCGTCAAACATTAGATAAAACAATGGCAAATTATTTTAACACCCTACCACTCAGAGAAAAATTGAACCAATTAGGCGTTGCCGAATTTATGGACATCCGTGAATTTACGGATGGCGTGAGCGCATTAAAAGGTAAAAAAATCGTTATTGTGGGCTGCGGTGCTCAAGGCCTAAATCAAGGGCTTAATTTAAGAGATAGTGGACTTGATGTTTCATATGCGCTTCGTAAGGAAGCAATCGAACAAAAGAGAGATTCATGGAAAAATGCAACCGATAACAACTTTACGGTGGGTACTTATGAGGAACTTATCCCTACAGCTGATCTCGTCAGTAACTTAACGCCCGATAAACAACACTCTTCCGTTATTGATGCTATTATGCCTTTAATGAAGGAAGGTGCTACCCTATCCTATTCACACGGTTTCAATATTGTTGAAGAAGGAAAGCAAATCCGCAAAGATATTACGGTAATAATGGTCGCTCCGAAATGTCCAGGCTCAGAAGTTAGAGCTGAGTACTTACGTGGTTTTGGTGTGCCTACGCTCATTGCCGTACATCCGGAGAACGATCCTCAAGGTAAGGGCTTAGCTGAAGCTAAAGCGTACTGTGTAGGTACCGGTGGTCATAAAGCCGGCGTGTTGCGTTCGTCATTCGTAGCGGAAGTTAAATCAGATTTGATGGGTGAGCAGACCATCTTATGCGGGCTTTTACAAACCGGTTCGATCTTATCGTTCGACAAGATGGTGGAAAAAGGGATTGAACCCGGTTACGCCTCAAAACTAGTGCAGTACGGCGTCGAAGTAATCACAGAAGCATTAAAACAGGGTGGTATCACGGCTATGATGGATAGGTTAAGCAACGTAGCTAAAATCAAAGCATTTGAGGTTTCTGAAGAACTTAAGACCATTATGCGTCCATTGTTTCAAAAACACCAAGATGATATCATGAGTGGTGAATTCAGCCGCACCATGATGGAAGACTGGGCGAACGGCGACAAAAACTTATTGGCTTGGCGCGCCGCTACAGGTGAAACAGCCTTCGAAAAGACGCCTGCAGGGGATGTAAAAATTGGAGAACAAGAGTATTTTGACCATGCCGTATTTATGGTTTCTTATATTAGAGCAGGCGTTGAATTAGCGTTCGAAACCATGGTGGAAGCGGGTATTAAACCGGAATCTGCTTATTACGAATCATTGCATGAAACACCGCTTATTGCCAATACCATTGCCCGCAAAAAGCTATTCGAAATGAACCGCGTCATTTCCGATACTGCTGAATATGGTTGTTATTTATTTGATCATGCTTGTAAACCATTGTTAGCTGATTTTATGAAAACCGTTGATACAGACATCATCGGCAAAAACTATAATGATGGCAAAGATGGAGCGGTTGATAACCAAGAACTAATTGCTGTTAATGAGGCTATCCGCAACCATCCGGTAGAAAAAGTAGGTGCAGTATTACGGAAAGCAATGACTGCCATGAAGGCTATTAAAACAGTGTAAAAAACATCCGGGCCGGTTTTGGAGTTAACCGGCCCGGACAATTTCTAATGTACATAAACAGGCCTGGTTGGCACTTTTTGCAAAAAAGGCTTGATAGTATAAAAAAACAATTTGTATAAGTTTGTATTAAAACAACGACACCATATTAAAAAGGCATTCCAGCCCATTCGGCTATGATTAATCCCTTCGTCCATATTACCCATTTAAGTCTTCAATATGCACATGATGTTATATTGGATCAGCTCAATTGGCAAATCCTCCAGGGAGAGCATTGGCTTATTGGTGGAAAAAGTGGTTCGGGAAAAAGTTCATTGGGAAAAGCGCTCGCTGGACTTGAAAAAACAAGTGGCGATATGCAATTCTTTTTCAATAAATCTTCCGCCCTTCCCGCCCGAGTACTGTATGTATCTAACTGGTATCAGTTTACCAACCTGGAAGGCGATCGCAATTTCTATTATCAGCAGCGTTATAATAAACAACAACGCAATGATACCTTGACGGTATATGCTGAATTAATGCATTATGCCAAAGAGGAAAGCCTAGCGTTTGAAGAAGTTGAGAAATACTTAGATCTTTTCGATTTTATCGATTTCAAAAATACGCAGCTCATCGAACTGTCCAGTGGAGAGCATAAAAAATTACAATTGATAAAAGCACTCTGGCTTAAACCGCAACTGTTAATTATTGATGAACCGTATACCGGATTAGATAAAGCGTCGCGCAAAAAGCTAAATCACTTTTTGGAAGAGTTGGCTGAAGCAGGTGTACAGTTGATTCTTATCACAAACGATGAAAACATACCAAACTGCATCAACCGATTTGCGGAAATTGAAAATGGAAAGTTAAAACACCTATCTTCTATTCAAAATTTATCCAAAGATGTGGCTCGCGAACAAAAGCCTTTACCGCATTTCCTTCAAGAAGAGCCGAGGGAATCGGCCGATATTTTCGTCCATATGGAAAACATCCATGTTCGATATGGCGAAAAAGAAGTATTAAAGAATATCAGTTGGACAGTACGTAAAGGCGAAAAGTGGCTTCTGCAAGGGCATAACGGCTCAGGTAAATCGACCTTGCTCAGTCTTATAAATGGCGATCATCCACAAGCGTATGCAAATGAGATCCATCTTTTTGGCAACAAGCGAGGAAGTGGAGAAAGTATTTGGGATATTAAAGCTCACTTAGGTATTGTTTCGCCTGAATTACATTGGTACTTTGATAAAACTGCGAAAGTGTGGCAAGCGATCGCCTCCGGCCTGTACGATAGTATTGGTTTATTTCGACAGCTAAACTATGAACAACAACAGCGGGTTACCCAGCTATTAGACTTCTTTGAGTTAACAACCTGTAAGGACCGCCTGTTAACAACCTTGCCTTTAGGTAAACAGCGACTTGTTTTATTGGCTAGAACCGTCATCAAAAATCCGTCGCTATTGATATTAGATGAGCCCTGCCAAGGCCTGGATTACGCGCAGACCGAACATTTCAATGCAGTTGTGGACGAACTTTGTAGCTTTGGAAAAACATTGATTTACGTTGGTCATTACGAGACACAACTACCGAGCTGTCTGGAAAACAAAATTGTGCTAGAGAAAGGTGAAATAAAAACAATACAAAAGATAGCCGCATATGCTTAGAAAGATGGAACAGACCGTTATTGTCAACCATATACAGCTATCCTAAATATATAGTAGAAATAAAAAAGACCCAGTATGTTACATAATCCTAATCACTTATACATATTCGACACCACGCTTCGTGACGGAGAACAAGTCCCTGGTTCACAATTGACCACGCCCGAAAAAATCATTATCGGTGAAGCACTTCAGGCTTTGGGAGTGGATATTATTGAAGCAGGTTTTCCGATTTCCAGTCCGGGTGATTTCCAAAGTGTAGTTGAATTATCAAAGGTTGTACGCGAACCGATCATCTGCGCTTTAACCCGCGCAAATAAAGGCGATATTGATTGCGCAGCAGAGGCTTTAAAATATGCGAAACGGCCCCGTATCCACACCGGTATCGGGTCATCTGACATGCATATTAAATATAAATTCAACAGTACCCGTGAAGCGATTCTTGAGCGTGCTGCGGAAGCGGTGAAATATGCTAAACAATTTGTAGAAGATGTTGAGTTTTATGCGGAAGACGCCGGAAGAGCGGACAATGTATATTTAGCTCAAATGATCGAGGCAGTGATCGCCGCGGGTGCAACGGTTGTCAATATTCCTGATACCAACGGCTATTGCTTACCTGAGCAATACGGTGCTAAAATTCGTTTCCTAAAAGAAAATGTTAAGAATATCGATCAGGCGATTATCTCCGTCCATTGTCATAACGACTTGGGCCTTGCTACCGCTAATAGTCTTTCGGGAATTCAAAATGGTGCTCGGCAAGTCGAATGCACAATAAACGGCATCGGTGAGCGTGCAGGTAACACCTCTTTAGAGGAAGTGGTCATGGCACTCAAAACACACTATCAAACACTCGGGTTCCAGACCAACATTAACACCAAACAATTATATCCGCTTAGCACGATGGTAAGCCGCATGATGCGTATGCCTGTGCAAGCTAACAAAGCTATTGTAGGACGTAACGCCTTTGCACACAGCTCCGGCATTCACCAAGACGGAGTACTTAAGCACCGCGAAAATTACGAAATTATCAATCCGGAGGATGTTGGTATAGATCAGTCAGAGATTATCCTTACTGCTCGTAGCGGACGACATGCACTTAAACACCATTTAGAACGCCTCGGGTATACTATTGATCGCATCGATTTGGATCAGACCTATCAGCGTTTTCTCGCACTTGCCGACGAAAAGAAGGAGATTAAGGATGATGATTTGTTGCGCTTAATGGGTGATGAGGCAGAAACCAATTTTAAAAACGGCGTTACTATCAGTTCTCTGCAAGTTATAACCGGTGATCAAAGCGATCCGCAAGCGATCATTAAACTGAACTATAAAGGTACCGAACGGGAAGCAACGGCATCTGGTAACGGCCCGGTGAGTGCTACCATTAAAGCCATCGAAAGCATTATTGGAAGCCATAATGAAATCAAGGAATTTAATATACACTCTATTCATGGAGGAAGTGACGATGTAAGTAAAGTAGATATGCGTGTTATCCATGATAATCAATCCTATATGGGATATGGATTCAGTACCGATATCGTAAGAGCATCGGCTAATGCTTATCTGGATGCATTAAATAAGTTTGTGTAAATTAGCTTTTTCCATTATCATCGGAGTGAGACGAAACAGAGACGAGAAAGCGATAAACTGAGCAGTACTAAATAGCAAGAAAAATTAAAATCTAACTAAATAAAAATGAGCAAGACGTTATTTGATAAAGTGTGGGACTCGCATGTAGTACGAAAGATTGAGGGCGGTCCTGACGTGTTATTTATCGACCGTCATTTAATCCATGAGGTTACCAGTCCGGTGGCCTTCTTAGGGCTTAAAACCCGTGGTATTAGCGTATTATATCCGGAGCGTACATTTGCTACCGCCGACCATAACACGCCAACTATTAACCAACACCTTCCTGTGGCTGATCCGCTTTCAGCCAATCAGTTAAAGGCATTGGAAGAAAATGCCAATGCTTACGGTATTAGACACTGGGGGCTTGGCCACCAAAAAAATGGTATTGTACATGTGATCGGACCGGAAAACGGAATTACACAACCTGGTGCGACCATTGTATGTGGTGATTCGCATACGTCTACACACGGGGCCTTCGGAGCCATTGCATTCGGCATCGGTACCTCAGAAGTAGAAATGGTATTGGCCTCACAGTGTATCATGCAACCGAAACCTAAAAAGATGCGCATTAACGTAACGGGTTCTCTTAGTAAAGGTGTTACGCCTAAAGATGTTGCCTTATTTATCATATCCAAATTAACTACCTCGGGTGCTACCGGGTATTTCGTTGAATATGCGGGTGAAGTTTTCGAAAAGATGAGCATGGAAGGCCGTATGACCGTATGTAATTTAAGTATTGAAATGGGCGCAAGAGGCGGCATGATTGCCCCGGATGAAACTACGTTCACTTACATTAAAGATCGGGAGTTTACGCCAAAAGGTGAAGCATGGGATAAGGCCATGGCCTATTGGAAAACCTTGAAAACAGACAGTGATGCGGTATTCGATAAAGAGTTTACCTTCGACGGCGGCAGCATCGAACCGATGATCACGTATGGAACAAACCCCGGTATGGGAATCGGTATTTCCAATCATATTCCGGATGCGTCTGAAGTAGAGGGCGGTGTGGCCACTTATGAAAAGTCCTTAGGTTATATGGGCTTCCATGAAGGAGAATCCATGATTGGTAAAAAAGTAGATTATGTTTTCGTCGGTAGTTGTACAAATGGACGTATCGAAGATTTCAGGGCTTTTACCTCTTTAGTTAAAGGAAAGAAAAAGGCAGAGGATGTTACCGTATGGCTTGTGCCTGGTTCGCATATCGTGGAAGAACAGATTAAAAAAGAAGGACTATTGGATATCCTGACAGAAGCTGGATTCACGTTGCGCCAACCTGGCTGTTCGGCGTGTTTAGCAATGAATGATGACAAGGTGCCGGCCGGTAAATATGCGGTAAGTACTTCGAATAGAAACTTTGAAGGGCGCCAAGGTCCGGGTGCACGTACCATGCTCGCAAGTCCGCTTGTAGCAGCAGCTGCTGCTGTTACCGGTGTTGTTACCGATCCAAGAACTTTAATTTAATCTCTATGGCTTACGATAAATTTAATATATTGACAAGTACAGCGGTTCCACTTCCTATCGAGAATGTGGATACCGATCAAATTATTCCTGCACGTTTTCTTAAAGCAACTAAGCGAGAAGGCTTTGGCGACAATTTATTTCGTGATTGGCGATATAATTCGGATAATACTCCCAAAAGTGATTTCGTTTTAAACAATCCTATTTACGGTGGTAAGATTTTGGTGGGCGGAAAAAACTTTGGTTCCGGTTCTTCGCGCGAACATGCTGCCTGGGCTGTTTACGACTATGGTTTCCGCTGTGTGGTATCTAGCTTCTTTGCGGATATCTTCAAGAACAACTGTCTTAACATCGGCGTGCTACCCGTACAGGTAAGTCCTGAATTTCTAGAAAAGATCTTCAGTGCTGTTTTTGCCGATCCGAAAACTGAATTGGAAGTGAATCTTCCGGAACAAACCATTACCCTTTTGCCAACTGGCGAAAAGGAGAAATTTGATATTAGTCCCTATAAAAAGGACAACTTATCAAATGGTTTTGATGATATTGATTACCTCCAGAATATAAAAGGAGAGATTCAGGACTTTGCTTCGACACTGCCTTTTTAGAGGGATCAGTTGTGAGTTGCCCGTTGTGAGTTGTGAGCAGGCTCATTTGACACCACTACTTAAGTATTTAACAACTTAACGATATTGGTTGTGAGCTGGGTTCGTGCGACTGAATTGCAGGCTTTTTAATTTTTAATTTTTACTTACCTTACGAATGAAAAGAAAAATAGAAATAATGGACACCACTTTGCGTGATGGTGAACAAACCTCAGGTGTGTCTTTTTCTATTTCAGAGAAATTAACAATTACACAATTATTATTGGAAGAATTGCTGGTAGACCGAGTTGAAATTGCATCGGCGCGTGTTTCTGAAGGAGAGTTCGAAGCGGTAAAAACAATAACTAGTTGGGCTAAGGAAAACGGATATCTCCAAGCTATTGAAATATTGACTTTTGTAGACAATGGTATTTCTATTGATTGGATGTTGAAGGCAGGTGCAAAGGTGCAAAACTTACTTACCAAAGGGTCTTTAAACCATCTCACTCATCAGCTCAAAAAGACACCTGAACAACATTTTGCCGAAATCGCTGATATTATCGCATTAGCAAGTAAAAAGGGCATTGACACCAATGTGTACTTGGAGGACTGGAGCAATGGGATGAAAAATTCACCTGAATATGTATATCAATATTTAAATTTTCTCTCCAAACAGCCTATAAAAAGGATACTATTGCCTGACACGCTTGGCGTATTGACACCGAGTGAGACCTTTCAGTATATCGCAGAGCTGCGGCATAAATATCCGGACCAACATATCGACTTCCATGCGCATAATGATTACGACTTAGGGACGGCCAATGTACTGGAAGCAGTGAAAGCGGGGGTGAATGGCTTACACTTAACAGTAAATGGCATGGGTGAAAGAGCCGGTAATGCACCTATGGCCAGTGTCGTAGCAGTAATGAACGATTTTCTTCCGGATGTAACGGTTTCCGTTAAAGAATCTGCGATTTATAAAGTCAGCAAACTAGTTGAAACCTTTTCAGGCATCAGGATTCCTGCAAATAAGCCAATCGTCGGCGAAAACGTATTTACGCAGACCGCAGGTATCCACGCCGATGGTGATAATAAAAATAATCTTTATTTTAACGACCTACTGCCCGAACGTTTTGGCAGAAAACGCAAATATGCGCTCGGCAAAACTTCCGGTAAAGCTAACATCGAAAAAAACTTGCAAGAACTCGGATTAAAGCTTAATCAGGAAGACCTGAAAAAAGTCACCCAACGAGTTATTGAGTTAGGTGATAGAAAAGAAACCGTCACTAAAGAAGATTTACCCTATATTATTTCGGATGTACTAGACAGCAATCTATATGAAGAAAAAGTGAAGGTGGAATCATATGTTTTGACGCATGCAAAAGGATTACGTCCATCGGCTACTATCGCTGTCTGCATTGATGGTAAAACAATGGAAGAGCATGCGCAGGGTGATGGACAATTCGACGCATTTATGAAGGCCTTGGCTAAAGTATACGCAAAAAAAAACCTGCGTTTACCAAAGCTAGTAGACTATACCGTTCGTATCGCACCAGGCAGTAGCTCAGATGCGCTATGTGAGACCATTATCACTTGGGAAACCGGCAGTCGAACCTTTGTAACTCGAGGTCTCGACTCGGATCAAACCGTCTGCGCCATTAAGGCGACACAAAAAATGTTGAATATTATTTAGTGTGCTTAGATATAAGTATCAAGACATAAGACACCTGCCTGACGGCAGGCAGATAAGTAGTAAGACAAGAGCCATCGGAGTTTTGACCATCCCTACGGGAGGCAGGTTCTTTAATTATTGATATCTTGTTTGTTTCTTAAAGCATCAATGAGCCCTTCAGGGTTTTTAATTTTTACTTTTGAATTTTTACTTTTTAATTAACACTATGAACTTAAATATCGCTCTTCTAGCAGGAGATGGAATTGGCCCGGAAGTTATCGACCAGGCCGTAAAAGTAGTCAATGCAGTAGCAAAGAAATTTAGTCACCAAATCAACTGGACAGCAGCCTTAACAGGTGCTGCGGCAATTGATGCGGTCGGCGAACCTTACCCGGATGAAACCCATGCGGTTTGTATGGCAGCGGATGCGGTGTTATTCGGTGCGATTGGCCACCCCCGCTTTGACAATGATCCAAAAGCTACGGTACGTCCCGAACAAGGCTTGCTTAAAATGCGCAAAAAACTAGGCCTATTTGCTAATGTTCGCCCTACGTTTACCTTTCCTTCCTTAATCGATAATTCTCCGTTAAAGAGAGAGCGCATTGAGGGTACTGATTTAGTGATTTTACGCGAATTGACCGGCGGTATTTACTTTGGTGAAAGAGGACGCAAAGATAATGGCGATACTGCGTTTGACACCTGTACTTATACTCGTGAAGAAATTCAACGTCTTGCCAAGTTGGGCTTCGAAATGGCGATGGGCAGGAGAAAAAAACTATGCTGTGTAGATAAAGCCAACGTATTGGAAAGCTCTCGCTTATGGAGAGAAACGGTACAGGATATGGAAAAGGACTTTCCGGAAGTAGAAGTAAGTTATGAATTCGTTGACGCCGTTGCCATGCGCCTCGTACAATGGCCCAGTTCGTATGATGTCATTATAACAGAGAATTTATTTGGCGATATTTTAACGGATGAAGCTTCCGTTATCTCGGGATCTATGGGCTTAATGCCTTCTTCGTCTATCGGTATTCATACCTCCCTTTTTGAACCGATTCATGGTTCTTACCCGCAAGCTGCAGGAAAAGATATTGCTAATCCACTTGCTACTGTATTATCAGCTGCCATGATGTTCGAAGACGCCTTTAATTTAAAAGAAGAAGCAGCAGCCATTCGAGCAGTAGTCAATAAATCGCTAGCCGAGGGGATTGTAACAGAAGACTTGGCAGGAAAGAATAATAAAGCTTATAAAACCAGTGAAGTTGGCGACTGGTTGGCAGCGAATATTTAAGCGCTTGCCTCAAAAAGATACCAGATTTGTCATTATTTTGACTGCTCTGGTATCTTTTTTAGTAATACCGATGAAATGGATTTAACATTAAACTATAAAACGGCAACCACCCGTTTAAGCGGCGTAATAAAACGCACCCCGCTGGTATACCACCCCAGGCTTTCGGAAAAATATGCTTGTCACGTTTATTTAAAACGGGAGGATTTACAACTGGTAAGATCCTATAAACTTCGCGGGGCTTATAATATGGTAAGTTCGCTAAGTGATGACCAACTTAAACGGGGCGTCGTATGCGCCAGTGCGGGTAACCATGCGCAGGGCTTTGCCTACTCTTGTAATAAGTTAAGCGTGAAAGGGGTGGTTTTTATGCCGGAAATCACTCCAAAACAGAAGGTAACGCAAACGACCATGTTTGGGAATGGACAGATCGAAATTGTGCTCGTAGGTGATACGTTTGACGATTGTTTAAAAGAGGCCCTCGCCTACACTGCCGCCAATAACATGACCTTTATTCCTCCGTTCGATGACTATCGCGTTATCGAAGGACAAGGCACCGTGGGGGTCGAAATTTTGGAAGATCAGCCTGATATCGATATTGTAGTTATACCGATTGGAGGAGGAGGCCTTGCCGCGGGAGTTGGAAATTATTTAAAAAGTGAAAATCCTGCCATCAAAATCTTAGGTGTGGAGCCAGCCGGTGCCCCTTCCATGACGGAAGCATTAAAAGCGGAGCAACCCGTAACACTCAGTGAAATCAATCGCTTTGTAGATGGCGCTGCTGTTAAACGGATTGGTGAGTTGACATTTCCGCTCTGTAAGGAGATCCTAGAAAAAGTAATATTGGTTCCAGAAGGAAAAGTATGTACGAACATTTTGAAACTTTACAATGAAGACGCCATTGTTGTAGAGCCTGCAGGAGCGCTTTCAGTAGCAGCTTTGGATTTCTGTAAAGAAGATATAAAAGGCAAAACAGTGGTCTGTATCATTAGCGGAGGCAACAATGATATCGATCGGATGGCAGAAATAAAAGAGTTATCCCTTTTATACGAAGGCCTCAAACATTACTTCATCGTTCGTTTTCCGCAACGTCCCGGTGCATTGAAGCTGTTTGTAAACGAAGTATTGGGACCTCATGATGACATCACCCGTTTTGAATTCATCAAGAAAACAGAGCGCGAAAGAGGACCTGCACTTGTAGGTATCGAACTTCATAAAGCAGAAGATTATGATGCTTTGTTGAGCCGCATGCGTCAACATCGTTTTGATTTCAAAGAAGTTAATACCGACCAGACTTTGTTTGAGTATTTGATATAAGGTTGAGTTGTAGAATAGTTGAGTAGTTAAGTGGTTGAGTAGTTTAACGACTATTTAATTACTTAACTATTTCCCTACTCAACTACTCAACGATTTCCCCACTCAACGATTTCCCTACTCAACTACTTACTAATACCCATTGCATAAACAATGCCGCCCAAGAGATGTTTCCGAAAATCCACCTCATCATAACTTTCTTTCGTGTGTCCCAAGCCTGTATAGAAAGCTCTTCCACCATCATAGTTATGATACCAGGCAATAGGATGATTATCTCCATTTTTACCACCTTCATAGCTGGTTTCATCCAGTTTCATTAATACTTTTGTATCCGGATTTATATCTTTATAATTGTACCATTCATCCCATCTGCGCCAAGTATCTGCTAAATGTTCAGTAGCTGGATGATTTTTATCCAACACCAATAGGATTGCGTCCTGTTGCTTCGGGTGACTCAGAAACCATGCTCCCACCAATTTATTATACCACGGCCAATCATACTCGGTATCGGCTGCTGCATGGACCCCCACAAATCCTCCACCTTGCTGTATATAATGCTCAAATGCCGTTTGTTGTGCATCATTTAAGATATCGCCTGTTGTACTTAAAAAAACAATTGCCTTATATTTTTTCAAATTATCTTCTGTAAAAACGGAAGCATCTTCTGTATGTTCTGTAGCAAAGCCATTCTCTTCGCCAAGTTCTTCGATGGTTTTCGCCCCCTTTTCAATGGAGTCATGCCTAAATCCCGCGGTTTTTGAAAACACGAGTACCAGCGGTTTCACTTGCGAATGGTCGATATTCTTTTCCGATTTACAAAAGGAAAAGCAAATACCCGCAACCCAAATGAGGGCGAAGATAGATGCATAACGTTTTAGTTTCATAAGTTTTATAAAGTTATTAATCAGTTAATAAAAACATCCCTTGAAGACAGAGCATCCCGAGGGGTCTCACGAGTCCTCTCGGGAGCCAAGCTTTTGACTTTTTAATTATTGATATCTTGTTTGTTTCTTAAGGTATCAATGAGCCCTTCGGGGTTTTGACTTTTTAATTCAATAATGAACGATAATAATCCAAGCTTTCAAAAATTTGTTCTTTTTGAATATATAGGTCAAAATCGCAACTTCCTATTTTATTTAGAAGCGCAAAACCAATTTTATCACCGGTGTTCTTTTTATCATTCAGCATATAAGTATATAAAAACTCATATATTGCTTCGCCAAATGAATAGCTTGGGAACAGATGCATGATATAGCCTCGGATCTCGTTCAACGATTCCAGAGACAACCCGTTATGACGATGAGACAAATAAGCTTCACAGATCATGCCTACTGCAATTGCTTCCCCATGAAGCAAAGGAAAAGAGTCGTTTGCTAAAGAATAACTTTCAACCGCATGTCCAATTGTATGCCCAAAATTTAAAATCTTTCGAAGTCCTTTTTCCGTTGGATCCTTTGTAACAACATCATTTTTTATGACAACCGAACGGTAAATATAATCCTCATTCAATTCTTTTAAATCAACTCTTTGTAACTCTCCAAAATAACCCTGGTCATAGATCAACCCATGTTTTATCATTTCAGCAAAGCCAGAAACCATTTGCCGTTCGTCTAAAGTAGCTAAGAAGTCGCTATTAATAAGTACCGCTTTTGGCTGTGTGAACGTGCCGATAATATTTTTTACCCCATCCATATCAATTCCGGTCTTCCCCCCTACCGAGGCATCGACTTGCGATAATAAGGTTGTAGGTATTTGAATAAAATCAATTCCTCGTTTAAAGGTCGACGCAGCGAAACCACCGATATCCGTTATAACCCCTCCCCCCAGATTAATGAGTAAGCTCTTTCTGTCAGCACCAAAATCCAAGAGCATTTTCCAGATACCGATACAGAAATCAATATTTTTATTCTCTTCTCCAGGATCAATTTCTATTAAATCGTATGCCGTTAATTCCGGCATCGATGATGTAAACACGGGCAAGCAGTGCTCGCTGGTATTACGATCGGTTAAGATAAAAATTTTGGAATAAGTGTTTTTATTTAAAAATTCGCGCAAAGCGTTGAACTGTCTCTCAAAATATACGGAATAAGTATTACTTTTTATTTCTTTGATCATGCTTATTAGCTCTCAGCTTTCAGCTCTCAGAAATCAGCCGATATCCGATTTCTGACGGCAGATAACTAGTCAACCACTATTTTATATTGTAAAAACTCAATGACATCACCCTTTCTAACTTTATAGCGCTTCCTGAACTCCGTGACGCCATTACAGCTCACGAGCCCCTCACTTACAACAGCTTGTGCTTCTCCACCGTTCTCCACTACATTGACAGCCTTTAGCAATTGAATAAGATGGATATATTCACTATCAAGCGTAAAATTTATCATAAACCAAACCTACATAAAATTCTTAGATGAAAGCAAACGAAAATAACATTTTCTGCTATTAAGCCATCGATTTTTTCTCTAAGTTTGCTCCATGATTTCGCCATCAAAAGAACCACAATCTGTTGCCGCGAGTGATCTTACTTTCGACAACACTGAAATCGCTTTTCGCAGTAAAAGCAATGCCGAATTAAACAGAGCTTATTGGCTGTTTAAAATTATTTCCAGTAATTTTTTGACTAAAGTAGGTCCTCCGGTAACGAACTTTGCGCTTAATATCGGCCTACCTATTACAAGTCTCATCAAGAAAACGATATTTGAACATTTCTGTGGCGGAGAAACAATTGAAGGCTGCGAAAAAACCATTCAACAATTGGCTTCTCAACACGTTGGAACCATCCTCGACTATTCGGTAGAGGGTGAAGAAAGTGAACAAGCTTTTGATCACGTGTTGGCTGAGACCATTCGCACGATCGAGCGCGCTAAAAAGGATACAAACATTCCGTTTTCCGTTTTTAAAGTAACGGGCCTGGGCCGCTTTGATTTGCTGGCAAAGGTAAATACAGGCGAACCATTGACGGAAACAGAAGCGGCTGAATTTGCACGTGTAAAAAACCGGGTGGAAAAAATATGTGCATTTGCACATCAAGCAGGCGTTGCCGTGTTAGTCGATGCCGAACATTCATGGATACAGGATACCATTGATGACTTGGCTAGAGACATGATGCGAAAATACAATACGGAAAAAGCAATCGTATACAACACCTATCAGCTTTACCGCCACGATATTTTGGCTGCTTTAAAGGCAGATGTCTACTTAGCTCAAACTGATAATTTTTATGTTGGGGCTAAGTTAGTGCGTGGCGCCTATATGGAAATTGAACGAAAGCGAGCTGAAGAAAGGGGCTATCCATCCCCCATACAACCAAATAAAGAAGCCGCTGATCGTGATTATAATGAGGCTATCCATTTTTGTTTGGACAACCTTGATCGAATAGGTTTTATGGCTGGCACGCATAACGAGGCCAGCAGTTACCTCCTAGCAACGGAATTAGATAAAAGAGGAATAGCGAGAGGTGATCGCCGAGTCTATTTTGCCCAATTATTGGGCATGAGTGACAATCTTAGCTTTAATTTATCCGCTGCCGGATACAATGTGGCAAAGTATATGCCTTACGGGCCGGTAAAAGCGGTAATGCCCTACCTCTTTAGAAGAGCGCAAGAGAATACCTCTGTTGCCGGACAAACAGGCCGCGAACTGAGCCTTATCATAAAAGAAAAAAATCGCAGAAAAAAATAGCCGATGAGACCATCGGCTATTTTTCAAAGAAGCTTTCGCCGTTGAACCAAGAGTTCTAAGGTATCAGGAGCGGTCAATAATTCCGTCTGTATTCCCAGCTTTTTGGCTGTAACAAGATGCTGGGGGCTATCATCAATAAATAATGTCTTTTCCGGCTCGAGCTGGTGTGTCTGCAAAACAAATTCAAAAATATTCGAATTTGGCTTTCTCATGCCTAATAAATGAGAGTAATAATCTTTGATAAAAAAGCTGCTGTTATCTTCCAAGGCATGTTCTTTTTTCAGGTACTCCATAATGGATTGATAGTGGATTTCATTGTTATTACTAAGTAAAAAGGTGTTGTATCGATCTTTTAGTTGCCATAATAATTCGTGTCTGCCTTTAGGTACACCGATTAACAAGGAGTTCCATGCATTATCAATTTGTTGGTCTGTTAAGTCAGCTTTTCCCGTAACTTCACGTATCCCATCTCTAAATTGCGCGGCAGAAACTCTTCCCATATCAAAATCATCAAATAAAGCATTTTGTTCGGTATGCGCAAACACTTTTTCTACTCCCTTGACACCCAAATCGGTAAAGGCTTTATGCGCCTTAGCGAAGTCGATCATGAAGATTACATTGCCGTAATCGAAGATAATATTTTCAATATTTTGCATAATTAATTTTAAAATGTGCCTACAAATATGTAAAATTGCACTCGCAAATCAGCAATGGTTGCCGCTCCTATAGCTCAGTTGGTTAGAGTAGAAGACTCATAATCTTTTGGTCCCTGGTTCGAGCCCAGGTGGGAGCACAAAACAAACCCCTCTTTACGAGGGGTTTGTTGCTTATATCCATCTGAGATAGACTATTCATTTGATCCTGATAAACACCTTTTTTATTTTCCGGTGATTCTTTACGTTCCTTTTCAATAGGGCGTACGAAAAATTTTCGCCTTGTAAAACTTTGCACCGTTCTTTGTCCGATAATATTGAAAGTAGCCATCGCTGGAATAAATATCCACATAGCGTGTACACCAAGTTGGACTGGTAACAGGATCGGGTAGCTCGGTTGTCTTCTCCGAATCTGGACGTGTAAGTACAAATAGACCGGACTGCTGTCGGCTGATGCCTTTCACAAAAGTCTTGTTAAGCAGATTAGGAGCGTCCGTAAACGCTTTTGTTGTTTTATCAAAGCGATAAACGCCCCCATTGGTGCTCACCCATAATATATTAGGATCATTTAGGTCTCGGGATAGATCATGCCCATAGGGATTAGCACTGCTGGTTGTGTTCAAACGCCCCCGTCTTTCAGGGATTTCCGTCAAGGTAGGAGCGGCATCTGTTCCGCCTACCTGCATGGCCATCACAAAATCATTACCGGTTGCCCAAAGAATATGCTCCACCGGATCATATAAAACGGCATGCGCTTTATTAAGCCGAATGGCTGCATGGGCCAAATTGTCCGTTCCAACTGAAGAGGCGAAAAGCAATACCGAATCTTTATCTGTAGCAGCAACGGCGATGTTTCCATTTGGTAACAATTCTACACCATGCGGATTAAATCCGAGATTATATGCCCATTTCTTTATCCCCCCAGGATAAGAAGCAATCGTAACTAAACCATTTGAACAGGAAGCAACTAAATGGTTTCCTCCCCATACGTTAACAGTGCGGACTTTGAAATCTGTCGGCAGCCCCCAATTGTCTAGCGCATATTGAGAATAGCCTTTAGCTGCCTCCGGTTTCCACGACCATTTCAGCGCAGTGGAGCTATTCCAGTCTTCGACCCCCGGATCATAGATTTCAATTTTATTAGTAGCCTGATTACCGGCCCATATCCAGTCGTCAGTAACCGCTTCCGTCACTCCTTTAGCTTGAGCTGACATGGTGGTGCTTTTCTGTAAAAAAGCTTGTTTATCTTCTTTGCAGCAGGCAAAAATAAAAACCATGCAAAAAATTAATAATCTTTTCATTGAATTATGTAGATTAATAAACTTACTCATCGTAAAAACCTAGTAACCCGGATTTTGCGTTAGATTTGGATTTTTTATAATCTCCTCCGCAGAAATCGGATAATAGTTGTGAAACGGTTTGATATTTGCCGCTCCGATCGGATTGTCGTCAGCAACCGATTTAACGGCCTCCACCAGCTTATTCCATCTAACTAAATCCCATCTTCGTTGAAATTCACCGGCAAATTCAATGGCACGTTCTTTCATGATCTCCTCACGTAGGTTTTCCTGTGACGGGTTTGCGAGCTCATTCAATTTAGCGCGTTTCCTTACTTCATTAAGCCATTTTGTACTTTCTGCTATATTTCCATCTTCATTATAAGCCTCTGCCAGAATCAATAAGACATCTACGTAACGTAATATATAAAGGTTCTTACCACTTGCTTGCGCATTGGCATCCAGATCCCAAAATTTAGGCCCGAACCAGGGGTGGTCCGGTCTCGGCCATTTGGTAAAGGTCTGCCCATTATAACCATAGCCGAGCACAACATCCTTACGTTGATCGTTCGATTCGAACATCTTCGCTAATTTAAGCGTTGGCCTGCAAACGCTCCATCCATCGATAATATAGTTCCCGAAGTCTACACCTGCATACGTGCTTTTGCCCGGATCTCTCGCAGGCATATAATAGGATACCTGCTGGTGTGTTTTGATATTGGTGGCAGTGGCAGCATCACGAAGAAATTGAACTTCGAAAATGGACTCCGCATTGTTTTTAAAACGATTATGCACATCAAAAACATCGGCATAATTTGGCAACAGCGAATATTGGCCGCTTTGAACAACCTGTAGTGCGGTTTGCTGCGCATTTGTCCACTCTTTGTTATAAAGATATACTTTAGCCAAAAGGGTCAAGGCCGCTCCTTTAGTTGCCCTACCTACATCGCTCGTGCCATAACTTAATGGAAGTGTCTCAGCGGCCTCGCTCAAGTCTTTTATAATCTGAGCTCGAACTTCAACTAGTGGTGTTCGTGCAAGCTGACTTACCGCATCTACATTCAGCTCGTCCGTCCATAGCGGAACATCTCCCCAAAAATTAGATAGTATGAAGTAATAAAGGGCCCGTAGAAATTTTGCTTCTCCAACAAGCCGTCCTTTTAATTGTTCGTCAATAGGAGCTTGTGATACGCGGTTGACTACCATATTTGCGTTCTTAATAGCCGTATAGGCTGCGCTCCAAATGCCACCGGTACCTGTATTTCCGGAAGTGAAGGTATATTCATGCGGGATGAGATTGTTTGCATCTTCCGTATAAGAAAGATCGGTACCCAGATCTACAATCCGCCAAAATTCCGGCGATCCATAAATCGTGTTTAAAGATCCATAGACGCCGTTGACGGCTTGTGTACATTGCTCGCCGTTGGTAAAAAACTTATCCGGAGCAATGAAGGTCTTCGCATCTTCGTCCAAGGCTTTTTCGCATCCTCCAATCAGCATGCTCCCAGTTAGCAGGAACATAAACAGATATATTTTCATTGTTATTATTCTTGTTTTCATTGTCAATTTGGATTAAAAGGTCATATTTAGTCCGAGGGTTATTGTTCTACTATTCGGATAGTTCCCATTGTCAGTAGCAATGATTGTTGAACTACTACCGCCACTATTTACTTCGGGATCAAATCCATTATACTTTGTCAGCAGAAACAGGTTCGTGCCACTGACAAACACCTTCATAACTTTAACAAGCCGTTTCAACAACAAACCCTTTAGGTTATAACTGAGCTGAGCTGATTTAAGCCGAAGGATAGAAGCATCATGCAATAATCGGTCGCCCGGTATGTTATCACGTGATTCCACTGCCGGAATATCCGAAGTTGGATTATTTGGCGACCAACGGTCAACCATATACTTGTACTGGTTCGTTAAAGAAGAACCCATCCCTGCGAAAAATTCCATGGCATTGAACATTTTATGGCCTTGACTAAACTGAAAAAAGAAATCAAGCATAGCCCGTTTGTAAGTAAATGTACTTCCAAATCCACCAAACAATTTAGGATTTGCCGGCGCAAGGTAATGGTAGTCCATCGCGTTTAGTGCCCCATCCTGGTTGTAATCAACATATCGTGGTCCTCCAGGTCTATAAAGATTGGCCGTTGAGACCAGGGTTCTCTCGCCGGCAGGCTTGCTCAATTCGGCATCTATTTCTTCCTGACTTTTCCAGGTTCCTGCATATTCAACACCATAATTAGCACCGATGGGTACACCTTTTTCTAAATAACTCGTAAGTACGCCGTAACCGATGCCGGCATCTAAAGAAACTCTGCTGAGCGGACCGATATCGGTTACTTCCTGTCGGTTTGTTGAGAGGTTGATGAGTGCGTTCCATGTGAAATTACGATTTCGGATCACATCGCCACTTAGTGAAAAATCAAAACCCTCATTTAATGATTTTCCGAGATTAACAATACGTGATCCGTACCCGGTTTGTGATGGAATCTGAACGGTCAGTAACAAATCTTTGCTCACCATCCGATAATAGTCGGCCGTAAAGCTCGCTCTTCCATTAAGGAATTCAACATCAAGTCCAGCGTCCAATTGAGAGGTGGTCTCCCATGTCAACCCGTCATTGCCAATGTTTCCCTGCGTATAACCCAACGCCTGCGTACCTCCGAAAATATACGCATTACTGTTTGCCGATAATGAAGCCAAAGACTGGTAGTTGGCAATACCCTGATTTCCCGATAAACCGTAGCTGACCCGGAGGGAAAGATCGGATATCGCGCTACGGATCTTAGCATGCTCAAAGAAGGATTCATTAGAGATTCTCCATTTGACAGCACCTGATGGGAAAAAGCCCCACTTCTTTCCTGCGGCAAAATTGGAGGCGCCGTCTCTACGACCTGTAAAGGTAAAATAGTAACGATTTTTGTAATCGTAATTAATGCGTCCCAAGAAAGAGGCAATCGTATTTTCATCCAGGTTGGAAGCGATGCCCCGATTCTCCTGTTCTGTAATCCCTAGGTTATTGTATTGCGTAATATCATTCGTAAGTCGCGAACCCGAAGCATATAAGCGGTCGATATCCCTGGTCTGGTAGCTCGTTCCAAGAAGAAAATCGAAGTGATGCTCTCCGAAGCTTTTCGTATAATTCGCTGTGTTTTCATTAATTAAGCTACTGGTATTGTAGATATCAGAAGAGGCCGAGCCGTACATAACCTTGTTATAAATCTTGCTTGGCATATCCGAAGGACTGTAGTAATCCGCACGCTGATTGATAAAATTGATACCCAAGGAAGACCTTAGCTTTAACCCCGGAATCGGTTCGTACTGAAGGTAAAAGTTTCCAATAACGTTGTTAGCGAGCTGCTTATTGGTGATCTTATTCACAATCGCTACCGGATTATCAATATGTCCTCCTGTATACCAGATAGGATTGAATGTCTCATAGCTTCCGTCCGCTTTATAGATAGGTATAGTAGGTGCTAAAAAAACATAAGAGGATGACCAGCCCGTATTCGATCCTAAATTCATGCTACTAAGCTTCTTGTTTTCGCGGCTGATATTAAGATTAACGCCAAGATTAACCTTGGACGAGAGGTTCTTCGTAAAGTTAAGACGCCCCTGATAACGCTTAAAATCGGTATTCTCAATAATACCCTGCTGGTTTAATACATTACCGGACAAATAATAAGTATAACCATGATCCCCTCCTGCTCCTCCCGACGCTGATAAGTCATAACTTGAAAACGGAGCGTCACGAGTTACCGCATCTATCCAATTTGTACCTTCTTCGCCGACTATATTGATGACTGAATCTACATTCGGATATAGCGCCGGCTGCTTCCCGAATATACGGGCTTCGTTTATAAACTCAGCAAACTCTCTCGCATTCATCATTTCCGGCCGCTTTGCTAGTTGCGATACCCCCTGATTCGTAGAAAAACGAAAATCATTTCTACCCACCTTCCCTTTTTTAGTCGTAACCAGTACTACCCCATTGGCGGCTCGGGAGCCGTAAATAGCTGTTGTAGAAGCATCTTTAAGGATATCAATGCTTTCGATATCGGCGGGGTTAATTGAGTTCAGGTTTGTTCCACTTGGATCAACAATACCATCAATGACATAAATGGGTTCGTTGGTCGCACTTATGGATCTGGAGCCTCTGACACGGATGGTGGTAGGACTTCCTGGGGCGCCGTTTGTTGATTTAATATATACGCCTGCTGCGCGCCCCTGCAACATCTGATCAATTCTGGTTGCAGGTAAATCTGCTAACTTTTCCGTTGAGATGGTACTTACCGAACCGGTAAGGTCCTTTCTCTTGCTTGTACCATACCCAATTAGCACCACTTCATCCAACATGGTCTCCTGAGGCTTTAATTTGATATATATGGAGCTGATAGACCCCTGATTGGTAAGCACCTCTTCGCTATATGGCCTATACCCCACCAGCCGAAAATTAAGTCTATAGGTAGCACTATTTTGTAAGCCGTTAACTTGAAATAGCCCCTGTTTGTCTGTAATTGTGGTTTTTACAGGCTGATTTTCCCTCAATTGAACAGTTACCGTTACCCCTTCCAACTGTCTACCGGCAGTATCAACAACTACCCCTTTAATACTTGCTTGTTGCTGCGCAAATCCCGGTTTTGCCAACACGAGCAGCAACAGTAGCCAAAAGCAACACTCAAAAGTTTGTTTCTTCATAAATTGTCTGTTTATCTTATTTTAATTTTTTACACAATAAGAAGCCATACCGCAATTTTTGCAGTTCATCGCTGTTTATATTTTGATTATTTATTGTTTTCTATGAATCAGGATAGTATCCCCACGTTGATCAAATAATAGATTATTCATATTACAGATAATAGAAAGTGTAGTTAACAGTGGCATATCTTCGTCGAGGTTACCGGTAAAATACAGATTCTTGACATCCCGATCCTTATAATCAATTGATACCTTATAGTATTTTTCTAAGGTTCTGAATGTTTCTGAAATCGAGGTATTTCGAAATGAAAGAGAAACAGCCGATTCTTCGGTTTTTAAAGATGGTATTTTCTTAAGTGATTGTGTCCGTTTAATTGCAGTAACCTCCACTAAACCTGTTTCCAAGTTTAAACTGAGTTTTTTCCCAGGTATTAAATACGTCTCTTTCTTGAAATCTTTGCCACTATAAACGACTACCTTACCTTTGAGAAGTTTAACATCAGCAGCGTTTTTGCGCGCTAGGTTAACATCAAATACGGTCCCCAGCACCTTCGTGATTAAACTTTTACTTTTCACAATAAACGGAATTCCTGGGTTTGGCTCCACCTCAAAGCGGGCATGCCCCTTCACCAGCTCAATGTTCCGATTGTCTTTGCCAAAATCTTCGTTATACAGAAAAACGCTTTGCGGGTATAGCGTTACTTTCGATCCGTCCACGAGTCTAAGCTCACGCACATCCTTTGAAAAATTCTGTTGTTGAAAAATCTTTGACCGGTGCTTATTTTCGGTTAACAACGTTTCCTTTTTTTCAGGGGCTTTTGAAAAGTGTCCAACCAGCGCTCTTGCTATAAGTGCGAACAGAAATATAGCAGCAGCATACTTTATGTAACGGAAAGAATAGTAACTTCTGTTTTTAGGTGTTTTCGCGGTAATCTGTTCCATCAATCGGTATTTGATCGTTTGAAGGTGGTCTTGCTCTCTCTTCATAGTCACATCCTCCTGATCGATCAATTCCCGGATCTGTAAACGTAATTCTCCTTCGTCAGCGGTGCCAAAGTACGCGAAGAGAGCATGTAGTTCCTCCGGCGTACATGCATTTTCAATATACTTTTTAAGTAAGGAGGTAATAGGGCGTCGCTGTTTATCCACTTTTTGCTCTTTTATTACCAATATGCGCGAGCAGGAAAAACACACTAATCACTTTTGATTTTTTTTATTTTTTCCTGATTTAACGAAATGCAATCGTCTTATTTCGATTTTTCATGGAGGAAAAAGTTAGGGATGAAGCTTCTTAAATTTATCACCTAGCGATAAACCATATAGGCGGTTACAACGATCATTGCCATGTCGGTGGACTGAAATAGGGTTTTTCGAACGATAGCGGTTGCGCGAACAAGATGATTGCTAACGGTTGATATCGATATATCTAATTGTAATGCCGCTTCTTCATAGCTTTTTCCTTGCAAACGGCATAACTCAAAAACCTCGCGACAACGTGGTGGCATATCGGTCATTGCATCCTGTAATAGTTTGCGGCTTTCTTTGAGGTAATAGTCCTCTTCAGTATGGGTGTAAAGTTCATCAAAGGTCTGTAGAATATGCGTTTGTAGTTTGACATCCAATGCCACCTTTCGATAGAACTTATAAATTTCGTTTTCAGTAACCCTATACAACCAAGGCTTAAGCGAATAATTTGAATCCAATGTATGGCGATTTTCCCAAACTTTTAAGAAGACGTCCTGAAGCATTTCATCGGCAACAGCACTGATCTTCACAAATTTCAGCAATTTACCATAAATCGCCTGGCTGTAATGATCATAAATTTTTCCGAAAGCTACCGGATCACCGGCTTTCATTTGATCTATAAGCTTTTTCTCGGCAAGCACAGTTGAAAAGGAGGTCGTCATAGCGTTGAATTACCAACAGAATATTTCCAATCATCAAAACTAAAGTCCCTTTATTAATAAATCATGAATAAATCTTAATGTTTTATCTGAGCATGAATATTTCCGTCGCCCCTCTTTTGATCAAGAAGCGCCTCAAAATAACCTAAATAATAACTTTTTGAATAGCTGGTTTTTTTTCGGTTATGACAGTAGGTATAAGCATGAAAAGAGCCTTCTTCAAATTGTGGTGGAAGTTCTACTTCGATACGTCCGTCTTTACGATACCAAACCTGATCACTCTTGGCGCCTATGCCGAGCTCGGGACTGATTACAATTAATACCAGTTCATCGCTATCTCTTGCCATTGGATGTGGTTCGTTCGTAAAAAAGACTTCCAATATACCGGGCGATCGCACCACATCGGCTATGGCAGGCGGGGGTAAAGCTCCCATGCTGATCATTACCCTTTCAGGAACAATCATTTGATCAGGATAGGTGCCTGCAACCGCCTCCTGTATTACTTTTTTTAATGCTTGCCCAAAGGCTTTACTCTTTTTACCATTGCCATATTGGCTCCAACCCTCGTTGATAACAGGCCGTAAAGGGTTCAAAAAGGCCATTGCCAATCTCATGCGCTGTTGGCTGGCAAGCTTTCCATAAGGTTCTTTTTCCTTTTTCGGTATATTTGCATCAAAGAAAAATTCCATAAGCTAATATTATTGGTTATTGGTTGTTGGTTATTGGTTGTTGGTTATTAGTTATTGGTTGTTGGTTGTTGGTTATTGGTTGTTGGTTATAGAAAGATATTTGGTAGGAGATACTCGTTTTTTTTGGCTATCGCTAAGAAATAACCATACATGAATACACTCGCCTTCTAATGCCTCGTATCTAACCGTAGCTTCCGCTTGATAGCGCAAAGGCGTGGTGTCTGGTGAATCAAATAGGTCACTACTCGCTGTATAACATAAAATATGAACCTGATCATCTAAGGAACCACCCAATCCATAGGTTTTCGGATTCCAGGTTACTTTTATCTGCCCAGGCTTCACTATCTCCAATTTTTCAGCCCCCGCGGTAAATAAAGTTCCCTTGCTGAATTGAATCAAACTATAGTTTAAATGCGGCTCGTTATTTTCGTCAAGTGAAAAAGCATGATCAAAATTCTGCTGAAAAGCAATATTACGCGCAGTAGCTTTGCGTAAGTAATTTCCGAAACCCACCTCCACCACTTTTTTTATAGGAATAAAAAACTCATTTAGTAATTTGAATTTTTTATAATGCAAAACTTGCTCTTCACTTGGTTTACCTTTATTCTTGTAAGTCCGCGAAAAGCCTTTAATATAATTTACACCTCGCCAACGACTGCCAATAATGCTACCTGTTTTACCACTAAAAGGTCCATTTATGCCTTTGTTGTAAGTTCCCATAATTTAGATTTAAATGCTAAATAACGCTTTTCTCTCTGTTGATAGGACTTATACCTATCGTTTACAATAAAAGTAGAAAAAAATAAGTTTGAATAGAAAAAGAAATATATAAAAAGTGCAGATTTATCGTAAAGTTATCGTTTCGTTATCGTAAATTCATCGTATATTTTACGATCATTTTACGATAACAAAACTATTAAAAAACTATGAAATTGGATATTTAACTATTGTCTTTATAATTTTTTATTCCTTTTTTGTTATGTTTTTTTAATAGGATAGCAAGAAGCTTTCTGCCACTCATTTCAAGCCCAATCAGCTCTTTAAAAAGCAAATCCGGCGCTAACTAGGAGCTTCACGATCTTACGAGCATTTCCTCACCATTTAAGAAATTTTAATATCTTAGCCTTCTATAACAATAGAAATGCAACTTGAACGGGTTACTACATTCATTTTAGATAAGTTAAGGCACGAGCTTACTGCCTCTTTTAGCTATCACAATGTGGACCATACGCAAGATGTTATGCATGCCGTAAAAGAAATCGGCTCACAGGAACATATTACCGAGAATGAATTACAGCTGTTATCGACTGCGGCACTTTTTCATGATACGGGTTTCTTAATATCTACTAAAAATCACGAACTACACTCATGCCATATGGCGCGCAGGTATCTCCCTCATTATTCCTATAGCGAGCAGGATATCAGCCAAATTAGCGACTTAATCATGGCGACGAAAGTGCCACAGCAACCAAAAAATCACCTGGAAGAAATTATCTGCGATGCAGATTTAGATTATTTGGGGCGAGCAGATTTTTTTGAGATAAGCGAAAAACTCTATCGTGAAATGTTAGCGCTTGGCACCGTATCTTCTCATCAGGAGTATATGCAGCTACAATTGGAGTTTCTCTCAAATCATCGATATTTTAGCAATACCGCAAAAGCATTACGTAATAAATTAAAAGAAGAAAATTTAACCAAATTAAAGACAAATTCGGAATCTTAGCAATATGAACTCAAAATCGACGGCGATCGCCCGTGACATTATTTATGTAGTTACGGGTATTTTATTCTGTGGTTTTGCCTTAAAAGGTTTTTTGGTCCCTAATCAGTTTTTTGATGGTGGTATCACCGGAATATCTTTATTAATACACGAAATCTACCATGTTAACATCGCTTATGTCATCGTACTCGCCAACCTACCCCTCATTATAATGGGCGCCTTCCAGGTAAGCAAGAAATTCGCTTTAAAAACATTGGCCTGCGTTATATTGTTAGGTATATGTTTGCTATATGTTCCTTACCCGATTATCACATCCGATAAACTACTGGTTTCTATTTTTGGAGGTGTTTTTATGGGAATTGGCGTCGGTTTATCCATGCGAGGCGGTTGCGCTTTGGACGGTATTGAGGTGCTCGCCCTTTATACCCTTAAACGGAGCAGCTTTACCATCAGTGAGATTATTTTAGGTATCAACATTATTATTTTCTTGATTGCAGCGGTTCATTTGGGACTTCCGACTGCACTCTATTCCATTCTGACTTATTATACCGCATCAAGGGCTATTACTTTCGTAATTGAAGGGCTCGAAGAATATACAGCGGTTAATATTATATCAGCCCATAGCGAACTGATTAAGGAAAGGTTAGTAAAAGACATGGGAAAAGGCATTACGGTCTATAAAGGTGAGCGCGGCTTCTTAAAAGAAAGTTTTGATGTGAGCCACCCCGTTGATATTGTTTTTACGGTGGTAACTCGATTTGAAGTACGAAGGCTCAAGAATATGGTACATCAAGTTGATCCGCAAGCCTTCGTATATACGAATACCATTAAGGAAGCAGCGGGCGGTATATTGAAGAGAAGAGCAAGGGAACATTAATCCCTTACTATGCAGTCACTTCATAAATATTGACAGGATTCGCTTTGTTTTTCAAGTTTACGGTTCCAAGCGATGAAAAGCCGAACGATTGCTTGGCCTGTTCATAAACATGTTCAGCAACAACGATTTGACCGGCTTTGGCTATGGACTGTAAGCGTTGGGCTAAGTTAACGGCATCACCTATAACGGTATAATCTAAGCGTTTCAGTGAAGCTGATCCAATATTACCGGAAATTACCTCGCCGGTATTGATGCCTATAGAGACGTCGGGCTTAAAGGTGTGATCGCCGGATCGAATCGCCTCAATAGCTGCAATCTTTTCTTTCGTTGCCAGCGCCGCATCAATTGCCCGGTCCAAGTGATACTCCCCTTTAAAGACAGCCATCACCGCATCGCCCATAAATTTATCGATGTGTCCATTGTAACTGATAATTTCTTTCACGATTACATCGAACAGGTCGTTAATCAGTTTTACGACATCATCAGCGGCGACAGTTTCCGTAATGGCCGTAAAACCACAAATATCAATAAACACAACTGTTGCCTCAATGGTCTCATTGATCAATAAGCTTTTTTCAAATTCCTGATGCGTCATAAAATTGAGCACATTCTCATCCACATACATCTTTAGGATATTATTCTCTTTAATGGCCTTTAATGTGCTTTTGATCTGTTCCACATGTCCCAGTGTTTTTTCTATTGTTACATCCAGATCATCAAAATTCACCGGTTTGCAGACAAAATCAAACGCACCTCGATTCATTGCCGTACGGATATTTTCCATATCTCCATAGGCCGAAACCATCACGGCTTTGATTACGGGATTGGCCTCCGGGAGTTTAGTAAGCAAGGTCAATCCATCCATACCAGGCATATTGATATCACTCAAAATAATATCAATATCTTCTTCTTCTTTTAACAATTGGAGCGCCTCCAAGCCATCCTTGGCAAAAACAAATGAATAGATTTGCTCTCGGATTTTCTTTCTAAATTTTTGCCTGATCAAAAGTTCGAGATCTGCCTCGTCGTCTACAACTAATATCTTAGCCATGCTCTTCTAAATTTTTTAATTTTTCCCTTAACAAGTTAAAATCAAGTGGTTTCGTCAAAAAGTCATCAGCACCTAATTGCATCGATTGCCGATAGTTTTCTTCGTCTCCATAGGCCGTAATCATCATCACAAAAGGTGGTGTCCCTCCGTGTTTCTGCCTGATATGCGATAACAAGTCCAACCCACTCATACCTGGCATATTGACGTCGGACAGGATAAGAACAACTTCGGAACCATCGTGAAGAAGATACTGAACAGCTTCTTCTCCAGACAATGCGAACTCAAAAATGATGGATCCCGTTTTGATTTCCTTACGAAATCGCTGTCGGAATAAGGGCTGTATATCGATCTCGTCGTCAACAACTAATACTTTCATTGCTTGTCGGGTATGATAATAATAAATTTTGCGTATTCTCCTTCTATTGTTTCCACTTTTAACTCTCCTCCGTGCATTTTTGTAATAATATCATAGCTCATAGATAATCCCAAACCGGTGCCTTGACCAGTTGGCTTGGTCGTGAAGAAGGGCTGATATATTTTTTCTAAGACGGCACTTGGTATGCCTAGGCCATTATCGGCCACCGTAATCTTAATCGATGCTTCTTGAGCATCATCAACTATATGTTCGGTAATAACGGTTACTCTTGGCATAAAACTCCCACCTATGTGTTTTCTCTTCTCGTTGACAGAATAAAAAGCATTATTGAAAAGATTAAGCAGCACACGGCCGAGATCCTGCGGTACCACTTCAATGGAAGGCAAGGCGGTGTCAAATTGGGTATCGATAGTGGCATTGAACGATTTATCCTTGGCTCTCAAGCCGTGATAACTCAATCTAACATATTCATCCGCTAGTGCATTAATATCGGTCATTTCTTTTTTTCCACTGCTGCTACGAGAATGTTGGAGCATACTTTTGACGATACCGTCAGCCCTTTTACCATGAAAATTAATCTTGTCTAAGTTCTGCGTTAGGTCTGCTATAATTTCTTCTGCCTCCTCTTGTCGAGCTCCTTCCAGTGCCTTCAGAGGCCCTCCTTTCAATTCGTCCAATAGCTCGATACTCACTTCCGAAAAATTGTTCACAAAATTCAGGGGATTCTGTATCTCATGGGCAATACCGGCCGTGAGCTCTCCTAGAGAGGCCATTTTTTCCGATTGAATAAGTTGGGCTTGGGTATTTCTTAATTCGTCGAGCGTCACTTGCAACTCTTCTTTTTGTTTAACCAGCTCGGCCGTGCGTTGTGCTACTTCGTGTTCTAAATCGACTTTCAGCTGCGCCATAATCCGATGTTGCGCCTCTTCCGCTTCGCGTCTAGCTCGTTCCCTCTCTAAAGCTTTCCGTTGATTTCTGTTCACGAGCCACATGCCTCCGTACCAAAGAACGCCAAACAACACGGCACTCTCGAAAAAATCATCCGTTTTTTTGTAAAATGATGGAAAAAACTCCTGGACAAAAGAGCTGATAAATGAAAGGATAGCATAAGGCAATATCGAAAAAATCATGTGCCTTCCCGCCTGTAATTCCTGTCTCCGGTAAACAAGGTACAATAGAGCAAATAGGAAGACCTGTACAAGCAAGGTAACCAAATAAGTGCTTGAAACAACGTCAAGGATGATCAATGCGATACTCACATAAAAGCCAAACTGAAGATATTTAGCCAAATCGTAATCTACCTTTTGATAGTTGACCTTCTTTTTAAGGAAACTAATCAGGAGAAGTGCAAATATGGGCTCTAGTGTCATAAAACAAAGGTTTAGCTTGCCAATAAGTAGCTATTAAAAAAACTATAACTTTTTGCTCAAACATAGATAAAATCACCTGCACCTACAACAACAATTCGATGGAAGGCTAAACTTTTTGCGCTACTTCTTGTTTTAGACAATAGTAGATAGTGAAAGGGGGCGAAACGTAAAAATTATTGATCAAATTACTGTTATGTTAGAAAGATTTGCAAAATGGGCCCATGAAATAGACCATGAATGGACGGGCTATTCCACCACTTATGACAAACAATCGTTCATTGTCTTTGACAACCTAAAGAATGAGGTTGCTCGTATCGATTATAATGACGGCCGATATGACATATCGGGTAACAATACACCAATTGTCGAAAAGTTAACCAATATGACGCAACACCGGCATTAGTTATCGTGGCGTTATTTTCAATAAAAAAGTAAAAGGACCATTATAGGGTTCACCTGCCATTTGATTTTCGCTAACAACGATACGGTAGACTCCGGGTTCTTTTATGTTATACTCCATGGTTGGGCCAAAAGGCCCGTCTGCTACATTATTGGGAAGAAAGATCTGAGCAATACGAACATTTCCATTGGGTTCGCTGGGTTTAACAGAAGCGGATAACTTTCCAAGGGTTTTTACATTAAATGAAAATACCACATGTTTTCCCTTTTCCATCTTGGCTTCTTGGGCCGCCTCCCCATTAATCAGTTGTAGATTAATGGAATCTCTATTGTCCTCAAGTGGTGCCACTGAGGTGGTTGATTTATCAATGTCGGCAGCGTCGGTTTCATTAGTCTGATCTGTTGTTTTATTGTTATTGCAAGCTGCGAATAAAAAGAAAGAGAGTATTACTGAAAAGCCAGTTATTGTAATTGCTTTCATTAAGATACAAGTTTTGATTTATAACGTAACAGCAGGATTTTTGAATTGTTTCAATGTACAAAAACCATGAGGGAAGACTTTCTCTTGTTTTACAAATAATTTGCAGTTATAAAGTGAATTACTATCTTTGCCGACACAAATTCTTTTGGGGGTTTAGCTCAGCTGGCTAGAGCGCTTGCATGGCATGCAAGAGGTCACCGGTTCGACTCCGGTAATCTCCACTAAAATGATCCCGCAACCGGCGGGATTTTTTATGCTCTTTTGATCCGCTTTTTCACTTATCGGCCATTGTCTCAATAATCTTCCCTAGTATATTGTTCTAAGATATCAGTGTTTCAGTAAACACATTGGAAGGCTAAAGCACGCCATATGAACAAGGTGAAGCAATTTGGTTAAAACATCATTTCACGCCAATGAATTTTAGCAATACTATAAAAAAATCCCCGCCGGAAATGACGGGGACTTTTTATAGTATGTTCTCTTTCGCTTAGTTAAAAGTATACTTAAACCCAATACTGAAACGGGAAGGTTCAAAATCCGACTCGTCCGTTAGGGTCCACCAAGGTTTCCAATCAAAATGGAAAGCTAAAGGCGCGGAAGGCACTTTATATTCCAAACCTAAAGCTGGACGGATTGCAAAATACGTTTTATTGCCAAAAGGTCCACGGTCAATAAAGCTTAGTTGCGGACCTACACCGATATACCAGTTAAGCCCTCTCGCTCCGCTAATCGCTTGGTTATACGAATAATCCGCTCCAAGCAACACATGGTTATCGGCAAATAAAACTTGCACATTAGCAGCATCTTTTGAGTTAAAAAAATGCTTTAATTGCGGTCCAACCAAAGTACGTCCATCCCCTAAATCAATACCTAAACCCAAGGCATTGCGGTATTGCGCTTTGGATTCCTGTGCTAAGAATACAAATAAAAAAACAGTTAATAAAGATAAAAATCGATTTCTCATAATAAATAATTTTGTTTTTAAACTAATTTTTTTACATCCACCAGATGTATTTTGTCCTGTTGTAGCAAATTTCTTGCCAAAGATACACAGATTTTCACATGCGCAGATTCAGTTCGGCCAGTGCGGCGATTACCTTCGTCATTTGGTCGGTTTCGAGTTTAAAATATTAAATGCGAATCCCTGAATCTCAGCTGATTTAGTTGACTTTGAAATAGGTTTGAAAGAGAATATGCTTTGGTATTAAAAGTCACATTGCTCAACAACTAGGGCTGCTGCTCCCAGCAGCTGCACTTCTTTAGACAAGTCAGACACGGCAATGGTGGTTTGTTCCGATAACCTGGGAATGCAGAACTCGTTAATTGCTTGATGAATCGGAGCCAACCATATCTTACCGGCCGCTGCCCCTCGTCCACTTAACACAATTCGTTCCGGATTCATGATATGAATCAGTGTTGCCAGACCTTTGCCAATCATAAAGCCGCCCTCAGCAAGTAGAGAAACCGCCAAGGGATCACCCGATCTCGCTGCATTCAATAAATGTTCGCCGGAAAGATTATGATCGTCCTGAAAAAGTTGTTCCAATTTAGACTTTGCGCCTATCATCATCTCTCTCTTCGCTTTTTCAACTAAAACCAACAGGGAGGCATCCACTTCCAAACATCCGCGTTTGCCGCAGGAACATAGGTTATTACTATTTGCCAAAGGGATATGGCTAAACTCCCCGGCGTAACCGTTATGCCCACTAAAAAGCGCGCCATCTACAATCATGCCCAATCCGATACCCCAGCCGATGTTGACTACCATTACATCTTTATAACCTTTAGCCGTGCCAAAGTTTAATTCAGCCATCGCAATAGCACGTGAATCATTGTCAACATAAACAGGGAGTCCCAGCTTTCTGCTTAAATGTTTTGGCAAATGCTGATGATCGGGGAAAAACGTATGATTAATCCCCTCCTTCATATTGTATACACCGGGCATGGCAATTCCTACACCTAAAATCTGATCGGCCGGCAGCTTGCTTTCCGTAAGAACTTGCTTGATACAGGCAACAAGATTATCAATTGCGATCGGATTCTGCGAAATTTCTAAGCGAAAGGATTTTATGGGTTGAACAAGCTCATTTCCGAGATTAAATATACAGATCCGTGTTTCAAGCTGATCAACAGCTACTGCTAAAATAAAGCTGTTTTTTTCCCGGTTCAAAAGATAGGTAATTGGGCGCCTTCCTCCTGTTGAAGGAGCTAATCCATACTCAACAATATATCTTTCTTCCAATAGTGCTAATACAGACGATGACACAACGGGTAAACTTTTAGATGTCATCGTACATAAATCGGCCAGCGATAAGGCACCATTATAATATAGTTGCCTTAGAATAGCTTTTCTAAGGTGTTGTTGTTTTAGTATTTTTGCTGTCAAACCGGTTAGTATTAATAATTATCTAAAATTAAACAATAATCACGTATTGTCCTAATATTGATTTTCATTCGAATAATCCGTCTTTAAAAGGTAATGAAGTTTGCTTACCTGTGCCGACTGCGCTTATTTACCCATATCCTTTTGAGCGGCAGCCAAGCAGTTCATTTATCATCCTCCATGCAGCAATAGCGTTGCCAAATTCAGAAATCGACCTTACTCCCTCTCAAACAACTATTTCATTTAGACGTTGTCCGTTAATGAACATTAATTGTTCATTAACGGACAATCAAATATAAAAAAGAAACGGGCCGAAAGATCTTTCGGCCCGTTTCTTTTTATTAAATAATACTAAATATTTTCTTCGACTAGCTGTTGTAGCTCTAATATTTCACTGCTTCTCCTCCGGGTTTCACCGGCCAATTTTGCATCAGTAGCTAGCGATTTACCGTAAGATGGGATCATCTCTTTAAATTTATGTTCCCAGGTTTTGACTTGTTCGGGGAAGCATTTTTGCAACAGTTTGATCATAATAGAAACTGAAGTTGATGCACCGGGAGAAGCACCAAGTAGAGCAGAAATAGAACCGTCTGCACTGCTTACCACCTCGGTACCGAATTCGAGCACGCCGCCGTGCACCGGATCTTTTTTAATAACCTGTACACGCTGTCCGGCTATTTCTAATTCCCAATCTTCTTTACGAGCCGTCGGCACGTATTCCCGCAGCGCCTCTATTCTATCGTCCGGTGATTGTCTAACCTGATCTATTAAATATTTAGTCAGCTTCAGGTTATCCAGTCCTGCCGCCAACATCGGTCTAATATTATTAATCTTGATGGAAGCCGGTAAATCCAACCATGATCCATTTTTAAGGAACTTTGTGGAAAAGCCAGCGTAAGGACCGAAAAGTAAGGCCTTCTTACCATCGATGATACGTGTATCAAGATGCGGAACAGACATCGGTGGAGATCCAACCGCTGCCTTTCCATAAACTTTCGCTTCATGTTGAGCGATGACGTCCGGGTTGGTGCATCGAAGCCATTGACCGCTTACCGGGAAGCCACCGAAGCCTTTCCCTTCTTTAATATCTGATTTCTCGAGTAAAGGCAAAGCACCTCCACCAGCACCGATAAATACAAACTTTGCAATAACCGTGCGTTTACGCTTGGTTGTGCTATTCCTCACTTCAATCTTCCACCTACCATCCGATAAACGCTCTAAATCGCGCACCTCATGAGCTAAACGAAGTTTAAAATTAGGCTGCTTCTTTAAATATTCAAATAGACAACGAGTAAGTGCTCCGAAATTGACATCCGTACCAATATCCATTTTTGTAGCTGCAACCGGTTGATCAGGGCTTCTACCTTCCATAATCAAAGGAATCCATTCCTTGATGGTAAGCTGATCCTCGGAATATTCCATTCCTCTAAAAAGATGATGATCCTTCATTGTCTCATATCTCTTTCGAAGGTAAGAGACATTAGCATCTCCCCAAACAAAACTCATATGAGGCACACTTCTTATAAATTGAGCCGGATTCTTCAGAACTCCCTTGCTTATCAATTGCGCCCAAAATTCTTTTGAGACTTCAAATTGTTCTGCAATATTAATGGCTTTTTTAATTTCGACGGAACCGTCCGGTAATTGTGGCGTATAGTTTAATTCACACAGGGCAGAGTGTCCGGTCCCTGCATTGTTCCATGCATCTGAACTTTCCGCTGCTACTTCGTCTAAACGTTCAAAAACCTCTATACTAGCTTCTGGCTGAATCTGGTTTAACATGATGCCCAAGGTAGCGCTCATGATTCCCGCACCTATCAATACAGCATCCTTTTCTTGAATGGTGTTTTTGTTACTTTTAGTCATTTCAATCTATGGTTTGCAAAAATAACACCATCCGATTACATTTTCTTAAAAAAATAACAAAAGAACAGAATTATTTACATATATAATACAAAGTGACTTCCGTCATGGTTTTGCAATTATTCGTTACCGCCATTTTTTTATCCAATACAGCAATCATGATTTTTAATCGCTTTTTCCAGCTCGGAGCACTTCTCTGGAAATGACCATTTTTTGTATTTCGGAAGTACCTTCTCCTATCGTACAAAGTTTCGCGTCCCGGTAAAACTTTTCCACTGGAAAATCCTTGGTGTATCCATATCCACCAAAAATCTGAACGGCTTCTGTAGCAACCTTCACAGCCACTTCAGAGGCATAATATTTAGCCATAGCGGAAGCTTTCGTTACAGGGATTCCCTTGTTCTTCCATTCTGCAGCTCTTTGTATTAAGAGTTCAGCCGCTTCTACTTCAGTAGCCATATCCGCTATTTTGAACGATATCGCTTGGAAATTTGCTATTGGCTGTCCGAATTGATGGCGTTGCTGACTATATGTGATAGCTGCATCCAGTGCCCCTTTGGCAATTCCCAAGGCTAGAGCCGCTATTGATATTCGTCCGCCATCCAATACCTTCATCGCTTGCTTAAACCCTTCTCCCTCCACGCCCAATAAATTGCTTTTTGGTACACGAACATTGTCTAAAATAAGTTCAGTTGTTTCGGATGCACGCATCCCCAACTTATTTTCTTTTTTTCCATGCGTAAAGCCAGGTGTACCCTTTTCGATCATGAACGCAGAAATTCCACCTGACTCACCTTTATTACCCGTACGGGCCATCACCACCGCAATATCCCCGCTCTTTCCGTGGGTAATCCAATTTTTGGTTCCATTGATAACATAATGGTCGCCCTCTAAAACAGCAGTTGTAAGCATATTTAATGCATCAGACCCTGTATTCGCCTCAGTGAGCCCCCAAGCACCGATCCATTCCCCCGAAGCTAGCTTCGGCAACCAGCGGGCCTTTTGCTCTTCATTTCCAAAAGTAAGCAGGTGTCCGGTGCAGAGTGAATTATGCGCTGCCAGGGAAAGGCCGATCCCTCCACACACACGCGCAATTTCGACTATTACATCAACATATTCGTGATAACCGAGTCCAGCCCCGCCGTAATGCTCAGGCACCAATACCCCCATTAGTCCCAAAGCCCCCATTTGACCAAACAATTCGCGAGGAAAAATCTGCTCTTCGTCCCATTCCATAACATGTGGAAGAATATTTTTTTGTGCAAAGTCACGTACCATTTCCCGAATCATGGATTGATGGTCCGACGAGAAATAAGATGTTTCTCTATTTTCAAGCATAATAATTTATAATATGGTAATATACAATAATAACCAAATTATATCTTAAAAAAGAATATAAAATCAATATTTAAAAATAACAAAACAGTATTTGGTATAAAATCAAAGCCTATTCGTTTAGAATCGTATTAAGTTGTAAGTTATAAGTTTTGTGTGATACGTAAGGGTTAGTAGTGCAGCAATACTTTACTATCCACTCTTAACAATTGATCAGCGTTTAGGAGAGATTTTCGTAACATTCTTTCTAAACACGTGTCTTATATTCGTTAAACACATTTAATGCAATCAAAATGATAAAGAAAATTTCCATATTCTTACTCTTATTATCTGCCTTAACCATTGTAAAAGCCCATAATAAAACGGCAGAAGAACAAGGCAAACAATCCGTGCTATTAAAGATGAACCTAAAAAAAGGTGCTTCTTATCTTTTTAGCACCAGCATTGACCAACTCGTCAATCAGGAAGTGATGGGAAATCAGATGGACATCAAGCAACAAACGCAGGTAGATTATATCTATGAAGTGGTTGAGAGCAATACTCAGGGTATGAAAATCAAGAGCACTTATCAAACGATGGCAATCAACATGGAAACACCTCAAGGAAATTTTCATTTCGACTCAAAGCGTACAGACAATCCGGAAAGCCCGCTAAAAGCAGTTGGAAAAATGGTTGGCAAAAGCTTTTTTATGTATTTAAGTCCCGAAGGGGAAGTGACGAAAGTCGAAGGCATGCAGGATGTTTTGAATTCCATCGGTGGAGAAGCAAGCACGCAACAGTTGTTGAAACAGCAATTTAGTGATTCGGCTTTCATGAACATGATGAATGTCTCATTAAATATCTACCCAAACAAAGAAATTCAACCCAATGAAAGCTGGCAGAAAGACTTCAAAATGCCAATGGCCGGTATGATGGAGATGGACCTGCAAAACCAATACACCTTAACCGCCATCAATGGAAAACAAGCTGATATTTCGGTACATTCAACGATTAAATTAAGCCCTCTCAACTCTGAAAGCCCTTTGGGCAATATGCAAATCAACCTTACAGGGACTCAGGATGGCAAGGTTCAAGTGGACAGCTCCACTGGTCTTATCAACTCGAGCACAATAAATCAGCAAATCAGTGGTGACATCTCCGCACAGGGGATGAAGATTCCTATGAAGATTACCTCTAAAATTACATTAACGGGAAAAGCGTTGTAGGGTTGCTGAGTAGTTAAGTTTGGAAGTCGTTAAATAGGGAAATAGTTGAGTAGGAAAGTAGTTAATTATTCGTAAGTGTTTGCTTTTTCGGCACTCATGAGCTTCCTACGGTCGGTTAGCCGATGTGATAGTGGGAAGGGCCGGTGCGACCGAAAACTGATTTCCGAAAGCCGAAAGCCAACTTCGAAAGCTGCTAGTAGATAAGTTTGGAAGTCTTTAAGTAGCGAGCTGTAACTACTATTCAACGACTTCACTATTCAACAACTCAACTAATAATTAATAACTAACAAGGGAGATAAGCTGATTGCTATAGGGCAAGAGACGTTGTCTCCCGTTTAAAAAATCTAAACTTATTACAAAACTATATCCTGCTATTATTCCACCAAGTTGCTGAATCAGCTTACTAGCAGCGACTACCGTTCCCCCGGTTGCCAGCAAATCGTCATGAATCAAAACGCGAGCGCCTGGTTCAAAAGCATCGGTATGCATCTCTATAGTAGCTGAACCGTATTCCAGATCGTAGGATTGCTTGGTTGTTTGAGCAGGTAATTTCCCCTCCTTCCTTATCGGAACGAACGGTATTCCTAGATGATTTGCCAACATCAAACCGAACAAAAAGCCCCTACTTTCAATGCCGGCGACTACATCGAAGTGTACCTCTTTTAAGCGTGTTGCAAACTCCTCAATCACGAGATTACACAGATGGGCATTTTTTAGTATTGGGGTAATATCTTTGAATACGATACCGGGCTTGGGAAAATCTACAATATCTCGAATAGTAGCTTTCAGCAGATTGTCAATCATTGATCAAATATTATATAGGGTGCAATTTTACGCAAATATTTCCCATCGAATACAGGAATTCGTGATAAATCTTCCAAGTTTTTATAGTTACCGTGTTGATTTCTATAAGCGACGATCAGCCGTGCATACTTCGCTTTGATATAAGGATGCTTCCGTAACTCGTCAAGACTTATGCTGTTAATCGCGATGCGTTTTACATCGGTACTATCAACTTTTAAATAGGGTTCAATTTGTTGGTATCTTATCGTATCCATTCCATATACCTCCCGAAGTTGCGAAACTGAATAGAAACCGCCTAATAAATCGCGGTAACGAATGATGCGCGAGGCGAACACCGGTCCAATTCCAGGCAAGGGAAGCAAGGAAAGGCTGTCTATCTTGTTTAAATCCAATACGGAAAGCACGATCTGCGCCTTGCCGGATGTAGGTATTTTTTCTATAGGATGACGAATAGGGAAATCACTTTGAGATCGCGTTGCTGTCTCTACGCTTTTGATAGTTATATAGGGTTCGAGACGTTTATAATCATCCTGTGAAATTGTATATATTTTAAGTAGGTCATCTTTTTTCCTAAAACGGCCTCCCTTCGCCTCAAAATTCTTAATATTCTTAATTTGGCGTTCTTTAAGTCCCAGCTGTTGCCACTTGATTATTGGTAGATCATTCGGATCGAATTTGAAATAATGTGCGACGGCCTCTTGCTTTGATGCTTGTGCGCCAAGCTCTTCGGAGCGGTCAATCTCCACATCCTTCCAATCCGCTTCCAAGACTTCGATACGGGGACTATCCGGTTCATAAAACATACTGTACAGAAGCGGAATCAGCCATATAACCACGATTAAAAAAAGTAAACCGGAAATGCCGTTCAACTCTCTTCTGTGAAAGCCAAAATGCCTTTGCAGTCTTCTCAACATTTTTGATTAGTTTTTATTCCCAATTAAATAATATACAGGAATGCCCATCAATACAATAATCAGTCCCGGCCAAGTAAAGGTAGGCTGGTAAATTAGCAGTCCGATACAAATTGAGAACGCAGCTATGACGTAAATAGCAGGAAGCACCGGATACCCAAAGGCTTTATAGGTCCGGGGTATATCAGGTCGTTTCTTACGAAGAATAAATACGCCGATGATCGTTAACGCATAGAAGATCAATACGACAAAAATCACATAGTTCAATAAGTCGCCATACTTACCTGTCAAGCAGAGTGCCGAAGCCCAAACGCATTGAGCCCATAGCCCCCAGCCAGGTACTTCGAACCTGTTCAGCTTTCCTGCTTGTTTAAAAAAAACACCATCATTTGCCATGGTATAGTAAACGCGTGCTCCGGATAATATGAGTCCGTTGTCGCAGCCAAAAGTCGAAATCATAATCATAACAGCGATTACGACGGTACCGACATTGCCGAAAATGGCATGAGAAGCCACAACAGCGACGCGATCAGCCGGTGCAAAAGCGATATCCTGTAAAGAAACCGTAGCTAAATACATGACATTGGTAGACACATAAATAACTGTCACGATCAATGTGCCTAAAAAAAGGCTTAACCCTATATTGCGTTCAGGGTTTCTTATTTCCCCTGCTATGAATGTCACATTGTTCCAGGCATCACTGGAAAACAAAGAACCCACCATCGCTGATACAATTGCTGCAAAAAGTGCGGCTCCGCTGATATTGACAAACATCTCGCCACTGAAATCCCATGTTTTAGGCGTCCAGGCATCTGTCCAGTTCAAATTCCATATTTCCGATTTAAAAGCAGTTATCAATCCCAGGATAGTCAATCCCCCTAAAGAGAGTATCTTAACGATGGTAAGCACTGTTTGCAAAATCTTACCATTTTTTACGCCTCTTGTATTAAGCCATGTGAGCAAGACAATCACGGCAATTGCTGTGATTTGGGCCGCATTTAACTGAAATATATTATACTGATATAAGATGTGCTCATCACTTACTGCCGGAAAAAGGTAAGCCGTAAATTTAGCGAACGCAACACCAACCGCTGCAATAGTCCCTGTTTGAACAACGGCAAACAAAGCCCAACCGTACAGAAAAGCAATCAGTCGATTATAGGCCTCCCGAAGATAAACATATTGTCCTCCGGCCTTGGGGAACATGGCAGAAAGTTCACCATAGCTTAAGGCTGCCGTAAGCGTAATGGCACCGGTAAGCAGCCATATAATAATCAACCATCCGGCACTTCCAACCTGACGTACAATATCGGCGCTAACAATAAATATGCCTGAGCCTATCATGGATCCAACCACCAACATGGTCGCATCTAATAGGCCTAACTCTTTTTTCATATGATTTTCGGATTGTGCTTGATTCATCGTGGCTTCGGGTTATTCAAAACGAATGTAGAAAAATATTTTTGTGATTTTTTAAAAAAATAAATTTGATTATCTCGATAACCCTGTTTATTTTCAGCGAATTATTTTATTTGTATTTGCTGCTGAGAGCTCGAGTAAATAATGATTGCCATCTGTGTCAATATTATTTACATCTCGGTTTCAGCGAATTATTTTACCTTACGTTGGGTAACGGAGCCATTTAGATAAAACCTTTAGATACATTATAAACTCAATTGAAATTATGGATTTTCTACACAGTAATTTAATTTACATCATACCGATGTTAGGGCTTATAGGAATTTTGGTCATGATCGGCAAATCAAGATGGGTCAGCAGGCAGGATGCAGGTGATTCAACCATGCAGGAATTAGCTGGTCATATTGCGAATGGTGCCATGGCATTTTTAAAGGCCGAATGGAAGATATTGTCTTATTTTGTCGTTATTGCAGGTATATTATTAGCGTGGTCGGGCACCTTAAGTCCGTATTCCAGTTGGGTTATCGCAGTCTCATTTGTGATTGGAGCGGTTACGTCGGCCTTTGCCGGCTACATCGGGATGAATATTGCAACGAAAGCCAATGTACGGACTACCCAGGCGGCTCGCACGAGTTTGGCGAAAGCCTTGAAAGTGTCTTTTACCGGTGGTACGGTTATGGGACTCGGCGTAGCCGGTTTAGCCGTCTTAGGTCTTGGTTCTCTATTTATTGTCTTTTATACCATTTACGTTATCAATACAAATGGCGACATCAATGGGCTAGAGATGGAGAGAGCATTGGAAGTATTGGCAGGATTTTCTCTAGGGGCCGAATCCATTGCGCTATTTGCACGTGTTGGAGGCGGCATCTATACCAAAGCTGCTGATGTGGGCGCAGACCTTGTCGGAAAAGTAGAAGCGGGCATTCCGGAAGATGACGTAAGGAACCCTGCAACCATTGCCGATAATGTAGGCGATAATGTGGGCGATGTGGCGGGCATGGGAGCCGACTTATTTGGTTCTTATGTGGCTACCATCCTTGCTACGATGGTCTTAGGAAGAGAAATTGTCTCCGACGATAATTTCGGCGGCATTGCACCAATTCTGCTACCCATGCTCATTGCGGGCCTAGGCCTATTATTTTCTATCGTCGGTGCATCTTTGGTAAAGATCTCCAACGAAAACGGAAATGTACAAAAGGCACTAAATGTGGGCAACTGGAGCTCCATTGTATTGACAGCGATCGCATCTTTTTTCGCGGTAAACTGGTTATTACCGGACACAATGGTTATCCGGGGATTTGAATTCACCAAAACCGACACTTATTTAGCCATCGTTGTTGGTTTGATTGTAGGGGCACTCATGAGTATTATCACTGAATATTATACAGCCATGTCTAAAAGGCCGGTAAGATCTATTGTTCAACAATCATCGACCGGTCATGCAACCAATATTATTGCAGGTTTAGCAGTAGGGATGGAATCTACTGTTCTTCCTATTCTTGTCTTAGCCTCAGGTATTTACGGATCTTACCATTTTGCCGGCTTATACGGGGTTGCAATAGCAGCGGCGGGCATGATGGCGACCACAGCCATGCAACTAGCTATCGATGCCTTCGGACCCATCGCCGACAATGCAGGGGGGATTGCTGAGATGAGCCAGCTCCCAGAGGAGGTGCGCGGCAGGACCGATAACCTGGATGCCGTCGGAAATACCACCGCAGCAACCGGTAAAGGTTTCGCCATTGCCTCTGCCGCCCTAACCTCTTTAGCTTTATTTGCAGCTTTCGTTGGAATTGCCGGCATCGATCAGATAGATATTTACAAAGCCGATGTGCTTGCCGGCTTATTTGTTGGCGGTATGATTCCTTTTATCTTTTCCGCTTTATGTATTTCAGCCGTAGGTAGGGCCGCCATGGATATGGTACAAGAGGTTAGGAGGCAATTTAGGGAAATACCTGGAATCATGGAATATAAGGCCAAACCCGAGTATAACCGATGCGTTGAAATTTCGACCAAAGCCTCGATCCGGGAAATGATGTTACCCGGCGCCATTGCTCTTATTGTGCCGATTGTAGTTGGTTTCAGTTTTGGTCCGGAAGTATTGGGAGGCTTGTTAGCGGGCGTCACGGTTTCAGGTGTCCTCATGGGAATGTTTCAGTCCAATGCAGGTGGCGCCTGGGACAATGCCAAAAAGTCTTTCGAAAAAGGCGCTCATATTAACGGCGAAATTTATTATAAAAAATCAGAACCTCATAAAGCATCTGTTACGGGCGATACAGTGGGAGATCCTTTCAAAGACACTTCCGGTCCGTCAATGAATATTTTAATTAAATTGATGTCAATTGTGTCACTTATCATCGCTCCTCATATCAATGTTAACAAACATACGATTAGCAGTAAACAAGCAAAGCCAAAAACAGAAGCCTTTCAGACGGCAACCAGCCGACAGAATGTAACAAATACACAAAAATACGACCTATAACCCTTCGAAGGCGCTAAAATAACTTAGCGCCTTCTTTGTTTCTCAAATAAAAGTTGTAGGTTTGACTTTCTTTTAATAAAAGATAATGATTTTAAGTAAAAAAGACATCAAATCACCCAAACATTACATTATTTTAGCAAAATCACACCATATTTTAACAATAAATACAATTCACACAACCACAAAGTAAAAACCACATTTATGTTTTATAAAAAATCGATCCCCTCACTGATTAAGGAAGCACAAGAAAGTGGAGAAGGCACCTTAAAACGAACCTTATCAAGTTATCATCTAGTAGCTTTAGGAGTTGGCGCTATCATCGGTGCGGGACTTTTTTCACTGACGGGCATTGCTGCTGCGGATAATGCCGGACCGGCTGTTATACTTTCGTTTATCATTGCAGCTATCGGGTGCGGCTTTGCCGGTTTATGTTATGCTGAATTTGCATCTATGATCCCGGTTGCCGGGAGCGCTTATACCTATTCTTATGCCACCATGGGTGAGTTTATTGCCTGGATTATCGGTTGGGACCTTGTCCTGGAATATGCCTTGGCCGCAGCAACCGTATCGGTAAGCTGGTCGCAATATTTTTCTCAATTTTTAGCCGAAATCGGCATCCACTTGCCTGCTTCTCTCTTACATGGCCCGTGGGAAGGTGGTATGATCAATATCCCGGCTATCGTCATCGTATGTCTTTTATCGCTCTTATTGATGCGAGGAACACAGGAATCTTCTTTTGTGAACAACCTTCTTGTGATCGTGAAAATAGCGGTTGTATTAATATTTATCGCCTTAGGCTGGAAGTTTATCAACCCGGCAAACCACAGTCCTTTTATCCCTGCAAATGCCGGAGAGGAAGCTTTAAAAGCCGGCAAAATAGGTTTCTTCGACTTTTTTAGTAGCCCCGACTTTGGGCATTTTGGCATTAGCGGTGTGCTAAGAGGTGCAGGTGTTGTATTCTTCGCATTTATTGGATTCGATGCCGTCAGTACTGCGGCACAAGAAGCTAAAAATCCTCAAAAAGGAATGCCTATCGGTATTATCGGTTCATTACTTGTCTGTACACTATTATATGTGGCATTTTCTTATGTGATGACAGGATTGGAACATTATACCGCCTTTGAAGGTGATGCAAAACCTGTAGCTACAGCGTTTGCTAAAACCGGTTATACATTTTTGAATTTAGCGTTAATGATAGCGATTCTGGCCGGCTATACTTCCGTTATTCTGGTGATGTTACTGGGACAGAGCCGCGTATTTTATAGCATGAGTAAAGACGGTTTATTGCCAAAGTTCTTCTCTGATCTCTCTAAAAACCAAACACCATGGAAATCTAATTTACTTTTCATGGTCTTCGTCAGTATTTTTGCCGGTTTTGTACCTGTTTCTGATTTAGGCCATATGGTAAGTATAGGGACATTATTTGCTTTCACGCTTGTCTGCATTGGTGTAATTATACTTAGAAAAAAAGACCCGCAGTTAGATCGGCCTTTTAAAACGCCGCTTGTACCCCTCATTCCAATCTTGGGTATTATTATTTGTGTTACGATGATGGCTGGCCTTCCCATAGAAAGCTGGGAGCGTTTAGCGATCTGGATGGCGTTGGGTATTATCATCTATTTCGGTTATAGTAAATCACATAGCCTTGCACGACTGGCAGCTGAACGTGATAACACTCCATAAATAAAAGGGCCGGCCGGCCCTTTTATTGTGAATAAGGAAACCGTAAATAGCCAACGCCTGCTTTTGTGTTGCGTCGCCGTACATCAAATGGGCAACTTAAACGTTCTCTAACAATCCGGTCAGCTAAATATTCGATTCAATTACGGCAGGAAAATATAGCCATTGGATATAAACCAAGTTTTATATAAGTTTGATTTATAAAACCAAAAACATGTTTTTCAACATTAAGGAAATTGCGTCTGTTACGATGATCCTTTTTGCGATCATCGATATATTAGGATCCATTCCGATTATTATTGATCTCCGTCAAAAAGCAGGAAAAATTGAATCAGGAAAAGCAAGCATTGTGGCCATGATACTCATGATCGCTTTTCTCTTCATAGGTGAAAGTATGCTGAAGCTTATCGGAATTGATGTTGCTTCTTTTGCAATTGCCGGCTCATTGGTTATTTTCTTTATTGCTATGGAAATGGTTTTAGGGATGACTTTCTTTAAGGATGACAGCTTTGAAACGGCTTCCATCGTGCCTTTAGCCTTCCCGCTGATCGCCGGAGCCGGAACCATGACCACCATTCTCTCTCTTAAATCAGAATACGCCACACAGAATATCATTGTCGGCATACTGATTAACATAGCTATCATTTATATTGTATTAAAAAACACATATCGCTTGGAAAAGCTTTTGGGGCGTACGGGATTAGCTGTGTTAAGAAAAGCTTTCGGAGTAATCCTGCTGGCTATTGCTATCAAACTTTTCAGAAGCAATACAGGATTGTAAATTCAAAAGTAAAAAGCCAAAAGTCAAAAGTCAAAAGTCAAAAGCCTGCCTCCGTAGCGATTCTACAACTTGTTTTCAGCGCTCGGCTATCGGCTTTCGCCAGTGTTACTGCTACTGCCACTATTACAAACCGACTGCCACGACCCTCACTATTAACTATCCCCTACTCCCTACTAGCTCACTACTAACTATTCCCTACTCACTACTAGCTACTTCAACTTGCTAAGCAGGGGAAAAATTCGTATTTTACGGGAAAACCGAATTTTATATGGAATTATACTACTCATTCTCTGTACTTATCGTCCTTTCAGCCGTTTTCTCTTATATAAACGAACGGTTTTTAAAACTGCCTTCTACTATTGGCGTTATGGTGATTGCCCTTTTGGTATCATTGGGTCTTATTCTGACCGACAAGATTTTCCCTCATACCTTTCAGGAATTCTCCACCTTTATCTCCTCCGTTGATTTTACAGAAGTGCTCATGGGAGCGATGTTAAATTTTTTATTATTTGCCGGGGCAATCCATATCCGGTTAAGTGACTTGAAAGAGCAAAAGGCGCCGGTAATGGTCTTTTCTACTGTAAGTGTTATCATCTCTACTTTTGCCGTCGGCTTTATGCTATTTTACATCTTGCAATGGTTACACATGGGAATACCGCTCATTCAATGTTTACTCTTTGGCGCACTGATCTCACCAACTGATCCAATAGCCGTTTTAGGTATTTTAAAACAAGCAGGTGTTCCCAAATCATTGGAGACAAAAGTTGCCGGTGAATCCCTCTTCAATGATGGGATTGCTGTTGTAGTTTTCATTATTATGTTACAGCTTGCGCAAGGTGAAGATGTAGATTTATCGTTCGGTAGCATCTCCTGGTTGCTCGCGAAAGAAGCGCTTGGCGGTGTAGCACTGGGATTACTACTAGGTTATATCGCCTCTAAAACAATAGGAAAAATCGACAATTATAAAGTGGAAGTTCTGATTACCCTTGCGGTGGTAATGGGTGGCCACCTGGTGGCAAGTGCGATACATATGTCCGGCCCCTTAGCTATGGTAGCTTCCGGGTTAGTGGTTGGAAACTACGGACGTAGCTTTGCGCTAAGCGAAGTGTCTAAAGATTATTTAGATAAGTTCTGGGAATTAATCGATGAAATCATGAATGCCATATTATTCTTGATTATTGGCTTTGAACTCATTCTTATAACGAATATTGGTGACTATTGGTTGATCGGTATAATAAGCATCGCAATGGTTTTGCTAGCTCGCTTTGTTTCGATATGGCTGCCGGTTAATATCATTCCGATGAAGACTAAATTTAATAGGGCAACGATTACCATTCTTGTGTGGGGAGGTCTAAGAGGTGGTGTATCCGTAGCGTTGGCACTCTCTATAGATAGCCATTTGAATAAAGATTTATTGCTTTCGATTACTTACTATGTTGTTCTTTTCTCCATCCTTGTACAGGGTTTAACAATTGGTAAGCTAACCAATAAGGCCCGGCAAATTGCAACCGAAGACGTTTAGTAAGTTACAACGGATTTTTAATGAGCCGGGCAACGAACATGGTATCCGCCCGGTTTTCATACCCTTTTAAGAGCGTCGCCCGCTCAAGGCGCAAACCTAATTTTTCTGCAAAAGCGACTTGTTCTTCATTTTCCGCTCCATATACAGAACAAGTAATATAGATTAAGGGCTTATTCACTTTCAAATGTCGTATAACATTTTGCAAAATACGCCGCTGCAAATCAACAAAATAACGCAACTTCCCCTCGCTAAACTGTTGCATCATTTCCGGGGTCCTACCCCAAGTTCCCGACCCTGAGCACGGCGCATCCAGTATAATACCATCGAAAGTATCGTTCCCAAGAATAATGGACGGATCTTTGGTAAGATCAATAATTTTTCTCCGATAATCCTTAATGGCTGCTTTCTCAAAACGTTCATCCAAATTTCTCAATATGCTGGATCGAACATCGCTCACTAATAAATTGACCCCTGGGTAAGTTTGCATTAACAAGAGCGATTTTCCTCCCGAAGCGGCACATGCATCCCACCATTTTTCACCCGCTTTCGCCTCAAAATAGTCGCCGGTTTGCTGCGACGATCGATCTTGCACCTCATACATCCCACGAAGTTCTTCATACTGATCAAGCTTCGTCCCATTTTCCAGCGCAAGGCACGACCGCCCGATTCGCTCATAATTGATTTGGTTACGTTCTAAGCACTTTAAGACAATGCTTTCAGCTCCCGGACGAAGCCTTAAAAAAAGCTTGGGCTGTCGAAACAGACTCTTTAGGAAAAGACCGGTATCCAAATCTGCTGAGACGTGCGCTATCAAAGGAAAAACCTCATGAACATCAAAAGAAAAACGATTGGCTAATAGAAGTAATTTTCCATCAATCGTCTCTGTTATTGTATGACTCAAAGCAGGATCTAACAGAGCCACGACATCGCTTTCCGTGCAGCACAGGTATTCGGCAATAGTTAGACGTTCCAATACCGGCAAAGCCGGTAGCCCCTCACCTAACCGAAAATAATTATAGCTCCATCGAGATAGCGTACGCCTATCATTCGATCCCATTTGTCGGTTTTCCTTAAAAAAAAGGGTAAGAAACCTGGAAAGTGGCTCCTTACCCTTTACATAGGTATCTAAAAGACGTTCAAAGCTTCTTAGTTGCTGTGAAAGACGTTTTTCATTCATTAATTTTTCCTAAAAGGGTCTATAAAATTGGCCATTAAAGCGCAATAAACGTACACTGGTATTGATGTAACCTAACGCTGGATCATGTACGAATTCAAAGCCAATGGAGGCCCCCATATGTTTCTCTTTGACAAGCTTCTCGGCATAATCCGTTGGATATTTAGCTAATAAGCGGCCGAAGAATACGCCGGTATCGTATCCCTTAAAGGCAAATTCTGAAGGAATCACTTTAAAGAGCGAAAAATAGTCTTTTCTAAACTGCTGTACTTCCGGTTTTTTTTCATCAATAAAATAGGAAGAGCTTATACAGGTACGAAGTGCCGATAAATATTCCGGATTTAAATCCAGCTTACTCCAGTTGGGATGACCGATAAGTGAAATGTCATAAGCACTCTCCGTTTTCAACTTATTTAAACTTGCCAACAGCTGAGCAATAAAAAATTGGTTAGTCGAAGCATTTATAACTATATTTTTCCCAACGGTATTTAAACTAGCCTCTATCTCGCTTAATTCGTTGAGTTCGCTGTATTTCACCTCTTTTTTATCCAGTGCTGCACGAAGAGGAACGAGGAGCTTTTCACTATCCTCATCAATATTGTTTAATATTACTACGTGATCTCCGATTTCATATTCCGAGGCAATATAATTTGCCAAGGTCTGCGCATGCATGTCAATCGGAGGCGTTACCGTTACCAATTTGTTTGTCTGATATTGGGAGGGGCTACGAGCCGCCAAGGGTGAAATCTGCAATTTACCGCTAAGATTCGCCACATCACTGAAAGCGTTGATTTCAGTTGGAAAGACCGGGCCTACAACTAATGCGGCCTCTGTTATGCTTTTCCCTACCGCTATTTTTCTGACCTCAGCAACATTATCACGCGTGTCCAACACATCAAGTTTAAAATTATCGCCGCTTGACGTAAGGTTATCCAAGCCTAACTTGAAACCCTGGTAAAAATCCAAGGCTAAGCTAGACCGCTCCACATCCCGTTTATTCGGTACAGAATCGATCACTTTGTCCAACTGGAAAGGTAGTAACAGTGCAATATTATTGAAATGTGCACGCTTCTCCACAGCCTCTTTCTCCCGATCTTTAACTTTCTTGTCCGGCGTTTCCTTAGTGGGTTCTTTTGTCTCCTTACGGCCTCCCGGTCTCAGGACCTTAGGCGAACAAGCTCCCAGCACACTCAAAAGCAGTGCAAAAACCAGTATTTTACTCCCACTCAATGGTAGCCGGTGGTTTTGAACTAATATCATAAACAACTCGGTTTATCCCTTTTACGTGATTAATAATTTCGTTTGATATTTTTGCTAAAAGATCATAAGGAAGGTGAATCCAGTCTGCTGTCATCCCATCCAAAGATCCAACGGCTCTGAGCGCAATAACGTATTCATATGTACGCTCATCCCCCATTACTCCTACCGATTGCACGGGCAAAAAGATAGCACCAGCCTGCCAAACTTTATTATACCAGCCCGACTCGCGTAAGTTTCTGATATAAATGGCATCGGCTTGCTGTAAGATATTAACTTTTTCGGCGGTAATTTCGCCCAGGATTCGTATGCCCAATCCAGGTCCCGGAAAAGGATGGCGGCCTAAAATAAGTGGATCGATTCCCAAGGCAGCTCCTACCCTTCGCACTTCATCCTTAAATAGGGTATTTAAAGGCTCCACCACTTTCAGTTTCATAAAATCGGGAAGGCCTCCTACGTTATGATGCGATTTAATGGTGGCGGAAGGACCTTTAACGGATACCGATTCAATGACGTCCGGATAAATAGTTCCCTGCCCCAACCACTTCACTTCCACGCCTTCCGGCAGCTCTTGCTGCACTTCGTGCGCTGCACTGTCGAACACGTCAATAAAGGCACCGCCAATGATCTTTCGCTTTCTCTCGGGATCGGTTACCCCTTTCAACTTATCATAGAAAAGTGCTTTTGCATCGATACCTTTGATGTTTAATCCCATGTGTTTATACGAATCGAGCACTTGTTCGAATTCGTCTTTACGAAGCAAACCATTATCGACAAAAATGCAGTGCAGGTTCTTTCCAATTGCCTGGTGTAAAAGCACGGCTGCCACGGAAGAGTCTACCCCTCCCGATAGTGCTAAAATTACATGGTCATTTTGAAGTTTATCTTTTAGCTCTGCAATTGTTGTTTCAATAAAAGTATCCGGCGTCCAGTCCTGGCTGCAGCCACAGATATTCAGCACGAAATTCTCCAACAACTTTTTCCCGTCCAAACTATGGGTCACTTCGGGATGGAATTGAATACCATAGGTATTAGAATCCTTAACATGATACGCCGCTACCTGCACTTTATCCGTACTCGCGATAATCTCGAAACCCTCCGGCACATATTTAATGGTATCACCGTGTGACATCCATACCTGAGAATCTAAAGGAATACCTTTAAGCAGGGCACTTTCTTGATTAACGAACAGTAAGTTTGCACGCCCATATTCTCTGATTTCAGAAGGCGTTACTTCGCCCCCCGAATGTTGTGCTATATACTGGGCTCCATAGCAAACGCCTAATAGCGGAATTTTTCCGTGAAATTGATTAAAGTTGATTTGTGGAGCATCATCCTGACGAACAGATGAAGGACTGCCCGACAAAATTACACCTTTTACATACTCGTCAAATGTTGGAAGATGGTTGAAAGGATGTATTTCACAATATACATTTAGCTCTCTGACCCGGCGAGCGATCAACTGTGTGTACTGCGAACCAAAGTCAAGAATAATAATTTTTTCTTGCATGGGCCAAAGTTAGGTATTTTGTTTACTTTTTTATGGCAAAAAAACAAAAAGCTTGCTGTAGTCTTAAGGAATTCGCCTTTAACCTTTGGATGAAGGTGTATATATTATAAGAACGTTTTTTTTAGTCACTTTTATTCGTTATTGTTTGTTTTAAAAGGTACTCATGCTACTTCGTGGTTTCCGCAAAAAGTGACGCAAAAACTCGTCGCTTGGACCTTTGCTACAACGGTAGTGCATCAACGTGCAAACCGCAAATTTCCTAGGCGACATCTTCAGAAACCAACAGTTGATGCTTTTAACCGGACGTATTATTTCTTTAGCCCTAATAAGCCTTGCGCACGGGAAAAACGGCCTTGGAGGATACTGATGCAACGAGCAGCAAAACATGTGTAGTTTCTGCTCATATTGCACTATCTAAGCGGATTGAGGAAGTGAAACGGCTCCAATACGCGCTAGTGATGCTTTGCAATCAGTTGCAAAGTAGCCTACACTACCTTGATTTATTCACTCGTGCTTGTTTTCAGATGAGTTCATGAGCTCATTGTTCCACTCTTCGGTTTGTTCAACTTTTATCAAGAAAAGTTCATTAAAAAAATGTTCCTTTTAAAGCGAAACCGACCAACGGGAAGCTCACCGAAGGTAATCTCTGGCTGTTGTTTAGCTGGTAAAAAGGCAAAATTACTCTACGACTACTCCCATCGAACAGAATTTCTCGATACGGTCATTCACAAGTGTATCAATCTGTCTATCATTTAGTTCGACGATATCTTTTATAAGCTGTTCTTTTATTGTGTTTGCCATTTGCTCAGGGTCTTGATGAGCACCGCCTAAGGGTTCAGGCAATATACCGTCAATAAGACCATTGCTGTACATATTCTCCGCAGTGAGTTTTAAGCACTCCGCAGCTTTTTCTTTATAATCCCAGCTTCGCCACAATATGGAGGAGCAGGACTCGGGCGATATAACCGAATACCAGGAGTGCTCTAACATATATACTTTATCTCCTATACCGATACCGATCGCTCCACCGGAAGCACCTTCACCTATAATAATACAGATAACAGGGACCTTTAAAACCGACATTTCCAGTAGGTTTCTGGCAATCGCTTCAGCCTGCCCACGCTCTTCGGCCTCAATACCCGGATAGGCGCCCATGGTATCAACGAATGTAATAACTGGTTTTCCAAACTTTTCAGCCATGCGCATTAACCTTAAAGCTTTCCGATATCCTTCCGGGTTAGCCATACCGAAGTTACGGAATTGACGTTCTTTGGTGTTTTTCCCTTTCTGATGACCAATAATCATTACGGAATGACCGCCCAGTTTCGCTAAGCCGCCAACGATGGCCTTATCGTCACGCACATTGCGGTCACCATGTAATTCTACAAAATCTTCACAGATCATCTGAATATAATCAAGCGTTTGCGGTCGATCTGCATGACGTGCCATTTGCACTTTTTGCCAGCCGTTCAGATTGCTATAGATTTCCTTGCGGGTTTCCTCTAATTTCCCTTGCAGTTCGGTGATCGTGGCAGACATATCCACCTTTGTCTTCTCAGCCACTTGGTTCACCTTCTCAATTTGCATTAATAAATCAGCAATCGGCTTTTCAAAATCAAATGTTGTTTCCATAAAGAAAATTTGGGGTTGCTAAGGTACGGATATTTTTTTATTAGCCTAAAAATTCTTTCAATGTAGGGCGGTAATAGGTGTTAGCTGTTAGGTTTTAGGTATTAGGCGGTCAGCAGTCGGCTTCAACTTAGTTCAGCTAAGTCGAAGCCTATCTCGGAATGCAATTTTAGTTGTGAGGCGCGGATGTGAGTATCTCCAGCACAAACTGATGCGTATAACGTATTACTTAGAACTTAAAACCCATACTGTTTAGAACATTTCCAAATAAGGCCTTAAGTCCTAAAGATATACATTTCATCTCTTTTTTTTGTAAATTCGCCTCGCTTTAATAGCTGATAATGAGTGCAGCAAAGCAATTTAGCTGGGTTTGTTGCTCCACAACAGCCCCTAAAGCATTGTAAAATCCAAATAAAACATTTATAAAATGGCATTTGACATTGAAATGATCAAAGCGGTTTACGGACGCTACGAGAGCCGTATAGCAGCAGCCCGCAAAGTTGTCGGTAAACCTCTTACTTTAACTGAGAAAATTTTATATGCCCATCTTTGGGATGGTGAAGCAAATGAGGCTTATGGCCGTGGAAAATCTTATGTAGATTTTGCCCCGGATCGTGTAGCAATGCAGGATGCAACGGCACAGATGGCCTTACTTCAATTTATGCAGGCTGGCCGGCCACAAGTAGCCGTTCCTTCGACTGTACATTGTGATCACTTAATCCAGGCCAAAGTTGGTGCAGAAACTGATTTGGCAGTAGCAACCGATCAAAACAAAGAGGTTTATGATTTCTTAGCCTCGGTGTCAAATAAATATGGTATCGGATTTTGGAAACCGGGAGCAGGTATCATTCACCAGGTCGTATTAGAAAATTATGCGTTTCCCGGTGGTATGATGATCGGAACAGATTCGCACACACCAAATGCGGGCGGTTTAGGTATGATTGCTATTGGCGTCGGCGGTGCTGATGCTTGCGATGTAATGGCCGGGCTCCCTTGGGAGCTAAAATTCCCTAAACTGATCGGTGTAAAATTAACCGGCAAATTAAGTGGCTGGACAGCAGCAAAAGACGTTATATTAAAAGTTGCAGGCATTTTAACTGTAAAAGGTGGAACCGGTGCCATTGTGGAGTATTTCGGAGAGGGTGCGCGTTCTTTATCGGCAACGGGTAAAGGCACTATTTGTAATATGGGTGCAGAAATTGGTGCTACAACCTCGATTTTCGGTTATGACGAAAAATCGGAGGCCTATTTACGTGGTACCGATCGTGCCGATATAGCTGATTTAGCAAATGGCATTAAAGAACACCTTACAGGTGACGCTGAGGTGTATGCAAATCCCGAACAATATTTCGATCAGGTAATTGAAATTAACCTTTCCGAATTGGAGCCTCATATCAACGGTCCTTTCACGCCTGATTTGGCTTGGCCTATTTCAAAATTTGCAACTGCTGTTAAAGAAAACGGTTGGCCCGAAAAATTGGAAGTAGGCTTAATCGGTTCTTGTACAAACTCATCTTACGAAGACATCAGCCGCGCAGCTTCATTGGCACAACAAGCAGTAGAGAAGAATTTAGTTGCTAAATCAGAATACACGGTTACGCCAGGCTCGGAACAAGTTCGCTATACCGTTGAGCGTGATGGTTTCTTAGAAACTTTCGATAAAATTGGCGGTGTTGTTTTAGCCAACGCTTGCGGACCTTGTATTGGTCAATGGGCTCGCCATGGTGCTGAAAAGAAGGAAAGGAATTCGATTATCACTTCTTTCAACCGTAACTTTGCGAAACGTGCCGATGGGAATCCGAATACACATTCCTTTGTAGCTTCTCCTGAAATTGTGACGGCTTTGGCCATATCAGGATCGCTATTGTTCAATCCTTTAACGGACACACTGACAAACGAAAAAGGTGAGCAAGTTAAATTGGACGAGCCACAAGGCCTTGAGCTACCGGTTAAAGGTTTTGCTGTTGAAGATGCCGGGTATCAAGCCCCTGCCGAGGATGGTAGCCAGGTTCAGGTAATCGTAAGTCCAACATCGGATCGCTTACAACTGCTTGAACCATTTAAAGCATGGGAAGGTACAGACCTTACCGGCTTAAAGCTGCTTATCAAAGCAAAAGGTAAATGTACGACGGACCATATTTCAATGGCAGGACCATGGTTAAAATACCGTGGGCACTTAGACAATATTTCAAATAATATGTTGATAGGAGCTATCAACTATTTCAATGACTCCGCTGATAATGTTAAAAATCAGTTAACAGGGTCATATGGTCCAGTTCCTGCGACACAACGTGCATACAAAGCGGCTGGAATAAACACAATCGTTGTAGGAGACGAAAACTATGGAGAAGGCTCTTCCAGAGAACACGCGGCCATGGAACCTCGTCATCTCGGTGTTCGTGTGATATTGGTCAAATCCTTCGCCCGTATTCATGAGACAAATCTTAAAAAGCAGGGCATGTTGGCATTAACCTTCAACAATCCTGCTGATTATGATTTAATCAAGGAGGACGATACGATTGATATTATCGGTCTAACTGATTTTACTCCTGATAAACAATTAACTGTTGTATTGCATCATACAGACGGAAGTGAAGATCGCATTCAGGTGAATCACACGTACAATGCACAGCAAATAGAGTGGTTCAAAGCCGGTGGTGCTTTGAATATTATTCGCAAGAATCAAGCTCAACAGGCTTAAAAAAAATAAAGGTGCTCTTTGGGGAGCACCTTTATTTTTTTTGCTATAAGCGATTAGCTTTCGGATATCAGCTGTCAGCTTTCAGTGGTGACCGACCGTAGGAAGCTCACGAGTACCGAAAAAAGCAAACACTTACAAATAATTGGCTCATAGGCCAATTAACTACTTTCCTACTCAACCATTTCCCTACTCAACAACTTAACGTCTCAACCACTTCCCCATGCTCCCTCCTTAACGACTCGTCTTTTAACTAAAATTTCACATAAAATTAATCCACAGCTCATACGTGATTCCAAACTTTGGTAAAAACACGTTTACGACCATGGAAAGCTTCAAAATTGAAATCACTGACAATCAATATTTGATACGTTTACAGCGATCTGAATTTGACCTAAACTCGCTTTATACTTTATTGAAAAGTCTAGGTGCGGAAATACCATTTAGAAATTACCGTGTAGATTTAGATGATGACATGATTAAAAGTCATCGAAATGATGAGGACTTTGGCGATCGCTTTGACTATTTATTGGATAAATAGTCGTTTAAACGCATAATATTTTTTCATTTTTTTATTAGACCCCAAAAAAGAGAAAAAAAAGCGAGAATGAGCTGTCAGGTCGTTTTTTTTCAAAAAAGAAGCTTTTAATAAACTAGTTTTTTCAGCCATTGTTAAAATCTATTTGCATTATTAGAAAATATTGATTTATATTTATACCGAATCGGAGAACTTAAACTTAAAGATTTGACAATGGGAGATTTTGACAACAAAGAACGGGAAGAAGTTTTTTCAAAAAAGGTTAGAGCAGGAAAGCGCACCTATTTTTTTGACGTGAAGGCCACGAGATCGAATGATTACTATGTAACCATTACAGAAAGTAAAAAAAGACTGGAAGACGGCGTGTTTGTAAAACATAAGATTTTCTTGTACAAAGAAGACTTTGAAAAGTTTGCCGAAGGACTTAATGAAACTGTTGACTATATTAAGGCCCATCAAGAAGTAGTTGAAAAACGTTATGAGTTCAGTGAAAATGGCATAACAGCTGACGCTAAAAAGGATGACGATTTTTCGTTCTAAAGACTGCTTAATTGACTGAAATCAATTAAGAGCCTCAACCATTTGAGGCTTTTTTTGTTTACCAAGCATAACCATTAATCTTATATATTTATGCGCTGGAAAGGCAGAAGAGAAAGTGACAACTTCGAAGATCGAAGAGGTATGTCCGGAAGAGGTTTAGCAGTTGGTGGCGGAATCGGGGCGATAGTCATTGCGCTAATCGTCAGTTTTTTAGGAGGTGATCCCGGACAGGTGTTGCAACAGTTACAAACTGCTGCGCCGCAACAGGAACAACCCGTAGAAATCAGTGAAGAAGAAAAAGAGTTAACATCCTTTGTCAGGACGGTTTTAGCTAGCACTGAAGATGTCTGGAGTCATCTTTTTGAGCAAGAAGGCGCTGCCTATCAAACGCCTACTTTAGTCGTGTTCCGCGACCAAACTGCTACTGAATGCGGCGCAGGCATGACCGCTATGGGACCTTTCTACTGCCCTGCCGATCAAAAACTCTTTATTGACCTAAGTTTCAACGATGAACTAAAAAACCGGTTCGGTGCTCCGGGAGAATTTGCAATGGCCTACGTTATTGCCCATGAAGTTGGCCATCATATACAGCATTTGAATGGCACAATGAATAAGGTGCAACAAATGCGTACCCGTTTAAGTGAGAAGGAGTATAATAAATTATCCGTTAAGCTAGAACTACAAGCGGATTTTTTAGCCGGTGTATGGGCACATCATGCCAATAAGTTAGAACAGCTACTCGAGGAAGGTGACATTGAGGCTGGCTTACAAGCGGCCAATGCAATAGGAGATGATAAGCTTCAAATGCAGGCTCAGGGTCAGATTGTTCCCGACGCTTTTACACACGGGACATCAGCGCAAAGAGTTTACTGGTTTAAAAAAGGTTATCAAACAGGGGATGTTAACCAGGGAGATACTTTTAATAACGATCGGTAGAGCTTCCCGCGCCCTAAATGTCATTTTTTTAAAAGGGGTTAAGACTAAAGTCGGACTTTGATTCTATCTATTTCTTCTATAAAGACTAGTGGCCAACGAGAACCAAGCTCAGCGAAGGTAAGAAGCAAATTTATCCTGTATACGTACCGTTTTCATGCATATAAAAATAAATTTGTCTAAGTTTGCGGGAGGATCGCATGGATATTTCTCGCATTTGAGAATAGCCTCGACCAGTCAGGGTGATAATTACGATTTAAAATCACACATTCAGCAAATCAAATTGTTCAATTTACATGACTCAAGATAGCCGTTCAAGCAAGTTTATTCCCGCCTTTCCTGCCATGTTGAAAGGAAAATGTCCACGTTGTAGACAGGGCAATATGTTCAAGAGCTTTTTCTCCAATACCATGTATGAAGAATGCGGCCATTGTGGTTTAACTTTTGAACGCAACCCAGGCTACTTTTATACAGCCATGTACGTTACCTACGTATTTAATGTAGCAGAAATAGTAACGCTTGGAATAGCGACGTTCGTTTTATCCGGCGGATCCGACAATCCCTGGCTATATGTTGGCATAATCATTCCGGGAATTTTGCTTTTGGCTCCTCTCAACTATCGATACTCGCGCATTATACAAATGTATTGGTTAGATCCGACGCTCAAATATAGACCGGATTTATCAGGAAATAAAAACGATCAGACACCCGCATAAAAAACAGCACCTATTGGCTTTTTCGAATATTCCTGCGTGCCAAGCCTAAAACAAGCGCGACAATGGCAAGCACCAATAGTATGTAAATCAAGTTTCCCACGGCATATACAAAAGTACCCAAAGCCCACCCAATCAACAATATAATAGCAATAATATAAAATAACGCTCTCATAATATCCTGTCTAATACAAGAACAACCATTTAAGTATATCTTTTGTTTTCCGGCATCGGTCATCACAATAAATCAATTCGCATATCCACATTCATTTCTCCCTTACCGTCAACTATGTTTTTATGTTCATTGAATGACGAACAGCCTTTCGGTCATTGCATATGAGACCAATTTTATCTATTTTTGCAAATAAAATAGAATAATTCCATTAGCTTGAGGCAATTACGAGGATTAGCAGGGAAAAAGAAAAAAACAAGGTTTTATACGCTCAACCAAACAGATTTCTAATGCAACAATCTATATTATTAAGTGGTCTAAAGTTTCAAATCACCATTCAACGTCTTTGCCAACAGTTAATTGAAAATCATCATGACTTCAAGAATTCAGTGATCATCGGTATCCAACCGAGGGGCATTTACTTGGCAAAACGGATACGGGAAGAACTACAAAGAATATTACAGATCGACTCCATTTTATTCGGTGAGCTTGATATTACTTTCTATCGGGATGATTTTCGTCGCAAAGAAAACGGTCCGCTAGTTCCTAACAGTACAAACATAAATTTTGTGATCGAGAACAAAAAAGTCATCCTGATCGACGATGTACTGTGGACAGGCCGGACGATCCGATCTTCGTTAGATGCCATACAAGCTTTTGGCCGCCCTGAAAAGGTGGAATTACTGGTACTTGTTGATCGCAGATTTTCAAGACATCTGCCCATTCAGCCAGACTATATTGGCATTCAAGTGGATTCCATTAATTCGCAACGGGTCATTGTTAACTGGCACGAAACGGACACGCAAGACCAAATCATCCTTCTAACAGAAGAAAACAATTAGAAATTTTTGATTGCATATACAATGGCAGAAACAGCACAACAGCTAAGCACCAAACACTTATTAGGCATAAAAGACTTGTCCGCAGAAGATATCCACCTGATATTGGACACAGCAGCCACTTTTAAGGATGTCATCAACCGCCCAATCAAAAAGGTACCTTCATTACGTGATATTACAATTGCCAATGTCTTTTTTGAGAACTCGACACGCACCAGACTGTCCTTTGAGCTCGCCGAAAAACGTCTGTCGGCAGATGTCATCAACTTTGCGGCTTCTTCTTCTTCAGTCAGCAAAGGCGAAACACTCATTGACACGGTAAATAACATCTTGGCAATGAAGGTAGATATGATTGTTATGCGACACCCTTATCCCGGTGCAGGCGTTTTTTTAAGTAAACATGTCGATGCCCAAATTATAAATGCAGGAGATGGAGCACACGAGCATCCAACACAAGCCTTGCTCGATGCGTTTTCTATAAGAGAGCAATATGGCGATGTTGCCGGAAAAAAAGTAGCCATTATTGGCGATATCTTACATTCAAGGGTCGCCCTTTCCAATATTTTATGCTTACAAAAGCTCGGGGCCGAAGTACTGGTATGCGGTCCTACAACGCTTATTCCTAAATATATTACTTCGCTGGGCGTTAAAGTGGAGCATGACCTGCTCAAGGCGCTTCACTGGTGCGACGTAGCCAATATGTTACGAATTCAGCTGGAGCGTCAGGATATCAATTATTTCCCCTCTTTAAGAGAATATTCGATGCTGTATGGTTTGAATAAAACGATACTTGAATCCTTAGATAAAAAGATAACCATCATGCACCCCGGACCGATTAATCGTGGTGTAGAAATTACAAGTGATGTGGCCGACAGCCAACATTCGATTATTCTGGATCAGGTTCAAAATGGCGTAGCAGTGAGAATGGCTGTATTGTACCTCCTTGCCGGAAAACGTGTTTAAGGAAGCATCAATCAAAAATATTTATCGTACACATTATTTCACAATTATTGCCGTTATAGTAAGAGGTTATTAACATTTGTTAAGTAATAGTGTACAAAACTTCATAACATCCCATTAATTTAGCATAAAAAGAATTTGAACAACATGTTTAATAAATTCACTCGTATTAGTCTAGCACTTAGTCTTTTCGCCAGCAGTGCCCTCGCCCAACAAAGTGCTTGGCAATCTCTTAACCAAGCTTATAAAACAGGTATGGAGCTGTACGAAAGGGGAAAATATGCTTCGGCTTATAACCAGCTTGGTAAAGTTGAAACCATTCGTACCAATACGACTATACAACAAGATGAAAGTGACCAAATTTCATTACTGAAAGAAAATGCACGTTTTTATCAAGCGGTTTGTGCGCTTGAATTAGGCAATCACGATGCCGAAGGCCTATTTCTAAAATTCATAAAAGATCATCCAACAAGTGCCAATACGAAAGCGGCCTACTTTCAGGTAGGACGATCCTATTTTGCAAAAAAGAATTATCCGAAAGCGATTGAATGGTTCAAGAAATTAGACGGTGGAAATCTAAGCGGTTCCGAAAACACCGAATATCGCTTCAAATTGGGTTATTCGCTCTTTATGACAGAAGATTATAAAGCAGCAAAACCCTTATTTGAGCGCCTAAAGGAAGAAAGAGGCCAATATCAAGAGGCTTCCATCTACTATTATGCTTATCTGTCCTACCTGGATGCGGAATATAAAATCGCATTAAAAGAATTTGAGCGTTTAAAGGGATCAAAAGCATACGAGAACAGCTATCCATACTACATCGCGGCGCTCTACTTCCTCGACAAACGTTATGATGATGTTCTTTCTTATATACTGCCCATTTTAGAAAGAACTAAACAAGAGAACGAAACAGAGATCTTCCGTATCGTAGGTGCCACCTACTTTGCCAAGAACGACTTAGCCAAGGCGAAAGAATACTATGACAAATTTCAAGCCCAAGATCAAGGGAAGACCCAAAATAATCAAGATGATTATCAGATAGGATATATTGCCTACAAGAATGGCAATTATGAGAAAGCTATTAAAGAACTGGAAAAGTTAACGGAACCGGACGCTTATTTCCAAAGCGGAATGATCATTTTAGGGGATTCCTTTTTAAAATTAGGCAACAAAGAGAGTGCTCGTAATGCTTTTTTCAGAGCATCGAAACTTGATTTTGATCCTTCCATGAAAGAGCAGGGACTGCTGAATTACGCTAAGTTGTCTTATGAGCTGGAATTTCACCAAGTAGCCTTAGACGCCACCCAAGAGTACTTGAAAACCTACCCACGTTCTAAAAACCTCGACGAGGCGAAAACGTTGCTGGCAGAGGTTTTATTGAGTACAAAGAATTATCGATCGGCAGTGGATATCCTGGAATCCATTCCGAAAAGGACCAAAGAGGCAAATGCCGCTTATCAAAAAGTGACTTACTTCCGCGGTTTGGAATATTACAATGAGCGGGCTTTTGAAAATGCCATTTCGATCTTTATGCGTTCTGAACAGAACCCATACGATCCGGAACTCCTAGCTTTAGCAACCTATTGGAAAGCGGAAGCGATGTACGAAGTCAGAAAATACGGTGAAGCCACAACAAATTTCAGCAAGTTTCTGCAGTATCCGGCAGCAAAAAACACAGACGTTTATAATTACGCCAATTATGCACTTGCTTATGCGGCCTTCCGTAACGATAATTATCGTACTTCTGCCAACTATTTTGCTAAATTTCTAAATAGTGGAGAGCCCATTGAGCTGAATACAAGAAATGATGCCATTGCGCGTTTAGGCGATTCATATTTTATGTTGAAGGATTATGGTAATGCGATGGAGCAGTACAATAAGCTCATGAGTACAAAAGCTAAAACACAGGATTATGCTTTGTTTCAGAGTGGTATTATCAGGGGCCTACAGGGCGACGCCGATGGCAAGATCAGTATTATGACGGATTTATTGGCGCGATATCCCAATTCCAACTATGCAGACGACGCAAACTTTGAGATACCCTATACTTTTTTCCTTAAGGGAGAAAATGAAATAGCGATTCAAGGTTTACAGGATATGATTGAGAAATATCCACGCAGTAGCTACGTGCCGAGAGCACTTGTCACCATTGGTTTGGTTCAGTACAATAGCGACAACAACGACGCTGCGGTCAGAACCTTTCAACGAGTAGTTGAACAATATCCAACAACAGAAGAAGCAAAACAGGCGTTAAAGTCGATACAGAATATCTATATTGATAAAGGGGATGCGCAAGGATTCTTGGATTATGCCGGCACAACGGCCATTGGTGATTTGTCGACGGCTGAACAAGACAATATTACTTTTCAAGTAGCAAACAATTACTTCTCCAGAGGTGATTATCAAGCAGCTATTGAAGCAGTGAATGCCTATTTCGATAAATTTCCGAAACCGATACAGGAAAAATTTGCACGTTTCATCCGCGCGGAAAGTTTGTACAAAACCGGGCATCCGCAAGAAGCTCTGCATGACTTTAACATTATTTTGAACGATTGGACAAGTGCCTACACAGAACGAACCTTATTGAGTGTGTCCAATTTATACCTTGATCAAAAGAAATATAACGAGGCGATTGCACCACTGAAAAAATTAGAGCTTACTGCTGAGTATAAATCGCACTATAACTTTGCCATCAATAACCTGATGGTAGCCTATTTCAATATTCATGACTTTGACAATACGCTTATGTATGCGCGATATGTGAAGGAATATGAAAAGTCTTCTGTTGAGGATAAGGCAAAAGCAGATCTTTATGCTGCAAAAGCGCATATGTTAAAAGGCGACTTAAGCACTGCCCGAAAGGAATTAAATCAGGCGGTAGCCAACAGCCAAACGATTGTCGGTGCAGAAGCAAAATACAATATCGGTAAGTTACAATATGAAGCTGGCGAATATAAAGCCGCTCAGGAAACCGCTTTCGATTTAATTAAGAATATGCCGTCTTATGACTACTGGGTTGCGAAAAGCTTTATTTTATTAGCCGACTGCTATACAAAACTAAAAGATGAATTCCAGGCGAAAAGTACATTACAGAGTATTATCGAGAATTACGAAGGTAAAGATGATATCATTCCTACAGCAAAAGAACGTTTAGAAAAATTAACCGGAAAAAAAATAGATACTAAGAAAATAACAGATAGTGTAAAAACAGAAAGCGATTCTACTGCGGTAGACAGTACGGAAACTGACAGTACTACTTTAGATTCATCCGCGGTTGAGAAACAAGCTTTATAAATAAGTTCATTCATACTATCTAAATAACGAAATACCATGATATTGAATTCTTCAATGTTAAAATATACATTACTAATCGGCTTAGGTTTTTGTTCCTTCGTTACGTTTGCGCAAGAAGAAGAGCAAGTACCGCAAGAGGAAGCCAAAGGAAATTTAGGGGAAATTGAAGTTGTTCGGGACTACAAACCTATTTTGGCTGATGCGGTAAAAATCAGACAAAGTCCCGACCTCACGAATAATCGTAAATACCTGTCTAAACTTAACTATTCTGTTTTCGACAGAAAACTAGATATCAATACGGGAACACATCGCTTAGAAATACAACAATTGCCTGCGATGCGACCAGATATATTAACCAATAACTACGCGAAAATAGGGGCCGGAAACTTTAACACCCTCTTAGGGGAGGTCTACATTAGTAACGGTGAAGATCAAGCACTTCAAGTAGGCGGTTTTGCAAAACACCTCAGTCAAAAAGGATCGGATTACGAGGGGCAGAATTTTAGCGAGCAAAAAATCGGGTTATTCGGAAGAAGTATCTTAGACAGAATAACGTTGAATGGAGAAATCGGCTTTAATCGTTATGCAACGCGATATTATGGTTTTGTTCCCCTTCAGCCGGAATTAAACACCGACCCTACGAAGCAGCATTATAACGACCTTTACCTTAAAGGAGAATTGAACAGTAATTATGAGGATAACGAAGAGTTGTTAAGCTATTCGCTTAAAGTAGATGGATACCTGTTCGGCAATGCTTTCTCAACGAAAGAAAATTCCTTTGCCCTCAGTGCCAACATCAACAAAAAAGTTAACGCTTTTAATGTGGGGGCGAATGTTTCGGGAGATTTTACCAGTCTCAAGAGTAATGACTTAAGCTTAGGAAATCATATCGCCCGTTTGAATTCCTATATCCGTTTTCAGGGAAAGAATTATAAATTGACCTTGGGAGCTACTTTAGTAAGCGAATTTGGCGGGGAAGAGAATAGAAACAATATTTTCCCAACTGTCGACTTTGATTTCGCCTTAGTGCCAGAATATGCGAGCATATATGCCGGTGTGAAGGGAGATGTGGTTAAAACCTCATTCCGGTCATTAGCTAATGAAAACCCTTTTCTTACGGAAAGCCCTTTCCTGGACACAACAAGCAATAGCCTAGTTGTACGTAATATGTTGGAAAAACTGCACGTTTTTGGAGGATTAAAAGGCAATGCCGGCGCTACCTTTGGTTATAAAGTTGGCGTCTTTTACAAACAAATCAGCGACCTGCCTTTTTACGCTATTCAGCCTAATTCACCTTCAAGATATGATATCATATACGATCGTGGAGAAAAGAATAAAGTCTTTGGTTTAGAAGGAGATATTAACGTCCGCGTATCTGAAGCGGTCAGCTTAGGCGGTAATTTATTGTTTAACGAGTATGATTTGGAAAATGAAGCTGAAGCTTGGTATATTCCAAAATTGCGCCTCGCTGCTAATACTCGGATCAATATCAGCAAAAAGGTATACATAGATGGCGAGCTTTTCTTCAACGATGCGATGAAAGCTAAAAGTTATCAACAATATGCCGGTGTAAGCGGTACAGATCCAAATGCACCTGTTACTGTATCCATGCCATCGTTTGTTGATATTAGTGCCGGATTGGAATACCGCGCTACAAAGCAGATTGGCGTATACGTCAGGGGAAATAATTTACTAAACAAAGGTTATGAACGCTTCTTATACTACCCACGCTTAGGCTTTAATATAATAGGCGGTGTAAACGTTTCGTTTTAATTGTTAAGCTTTCTAAATTTGCCGACTCAAACGAAAGAAGGAATGTTTAATTTAGGCCAATACTTGCATCAACTCTTACTTATACATCCACAAGTCGGGGTACCGGGTATTGGTGTTTTTACCAAAGCGCGCATTGCAGCTCGATACGATGAGCAATTAGAAAAGTTTTTGCCTCCTACAAGCAGCTATTCGCTCATTCCTCACGCAACGACCGATAATTACCTAGTTGACTATGTTGCTAAATCCATGCACTTATCCAATGAGGAAGCAATTGACGTTGTCGATAAAACAGTAAATCGTTTGCTGACTGATATTGACGAACAGGGTGAAGCGAAGTTAGAGCCAATAGGTTATCTAAAGCAAATGGATGGAACGTATACGTTGGTTTCAAAAGAACTTCAATCGTTTTGGGGCTTACAGCCGGTGGATGATTATAAAGAAGAGTCTTTACCGGAAGAATTACCGGCTGTACAGGAACAGCCCGATACGATACTACAAGAACCTGCGATTCCTACTGAGCCGGAACAGCCTGAAATTAGCTATGAGACCGTAGCGAACCAAAGGGAAACGAATAATAATGTTTGGCTTTGGGTAGTAACCGGCATTATCGCTATCGGGCTAGCTGCATTTTTATTCTGGAAGCGTCAGGAGCCCGGTATTCCGCCGCATCAAAACGAAATTAACGTTGCCTTGAAAGATACAACGAATGGCTCAGCAAACACAGCAAAGGACACATCCACTAACCTACCAGATACAACGACAACCGGCCTTCCGGCCGACTCTTTAGCCGATTCGCTGAATCAGCGTGTATCTAAAGAGGAAAAAGAGCCGCTTGTACGAAAGGCATCAAAAGAAAAACCGTTTTCAATTGTAATCGGCTCGTTTAAAACCATGAAATTAGCGATTGAACAAGCAAAATATTTTAGAACGATCGGTATTAATGCATTTGTCCTGGAAAGCAATATGCCCAATAATAGAAAAAAGATATGTTATGGGTCCTATCCAACTAAAGAGGCTGCAAAGGAGCAATTGGAAAAAGTTAGGAACGAGATAACGAAAGAAGCATATATATATCCCTAGTGTATAAATGCCGGGAATAAATTTTATCTTGGTACCGATATTAAACAAACAGTGTAAAACAAAATTATTATTTATAAAACATGTTTTTATTACAAGTTACAGACACACCCGCTACATTGGACTCGATGCTTACCGCACCGGGCCCTTCTACTGCACCGATTGAAGATTTAAGTTTGTTAGACCTGCTTATTAAAGGAGGATGGGTGATGATTCCTATCGCCATTCTCGCTTTCTTGGGTTTGGTAATTTTTATAGAAAGGTACTTGACCATAAAAAAAGCTTCCCGTTATGATTCGAATCTTATGATTCAGGTCAAGCAGAACATCATGTCGGGCCGTTTGGAGGCCGCATTGGCGCTTTGCAGGAATAGTAACGGACCTTTAGGGGCCATGCTTCAAAAAGGGCTTACCCGTATCGGTAGACCCATTAAAGATATTGAAGGAGCGATTGAGAACGTCGGTAAACTGGAAGTATCAAAACTTGAGAAAAATATTAATATATTAGGTATCATTGCAGGTATTGCGCCAATGCTAGGTTTTGTTGGTACAATCATTGGGGTGATTACAATTTTCCATGAGGTCTCCATAAAAGGAGTAATTGAAATCGGCACCGTATCCGGAGGTTTATATACAAAAATGATTACTTCTGCATCCGGACTCATTATCGGTATTATTGCCTATGTAGGGTATCATATATTGAATATGATGGTTGACCGTTTAATTCTTCGCATGGAAACAGATGCCATTGAGTTTATCGATCTATTGGACGAACCAGGCAGCTAAATTGGTTTTTGGCATTACTTCTTCGACTGAGATTTGAAACTTTCAGGCACCGGTAATGTTCAGGGCCATTAATTCAAAAATGTATTTCCAATGAATTTAAGAAAAAGACACCATAGACCAGCTGCAGAGGTCCACACATCGGCCTTAAACGATATCATGTTCTTTTTGCTACTATTCTTTTTATTGGCCTCGGCAGTTGCCAACCCTCAAGTAGTGAAACTCTTGTTGCCCAGGTCACAGTCGGGAGAGCAGTCGGTAGCTAAACGAACCATAAGCTTGTCAATTAATAAAGATTTGCAGTACTTTGTAGAAAAAAAGCAAGTATTGCTCGATCAATTGATGCCCACCCTACAAAGTTATGTACAGGAAGGGCAGGAATTGACCGTGCTTTTATATGTTGATAGAACAGTAGCAATTGAAGATGTGATTCAGGTGATGGACATTGCCAATAAGTTAAAAATAAAGCTTGTTTTGGCCACCGAACCAAAAGAGAAGAGTTAGGCATTTAAATCGGAGAGTGTGCGATGAATCATCAGCATAAACAAGACAACAATTACCCCAAAGCTTTCGCAATATCGGCAGGCGTATTTGCTGCGTTCCTGCTGTTAAGTTTTTTTTGGATGCTGAGCCAACCAGCTGTTGAGTTTGGAACCGGCGGGTTAATTGTGAACTATGGTACCGTCGACGAGGGAATGGGCGATGATTATATGAGCTTGGATGAGCCTTCAATGGATCCCAACGCTAATCAAACACGACCTGATAAAGTTGTACCAAATGAAGAACCTACACCGGTAGCCTCGCAAGAAACCAATGATAAAACAGTGGTTACACAAGACGTAGAGGATGCCCCCGCCGTGGTGACTAAAGAGAAAGCAAAACCGACATCTACTACACCTACCATTACACCGGAGAAGAAGGAAAGCAAACCGACCGTTAACCCCAACGCCCTTTATACCGGCAAGAAGAACAAAGGAGTGGGTGTTGGCGATGGTACGGGATCGACCCCTGGGAATCAAGGTAGTTTGCAAGGGAATAATATGGCCACTAATTACGGTGAGGGTGGCTCGGGTAATGGCCTTGTAGGCTTACCCAACAGATCTTTTGCAGTAAGGCCGCAAATAGAAGATAAAGGTCAGCTTTCCGGTCGGATTGCGGTAGAAATCACAGTAGATCGGAATGGTGTGGTAACCCGTGCGAGAGCAGGTGCTAAGGGCACCACCTTGTCAGACGCTTCACTTTGGGAAAAATGTGAGGCGGCGGTCAGAAATGCACGGTTAAATGCAACCGACGGAGGACCTGAATTTCAATCGGGTATTGTAGTGTTCAACTTTAAAGTAAAGTAAGCACTCGTTTTCCATATCATGAACTATATTGAGGTAATTGATTATCTATACGGCCGTCTTCCGATGTTTACACGGGACGGCTCTTCTGCTTTCAAGAAAGATCTAACAAATATTCGCGCACTTTGTGCCGCCTTGGAAAACCCGGAAAAAGCATTCAAAGCTGTACATATAGCAGGCACTAATGGCAAAGGGAGCAGCTCACATATGCTGGCAGCGGTTTTACAAACAGCTGGATATAGAACCGGTTTATATACCTCTCCTCATCTTTTGGATTTCAGAGAGCGAATAAAAATTAACGGGGTATTGATACCGCAGGCCTACGTAATCGATTTTGTCAAAAACAATCAATCGTTGATCGAAACGATACAGCCTTCTTTTTTTGAGGTTACCGTCGCCATGGCTTTTCGTTATTTTGCTGATATGCATGTTGATATTGCGGTTATTGAAACCGGCCTAGGTGGTCGGTTAGATTCCACAAACATCATCAGCCCGATCGTTACTTTGATTACCAACATCGGTTATGATCATATGAACATGTTAGGGAATAGCCTAGCGGAAATTGCCTATGAAAAAGCCGGCATCATAAAAAGTCATACGCCCATTGTTATCAGCGAGCGGCAACAAGCTATAGAACACGTTTTTATCAATCGAGCACAAGAGTTGGTGGCACCCATTTTCTTCGCCAGTGATGAATGGAAAATAGATGAAATCGCAGTGGACACCGAGTTCCAATATCTAAAAGCAATACCTGAAAAAGAAAAGCCGTTTGAGACCTTGGAGCTGTGTTTGGATTTAAAAGGAAGCTATCAACAGAAAAATCTGCCTGGTGTTCTTAGCACGATCCGTATATTGAAGGAAATTGGTTTCACCGTTTCCGAAAACGAACTAGTCGATGGTTTAGAAGGGGTTCAAAAACTTACCGGTTTGATGGGCCGCTGGCAGAGGTTGTCGGCACAACCCTTAACGATATGCGATACGGGACACAATGAGGACGGCTGGAAAGAAGTAATCAAAAATATTACCCGTACACCCTTTGAAAAACTTCATATGGTTATTGGAGTAATGCGCGATAAGGACCTTGAGCACATGCTAACCTTGCTTCCTAAGGAAGCCAATTTCTACTTTTGTAGCCCCGCTTTCCAACGGGCTCTTCCGGCAATAGATTTGCAGTCACAAGCCGCTAATTATGGATTAGTTGGGGAGGCCTATGATAGTGTACAGCATGCTGTAGAAACTGCCGGACAAATCGCGTCAAAAGAAGATCTGATTTTTATCGGGGGAAGCACCTTTGTGGTGGCAGAAGCCTTGCCACTCTTTCAATGAAATTTGTTAGGGTAATAATATAAGATGGCGTCAAAAAAGTGCTACGTTCGAATAACACTTTTTTGACACCTCTTTATCTCTAAATTATTTTCCTTCTCTCGAAAGCGAATAAGGCACGTCCTCGTTTCCGACACCACGTGTCTTGTTCGGTTGACTGCCCATCTCAAACTGAATGGTTGCTCCTTTTACCAGTTCTTCATGCGAAAAGAAATTTTTAGTATAGGCTTTGCCATTAAGTAAAAGCTTATCAATAAACCTGTTATCTAAACTATTATTAGGAGCATCCAAGCTAATCTCTTTCCCTGTGGGCAATTTAATCTTAGCATGCTTAAATAAAGGCGCACCGATAACATACTGGTCGGTTGCAGGCGCCACCGGATAAAAGCCCAATGCTGAAAACACATACCAAGCCGAGGTCTGCCCATTATCTTCATCACCGCAATACCCATCAGGGGTAGGCAAGTACATTCTATTCATGGTTTCGCGAACCCAATACTGTGTTTTCCATGGCTCGTTCGCATAGTTGTATAAATAAATCATGTGTTGAATTGGCTGATTCCCATGAGCATATTGACCCATATTTGCAATCTGCATTTCTCGAATTTCATGAATTACCTGCCCGTAATAACTATCATCGTAAATAGGCGGCAACGTAAATACGGAATCCAGTTTATTAGCAAATGCTTCTTTACCCCCCATTAAATCGATCAGTCCTTGTATATCATGAAATACGGACCAGGTGTAGTGCCAACTATTCCCTTCGGTAAAAGCGTCTCCCCACTTGAAAGGATTAAAAGGTTTTTGGAAATTTCCATCTTGATTTTTACCCCGCATTAAACCCGTTTCAGGATCGAATAACTTCTTATAATTTAAACTTCTTTTTTTATACAGTTCGATTTCCTTTTTTGGTTTATTCAATTTCTTAGCAAGCTGATATATGGCAAAATCATCATAGGCATATTCCAAAGTCCGAGCTGCATTTTCATTGATGTTTACATCATAAGGCACGTAGCCCAGTTTATTGTAAAAATCAGCTCCTGCACGACCTACCGCAGTTAGCGGACCGGCATGATTGGCCCCATGCAGCAAAGCTTCATATAAGGTTTCAATATCGTAGCCGCGTAGACCTTTAATATAAGCATCAGCCACTACAGACGCTGAATTATTACCGACCATGACATTTCTTAAGCCGGGACTTGCCCATTCAGGAAGCCACCCACTTTCTTTATACGCGTTTACCAAGCCTTCTTGCATTTTGGTATTCATTTCGGGGTACACGAGATTCAGGAATGGGAATAGACACCGAAACGTATCCCAAAAGCCTGTGTCTGTGAACATATACCCCGGAAGTACTTTTCCATTATAAGGGCTATAATGCACTACCGTTCCATTCGCATCATATTCAAAAAACATGCGTGGGAATAAAAGTGTACGATATAAATTTGAATAAAAAGTACGCACCTGGTCAATACTGCCCCCTCCTACTTCTACCCTACTTAAAGCCTCATTCCAAACATCCTTACCCTCCTGTTTCAAGGTTTCAAAACTCTTATTCCCAATCTCCTTTAAATTTAATGTCGCTTGCTCATGACTTATAAAAGAGGAAGCGACTTTGATGTTGATCTGCTCACCTGCTTTGCTAGTTTTGAAGTGTATCAGCGCTCCAACATGTTCTCCGGTAGACTCTAAAATTCCACTTCGAAGTGTTTCTCCGTTAAAAACAGCAACACCGTCGAAGTCCCGATCAAATTCCATCACAAAATAATTCTTGAAATTTTCCGGTACTCCTCCACTATTCTTAGTAGAATAACCAATAATTTTGTTCTCATTCGGAATCACTTTGATATAAGATCCTTTATCAAAAGCGTCAATTACGACATAAGCACTGTCTGTTTTCGGAAAGCTCATTCTAAACCGCGCTGCTCTCTCCGTCGGAACGATCTCTGTTGTTACATCATGATCAGCTAAATAAACACTATAGTAGTATGGGGTTGCGACTTCTGCTTTATGAGAAAACCAGCTGGCACGGTCATCTTCTTTAAAACGGGCTGCCCCGGTAACCGGCATAATCGCAAACTGGCCATAATCATTCATCCAAGGTGATGGTTGGTGGGTTTGCTTGAATCCCCTGATTTTATCAGCATCGTATGTATACATCCAACCGTCGCCCATTTTTCCGGTTTGCGGCGACCAAAAATTCATACCCCAAGGGCGAGCTATCGCCGGATAAGTATTGCCGGTTGATAGGCTGTGTTTTGACAGGGTACCCACAAGCGTACTTACATAATCGACAGGATTCGACACAGTTTTCACTTCCTGCCCACAAAGCGTGGAAGTAACAAAGTACATAGAAAATAAAAGGATAATGCGTTTCATTAGATTTTAGTTTTTGCTTGATTCAATATAGTGCTGACTTTGGTTAGTGAAAAATAAGCTCACGGAGCTAATATATAGAAAATTTTCAATATTGCTAAAACGTTAAAGCTATAAATTGCTTAGAAGTCGCAAGCTCTTTCCGGAACAGATGGCTGACGAAGCATTCTTAACGTCAAACAACGTTTAGCATTCGCTATTAAATTTCGGATGGAAACTTCTGCAAGCGAATATTGAGCGAAACTAAAAAGTACCGTGCGAGTCGATTATTTTGCATATCCATAATACTATTACCTAAAATTTCTCTCCTAACACCTGTATTTTTATTAAACAGGTCAAAACCCTGTAAGCGGATCGCCAGCATATCATTTTGTAGAAAAGACTTCTCTATGTAGACATTGAGCAACGTTGGGTTTGCGCTAATCGAACTACTATACCCGGAGTTAAAATTTTGCGAAAAATCGGCACTGATAATCCATTTTTTAGGAAGATAGCCTTTCCCACCAAAACCAAGACTAAATGTATTAGCGCCCGCGTCCATAAAAGATGGAATATTATACCTTATCTTATTTATCGTATAACTGCTCCGTAAATCAGCCTCCAACAAATCTTCAATTTGAAAGTTGACCTGCAAATTTTGGGAAAATATCATGTTTCGGCCAACATTTCTCACATTATTGATATAAGTTAGATTATTGGTGTAATCCATTGAACCATTCAAATTGAGCGTCAGCACCTTTCCTGCCAGCGGCGCACTATAATGATAAAAGCCTCTTAAGTCATAATAGCCATTTGCATTTAAAAACGCTGTTTCCTGTATGGTGCTATTAGGTGTACTTATCCGATTTGTCACTACCTTATCCTGTATATGCGTAAAGGAGAAATTGGTAAAAAGCGAACTCCCATTTTGTATGTTGAAGCTTCTGTACTGAACACTCACCATATTCATAAACTCCGGTTTCAAATTAGCATTTCCAACTACAATATACTGTGGATTTGATACATCCCTAATGGGTTGAATTTGTGTAAATGCAGGCTGGTTGTTTTGCCCTCGATAATTTAACGAGAGGTTGCTGGTCTTATTAATTGCATATTGCAAGCGGGCACTGGGAACAAAGTTCAAATTATTTATATGCGTTACCACGTCTCTAGAAGGCGTTTTCCCATCCAACTTCGTGGGTTGCAAGGCAAAGCCAACGGTATACTTCAGTCGATCAAGACTGCCCTGGTAATTAATACCGAATTGATGCGTCTGGAAGAGGTAATCGTAATCAATACTTAAAGAATCTACCAACGACTCCCGAGCAGTAACAGAATCTATATCGAAGGTATTTCTAGCATTTGCAATGGAGTTAGATTCATATTGATAATTCAACTCCAAATAACTTCGTTTGGTTACCGGCTCCATATAAGACATGCCCAGTAACATACTTCTATTATAGCTGAAGTTGCCTACTCGCTGTAAAAACTGCTGATATCCGACCTGAGGATTATTATAACCTGAATCAATACTCGTTGAAAAATCATTTGCCACATCGCTCCTGGTACGCTTATAATACTCAAACTTCGCGATTACACTTAGGTTTCTACCTCTTGTCGGAAAACGATGATTATAAAATAAATCGATATCAAAGTTCGGATCACTATACGTGCCCGAAGTTTTATAAAGCCTGTCTGTGAACACTCTTTTATCCGTTATTGCGCTGTGGCTCTCACTTAATAAATCATTTGTAATATAGGAGGCCGTAGGCGTGATTTTCAAGTAATTTGCCGTATCAATATTCGCTTCCACTGTCCATGTAAGCTTATGCTTGATATTATCTGAAAGTGATTTTACTTCATCGAGGGAATTAATCTGCCGATTTTCATAAATACTGGTTAATCGAGTTGTTCCGATTGTTTGATTTCTACGCTTCGTAAATGTATAGCCCCCATAGACAGATACCCCTTTTGCCACTTCGTCCCGATAGTTCATGCCTATGGAGCTTGCACTATTGATACCATCCCCTCCGTCAATCATGCTACTTAAATCAGTGCCATCACGGCTACCGGCTCCACTGATATCGCCAAAGCTAAATAAGCTGGTATTCGTATTATTAGTGGATCCTAAAATAGATACTTGCTTATTCCCTTTAAACTTATTAGCCGAGAAACTACCGATATATCTGCTATGCGCCTTGTCATTCGCATCCACACCGCCTCCGGCGGTAACCTGACCGAAAGTTCCAAAATTTTTATCTTCTTTAATGGTGACATTCAACACTTTTTCCGGTTCTGTATTTTTGATGCCGGTTATGTTAGCCTGATCGCCATAGTCATCTATGATCTGCACATTTTCTACGATCTCCGCCGGTAGGTTGCGTGTCGCGGTCAACACATCACCATCAAAAAAATCCTTTCCATTTACCTTCACTCTGGTAACGCGCTGCCCCTGCGCGTCAATATTCCCATTTCTGTCTACCTGTAAACCCGGCATCTGCTTGATCATTTCCTCTAATAGAGCGTTCTTACGAACGGAATAAGCCTTTGCGTTATATTGAATTGTGTCTTGCTTGATCACAACCGGAATAACGCCATATACGGCTATTTCCTGCAGTTCATGTGGTTGCTCCTTCAAATTAACGGTTACAAGCTCCGTTATGGGCAGTAATACATTGGAAGTATAATGCCTTTCGAATAATTGAAAGCCAATCAGGCTAAAGGTTAGTTTAAAATCACTGGCCGCTACCTTGTTAAAAATGAAACGTCCATGCTCGTTTGTGCTGGCCATCATTGTATCACTTTTTGCGTAGAGCCGAACAGTCACACCCACAAGCGGCCTGCCGGTAGAATCTTGCACTACACCGCGCACTTCTCTTGTCTGTATCTGTCCCTTTGCAATTGTAACAAAAGAAAAAATCACAATTATGCAAACCAATGCCCTGTGCATATAATATTTTAATCCTACCGATGCTTTATTAGTAACGAGAAATAACTTTAAATCTTATAAACACTCTAATATAGTTGAATTAATGCTTATTTCATCTGCAAATATTTTTTTTATCCATAGGTTGGGGCCTGTCTGATCGGCGATGATACCGATCCAGCTGACGCACGTTAGCACATAAGCCGTCAAAAAATTTACAGAGTTGTTGCTTAGTCATAAAATTTAAAGATGGATATTTAAAGCGATCAGCTCTGTAATTTATATTATGGTATTTATGATTCAATAAAAAAAGGAAAGCCCTAGTTTATCACTAAAGCTTTCCTTTTAAAAAATTATTAACAGCGCTTACTCCGCGTTATAACTTACTTTTGGTATATGTTTGTCGATTTCCCAACGGCCGGTTCCCTCTTCTCCAATAACATCAAACATTTCTAAAATTCTTCTTGCTACATATTCTTCTTCAATTTGTTCCGCCAAGAACCATTGAATAAACTGAAAGGTAACAAAATCTTTCACTTTAAAGCATTTTTCAGCGATGTTGTTAAATTGAGCGGTCACATGCATTTCTTGTTCCAACGCCAATTCAAAAACACTTCTGAAAGATTCGAAATCCTTTGGTACGTTAACAATTTCCGGCGAAATGGCCTTTCCTCCACGATCGTTAATATAATTAAACAGTTTCAGCATATGGTGGCGCTCTTCATCAGCCTGTTTGGCAAAATAACCCGCGCTGAAATCGAAGCCTTGATCATCACACCAAGACGACATAGCTAAATAAATAGCAGAGGAATGCGCTTCCACTTTAACCTGCTCATTTAATATTCTTTCTATTTCTTCATTTAATGAAGTTTTTAATCTCAATAGATCTTTCATATTCAAAATCGTTAATACTTAGCGGCGATAAAATGCCGTTAATCTTTATACAAAGATAACAGAAACGAGACTTAAGTTGCTTAAAATAAAATCAATACGTATTCAGTCTAAATTACTAAACCGCATTAACACATTCAAAGACGGCCTCGTCTCCTAGACGAGGGAATGCAATAAAGCGCTCAATGGATGAGGGGGTTACGACCGCTAGACCTTGATAACTAATAACTTTGCAGGGAAGATACTTTCAGACAGTCCTTAATGACACCAGGTAATTCCATCATAAATTTAGCCCCTTGCATCAGTTCTTTTAATCTCACTACTTCAGTCACATTCAACACAAAGCAACGTTGAGATCTAAAAGGCATCAAAATGGTTAAATCAGAGCTTGAAGTAGGCGCACATAACAATTCATCGACAGCTATGGTATCCACTTGTTTTCTAAAACTTATAAAATCGGCCACTTTAAAAGGCGTACAATCACCTGCAAATTCCAACCAGTAGCAGTTTTTATTGCTGCATTGTAATACAGCGCCATGTTCTGTTCTAAAAATCTCCTCTAAACTTGCAAGACCACAAAGCATATTCTGCAAACATTTTAATTTTACCAATGCGAATATAGCGATTATGTATAATCAGTCCAAATTAATGAATATTATTTTTCACTATTTCTTGCTGATTGAGAAGCGTTTCTAAATAATTCCGAACAGAGACCCTCCCCGACTAGCTAATTGATCAACCCGTTTTTCGATTTCGGGCACCTTTTCCAGAGGTGGTGCATGGTGAGGTTTGTTACGCGCGTCAATAATCAGTGGCCCCTTACATCCCCAATGCTTATACTCGACAAAGCTATTGACGCCATAAATATCATGCGAAGGATTGCTTCGTGTAAAGCACACCCAAACGAAATTATTGATATTTTCAGCCGTAAATTGCAGATCATCGCAAAGCACAATTAAAGCAATGCCGCTTAAATCCATGGATGTGAGCTCTTTTGCAAACACTTCCAGTTCGTCTTTCGCTTGCGGATAAGCAGTGAAAGGAGCTGCCTGAACAGCCAGTACACCGGGGACTACTATTTTTTTTTGTGCAAAGTTCCTGGGAAAATCTAGGCCGGCAGGCATTTCCGGCCACAAGATCCTCTTTACATTCCCCGCAGCGGCAAAGACTACCTTTGATCCCGAATTAAGTCCTTCGCCGCTATAATCGAGGGTATCTATCGTTGTCCGTGTATGAAAGTGAAGATCTCTTGCAAAATCCATTCGTGACAGTACATGCATAAGAAAAGCCGGAATATCATGTATATTCAATGAAGGATTATCCTCTTTCGCCGCTATAAACAAGTATTTAGCTAAACTTAACTGATTTTTTCCCAATACTTGATTGGCTATGGTTAATATCTCCTGCGGTCTATCGATTTTAAGATAAGGCGTATATCGTTCCGAACCAATGGCAAAAAGCAGCGGGTGTACGCCAGCCGCATCCACGGCATGAACAGCATGCAGACCATTGATTTCCTTAGGAATAGCCGGGCCGCTAATTTCATGAATCAATTCGCCAAAGCTTGTGTCCTCTTGTGGAGGTCTACCGACTACCGTGAAAGACCAAATAGCATGCTTGCGGTAATACACGTTATGTACATGCATCAGTGGGAACGGGTGTACTAAGCTATAATAGCCAATATGATCACCAAAAGGCCCTTCGGGTTTATTTTCATTGGGATACACTGTTCCTGTGATAACAAAATCGGCATCGGCGGAAATACAAAATCCTTCACTATCGTAAAAATAGCGAAACCTTCTGTTACCAAGTGCACCCGCAAAAATCATTTCTGAAAGCCCTTCCGGTAAAGGCATTACGGCCGCCAAAGGGTGAGCAGGGGGCCCTCCAACAAAGATGCTCACCTTGAGTGGTTTTCCAAGTTCGTTGGCCTTTGTCTGATGCACACCTATTCCCCTATGGAGTTGGTAATGAAGCCCTACTTCCTTGTCTTTTATATAATCATTTCCACCAAGTTGGATACGGTACATGCCTAAATTGGCCTGCATAATCCCAGGCTTTGTCACATCTTCCGTATAAACCTGCGGCATGGTAACAAAAGCCCCCCCGTCCATTGGCCAATTAACAACCTGCGGTAATGCACTGATCGTCGTCTTTCCATAGTTTATCGGACTATTCTTACCAACTTTCATGGGTAGAGCCGACAATGCATTTAAAGAAATGCCGGCATATTTTAACGGGTTTTTAAGCGCTCGCATGGGATCCATTTTAAGATCGACCATCAATTTCATTTTATGAAGGGTATCCCTAAACATGAAGCGCGACCGCTCGAGCGTACCAAACAGGTTAGACACCGCAGGAAATTTGCTCCCTTTTACTCGCTCAAACAGAAGAGCTGGGCCACGATGCTCATATACGCGCAAATGAATCGCAGCCATTTCCAAATAGGGATCCACCTCCTCTTTAATCCGCACTAGGTGTCCATTTTGTTCCAAATCTCTTACACATTCGGCTAAGCTTTTATATCCCATGTAATTTCATTTCTCTTGGCGCCAAAATAGACAAAAAGCCCTTTTTTCACAAATATTTAGTCCTTATCTTAAGCCACAGTAATAGCTTCGGAGCGAATAACCGAGGCCAGCGAAACATCTACGCCCGTATAAAGAGATAGAGGCCTTCGCAGTTTGGCCAAAATTCACATTAATGCATAGCAATTGTTACTGCTTTGCCTTTTTACGAATTTGAATATTTGTTATCTTCGTTCTTAGGTCGTCATTTGCTTTCGTCGTACTTTTAAGGGTACTATAAAAGGCTTCACGTTATATCTAAGGCATTTCTATGGATGAAATACGAAGGCGCTTTGGTGAGATATCAGAAAAATATGACCAAGAGCGCGAACAATTAATCCCCTGCTTTCAGGACTTCTATCATATCAGTCTTCCACTGATACAGAACCATTACCATGCAGAAAATCTGTTGGATATCGGAGCGGGAACCGGCTTATTTTCTTACTTTGTCTATCAAGTTAATCCAAAGCTAAAGTATACGCTGCTCGACATATCGCCTGAGATGCTTGCTGTTGCGAAGAGACGGTTTACCGGTTTAAGTCACTTTTCTTACCTGGAGATGGATTACAGGGAACGTTCTCTTCCCGGAAAATATGATATCATTATTTCTTCGCTCTCAATCCACCATTTAACGGATCAGGAAAAATCCATTCTTTACCAACGGATCTTTAAAGCTTTGAAGCCAGACGGCTTGTTTATTAATGCCGACCAAGTAAAAGGTCGTACACCGGCGATCGACAATTTTTACCAAGATCAATGGCGTCGTTCGGTTATTGAATCAGGGCTGAATCAAGAAGCCATACAAAATGCGTTTAAACGGACTGCTTTGGATAAGCTTGCTCCCTTATCCTGGCAATTAAACGAGTTGCAACGGATCGGCTTTAATGAAGTGGATTGTATTTACAGATACCACAACTTTGTAGTCATGATTGGCAGGAAGAGCTAAAATTTAACCGCATTTACTCCAAATCTATTCAGAAAGTCGACACCCTCATCCGATGTTAAGCCTTTGTATTCAGCATAAGAGTATTTATACAGCACTTTGACGATACCTGCTGAGTAAATTAACCGAGCGCAGGGTAAACAAGGTGATAACGTAGTATACAAGGTTGCACCTTGTAAACCTGCTCCATTTTTTACCGCATATAAAATGGCATTTTCCTCGGCATGTAAAGCCAATGAACAACTTCCTTTGGAATCGCGAGCACACCCTTCCAATGGCCACTCTTGATCGCAGTTATGCGTCCCGGACGGAGGTCCGTTATATCCGATCGATATAATTCTGGTATCCTTTGCCAATACTGCCCCTACATGCGCCTTTACACAATGAGAGCGTTCGGCAAGCTCGAGTGCCAAATTCATAAATATTTCATCAAAACTAGGTTTTGTCATCTCTTCTGATTGTTACATTGCAAAACTGTTACAGAGCCACTTAATGATAAAAAAATAGGGGCCTCAAGCGTAAATAACTTTACTTAACAGTGTTACAAAAATAGAATTAAAGCCCAAAATTCCTGTGACTTTTTTCAACAGAAACTTCCATTTAATATTTTTTTCTTATACTTGCAGCTCAACCAAGTAATGAAAATATGATTGAAATAATCATTTCCGGTGTTGGTTTAGGAATTATTTTATCTTTTCTGACCGGCCCGGCTTTCTTCGCATTACTGAAAACAAGTATAGAAAAAGGCTTCTATGGTGGTCTTTCTTTTGCATTTGGCGTATTCGTAGCCGATGTCATGTATGTAGCACTTGCCCTATATGGATCTTCTTACATTGCTCGTGAAAAAGAGATTCTTTTACCTCTTGGCATTATTGGCAGCTTTGTATTACTAGGTGTAGGCATTCATTATATTCGCAAAAAAGTCACCATCAAACGCACGAAGTGTCTATCTAAAAAGGAGCATAGTGGGTACTTTATTAAGGGGTTAGCCATGTGTATTTTCAACCCAACACTGCTACTTTATTGGATTAGTGTGACAAGTGGCGTTGTTTCTATCAGTAATACCTTTGATTTAAAGCGAATCGTACCTTTTTTTGCTTGTGTACTTTTCACTCAGTTAGGCATTGATTCGTTGAAAGCTTTTTATGCCGACAAGCTAAGTCATAAAATCGAAGAATGCACATTGAATAAAATCAATAAGTTCGCCGGTGCGCTCATTATCGTTTTTGCTTTGCGATTGATGTATGAGTTGGTGTTTACGCATACGATTATCTAAGGAATAAGGAAGTAGTTAGTTTAGTTAGTAGGGAAGCTGTATGGAAGGTTTTTACCTCCCCTATTTTAACGGTACCATTTTCGTCGACTGCCCATAAGCAACGGATTAGCTATTCGTTTATTCTAAAAATCCGGGTAGCATACATTCATATGCTCAAGAAAACTTTTTATTAAAAAAACAGGCTGAGATAAACCCGACCTGTTTTCCATCTTTTGCTATTTAGCTTTTAACTGTACTAAGCCGAGTAGTAGGCACGTACGTTTTTACCTTCCACCCAATTCATAAAAGCGCGGTTGACTACTTTGTTCCCACCAGGCGTCGGGTAATCCCCTGAAAAGTACCAGTCGCCTTTATTCTTCGGACAAGCGATATGTAAATCTTCCAACTTTTGGTAAATCACTTCTACCTTTGCTTTGATATCAATCGGAGTCACGATACGCGCAATCTCAGCTGATATTTCCTCATATGTGAATGGTTCATAAATAGCTTTGACATGATTTGGCACCAATGTTTTATCCATATCCAATGATTCCACACATTTTTGATATACGTCATCAATGATGTAATTCATGCCATTTTTTCGCAATAGTGAAATGGCAGCCTCAAAAGCAACAAATTCACCCATTCTAGACATATCAATACCATAACAATCAGGATAGCGTATTTGCGGAGCAGATGAAACAATGATAATCTTCACCGGATTTAAGCGATCCAAAATTTTCAAGATACTTTGTTTTAAGGTCGTGCCACGTACGATGGAATCATCAATGGCCACAATGGTATCCTCACCGCTCTTCACCACACCGTAGGTTGTATCGTATACGTGAGCCACCATATCTTGCCTATCCGCATCCTGCGTAATAAAAGTTCGTAACTTCGCATCTTTAATGCTCAGTTTCTCAAAACGAGGCGATATATTAAGCATATCCTCCAACTCGGTGTCCGATATCTTATCAGTCCGTTTTAATAAGGTATCTTTCTGTAATTTACGAACATACTCGTTAATTCCATCCGTCACACCATAAAAAGCTACTTCAGCAGTATTTGGAATAAAGGAAAAAACGGTATTTTTTATATCGTGATTGATCGCTTCTAAGATACTGGGGCATAACAACCTTCCCAACTGTTTCCTTTCCTGGTAAATCTCGGCATCGCTACCCCGTGAAAAATAGATACGCTCAAAAGAACAGGACTTTTGTTCTTCCGGTTCCCGAAACATTTCTTCGGTAATTGTTCCATCTTTTTTGATAATAAGCGCATGCCCCGGTTTAATCTCGCGAATATTTTCAAATTTGATATTGAAAGCGGTCTGAATAGCCGGGCGTTCTGATGTAACCACCGCTATTTCATCATCATAATAGTAGTACGCCGGTCTAATCCCTGCCGGATCGCGCATAACGAAAGCATCTCCATGGCCGAAAATACCACTAATGGTGTAGCCACCGTCCCATGTTTTTGCAGAACGACGAAGAATATTGGCAACGTCAAGATTTTTTGCAATAAGCGCACTTATTTCAACATTGGAATATCCTTCTTTTTTAAATTTATCAAAAAGCTCTTGGTTCTCGGTATCCAAAAAATGGCCTATCTTCTCCAAAACCGTCACAGTATCAGCCTGTTCTTTTGGATGTTGCCCCAATTCAAACAATTGTTCCAATAATTCATCGACATTAGTCATATTGAAATTACCGGCTATTACTAAATTACGACTCATCCAATTGTTTTGTCGCAAAAAGGGGTGGCAATTTTCAATGCTATTTTTGCCATGGGTTCCATAACGCAAGTGTCCCAGTAGGACTTCGCCAACAAAACTCATGTTCTCCTTTAACCAATGGGAATCTTGAAAGAGTTCGGGTTCAGCTTGTTGAATAGCCGCAAACTTCCGTTGAACATATTCAAAAATTTCCGAAACAGCACTTGGTCCCATTGCTCTATATCGGCTGATATACCGATTACCCGGCTTAATATCAAACTTAATGGTGGCAATACCGGCTCCATCCTGGCCTCGGTTATGTTGCTTCTCCATTAATAAATAAAGTTTGTTGATGCCGTACAGAGAGGTACCGTACTTCTCCTGATAATAAGAAAGAGGCTTTAGCAAGCGGATTAATGCGATGCCGCACTCGTGTTTGATTGAGTCACTCATAGTTGGAATTGAGCATGCAAAATTACATATTTAAACAACTTTGCAAAAAGAAAGCGACCTAAAAATAAACACCCCTATGTAAAAAAATTGGAGCCTCTCCCATCAAGAGGCTCACTGATTCAAACACTGCTGTCTGAAGATATTGGTTTGGTTAATTAGAGTTTCTCACCATGTTGACTAATATCTAATCCCATTTCCTCCTCTTCAGGAGAAACACGTAACTTGCTGATCGCGTTTGTCACACGCAATAAAACAAATGCTACAATAAATGTATAGGCTACAGACCCTATCAATCCTATAAGTTGCGCCCAAAACAAGGAGGTTTCGCCAAAAAACAACCCATCGGTGGCCACTATTGGGTTAACGTGCTTTGAAGCAAAAACGCCTGTTAGCAACATACCAACCATTCCGCCAACACCATGACTTGGAAAAACATCCAACGTATCATCCACATTCGAACGTGTAGTACGCCATTCAACCAGTAAATTACATATAATTGCCGTCACAACCCCTATAATCAACGAATGCGGAACCGTAACAAAGCCCGCCGCTGGGGTAATGGCAACCAAACCGACTACTACGCCGATTGAAACGCCCAAAGCGGAAGGCTTCTTCCCCCGTGCCGCGTCAAAAAAGATCCAAGCCAGTGCCGCAGCAGCCGATGCTGTAGTGGTTGTGGCCAGGGCTGATGCGGCCAAGTGATTTGCTCCAAAAGCAGAACCTGCATTAAAACCAAACCATCCGAACCATAATAGCCCCATACCAATTAAAACATAAGTAACACGGGCGGGATCATGTCCATTGCTATTCCCCCTCTTCAAGAAGATGGCAGACATGAACGCAGTTACACCGGCCGACATATGCACCACCGTCCCTCCTGCAAAGTCTAACACCCCCATGCTTGCCAGCAGACCTTCGGGATGCCAGGTGGCATGGGCTAAAGGAGCATATATAAAGACGAAAAATAAACAAACAAATAAAATATAGGAAGTAAACCGAATACGTTCAGCGAAAGCTCCTGTTATAAGCGCAGGTGTGATGATTGCGAATTTTAATTGATACATAGCAAAGACGGCCAATGGAATCGTAGGAGCTCCCACCCAATTTGGCCCGTCCAACACGCCCTTAAACATAAAAAAGGTGCAGGGATTTCCGACAATTCCGTGCCATGATTCGCCAAATACCAGACTAAAACCGAATACGACCCAAATAACGGCCACGATGCACATACAGATAAAACTTTGCAGCATGGTCGAAATTACATTCTTTTTCTTCACCATCCCCCCATAAAAAAAGGCCAATCCCGGAGTCATGATCAATACTAAAGCGGTAGACGTTAGCATCCAAGCCACATCTGCACCATCGTATTCCGCAGTAGCTCCACCCCCAGATAGAGGAACTGATGGAAAAATTAGCGCTAACAGCACTACAAGCAAAAGAAAAATAAAAGGAACAGTTGATTTTTTCGAATTCATATTATATTTTAACATAAGTTGGGCCAAATATATACAATATTTCAAAAACAAAACACTTATTTGTATTTTTTTAATACAAAAAATCAAAATAAATTAGAAATAACACAAAATAAAAAGAAAAACGTACATAAAAATATAAAACCACACCAAAATCAACACAGAATGAATTGATTTTCGAGTAAAAAACAGCAAATAAAAAAGAACAAAAAAGAAAGTGGAGAAAACAATAAAAAAAGAGAGCGGTTTAAAATCGATTAACTAGTCATACGCAGGGACCGGAATGCTTGCCAACTACTTATTTAACCAAAAATCAAAAACGCTAGTTTTAAAGTAAATCAAGCAGAAAAGCGGGGAATATTCCAAACAGAAGCGTTAACAAGCATAAAAGAAAGGCTACAATAAGCAAGCCGTTCATTGTTCCTGACTGCTTCGGTTCCATGTTTGTATTTTTTAGAAAAGCTTGTAGGGGAATCTTGAAATAAAAGAATAAGGCTACAACAGTAGTAATGGCCCCGGTAATCAATAGAAATAGCCAAGCCGGATTTGCGTTGCTTTCATAGGCATTAAGTACAGCCGAAAAGGTAAGCAATTTAGCGACGAAACCTACTGTCGGTGGTAAGCCGACGAGTGACACCATAAATAAGGTTAACACGCCCATAATTAACGGATTTGATCTCCCAAGTCCTTCGTATTGCGTAATTTCCGTAAAACCAAACTTTTCTTCCAAATAATCGGCAAGCATAAACACGCCCATATTCATTACCACATAAGAAACCAAAAAGAAAAAAAGAATCGGAAATGAACGCTCAGCATCCGTTAATATAATCATAACCAGAAAACCTGTGTGTCCAATGGATGAATAAGCCATCATCCGCTTCATATTACTTTGTCTAATCGCCACTAGATTCCCTAAAAGCATACTAATTATAGCGACGACAGCCAACAGATAAAACAGCGGCATCGGTAATGCTACTGTGCTTTGAGACCAAGCTAAAACAAAGCGTCCTAAAAGCATAATTGCACCTACTTTTGGAGCCGTTGACAAAAAAGCGGTCACCGGTGTAGCTGCTCCCTGATAAACATCCGGACTCCAAAAGTGAAAAGGAACAAAGGATAGTTTAAACCCGATACCCGTTAATACAAAAAGTGCGGCAACGATAAACACGGGGAGCGGCATGCTCGTCAAGCTGGCTAAATGTTTCGGGTCAACGAAATTGAGACTTCCGGTATATCCATAAAAAAAAGAAAGTCCATACAGCATAATCGCTGAGCAAACCGTGCCGAACAAAACATATTTCATGGCGGCCTCACTCTGCTTATTATTCCTCGATAAATAAGCCACCATAATATAGGAACCTATGGATACCATTTCTATTGTTATATAAGCCATCAGCCAATTCACAGCAACAACCATTAAATTTAAGCCAATATGAATCGCCAACAGTACGCTCAGTAAATCATCTATTTTCTTTGGGTGCTTTCTCAGCGGCTGATTATAATACACGAACACACAAAACAGTAAGCAAACTACACTAACAAGTGCTTTGAGTGTTGCTCCATGCGTATCCGGTAGAATCATTCCGAAAAAAACGGGTTCAACAGCAGGAGAAAAGCGCTGCATAACTGCGGTAATACCAGCCAGGGTTATACCTATGAAAGTAAAACACCAAGTAAGCGTGGATTTTTCCTTCTGTGCAATGCCTGAGAAAATAGTCATGAGAAAAGTAATCGTCAATATAAATTCGGGCAAAAGGAAAGGCAACCCTTCCCAAACGCCATTTAACAAATTACTGATTTGCGGAATATACGCTCTCATAAACAACACTAATGATTTACGCGACTGACCAGTTCGATTAAAGAAAGTACGGAAGCATTTATCTTGTCAAAAACAAGGGATGGCATAATGCCAAATAACAAGGCTAATAGAACCATTGGAACCAGTGCCCACGTTTCTCGCCGACCAACATCCGTCAATGCAGCCTCCCATTGGCTTCCTCCCTTTAGACGCGTATGCCCAAAAAACATACGTTGCAAAGTCCACAAAAAATAAGCGGCGCTTAATAGAATACCTACCGCTCCACCAATAGCCATCCACCTAGGTAGAAGACCATTAACGCTCTCAGCGTTAAACGCGCCAATAATCGTAAAAGCTTCAGCGATAAAAGCAGAAAAACCAGGAAGTCCTAATGATGCAAAAAAAGCGATCGCCACGAAAGCCGTGTATTTTGGCATGATAGAGGCCAAACCTCTAAAATTATAGATCATCCGATCGTGCACGCGATCATACAAAACCCCCACGAGAAAAAACAACATCGCGGACAAAAATCCATGGCTGATCATTTGAAACATTGCCCCACTAATCCCTTCCGGTGTCAATGATGCAAGTCCCAAGAGTACAAATCCCATATGAGAAACGGAAGAATAGGCTACCAACCTTTTCAGGTCTTGCTGCGCCAACGCGTTCAGTGCCCCATAAATGATTGAGACTACACCGATCAAACCTATCCACCACGAACCGTTGAACGCAATATCAGGAAATATACTATAGCATATCCTGATGATGCCATAGCCTCCCACCTTCAACAATATGCCGGCCAGTATAATAGATATTGGAGTTGGTGCCTCTACGTGCGCATCAGGCAACCACGTATGCAGCGGCACGATAGGAACCTTAATTGCAAAAGCGATGAAGAGGATAATAAATCCGAGTAGTCGAGCCGATATTCCGAACAACTGATAGTTACCGATCCAGGAGAATAGAGCACCATCGACGTAGTTCTTATCATCCATCATGTGTAACAAATTGAAGGTATGATTGCCGGTGACGGGGTCGGTAACCGAAAAATATAAGCCTACCATGACCAGCAACATGAAAACTGATCCAAATAAGGTATACAAAAAGAACTTAATAGCCGCATATTCTCTCCTTACCCCGCCCCAAATACCGATAAGAAAATACAGAGGTAGTAGCATGACTTCGTAAAACACGTAAAACAGGAAAAAATCAAGCGCAACAAAAACGCCCATAACTGCGGTATTTAGCAGTAATAAGAGGGAGAAGAATCCCTTCAGTTGCTTATCGATTTTCCATGAAGCGATTACCGCTATCAGCATAACCAGAGCGGTAAGAAACAAAAACAGCACGGAAAAGCCATCCACGCCAACGAAATAGTCGACCTCCAAGCTTCCTAAACTACCCAGCTCCAGCCTGATCCATGGAAGTTTTTCCACAAACTGATAACTCTCCAAAGCGGAAACCCCAGGTAACTTCCCATCAAAGGAAGCGTACATATAAGCGGCAAGCAATAGCTGTATTACACTTATGCTTACCGCTATATACTTATATATCGTTTTATATGCCGTAGGTATCAGCAATACAAACAGAGCAGCACATAGGGGCAAGAAGATTAAGACAGACAATAAGCTCATATTTTCAGGTTAAGGATTAAAAACTTTTAATCCAACAAATAACACAATTAATAAAACTAAAAACATACTAAATATATAGTATTGTATTTTCCCCTTTCTGGAGCCACGTAATACTCCTCCCATTAAAAAAGCGCCTTTTCCCAAACCATTAACAATAGCGTCCACGAAGTAGCGATCAAGCCATTGTGCAAAATTGGCAAGCGAACGTATAAAGCCTGTAGCCGCTCCTACAACGCCGTCAATTACGACACGATCTATCGCATATAAAATCTTTGAAAGACCAAGCAGAGGTTTCACCAATCCTTTTTCATAGATTAGATTTAGATACCATTGAGAAAAGGAAAACCGGTACAAAGGCCCCTGAAGACCTACTTTTGGATATCTTCCTTTTGCATACCACCTCCAAGCTATGAAAATCATTACAATAGCCAGCCCGTTAACTGCTGCAGGAATTACTGTATGATATATATTGACTCTTTCCAACGTTTCCGGCAACTCAAAACCTTTGATCAGCCAAGTATCTTCAAAAATTAACGGATTGTATGAAAACAGTGGAAATAGCGAACACAAGCCCAGAAACAACATAGGAAACAGCATAATCTTAGGCGCTTCATGAGGCTGGTATACATTTTTATTATTTTCTTCAAGCCGCAGCTCACCGTAAAAGACCTTGAAAACCAACCTAGCGATATAGAAAGCAGTTAGCGCACTGGTAATTAACAACGATATTGGTATCAGCTTCCACCAAGCAACTTGCCACTCAGACCACTCAAAAGAAAATATCAGGATAGCGTCTTTTGATAGATAACCTGCCGTCAAAGGTAGACCTGCCAAAGCAAGCGCAGCTACCAAGGTCAATCGAAAAGTCTGCGGCATATATTTCTTTAATCCGCCCATATTCCGAATATCCTGTGGATCTATCGTAAGGTTATGTTTTGCCTTCAAATGTTGCATCTCATGTATGACTGCTCCTGCAGAAAGGAAAAGTAAGCACTTAAAAAAAGCGTGTGTCACAAGATGAAAGATAGCGACGCCAAATTGACCAATACCAATGGCCACCATCATAAAACCGAGTTGTGAAATGGTTGAGAAAGCCAGGATTTTTTTTATGTCCTGCTGGGTCAACGCAATTGTGGCCGCCATTAGCGCAGTAAAAGCACCAACCGAGCCGATCAGCAAAAGCACTTGATCGTCGAAAAGGGGAGCTATTCGCACCAGCATGAAAACACCCGCAGCAACCATGGTAGCCGCATGGATTAGGGAAGAAACGGAGGTAGGGCCCTCCATGGCATCCGGCAACCAAATATGAAATGGAAATTGGGCCGATTTAGCCATTGCTCCAAGAAAAAACGCTCCTCCTGCGACCGTCAACCAGATAGCTGGCATGGTATGTTCGTCATATGTCCATTGGAGCCCATTGTTTAAAGCTTCCCTGACCATTCCTCGATCTCCAAAAAGAGCGACTAAATCCAGTGTTTGAAATTGGGTATAAATAATCGCTATGCCTACTAGAAAACCTAAATCACCAATCCTATTAATGAGAAAGGCCTTCTTATTAGCCTTAATGGCAGCCGGTTTCGTAAACCAAAAACCAATTAACAAGTATGAGGCAAAGCCAACCAATTCCCATCCTATGTACATCAGTAGCAAGCTATCCGCCATCACCAGTCCTAACATGGCAAAGCAAAAGAGGCTTAAGTACAGCCAATACCGATGAATACCGGGGTCATCTTTCATATACTTCATAGAATATATATGAACCGGCAGTGCAATAACACAAACCAGCAACAACATGATGGCCGATAAGTTATTTAACAGTATACCTGCGCTAAAAGTATTGTTGCCAATTTGAAACCAAGAAAGCTGTTCATGGATTTGTTCCCTATTCCAAACCCTAACAAATACAAAAACAGCGGCTACCAAGCTGACGGAGATAGCCACGGTAGCAGGCACTCCGGTTCGCAGCCGCTTGCCGGCAATAGCCGAAACAAAAAAAGAAAAGAGCGGAGCTGACAGCACAATCAGTGCCGCCAAAACAGGTATCGATAGCTGATTTAGTTGCTCCATTAATCTTTTAAATCGTTAATATCGTCAGGGTTAATGCTTTTATAGTGTTTATATACGTTCAATATAATAGCCAGCGCGACAGCCACGGCAGCAGCAGCCAAAACAATGGCAAATAAAGCAAAAGTTTGCCCCCCATAAAATGTACCATCATACCTTCCAAATGCCACTAAATTCAATACCGCGGCATTGATCATCAATTCGATACCAACCAATACCAAGATAGCATTCTTCTTTGCGAGAACAGCATACATTCCGGTGGAAAACAATAAGGCACTGACGATTAGGAAATGGCTTAGGCTTATCACTGTAGTCGCTTCTCCTTCCTCGCCAGGTGAGCAGCGCCCATTAATGCCATCATTAAAAATATCGAAACTACTTCAAAAGGTAATATGAAGCGAGTCATAAGATTGATTCCTAAATGATGTATTGTATTGTCATGATGTTGTATTAGCAGTTGCTTTTCCTTCGCATCCGTTATCCATTGCGGTTGGTTAGTCGCCACTTGCCATACTACTGTCAACAGAACTGTAAACAGCGCAAGAGAAACCATTCCAGCCTGCCAGGAAGGTATGGAAAATACCCCCTTAAACCCTGACTGCAAATCATTTAACAGCACTTTATTTGATAGCATAAAAGCAAAGAGCATCAATACCAGTACGCCGCCAACATACACGATTACCTGTGTAACAGCCACAAAATCAGCAAGCGCAAACACGTAAAGTCCCGCAACGGCAAACAGGGTTACAAAAAAAAGAAACAGGCTTCGTACTAGATTCTTCATCGAAACAATCAGTATAGCAGATCCTACGGCAGTGAAAGCCAACACATAGAATAGAAGTAGATTTATATTCATGACTTCCGTTTTGCCGCCTCCTTTTCAGCTTGAAAACGCGCCAATTCGGCCCGCTTTTCTTCGATTTCTTCGTCCGTCATCTCCGAAAACTGATAAATCAGGTCCGATAAATTTGAAAAGCTCCGATCGTAATTATCAGTCATGGTGATACATTCTGTTGGACACACGACGGTGCACAAACCACAATACATGCACTTGGCCATATCGATATCGAATTTAGCCGCATATAAGCGCTTCACACTTCCGTCAGAAGTCTTTCCGATGGCCTCTGTCGCCTTAATCGCTTCGATGCTGATGCAGTCTACCGGACAAGCTTTGGCACAAAGGTCACAGACAATGCAATCATCAATCTCAACATCTAATTGGTATCGGGCAACTTCCGGTATCGGTATTTCCTGTTTAGGGTATTGAATAGTGGTAACCCCTTCTTGTTTTTCAAAATAATTTTCCTGTTTGATATCCAATTCTTTACGTGCCTTGCGCGCAGCAAAAAAATGCTTAAGAGTAATACTTAACCCCTTAAGTGCTGTTCCAAACGCATGTAAAGTTCTTTTTAACATATTTCTTCTTAGCTGTAAGCTATAAGCACTAAGCTTTAAGCTGTTCGTTCATCATTCACTCATTTTCAGCTATTGGCTTTCAGTCGCACAAGCTCTTCCCCTATCACGGAATTGGCAATTTATAAGGCTATAGGCCATATGAATAAGCTTTAAGCTACACAAACCCCATCATCACATTGACTAACCGACCGTAGGGAGCTCATGAGTACTGAAAAAAGCAAACACTTACGAATAATCGGCTAATTCTCAAATTGACTAATCAACTATTCAACCATATTCATCGTTCATCATTTATAATTCCTGCCTACCGGCAGGCAGGCATCATTCAATACTAATAAAACTCTACTCAACCGGTTAACTACTAACCGACCATAACCAAAATTCGCCAGATACCGGATATTGCCATACATAAAAAGGCCAACGGTGTTAATACCTTCCAAGATAAACTCATCAATTGATCCACACGTAATCGGGGGAGCGTCCATCTAATTAAAATCTGAATGCCAACAATTGTTAAGGTTTTCAGTAACACCCAAACAATCCCCCATACTATTCCCGTTGTCCAAGCTGCCAATTTCAAGGCTCCTATATTTGGCAGTGGTGTGTTCCATCCGCCCAAAAAAAGCACTACGCCAATCATGGATACCAAAAACATCAAACAATATTCGGCCAGAAAGAAGAAGGCAAAGCGTAAGCCTCCATATTCCGTATGGTAACCCGATACCAGTTCCGATTCCGCTTCCGGAATATCGAAAGGGGCCCGATTACACTCAGCCAACGAAGCGACAAAATAAATGATGTAAGCTAATATTAGATGAGGTGCTTGAAAGATATTCCACGCAAAAAAACCACCTATTTCACTTACATCCCAAAAACCAAGGAAAAGTAGACGTTCATTTGTTAATATTCCTTGATTAATGGTCATCTCCTGCATATCCAGTGTCTGCGTTATCATGACTGCAGCAATTAAGGCTAAACCCGCCGGTATTTCATAAGAAACGATCTGTGCAACTGCGCGGAGCGATCCCAATAAAGAAAACTTGTTATTAGAACCCCATCCCGCCATCAGCACCCCAATAGCCTCTACTGATATGATCGCAATTACATAAAACAATCCCAAATTGAGTGCTGCCGGTGCCACATTTGGCGCCCAAGGCATAGCTGCGAAACCTAGGTATACCGCAACGAATACAATAACCGGAGCAGCTGCAAACAACACCTTATCGCCGCTAGCAGGTGTTATAAACTCCTTTTGCAAAAGTTTAAGAATATCGGCAATCGTCTGCAAGCTGCCAAATTTACCGGTTTCCATAGGACCCAGTCGATCTTGCACAAAGCCTGCTACTTTGCGCTCGGCATACACGGCAAAAAGCGTAAACCCAGCTAAGAAAGTAAACAACAGAATGGCAACCAGAATATATATGATGTAAAAACTCAAGACAAAATTTGCACTAATTGTAATAAATGCAAACTTAATGATTAAGCATGAAAATACTAAATGGAAAATAAACTTATTTTGAATGATTCTAATAACTACTTATTCTGTAGAGCTGAGCGTGGTTATGAGTTGCAGATACCGGTATAAGGCGGTAAGCTATAAGCTGTAGGCGTACCGAATTACCCTAGCCGGTTATAAGTTTTAAGTTATAGGTTTTAAGTAGGGCTTCTGCTACTATAAGGCCGTAAGCTATAAGCTCTAAGCTGTAGGCGTACCGCTGCTACTGCCTGTGTTACTGCAACTATTATCACATTGGCTTATTATTCACTGTCTAATTACTTTCAAGGCTTTAATGAACTGACTTCGTTCGGTTATCACACTAGCTATTCACGATTTTCCTACTTAACAACTTAACTACTCCCTATTTAACTATTCCCCATTAACTGCTCCCTAATAAAGCTCCTTCAAATGCTTATAATTGCTCTTAACGGTATCAAGCACTTCATCCATTCGTCCATTGAGTATCATTTTTCCCATTGTAATGGCATAACCCTTCATCTGAGAGAATTCTATCTTCGGCGGCATTGCCAACGAGTTCGGATTCGTTTTTGCGTGCACCAATACGGGTCCTTGATAAGCCAACGCCTCCTTAATGCCCTGCTCTACCTTATCCGGTTCATCGATGCATATTCCCTTCATACCCATCGCCATGGCAACCGTTGCAAAATCCGGATTGTACATATCTGTTTGCCAATCGGGCAAGCCAGCCACTTCCATTTCCAACTTTACCATACCCAGTGAACGATTGTCGAACACAATTACTTTTATTGGAAGATTATACTGAACAATCGTAGCTAAATCACCTAATAACATTGATAGTCCGCCGTCACCACAAAATGCGATCACCTGTTGATTAGGCCGGGCAAAGGCGGCACCAATAGCCTGCGGCATAGCATTGGCCATCGAACCGTGATTAAATGAACCAAGTAATTCGCGGTTAGCGGTAGCTTGTATAAATCGTGCTCCCCAAACACAGCTCATGCCGGTGTCAACCGTGAATATTGCATCATCTGTGGCTAACTTATCAATCGTATGAGCTAAATATTCGGGTGATATATTATCCTTTTTCCCTCTGTCGTTCACATAAGTCTGCTGCGTCTCTTTTACTTTTTCATAAAGCTTCAATTGCGCTCGTAAAAAACTATCATCTTGATTTTGGTCCAATAGTGGCAACAGTGCTTGCAAGGTATGTTTAATATCGCCCATTAGTCCCATTTTGAGCTTAGCCCTACGTCCCAGCCGTTCCGGCTTTTCATCAATTTGAATAATACCGCAGCTTTCCGGCATAAAGTCTTTATACGGAAAATCGGTTCCCAATAATACAAGCAGATCTGATTCGTGCATGGCATGGTAGGCCGACGGCAACCCCAAAAGTCCGGTCATTCCGACTTCATTCGGATTGTCGTATTGCACATACATCTTACCTCGAAACGAATAACCAACTGGTGCATTTAATTTCTTTGCTAAAGCCACTACCTCGTCATGGGCTTCTTTACAACCAATACCACAAAAAAGGGTAATTCGTTGATGTTGATTCAACAATTGCGCGAGACTTTGTAATTCTTCGTCATTTGGACGTACTACGGGCCTTTGTTTTAACAAGCTAGTTTCCGTCAATATATCAGCAGCATCTTCCATGGCTACATCACCAGGCATACCAATAACCGCCACACCTTTTTTACTATAGGCATGTTGTAAGGCTGCCTGAAGCATTCTCGGAAATTGTTTCGGCGTCGTAGCTATCTGATTGTAAACACTGCAATCGTCGAATAGCTTAATTGTATTTGTTTCCTGAAAGTAATCAGAACCCATTTCGTCGGTATGCATAGTTGACGCAATCGCTAAGACCGGAGCCCCTGATCGATTAGCATCATATAGGCCATTAATGAGATGTACATGTCCCGGACCGCTGCTGCCCGCGCAACAAGCGACACCATTCAACTCAGCTTCCGCAGCTGCGGCATATGCTCCTGCTTCTTCGTGGCGAACATGTACCCATTGCATCTTGCCGTTTCTTCGTACGGCATCATTTACCTCATTTAGGCTGTCGCCCGTAACTGCATAAATACGTTTAACTCCTGCGTCCCAAAGGGTTTCAACTAGCTGATCTGCCACTTTTTTTGCCATGATAAAAAATTTAAGGTTGTTAGTAAGATCTAGTAATAACAACACATTGGCTTATTAGTTTGGGCAGCGATAGTTTTGAGTGTATAATAGACGATTAAAATTAAGCAAATTCAACCCAATTGCCGTCAGCTCGGATAATTTCTATCAGCTCATTCAAAGCATCTGCAGACTGCACGTTTTTCTTCACAACCTCTTTTCCCCGATAGAGTGTCACCCTATCAGGCCCTGCACCCACATAACCGTAGTCTGCATCGGCCATTTCACCCGGACCATTTACAATACAGCCCATAATGGCTATCTTTAATCCTTTCAGATGATTCGTTCGGCTCCTGATCATTTGCGTGGTTTCCTGTAAATCGAATAAAGTGCGACCACAACTTGGACAGGAAATATATTCAGTTTTTGAAATTCTCGAACGCGTTGCCTGCAAGATAGCAAACGACGCGGATGCAAGCTTATCGATTGGAATGGAAGCTGCATCAATCCATATACCATTGCCCATTCCATCTATCAAGAGCCCTCCTAAATCAGTTGCAGCATATAATTGCAGTTTAGAAATAGGTTCTTCAGGACTCATCATATCGCCTACCGGTCCGCTAAATTCTACCGGATCATAAGATCGCTTCACAATAACCGGCATCTCCAGTCCCCAACTCCTTAGCTTTACAAAAAATTCCCGTTGATCGGCCATACCATGCAGCTGTCTTGTCTCCAAAACAAAAACCAGGGTTTGATCCATCGGTAAATTTTCGAACGCTTCGCTTTCTAAGTCATCGTGAAAAATGCGCACCAAATTAAGATTGGTATCACGTTCACTAGCATTTATATAATCATGGAGTGTATATAATGGATGCGCATTCTCTTTATTCGTTAAACCCAACCAGGTGGCAAAGTTGTAAACCTGTTTTAAGTTTCCCGGCATGGTAAAGGAGGGCAAATTATCACCAAAAAAAACAAAATCAACGGATTGATCACCCATATGATATTTATCCAACAGGGGGTCGTATATATATCCGATATCCTTTAATACCATAGGGTCTATCAATCGCTTGTTAGATAAGTCAGCCACCACACGGGGGACCATTGATCCGCCGATAAAGGCATTCACCTCTTTCGTTTCATGTCGGCTGCCCAAGTTTTCTACGATAAGTTTCGAATTAGTTACAATTTCTTGTGAATAATTGATCTCCAACACTTGTTCTGCACGTTTTACGTAACGGTTTACTAATGCTCTAGCCACCGGTGCCTCCAATTCCGGCTCTTCTGTTAACGATACCCTCACCGTGTCTCCAAGTCCATCTTCCAATAAGGTACCGATCCCTACGGCCGATTTGATTCTCCCATCCTCTCCATCGCCCGCTTCTGTGACACCTAAATGTAAGGGATAGTTCATCCCTTCGGCCACCATCTTTTCCACGAGCAAACGATACGCTTGTACCATCACCTGCGGGTTACTTGATTTCATTGAAATGACGAGGTTGTAATAATGAAGATCTTCACAGATGCGGATAAACTCGAGTGCAGACTCCACCATACCTTCGGGCGTATCGCCATAATGACTCATGATTCGATCCGATAAAGAACCGTGATTTGTACCGATTCGCATGGCGGTACCATACTCCTTACAGATTTTTACCAAAGGAGCAAACTTGGTATAGATTCTCTCTAGCTCTGCCTGATAGGCTGCATCGGTGTAAGTCAGCTGGTCAAATTTCTTCTTATCAGCATAATTTCCGGGGTTCACCCGTACCTTTTCAACAATACGCGCTGCTACTTCTGCCGCATTTGGCGTAAAATGAATGTCTGCGACCAGTGGGACTTTGCACCCTCTTTTGAGTAGCTCTTTTTTTATCTCAGCTAAGTTTTGCGCTTCCTTGATACTGGGAGCCGTGATCCGCACATACTCGCAACCGGCCTCCACCATTCGTAACGTCTGTTCAACAGAGCCCTTGGTATCCATCGTATCCACCGTTGTCATACTTTGAATGCGGATTGGATGCGTACCTCCCATCGGAACATCGCCGATTTGTACCTCTCGTGTAAGCCAACGCTTATAATGCGTCAACGATTCACAATATTTTCCGGGGAGCGTTAATTTCTTCGTTAAATCCATAACCTGTATGTGTTGCACAAAGTTAGGTAATTTTCCTATCTTTAGCCATGGAACAACAGATTACCTTACCTATATTAACTAATGAAGAACAGCGGGTATTGGGTTCTTTAATGGAAAAAAGCAAAACGACACCCGAATATTATCCGCTAACATTAAACAGTTTGACAGCGGCTTGCAATCAAAAATCATCGCGGAAGCCTGTCGTGCAATATGACGACGACACCGTTATAGCGGCATTGGATTCTTTGCGGAAGAAAGGTTTAGTTGCTACGGCTACCGGAGGCACCAGCCGCACCATTAAATACAGACATACCTTAAGTGTTCTATATCCGATTATACCCGCCGAAGTAGCTATTTTATGTCTTCTGCTTTTAAGAGGTCCGCTAACCGTTGGCGAGATCAACAGTAATTCCGGCCGGCTTTACGAATTTGAATCATTGGCAGAAATTCAGGAGTATCTAGATAAGTTAAGCCAAGAAGCGGAACTGCCTGCCATGATTATTCAAGTTCCCAAGAGACCCGGACAAAAAGAGGTTCGTTATATGCATCTTTTTGGTGGCATGCCTGATTTTGAAAGCAGTGAATTCAATGAAGTGTCTGCTATAAACATCCAAGATACAGGCATGTTGGAAGCTCGCTTAGCCAAGGTAGAACAAGAACTTGAAGAATTAAAAGAGGCATTTGAAAAGTTAATGAAGGAGCTTTATTAGGGAGCAGTTAAATAGGGAGTAGTTAGTTGTTAAGTAGGAAAATAGTGAATAGCCAATGTGACAATTAGCCAATTATTCGTAAGTGTTTGCTTTTTCGGCACTCATGAGCTCCCTACGGTCGGTTAGCAAATGTGACAACTATTCGTAAGTGCTTGCTTTTTAGGCACTCATGAGCTTCCTACGGCCGGTTAGCCAATGTGACGATGTGATAAGGGCTGGTGCGACTGAAAGCTGATTACTGACAGCTGGCGAATGAGCCAATGTGATAATGGTTACCACATTAGCAGAAGCCCCTACTTAAAACCTATAACTTAGAACTTATAACCGGCTAGGGTAATTCGGTACGCCTACAGCTTAGAGCCTATAGCTTACGGCCTTATAGTAGCAGAAGCTCTTACTTAAAACCTATAACTTAAAACTTATAACTGGCTGGGGTAACAAGTTCACTTATTAACTACCTAAAGCTTACAGCTTGAAGACTTCAGCTACGGGACTAAATAAATAAATTTTGCCGGTCGCTAATTCTTCGCATCGAAAACGGGTTCGATTTTTTTCCCCTTTTTTAAAGATTCGTCCATTGGGAAGTGCAAAAGCACTACCCAATGCTAGTTCTTCCACCCTAACATGCCCATTTTTAGGATGATCATATTGTTTCAATATACGATATAACGTTAGATCCGAGCAACTGGAAGCAGCCGGATTTGCCAAGTAACTTAATACCGCTTGTCTCACATCATCCGGGAACACCTCCATTTCAAAAAAAGGTTTCATTAATAATTTAAAATTCTGTTTCCATTCTATACCATGAGGTTTTGCCTTTGTTCTGTGTTCATTCCAAGTTTTCAGATGCGCGAATTCATGCACTGTTGTTACCAAAAAAGCATAGGGGTTCAGGTTATGGTTGACCGAGATACGATGTCCTTTGTCTTTGTACGGCGATCTGTAATCACCAAACTTAGATGTCCGGCTTTTGCTGATCTTAAAAAGGCAGGGTGCTTGATGAATCCAACGGGCAATTATTGGGGCAGCCTGCTTCGGAACATATTTTTCTAATGCTAACCTTGTTTTTTCAATCATTTTAAATACGACGCTAAAAATAGCAAGATATTCAGAATAAACAAGGCTTTCACGGCAAGTTCCTGAACACCTAATATTTACATTGGAATAATGCCTGTAATAAACGAACGTTTTTCTTAATCAATTTTTAACTATCGCTCTGGATAAGTTCGACTTGACACGAAGACACTTTTGTCTATTTTAACAATTGGAACACCAATAGAGAGGAAAAATAAGCCAAAGCCGTCATGTAGGTCAACTGGATAATTGGCCACTTCCAACTTTTAGTTTCCCGATGTACCACCGCGATGGTACTGATACATTGCATGGCAAAAGCATAAAATATCATAAGAGAAAAAGCCGAGGCTACCGTATAAATCGGTTTCCCTGTTATACTATCCTTTGAGCTGAGCATCTTTTGTCGAATTGTTGAGGTATCGTCTTCAGGTTCTTCTACACTATAAATGGTAGCCATCGTTCCCACAAAAACTTCACGTGCAGCAAAAGAAGTAATCAGCGCTATACCAATTTTCCAGTCGAAACCCAAGGGTCTTATAGCCGGTTCAATCGTCTTTCCCAAGATACCAACGTACGAATTCTCCAGCTTCTCTGCTGATTCCAAAAATTGCCGTTCCTCTTCCGAGTAGTTGTTTACGTAATCTTCAGTTTGATATTTTTCTTCGATAGCCTCCATTCGTCCCGGAGGACCGTAAGTTGCTAGCACCCACAAAACAATGGACATGGCAATAATTACCTTCCCTACCTGCAAAACAAAAGTCTTCACTTTCTCGTACATAGTTAAGAAGACATTTTTCCACCGCGGTGCCCGATACACAGGCAATTCCAGGATAAAATAGGATTTCTCCTTGGTTTTGATGACTTTTTTCATAACCCAGGCAACTACAATGGCTCCTATCGTACCTATTAAATACATGCCCATCAGGGCCAAGCCTTGCAGATTAAAGAAACCCCAAATCTTATCGTTTGGCACAACCAAAGAAATTAGTAAAGTATATACCGGTAAACGTGCCGCACAGCTAATGAGAGGCGTTACCATTATGGTAATAATCCGATCTTTCCAGCTTTCAATATTTCTCGTCGCCATAATAGACGGTACGGCACAGGCTAAACCGCCGATCATTGGCACGACCGACTTTCCGTTCAACCCAACTTTTCGCATAATCTTATCCATCAAGAAGGTGATTCTGGCCATATAACCCGTGTCCTCCAAAATGGCAATAAAACCAAAGAGAATGGCAATCTGCGGGATGAACACCAATACCCCGCCCAGCCCTGCTAAGATGCCGTCCAATAAGAGATCAGCTAAAACTCCTTCGGGGATATACTGTCTTCCTATTTCATCCAGCCAGGCAAAAAAACTTTCTATTAAACCCATAGGATACTCGGCCCAGGCAAATATCGCTTGAAAGATGAGTAAAAGAATAGCCAGGAAAGAGACAAAACCCCAAACCCGATGCGTCAAAATACGATCGATTTTACCTGTCGGTGTTTCCGCTATATTCTTAGGCATTTGCTTTACCGATTCCTGTAAAACCGTGCTAATAAAATCATATCGAGCAATCGTTTCTTTGGTTTGCGAATGTTGAGGCTGGAATGCGTTTGCCTGTTCCAGCGATTCGATATGGTTGCTCTCTTCCTCGGTAAGATAATCTAGTATCTCATGTTGATGAGCAAGTAAAAGCGCTACATAATCTTCCTTTATACGAATATCCTGCTTTATCTGCGAGATCAGTGCCGGAGCAATTTCACAAACCTCAATACTTTGCTTTTGCAGCGCAATGCCGGGTGCGTCTGCAATAGCCTGCTTTAATAATTCTATATTCTCATTTTTTCGGGCACTGATAGGCACCACTTGTACGCCCAACTTTTGAGACATTTTATCTACATCGATCAGGATTTTTTCTTTCCGAGCGGCATCCGACATATTCAGCGCCAAAATAATCGGAATTTTAAGATCCGCAACTTGCGTAAACAACAACAGATTCCGTTTAAGATTGGTAGCGTCCACCACCACCACGATCAGATCCGGATGAGAAGCATTTTTGGGATTCGTCAATACTTCCAGCACAATTGCCTCATCCCGACTTTTAGGATAAAGGCTATAACAACCCGGCAAATCGATGATTTCCACATGCTTTCCGTTTGGAAGTTTAGTGGTTCCTGTTTTTTTATCAACGGTAATACCTGGAAAGTTCCCAACTTTTTGATTGAGTCCGGTCAGACTATTGAACAAAGTTGATTTACCCGTATTCGGATTCCCTACTAACGCTACTCTCATGAATATCTGTACTTATCTATCTATATTTTACAATCCCTCAACAATAATAGTTGCCGCTTCTTCCTTTCGCAAACTAAGCTGATAACCGGCAATCGACACCGCAATGGGATCTCCCAAAGGAGCCACCCGTTCAAAAGTAATCCGTTCTCCCGGTAAACATCCCATTTCCATAAGCTTTATGGAAAGGTTTAGGTCAGTAAAATCTTTAATAATACCGGAACTTCCGATTTTTAATGCTGTCAGTTTCATCCGTAAATATTTTTTATCTCTAGTCGACGGTCGACCTGCCGGTAGGCAAGGCTATATTCAAAACCTAAAGGTTTATGAATACAGATTCAACATCCGACATCGTGAAATGCGACATTTCCCTAGGTGCCTTTCCAATCCGTCGACAGTGACGACCCACAGAAGGCAAGGAGCCTTGTCGCAAACAAATCCAAAGGTAAGCTTTATTTAGAATGATTCAAAAAAAGATATTAGCTTCTTACAAATTCACGACTAAATCAGCGCTTCATAAACTCATAGCTATCGGTTCACGGTTCTATAGTGTTTACTAATTGGCGGGCAATTACATCCTTTTTTGAAAAGTCCGCAAGAACTAAGCAAGAGGCATAAGCCAACTAAAAAGAAAAGGATATACCTATTGTTCATATAAATTTTCATTCTATGTTAAAAAACTCAGATACTTCTTGTTTTAACTTTTCACGTTATATTTTTGCTGCCCTATAGCTTCTATGCAACACGAGGTACGAAAATAATCCCATACCCGTACCAGTCATGTCGGCAAAAACATCCCACCAATCACCGCTACGATAGGTAAAGAACTGATACTGTAAAAATTCTGTAAGTAAAGCAAATATTGCCGAAAAAATGAGCGCTTTCAAAAAAATACCGAATTGAGGCTGATGAGTTTTCTTTTTTCTTGCGTAACCTAAACAGAGCAAAACCGAAAAAACAAAGAAAAATCCAGTATGTACCAATTTGTCCATTCCTTCAAAGTGCGGTACTTTTTCTGTCGTGTTATCCATTGGCAAACAAGTAAGTAACAATACAACTACGGCCCACAAGATGGCCCATATAAAATGCTTCATAGCTTAGCGCAGGGGGAGAATAAAAGTATCATTCTATAAAATGATCAAGAAATAAACCAATAGTAAAAAATTAAAGCGATAGACTACTATTAAAAGAAGCAATCTATCGCTTTCACTTGTCTCGTAATACGTAATATTAATGACAAAATCGAATTCGGTAAAGCAGCGTATTAAGCTCCTACCAATGCTTGATATGCTTCAGCAGAAAGTAATCCGTCCAGCTCTGCACTATTACTGATTTTCACTTTAATAATCCAACCGTCACCATAAGGGTCATTGTTTACCAATTCCGGCGACCCATCCAACGCTTCATTTAAACTTAACACAGTTGATGTCACCGGCATGTACAAATCAGAAACGGTTTTTACTGCTTCCACCGTACCAAATACGTCATTAACAGCCACCTCATCACCCACCGTATTGATGTCTACAAAAACGATATCGCCTAATTCACGCTGAGCAAATTCAGTAATTCCTATGGTTGCTTCATCGCCCTCTACACGGATCCATTCGTGGTCTTTCGTGTACTTTAATTCAGCTGGAAAATTCATTATTATTTTGTTTAGTGCTTTAGTAACCCTTCTTCGTTAAGAAGACCGGTATATTCATGTTGTTTTTTTGCCAAACTTAGATAAAATTGCTTTCAAATGCAATTTTCATTGCGTGGCTCTATGCTTTAGCCCCTGAGCGGGATGGGGAACTTGTTAGTAGGGAATAGTGATTTTTAGCTATTAGTTTTTAGCTATCAGCTTTCGGCTATTTGGTTATAAGTTCTAAGTTATAGGTTTTAAGTAGGGGCTTCTGCTAATGTGGTAACCATTATCACATTGGCTCATTCACCAGTTGTCAGTAATCAGCTTTCAGTCGCACAGCCCTTATCACATCATCACATTGGCCAATTGGCTCATTATCACATCGGCTAACCGACCGTAGGAAGCTCATGAGTGCCGAAAAAGCAAACACTTACGAATAATCAACGAGCTTTCAGTAATCAGCTTTCAGCTTTCAGTTGCGCTAGCCTCTCATCATCACATTGGCTCATCGGCTAATTATTCACTATCTGTTTTTATTATTAAGGTGTTCATGAGCTCACTTTGTTCGGTTATCACATTGACCAATTAACGTCTCAACAACTCAACTATTTCCCTACTCAACTATTTCCCTATTAACTACTCCTTACTGCAATAATATCCTCAAATTGAATCCGAAGTTGCTATAGGCCGTTGCATAGGTTTGCGAAGTATAAGGCTTCACTGCATTGCTATCGAAGAACATTCGGATATTAAAACGATTATTGAACATATAATCGATAGACGGTCGGTAAGTAATATTTTTATTTCCTGAGGCCATTTCAGAAAACTCGGAATCGGACCGGTATACCAAGGTTTTCATATCATTGATAGCCACATCCAGTTTAAAGGTCAAATCGTTTGAAACTTTTCTATCTGCAAACCAACCAAAGGGAAATCTAAAATTAGCAACACGATAGCCTGCCCCCAAAATGAAGCCTTCGTCCAGTAGCTGTGCCAATTGACTGTTCTGCAGGCTAAGACTTAAAGTCCGAGCCTTCCTATATTCCGCATTGGCTGTTAGGTTATTCTTGAAACGAGCGTTGAAGCCAATCAAGGGTAAAAATTGCTCTTGTAAAGTAATTTGTGAGAATTGATATTGTGGCAAAAAGTTTCCATTGACATCTCTCACCGAAGACGCGCCATTCGTTTCACCATATCGAATAAGTGTGGTGTAACCATTAATATTATAGAGTGTTCGATAACCATGTACCAGTTCCAACGAGGATAAATATTCGCTAAAGAAAGGATATTTCGCCAATCCATTATACATAATACGCCAGTTAGGTATCGGTATACGCGGGAACACACCTAAGCTCTGCTTCTCCGGGCTTTTGCCTGTATAAGCCGCCAGAAAAGCGCCAACTACTACGTCTTGTGCCGTATTTCCATATCCATCAGCAAAATCGCCGATCGTTCCTTCCGAATTGGGATTTAATTGTCCCAATCTTCGTGAGATTGTCCCTCTGTTTCTTTCAAAAGTTTTGAAAAGCTCATCTTTGTTCGAAAAGGCCGTTTTCAAAGAGAGATACGATATACTGTAATCCCCTGCTGTAACCGGTGTTACCCGCTCAAATCCTTGCGTATCTTCGTTAAAGAGCACTTGCGTGGTAAAATTTCTATTTTCAATCCGCGTAGCTGTTAAGTCGATCCGTAGATCCTTAAAGGGCTCCAGTGTAGCGCGGATACTCAAATCCTCGCGTAAAGACTTCGCATAAAGTTGCGTTTGCAGGCTATCGGTACTCAACCATCCATTGGCAATCGCTTTTCCCAATATATCCCCTTGTCCACCAAAGATGAATCCGAAGCCCGGGGCATTCATATCGAAGTCCAAACCCAGCATATTTGTTTTCCCCAGATATCCAGGTAAGAACGTTCCATCAACCCTCGTGTAAGCAGCGTTAATATCCTTAATGCTGGAAACAAAGTTTGCCAGGATTTCAGTTCCTTTGTTCGGACTTCGTCCATTTCGCGCATCCCTAAAGAAGGGGAATTTATTAAAGAGCCCCAAAAGATTGAATCGCGGATTTAGTTGCAAAGTCCGCGAGTTCTGAATCGTATTTCCAATATTCAGGTTCGGGTCGTTGATTGCCAATAAGGGTTGGGTCTGCCAAGCGAACTGACTTCCATAACGAGCGGCTACATTAATCCAATCAAGTCCCGGAATTTTATCCAGCGGCACATTATAGGTTAAATTCATCATATGGTTATAGTCAGTCGTTCTCCCCAACTTCCAGAAGTTTTCCCATAAAGTATCACGCTTTAAGCCATCCAAACGTCCCTGCGGTTCATCTATAATAGAATAGTTAGTAGCATTAAAATCCAGCTTTAGTGAGCGGGTAAGATTCCAGCTGATACCATATAGCCGCGTCATCGTAAAATTCTTATTATAGAGGGTACCTATATTACCGGCAGGCAGGTAGTTATCCGGTGAACTGCCGGTACGAAGTGTGTTCTCGGTGTAAAGTCTTTGTACATCAATCCGAAAATTAATAAAAGAAGGCATCAAATTAAAGTTCAGATCACTTAATAGACGAGTATATCTTCCCTTAAATAATTTCTTCAGCGGTTCGATGTACTTATCTTTATTTTGCACATAATCGTAAGATAGTGAAGCGCGATAATTGTTTTGAACGGATTTCTCTGTCAAATAATCACGATGGTAAAACTGTGAGAAAGCATAGGAGACGCTAAAGTTCTCGATATCCCACAAACGTACCGGTTTTTCGTTATCCATACGCAACTTCCGCACGTTCATGAAGCTGATACTTTTGCGCGTCGTATAATCCTGCGTCAGGCGCAGAAGGGAATCTTTTTGATTATCATTCAGTCCATCCAGTGCCGATTTCATTTCAATGTCCGGCATTAAGGGATTGTATTGTGGGGTACGCACCTGACTTGAATAATTAAAATAAAAAGGAATTCTGATGCCCGTGCGTTCGGGGAAGAACTTACCCAGTTCCACACTACTTGTAAAGTCAAAAAATCGATCTTCCGTCCGATTTCGCTCATTGATTCGCGCGTCGATTGCACCAAAGCCAATGGTACTCTTACTTCCAGAAACCGTCACATCCGCGAAATCGGCCAATTTAGCATTTAACCGAGCTGTTGCGGCCCATCCCCCGTTATCCTCATAATCGGTCAAACGTAATTCATTGAACCAAATAACACCTGATTTCTCCATCCCGTCATCATTTGCATTATTTTGTCCTTTCAACGGATTTTTGACACCCAGCATATAGAATCTGATTTTACTGATGTCCGGTTGTCCTTTAATCGTCACGGTATTTGTGCCATCCACAAAGCTATAGGGCAAATTGATCGGCCAAGGACTACCATCGGGTAGGGTAGCTTTATTTCTTGCTTCTTTTGCTTCCTGGAATAGCTTAATTTCGACATTCATACGATTACTTGACGGCCAAATGGCGTCCGGATCCCGGCTTCCCGGCGTCGTTACTTCGAGTGGCATTTCGTACTCATAATAGTTTTCGATGCCATCGGTTCCCACCCTTATAAAACCATGTAAATCTCCACTTCGCAACTCATCGCCTTCCGCGTGAACAAACATCTGCAAGCGTTTATAAGCTCGAAAGTCATTGGTGGAAGTACGATAGGCCGCTTGTCCATAACCATCTCGCAACCGGTTGACGGTGACCGACAAAGCCTGCTCATTCAATTGTACATTTGTGTTATAATTGCCATAATCGATCTGTCGTTCGATGCCCGGAGGAACTACGTACGGAATCGGTTGCCTGTTCCCGTTTTCTTCAATACTAACCGCCGCTACTTCAATGGTAGAATTGTCTAAACCCGGATTATTTAAAGTTGGATCTGCAATGACTTTTGTAGGCGATCGTTCCGAATTGAATCGCCGCCATTCGCCCCTTACCAATTGTAATCTCGCCATTCTTAGGATAGACGTATCCGCGAAATTTGTCATGAACATCCGTATAAAGCGAATAGACTTAAAGTCTTGGGGATCGCCTGCCTTGGATTCGTATTGCGTAATTGGAATGCGTAGTTGATACCATTTCACATTTTCCTTCTTACCATTGGCCAAGGTAACGGGTGCATCAATCATATCCACAATAAAGTTCTTACCCACCATCATATCCTGCGGACGAACAGAAACACGGTACTGATAATACTCGTCGATCTGGTTCATGGTATTATCCCGATTGACATCCTCCCCATCGGGTAATAAGGTAGATGCCGACGTATTGACTCCATCTCCTGCCCCGGCCTGCTCCGCAGTTTTGCTATTACCCTCCGTCCCGTTAAATCGCTCATACCGTTTTAGAATACCGGCATTCTGCGCATCCAATTCGGCACTTCTAAAATAGCTGAAGTTATCGCTTGAGGGGTCGTTATTTAACTCCTGTAAAGGTTGCGGGTTTAACGTTGCACTAGCTTGCGACAGAAAGTTCGAAAAATGATTTCGTTCGTCGGCATCGTTCAAGGCATCTAAGCCGACATCCTGTAATGCGCGTTGATCGGGATTATTCGCGAAGGCCTGCACCATGGGTTGCAGTTTAGGAACTCTTCCCCAATTGGTTAGGTCCATTTCTGCATAATTGCCATTCGTAGGCAGTGCGTTTTCCACGGCCCGACGTCCGTCTTTTAAGATATCTTCCGAGATATTTCCCAAGTTGAAATAAAGATCCCCACCCTCATCCTGTGGTTTATAAATGAACGGATCCATCATCCAAAGCTCGATAAATTCGATATTTTGTGCTTCAAAATCAGGCGTTTGAATTTGTCGGAACATACCTCCCCAGCGGGATTTGGGATTGGTTAAGGTACCATCACTGTTTACACCGGAAAGCGTATAGTTATAAGGACCTCTTATTGTAGGATAAAAACTGAGGTCAAGTGTAGACATGAACAAAGGCTGTCCGGTAACCGTTTGCTTATTCGGAAACACCTCCTGTTCCAATACCTCCCGTACGTAATGGTTCGACAATTCCGTTAAATTACCCCTAATATTCGCAGGTGTAAGACTATTATCATTCCGATAAAAAACCGGATCAATATTATAGAAGGCTAGTCGGGCCCTGTTGTAGCCATAGCGTAAATCATTAGATAGCTGTGACTCGGGAAACAATTGAGGCGTACCCGAAATTTGCCAGCTATAGGCGCCTTTTAAATCAATTATAGACCGACTGTTTTCAAAATCATCAATATAGCTGGCGCCATTTCTGGATCCGGCGATATTGGTTGCCTTCGAATGTCCCGGTATCAGATTAGCAAATTCGCCATAGAAGGAAATAGTAGATTCCTCACGTGTATTAATAAATGGAATTTTATCCACCATACGCGTAAGCCATCGAGAAGGAGCGTTATAGTTCACATCAAATCCCCAAATGGTATTGGAGATTGGTTCTTGCGCTAAATTGACTTTTTGCGTTAGCGGTCGTTCCGATAAATTCATAATGGTACCGCCCAGTTGAAGTTGGTCGTTCACCATATAATCTAATCGGGACCCAAATAAGGTCCGTTGTTGTAAGCCAAAGAGTTCATTGTTTTCCATCTTTATTCGAATGGCCTGCCCGGATCTTAGTAGCGCCTCATTTAAGATGCGTACCCTTCCAATTTCGTAATCCACCGTAAAGTCTGCCCCTTCTTGCAAGGGAATCCCACCTGCATAGACCTGCACCGACCCTCGGGGGATGTTAATCGCTCCTAGCTGGAACTCCGATCCTGCTTCGGATTCATAGGTGCCGCGTATTGCGTATCTATTTTTGTTGGCAAACAGTTGCTGTGCAACCACCTTGGTTGAGTCATAGAGTTCTTGAAACGCATACCGCTCTGCCAACTGCTCCTCTCCCGGGGCGAATAAGCTCTTCAAATCCTTTCCGAAAGGTTCCACTACCGGGAATACAACCCTTCCATATTCCGGGTCGATCGTCAGGCCTTCCAAAAAGTCAAAAACCCCGTCAGGCTGTCGATCATTCTGTGGATTAAGTCGGTCCAAGCCTGTCAACTGCAGCCATAATTTGTTGGTGGTATTTTTCCCTTCAAACATCACCGGCCGTTCAACCCCCGTTTCGTCTTCCAGTCTAAAGACATTCAGAATAAAATTATTTCGTCCTACCCGATAAGCACCGATCGAGTAGATGTTTTTCATCATTAGGTCCCAAACAGGTAAATTAGGCTTCAATACTTCATTTTTCAACAACTTGGTAAAGAGCACCTGTGGATTAGATGGGCTAATAGGAATATCCGTAGAAAATTCGCCTACCTGGTATTCCCTCCCGTTGGCTGTATAGCGATAAGCAACCGCCAGTACCTGATCAGCATTTAATGGTGTATTTAAGGAAATATATCCCAACCGTCGATTCACAGTATACTCCTTTTCCGTTAATTTCCGTGCATTGGAAAGGCGAGCATAGTTGTCGTTAGCTCCACTACTTTGGAAAAGGGCGGCAACAGCATTTGATGAGCTATAGCGGGCATCGGGGTATTGCTGTTGCAAAATCTGCAAGAGCCGGTTCGACTGTTCAGGAAAGGCAGGGTCGCCTACCACACCCGCCGCCGGTAACTGAGAACCTCCCGGCTGATTAAACATCGGATTCCAGGGGCGACTTTCTCCTAAGTCCATAAAAGCCAATACATCTCGGCTATTTTCGATCGAGTTGCTCCTATTCGTAACCCAAACTTCGATCTGCGTAATATTAACATTCGTTAATAATAGAGGAGCGTTGGACATTGCTCTGTTATAATTGTCGCGAAAGTACTGCGCAAGGAAGTAATGCTTGTTCTGTTCGTACTCGTCAGCTTTCAACGAAAACTCATTTTGCTGCGCGCCATTGGTAATAGTGATCTCCTTGCTTTGCGATCGTTGCTGTGAAAAGACACTCGTTACCCCCAATTTACCAAATTGCAATTGCGTCTTTACACCGAAAAGAGCTTGTGTGCCTGAAATTAATGTAGAATTTAAAGGCATACTTACATTACCCACTTCGATACGACGAATGATTGCGTCATCTTTTCCCACGTAGTCAAACTTAATCTGATTTTCAAAGTCGAACTGCGCCTCCGTATTATAATTGGTAATGATGCGCATTCGATCACCGATCTGACCGGTTAAGTTCATCTGGATACGCTGATCGAAATCAAATCCGAATTGCTTCCGTTGGCGCTCATTGAACATGGGATTATCGTTTTTATTATATTGTCCCATAATGGTAGCATCCACACTTCCCCTAGGTATAATATTAATCGTATTTCCACCAAAAATCTTCTCGAAAGTAGGGCTATTCACTTGAATACTAGGAATCCATCCATCTTTCCGCGCACGTCTGGAAAAGTCATCCGACAGCTCTCGCCAAGTACGTTCTTTCAACGATTGGTTTTCATATTGCTGATATTCGTCAATACTCAAGTACTGTGGCGGACGGTACATGCTGCTTCCAATATTATCTCGAATGATATATTGCCTACCAATGGGATCAAAGTCTATTTCCCTTTTGATAGTCCCGGGCTTACGAAGATGAATACCATTATCTCGTTGGTATAAATTTAGGAAAGGTTCGTCCTTAATGGGATAAAGCACTCCCGTACTATCACTTACATTCTTAGTGCTATCTCTATTAGTTGATAATGCCGGCTTTTGCCGGGCCAAAACATCTATCGCCCCCGGAACTGAAAAGAAAAAAAGAAAAAATAGTATACTCGAAAAGGTATTTCTCACAGCACAGGTAAATGAATGTACTTGCTTTATAATATAATTGATAACTTGAGTTTAGGCCATTACTATGGCTTAAAAAAACACCACCAATTCAGGTACAAACGAACAAAAAAGTGCACACATGGCCTTTGTTCATTTTGTTCAGATTTTAACCGAGAAACACTAATTCGTAGATAATTATTTTTTTCCGTGTATAAGAAGACAGGCTTTCTTTTTAATTCAAAGAGCAAAGCCGTTAACTCTTCTTTTACATTTCCGGGTGTATTACGAAGGCTATCAAAAATAGCTTCCGACCGGAGCTACACGTTCGACCCAAGACCCCGAGCTTGCCTGAAGTACGTATTCACTCAGACCGACTTCAGGGCTGTCAGGAGCCCAATCATACGTATAACCTAAGCGAGTCCAAGGATAATGAAAATCAGCAGAACCGGAGAGGGTTCTATAATAAGCAAAAAGAATATAATTATTGAACCAAGTGTTATAAGTTTCTGAAACGTTATTACTTAATACTGCCCCCGCTGTCCGTGTAGCAACTCTCGGATCTCCGGCAGGTCGATACAGGCGTTCGGGGTTTACCCACATTTCCGCAATATGTGTGTTGCTTCTTTCGTTGGCTGGAGGCAGACCTAAGAGCTGACAGATACGCATGGTCGTATCACTGGTAGTCTGTAAGTCTTTGCCAATGCGCGCTTTCATTTGTTGAGGAATAAAGACCCAAGATTCGCCCCATACGTTCGTAATGGAATCTCCTACCGGGTAGCTGTTCGGATAGCGCATAAAGCTGGCTAATAAAACATAGTCTTTCCCATTGATTGTTTTCCATTGCAGCGCCGTGTTCTCTTTCGAAATTTGCCAAAGTGTGTCAATGACTTCCGAACTATCGGCTACCATTGCATCCAAAATAGCGTGTTGATAAAGTTGGGCCATTGTAAGTGACGGAACTTCCGGGGTCGGGTTGACGGGATCATCCTTTTTACATCCGCCAATGAAGATCAATATGAACAAGACACATAAAATTAAGCAGTTACGGTTAATTGTTAAAATACGCATAAAATTATTAAACGAATTAAGTTAAAAGAAGGCTAAAATATCTAATTCGGTTTATTTCCTATAATTCAGAACCTCAAGTTTCATCATGACGATTTTCATCACTTAGCTGAGAATCACGCATATTTTGACAAGGAACGGCAGTGAAAGTCGAAAAATCATGATCTAAAGTCGCTTATTCATCTTGTTCATTTTCTTGAGCAATAAACGATCTAAAACTACCGGAAAACCTGTAGAAAAAATAACTCATTTATGAGGATTGTAGAACCATACGGAATCAAGCAATTTTGTTAAGCTAATGTGTATTACAGAAAGAGTCCATAAAGTATTTTATTAGCCCTTTACCTGAACAAACTGAAACGTATTAAATAACAAGTTGGATTATGAAAAAGTTAATTGTTTGCTGTGCCCCCCTGATTTTTTTGTGTGTGGCCAGCGTGAAAGCGCAAAGTTTATTTGATAAAGTAGACCAAGCATTAAACAAAGTAGAAAAAGCATCTAACACAGCCGATAAAACAAAAGGAACCGGTGATAAAGTGTTAGGCTTTTTTAAGAAAAAGGAAAGTGCGGAAGAAGATTTTACGACCATTAATATTTCCGGTATTAACCTCACGAATCTTAAAAAGCTAAACGAGCAGGTTGAGACGTGCAAGGGAGTCGAAAGTACCAAGATGAAATTCAGTCCATCCGGCTCTGTGATCTTAGTAGACTACGAAGGATCGGCAGAGGATTTACTCACTGCCATTCAGGAGAAATCAAAAGACATTTTTACCGATGAGCACATTGAAGGTTTGGACGAACACTCGATCACGATTAACCTTAGTAAAGAAAAATAGTTGAATAGTAGGTTGTTGAGTAGGGAAATAGTTAAGTTGTTGAGACGTTAATTGGTCAATGTGATAACCGAACAAAGTGAGCTCATGAACACCTTAATAATAAAAACAGATAGTGAATAATTAGCCGATGAGCCAATGTGATGATGAACAGGTTAGTGGCTGAAAGCTGATTTCTGATAGCTAAAAGCTAATGCCTAAAGCCTATGGCTTATAGCTTGATTAGCCAATGTGACAATTAGCCAATTAGCCAGTGTGACAATTATTCGTAAGTGCTTGCTTTTTCGGCACTCATGAGCTTCCTGCGGTCGGTTAGCCGATGAGCCAATTGGCCAATGTGATGATGTGATAAGGGCTGGTGCGACTGAAAGCTGATTACTGACAGCTGGCGAATGAGCCAATGTGATAATGGTTACCACATTAGCAGATGCCCTTACGTAAAACCTATAACGTAGAACTTATAACTCGGAATAGCCGAAAGCCGATTTCTGACAGCTGATTACTGATAGCTAACAATCAACAGCGAACAATTAAGAATTGAGTACGGCGTTGTGCGTTAACAACTACTTAACCATCGCCCTACTCAACCACTTAACAATACTATATTAATCCGTACTGAGCCAAAGCTGATTTCGTCGTTGCTACATCGACATGTTCAACACCCTGTATACCCAGTTGGCAAGCCGCCTCAATAAAGACCGGGCGATCGTCTAAATAGACGATTTCTTCAGGCTTTACCTGTGCCAGATCGATTGCAAGTTGATACATATCCATATCGGGTTTTCGCATATGCACAAAACAAGAAGAGGCAAAAACATCAATAAAACTCTTTAGGTCAAATTGCTGAATGCGGTAGTCGTTCAATTCCCTGCCTTCATTATTCACGGCGATGGTGAGAAGATGATGCTTCCGTTTTATGGTACGGATCAATTCGATCATCTCGGGATAAGGTTGCGACTTTTGCATCATAAATGCTTTAATATCCTCTCGTGTAAAATTGCGTGGTTTATAGAATATTAACAAAGTCAAATATTCGTCCAAAGTAGATTTACCTGACTCATAGGCGTCAAAGATGATACGATGTCTTCCATTCAGTTCCTCAAAATCAAGTCCGAATTTGATTGCTGCTTCTTTACGAGCTTCTGTATCCCAGCCATTTGTTAAAAACACTCCTCCTATATCCAGAAAGAGTGCTTTAATGGTGCTATTGTGTTCAGGCATTAGGAAACCACCTCCTTGCGTTTCTGTGCTAGCACGTCCATCAAGCTATCAAAAGGTTTAATAAATTTCTGAATCCCTTCTTCTTCCAGGTGTTGCGTAACGTCTGAAAGCTTAATGCCAACAATATCTTCCAATTTGTACAGCGTATAACGTGCGTGCTCAAGGTCATCTTTTAAGCGTGCTGCGGGGTTGCCATGATCGCGATAGGCATTCAAGGTTTCTTTTGGCAAGGTGTCTACCGTTTGTGGGCCGATAAGTGCTTCAACATACATTAGATCATCATAGGCTTTGTTTTTCACACTGGTGCTGGCCCATAGCAAACGCTGTGGTTTAGCACCCTTGGCTTCCAATTCCAGAAAACGATCAGACATAAAAAGTTCGTTATAAATACTATATGCCACTTTAGCACTTGCGATTGCGACCTGTCCTTTAATCTGCTTTGCCGCTGTAGCTTTACTCGGATCATTTTCAGCAACCTCGTCTAACATCGTATCTACCATTGTGTCGATGCGACTTAAAAAGAAACTTGCTACCGAGGTTACTTTTTCCAGGGGTTCTCCTCTTTCTGCCCGTTCTTCTAATCCTGCAATATAAGCTTCCGCTACTTCGCGATATCGGTCTAAACCAAAAAGTAGCGTTACGTTGATATTAATGCCTTCGCTTATCAACTGTTTAATGGCCGGCAAGCCTTCCTTTGTGCCGGGAATTTTAATCATCACATTCGGACGGTCAAGTGCTTTCCAGGACGATCGTGCCTCTGCAATAGAGCCTTCGGTATCCAATGCCAAACCGGGTGAAACCTCTAGACTTACGTAGCCATCCAGTCCTTTGGTCTGTTCGTAAACCCCCTTAAAAACATCAGCGGCATGCTGAACATCCTCAATAGCCATTTTGAGAAAAATTTCCTCATTCGAGATATCCGTCTTTCCCAATTCACTGATGGTATCATTATAGTCTTCACTACGTGCAATCGCTTCTTCGAAAATTGCAGGATTTGAGGTAACTCCTCTTAAATTGTCTTCGTCTATCAATTTCTTCAATTCACCGGATTGAATAAACGATCTTTTGATATAATCCAACCATATACTTTGGCCGAAATCAGGGATCTTTGCTAATGGATTTTTCATCTGATTAAATTAGACTTTTAGTGGCGATGAAGCTATCAGATTCATTCATACCCCTGTGTGGTTTGAATAAATCATGATGGTTTCATCTGATTAAATTAGACTTTTAGTGGCAATTCAGCTTGCATGAGCCGCGTTAATCACGCTCTTTTTTGAGCGGTAGCTCATGCAGGTTTCATTATAATAATTATTTATTTGTGTCTATTTCCAAAGGTATGCATGCTGCCTTCGGTGGCAAGAAGCCATCGGAAATCAGCTATCAGCTTTCGGTTATCAGTCGCTCGAACCTTTCTCACAACTCACAACGGGCAACTCACAACTGATCACTCATCATTCATTCGTTCATCAATTATAATTCATCACTTTAACTACTAAACTAATTCCCTACTCAACTACTCAACGTCTCAACTACTTAACGTTTCAACAACTTAAGAGCTCGATCGTAAACATGCCTGGCAGTAAAACCAAAATGTGTCATCACCGCTTTGCCTTCACCCGATTCACCGAAGGTATCGATGCCTATTACATCTCCGTCTGCACCAACATACTGATACCATAGTGGCGTCACACCTGCTTCCACGGCTAACCGTTTGGCCACATGAGGTGGCAGAACCTGCTCACGATAGGCCTGATCCTGTTGATTAAACAGTTCAAAGGAAGGCATACTGACAACCCTGGCGCCAATGCCTTCCTTCGTCAGTTGCTCTTGCGCTTCTAAAACGAGTTGCACCTCCGACCCCGTGGCTATAAGAATAATATCAGGGGTACCATCGGTGTCACTTAAGACATAGCCGCCTTTGCTTAAATTATCGCCGGAAGCGTAACGCTGCTGATCGATAACCGGTAACTTCTGTCGCGACAAGATGAGTGCTACCGGCCCCTTTAGTCGACTCATAGCAACTTTCCAGGCTGCTATCGTCTCAAAAGCGTCTGCCGGCCGTATGACCGTCAAGTTGGGGATTAACCGCAAAGCCGAAACATGTTCAACCGACTGATGCGTAGGGCCATCCTCACCTAAGGCAACACTATCATGCGTAAATATATAGGTGACCGGTGCTTTCGTTAAGGCTGCCAAACGAATGGCTCCTCGCATATAATCCGAAAACGTCAAAAAGGTACCGCCATAGACACGCGTACCCCCGTAAGAGGCCATACCATTTAATATTGCGCCCATACCGTGTTCGCGGACACCAAACCAAATGTTGCGTAAGTCGTAATGTCCCGGCTGGAAACTTTCATCTCCTTTAACAGGCGTATTGTTCGAACTTGCTAAATCCGCTGAGCCGCCAATCAACCAGCTTATGTTTTGGCGCAATACTTCCAATACCTTTCCCGAAGCCTCTCTGGTTGCTAGCGCATCCGCGGCATTGAAAGTAGGCATCCCATTATCCCAGCCCGCTGGCAATTCACCTTCAAAGCTAATTTCAAGGTCCTTCGCTTCTGCTTCAAAAACTACTTTATAAGATGTAAATTGCTCGTTCCATGCCTGTTGCAATTCAGCTCCTTTTTGTCCTCGGCCCAAAAGGTAATCGCTCACTTCTTCCGGTATAAAAAAGTTTTTCTCCGGGTCCCATCCGAAAAACTCCTTCGTTTTCTTTAGATTTTCGATACCCAGTGGATTGCCATGTACCTTATTCGTTCCCTGTTGCGGACTGCCATAACCGATAATCGTTTTAACGGATATTAAAGAGGGTTTTTCGGTTTCAGCCTGCGCTGCTAAAATGGCCTGCTCAATGGCATCCAGATCATTGCCATCCTCTACCGTTAAGGTTTGCCAGCCATAAGCCCTAAAGCGTGCAGGCACATCCTCTGTAAAGGCCAAGCTGGTCGGCCCATCGAGGGAAATCGCATTATCATCATATAAATAAATAAGCTTGCCCAACTTGAGGTGTCCTGCTAAAGATGCCGCCTCTGAAGCGACCCCTTCCATTAAATCGCCGTCGCTAACAATCGCATAGGTATAATGATCTATTAAATCGTAGCTCTCTTTATTGTATTTCGTCGCTAAAAACCGCTCAGCAATAGCGATTCCCACGCCATTTCCAAACCCCTGCCCTAGCGGACCGGTAGTCACCTCAATTCCTGGAGTCAACACCGATTCCGGATGGCCGGGTGTTTTTGATCCCAATTGCCGAAAGTGTTGCAGTTCAGTCAGCGGCAGATCATATCCGTATAAATGCAATAAACTGTACAATAATGCCGAGCCGTGGCCGGCAGAAAGGATGAAGCGGTCGCGATTCGGCCATTTAGGATCTTTCGGATTAAACCGCAGAAAACGATTCCATAAAACATATGCCATGGGCGCGGCTCCCAGCGGAAGCCCGGGATGGCCCGAATTTGCCTGTTGCACCATATCGGTCGCCAGGAAACGGATGGTGTTAACACTCAGTCCGTCTAAGGGGTTACTGTTTTCTTTAGTCATGGATAACTTTTTATGATCATTCAATTTGGACCCACCTTTGTATGTTCAGCTTTTGCTAGAACTATAACAAATTTAAGCAGCTTCGGTGTTGGATTTTTCTATATAACGTAATAATTGACTGATTGATTCTAATCATAAAGTCATAATTGTTTTAATTCAAATTCAGAAAACAGTGCTTACGCTTCACAAATTTTCGGCATTTAATTTGTAATGATTTCGGCATCCAGCTCTTGGGCTATTATAGAAATAGTCTATATTTACAAACCAGTTCAAAGAAATTAGGTTAAATAATGGGAGACTCCTTTACAAATGCGGCGTACAACCCTTTTGGGAATGATGCCGACTTTTTGTTGCACAATTTGGTTTACGACTCAGCGGTGGCTATTTATGCCTGTAATACCGAAGGCACCATTATTTTTTATAATACTGCTGCAACCACCCTTTGGGGCCGAACGCCCAACCTGCAAAAAGACCGTTGGAGTGGTGCTTACAAGGTCTATAGCCCCGATGGGAAGAAACTGGCTGAAGAAGAATTTCCGACTGCTTTAACGGCTAAGGGTCTAAATCGCACCGATCAATCCGAAGTAATCATTGAACGACCTGACGGGACAAACCGAAAACTCTTGGTGTTTCCCAAGGTGCTTTATAATGCCGCTGGTGAAATTACCGGCACTCACGCTACACTAGTTGACATCAGTGACCGTACCCCCTTGGAAGAGCGGCAAGCTTTCCTTTCATCCATTGTCGAATCATCGGATGATGCTATTGTCAGTAAAGACCTTCAGGGTATTATTACTAGTTGGAACATTGGTGCCGAGCGACTTTTCGGCTATACAGCGGAAGAAGTAATGGGGAAATCCATTACCATTTTAATCCCCAAACCGCGCTTAAGTGAGGAAGACTATATTTTAGGGCAGGTCCGTAAAGGAGAAAAAGTTGACCATTATCAAACGGTACGACTCAATAAATACGGAAAGGAAATACTTATATCGCTCACCGTGTCCCCGATTAGGGACAAGCAAGGCAAAATTATAGGTGCATCCAAAATCGCCCGGGATATATCGGAAGAAGTGAAGGTACAAAATGCTATCTATCAGTACACGCGGGATTTGGAAACCCTCAATTCTATCAGCCGGGCTATTTCTTCGAAATTGGATGTACAGAGCACTTTACAGCAAGTGACAGATGCGAGTAAAGAAGTGACCGGCGCAGCCTTTGGTGCATTTTTTTACCATTTAGTTGAGGTAGATGGAACAATAAAAACCCGATTTACCGTATCGGGTTATCCAGCCGAAGCACTTAAGCATTTGGAAATGCCGCGCGACACACCCCTGCTTCACCCAACCTTCAACGGCAATGAGATTGTACGATCCGACGACATCAGAAAAGATTCCCGTTACGGTCAAAATTACCCTTACTACGGAATGCCGCATGGTCATCTTCCCGTCGTGAGTTATTTGGCGGCTCCCGTTGTTTCTGCCAAAGGGGTCGTAATGGGCGGACTGTTTTTAGGACATCCGGAGCCCGGCAAGTTCAATGTACACCATGAAAGCTTGATCAGTAACATCACAGCCCAAGCAGCCATCGCCCTCGACAATTCCAGGTTATTCGAAGAGGTCAAGGCCTTAAGCGCAAAGAAAGATGAGTTTATCGCATTAGCCAGTCATGAGCTTAAAACACCACTTACAAGCGTTTACGGCTATCTGCAATTGTTGGAAAAGAAACCCGACAGTAAAATGGCGTCTCTGTTTGTTGATAAAAGCGTAAAACAATTAGACAAACTAAACAAATTGGTGTCCGAATTATTGGATATTTCCAAAATCGAAGCTGGTAAGCTTCAGTTTAATACCGAACTGTTCGATCTCGGCGAGCTGGTCCAAGAAACCGTAGAGTCTTTTCGCTTTTCCGTCAATAGCCACGATATTTCGTTGAACCGCCCCGCATACCCGATTACCATTAAAGCCGATAAACAACGAATCGAACAGGTTATCATTAACCTCTTAAGCAATGCCGTTAAGTATTCACCGAACGCCAATGAGGTTTTTGTTCAATGCGAAAAGAAAGAAACCGTTGCTACCATCAGCATCCGAGACGAAGGCATGGGATTGACGTCTTCTCAACAACAACAAGTCTTTACCCGATTTTATCGTGCCGATAATACTTCGGGTATAGCAGGGTTAGGAATCGGGCTTTATCTTTCCCGGGAGATCATTGAACGACACGATGGTAGAATCAACGTTGTTAGCGAATACGGGAAAGGCAGTGAATTCGTTATTACACTTCCATTACCGAAAACACCTTAAACCCTCCTCGGCCTTTAACAGATCCATATTTGGTTGTATGAAGCTACGCCTCGGTTACCCTCATACCCATGCATTTTTTTGGCAAGGTTTTTTCTACGTCCTAATAAACAGATATTATCCTAGTATAATCCACTCGTCCGATCCCACTATTGCGGAATCATAATGTCCATTTCGGGGGCATTATCGATACGGCATGATATTATCATAGTTAAATCCAATAGTTTAACTAAAAGAGAATCAGCTATGTTTTTTCACGACAGAAGATTACAGTACAAGGTTCGGGTTGATAAGCCCAACCCGCAATTCGCGCGTTTGTTACAACAGGCAATCGGCGGTATCGAAGGAGAAATTAGAGTATGTCTACAGTATCTTTTCCAAGCTTGGGGCAACCGGGGGCCGGCAAAATACAGAAACATGCTTTTGGAGACGGGAACGGAAGAAATTTCGCACATCGAGATGTTGTGTACGGCCGTTGCCTTAAACTTGGAGGGAGCGAAAGGTTCTATTATTGACGAAGTGGTGTCGTCCAATCCGGTGGTTGAACAGATCATGGGAGGGATGGACCCTCGCCACTACCTTTCTGCCGGTTTAGCGGCTATGGCTGCCGATGCCAACGGTGTACCGTTTAACGGCTCTTGGGTGGTAGCAAGTGGTAACCTAGCAGCAGACATGCACGCAAATGTGATGGCGGAAGCTACCGGGCGTACCTTAGCCACGCGTTTATGGGAATCAACTACCGATCCAGGCATGAAAGACATGCTAGCCTTTTTGATTGCGCGTGATACCATGCATCAAAATCAGTGGCTAGCCGTTCTCGAGGAATTAGGTGGCCCAAGCGCGCATCCTATTCCGAATAGCTTTCCGCAGGAAGAAGAAGTTAGCTCCGTTGCCTACTCCTTTATTTCTACTAATATTAATATGCCCGAAAAACCGATTGCTCGATGGACCGATGGAACCTCCATTGACGGCAAAGGCGTTTTTACCTACGAGCATGGCACACCCATGGGCGAGGAACCTATGCTAGCTCCCCCCATTAGAGAAGGTTATGCCCAAGCTGAACAAATGATAAACAAAAAAGATAATATATGAAATTTATCAGTAGACGCGTTCACGCTATGTTAGACTATATAGTGGGAATCTTATTAATTCTTGCTCCCACCTTACTGGGTTTTTCCCATATCCCGGGGGCAAAGTACAGTGCTATTATTGCCGGTGTTTTAGTATTGGGTATGGCTTTACTTACCCGGCATGAAGGCGGAGTTGCCAAGGTTATTCCGATGTCAACGCATTTGGTAATGGATGTCATCTTGGGCATATTATTGGCCTTATCGCCTTGGCTGCTTAATTTCAGTGATCAGGTATTTTTGCCTCATCTCATCGTCGGTGTATTCTCCATTATTGCCGGCCTCTGTACCGCGCCCGCCAGTCAACATGGCGTGGCTCAGGGCGGTGTCTTAAGTTAAACTAGCAGGCTGCCTTTTATGGGAGGCAGCCTGCTTTTTGAATCTACGAAATTCACTCATGTGAACAAAAAATTGAAATATTATGCTAGTAAGAATCTTCCCCCGAATACTGCACGCCGTATTAGATTATGGCGCTGCCTTACTGCTAATAGTTGCCCCCTTTCTTTTCCATTTTAGCGAGGAGCGACCGGCTACTGTGTTGTGTATATTGTTTGGTGTAATGATTTTGGGTATGTCCTTGTTAACGAATTATGAGGGAGGTGTACGGAAAACCATCCCAATGGATATACATTTATATGCCGATATTTTTGGTGGTGCTTACTTGGCCTTATCGCCGTGGTTATATTTATTTTCAGAAACTACCTATGCTTTTCATCTGCTGATGGGTATCGGATTATGCATCTCCGGTTTAATTACCGTTCGCGAGTCGCAACGGATTGTTATGCCAAAACCAGGTGATCAACATATATATACTTCAGCAAAACAACGGAAAAGAAATGTTAGCATTAATGGATAATTTTCCACCACATGTGGTGGCTTATCGGGCGCAAGGAAAAGTTAACGGCGAAGAATACAAAGAAATTGTAGTGCAGCGTATCGCCGAAGTTGCGAAAGCTTATCCTCAAATCAATTTTATTGTATTGCTAGAAACGGGTTTTGAAGATTACAGTCTTCAGGCCCTTTTAGAATATATTAAAGTCAGTTTTGAACACTTTAGCAAATGGAATCGAATGGCCATCGTATCCGATCAGCAGTGGGTTCGCAAAATCTACGATATACTCAGCCCCTTGGTACACGGTGAAATCCGGACATATCGACTGGAAGATCAGCAAATAGCCTGTGAATGGGTTTCAGCACCATTGCCCGCTTAGTTTTAGTCCACAAATCTACCATGTTTTGGTATGGCGATTTTATCAAATTCTGTTATCAAACGACTCAAACCCATGGTTAAATCCTTTCCCTCCATTGCCTCACCATGTCCGGCAATTAAGAGAGCAGGCCTTAGCTGTTGTAGCTTTACGGCTGAATCATAGGCTGCTTTCCAGTTAGTCGTCAAATATCGCGGTGGCCCATTAATCTCCTTTTTTTGCATCAACACCTTATAGAGTGCATCTTGCCTTACCGTCACAATGGCATCGGCAGACAATAAAAGACGATCTCCTTCTCGGAACAAAGCTATTTGACCCGGAGCGTGTCCCGGTACGTGTATCCATTGCCAATCCGATAAAAAAGGTACTTGGCCGTCTTCCGGTAAAGGGAACAGTCGTTCCTTAATATCGATCGATTCATGTGGATAAATGGCCGCCAATTTCGCCAACATACCCCCTTCCACTGAAGTATCCGGCTCTGGATAGTCCTGTAGCCCTGTTAAGTAAGGGAATTCCAAGGGATGCGCAAAAACCGGCACATCGGGCCAATGGGTCAATAAGTCGACTACATTTCCCACATGATCAAAATGCCCATGGGTCAACACGATAGCTGCCGGAGGATGTTCGTCAAAACGAGATCGAGCCACCGCTATCATTTCGTCTGCACACTTCGGCATACCGGTATCCACCAAAACCCATCCTTCTTTTCCAACCTCACCAATCATGACGATATTAACAATTTGATTGGTATAGTAAAAAACATCCTTGGTGACTTCTTGTCCGCTATTGCTATTGACCGATGTCATCGGTATAAACTTACCATCATTACTCTTTTTCATCATGTACTTTAATTTTTTTAAGCGAAGAAGGAGCACTTGGCGGTGCTCCTCCGACTTGAAGAATTAGAAAGAAATTAGGGATTAATTTGAGTATTCAAAGCTTTCGCATCTTCCAAATGCGCTTCAAGGGTTGGCAATTTTTCGTTCGCCCAAGTCCTCAAAGCACTGTTCGGTACACCGCTCTGACTCGCTGCCTCGGAAAATAACAAAACCGCCTCTTCGTGCGATTTCACCATGATCTGCGCAAAAGCTTTGTCAAAAGCTTCTCCCGTAAGTGGTGTCAGCTGGTCTAGGTTCGCCTTTTCCTTCGCTGCAAGTTCCATGGGCACCGTAAAGCCCTGCGTCTCCGCTATTGCTTTTAACTCTTCACCCGCTTTCCCGTGATCGTTCACCATATGCTCTCCGTAACTTCGCACGGCTTCAGCACTTCCTTTTTCAACGGCCTGCGCTCCTGCCATAATTTCAAACTGATTGCTGCTCGCAGCCGTCGAAACAAAAGTTTGGTTATCCATCATCACCGGGTTGGTGTCATCATCATCACTGCACGATAAGACGAAATGGCTTATCGTCAAATACACAAACGCAAAAATCAAATACTTTTTCATAGGCAAATTTTATTTATATCAGAAGTATACGCATGATCCATGCCTCGAATCTTCATTTTTATCGTTTAATTGAATAATACGGAAATCAGTATCGTATCCTATTCCAGCCTGATACGATTCGGTCACCCCATTTCCCGGCAAGGTTTTCTCTATGTCCTAAAATTACCATAGCGATGCCTTTTAAATTTTAGTATTCGCATACGAATCGCCTGAATCGGTGTAATGGCGATCACAACTTAATGTATCAGTAATTCAATCACGGGATTCGTTGGATCGGCTATGACACGAGCGCGCCCTCCAATTGGAATGGTTATCATTGGAAGGGTATGGCCAAAATCGATATTGGCAATAACCGGAATACCGTCGAGTTGCTTTTTTGTCTTGATAATTTTCGTAAGAATCTCTTTGGTCATCATCGAGTTCTGTTTAAACCGACCAATAGCGAGCGCTTTTACCCCACTAAAGCTAGGTTGATTGAGAAGCGCTTGCAACTGGTTTTGAACGTTTTTATAATCTTCCGGACCGTTGTCTTCCAAAAAAAAGATACTGTCACTTGTATCAGGCAGATACTCGCTGCCCTGTAAAAAGTTAAAAGTTAAGAAATTCCCTCCCAGAATTTTCCCTTCCACATCTCCTTCATTAATTACCCAATAACCGGGATTATCCAACTGTTCATGTTCCCATATAGAATTATAGTAAAATAGCGAAGGGCTAAGGCTTATCGGCTTATCGTCAAAAAGACATGCGCGAAAATAATCGAGAGAGAAACCAAGATCTTCTCCCGCACTCAACATATTGAAATGAGGGCCGTAGTAGGTCACTACATCGGTTTTAGCATAGACGGCGTTTATTAGAGCCGTGATATCTGACAAACCACAAAGAATTTTAGGGTTGTCTTTTAACAATTTATAATCTATATAGGGCAATAACTGGTTAGATGTTGTTCCTCCGGATACCGCTAAAATTGCCTTCACCGATTTATCTTCGTAAGCTCGATGTAGATCCGCTAAGCGATTGTCTATGGTTGTTGATCCAAACTCATCTATTTCATGGACGTGATCTCCAAAGCTTACCGTTAAACCTAATTCCTCTAACCTCTTCACGCCCCGAATACGCATCTCTTGCGTTAATTTGGGCATTAAGCTCTGTGCAGGGGCGATGATTTGGATGTGATCACCGGGTCTTAATTTGTCTACGATCATTCGTTGCTTTTCCTTTTTATATACAAGAATCTCTCCAAGCAAAAGCATGATTGACAGGTCTTGCGAGCATATGCAAGCCCTTAATTAAACAGTATTGAACAACTATGTAGGGACCTGTGTTGATTAGCTTCATCAGGCTATTCCTTTGGCGGCGTCGACCATATGACACATGCATCTTCTATGCTATAGTAGTGTAAGTTTTTCAGTACCATATAAAAATCATTCCAAATGCACACTATATCATCAACACGTTCATTCATCCCGACGGTGCCTACATGCGTGGAACGTTATCGCACTAAAAAACACCAATCTTTTTTGAGTTATATCTTTTTAAGGATACCGGCACTATTCTGATGCACCATTGAATAGTATAGATTTTAATTTCAATGGGGATGGATATATGGATAATATAATGGGTCGGCAAAGGGTTTATATCACGCACGTGATGCCCACTATCGATAATGGTACCTATCCCTCAAAAGCAGTGATAAATGATGAAACTTCCTTTACCGCTGATCTTTTTGCTGACGGACACGACCAAGTATCTGCAAGCCTTTTCATAAAGGCGCAGCATGCAAACGAGTGGCAGGAGGTTGCCATGCAGCATGTGATCAATGATCATTGGGCAGCAACCTTCCGCTTTCCCGCGATAGGTGTTTACTTTTTCTGTATAAGAGCTTGGGTCAATCACTATGCTTCCTGGATCAATGGCTTGCAAAAGAAGGTAGAGGCCGAACAAGATGTTTACGTTGATTTGCTAATCGGCGCAAATCTGCTCGAAGAGGCCACAACCGAACTTCCTTTATTGCTCCCCGAACTGCAAAAGTGGGGAGCGGTTTTGCGACAAGGCGCAATAGAAAAGGATTTACTAAAGACATTAAAGGAGGAGACATTACCCATTATGCGGCAGTACCGCTTAGAGCCCTTTACTTCTATCACCCAAGTTTACAAAATTGAGGCAGAACGTCAAAAGGCTGGTTTTAGCACCTGGTATGAGCTTTTTCCACGATCCACCGCTGAGATACCGGGACAACATGGAAGCTTCCAAGACGTCAAGCGGCTATTACCGAGAATCGCAAAAATGGGCTTTGACGTGCTTTACCTCCCTCCTATTCATCCCATCGGTGAAGTGAAAAGAAAAGGAAAGAACAACGCACTTATCGCTAATCCGGAAGAACCCGGGTCACCTTGGGCAATCGGTAATCGACATGGCGGACATAAAGCGATTCATCCGCAACTGGGCAGCTTAGAAGACTTCCAGGAACTAATCATATCAGCCAAGAAATATGATATCGAAATAGCCATGGATATCGCTTTTCAATGCGCCCCCGATCATCCCTATGTGCAGCTCCATCCCAACTGGTTTAAATGGCGACCTGATGGATCCATCCAATACGCTGAGAACCCACCAAAACGCTATGAGGACATCCTACCTTTCGATTTTGAGACATCCGACTGGCAAAATCTATGGAGCGAACTAAAGAGTGTCCTATCCTACTGGATTGCTATCGGGATTAGCATTTTCCGTATTGATAATCCGCACACCAAAGCACTCGCCTTTTGGGAATGGGTGATACCGGAAATTCGGAAAGACCACCCGGCAACTATCTTCCTAGCAGAGGCTTTCACCCGACCACGCATTATGGAGCAATTGGCAAAAGGAGGCTTCAATCAGTCGTATACTTATTTTACCTGGCGAAACACCAAATGGGAGCTCGAAACATACCTGTATGAGCTCACAAAAACTGATATGCGATACTACTTTAGGCCATGTTTTTGGCCTAATACGCCCGACATTTTACCCCCCATGCTAAGTGAGTGTGGAGAAAATGCCCATATCATGCGTGCCATCCTCGCAGCAACGCTTTCTGCCAATTATGGCATTTACGGCCCGGTTTACGAATTTGGTCTCAATGAAGCGCATCCGGGAAAAGAAGAATACACAAACAATGAGAAGTATGAGATAAAGCATTGGGACTGGAACGCACATACGCGGATAGGCGAAATCATTGCACGACTTAACCGGATCCGGAAACTGCACCCCGCATTACAAAACACGTATAATATTGAGTTTGCGGAGGTACAAAATGACCAGTTGATCTGTTATGTAAAAACGGATCAACGCAAGCAGGACCGGTTAATTATTGCCGTGAACCTTGATCTTTTCAATAGCCAGGGAGCCTTCGTTAAGATTCCATTATCGGCCCTTCATTTAGATGCTGATAAGCCCTATCATTTATTCGATCTGCTAAGCGGAGACAAGTATGAATGGTTTGGCGAATGGAATTATATAGAACTGAATCCTTACCTCATGCCTGCCCATATTTTTTATGTAACTCAATAAATTGTTATGAAAAACGGCCAATTAGACAACCAACTTCACTGGTACAAAGATGCCATCATATATGAGTTGCACATCAAAGCGTTTCGCGATGGAAATGGCGATGGGGTGGGCGACTTTGAAGGGCTGCTTCAAAAACTTGATTATTTACAGGACTTAGGTATTACCGCCATTTGGTTACTCCCATTTTATCCTTCGCCCCTTCGAGATGATGGATACGACATAGCCGACTATTATAACATCAATCCGGCATACGGTAACATCAAAAAATTTAAACGCCTTCTTAGAGAGGCACATAAACGCGGCCTAAAGGTAATAACTGAGCTCGTTATCAACCATACCTCGGATCAGCATCCGTGGTTTCAACGAGCGCGAAGAGCTCCTAAAGGCTCCGGACTTCGAAATTATTATGTGTGGACCGATGATCCCAATCGGTACGCCGATGCACGGATTATTTTTCAAGACTTCGAAAGTTCCAATTGGTCGTGGGATCCAATTGCTCAGCAATACTATTGGCATCGATTCTTTCATCATCAACCTGATCTTAATTACGACAACCCCTTGGTGCAAAAGGAAGTGTTCGATATTCTAAATTATTGGTGCGCCATGGGAGTAGACGGCTTTCGATTGGACGCTGTCCCTTACCTTTTTGAGCGAGACGGCACTAATTGCGAAAACCTACCCGAAACCCATGCCTTTTTAAAGAAACTACGGGAGCACATAGACCTGCATTACCCAGGCACCCTTCTTTTAGCGGAAGCCAATATGTGGCCGGAGGATTCTGCCGCTTATTTTGGAGCGGGAGACGAATGCCACATGAATTACCATTTCCCCATTATGCCGCGGATGTTTATGGCATTACAGATGGAAGACCGATATCCTCTGACCGATATTTTTGAACAGACGCCTTCCATCCCTCCTACTTGCCAGTGGGCAATTTTTCTGCGGAACCACGATGAACTTACATTGGAAATGGTAACCGACGAAGAGCGTGATTATATGTACAAGGTTTATGTCAAGGATCCTGTAGCCAGAATTAATTTAGGGATCAGGCACCGATTAGCCCCTTTATTAGAGAACAATCGAAAGAAAATTGAATTGCTTAATGCCTTATTGTTTTCATTACCGGGTACTCCCGTAATCTATTACGGAGACGAAATAGGCATGGGCGACAATTACTATTTGGGCGACCGAGACGGTGTTCGTACCCCTATGCAATGGCATCCCGATCGTAACGCAGGCTTTTCTGAAGCTAATCCGCAACGATTGTACCTCCCGCTCATTCTAGACCCTGAATATCACTATGAATCAGTCAATGTTGAATTACAATCGCGCAACACCTCTTCTCTACTTTGGTGGATGAAACGAATGATCAGCACTCGTAAAAAGTATAAGGCTTTTGGTCGTGGCGACATTCAATTCGTGTACACGGAAAACGCTAAAATTTTAGCCTTTACAAGAACATATGACAATGAAATTATGCTCGTAGTGGCCAATTTGTCCCGCTTCTCGCAGGCTGCGGAGCTATTTCTAGAGACTTACAAAGGGTTTGCCCCGATCGAAATTCTAAGTCGCAACCGCTTCCCTGTCATAAAGGAAGATATACCCTATTTTTTCACATTAGGCCCTTATGCAAGTCAAGTGTTCTTACTCGAAAAAGCACATCCCGAGCTGGCGGATGAAGCAAGATTACATTTAATCGAGATAGACGAGTGGAAAGAGCTGTTAGACGAGCCTGTTATCGAACAACTGGAAAACCGTATTCTACCGGATTACATCATGAAATTACGTTGGTTTGGAGGGAAAGGCAAGGGACCTGAAAATTTCCGAATCATTGATCACGCTACTATTGGTTTGGAAGAAGGAACCGCCTTTTTATTGCTTATCGAGGTATCCTATCATGATGGCTTACCGGAAACCTATCAATTGCCTGTAGCTTTCGGCAAGGGGCAATTTTCCTATCGTTTACAAGACAATTGCCCGCAATCAGTAATCGCCCATTTGAAAGTAGGCCACACGGAAGGCGTTCTTTATGACGCCATTTATGGAATTGAGTTGCAGCATGCCATCATCGCCAATATGGTTGGTAACCGACACATAGGTCAAAAAAACGGACAAATAAGCTTTTTGGGAAACAAAAAAGTAAAAAAACATATCAAGGAAAATCCAAGGCCCAGGCCTCGTGTATTGAGTGCAGAGCAGAGCAATACTTCTATTATTTACGATAATACGTTTTATCTTAAAATCTATCGAAAGGTCGACGCAATCATTAATCCCGACGTGGAAATGATCGCCTATCTTTCGGGAACGGCTCGGTTCAAGCACGTCCCCGCTTATTTAGGTAGAATACAATGGGAATTTAAATCAGGCCATACGATGGTTTTAGCCATGATGCAGGAAATGGCCGTAAGCAACAGTGATGGATGGACTTATATGCTCGATCGCTTAAACGATTTCAATGAAAGGGTATTGTCTCACGCTGATCCCAATTCACTGCTGGAAGAAGTAAAGGGAAAGCTATTACTTCCCTTAAATTTTGATGAGATACCCAACAACATGAAATTGCTGCTGGAAGGCAACCTTGCAGAATTGGTAAAGCTGTTAGGTATAAGAACTGCCGAAATGCATCTCGCTTTAGCAAAACCAACGGAACTACCCGAATTTAAACCTGAGCCCTTTTCGCTCCATTACCAGCGCTCCCTATATTCCTCACTCCAATCACTGGTGCGAGCAAGCTTTCAGAGTCTTCAAAAAAATATGGAAAACCTAAGTGCAGAGGTTCAGGAAGAAGCAAAAGAAGTGCTGTTACTCCGCGAGAGAGTCCTCAGTACCATGAAACGTATCTATCAGCATCGAATAGATGCTGTCAAAACCCGAATTCACGGAGACTACCATTTAGGTCAGGTACTTTTTACGGGCAAAGATTTTTTAATACTCGACTTTGAAGGCGAGCCGGCTCGAAGTTATAGTGAACGGCGCTTGAAGTTTTCGCCCTTACGTGACGTAGCCGGTATGTTGCGCTCCTTACACTACGCTGCCTTCGGCAGCCTGCTTCTTGATAACCAGATCCGAGAGGACGACATCAAAACGCTAACTCCATTTATCGAGCAATGGTACCACTATATGAGCGGCTTTTTCATGCGTGCCTACCTTGACAAGGTTAATGAAGCAGCATTTATACCAACCCGGTTGGAGGATCTACAAATCATGATGGACGTATATTTGCTACAAAAGGCCGTATATGAACTGAATTATGAGATTAACAATCGTCCCGACTGGGTACTAGTTCCGCTCCGAGGCATTAAATCCATTTTAAAAGAAGTTTAAGGCATAAAATCAACGATCATGAACACCGCTCCGCATACCGACCCTAAGTCACGTTTCACCGCCTTTGATCTCAGTTTGTTTAAGGAGGGCAAACATTACCAGCTTTATGGTAAGTTGGGCGCTCATCTTGTCAGCGAAACGGATGCACAAGGAGTTCACTTTGCTGTGTGGGCGCCCAATGCCGAACAAGTTTCCGTTGTCGGCGATTTTAACCATTGGGATCGAACGGCTAATCCGATGGGACGAAGACCTGATGATTCCGGAATATGGGAGCTATTCATTCCCGATCGGTTGGAAGGTGAGTGTTACAAATACTATATTAAAGGATACAATGGCTACGAAGTGGAAAAAGGCGACCCCTACGCGTATGCTTGGGAAGAACCGCCGCGGACGGCATCACGAATTGCCCACTTAAACTATGCCTGGCAGGATGAGTCGTGGCTAGAAAAACAAAGGCGCACCGATATCTTCACCGTTCCATTGAAAATTTATGAAACGCATATTGGTTCATGGAAACGCCACAACGATGATCCCACAAGCTTTTTAAGCTATAGCCAGTTGGCTTCAGAACTACCAACTTATTGTAAGGAACTTGGATTCAGCCATGTCGAGTTTATGCCCGTGATGGAACATCCGTTTTATGGCTCCTGGGGCTATCAGGTTGTGGGCTACTTCGCACCAAGCAGTCGATATGGATCGCCACAAGACTTTATGTATCTCGTAGATACGTTGCATCAGCACGATATCGGTGTCATACTGGATTGGGTACCCTCACACTTTCCAACAGACGAGCACGGTTTAGGCTATTTTGATGGCACCCACCTCTACGAACACGCCGACCCCAAGAAAGGCTTCCATCCCGACTGGAAAAGTAGCATCTTTAATTACGATCGAAACGAAGTGCGTTCTTTTCTGATCTCCAATGCCCTCTTTTGGTTAGAAAAGTACCACATTGATGGCCTACGTGTCGACGCCGTTGCTTCTATGTTATACCTCGATTATTCGCGAGTCGAAGGCCAGTGGATTCCGAATAAGTATGGAGGTAGGGAAAATTTAGAAGCTATTCAATTTCTGCAAGAGCTAAACGAGGCCGTGCATCTATATTGTCCACGGGCCTTTACAATCGCAGAAGAGTCAACCGCTTGGCCTAGAGTAACAGCCCCCGTACAGCTTGGCGGTTTGGGTTTCGATTTCAAGTGGATGATGGGTTGGATGCATGATACCCTATCTTACTTTCAAAAAGACCCTCTTTATCGTCGTTATCATCAAGGTCAATTAACCTTCAGCATGGTTTATGCCTATTCAGAAAAGTTTATTCTTCCTTTATCGCATGACGAAGTAGTGTATGGAAAAGCATCTTTGTTAAAGAAAATGCCGGGCGATGCCTGGCAACAATTTGCTAACCTTCGTTTATTATACGCTTTCATGTACGGACATCCGGGCGGAAAAATGATTTATATGGGTGCTGAGTTTGGTCAGTCGCACGAATGGAAACACGATGATGGTTTAAGCTGGGACGAATCTCTTGGAGCGCCCAATCGGGGGCTCGTAGCGTTTATTCAGGACTTAAACAAGCTTTATCAAACCGAACCGGCGATGCATGTACACAATTATGATCCCGCGGGTTTTGAGTGGAATGCAATAGACGATGCCGTTAACAGTGTTATCAGCTGGATTAGAAAAAGTGATGAGCAAGATGATAGTCTTTTATTTGTAGCTAACTTTACGCCCGTAGTGCGTAAAAATTACCGCATAGGTGCACCCAAAAAAGGATTTTATAGTGAAGTCCTTAATTCAGACAATCTCAAATATCATGGAAGCGATGTGTTAAACGATGCAATTATTGAAACTGCCCCTATTCCTTATCATGGTCGGACACATTCTTTGTCCCTAATATTACCTCCGCTCGCTGTGATTGTGTTGAAATATCAATATGACGAATAATCTGCTATGCGCGGCTTAGCTCAATAAAGCTTTGCGTATGGTACCGTATCAAATTATCGATAAAAAGCCCTTTGTTATCTCACGACAGCAAAGGGCTTTTGGAAAAAATACTAAAAACAACACGTCACATAGATAAAAACAAGAATCCTACCATTATTACAGTTGCGGGTAGGTAACCTATATTTTTTTATTGTCGTTAATCTGGCAAAAAAAACCACGATGTCATCTCGACAACGTGGTGGCACTAAACTTTACAATTTAGAAGAAAATTTATTTATCTATAATGTTTGCCATCAAAAACAACTTCCTTTAGCTGTCCTTCGTGATCGACAAGCACTTGCTCCAATCTATATATCCCTTCCTTATTAGAAGCCAATAACTTCACTTCCTTCACAAGCGACTGAAATACACCGTCTCCTTCCAAGGCTGCTCTAAGCGAAGCGGTAAGGTTTAGAACAGCTTCATTTTTCGTTGTTTCTTTTTTAAGCACCATTATTTTTGGGTTTACGTGCGAACTGCATCTAATCTTAAGAAATTCTTGATACCATAATGTTCATGCAGCCATTGCTTTTAGGTACTACTGTTAGAAAAACAGGAACATTCGTTCCACTTAATCGGGTGCGAATAACACGCCTTTCCCTGTTCGTGATCGCTGCATTCACCACCTGATGATGATAGGCAGGCAAGGAGGCACATAAGACATCCCAGACATTATATCCTCTAACGCTCCTTTGATCACAATTAAGTAATTTAGCCGCTGTATAATCGATATCCAGAATCATTAGACGCGGGTCTACGTCTAACGAGCCTGAGTCACCAATCGGTTTCCACCGAATGCCGCCTCGCGGCCGTGTAGGTGGTTCGCTTAAAGAAAGTTTATTCATGTTTATAAGTAACAGGTAGGTAAGCTATTGCCAAAATCGTTCCAATAGAGGCGCACACCATAGGTGCCCTTAGTCAAATCTTTCTTCTGCGTCCAATACAAGGCCGCTACCACTAAGCATGATCTATAAAGAAGACAGACGTGATTTTTTTTTAGAACAGCGGCACCAATTTATTGGTCAGTCGGTTTTTGCATATTACCCATTCGCTCCGTTGCCGCTTCGTCCGTACTTAAGTTTCCGATGGCGACTTGCATTTTGTTTTTAAATCCGGCGACCACCATATCTTCTCCTTTCATGAGCGCCTCGTAGCCTTTTCTGGCAACGAAAGCTGGATCTGCCAACTCCTGCTCTTGGACAATCTTTGATTCTTCCATATCTGCTTTCCTAAAGAAATCGGTATCGGTTGCTCCGGGTAATAGCGACGTTACCGTCACGCCGGTATCCTTCAATTCGCTACGGATTGCCTCGCTAAAGAAATGAACAAAGGCTTTAGTACCATGATACACCGCCTGATAAGGGCCGGGAATTTTGCCTGCTATTGACGATAAATTTAAGATCTTACCATAACCTCGTTGTACCATATCCTTGACAAAAAATTTGCTGAGCACGACACAAGCACTAATATTTAGATGTATGATGTCCAACTCGCGCTGCAATTCCGTTTCTATGAACTTTCCATACACCCCTTGTCCGGCGTTGTTTATCAACACATCGATATCAATGCCATAAGCCTTCACTTCCTCGTATACAGAAAAGGGAGCATCCGGGTTAAAGAAGTCGGCGACCACCGTAATAACCTCTCTTCCGTTAGTACGTAATTCTTCGGCAGTCTGAACCAGCTCCTGCTCGTTTCTAGCCACCAACACTAAATTGTAATCATTCTCTGCAAACAACTTTGCCAGCTCCAAGCCAATACCGCTGGTCCCGCCGGTAATTAAGGCGTATCTTCCTGTATTTTCTCTATCGTTCATAATATCAACACTTTACTTGTTCCTTTTTTTATTATCCATGTTACTATTGCCGATCGATTCATCTTCATCGAACGACTTTGGTTCCTTCTTACCTTCCTTTTCCGTCGCTAATGCGGAATCCCCGACCGATTCATCCACATCAAACTGGGTGGGTTTCGGTGTTGGTTCTTTTTCATGCTTTTTCATTTCCCTAAATGTTTATGGTTATTCCTTTATAAGTAAACCAATATGTTGCCAATCTCCGTTTGCGTTCTATTACACCATACAGGGTAGGTAAAAAACAACGCATCGATTTTGGTATGGATGCAGTGTCCTAATTAGCAAATTGATGTGTTTATTTATCAAGGCAATGAACAGTATTGCTTGGGTTTGGCTTATGTTTCCACGCGTTTCCACATAACCGAGGTAGAGGCCGAGTCGGTCTTAAAGAGCATAAAAAAGGCCCGGTAATGTCCAGGCCTTTTAGCATCTCTTAATCATTACCGGACGTTTTCACGATTTTGTTGTAAATCCCTAAAAGTAGGAAAGGAGCCGCCCATTGCCCTACGAAAAGAGCACTATGCTTGCATCCCATGCATTTTAAGGTTAACGATGCGCCCATCGAAACGACAGCAGCTGCCAAAAAAACTGTCGATGGGATCTTTGCCGTTTGATTTTCGATTTCCTTTGTGTGTTGCCCTTCGTCGGGCGTTCCAAAATTTGCCATAACTGCATGTTTTTAAAGTAGATATTAAAACAACGACCTAAATCGCTTAAAGTTTTTGAAAATTTCATTTAGCATATCAAATGCTCAGGGAACTCCCGGGGCCGCCCAATTCGTCAACTAAAATAGCTCCTATGCTATCTTTGCTCGCTCCCATTTTTATTGAACATTGTGTCCAAAATATTGCCACGGTTATGAATTAAGAGCCTATTTATCTTAAGTGAAAACCGATACCGGTCAACGACTTAATTACACACTTGTTACACATTCTGTAGAATTCAGGCTTGTGTTGAGAATAATGGCGCAGCTATTGTTGCAAAACTATAAGCTAAAGACAAAGCCCATTTTATGGAAAAGAAAGTTGTTATTCTTGAGGACGATGCCGACATTCGCGAAATCATCGAATACATTTTAGTAGAAGAGAAATTAGCCGTTCAAAGCCACGCACGGGCAGAGAGTTTTTGGAAGGATGTTCAAGATAATCACGCCGATCTCTTTTTGTTGGATGTGATGTTGCCTGACGGAAACGGGATTGACATATGCAACCAACTGAAAGCCAATCAATCTACCTCACATATACCCATCATTATTATGTCGGCGCACCATCAACTCATGGGCGATGGTAAATGCCCCGCAGAGGATTTTATCAAAAAACCATTTGATATTCACGATTTTGTACAACGAATTCAGAAGCAGCTGTTGTAAATACGATCAGGTGGCAAACCAACGAATGACTTAATTAGCTTTGAGCAGTGAATGGGATAATAGAAATACTTCCGTTTCTTTCTAAAACGGCATACTTTATTTGGTTCAACTGTTCCAGCCCATGATTAAGACGAGCTGCTTCCATAATATCTTCTTCTTCCACACCTGCTCGCTTCATTCGCTCTTTCAAAGGTTGACCTTGATCAATTAATATCAGGGGTGTCCCTTCCAGCATCTTATCCAACCGTGGAAAACGCCCCTTAAATTTGCCCAAAATCATATCGAGCCCGATCAGCACCGTAATGAGAATCAAACTATTCGTCATTGAAAAATCTTCGCCCAACAACGCTTGTTGCGTAGCTTCTCCTATAATTAATAGCAAAACAAAATCAAAAGTTGTCGTCTCTGCTAAACTACGTTTGCCCAATACCCGAAAAAGTACCAGCAAGAAGAGATAAATGGCAATACCTCGTATAATTGGATTCATCGTATTTAAGGATAAATAAACTGATTGATTTGAAAATTGTGGTGATTAACTTCCCATGTTCCCTTTGCGCTCCCCGGTTTTTGTGCATGCAAATAGAAATGGAGAATAGTTTCCCCCGTTTTATCAACGTTAAAAGTATAAACGACCTTTCCGTCGGAAATGATGCTCTCATTTGCCTCCGGTACTATCTTTTCGATTTTAAAACAATCGAGGTATTCAATTGGAATAGCTATCTGCACATTGGCTTGATTCGAAAGACGAAGGCTAACATCCATCTCTTTCTGATACCGTAGATAACGTTCATACTCCACTGTGATATCCCCGTTTACTATTTTTCGGGCACTTAAGGGCCCTTCACCGAACAACCCAAGAGCTGTCAAAATCATTAAAATCAAGATGAGCAGACCACCCACTTTTTGGGTCTTCCATCCCTTTATATGCAAGGATAGATCTTCTTCGAGTGTTAACGAGTGGTTTACTCTTTCAATTGCATTGTTTGCGCTCATATCTTTTTTTAAGCTACATACACGATTAGCCCGCCGATGCCTACGTTCACTTCTCAAAAAGATCGGCTTTAAATAAACAGAAAACAAACCCGATTGTTCTACCACTTATCAGTGGAATTTATTTTCGCCCGTATGACGTCAAATAGATTTCCAAGGCCTAACATCGTCTCCAGGTATCCTTTACTTTTTGTTCGGGCTCTTTATCCTTTTTCCAAAACTGTATCATTTATAGCTTGTTACTAAAGGGTAGCAGATTGTTGCTATCGGAAAAAATTAAGTTATGAAAAAGGATAAAAAAGCGGTCGACGCTGAAAACGAAGAAAAAAGGCAACAGGCAGAGGCGAAGAAGAAAATGGATCAAGAGTTAGACGATGAGATCGAACAGAGCTTTCCTGCCAGTGATCCACCCTCCTATTCACAGCCACATCACCATAAAAAGAGCTAAAAATCAAACGCGGATGCTGCTAACAGGGTAGAACCTGCGTAACAGCGCCAATGTATAAACCTCTTCGGATATGGATTTCGATGGTACAACAAAAAGTAGATGTCTGTCGCTTTCTTGCCTCATTGTTGTATATAAATCAAAACAATTAAAAAGTAAGAGCGCTGGCTCCCGTCGCACCATGAGCTTGCCAACTAACTGCAGTAATTTGGCCAATGTTTTGAATTTCTTCTGAGGGTAAACCAAGGGCACAAGCGCGATCCTATGAAGAAAGAAGAAATAAAATTGACGGACATACAACGTATCCTATTTGGAGAAACGCCCGCGGCCTTTATGCTAGAAGTGTTCATACGGACGATTATTATTTATTTGGCCTTATTGCTTGTCCTCAAACTATTAGGAAAACGCATGACGGGGCAGTTGACGATAGCGGAAATGGCGGTGATGATTACCATGGGTGCCATTGTGGCTGTGCCTATGCAAATCCCCGATCGAGGAATTGTACAAGGGATAATCATACTGCTGCTCGCGGTCGCTTTTCTACGGGGCCTTAATTATCTTTCGTATAAAAATCACGAGGCGGAGGATGTTATACAAGGAAAAGTAAACCTACTCGTAAGAGACGGAATAATCGATTTACCAACGCTGCAAAAAATGAATATCTCCAGGCAGCAATTATTTTCCAAACTCCGAAATCAGAAAATATTCAATTTAGGGCAAGTGGATCGCGTTTATTTAGAAGCCTGCGGACTCTTTAGCGTTTATCAACATCAGGGTAAAAGAGCGGGCCTATCCCTTTATCCACTAAATGACCTGCGCTTATCCGATACACAATACAACGACGGTGATTACGCTTGCTGCAGCTGTGGCAAGGTAAGTAGGACCCAACAAGATCCCTGTGCCAACTGTGGAGCTACCGAATTTATCCAAGCCATTATTTAATATCCGATGAAAAAAGAAGACATTCAACTTGGCGACTGGCTGAGAGTATTTATAGGAGAGGCCCCAGGTGCCTTCTTTATTGAAATCGTTATCCGCACCATTGTTATTTATGCGATCCTTATGATCGGCTTCCGTCTAATCGGCAGTCGTATGGCAGGCCAGTTAAGTCGCACCGAACAGGCCTCCCTTGTCACCTTAGCCGCTGCTATTGGGGTTCCCATTCAGTCACCGGAACGAGGTATTCTCCCAGCCATTATTATCGCGATCGTAGTCGTTTTTTTTGGCCGTATAATCGCCAAGCGAGCCAGTAAGAGCGAAAAATTCGAGCGCATTAGTCAAGGTAATATCGATACGTTGGTTGAAAACGGAGTCCTATGCCTGCAAAATATAAGAAGCACTACATTGACCCGAGAACGCGTTTTTGCACAATTGCGTTCCGAGCATATCGTTCATCTAGGTCAGGTGAAAAGACTTTACATTGAGCCCAACGGCAGCTTTACCTTAATTGAAAATGAAGACGACCTCGCCGGTTTATCCATTATTCCTGCGAACGATACGGCTTACCTACATCGCTTTCAGCTTACCGATCAAACCGTCTGCGCTTACTGTGGCTTGGATCAGGGCAAAGATACAAGCTGTAAAAATTGCGGGAAGTCCAGTTGGGTGCAAGCCATTTATCGAAGTGAAAAACCGAGTCGCGAAAGTTCTTTCTAAAGCCGGCTACAAATGCGATACAATATCAGGCTCAAGTTGTCTACAGCACCTATCTTCGCAAAAATTTTTTCTTTTGTCTCATCGATCAATCTTTTATTGCTTGTTAAACGTTTCGAGATTTCCTTTGTAGTATAACCCTCGATTAATAGATCCAGTACCTCATTTTCCTGATCGGTTAAGGCAACGTTAGGATTAAATGCATCCAAATAATTTTCGTAAGGTGCCAAACGTTCAAAAAACAAAAAGGGTAAAGATGGATCGATAAAAAAGTTGTTTTTTTTAACAACCCTTAAAACCTGCGGAAAATCATCTAAATTAAACGTACTGGAAAGATAACCATGCGCACCTAGTTTTTTAAACAGGGCTGGTCTTTGTAGGTTCGAAGCAATATCATAAACTATTACTTTCAATCCGGAGGCAACCGCTTGCTGAATGCAATTTTGCCATCGTTGATTTCCGTACTGATCCACAAAACAAAGCAGTAATTCCGTGCTCTTCGGTAAGTCATCCAAGTGTTGCCCGGCAAATACAACGTCTAAATCGTGTTTTTCGAGGGTCTTTTTTACGCCTTCCCGATGGATCGGATTATAATCTACGACAGCAATCTTCATGTTTCAAATTTAACTAACAATTAAATACTGTCATAGTAACAAAATTATAGTCATTGTAGTTTCTTTCTTTAAAAAAAATGACTTGGGAAAAACCGTGGAATTGTTTAAAGTCAATTACACACTGTAGTGATTAATGGTATTAATGAAATGGTCGATATCGAAAGGTTTTTCGATAAAATCGCGCACACAATGCTCCGTTTCAACTAAATTGCGCCTACCGTGTGCTGACATGAGTACGACTGGAATGTCCTTCGTTTTTTCATCCCGATAGAGCTCTCGACAAAGATCGACACCATTCCCATCCGGCAACATGATATCTAGCAAAATGAGGTTCGGTTTATTACCTTGTATACGTTGCCTAAACTCTTTTACATTTGCACAACTTTTCACATCAAATTGTTCATTAACCAATAGATATTCCACTAATTCTCTTATATCTTTGTCATCTTCTACAACGATTATTTGTTTCATGTATGTAAACTGATTAGTATCTTTTGACTTCATTCTTAGAACGGGTTGGCTCTTATTCATCAGGTTAGACAATAATAAGAACATGCTTAACGCTCATGTTTTCAAAAACAAGAAGAAATCCGTATTGTTTTAGCTTACACGAAAAAAAATTAGCTGTAGGTAATGATCTCCCCCAACCAATGTTTGTATACCTAAAAAAGTAATTCTATATTCCTATAGAAAAAGTCGTAAGTTTTGCTAATTTAGTTTCTGAAGATAAACCGGGATCTTAAAACGCTACACGATGCTATTTTCAAAACTTCGCCTCAAATGTTTCTATCTATCTTTTGCGATTTTTCATATCCTCTTATGCGCGAATGCCCAACAGAAAGACAACAAGCCGGAGCGAGTTGCCTGGTTTCAGGATTTAGCCTTCGGTATGTTTATTCATTGGAACGTAGACGTCTCCTTGGGTGGTGTTATTAGTCACTCCCTAGCCGGTGCATCGGACGATTATGTGAATCGCTACATCGAAGAGCTTCCTCATTTTTTCAACCCGAAGGAGTTTAATCCCGACGAATGGGCGATGATGGCCAAATTGGCAGGCATGAGATATGTAGTATTTACCGCAAAGCATCATGCCGGTTTCTGTATGTTTGATACCAAGACAACGCCCTTTAATGTAATGAATACGCCTTATAAAGGGGATATCACGAAGCAGCTTATTGACGCCTTTCGAAAGCAAGGCATCGCTATCGGCATTTATTTTTCGCCGGAAGATTTTTATTTCCTTCATCGCCAGAAACTTCCTTTAGGTCGCTTACAGCATCCTATGCATTATCCGGCAAATAACAAAGCCTTATTTGACTATGATAAAGCGCAGTTGAAGGAATTGCTAACCCATTATGGAAATATCGATATCCTTTTCATCGACGGCCCGGGAGATGGACTTCGCGAATATGCCTGGAGTATCAATCCTGATCTGGTGATTACGCGCGATCTGATGAAAACACCTGAACAGCATATTCCTGACGCTCCCTTACCTCGTCCTTGGGAAGCCTGTTATACGATGGGCACCGACTGGCAATACAAAGCCACCAATGATCCACATAAAAGCGGTACGGAGATTATCAACATGTTGATTGAAATTCGGGCGAAAGGTGGTAATTTTCTATTAAATGTAGGCCCTAAACCAAATGGATCCATGCAAACAGAACAAGAGAACCTGCTTCGTGAAATTGCCTTATGGAACTTTGCCAACAGAGAATCAATTTATGAGGTCAAGCCCTTGCCAACTATACGTGATGGCGACATCTGGTTTACTCAAGCAAATAATGACGAGACTATTTACGCATTCGTTACACGTGAAGAGCCATCCGATTGGGCCTATGGCGCCCGGAGAAACTTCTTACTTCCCTATATCATCGGAAGTGAACAGACCAAAGTGAGTATACTGGGTTACAAAAGTGAGCTAGTTGAGTACCAAGAAGGGTTATCAGCAAAAACAATAGCTAGCACAAGCCCGGCCGGCCTCGCTGTGAGTGCTGTCAATGGGCAACGTTTCTACACCAACAACCAATGGCCCAATCCAATTGTACTAAAAATTGAGCATGCACAGTTTAAAACACCTGCAGCTCGAAAAGTAGAAAAGTCAGCAATAGACGGTGCCAAGTAAAGTCAGATCAACCCTCATCGGCTGTTATTCCTTCTCGGGTCACGATAATCGGCTCGATGGTGCCATCGGGCCTGTAGGAAAGGAGGTCGAGGCAGACCGACCGTCTGTGACTGCCTCCTCCTTCTAAAGCTCCATTATGATAAAAAAAATAAGATTTTCCTTGAAAATCAAGTGTCGCCGCACGATTCGTTTCACAGTTATAGGGCATCTTATTGATAACTCCTTTGAAATCCCACGGCCCATGCACGGTGGGGCTCATGGCATAGGCTATGTCTTCCGGAAAACCATAACCATACATCAAGTAATACCATCCATTCCGCTTAAAGACGTGTGCCCCTTCCCCAAATGCGGGGACATTCACCACTTGGATGTCACTGTCCAACTCGATCATATTCGCCTTCAACTTCGCGTAATAACAGGTCGTATTTCCCCAAAATAAATAAGCTTGTCCGATGTCATCGATGACCACACTCGGATCCAGGTTTGCCTTTTCCGTTGTGGGACAGGGTAACATATCGCCGGTAATCAGCGCCGACCCTTTAGCATCGGTAAATGGACCTGTTGGCCTATTGGACACCGCTACACCGATTGCTTTTCCGAAAATTGATCGATGGGAAACGGCTACATACCAGTAAAAAATGTGATCACGACACACCACATTAGACGCGAAGGCATCACCCGAAGCCCAGGAAAAATCGGTCGCCTTTAGTGGAGTCGGATGCTCTTCCCAATTCATTAAGTCGTTCGAAGAAAAACAGCACCAATCGTTCATTACATAATCATCAACTCCAGGAGGCGGATCATCATGCCCGGTGTAGAGGTAGACGCGATCACCGTAACTTATAACTGTTGGATCAGCTGTATATTTATGTTTAATAATGGGGTTAAAGAAAGCCGTCATAGCCACACCTTGCTGTTCCCAATAGAAACCTCCGATTCTTGCTAAAAGTTTTGCATAAAAGAAATTAGCGGTATTTACTTCTCTTCGTTCTCATCAATGACCGGTCTTTTCCGCCAATAATTAGCCAATAAAGATCCGGAAATATTCATCCATGGACTGAATACAGCAGCGGCTAAACCTACGGTTGCCAATTTACCCATACTTCCTGCTAAGCCCGATGCCATCCCACCATTTTGTAAACCTACTTCAAAAGCAATGGTGCGGGCGGAATTTTTATCTAATTTAAAAAGGCGGGCAAGCCAGTAACCGAAGAAGTAACCAGCACCATTATGCAAAACCGAAGCCAAAAATAAGAGCAGCCCCACTTGTAACAGATGCTCCCTGCCGGCAGCGGTAGTTACCGTGGTGAAATAAACAATGCCAAACATCGATACATAGGGCACTAACTGATCAATACGCTTAAAGCGGAGATAAAGAAGGTGATATAGTCCGCCCACAATAAATGCCCCCGTAAAAAAGTTCAGGACAGTCAAAGATTGGCCGGCCGGCACCGAGAAATGCGAGGCTAATAAATCCCATAAAAATAGCACCTGCGAGAAGAGCCAACCGGCGCAGACGAGTCCGATGACGACCACAAGCTTCTTTCGTGCGGGCTTGGCCGTTTTGAGGTAATCATGTAACAGGGCCGCTCCTATAGGCACGATGACGATCTGTATAATTTCCAGCATCATCGGCAAAAATTTCACTTCAATCAATGTCCCTGCCAGCAAACGCATCAGCAAAGGCGTTAAAAAAGGTGCCGCCAGCGTGGCCATCGCCGTAACCGTTACCGATAAAACCAAGTTTGCCCGCGCCAGGTATACCATCACGTTGGAAGCCAAACCGCTCGAACAAGAGCCTATGAGAATAATGCCGGCAGCGATTTCGTCATCAAAAGGGAACAAACGTGTCAATAAATACCCAACCAAAGGCATCACCGAAAAATGGCAGATTAAGCCAATCAAAACTCCTCTGCCCGTACTACCTAGACCCGAAAAATCACGAATGCTCATTTGTATTCCCATACCGAACATAACGAGCTGTATAATGATTAGGATTAACCATTTATTCCTCAAATCCACTTCACCCCATTGCATAAAAGCTCGTGGATAAATCATGGCCGAAACGACTGCAACAATAATCCAGGCTGTGTATTGGTAATTTCTCAGTATATCGATGCTTCCGATACCCACCGCTAGGCCCAAGGCGGTACAAACCGCAGCAGGTTGCCAGATGGCTTCGTTTTGCAACACAATCCCAAGTAATAGGAGAAGGGCGGCAATGCCACTTACTCCCAAACAGGCTCTTCGTAAATGCATCATGGGCATCCTTAGACTAAGTTTGCAATATATTGGATGGCATTAGGAGGACTGGCTAAGATCGGTACCCCCTTATCTTCATCTGCTAATGTATCAACCACTCGTGCCATACTTGCTTGGGCTAATAGAATAACATCCACTTCCTGCGTCAGTTGACGCAATGCTTTTGCTACTAATTCATCGTGTTTAGCGGCATCACCACCCATTAAGGCTTCAAATGCGCCCTCACATAATCGTGCATTTATTTCAATTTCCTTTCCTAGCAAGGCAGCTCTTCGTTGCACCAGGTCGGCTGTTGGCTCCAGGGTAGTTCGGAGCGTTGCGATAACACCTATCCGTTTACCTTTCTGTACAGCCAGGTCGGCCATCGGTTGATCTACCCTAAGTACCGGCACCCTGACAGTGTCGGCTGCCGCCTCTACCGCAGCACCGATGGACGAGCAAGTAACCAGAATATAATCGGCACCTGAATCTTCCGCTGAGGCGACATAATCTGCCACCCGCTTGGAGATGGACGGCGTAAGTTTACCGCCTCGTGCAATAATATTCTTCACCAAACTATCATCTACAATATTGAAGAGATTTACGCCCGGCAAATATTGCTGGCATAGTTGCTGAAATACCGGAATCAACGTAGCCGACGTATGAATAAGTCCTAAAGTTTTTGGTATCATATCATAAAATATTTAAGAAGCGTTCGCGCCCCATAGCTTAATAAAATAATGTTCATCCCCTACTTGTCCTCCCTTGAAATTAATTTCTATTCCATCCAAGGGTGTGTTAGGTGCGAAGGCCCGGCATAAAGGTGCACCGGGTGAAAACGGAGCAATCATCTCTACTGCTTCTATTCCTAAAGCACGCGCAATGAGGCTTGAGGTATCGCCTCCTGCTACGCCAAGACGTCCCAAATCAGTAGTCCTTGCAATATAGCGAGCAATTTCACCTAACACTTGCCCGTGAATGCGGGCTGTTTGTGCACTTATCTCCGTTTCGGCATATCCTTTTTGACGCAGCAATTCACGCGTTTCCGCAATTCGTTCATCCTCTTGACCTAAACTGGTATGCAGAATTACGGGAAAGCCCGCTTCCATAAAAGCAAGCGTTTGTTCTATACAGCTGCGCATAAGCGTTTGTAAATCGGCAGCGGGATCAACAGCAGAAGCAGGAACAGCGACTGCCCGAAAACCATGAAGAAGCGCATACTCGATTTGCTTCGCCGTTACAGGCGAGCAACTGCCCGAAAGTACCAAAAGCTTTCCGACACGGTTTAAAGCTGGCCAATCCACCGTTTGTTTCGCCACCCCCCTGGTCTTCCAATACATACCGAAAGCCATTTCTACGCCTGAAGATCCTATTGAAAACAGGGGTTTCTCCAGTGTGCCGTATGCATCCAGCACCTCGGCGATCGGCATTAAATCCGAAAGATGAAGAGCATCAAAAAGCACCATCGGAATTCCCAGGTCTAAGCATGCCTGCGTTTTTATCCTAATTTCCTCCACCCCCTGGTGAACCGATAAAATGTCCACCAAGCCAATGGGTAATTCCGTTTGTTTGGATAAATGCAAACGCAAATCCGCCTCTTGCATGGGTGTAACGGGATGGTAACTGATAGCAGGGTGGCGATCCAGGCGATAAATATCGCCTCGACTACCGATTCCCATTTTGGCAAAAAGGTTACCGAATAAACAAAATCTTCCCAAAGGCGGGGCAGCCACCAATAAGGGAACAAGGCGGGGATTAAAGACACTGATCCCAACTTCTGCGGCCGTACCGATACTCCCTATTTGCGGCGAGGAGTCGAAGGTTGAACAAACTTTGTAATGCACATGTCGAACTCCCAATGCTTTTAAAGCAGCAAAGGCTTGCGACAACTCGTTTCCCATAGCCACCGGATCCATGGTTCGCGTCATGCCGGCAACACCAATAGCCTGTATCCCGGGATAGCGTGCCAACTGTTCAACGTTCGGCACATCAATAAATAATACGGTTTTTAACCCCGCCTGATTGAGACATTCTAAGGCGTCGGTAGATCCGGTAAAATCATCACCATAATAGGCGAAGAAAGGGGCCTGCATTGCATCCATGTTTATTGCTGACCAAATTTTTGAACCGATTGGGCAAATTCAGGATATAGTCGAACGGCCTCTTCCATGGAAAGTCCTTTAACCGCGCCCTCCCAAGCCTGTTGCAAGGCCACCACACCCCCACCGGGACCTTTGGGATGCGCCATAATCCCGCCTCCTGCCATGTACAATAAATCAATGGTTTTCGTACGCCTGTAGGTTTCAAAGGCTTGCCCTCCCCACTGACCGGAAGATACCACGGGCAATAATGTTTCACGAGAAAATAAAGGCGTTAAGCAAGCTTCGATGGACTGTACCACCGAGTCATCCGATTCCCAGAATTTATTCTGAATTCCATTTACATGTAGCTGATCTACGCCTGCCAAGCGCCAAAGTTTTTGGTAGGCCGTAAATTCAATACCCAGCAGGGGGTGCCTATTCAGCATACCCCAACCATTCCGATGACCGTGGATAACCAATGCACCCTGATCACATATTTTTTTTACGCCGGCAAGGCCAATACTATTGATACTGAGCATGGCGCAGGTCCCGCCTGCCCTAACGATATAGTCATAACGAGACAACATGCTATCCAATTCATCGCTAATGTTAAAAGCATACATGACCTTTTTCCCGGTTTTGTCCGCATGCGTATTGATGACACGCATAATGGCGTCAACCCGATCTTCCAACTTGGAGTTAGCTGCTGCTGATTGCAGTTCGTCATCTTTTATGAAGTCAATACCGGCCTCCACCAAGGTTTTCACCAATTTAGCACTATCCGAAGGGCTCATGCCAATACTCGGTTTAATAATGGTGCCGATCAAGGGTCGTCCGTCCACCTTTGTACTTGCTCGGGAACCGGCCACTCCAAAACGAGGCCCCTCAAAATGAGCGACATAGGCGGTAGGAAATTGGATATCTAATAATTTTAAGCCCGTGAACTGACTGAGCTCATAAAGATTCCCTTGCAAAGTGGAAATAAGCACCGGTAAATTATAGCCAAAATTTTCTATCGACCAGGAGATTTCGATATAAGCTCGTTGATACCGTTCGGATGTGAACTTCGGGCTCGGAATGGCCGGCTGTGAAACCGATCCCAGCAGGTGAACGCTTTCCACACGCGCAGCAAAGCGTCGCTTTAGATCTTCCGTTTCACCCGGAACCGACACGAAGGTACCCGACGATTGTTCGCCCGCCAAGATCAAAGCCGCTTTTTCCGGATCAAAGGGAGTTTCAATATAGTATTTCGCAATAATTCTTTCCATAGCCTATTGAATCAATCCAATCTGCTAGATTGATAATCAGTAAGCTATGCGTAAAAAGGTTCTTTGCCGTTTTACACCTATTGATTATCTACTAGTCAAACAGATTAGATTTATACTGACAAATTTATCAGCGAGAACAATAGTGCTATTGTAGTATGTATGCAAGCTATTGTAGCATATTAGCTTTTTGCATACAGCTATTTCTTTCAGTCCGTCTTGAGCAATTGGTATTGATACTTTCTTCCGATTTTTTGCGCATCCACAAAACCGTTCTTCAAGAGGTAATTCATCCGCACCGCCAAAGCGTTCTCCAGTTTGTATTTATCCCGGTCCGGTTGCGCCTGATGGATTTCGTTTAAAATGGCATCGCGGTCGCCCGTTCCTAAACGTGTGAGCGCATAGGCAATTTTTCTATCCAATTTACCGAAAGGGTCGAATTTTTCAACAGGCACCAGAACACCTCTCCTCCATTTCGCTGGGGAAGAAACCGCCTCTTCTGTTGCAGCATCCGTCATTTTGGGTTCATGAAAAACAGAAATTTGCTTTCGTTTCTGCACGATATCAATGGTACATTGTATGGCGTCAATTTCGGCACGAATACTTTCAGCGAACTCTTTCAGAAAGGCGATTGTTTGCTCATCTAACAGCGGATTTTTTGTCATGAGATTAATTTAGGTTGATTCTACTGAGACAAAAGTAATAAGTTCGTTAGTTAAAAAGAAAAAATTGAGACCCAATTGTGAAAAAACTGTATACCAACCAGTTTCATACCACGCAAACACCGCTTCCCTGTGTAAATTATTGAAATAATCACAGTATACGTCACTAAAAAGAAATAAATAATTCTTAGCTTGCAAACAAAGTAAGTGAAATTTACGTCTATACGTTTACCTAACATGAAATGCATATGAGTGAATGGAAATTAAAAAGATCATGGCGACAGATTAAAAATCAGATAAGAACGAAATGGAGTGAGCTCACGGAAGATGACCTATACTATGAAGAAGGTAAAGAGATCGAGCTGGTTCATCGTTTAGAGCAGAAAACAGGAAAAAGTAGAGAGGATATCGTTGACTATCTCAATCACCTCTCCTTTATTTCCGATCTTAAATTAAGAGCTTAACGAACAACAAGGGGCTAAAATGGGCAACCAGGCCCCTTGTTTCACTCAAGGCGTGGCTTTCCCTTTCTGATCCCAGTGGTCTTTAATGAGACGTCCTTCCTTGTCAAACTTAAGTCTTCTAGCGTATCGTTCACCCCGTATATTCCCATTCGCATCCTTCTTGCCCATAAAAAGCAAAATAGGCCTCCCCTCTTCATCGGTTTTAAACATCAGATCGTAACGCTGAAAAGTTAATTCCACCAAAGATAATGGATCATACTTTTTACGCAGCAGCTTCAAGATCGGTTCCTTCAATGCCATAATCGCAGCTCTTTTTTAAGATAACCCAATGTCCCGGTTATTGTTTGGCGTCAACCACGGTCTACACGAAATTGAAACGGCAGATAGGCAATCAAATCGTTTCGTCTAAAGAAAAAAAATATCCTAACAGGATGAAACAAAAGTTTTGCTTCTTCGTTTTATTAAGATGATTAAGTCCGATTTAGTCCCTTAAGGGTACTTTGTAAACCGGAAGAGACAACAATTAATTTATTAAATAGTACTTTTACGAAAAAGCGCTACAAATTACAGGAGAACGATAACATGACGATCAGAAACTATGATGCTGAATTTTGCGGAAAAATACCCCTACATAATGTTAATTTAATTCAGCCTCATGGGTATCTCTTAGTTTTAGATCCGGAACATTTGGAGATCGTACAAGTAAGCGAAAACATAGCAGCGCTATTCAATCAGCCCCTAGATGCCATTATCGGAACCACTATCAATGATTGGCTGGACGAACCGCTGCATACTGAAAGGCTTACCGGCAACCACTTCAGCAGTCAAAAGATTCCGTTTCGTCTACGTTTGGCCGACAGCTTATTTTTAGCGCTAATCCATATGAAAGGGCCTTATCTATTAGTAGAATTAAGCCCCACAAGCGAAGAAAAAAGTTTTTTGGAAATTTATCAAGCGCTTCGGTATAATTTTGCAGAGCTAGAACAAAAGCATGACCTGCCCACACTTTTATCAGCTACGGCCCATCAATTCCAGCTACTTTCAGGTTTTGATCGCGTGATGATTTATCAGTTCGATGAAAATTGGAATGGAAAAGTCGTTGCGGAGGCAAACCATAGCGGGAAGGTGAGCTATTTAGGCCAACAATTCCCGGCTTCCGATATTCCGAAGAGCGCAAGAGAACTCTATAAAAAAAGCCCCTATCGCTTGATACCGACCTCCCATTATGAACCGGTAAAGCTTTACCCGATTATCAACCCACTCAGTATGTCGTTTGTTGATTTGTCTGATTGCCATCTACGGAGTGTTGCACCGGTGCATTTGGAATACCTGCATAATATGGAAGTAGATGCCAGCATGTCTGTGCGGCTTCTCGTAAATGATACACTTTGGGGGCTGATCTCCTTTCATCATAATACACCGCGCTACCCGAATTTCGAAACCTGCTGTCAGTTTGAGCTACTGGCTGATTTTGTTTCGAAACAACTTGCCAATCTGTTAAATGCCGAGACCTTTGCTTTCAACAGCACCATCTCAACTCATAAAAATGCTATCCTTCGCAATCTATACCGCGAAGTTTCCCTTGAAAAAGCACTTTTTGATAACGAATATCATTTATTGAAACTATTTAGTGCGCAAGGGGCCGTATTAATATACGACAATAAATACTATAGCACCGGCGCTGTTCCAACCGAAGAGCAATTACAAAACCTTGTCTTTTGGTTACAGGAAAAGCAATTAGAACCGGTTTTTGTTAGTAATAGTATGACAAATGAATTTGAAGAAGCGCAAGCGTACTCGAATATGGCCAGCGGTTTATTGGCCATCGAAATAGACAAACACAAGGGAAATTATCTGTTGTGTTTTAGATCTGAACACCCTTATACCATTGACTGGGGAGGAAATCCAAACGAAGCCGTGAATTTCGAGCAGGATGCCGGCACTTATCATCCACGTAATTCCTTCCGGATTTGGAAACAAGAGGTGAAGAACTCATCCATCCCTTGGAAAGAGGAAGAAAAAGAGGCAGCTCACGCCATCCGACTCTACGTATTTGAGTATTTAAGTAAAAATGCGCAGGAATAATTATTATTATTGCAGTATCATCTTTCTATGACCGAAAAAAAGGATATAAGAGAAACGGCCCATTATATAGTAGCCATTGGAGCCTCTGCCGGTGGCTTAGAAGCTATCAATAGCTTTTTCGATGCCGTACAGGATTTTTCACAATTATCTTTTATCATTATACAACATTTATCGCCCGATTATAAGAGTCTTTTAGTGGAATTGGTTTCCAAGCATACCCAAATGAAAGTGCTGGAAGCCAAAGACAATATGGCGGTGGAGCGAGCGGCTATTTATGTCATCCCTAATCGGATGAGCATGACCATTCATAATGGGACCTTATGCTTAGCCGAAAAAGTGGTCAACAATGTTCCCAACAACGCCATTGATATTTTTTTGGACTCGCTGGCAAATGACCAACAGGAAAGGGCCATTGCCGTCATCCTCTCCGGTACGGGAAGTGATGGTACCAAAGGTATTCAGGCTATAAAAAAGAACAAAGGCTATGTGCTCGTACAAGAGCCGAATACAGCTAAATTTGACGGCATGCCTAATATGGCCATTATGAGTGGCTATGCGGATGCGATATTGTCTCCTAAGGAAATGCCTCAGCAGATGCTGGATTATATACAGCTCATGAATGGGGAAGATGAAGCGCTGAGCGGTGAGCTGAACGATCAACAGGTGGATCGTATTTTAGCGCTGGTGCATGAAAACAGTGATCGCGACTTCAATTATTATAAAACGCCGACGATTATCCGCCGTATTTCGCGGCGCATACGGCTGCAGCAAATAAAAAGCGTTCAAAAATACATCGAATTCCTGGAAGGAAATGCGGACGAGGTGCATAGTTTAGCAAATGATTTATTAATCAATGTGACGCGTTTTTTTCGGGACCCCGAAGCGTTCCGTTACCTAGAAGAACAAGTTTACCCATCGCTGGTCAAGCAAAAAGCAACCGGGGAGACCTTTAAGATATGGGTTTGTGCCTGTAGTACCGGCGAGGAAGCCTATTCATTGGCCATATCGCTGGATCAATACCTTCAGCAGACGGCAACTCGGCTTCCGGTAAAGATTTTTGCCACCGATGTCGATGAAAGTAACATTCGACTTGCCAGCAGAAATCGATATCCCTTATCCATTGAAAAAGATGTACCCTCTTCGATATTGAAACGCTATTTCACGCTAGAGGATAATCACTATACCGTTATACCACGTATTCGAAAGCAAGTTGTTTTCGCTCACCATAATGTCATCAAAGATCCGGCTTTTATAAAGAACGATCTGATCAGTTGTCGCAATATGCTGATCTACATGAACAAGGTATTGCAAGAGAAAATATTGTCGATCTTTCATTTTGCCCTGAAACCGGGCGGTGCCTTATTTTTAGGACCCAGTGAAACCACCGGGGCTCTTGAAAATGGGTTTGAGCAAATATCGGGCAAATGGAAAATTTTCAAAAGATCACCACATCAACTGAAAAAGTACTTGGGTGAATATGGCAATGCACTTGGTACCGTCAGCACTTCGTATGTTCCCAGGAAAGCCACTGAATCACTGAGTGTCAGTGAAAGCCTTCGTCGTGATTTTCAACAACTCATGTTGGACGAACTCGGTTATACCGTTATCTATATAGACGGCTACAATGAGGTCAAAGAAACCCTCGGCAACTACCACAATTATTTGAGCCTTCCCAAAAAAAAGCTGAATTTGAATATCCTCAGTATGGTTCCCGAGGAGGTAAAACTACCATTGAGCAATGCCATACGTGAATCGAGACAAGAAGGAATAAAAGTATCGTTAACCGGCTTAAGCTTCCATAAGAATGACCAGATCAATCATGTAAATATTCACATACACCCAGCGGCACCTCCACACGAGCATTTATCCATGCTGGTCTTTATTGATGCAACCATCCCGCTGCGGGAACATGAACCCCTATCGACGTTTACGCCGCGCAGCGATTCCCCGGATGAAAAGCGCTACATTCAAGAGCTGGAAGAGCAATTGAGCGAAACACGTAATAATTTGCAATTGGCGATAGAAGGATTGGAGACAACCAATGAAGAACTCCAGAGCTCCAATGAAGAATTATTATCCAGTAACGAAGAGTTACAAAGTTCCAACGAAGAGTTGCAGTCGCTCAATGAGGAGTTGCATACATTAAACACGGAGCACCAGCTGAAGATTAAGGAGCTCATCGAGTTGAATGATGACCTTGACAATTACTTCAAAAGCACGGAGGTCGGTCAGGTATTTCTGGACAAGGATTTAAAAATCCGGAAGTTTAACCCGCAAGCCATGCGCCTGATTAATTTAATAGAAGGTGACATCGGACGGCCCATCGGCCATATTTCCAATAATCTTGCCAATGATAACCTGTTGGAAGATATTAAGAAAGCGCAAAGCGACAAAGGCTTTTACGAAAAAGAGGTGCAATTACAGGATAGCCGCATCTACCTTATGCGTATTTATCCTTTTGTTCGGCGCGACAAAGAGATTGATGGCCTTGTATTAAGCTTCATTGATATTTCCGCTTTGGAAAACCTGAACAGCATCATCAAAGCCGTATTTGATGCCAGCTTAGAAGCCATATTTGTGCTAGCGGTCAATAAAGACGCTTCAAGCCCCGATCAACAATTTGCCTTGCTCACCCAGAATGAAGCAGGAATCAATCTGTTAGATAAACTAGCTATTCATAAAGAACATCCGTCCTTTTTCGGGCATTTAAGCAAACGCCTCGGCCAGCGGGTCACCAAAAAACTACTTGACACCTATTCTTCCGGAACTGCTCGTAAGATTGCCTGTAATTTACAGATCGACAACCGCGAACAGTGGTTTGAGATAAGTATGGTTAAAATGAGAGACGGCCTGGCGCTCACTTTTAATGATATTACCCTGCAACGAGAGACGACAGACAGACTGCGCAAAAACTATAATGAACTGGTTGTTACCCGCGAACAGTTAAAGAATCTGAATAGTGGCTTGGAAGACGAGGTAGCGAAAAGAACAGCGGAATTGGCCCTCAGCGAAGAACGTTTTCGGTTGGTAGCTCGTGCCACCAACGACTGCATACGCGATTGGGATCTTGTTAATAATACGGTATGGTACAGCGATAATTTCTATTCCATCTTCGCCTATAAGTCGGAAGAGAATTTAAAGGAAATCAATCAATGGTTCAGCAAAATCCATCCCGAGGATGTGAAAGCTGTACGAAAAGATTTGCTTAAAGCGATTAACCAAGGTGCCGAACAATGGAGCGGCGAATATCGTTTTCACAAAGGGGATGGCTCTTACTGCCACGTGTTCGATAGAAGTTTTATCCTGAATAATGAGTCCGGTATGCCTTTTCGAGTAATCAGCTCATTAATGGATGTAAGTACATTAAAAGAAGCCGAGTTAGCTACCAGGGAATTAGCTACCAAGAAGGATGAGTTTATGAGCATTGCCAGCCACGAATTAAAAACGCCTATTACAAGCATGAAAGCCAGCTTGCAGCTTATCGATCGACTAGCGGAAAAAGGCGGGCCCAATGGTATGCTTAAAACATTTGTAGCGAAAGCTAATCAGCAGGTCGACAAGATTACTTTCTTAATCGAAAATCTGCTGGACGTAACGAAGATTCAGGCAGGAAAGATTATCTTACAGAAATCAACGTTTAACATCAATGAATTGATACAAGATTGTGTGTACGAGGTAAAAAATATGGGGGGCCATACGATTCAAATACACGGCAATATAGATGTCGATGTATATGCCGATAAAAACCGCATTGAGCAGGTATTGATTAATTTTTTGACCAATGCCATCAAGTATTCGCCCAAAGCGGACAAGGTTGACTTATTTACAGAACGGAACGAGTCCGAAGTGAAGATTTCGGTAAAAGATTACGGCATCGGCATACCACAGGAAAAGCTCGATCTGGTATTTGACCGCTTTTTCCGCGTAGAGGAATCGTCGTCACAATTTTCAGGACTGGGTTTAGGCCTGTTCATTTCGTCGGACATCATTAAGCGTCATCAGGGTCAAATCGGCGCAGTCAGTTCACCAGGCGAAGGTTCCACGTTTTGGTTCAGTCTACCCATTCAACAGGCCTAGCTTGGATTTTGCTTCCGTCGCACTCGCAGCGCTTCCTTTATCCCCTTGACGTCGGCTTTCCACTTGGGCAACAGCCACACCATGATGGTTTCTTCGAGTAGATCTAAAGTCGTCAAGGCGATCGCGATATAAAATAAGGGTAAAGAAGGCGTGGTAAGAAAAAATGACGGTATTAAGAAAAGTGCTTGGGCAACGGCGGCCACTTTAGCGAGGTAGGTATGAAAGCTGGTAAATTTTCCGTAACGAATCAACGCTGAGCCAACTTGAATGAGAAAGAGAATAAGCAATACGAGTATCCAACTATACTCCCTGTATAGGAAATCCTTGTGATAGACAAATAGCCCAATAACGGCCACCAATATGGTTAAATCGTCCGCAATGGAGTCCATCTTGGCGCCCATAACACTCACAACCTTGTACTTTCTAGCCAAAAACCCGTCGATGGCATCGGTAAAAAAGCTGAAGGCTAGTAACCATTTGAACCAGTTAAGCTGTTCAGAAAAAATAAGAAACAGGAGAAAAGGAGCGGCTATTAAACGATAAAACGTAATGCCGTTAACCATATAATAGCTTCCCTTATGCATATACAAGCCTTTTGCACTAAAAAAGACGGCCCAAGTTTCTACCTAGGCCGCCTTGACTTTTTTAATTCCTTCGTTGGCATTACCCAAATCAGGTTCAATGGGTTTATTCTCAGACTTATTAAAAGCCACCCCTTTAAAAAAATCTATATAGATAACATAGTGGTCTCTTTTTTGTTTGGATTTTTTTTTAAAAAAGCTAAAAGCTTTACGCTATAGGCTATAAGCTATAAACAGTGAATAAGGGAATTGTTAATAGTGAATAGTTTGCCCTACGCGTAACGTCCTCCTGCTATTGCTATCGTAACTGTCAGCCATTCCTATGATAAGTCTGCTCAACGAATGAACCATTCAACCACCCAACTATTTAACAAGCCAACCATTTAACTACTCAACTATTTAACGACTTAACTATTTAACAACTCAACCATTTAAAGCCCCAACTACTCAACTACCTCCCACTATAAAACGTTCCTCCGTGTGGGTACTCAGCACTTCCAAAGGGTCGCCAACCTTAACAAAACCACTACCTTGATGTATAAGATTCTGTCCGAATAGAATTTTCTTTTCCCTTGAACGGTACGAGGCCAATGTTTTTAACGGTTCTTTCGCCTTTTTTGCACTTTGTTGATCAATTGTAGTCATCACACACCGCGCACAAAGCTTAACGCCGTAAAAATCGATCGTGCCACCAATTCGTATATGGTTCATGCGATCCTCTTCAAAGGCAGCGCCCCCTGTAAATACGATATTAGGCCTAAAGCGATTCATGGGAAGAGCGATCTCCAGCCGGGCGTTTAAGTCATCCAACGATGCTTGTCCTATTATCAAAAAAGGGTAAGCATCCGAAAAAGAAGTAATCATGCCTTTAGGCGCGTAGCGTTGATCCACTTCGCGCGTGGTACTGTCAGGCATATACACCAATCGGCAGGTCAAGCCCAGGGCATCACTAAACCAGGCATCCACCTCACGGCTCACGGAAACCGCTTGACAAGTATCTTCCCAGATGACAACTTCGCTTAATTGAGCTTCAACCGGCTCAAAAGGTATATGCATTTTCCCCCGTTCAGGATGCGTTACCGACAAGCCATCACCCCCCATCTCAAGCTTAAACAAAGCCATTTGCGGGTGGACGCGTTGCGTAAGAAATTGATTGTTTTCATCGATCAACATCCATCGCCGATCGTATTTAAAGCCTCTATCGGTGACTTCGGCCTCCGAAAGCGCAATACCACCCAACGATTTGATCGGATAAATAAAGAGTTCGCTAATTTTTAGCATAGGCTATGAGTATAGTAAACAAAAATAGAAACGCTTGCGTGGTTTTCAAATGAACGTGGGATATTTTTAATATGATTATCGGAAATGACGCCTGCTTATAATACCTAGATTGCTTCACTTCTTTCCAGACTCCACTTCTTCATGTCGCCTGCCTGCGGTAGGCAGGCAAGGACGTGGATAGGAGCGTTTCTGCGAGGAGGCACGACAAAGCATTCTATTTGTAATACTTATAAAATCTGTCCTCCTTTTTCTTGGAAATCGAGCTTCAGCCGTTGATATCGTTCCGGATCAATGGCACGGGAGGCGTGTTCAATAATACCGGCTTTAAATCCCAGGTCAAGGGCATCATTGGCTGTATAATAGACGCAATAATCGGCTGCAAGACCACAAACTGCTACTTCTGTTACACCTCTTCCCTTTAAAAAGTCCGCCATACCTGTCGATTTCTTCCTTCCATTATCAAAAAAGCCGCTGTAGCTATCAATATGTTGATCCATGCCCTTTCTAAAAATAGCTTCGACCGCATTCGTTGACAGTTTCGGTGCTAAGGCCGCTCCCTCTGTTCCCTGTACACAGTGTACCGGCCAAAGCACTTGCTCCAAGCCATTCCATTGAATTCGCTCAAAAACCTGCTTTCCCAGATGTTCAGTAAAAAAACTTTTATGATTTGCCGGATGCCAATCCTGCGTAGCTACTACTAACTTGTAAGACGATTGCAATTCATTGATAATCGGAATAACTTCGTCCCCTCGTTCCACCGCAAGAGCGCCTCCCGGCAAAAAATCGAGTTGTATATCGATAATAATTAGTGCTTTCATTTCAGATACTATTCACTTACTTTCAAAAATACGTATTTTCCTTTTAGGCTATAAGCCTTAGGCAATAGGCTTTAGGCATTAGCTTTTAGCTTTCAGCCACTAGCCTGTTCATCATCACATTGGCTAATCAAGCTATAAGCCATAGGCAATAGGCTTTAGGCATTAGCTTTTAGGTATCAGAAATCAGCTTTCAGCCACTAGCATGCTCATCATCACATTGGCTAATTGTCACATCATCACATTAGCTAAATTAACTACTCAACGACTTAACCACTTAACTATTCAACGACTCAACTACTTAACAATTCAACCAAAACCTCCATAACTTCCGGTTATACCCTATAAAAAAAGCTCGTTTAAATCTGATACAGATAGCACCTAGATTTGCCACCATGGAAAAGATAAAAGAAACTTTTACAGATGATGAGACGGCCCGGCAGGAAGTTTATCGCTTGACAAAGTACACGAAAATCCTTACGTGCCTTATCTTGCTATTAATCGGGTCGTGTATTTATATCCTCCATGGCAGGACCGTACAGGTTCCCGTAGTCGGCCCTAATGCGGAAAAAACGACAGCAGGCGACTATCTATCCTACGTAAGTGAGGCCGTAATCAGACCTTTCGACAATAGTAAAGAAGGTGAACTAGCTGCTTACGGCCATCGATTAATCACGGAAACCTATAAATATCTAGGTCCGGAAGTAAAGGAAGGAATGGTTACCGGTAACAATCTAGCCTGCTCCAGTTGCCATCTAAATGGAGGCACCAAAGCTTACGCTGCACCCTATATTGGTTTATCCGGAGTCTTCCCTATTTACATCGGACGCGAAAATAAAGTTGAATCTTTAGAAGAGCGTATCAATGGTTGCTTTGAACGAAGCATGAATGGAAAAGCTATTCCGGTTGATAGTAAAGAGATGCGCGCTATGATCAGCTACATAAAGCATCTCAGCCGAGATGTCGCAATCGGTAAGCGTATCGAGGGGCAAGGATTCGTTCAACTAAACAAACCCAATCGAGCAGCTGATAGGATAAAAGGAGCCGCTGTATTCAAAAGATATTGTATAACTTGTCATGGCGAAAATGGACAGGGTAGCCGTCGAGGTAAAAGTGGCGACGGAAAAGGTTATCTATACCCTCCGCTTTGGGGCAACGATTCTTTCAATGACGGAGCAGGCATGGCCCGTTTACTGACAGCGGCTCGATTCATCAAAGGGAATATGCCCTTGGGCGCAACTGCCGAAGACCCGATTTTAACGGATGAAGAGGCCTATGACGTAGCTGCTTATATCAATTCCTTTAGCAGACCGCAAAAAGCAAATAAAGAATTGGACTATCCCGATCTGACCAAAAAGCCAAAGGATTGCCCTTATCCGCCTTATATAGATCGGATTACCATAACACAACATAAATTAGGACCTTTTAATTTTTAACATTAATACCATATCGATCATGAAATCATTGAAACCATTTATTCTCGCTACTGCTTTATTTTTAAGTCTAGCATCTTTTGTTTATGCCCAAGATAGCCAAGCCATTATCCGTAACAGGGCTTATCAAGGTGCCGAGGCGATCCAACCTCGGTATCGCGCCATCTATCAACTGGATAGTAACGCTCCGGCTACCATCGAAAAGGCCATACGGAACATCAACAATGTACTGCAAGATCCGCGACTAAAAGGAAAAATCGAAATAGAGCTGATTGCTTTCTCGGGAGGTACGGAAGCGTACCTAAAAAATGGCAAATATGAAGCCGCATTAAAAAGCTTAATCGATCAAGGCGTAATTGTAGCCCAATGTTTAAATTCTTTAAAGGAAAGAAAACTGAAAAAAGAAGAGTTGTATGACTTTATTGCCTATGTACCCAGTGGAAATGGCGAGTTGGTTATTCGCTCAGCCCAGGGCTGGACGATTATTAAGCCTTGATCGCTTACCAATCAGAACACACAGGAAACAAGACAATGATCAAGAGAACAAACACAATAACAAATCAAAACATGAAGACAACATTCTTTTTTATGGCAAGTATACTCACCCTTCACTTGGCTAAGGCACAACAAGGGCACCATTATGACCCGCCTTGGAATACGCCACCGGAATCGAGTGTCCAATTTACCGTGCCTGGTATAAACAATGCACCTGATTTATATGGTGATGTGGAAAATCCGCAACTCGTTGTATTCTTCGCGGGTAATCAATTTATGTGCATCGATGAGCTACTTAGTGGATTTAAGGAGAAGCATCCCGAGTACCAGCGCATCTTTGCTGAAACACTTCCGCCCGGTATATTGGCAAAGCAAATAGAAGGCGGATCGCTGACTATGGGCAATCTACGGATTACCCATCAACCCGATGTCTATACCGCAGGAAAAAATCGGATAACAGAGATGGCAAGCTATTTTGATCGTACGGAAGTCTATGCGTACAATAAATTAGCCTTAATGGTTCCAAAGAAAAATCCGAAAAAAATTAAGGCCTTAAAAGATCTAGGAAAAAAAGATATTCGGGTCAGCATGCCGAACCCGGCTTGGGAGGGAATCGGGCGTCAGATTGAAGCCGCTTATAAAAAAGCCGGAGGTGAAACTTTGTATGAAACCATCATGCAGACAAAAGTAAAAAACAACCGTACTTATTTAACACGCATCCATCATCGTGAAAGTCCACTGCGTATATTATACGGACAAAGCGATGTGGCCCCCGTGTGGTACTCCGAAGCTTATTATCAGAAAATGATCGGCCACCCGGTTGAATTGATTCCGATAGCGGATGAACAGAACATACGCGCGACTTACATGGCCGGTAAGTTAAAGCAAGCACCCCATCCTCGGGCGGCTGCCGACTTTATCGACTATTTAGCCTCCGATGAAGCAAAAGCGATCTACAAGAAATATGGCTTTGAAACCGACTAAAAGTTAGTCATGGAGCAAGGCAGTCTCGCTTTTAAGACAGCCTTGTTCTTTTTATTATTTACCACCTTTGATTACGCGGAGGGTGGAGCAAGTAAACTAATACTTACGTTTCAAATAGGCTTGCGATGTTAAAGAGATTAGATTATGTTTTAATGCTTCCAACACTAAACCCACTCTACTTTTCACACCAAATTTCGCAAACAAGCAAGCCCGATAACCGTCGATTGTTTTAATGGAAAGGCACATGCAATCAGCTATTTCATGGTAATTTAAGTCGGAACAAGCTAAACGAAGAAACTCCAATTCTCGGTCTCTTAAGTCCATCCAATCTGTATTGGAAGCCTGAAACCCCATGTTCGTCAGGTAATTGTTGTAATAACCCTTCATCCATATCTCCTGAAGTGCACCTTCCAATTCTTCTAATTCTATATTTTTTTGCAAATACGCACAACAACCGGCTCGGATCATTTTCATAACACTGACCGAATCGTCGAGCCCGGAAATCGCAACCAATTTAACGTTTGCATATTTTTTTTTGACGCGTGCTGCCACCTCATCTCCGTTCATTTCAGGCATGAGCACGTCTATTAACAAAATATCCGGTACCGATTCCCCTTTGTCTAACTGTTCAAATAGAGAGAAACCGCTATCCGCCAGTAAAGTCACCTCAAAACAAGAGAAAGAGCTAATAATAATTTCCAAGGACTTTAACACTAACGTGTGATCCTCCACAATGCCAATGGTTGCTTTCATAGGCTACCGAATTATAGTTGATCGAACCAGGTTTGATTCGCTTTCCTAGCTTTATAATTGATGAATAAAGTAACTGAAATTATTTCGGTTCATCAAGTATAATAGCCACTATTATCGGGCCGGCATGATTAAATGCGAAATTGTGGGAAATATTCTCAATGATCACAAGCAAATAAATCTGGTATTTATTGCAGGCTTCTATTAAGCCTATTATTGGTAATAATTCTTGAGTAGATGGATCGATTTAAAATCCAGGATATCGGTAATATCATACGTCGAAAGTGAAATAGATTCATAGGTTTCCAAGTTATCCAATTCTACCTCTTTATTAATCGGATTTTCTGTCAAGATATAATGTTCATTCAAAGGAATAAGGCTAATATCGCCTATTGTATGGATTTCTGCCTTGAGCAGTTTTCCAAGGGATTCTAAACTTAGGGGCATAACTGCATTTCAATAAGATAGTTGGACAAAATTACGCTATTTTATTTTAAAAAAAATGACTTTTATCATGTTTTCCTTTTTAAATGAGCATCACGTCGCCTACCTAATGATTTGGCTCAGAAGATTATGTAGCGACGTCCCCTTATACAAGTTGTACATCATTTCCTAACATTTATTTATTAATTAAATAATATTTCATTTTCTTAAAAACACCTATCTTGTCTCTTTAATATTATTCATTTATGCTTGTTTATTGTTGACGAGATCGGTATAGATTTTCAGATAGAGGCAGCGGCGGCAGTTTACATCAACGTACAAATAAGCTTACCAAAACTTAAATATTTATAGGATGAAAAAAACAGTCTTAGTCGTTGCAAGCGTGTTATGTTTAGCAGCCTGCAAACAGGTAGAAATGAACGCCCCTAATGATTCAGCTAAAGCAGCCTCCTTACAAGCGGCGCCTAATCTTGCCTTGCTCGCCAGTGGAAACCCTTTTAAAGTCTTATCCTTTAATGTCAGGCATCATGATGACAGCGATCCGCAAAGCATTGATGAGCGAAAGGGAAGTATCCGTCAGATTATTGTAGACAGTGCCCCCGACGTGTTTGGCGTACAGGAATTTTCTGACGACTCCTTCGAAACGTGGTTTAGAGTCCAAATGGCTGATCTGGGTTATGGCGAATATTACGACACAAGGATCACCGGCACACCCAAAGCCATTTTTTTTAAAAATGTACGTTTTAGTCTTCAACGAAGCGGCACCTCACGATTAGGTGCCTCACCTATCATCAATACCGCTACCTGGGTGGTATTACAAGATAAAATCACCTCCAACCGATACTTTATCAGTAACAGTCATTGGCAATATGATTCGCAAGCTATACGAATTGAGAATGCGAAAGCGCTGGCGGCCTTGGTAAAGCAAGAGAATACGGACAACCTGCCGGTGATTGTGTTTGGTGATTTTAATGCAAAGCCTGGTACCACCGAAATTTTAAATCTCAAAAATGAATTGGACGTGGTAGATGCCTTGGGAGATAGCTCAGGCGACTATACCTTTCACGGCTGGGATGCTACAGGCAGTTCCAAATTGGATTGGATTATGAGCGACAGAAGCATGGCCTTCACCTCTTCTCGTGTTATTACCACCAGCTATAACGGTTATTGGCCTTCCGATCATTGGCCCATCATAGCTACTTATGTCCCTTGCATCTTTGGCGGCCCGCACAACGATGTCAATGGCAAAAGCAGCAGTGCCGGTACCAACTTTTATTTTGCCGACGTAAATGGCGATGGGAAACAGGACAAGATTTATTGGAACCCCACCTATGATAGCGGTAGGCCACAAGTATTCCTTTCCAATGGAGATGGCACTTTTGCCGCTTCGGCAATTGCGCATGCCGCCGGCACTTCCTCCCTAAGCACTAGCCGTTATCATTATGCGGATGTGAACGGCGATGGTAAGGCCGATCAGATTTTATGGGATCCAAACTTAAATGCCGGTCACACCCGCGTCTATTTGGCGACCACGGGCGGTAATTTCAGTTCGACCGTCGTGGATAATCCCGAAGGAACGAGCGCAGGCAAGACTACAGTATTTCATTTCGCCGATGTGAATGGTGACGGCAAGGCCGATAAAATTTATTGGAACTCGACTTTCGATTCGGGTAAAACAAGGGTATACCTTGCCACGTCGGGCGGCAACTTTAGTGGTATGGTAGTTAACGGTTCAGAAGGCGCCAGCACCACCGCCGGTACCACTTTCTATTATGCTGACGTAAACGGTGACGGCAAAGCCGATAAAATGCTATGGCATCCAAGCTTAAACGCCGGAAAAACCATGGTGTATCTCTCCGATGGTGATGGTACCTTCACAGCATCCAGCGCCTTCAGCAATTCAGGCGCCACCAGCGTTTCGGCATCCACTACCTTCTATTTTGCGGATATCAATGGTGATGGCCGGGCCGATAAAATCTACTGGCGTCCGGATCTATATTTGGGCAAAATAAAAGCTTACTATTCAACTACCGGTAATACTTTTGACGGCCCTATTTATTCACTAAGAGGCACCTCGCAGAGCGCCAATACCAACTTCTATTATGCAGACATCACTGGTGATGGAAAAGCAGATCAAATCCGATGGGATTATGCGGAAAATGAGGGTAACCTACGGAATTACTTCGCTAAGTAATCATAATTAGAAAAGGAGGTGTATAAAGTTCATCATCGTTGTCATTGCCGCCCTGCTGGCCTGGTAGGCGATGACAACGATGTAAAACCGCAGATTGTTTCGTCATTCTCCCTCGCAATGACGCGTTTTCTAGGTGTTCACCACCTTTTGACACTCCCGTTTTTACACATAATAGGCGGATGTCCGCTTCCACCCCATCAACCGTAATATTTTGTGTACGACCTGTACTATTTGCTAAACATGACACCTATTTGCCAAAATAGTTTTACCGCCGCTATTTTTTTCCGTTCGTTGCGCATCGTTAAAAACTTTCCTGTTTTCTTCTACCCAAGTCTTCGTAGCAGTCTGTATCACCGCTTCGCTTAAATCGGTGCATTTGCCCCCAATCGCTCAGCGTTTGAAATACATCTTGAAGCGTTTCGACATATTTGGTAAGATAGTATTCGATGCGCAGGGGACGTAGCTTCATGTTAATTTTTTTCTGCACAAGGCCATGCAGTTGCAGATGCCTGAGTTCTTTCGCTAGGCAATGGGCCGATATGCCATCAACCACATCCTGAATATCTTTAAACGTGCAAACTTCTTTTGAAAGTGCAACAATAATCCGTAGCTTCCACTTCCCGTTCAACACACACATCGTCTCTTCGAGGAAATCAAGTTTAGCGTCATCGAAATAAAATATCGATCCATCAACGGAATCAGTAGTCATAGCCATAATTTATTTGTCCATTCAATTGCAGACAAAAAAATTGCAATTATGCTACCAATTATCCATTGATCACTTCTCCCCCATTCACATGGATCACCTGTCCGGTTATAAAAGAAGCATCGTCCGAAGCTAAAAACACATAAGCGGGGCCGAGTTCTGAAGGCTGCCCGGCACGTTTCATAGCTGTTTCACTACCAAACTCCTGAATCTTTTTCTCGTCGAATGTCGATACAATCAGCGGTGTCCATACCGGGCCTGGCGCTACACCATTTACCCGAATATTCTTTTCACTCAGATTCGTAGCCAATGATCGCGTAAAAGTAGTAATCGCACCCTTCGTAGATGAATAGTCTATCAAGGCAGGGGAAGATCGATAAGCCGTAACCGAGGTCGTATTGATAATGCTATCGCCCGCGGTCATGTGTTCCAATGCTGCTTCCGCAAAATAGAAGTACGCGTAAATGTTCGTACGGAAGGTAATATCTAATTGCTCATCTGTGATATTCTTCACATCCTTTTGTGGAAATTGCATGCCCGCATTATTTACCAGCACATTTAATTTGCCAAAATGCGCCACGGTCTTTTTTACGGCATCTTTACAGAATGCACTGTCTTTCACGTCGCCTTTTATTAATAGACATTTTCGCCCGGCTTCCTCTACTAACTGCTTTGTTCTCTCCGCGTCTACATCCTCATCCAGGTAAACAATGGCAACATCTGCTCCTTCCTTGGCATAATGAACGGTAACAGACCGCCCAATACCGCTGTCACCTCCCGTAATCAAAGCGACTTTTCCCTCCAATTTACCTGCGGCCTTATAACTATCTTTTATGTACTCAGGCGCGGGATTCATCTCTGCTTCTATACCCGGCTGGCGGTGTTGCTTTTCCGGTCGATTGTTTTTTGTGTTTTCCATCATCCTGTAATCTTATACTGTTTATGAATGATTAATTAACAACCATAAGCAGGACTTGTTTACATTAGGCTCCGCTCATTGAATTGCCGTAATTCTCAAAATATATAAACTGTGACAGATATTGTTCTTTCTCTAAGTCATTTTCAGCGAAAAGCAAATCAATATCAAAAAATTCGTCAAGACTAATAATGTCGTTTTTATTTTCTTTCTTCCTATAACCAAGTCTCCAGCGGATATAATCTCGGTGCTCGCGTAGCCCCATATACAGTACAACAAGGTTGAAATGGCGGCCGTCTTTCTGAATAATCCGTGCTAGCTTCTCAAGCGCTTCAAAAGAGCCTTCCAATACGCCTAAAAATCTTCCCTGTAGCTTGGACGAAAATAAGCCTTCGGCATACAACAAGATTCCGGTAATATCATGGATGGGGTTATAAAAGGTTGCTTTTTGATCTATTTTTCGGAGCTGATCGACCGACAACAAAGACGTAGCTTGGCTCGTATAGATTAATTGATAGGTTTCTTCTTTCATAAGGTTGTTTTAGTACGATAAAAGAAGAACCAAAACCATGCCGCCTTTGTGATGTGGTCATTTACACGGTTTTGCGACGACACAAAACAAATTCAAAATAAACCTGTTGACTTCTATGGGAACCCATATAGTACATGGGCGTCCATACATTTACTTAAAAAAAGAAAAACAATGGAAAACACGAAAGTTAAAGCAGAGGTATTAAATGATCTAATCGAAATCAATAATGATCGGATCGCCGGTTATGAAAGAGCCATCGAAGAATTGGATGACGCGAATACGGATCTGGCAGCTCTTTTTCGGGATATGATTCAGGAGAGTCGGAACTATAACATGGAACTGATATCAGAAGTTCAAAAGACCGGTGCTGAAATTGAAGAAGGCACCACCGCCAGTGGAAAAATCTATCGGGCTTGGATGGATGTGAAAGCCATGTTTACGGGAAGCGATCGAAAGTCGGTACTGGCAAGCTGCGAAGGAGGCGAAGATGCAGCACAGAAAGCGTACAAGATGGCAATTGAAGAAAATGAACTTGCGCCAGACACCCTTGCGCTTATTCAGAAACAAAAAGCAAGTTTAAAGTTATCGCACGATAAGATTAAAGCTTTACGCGACAGCGAAGTGTAAGTACATCACAGAATTGCCTTTTAGTCTTTGGTTATGGTCGTAAAAATGAATCCCTCATAAGAGGGATTTTTTTAAAGGACGGCGTTAACGTATTTGCGTTTCAATAGACAATTACAATATCAAAAAAGATGTATAGCTATTTTGTTACGGAGATTTCAATATATATAGGTTATCGGAGTATCAATTTTGGAAAATCGATCGCGAATGATGACCCCATTCCTTCTTCACTTTTAACATTTATGGATCCAAAATGATCACTGATAATCTTCGAAGCCACGAAAAGACCGATACCCAGTCCTTTGTATTGGGAATGAGCCATATCGCTGCGATAAAATTTTTCAAAGATCTTCGCTAGCGTTTCATTCGACATACCGATACCTTCATCTGCAACCGTAATCCGCACGACATCATCTTGAACAGCTGTCCTAATCGATATGGTTGTTCCCTTTTCGGAATATTTGATAGCATTACCTACAATATTAGCCAACGCCTGTTCAATGCGATTTTTATCGATTTGCATTTCACAGTCGGCACCTAATTCATACGAAATTTTATGGGCAGGGGCTAATAATTTAAAAGACTCGATGACCGACAACATAAAATCCTTGAAGGGCACCCACTCTTTATTGTACGTAAATTGGCCGTGTTCTATTTTAGAAACATCGAGCAACTGCTGCGTAAGCGTCACCAGTTTTCCTGCCTGCTTTTCCACCTTTTGCAAGTGACCGTACAATTTAATCTCATTGGGATCAACCAGCCGCAGCGAAATTTGTGATAAAGCTCTCAATATTGTAATTGGTGTATTCAATTCATGACTAGCTATTGATAGGAACTCACTCTTCTGCTCGCTTAAGTACTTCGCATGTATGAGTTCAAGCTCTTGTTCCTGATTAGTTGAACTGAGTGCGGCATTTCGCAATTTTAATTCCTCATACGCACTGATTGGCCCTTGAAGGCTAATCTGCCGTTTAATAAGAACCATCTTTTGTTCGTCCATCTTACTGGATGTTGGAATCGCCATCTGTAGCAAAACAAAACCCTCTTGTTCTGAGAAGCTCGCTTCCATTAAAGGCACTAGCTTGCGCGCGTAATCAAAACCCTCATTATGTTTTGGAAAGTCTTCATCAATACGAAAGCGCAGCTTCGCGCTGAGCGCATAGCGGTCTTTCACTTGTGTAAAGCCAATGGTACAGGCACCTTCAAAAGCTTTATCCATAATTTCCCTGCTGACCTCGGACACTGCCGTAGCAAAAACTGTTTGCGTAGCCACCGTCAATTTAATCAATTCGGCTACTTGGATCGACTTTTTATAAGCGAGCGTCAGATCCATTTCATTTTCGAGGGTAATATAGGCCAATTCAGTCATTTTACATATTGATAACAACAACAGACATGTCATCGGTTTGTCGGGCATAGTCTTTATAAATAGCTGCGGCCAAAACGGAGGGATCATGCCGGATTATTTGCGGATATTTGTTAATCTCCCATCGTGACCGGATGCCATCGGAGCATAGAATCAATTTGCTATAATAGCGTATATCTAATATGTGGTCGTTCATAGTTCGCGGAATGTTATGTCCAATAATACCATTATACGGAAGCTGCGTTTTTGAAAGTACAGCGCCTTGTAATCTCGTTGAGATATTACCAACACCGGAAATTTTCAAATGTTTTGTTTTCGTGTCAAGTACCGCAACTGTCGCAACCAGGCCCCGTGTTTTGCGTACTTCCGGATGTATGAACTGGATAATTTCCGTTGGCGAATCGAAAGGACAACGCTTAAACGCTTCCACCGCAGCGTTCATTGCTAAATTAGCGTCTGGCCCATGCCCCAAACCATCAGCTAACATGAATTTGATGTTGTTTCCAATGATTTTTTTGTAAAAGCCATCCCCACTGGTGAGCTCGCTCGGCTTGGCAATCACGAGCGGTCGTACATCTACGGCAACCTTTTCCTTTTTCCGCACCGTATGTTTATATACTCTGCTGAGCACGATAGTTCCCCAATTTGGTTGGGAAAACAAATCAAATTCGTCTGATAAGCGCGATATGCTACCCAAACCATGCCCCAAGGTACTTTTGGTTGATACACCGTCCACCAACATCGATTTAGCATCCTTCATGCCCGGCCCATTATCGATGCAAATCAGTTCGACATAGCTAAGATCAGCATCGCCCATAATGCCTGCTAAAATTTCGCCACCTTTTGTATATTTGTGTAGATTGGAGGTTAATTCGGCCAGTATTAAATCAATTTTATCAATTTTCTTCGGATCAAAGCCCGCCGAAGCCACCATGCTGTGTATCTCTTTCTTTAAGATGGAAAAATAACTCCGGTCTGCAGCAAAAAAGCGCTGATGCGTAGCGTCAACCATTAGCCCATTTTGTTATGGTAACCTTCGTTCCAGCTCCTAATTCACTTTTTATCTCAAATTCATTCACGAGCCGCTTTGCGCCCGGCAAACCCAGTCCTAAACTTTTACCGGTAGAATAGCCATCTTTCATGGCCAGCTTGATGTCCGCTATCCCCGGCCCCTTATCATTAAATGTGAGCCTTACACCGTGTTGTCGACCTAAAGAGACGATCTCGATCAGTACATCACCGCCGTTAGCATAACGTAACATGTTCCGCACAAGCTCGCTTGCCGCCGTGATGAGCTTCGTTTGATTCACCAAACTCATCTTAATTTTTACGGCGTACTCCTTTACCCGATTACGAAAGGGCACTACATCCTGCTCCCTACCAATAGACATATTGTCTTTATTCAGCGAGATAATCTTCGTTATCATTTGTAGGATCTGTTTCATCTTCTTCTGTCAACTGAACCTTTGATCTCAATAGATCCATGCCTCTTTCCACATTTAGCGCCGTGTAGACACCCTGCAAGGGCAAACCAAGTTCAACCAATGTGATGGCCACTGCGGGCTGCATGCCTACCACAACCGTTTCCGCATCTAACAACTTAGACATCACCCCTATATTACCAATGATTCTACCCATGAAGGAGTCAACGATACTAACGGCTGAGATGTCAATCAATATCCCTTTTGCCCCGGTTTTACTTACCATTTTTACCAAGTCGGCCTCTAACTCCAGCGCTAAGCGATCGTATAAATCTACCTGAATTGTGACCAGTAAAAACTGGCCCATTTTCAATATTGGAATTCTATCCATCACCTATAATTTAAACCAACGGAATTACCTGCTGACCACTTTTTTTACTTCTAGCTTTAATGATGTAAAGGCAAATGCCAAGGCACTGGCGAGGGACGCCTTGGTAACAATGCCGGTTAAGTCGATACCCAAATGAACGATCGTTTGCGCAATTTCGGGACGGATCCCGCTGATGATGCACTCCGCTCCCATCAAACGGGTCGCACTGACCGTTTTGAGCAGATGCTGAGCAACCAGCGAATCGACTGTGGGCACGCCCGATATGTCTAATATGGCTATGCTGCTGCCAGACTCAACGATCTCCGTCAGTAAGTTTTCCATGACCACCTGTGTCCGCGCGCTGTCTAAAGTACCAATAATCGGCAAGGCCAATATGCCATCCCAAACACGAATAACCGGCGTCGATATTTCGCTGATTTCGTCTGTCTGGCGTAGAATTACCTCCTCACGGCCTTTTATAAAAGTTTCGAAGGTTACGATGGAAAAGCTGTCAACCAAACGGCTAACATTCAATGTTGCGGCTAATAACTCAGCAGGATCTTTAATTTCCTCCTGCAAAACTTGCAGCAAGGCTTCCTTCAGGCTCATAATATAGAGGCCCGTTTCTCTCGGGCTAAAGCCTTGTTTAGCTCTAGACAACGATATGCCGCCTAATAACTCAATCACATGGTCGAAATCCGAAGATTCGGGACTGCCTAGATTTTTCTCGTTTATGCTTTTTATCAGCGCCTCAACCAATTCGTCCGACTCTTCCCGTAACTCTTCATTGCTGATTAAGTCCTCCCTTAACAACTCATCGGCGAGCTGGTTTTTCATCCAGCGATCGGCAATTGCCGCCTTTTTCTTCTTAAAGATTTTTGTGATTTCTGCTGCCATCGTATTAGTTAAATTATTTTGTAATGTTACAGTATTTTTCACAAAAAAGAAAATTGGTCAGCTGATTCTCATCCGCCGAATATTTTTCTGTCACTTTTGCAATCTGGCCCTTCGCTGCATTGCCAGTACAGCGCAGATATAAAATGCCAACTTAATGTTTGCCATTATTCGGTTTATGAATAAGATCAGCTGTTTCGACTATCCTTCGAAGGGTTAGCACTCCAAATATAGAAGCCTAGCTATAGCCATGGTATAAGATCTTTACCACTGATTATAGCATTTATCGTGTTAGTTTGAGAAATAATGGGAGTTTATATCCGGTTCGGGAAATAGTGTTATCAATTTGGACAATTATTAAGAGGTAAACATTTACGAATAAAAACAAAGAGGCCCTATTCCGAAGAATAAGGCCTCTTCTTCTATGTGAACTAGTCTAAAGGCTATTTAAATAGTTGACAACTTCTTCTCGTGTTTGGCCGGTCTTCTTTTGAAGCTTACCGATCAATTCTTCTTCCTGTCCTTCTGCATAGGTTAAATCGTCATCCGTTAATTCACCCCATTTCTGTTTCACTTTTCCTTTCAGCTCGTTCCACGAACCTTTTAATTTTAAATCGTCCATAACCTGTCTCCTCTTTTTGTTGTTTATTTAATAACGCCGCCCATGCCTATTTGTTTGAATAATATTATGACGCCTGTTTAGATCTGAAAAAGGACTTTTTCTTTTTCTGATCAGTGCCTATCAAATATCCGAAGGGCTGTAAGGCCGGAACATTATCGCAAATGATCTTAATGATCCCAAGCAGCGGAATAGCCAATACCATACCCCCTATGCCCCAAATCAATTCGCCCAAAACCAATGCGATGATTGTAAATAAGGGATTAATATTCACTTGATCACCTACTACCAGAGGCTCGAGGATATAAGTTTGCACAAATTGAACCACCAGGTAAACAACGAGTACGCCAATGATCTTATCGCTTCCGCCTCCTTGAGCAACCGTAGCTAATACCGTAAGGGAAGTTCCCGTTATATTGCCAACAAAAGGGACTATTTCAAGCACTCCACAAAGAATGGCAAAAAACAGCGCATTTTTTACACCGACAACACTAAAGCCGATGCCGTAGAGGATCCACAACATGACAATCATCAGTGCAAGCCCGGCTAAGTAATTCTTAGAAACATCGGCGGATTTATTGATGATTTTTTCGGTCTGATTCTTCTTGGTATTATCTACCAATTTAAGGATGAAGTTCTTTAATCGAGAACGATAAAGAAGAAAAAGAAAAGTATAAACCAGTACCAACAAGCTGTCTACCAAAATACTCATGGTGCCGCCGGCAAAAGACAAAATCGTACGGCTTCCTCCGTCGCTTCCGATCGACTGCTCAGCCTTATCCACCAACGCTGCTTGCTGATCCGAAGAAATACCTAAAGTCTGGTCCATCCAAGCCTTTAATTTTTCGAACAGGGCAAGCACCCGCTCCTGCATACCGGTCAGGTTTTCGGAAAAATCACTTAAACGCCAAACTAATAAGGCTATTATTGTTGCAAATGCAAGCACAATCAACAATACACCAATTAATGAGGACAGGGCTCTATTTAGTCCCCAGCCTTCCAGCCTTTTCGCTATACCAACAAACAAAGTAGCAAGCACACCTGCCAAAGCTATGGGAATAAGAAATGGTTTCCCTACATATAATATGGCGATGACAAGTACAAGTAAGAGTAATTTATTAACTGCTAGTTGGGTTTTAATCATATTGTATTTTTTTCGGCAACCAGTTATTCAAGGCTTAAATTGTTGCTTTTATTGATAGCCATGATTTGGTAAACAAAATATAACATAAAAAGTTGTATCAATAATTTTTGAGTTTATGTTCTGTATACGGTTCAGCATTGGCCTTATTTTCTTCCTGCACGCCGCCGTTCCAATTATCTTCAGTTACCTGCTTATTTCCTTCCATAATATTACCGTTTACATAAGCCCGTCCATATACCTTATAGGCTAAGTTATTTCTTCCCGACTGAACCTTCAGTATGCGATGGCATACAGGGCTATCTTTCGGTGTAGCCGAGCCCGCTTTAAAATAATTATTCAAGATATTATACATAGAGCGGTAGGCACTCTCCTAAAATAAAAGATAATTACTATTTTAGAAGCGCTTCCGAAAAAGAAAGGAAGCTTTTATATGGACATTTATAAACTGATTGAAAAATTTAATATATCGTCGGAGCGCGAGGAATATGGTTTAATCCATGAAACCGTAGAAAAAGGCATCTACTTCAGGGGAACGAATCTTTGGATTCTGATCTTTGCCATCGTTATCGCCTGTGTGGGACTGAATGTCAACTCAACGGCCGTAATTATCGGTGCCATGTTGATTTCTCCGCTGATGGGGCCTATTCTCGGAATGGGATACAGCTTGGCTACCTATGACTTTAAGCTATTCCGAAAAGCCCTTGCAAACTTCGGCTTCGCGGTTGGTGCCAGTCTTGCCACCTCCACCTTGTACTTTTTGCTAACCCCGCTGAGTGAAGCCCACTCTGAATTACTTGCACGTACACAACCAAATATCTATGATGTTATTATTGCTATGGTGGGTGGTTTAGCAGGTATCGTAGCCCTTTCCAGTAAACAAAAAGGCAATGTGATTCCGGGGGCAGCGATCGCTACGGCCTTGATGCCTCCACTGTGCACAGCAGGTTATGGCTTATCGACCGCCAATTGGTCATACTTTTTTGGAGCCTTTTACTTATTTACTATAAACACAGTCTTCATTGCGGCAGCAACCTTAGTAACTGTCCGCTTTCTGAAATATCCAATCTGGCATCAAACCGAGGAAGGCCTTAAGCAACGCGCGAACATGTGGGTGAGTATTATCGTCACAATAACCATGATACCGAGTATATACTTCGGCTACGTACTTGTCAAACGAGAAAGGTTTAAACAAGAAGCGACTCGTTTTATAAAAAACGAAACGTACATCGAAGGAGATTACCTCTTGAAGTCGGACATCGATCCTTTGCAGAAGATTATCCATTTAACTTATGGCGGAAAGCTCATACCCGAACCCACCAAGAAAAAGTTACAGGAAAAATTAAAGAACTATGCGTTGATGGATGCACAAATCACTATTCAACAGGGTTTTTCCTTTGCCGATGCGGATAATGATTTGCTTGAGCTAACCCAGCAACAAGCAGAAATAAACCGATTGCGCTCCGAATTGTCACTCAATCTAAAGCGCCAAGATAGCATACAGCAGCGTAGCCTTTTAGGACAGCAACTTTTAAAGGAGTTGAAGCCTTTATTTCCGGAAGTGCAGGCATGTGCTACAGCAGAGCAAGTTTTCTACAACGATTCGCTGAAAATGCAACGCTATCATTCGTTAACACTTCAAAGTAGGGATATCAAAAAAACGTTTGCAAACAAAGAACGTATTACGACATGGTTCCAACATCGCTTGCAACAAGACTCTATTCGGGTGTACATCGAAAGAGCCTTATAGCGGCTCGTAAAAATGCGGCTCATGCCAATAATTCATCAAAATGAATAGGCAGCCTATTGATGCGCTTGCCCGTGGCATGGAATATTGCGTTTGCAATCGCCGCGGGCATGGCGACTAAGCCGATCTCGCCAACTCCCTTCGTGCCTAACTCATTAATCAGCTCATCTTTTTCATCCGCAAATATAACTTCCAATTGGTGAATGTCCGCATGGGTGGGAATATGGTATTCGGCCAGATTAGGGTTAACATATTTACCGAGATTTTCGTCGATAACAGACTCTTCGTGAAGTGCTTTACTAATGCCCCATACCATCGATCCACTTATTTGGCTGCGTGCCGTTTTTGGATTGATAATTTTACCGGCCGCTACAGCGGTAACGGCACGGGTAACTACAATCGTTTTTAAGTCTTTGTCTACCTCCACTTCTACAAAGGATGCGCTATGCGTCATTTTACTATATTTTCGCAGCTTCAACAAGTGAGGCTTCCCCATTTTGGTGGTTTTGATAACCTGTCCCTTGTTAGCCGCAACAATCGCCCGGAAACTGACATGCACAGACGGATCGTTCCGCAGTGAGATACTTCCATCTTTAAAGGTTATATCTTTTTCAGCAACGCCAACCAGCGGTGACTCAGGCATCTCCTTTGCTTTTTTCAGCAGTTTTTCCTTAAGGGCCTTCGCAGCCATAACGATCGCCACACCGGTAGAACTGGTCATTGACGAACCACCTTGAAACATGGAAAAAGGCTTTTTGCTGTCTCCATACCCGAAAATCACGTCTTCAATAGGCAATCCCAATTCATCTGCGGCAATCTGGGTCATCACCGTAAACGTTCCGGTTCCAATATCGGTAACCGCATTATTTATCTTCAATTTTCCTTCTTTTGTTATCATAGCCTGCACGCGCGACGGAAACTGATAAGCGTCCCACACACCCGTTGCCATACCATAGCCAACCAGTTTATTACCACGTTTCATGCTGCCCGGCTCGGGGTTACGCTCGCTCCAGCCGAACTTGCTTGCTGCCTGTTGGTAACATTCCCTGAGCGCTTTGCTAGTGAAGGGTTTTCCGGTTGACGGATCGACCTCTGCATAATTACGCAGCCTTAATTCAAGCGGATCGATGCCTAATTTGTATGCCAACTGATCCATTGTGCATTCGATGGCATGCATAGCGGTTACACCGCCCGGTGCCCGCATATCGATAGGTGTAGATAGATCAAGGGGTACCACCTTGTATTCAAACCGTGTGTTGGGTATCGGATACAAGCGGTGGCTCCAAGATGAAATGACTTCGGTGTAATCTTCATAAGACGACGTTTCCACAAAAGCCGCGTGACGAGCAGCCGTCAACCTTCCATTTTCGTCGGTAGCGAACTGTAGTCGCTGCATATTTTGTGGCCGATGCGCCAAGGTGAACATCTGATGGCGATCCAGCACAACCCGGACATTGCGTTTAAGATAAAGAGCCGCCATTACCGATAAAAAAAGCTGATATTGAGGTCGCAGGCCCGAACCGAAGGCTCCGCCCACATAGGGTGCCAATACACGCACGTCCTTATAGCGAAGACCGAAGACATTGGCTACGAAAAACTGATTGTTGATGGTACCTTGCGTTTTATCATAAATAGTCAGTTTGCCATCGCCTTCAAACACGGTTGTGGTTGCGAAAAGCTCCATCGGGTTGTGATGTTCGATGCCGTGCTGATATTCAGCATCAACTTTAATCGGTGCTGCACTATAAACCTTTTCAAAGTCACCCGTAGGCGCCGGTGGCGGTGGTTTCAACGCCGTAGCGATTCCTTTTTTGGCCGCTCGTGCTGCACCCAAATTGGCCTCAACAGAGGTCACGAATGATTCCTCTTCATAATTCAGTTGAACGAGCGTTGCCCCATAGCGGGCCATCTCAAAATCTTCCGCCACAACCAATGCCACGGGCTGGCCGTTAAACCGTATTTTATCGTCGCATAATGGTTTGAAGACCGTACCAGGAGGCGCATCCATATCGGCATATTGCAGGTCGAACCAAGCAAGGCCTGGCCGGTTCTCGTGCGTCAATACCTCCACCACACCCGGCAACGCTTTTGCTGCGCTGGTGTCAATACGAATAATTTTGCCTTTGGTAATCGTACTACTGACTACGTATCCATACAGTAATCCTGGCACCTTGTAATCCGCTGCATATTCGGCAGCACCGGTCACTTTCTGCCTTCCTTCCAAGCGGCTAAGCGGTTGTCCTACGCTGGGTTTCATTGCCATAATCTTGCCTATTAAATCAAAGTGAAGGTTTTGCACCCGGTCGCTGTGACTCAGGTTCCGTGGCCATCATACCATTACGGATGATCGCCCGTTTGGCTAATTCTATTTTAAAGCTATTGTGTTCGTATCCTTTGGCGCCCCGTAAAATAACAGCTGCTGCTTCAGCGAAATTTTCAGGTGTCGCTGCCTTGCCTTTTAGCGACTCTTCGGCTTCGGCAACCCTCCAGGGTTTATGCGCAACACCGCCTAAAGCGATCCGCGCGTCCTTAATCACATCACCATCCAGTTCAAGCCCGGTTGCCACAGACACGAGGGCAAACGCATACGATTGCCGGTCGCGCAGTTTCAAGTAGGAATAATTTTGCTCAAATCCCTTTGGAGGTAAATCTATCGAAGTAATCAATTCGCCATGCTGCAAATTATTATCAAGGTCAGGCTGATCACCGGGTAATCGGTGAAAGTCGGCAAACGGAATACGCCTTTCGCCATTTGGGCCGGTTACGTTCACAACCGCCGCGAGAGCTGCCAAACCTACGCACATATCCGAAGGAAAAACGGCGATACAGTGCTCACTTGCTCCCAAAATGGCATGTATGCGATTATATCCGTTGATCGCAGCACAACCGGAACCCGGAACCCGCTTATTGCACGGCGCATTGGCATCGTAAAAATAATAGCAGCGTGTTCGCTGCAACAAATTACCGCCATCGGTCGCCATGTTACGTATCTGCGCAGAAGCCCCGGCAAGGATCGCTTTAGAAAGCAAAGGGTATCGCGACTCAATCAAAGGATGATAAGCCGTATCGGCATTGGTAACCAATGCCCCTAATCTTAGTCCACCATCCACCGTTTCGGTGATCGCGCTACAATCCGGCAAGTGATTAATATCGACCAACAGCTCTGGGTGCCTCAGGTTATATTTCCAAATATCAATGAGATTAGTGCCGCCGGCAATAAAAGCGGCGTGGGTATTGGCGTTAACGGCACGTACGGCATCATCCGCATTTTCAGCTCGCAAAAAAGCAAAGTTATTCATACAGGCCTCCGTCCTTTACTTCCATAATAGCATCGATGATGCCAACATTGGCGCCACAGCGACAAAGATTTCCGCTCATCAGCTCCTGCACCTCTTCCCGCGTCTTTGCCTTTCCTTCTTTCAGCAAACCAATTGCACTGCATATTTGTCCGGGGGTACAGTAGCCGCACTGAAAAGCGTCATGTTCAATAAATGCTTGCTGCATTGGATGAAGTTGCGTATCACCGGCAATGCCTTCTATTGTTAAGATCTCAGCGCCATCTTTTAACACAGCCAACGTCAGACAGCTTAGGATGCGTTTGCCATCACAAAGAACGGTGCAGGCACCACATTGCCCATGGTCGCAGCCTTTTTTTGTCCCCGTGAGGGTTAGGTGTTCGCGCAGGGCGTCCAAGAGACTTACCCAGGGCAATACCTGCAATTTATACTCTTCCCCATTGACCCTTAAGCGAACCGTTTGCAGTCCGTTGAATTGCTCTTTATTTTCCATTGGATTCGATTCTAACCAAAACCTATGCTCCCTGAAAGCACGTCATTTGCTATCCATTGAACAATTTGCCTTTGCGATAGTTTCGGATAATTTGCAGAACCGTAGAAAATCGATATGTTGGTTACTAGGTGTGCTGGCTCTGTTGCTACCCAAAATGAAACTTCCCGGACAACTACTTGCGAGAACAGGAAAATTTCTTTAAGTTTGGTTATATTTAACTTGACGAAACCAATATAGCCTACCATAAGCATTTTTTGAGGGTGTAAAAATAGCAAGTGTCATGAAAGCACGCCCTACTGATGAATTTTCTGTCGATCGCTTCCGTAAGGGGGACGAATCTGCTTTTGATTATCTGTTCAGGCAGTTATACGGTCCGCTATGTACCTTCGCCGAAGGAATCATCGGCGATGAATATATTGCCGAAGAACTCGCACAGGCTGCTTTTATCAAATTATGGAAAAAACGGAGCGGATTTGTTTCACTATTAAAAATAAAAGCCTTTCTGTATATCGTGATAAAAAATGACGCCTTCAATCACCTCAAAAGAGAAAAAAGCAGGCTCAAAATAGAACAGCAGCTTTCCCAAAAACTGCCCTTCTCGGAACAGGACATTACCGATCGCATCATTTATACGGAGATGATGCTTATCTTGGACCGCGCAATTTCCGACCTACCGGAACGATGCAAAAAGGTAATTGAATTGAGTTACCACAATGAAAAATCATCCAAAGAAATAGCCGAGGCAATGGGTGTATCTGTCAGCACCGTTGACAATCAACGGGCACGGGGCATTCAATTGCTGAAGAAATCACTTGCAAAGGTTGGCTTACTCTCTTTTCTCCCTATTTTATTAGCCTAACCAAAAATATCGTTTTGCTTTTAGAGATTTTTCCATTGGTGTTGTTTTTATATAAAAACGTTGAGCAACCCTAATGTTTCAAAATCTGAATGTGAAAAACATAGAAAAGACGATCGAAATGGCAGCTTTGCTGCACAGGTACCACCAGCAGCAGCTGAATGAGACCGAACGGCAGAAACTTACCGAATGGCTTGAAGCCAGTCCCGAAAACCGTGCCCAATTTAAAAGAGTGCTGAGGGAATTGAAAGGCGAGCACAGATTCATTGGATCGAAATACGATCTCCGTGTTGAGGTAGCACTCGATCGGGTTAAAGGGAAATTAAATAAAAGTGCCGGGCTGTCATATAAGCGTTATCTGCCTTACGCTGCTGCCATTGTGCTCATTATACTCTCGACGATCATCTATCAAACAAATTATGGCGCTGTGGAAATACTGACGGCAAAAGCAGAAACCAAGAAGCTGTATTTGGCCGATGGCACGCAGGTCGTTCTCGAACCGGACAGTAAATTGAGTTACCACAGATCATTCGGAAAGTCTGACCGAAGCGTAACGCTGGAAGGCGGCGCTTATTTTAGGGTAGCAAAAAACCAACGACATCCTTTCAGTGTGTCCGGCAAGACGGTGAAAGTGGATGTGCTGGGCACCTCCTTTCGGTTGAAAAATTATGCCGGCGATGAAGAGGCCACGGTACAGGTGACTTCCGGCAAAGTGAGAGTGGAAGCCACACAGCGACCCGCTTCGACCGCGGTGCTGGAATATGGTGAAGAGTTGGTGTACGACAAACATGAAAAGCTGAAGACGAAGAAATACGACAAAAAGGAGATAGCGAAGATTGATGCCGGCATTAGGGTGTATGAAGGTGAAAGCCTTAAAAGGCTCATCCGAGATCTTGAACGGTCTTACGGTGTGCAAATCAATTGCGCGCAGGAACTACAAGAGCGCCTCTTCTTCGGCGATCTGGATACAAGGGGGAGACTATCTTTCTTTCTGGATAAACTGGCAATGACGGTACATGCCACATGGAAAAAAACGGGCGATAATCAATATAGCATTCAACAAATTAAATAGTGTAGATATGATCTGATGAAAAGATAAAATGACAATCGCCTGCTTAGAGCAGACGATTGATCCTAGACAATAAATCAACGGGAGAAACCTTTCACCTTTTACTCCCGCGAATATGCTAAACTTAACCATAAATGTATGAATAACTATCTATACCGACAAATACAAAGATGGAGGCTGGTCGCATGGATGTTCCTGCTCATCGGTTTTCAGCCGCTGCTGTCCTTCGCTAACCGCAATGCCGATCCGCTTCTGAACAAACGAATATCCGTTAACCTGCATAATGCTTCGCTCAAGGAAGCGCTGGACTTATTAACGGAGAAGACCGGGATTGCCTTTGTGTACAGTGATCTGTTCAGCAACCGCACCGAACGTGTAAACATCAATGCGAAAAATATTTCTGTGCGGGAAGTGCTCGATAAGATGATCAATGCAAGTCTATTTTCTTACACCGTCATGGGAAAAGAAGTAGTCATCAATGCCAAAACAAAACAACAGCAGATCCGTGGCCTGGTAACTGACCAGACAAAAGCACCCCTGCCCGGGGTTTCTGTCCGGATTAAGGGAACAAATCAAGGCACCAGTACCAACGAAGATGGTCGTTACGGCCTCACCGCTCCGGCGGACGCGACATTGGTATTTTCCTTTACGGGCTATGTGAAACAGGAAATCCCCATCAGTGGAAGAAATGTGATTGATATCCAGTTGAATGAAGACAACAATGAACTGAATGAAGTGGTAGTGACCGCCCTGGGTGTTCGTAAGGAGCGAAAAGCATTGGGGTATGCGGTTACGGAGGTAAAAGGTGAAGAGATAACTACGGCAAGAGAGAATAACTTCGTGAATTCGCTGGCAGGAAAAGTAGCGGGCCTTGACATAGGCGCTACCTCGGGTGGCGTTGGTGCCGCCAGCAACGTAATTATACGGGGTGTATCCAGTATCGGCCAGGGCAATCAGCCGCTGTATGTTATCAACGGTGTACCGATGGAAAGCAAGCCCGTCGGTCGGTTCAATACGAATCCGAACGGTAATTCAGGAAGTCAGTGGGACAACGCGCCGGATATGGGTGATGCGATCTCCAATCTGAACCCCGACGATATTGAAACCATATCGGTGCTTAAGGGCGCAGCAGCTTCCGCTTTATATGGCTACCGTGCCAAAGCGGGTGTCATTATGATTACAACCAAAAGCGGCAAAGGAAACAGCATTGATTTCAGCTCCAATTATGTTGCCGAACAGGTCATGAACATGACCGATTGGCAATATGTATATGGGCAGGGTTCAAATAATGCCAAGCCGATCGATCAGGCGGGCGCAGCCCAAGTAGGAGGTTCCAGTTGGGGCGCACGTCTAGACGGAAGTCAGGTAGTGCAGTTCGATGGGGTAGAAAGGCCTTATGTGGCCCAGCGCGATAACCTCAAGAACTTTTACCGTACCGGCGGCAGCTGGACCAATACACTGGCTTTGAACAAAAGCTTTGATTTCGGGACGGTCAGACTTTCGGGAAGCAACCTGGATAACCGCTCGGTTGTGCCTAACTCGGGCATGGATCGGCAGACCTTCAACTTTAGTGGTGTATTCGATCCGATCAAAAACCTGAAAATTGATGCACGGGTCAATTATATCATGGAAGATGTGCAAAACAGGCCTTATCTATCAGACGGGGCAGGAAATGCCAATTACAATGTAACCTTCCTGCCCACCAGCGTCAATGTGACGGATCTCAAACCTTGGGTGAACGCGGATGGAACAGAACGCGCTTACAATGCAGGCAATACCTTTGCCACCAACCCGTGGTTTGCCGCCTATGAATTCCGGAACAATACCAAGCGCGAACGTACCATTGGTTCCATTACGGCCCGATATGATTTCGATAGCGGTTATTTCATTCAGGGCCGTGTGGGACGCGATAACTACTCCAATAAATACACCAATGTGGTACCGAGCGGAACTGCCTATAGGCCCTTGGGTTCAATGACCGAGCAGATCACACTTTTCTCCGATCTAAATGCAGACTTCCTGGCGGGAGGTTCCTTCTCCGTGGATGACTTTGTCATTACACCCGCCGTTGGCGCCGCCTTTCGGCGAACGAAAAGTGAACTGTCCATTCAAAACGGACAGGATTTTTCCGTTGCCGGCTTGTATAATATTCTGAATACCGTGAATAAAACCGTAGGCTTTGTGCCAAGCGATCAGGAAACGCAATCCGTTTACGGAAATGTTGAGTTTTCCTACAGGGATATGCTCTATCTTACCGGTTCCTTGCGCAGCGATTGGTTCTCTACACTGGCAACACCGGGCATTGACAACAAATTGAATACCGTTTACCCCTCGGTAAATGCATCCTTTGTATTCTCGGAGCTGTGGCAACCGAGCTTCCTTTCCTTTGGTAAAGTGCGGTTAGGCTACGCTACAGTTGGACAGGCAACGGACCCTTACAGAACCCAGCTGATGTACAATTTCCTCAGTGAAACGCTCAACGGAAAACCATTGGGCAATATTATCAACACCGCCATACCCAACTCAGGCTTAAAAGCTTCCTCCGCATCCGAATTAGAATTCGGCGCAGAACTCAGCTTATTCGATAGCCGGCTGAATGTGGACGTATCCTATTACAACAAGCAATCCAAGGACGAGATCGTCGACGTCACCACGTCAACCACCACGGGCTATCTCGGTGCCGTACTTAACGTGGGCGAGATGGAAAATAAAGGTGTTGAACTCTTGTTAACGGGACATGTATTCCGCAATCCGGATGGATTCAACTGGACCACCAGCTTTAACGGCACCTTGAACAACAACAAAATAAAATCCCTGGCCGAAGGGACTACCGTGCAGCCCGTGGCCACCTCCCGGTCAAACGTCGGTTTCCTCCAGCATCGCGAGGGCCTGCCAGCTTTTCAGATTATGGCCTTTGACTTCAGTTATGACGAAAACGGAAATATCATGTACTTACCGAACGGGGCACCCGTACGGGGTGAATTGAAGCCTTACGGCTCGGCCATGCATAAATGGATGTTGGGATGGAACAATGAGTTCCGGTACAAAAATCTAAATTTTTCCTTCCTGATTGATAGCAAGTGGGGAGGTAAGATCTTTTCGGCTACCGATTACTATGGATATATCTTCGGTCTGCATCAGGCTACGCTGGAAAACAGAGAGGGCAGCTTTGGTGAAAGCGGGGTGGAAGCATCGGAATATTACAGTCAGTATGCCAATAATGTATCGAAACAGTTCGTGCAGGATGCCAGTTTTATCAAGTTGCGCCAGATCGTTATCGGCTATACGTTTCCTTCCGCTATGTTCAACAACAAGATCAAGTCGTTGAACATCAGCGCGGTAGCGCGCAACCCGTTTATTTTGATGAGGCGAACGGATAACATCGACCCCGAAGCGAGTTACAATGCCAGTATACCGGGCTTGGAGCTGGGTGGTGTGCCGCCTATAAGAACATTCGGACTTAACTTAAGTGCTAGATTCTAAATCACGATGATATGAAGAAGTATATAATCCATAAATTATATGTAACGGTGTTGGCCTGTCTTTTTGCTGCGGGCTGTACCAGCGATTTTGACGAAATCAATACCGATCCCACGGCTTCGCCGGGCAGCGGATTTAATCCGAATTACCTGCTGACAACCGCGCAGCTTGCCTATACCGGCAGTAATGATTTCGCTTATGACACCTGGCGGGCTAACCTCATTTACTCGGCCACCATGATGCAGGGCATGGCAACGGTTGTTTCTTACTGGGCCGGCGATAAGTACCAGAATAATCCCGGTTATACCTCGGCCTACTGGGAGAGAGCCTACGATGAGCAGATCAAACGGATTGTGGACATTGTTGAATTCACCAGGGATAAACCCGAATACAACAATATTCATCAGGTGGGTAGAATCTGGCGAGCCATGGCCTTTCAACGGATCTCGGATCTGTATGGGGATATACCCTATACAGAAGCTGGCGGCGCCTATTATACCGGGATACTTTACCCAAAATTTGATAGTCAACAGAGCATCTATACCGATATCCTAAAAGAAGTTGACGAAGCGATCAATGCGATCAATCCATCGGGCGATGCGGTAACCGGCGATGTAGTTTTCAATGGCGATCTGGCTAAATGGAGACGCTTCGGTTATTCGCTGATGTTGCGCATGGCCATGCGCCTGACCAAGGTGGATGAAACGCTGGCTCGCAGCTATGTAGAGCGAGCAATCGGCAATACCATGGAAGGGAACGGAGACAATGCTTTTCTGTTGCATGATGAAAGTGGAGGCAGGGCTACCCAAAACCGAAACAGCCAGGTGCTGCTTGGCGATGGTGGACAGGAAAACTATTATGTAAAGTGGTCGGATACCTTTATTGATTTTCTCAGACAGCATGAAGACCCCCGTTTGGACAAAATTGCCGTAAACAACATCTATATGTCGGAGGGGTCTAAAGAACAGAACCCCGGATACATAGTGGGGGGAGCGTCCCAAAAGGGTATGCCGAACGGCAAGGACCTCAGCAATAACCCCTTGTATCGGATCAATGATGATCCCAGCTATACCGGCTTCCCCGACTATTCATCGCCGCATCCGCAAATGATTACGCGCAATGCACCTACTTTCATCTTTACTTATGCAGAATCAGAATTTTTGCTGGCTGAAGCGGCCGTTCGATGGGGCCTGGGCAATGCCGCCGAACATTACAAAAATGGTTTAAAGGCCTCGCTAACCTTTTTGTCGCAATGGGGCAATGCGTTGGCGATTTCCGATGGCGACGCGGAGATGTATGCTTCAGCGCACCCCTTGAATATGGCCAATGCCCTGAACGATATTGGCAATCAATATTGGGCCAACGCCTGTACCAGTTTTAATTTTTATGAAGCATGGTTCAATTGGCGCAGAACGGGCGTTCCTGCCCTAACACCGGTCAATTACATCAATAACGCAACCAACGCTACGATCCCAAGACGATTCCCTTACCCCATCGCAGAGGAGAATACGAATCCCGAAAACTATCGTGCCGCTTCAGGTGCCGTTATCGGAGGTGATTTATTAACCGGAAGAGTATGGTGGGATAGCGAATAAGGAGTAATTGCTATAATAAGCGCCCGGCATCTAAAATCACCGGGCGCTTCTAATGCTAAGGCTTGTCTTCCTTTGCCACTGTAGAAATGGCCGAGGCTACAATACCCGCCGTTGCCAAATAACCGGCTATGGTAACTACCGTTGCCGGTAACGTAATAGGAGCTGTTAATAAAGCCGCTCCTACTGCACCCAAGGTTAAACCGATGGTTCTTATTTTTTTAAAGAACTTTGGTGTGGGGGATTTGATTCTTTCTGTTATTTCGTTCATAAATGAAAATTAAAAAGTAAAAAGTAAAAAGCATGGCCCCTCCTCGCCATGACGCATTTCGGAATACCAGTACTACCGCAAAGCCACTCATTCAAAATTCCTGCCTACCGGCAGGCAGGCATCACTCATCACTTATAATTCATCACTAATAAATCTACTGAACGACTCAACTACTTAACTACTTAACTACTCGACAACTAAACTACTCCCCGCGGCAGCGGCCTTTGCTAATAAAGGATACACCCTTCTATAAGCATCTGCCGAATGCAGCACTCGATAGTCTCCGTCAATAAGCTGATAATAACTTCCGGTTAAGGGGCAACCACGGGTGTCGGTGTGGTAATTGCCGATATGGAAGAACACCAAACTGAAATTGGGGATACCTCTGATTTCCACCATTCCCTTATGCATGGAACTGTATCGGCTCTGATATTTCGCGTTCATACCCGCCAGCTTATTCAAACCCAATTGATACGTTCCGGCCGGGATGGCCGTTTCACCGGGGATTTTTTCATCCCGTATTTTATCTTCCAAGATATAGCACTGGAAGAGATTGTCAATGTATAACTGGCCGAGGGTCGTATTAATGCCTTCGGCGATACATCCATCCTTACCAAAGATGGAAAAAAGTTGCCCTACAATAAGCGATTGGAAAATATTATGCTAGCCCTTGACCCCAATAGCTTTTTTCGGGCAAACAAGCAATTCATTATCGCCAAACGGGCCATCGAAGGCATTACCATTTGGTTCGATAACAGGTTGCTGGTTTCCCTGGACACCGAAACCCCGGAAAGTCTCTACGTCAGTAAAAACCGTGCTTCTGAGTTCCGGCAATGGGTTGCAAGTTGACATATTTGCCTTGATTTACTAACGCCTTGTCATGAGCAATTAGTTGGAGAGGCTATCGAACCTATCCGTAAAGACATAATCATTTGCACAAAATTCGGCTTTGAGGAGGAAAAACCGGAAATCTGTCTTGATAGTAGTCCGAAACGGATTAGACAGGTTGTTGAAAATTCGCTTAAAAGTCTAAGGACAGACTACATAGACCTATTATATCGACCCGAACGTACCAATGGAAGTTGTAGCGGGAACAGTAAAAGACCTTATTGCTGAGGGAAAGGTAAACGTATAGCCCGTTAAGTCGTGGTTTTATTTCGGAATATATCAATGAGCGGACAAAATACAATCCAACTAATGATAACAGGATTTCATTACCTCGGTATGAGCCCGAAAACATCGTTGCTAATTGGGGCATAATAGATGTTTTTAAAGAATTTGGCCACCACAAAAGTTAACCGTAGCACAGGTTGGTATAGCTAGGTTATTGGTTTAGAAACCATTTGTTGTTCCAGTGGCAGGTACAACCAAATTGGCACACTTACAGGAAAATATGTGGTCGGCAGATTATGAATTTACCACAGAGGAGTTAGCAAAACTCACTGGAAATTTATCCTAGAATATCCAACTGACGTTTCGCGTGGTGTTTTAGAGATTAATTTTATATTTTTAGCGGTATCATCTATAAAACAAACCGCCATGGAGAGCGAAATTTTAAAGTTAGAAGCACAACTTATTACAGCCATCTTAAACAGCAATGTAGAGGTACTGGATCAGTTGCTTCACGATGAGTTGCTATTTGTTAATCACCTGGGAATGGTGCTTTCCAAAAAGGATGATATGGCCTCTCATATCAGCGGGGATTTAAAGATTACCGAACTGGCTGCCTCAGACCGGCAGTTGCACCTATTCGGAGATATCTGCACAGTGGTGGTCACTAAGGAGATTAGGGGCGTTTACCTGAACCAGCCATTTGAAAGCCGTGTTAAGTTTACCAGAGTCTGGAAGTTATTTAACGGGGACCGGAAGGTGATTACTGCAAGCAGCGTGCTTTGCTAAGCACATAAACGACTTTACGTCGGGTTATATACTTGCCGGAAAATGATGCAATCAGTCGTAGGATAGCTCTAATAAAATGTGCTTTACAGAACCTTCTGCAGCAGAAAATCTAACCGATTCACTTTGCTTTCAAGCGGATCCATACAGGTGCATGGTCACTGCTCTTTTCCCAGCCACGAACATGCCGGTCGATACCACCCTCGATCAATCGGGGCGCAATCTTGGGGCTCAATAAAATGTGATCCAATCGGAGACCGGCATTTCGGCCGTAGGCGTTCCACAGGTAATCCCAAAAGGTATAGACGGCCTGATCGGGAAATAGCCTACGGACGGAATCCGTCCATCCCTGTTTGAGCAGGGATTTAAATTCCTTTCTTGCCTCCATGCGGTACAGGGCGTTGTTTTCCCATTTTTGGGGTTTATATACGTCCAGCTCTGTAGGGATAATGTTAAAATCACCGATCAGAATGGTGGGAATATCCATTTTTATCAGCTGGGCAGCTCGCTTTTTAAAGCGTTTGATCCAGGCCATCTTATAGTCAAACTTAGGCCCGGGATAGGGATTGCCGTTGGGCAGGTACAAACAGCAGATAAGCGTGTCATCAATGATCGCCTCGAGGTACCGGCTATGGTTATCTTCCACGTTACCGGGAAGCACGCGGGTCACCTCTGTGATCTCTTTCGATTTCGATAAAATTGCCACCCCGGTCCAGCTTTTGTGCCCATGCCAGGTAGCTTGGTAACCGGCCTCTTGGTTCGGACATACCTGAACATGTAAAGTCTCACTAAGAACAATCGTGAACAGCTCCATGCTAATCGGCAATAAGATATTTAAACAATATTCGGAACGAAAATGAGCAGCTCCTTTTCCCTGTTGATGTCTTTAGCGGTTTTCAGTATGATCAACACGAGGGTAATAAGGAATATTAGGTAGCACCAAATGAAAAGTGGGATTTCCAATACTTCACCAATTTTAAATGTATAAAGATCTGCTACTGGAGTGGCAATTAGCGCCATCATTTTCCTCATTCATATAAGCACATTGCTATTGTCCTCAATGCAACGATTCGATAAAATTAAATGAAATGATATATAAGCGATCGTCCGGTCAGTCCCGCTTATTAGTGTTAAAAATTCCTGCGGGGATATTCTTACCAGCTGAAACAGCGGATGGCTGGAGATAATTTGCGGGAATAGTATCCGAACTCGCTACATTTAATACAACCTTTCCAGACCGTTGGACATTTTTTGTTCCGGGCTTGCTCCTACTGTCCAGCTCGATAGAGCCATTATTATTCAAACCCATAAAAATCTCATTATCGGTAATAAGAGAGTTGGCGAAGGTATAATGCGGTGTGTAATCTTTCATACCTATCCAAAAAGCTTTGTTGTTTGCTATAATGTTGTTGCGAAAATCAAAATCAGAATACTTACCGAACCATATAGCACCTTCATAAGAACCGTAGATGATGGAATTGGTTAGGGAAAAACCATTTACTGAAAGGAATAGTAAAAGGGCATTCTTACACTCGTAAAATATGCAGTGATCAACCTTAATGTCATTTCCCTGTGCAAATACGGCGCCTTGGATCGGTGCTGTATTTCTACTCCCTGCAAAAATGCATTGGGAGATCTCCATTCCTTTCAATTCCGGGAAGTGGCGCTCAATGGCGTAATAGTAAACCACGGCAGGATTGGTATTGCCTACAAACTTAAGTCCCCTGAAATGGGTATTGTTTCGTTCCACCTGCAGGCCGGTACAATGGTCAAAATTTGCCCAGTTCTTATTATTCGGAGAAATAGATTGAATAACCGGCATGGCCGAAGGCATCCAACCCTTATCATCTGGCAGAATTACGGCCTCAATGGTATAATCTGTAGCATATCCGTTTCCTGCAGGTGGTTTCAGCTCCAGCTGATCGGTGAGCATATAGAGCCCCGGGTACAGTTTAATTTTTATGGGATTTTTACCTGTAAAAGTATTAGCCACGGTAACCGCTCTGCCAAGACTTAATAACGGATCATGCTCGGTCCCCGTACCGGTATCCTTTCCCTTTACAGGATCAACAAATAAGGTTTGGGCCTGCATATTCATTAAAGGAAACAGGGAGACGAAAAATAGGCCGATAAATAATTTACTCATAAAATGATTATTGAGAAACACTGGCACAAACATGGGTAGATTTAGTGGATTTTAAAGGTTCAAAGCTGTTCAATCTCATGCAAATCCGCTCAACTTTATTATGGCTATAGATAGCTGAACGACCTGATACCAAAATAAGATTCATGCATTGGATGTATCTATTTGTCTAATAGAATCATCATCTTTATCAACAGATACGGAACTGCACCTTGCTAATGGCGACATCGAACTACATGATAAGTCGGGCGGCCATCAGTAAAGCCCATCAAATGCTCTTGGAAACATTCAATTTCAATACTGTATTCTTGCCGTCCGCATATGCGGTATTAAACCCCAGTTTATGAGCCATTCGTTGTGCATTTACATTGTTGGTCTGAGTGGATCCAACAATGGTTTTTATTTCAAGGGTCATCGCTGCAAATTTCATTACCAGTTGAAAAGCATGCGACATGATCCCTCGCCCCCAGTAGGCTGGAAATAAAGCACCTCCGATTTCTATTTCATGCTTCGTTTTATTCCAATGGTGCAATGCACAGTCACCAATTATGCGGTCTGGGTCGTCGGCTAATCGAATCGTCCAGATGTAGGTGCAAAGGGAGGCGATTCTGCCGGTAAAATCACATTTCGTTTCCTTTGGAAGGATAGCAGCTTCTTCATATATATCAAGAGCGTCCAACGCTAAATACAGGCTGAAATAGCTGTCTGCGTCGGCCAGCTGCAGAGGCACTAACAGTACATGCTCATCTTGGAGTTTCGGATGTTCCTCTTGTTTAGTTATTTTCATAGTCCCCGATGTAAAGGTACTACAAGTTTTGACTTCTTGTAATCCCGAATAACGACAAATATGAATTGATAACAAACTTATTCACGATAAAAATGGTTAACAAACATTATGTTGCGATCACCGATTATTAAGGCAGCTATAAACGGCTCTAGAACTAAGTTGGATAGTCCAAATATACCAACGAGCAAGGAGGAAATTCTAGAGGAGGCTAAGCGTTCGGTAATTGCCGGTGCCAAACAAATTCATTTTCATGTTAGGGACGACAATGGTAGAGAAACATTGGATGGAAAATTTGTGGCCGAACAAATATCGTTAGTGAGGCAGCATTTATTAAATATTCCGGTAGGTATCAGTACCGGTAGCTGGATAGAACCAGATTTCGAATTGAGAAAGAATTTAATAAACGGATGGACGATTTTTCCAGATTTTGTTTCTGTTAATTTTAGCGAAGATAACTGTGAGCAAGTCGTAAAAATGCTTTTAGATAAAGGTGTTTCTATTGAAGCAGGAATTTCGAATGTAACCGACGCAAAGAAATTGATAAACTCGGGTCTCCATAAATATTGTTTCCGAATTTTGATCGAACCGCAGGAGCATGCACTTTCAGGAGCGCTGGAAAACCTTTATGCAATTGAAAAAGCTATATTGCCGGTCGTATTCGAACAGGAGATTCTTCTACACGGTTTAAATGAGACTTGCTGGCCTTTGATTGAAAAAGCATTCGAGCGAAATTATAGTACGAGGGTTGGATTTGAGGATACCCTGTACATAGACGAAACTACCAAAGCAGAAACCAATGCGGAACTTATTAAGAAAGCGCTATTCCTGCATCAAATTAAGTCGCCCCCCTAATCACTCTCAGCAATATCGCAATGATGGCAATAACCAACAACGCGTGAATAATTCCACCATCTGCATAACCGCCAAAAAACTAATTGCCCAACTGATTACCAGTATCACGGTAATGATATAAGTAAATTCCCCATAGTGTTTTCGTTTTGTGTTAACTAGTAATAATCTTTAAGGCTATTTTGTTTCGGAAATTTTATCAAAGGATGAATCCGCATATTCTACGTGCTAACCGGAATCATCGCAAATCAATAAAACATTTTATTGGGCCTGTAAGTTATTATCCTAAATAAATTAACGAAGCAGGATTTGTCAGTCTTGATAAATCAGAACGATAAATACATAGACGGCAGTGAATACCAAAATTTAAACAATATGAGCACTGAAAATTTGCACGGAGAAAACGCTGTTCAAAAATTACGCAAGATGGTGGATAAAATTGATATTGGTATGTTATGTTCTAATGCAGCAGAGGAAGCATTGCATGCTATCCCTATGAGCCGACAAGAAGTAGATGAAAACGGTGCCATCTATTTTCTCTTTTCGTCAGAAAGCGATACGTATCAAAACGTCCAAAAAAATAAAAATGTAAGCCTTTTATATTCAGACACTAAAAATTATAATTTCCTTAGTATTAACGGTACAGCTGAAATTTCCAGCGATAGGGCTCGGATTGATAGGTATTGGAATAAAATGATGGAGGCCTGGTTTGAAAAGGGAAAAGATGATCCGACCATCCGAATTTTAAAAGTTACACCCTTAGCAGCCCATTATTGGGATAATAAAACCAATAAATTGGTAACTTTCTTTAAAGTCGCGGCAAATGCCCTAACAGACAGTCAATCGGATATTGGAAGACATGGCAATTTGGACCTTTAATCCAATGTATAGTAAAAGTGAAGCACATCTTCTTCTTCCGTAGGTTTTGTTTTCCTATAAAAATCGACAGCATAATCGTCTATTTTGTCGGCCTGTACAAAGACCTCCGAGTAACCATTCTGCTGGAAGTAAGATCTTGTATGCATAATCAGGGCATTTCCTATGCCTTGCCGTTGCCATAGGCTGGCGACTGCTAAATCAAAAATGTAGGCCAACGGTTTCTGGGAATAGTATTGATTCAACGTGTAAGCGGTTAAACCTCCTATTACGGAATCCTCTTTCAGAGCTACAAATACATGGAAGTTTTCCTTCCCCAGCAACTCACCGAGGTATTCACTTGTTGGCATAGAAAATTTTTTCATTTCGAAAACTTCTTCAAACATGATAATAAGATTTTCGAAACAGGATAGGTCGTTGACTGACAACTTCTTGATATGCAAATCATTCATCATATTCTTTTATTTTTAGTAACTTAAATATCGAATTAATGCAGCAACACCGGTTGTACAGTGCCCTTCAAAATCTACATAACTGATATAATGCCGACTACTGATTATTTATCTTCTTTGGACGTGCTGCCGTCCGGATTCAATATTACTGTCTGTTTTTTTGATCCATTAATCACATTGAAGTGATAGTCATTCACATTATTTCGTTCACCAACAATTTTTTGAAGGTTCACAGATACGGATATTTCCTTATTTCGGTCGAAATCTTTATTCGTATTATCGTATAGCATTATCAACCGCACTCCCATTGGATATGACTCTTGTACGAGACCATCCCAAATGAACTGAAATGACGCTGCGGCACCCCCGCCTTTTACTGTGACATCCAACATATCATTCTTCCGGACTACCTGCAAAATTTCGAAAACGTTTTCCGAATTTCGAGCCTTCATCGTGTTGATGAACAGCTGGTTCCCTACGAAGAGGTTGGTTTCCAATTTATATGGCTCTTCAATATGCGTTTCGTTGTTCGCCTTTCCGCAACTGAAAAAAAATACTGAAAACAAAGCGAGCATAAACACTGATGGCCTAAGTAGCGGTTGATTTTTCATATTTATGGTCTTAATCGTTAGCAATTTCTTAGAATCAAACACTTTTTATAGTTGATTCGCTACATGAACGTAAAAATAAAACCGTTAGAATAATCCCTTGAATGATACGCAAATACCATTTATTCCCCCTATAGACATAATAGCTATCATTTGCAGTGGCGCAGAAGACTCGTTAAGTTATTGGTGATCTGTTCGATCGTTAGCTTTTCTGTGTCGTACTCAATGTCCGCTGTCTCTTTCAATAGTGGTTGAATATTTTTAAAGTTCCGGATAATCTCGTTCCGTTCTGCTACGGTCCGCCCGTAAGCATTCGATTGCCGCTCGGAAACTCTTTTAAGTATAGTTTCAATTGAAGCAGATAGTAAAATAATGTAATCGAAAAATTTATAGAATTTGGATTGATTGCTACAGCATCCGGAAATGAAAAGAGCGTCCTCTTTTGTTGACTCCAAAAAATCATACATCTTTTCTTCGTTTAATATCCACTCTCTATCGGATTCAGAAAATACTTTCCAATTATTGTAATCGGTGTCAACTGCGCGGTAACCGCGATTTCGTAAATTGGTTATTATCGAAGATTTACCGGTTCCGGACATTCCCGTTAAATAAATACGCTTTGCCGATGAGGTAATTGATAGCATATGATAGCATGATAAGTTTGCCTTCAGAAATTCGGTACACTGTAGATTAAAGATACAAATATCGCAAGAATTGGCGGATCTGGTTCGCTTATACCGCTATCAATTTCCGGTAAAATGCAACATCTATTGAATCGCTGCGTCTTGTAGAATAGAAACCATTTTATGTTTAAAAGTTATATCAAAAGCGCTTGGCGCAATCTTTGGAAGAACAGAGCCTACAGCTTTCTCAATATCTTTGGCTTAGCCCTTGGCATTACCTGTGCGGGCTTAATTTTTCTATGGGGTGAAAGTGAACTGACATTTGACCATTTTAACAGTAAAAAAAACGAACTCTATCAGCTGAAAGTGAATGCACCTTTTAACGAAAGTGTCTTTACGATGGAGTCTACACCACGTCCCCTAGCTGCAACTATCAAAGCTGACATCCCGGGTATAGCCAATACAGCAAGATACTCAGACGGAGATCAAAAACTACTTTTCAGTTTCGATAACACATCCGTATATGCAACAGGTCGTTATACAGATGCATCTTTGTTTAGTATGTTTACATTTACCTTTTTGCAGGGAAATGCATCCAATCCATTCCCACAATTATATTCACTTGTGATCACAAAGCGTACGGCAAAGAAATTCTTTGGTACCGATGAAAATTCCATTGGTAGAACTATACGGATAGATAACAAACAGAACTATGTTATCACAGGTGTGGTAGAAGATATGCCCGAAAACTCATCACTTCAGTTTGAATGGCTAGCTCCCTATGACATCACCATGGAAAATCGGTCAGAAAATATCGATGAATGGGACAGTTATGGGCCCTTTACTTACGTTGAACTGGATAAAAATGCAAACTTTGCAGCTGTCAACAATCAACTAAGGCATTACATTAAACAAAAAGCACCTGCTGAAAAAAGCGAGGTTTTTCTCTTTCCTATGGAAAAGTGGCGGTTATACGATGCATTTGCCAATGGAAAGCCCACCGGTGGCGGTCGTATCGCGCAAGTCCGCATGCTTTCAATGATTGCGTGGATCATATTGCTAATTGCCTGTATTAATTTTATGAATCTTGCGACCGCACAAAGTGAAAAAAGAGCAAAGGAAGTCGGCGTGCGCAAAGTTTTAGGATCGGGAAAGAAGCGACTGCTGGCACAATTCATGGGCGAGGCTTTTATGATGGCTGCTATTGCTGCAATTTTTTCAGTGCTCTTCATGTATATTTCACTGCCTGCATTCAATACAATTATGCAAAAGAATCTTGTGCTGAATATACTCAATACTAATCATCTTATTTTCCTTATCACAGTTACAGGTATTTGCGGATTGTTAGCGGGAAGTTACCCATCCATTTATCTATCGTCCTTCGATCCGCTTGCAGTTTTAAAGGGGGCTAAAATTAAAACGCATGGTGCCGCTCTTGTAAGGAAAGGGCTGGTGGTCACCCAATTTGCTATTTCTATCATTTTTACAATCAGTACAATTGTGGTGTATGCGCAGATACAGCATGTGAAGAACCGACCCCTGGGCTTCAACAAAAGCAATCTCATTGAAATCAATCCGCAGCATAACGTTTCTGCTATATTTCCTATTATAAAGCAGGATTTATTGCATACGGGCCTGATAGAAAATGCAGCCCTTGCCGGTCATGTAACGCTTTATGGAGGTGATACCGACGACAGATTCAGGTGGGCGAACAAGCCGGCGGATCAGAAAATACCGGTAGCGCAACGGCATGTAAGCCCTGAATTTATTTCCACCTCCGGTATGAAAATTTTGGAGGGGAGAGATTTTGGCGGAAACACGTTGGCTGAAAGAGCGAACGTTATTATTAATAAATCCATGGCAGACCTGATAGGCGAAGGGTCTGCTGTTGGAAAAATAATACAATCGCCCCGCGGTAATCCGGATGGAGTTTTTACTGACATGACCGTAATAGGAGTTGTAAGCAACTTCGTCTATGGCAATATTTATGGACAGGCAGACCCAATGGTTCTTTTCTGCAAGGAACCTGAATTTCAAAGTTTTATTTATGCACGGATAAAAAACAGCGCCGATATCGGACAAGCGGTTTCAACGATAGAAACCGTTATGAAGAAGAATAATCCCAATTATCCGTTAGACGTCAGATTTGTAGATGACCAGTTCGATCAGCTATTTAAAAACGAAGCGCTCACCGGTCAAGTTTCTACCGTATTCGCCGTGCTTGCCATCTTGATTTCCTGTCTTGGTCTGTTTGGGCTTTCTGCTTATATCGCCGAAAGAAAAACCAAGGAAATCGGCATCAGAAAGGTGCTGGGTGCAAGTATCACGGGCATTGTATCCCTCCTATCTATAGGCTTTTTAAAACTTGTTGGTATCTCCTGCCTAATTGCTTTTCCCTGTGCGGGGTGGATCATGCACAATTGGCTGCAAAGCTATTCATACCGTATTCATATTGGCTGGTGGATGTTTTTAGTAGCGGGTATCGTGGCATTCCTCATAGCAATAATCACTATTAGTTTTCAATCGATGAAAGCTGCCATGGCTGATCCGGCAAAAAGCCTGAGAAATGAATAATTGTTTAGTCTATCCCTTTCCCGGGAGTGCTCACCGATTTAGTTTTTTTCGTTGGTATTTATCAGTTCGAACTTTAACTCCGCGAGCTTTTTAATTCTTTGAGACCACTGTCTTTGAAGTAACCAGAGTTGACCTATAAATACAAGGCCGATAAAAGCAATAGATAATATCCTAAAAATAGCCACATCCAATCCGTAAAAGAAAAAAAACAGCATGCCACCCGTGAAGATTATTCTCGAGCATAAAGAGCCCCATTTAAATCGCTTGAGTTTTTTTAGATATACGGCTATTGAAGTTATTATATTATCACCATATACAAGATTTCTTGCGGCCAAATAGCCGGTAAAATTAAAGGCAATTGCTTGCAGCACACAGATTATAAGTACCAGGTTAGCTGCCAAAGGTCGCTTTTCACCGTCAAACATATTGTAGTATACACATAAGATAATTAGCCACGAGCCGATTTCCAGTAACAGCTGTTTTCTGATTCCTTTAAGGATTGGATGAGATTTTTCTGTAAGCATTTCTGCCAGTGCTTCATTCGGCTTTATTTCAATGGGCTGTGCTGCCCAAAGGCTTTTCATTTCTTCAATTCTCATGATTGCTAGTTAATAGTGTTCTGATTTTATCTTTTATCCGGGAAACCCTCACGCAAACATTGTTCTCTGTTATGCCTATGATCTCTGCGATCTCTCTATAACTATACTCATCGAGGACTAAAGCTATAATGGCACGATCTCCTTCTGCCAACAGTTTAATTGCAGCCATCAAGCGGTCCTTACGATCGGCTAAAGCTCCATCCTCGTTTTGGGGCGACATTTCCGGCACTTGATCCACATAGCTTATCACGTTTTTTCGATCAGTCCTGAATGTTGCAATAGCGGTATTAAGAGCAATACGATAGATAAATGTGCTGATTTTTGACTGCCCCCTGAAATCATCAATAGAACGCCATAGTTGAAAAACGATTTCCTGAAATAGATCTTCTCGATCAGGCGGCGTGTCCCGGTATAATCGACAGACCTTATGAATGATTCCCTGGTGGACTGAAACAAGTTGTAAAAATTGGTCTTCATTCATACTGTGGGCATGCGTTCTGCTAAGATATCAATACTTTTGCGACTGTTTCCTTTTCACCTTATCCTTTCTAGCTTTTCTATTCTTTTATTAAGGGCTCCAATGCTATCAAGAAGTACGTGGTTCTGCCGTTTCAATGAGTCAAGCTGTTCGACGATCTGTTTGTCTCGAATAATCGACCTGCCTTCTGGAGAAGATTCGCGGCCACATGCGCTTATTGCGAAAAGAAAAATCATGGCTAGTGCTTTCATATTAATAATTTTTGGAGGTTAGTTGCATTTTATAGGGGAAACCTTACAGATTACGAAAAAAAATTTGAGCCCATATTGTTTCGCACTAGCAATTTTTGACATCAGAGCCGGTCCTGCTCTTCCGTTCTGCGCTCTTTTGCCGACTGTAGCTTACCACCCAAACTATAGGTGAGTGAAAACATTGCCCTTCTGGTGTCCGGCTTATCGAAATATCGATAGTCGGTAATTGCTGCGAGGGAGTGTGCGCTAAAATTATTCGTAAAGAAAACATCATTTAAGGTAATTCTAACCCCCAGCCGTTTATCGAAAAATGACTTAGCTAAACCTGCATTTACATAGAAGTAACTGCTCTTCTGAAAAATCCCAAATAATTCCCGGGAATACCAGTAAGCGGCCAATTCCATGTTGACATCCCCTGGAAGCTTAAGTTGATTAATACATTGCAGATTACCTGCCCATTGTGATAAATTATCCGCCTGAAGATGTTGATCTACCGGATAGGTGGTAAAGTTGATTCCCCCACTCCATTGCATCTGCCACCAGCTGCTAGGCAACAGCGTAGTTGCAACATTTAGATCCAAACGCCTGAAATGGTCGAAATTAGCCCGTTGGCTTATCAATGCCTCCGATTGAGTGTCTTTGATCATGTTTCGGGAAAGATAATTGCTCCTAGCGCTATAATTGAATAGAAAGAAATACTTTCGTTTCAACGTATAAGTTACAGCATATAGCCAACTCGTTTCGGGTTGTAGATTGGCATTGCCGGCAAACATATAATAGGGGTCGTTATACCAACGTACCGGATTCAGTGCGGCATATGGAGGCCGTTCAATCCGCCGACTTAGCGAAAAATCGATCTGGTTATCATTATTGATTTCCGTATTGATAGACAGCGATGGAAACAAACGGGTATAGTTCCATTGATTGCTTCCGGACGACAATACCGACCAGCTTTTTGCATCGGTATGTTCCAGGCGTAGGCCCGCATTGAAGGTTGTTTTTTTCCATATTTTAGATGCAGACACATAGGCTGCCGAAATCGTTTCCCGATAGTTAAAATTATTGGAAAGCGACAGTGCCTCAACATACTGTCCGTTCAGCAAAGAATCAAAACGGGCATTATTATCATTGCTTGCTACCGCATACTTTAGTCCAGCCTTCAGATCGACTCCGGAATAAGGTAACAGGGCATCCACCTTATAGGCCGAAACACGGATAAAACCGGGTTGATTAGACCGGAGTATATCCAGATCTCCATCGGGGTTGCCCGTTTTGCGATAGCGACGGGTTTCCATCTCGCTGTTGGAAAAGTTACGATAAGAAATTAGCTGTACATCAGCAGTAATCTTCTTGCCCAAAGTATCAATATCGAACTGATAGCCGGCATTAAAGGCATCGAAGTAATAGGGCTCGATAATATTGACGGTGGAATATATCGACTCCACGGTCGTGCCCGATCGATCACGCATGGTAATCGAAGATGTTTTCGGTGCCGTGAAGTCGTCCGTATACCCATGATAATTGGCCGATAGCTGATGACGGGGTGCCAATTGCCACGTCGCACCAATCTTGTACGTATAGAACTTGATCTTGAACGACACCTCATTTGCGCGTTCAAGGAGCATATCGTTGCTGCCATAGGATATGATGTGCGAGCTGGTACTTATGGTGTTTTTGTGTGGTGTATTATAATCGAATGATGCATCAACTTGTAACTTGTCATGTTTGAAACTTCCTGTTATGTTATCGTTTACCATCCAATATCGACCTTTGGATACCGTAGAGCGCAATTCTACTGCATAACCTTTTTCTTGCCGCCTTTTAGTAACAATATTAATGACTCCTCCCGTTCCGGCAGCATCGAAATTTGCCGATGGGGAAGACAGTAGCTCGATCTTTGCAATGTCTGCGGCATGCAACCCATTCAGCATTTCGGTCAGCTCCTTTCCCGACAAATAGGTCATTTTACCATTAATTGTTACCTGCACACCGGGTGCACCGCGGAACAAAATTTCGTCATCTTGTCCAGCACTCACGCCCGGCATGGTTTTTAGCAACTCCATGGCCGAGTTCCCTGCAGATAATGTGTTTTCGGTGCTTAGTATCAGTTTGTTGCCCTCCGCCTGTATAGTAGGTCGCTGTGCTACTATCACCACATCATCTAGCACCTTCACCGAACTTTTCAGTGAAAATGAAAGCGCTACAAGCTCCCGTCCATTTTTACTTACCGAGGTATCTAAGCATTGTTCCTGATAGCCAACAGAAACAACACAGATTCGATACCTGCCTGTATCTACTGTAAATTGAACAAAGCCGTTCTCATCTGCAGAGACTTGTGATATCAATTTATCGGTTTGCTCCTTAAACAGCTTGACTGTCGCTCCCCGTAAAGCAATATTGTCCTCATCCTTTACAACTACTTCAATTCGCCCATCAGGTGCCCGGCCATGTCCAACCGATGGGCTCATGAGAAATAATGTCAAACATAAGAACCAGACACCCAAAGCTTGCATATTTTGTTTCTCCTTAGCTGATCGCATTATTTTACAGAGCAACCACAGATTTCTTACGATAATTTATTCCTGCCCAAAACACGAAAATCAAGATAACCACAATAGAGGGTAACAAAACGGTAATCCAATCAATCCGGACTTCCTCTTCGTAATGCTCGACTCCGAACGTGTCCCAATTCTGATCATTGACGGCCGCATTTTCAAAAATCCTCGGGTAAAAATACAGGCGCATCTTCTCGTGGAATGATGCCATGCTGTCCTGAAACCGCAGGTGATTGCTCAACCCTGATCTTGCTATTGTATTCAGCTGATGTTGGGTGTGTAAGGTGGGCAGAAAAATAGCGATCAATTCGCTCGCCTGGTCGCGTTGCCAAAGCTTATTCCGCATTTGCGCTGTGTGCTCTTTTGCATCATCATCACCTAGCTGCTGCATAGCGTAATACCAGAGCCAACTCGATTGTTTTTCCGGAAAGCCGTACTTACGAAATTGCGGATAATGTGCATAAAATTTATCCATGGTGAGCTTTTTGTCCATATCCCATTTCTCATGGTACCCTTCCCGCTGGTCAACAACGGTTGCCAGTGCCTCCGGTACGGGATATCTACTGGTTATATAGTTATTAACTACTGTGGGGAAAATGATGGTCAGTAACATCCAGGCGCTGATAAGCATCGCTGCATTTGTACTTGAATCCTTTTGAAAAGAAATCGCCAGAAAACAAACGGCGAACCAGAAAAGCAGGTACAGGCATGAGATCATGACGGCTGCCAACAGGTACTTGTCAAGGGGTAGTGACAATATAAGAATCGCTAATAGTAACAGAGTCAACAGTGTTACAATAACCACCGATGCTCTGATGATTAGATTCCATACCAATATTCTCAGTGGGTTTGTGCTTTGTGCGGCTAGCAGCTGCCAAGTTCCGCCCTCTTTTTCTTCGGAAAGCAAATTATAACTGAAGCCGATAATTAGCAGGGGAAATAAGTAGATCAGCACGAAGCTGAAATCCAGGTTTCCTGCTAATAGGTTTGATGGATTGAACAGGTCTGTATCATATTTCTGGCCTTCCAGATTTCGTATTGTTAGGCTTTGAATGGAGCTGTTCAAATCCCGCTGCCCTATGGAAAGACCATTTAAAGGATGCGACTCATTGACCAGACTGAATCGGATATAGTATAACAACAAGCCGATTTCGCTTTGATGGAACTGAACATTCCGCTTAATATGCTCCTGTTGGAAATGTTCGGTATGGAGCAAGCTCTTCTTTTGTTTATCCATATGCTGCTTACCGATAAAAAGGCTCAGTACCCCCGCCGCAAGTACTACAGATAAACCTATGATGGCGATCTTTGATCGCAGGAAACGTTTTAATATCAAAAGGAACATAACTATATCGCTTTTAGTCTTTTTGAAAGAGTCATTATTAGAAGACCCAATAGCACAATCCAGCTCAAAAGGGCCACTAGCGAGTAGGCCTCGCCTTTCATTAGCACTTGCAGGGCGGTAAACTTATACTTGAAATCCGGAAATGATTTCCAGTGGCTTCGACTTATGCTGTAGGGTTTATCATGATCGCCCAATTTTTTGTTGCTGATCAATTTTATCTGCAGTTCGTTCATGTGTTGTGCCAGTTGATAACGATAAGCCTCGGTCTGCTGTTGAAACCCTATGTATGTATTGAAATCGGTTCCGCATAAGGCCATCGAAATGTTACGGATCGACGCGATCGGATTGAAGAAGGTGGAAAGCCTGGCCAACCTGTTTTGCCGCTGGTAAGTCTGTAATAGACGTTCCAGATGTATGTTATACAACTCCGCACTGATCCGCTCGCCTTCCTTCATCTGGAAACCGCTATAGTTGAAGGGAAGCTCCTCAACGGAATTTACTTTATATACTTTTAATATGGAATCTTTCAGTGCCTTATAATAGGGATCGTCCGGGTTGTGGCTATCGCCCGTTTTTATCAGGTCCTTTTCAATGGCGGATTGAAATTCAGTGATGGAAGGTGATGGGTAAAGTAAATTACCTAGGGCCTGGCTTGTCCGCGGAAAAATCACGGCGCACACCAACCAGATTGCTATCAAGGAAATCAACGCGACCTTTGCTGTTTTGCTAATGGCAGAAACTAATACCGCAATCACACTTATGACTGCAAAATACAATACATAAAAAAGGGAAAGCCAAGCTGCGCGACTTATCGCATCAGTCATTAACCCGGCGGGCGAAAGAATAAGACACCCCATGATCAATATAACTATGGCCAGCATCAAAATGGAAAGACTGATACCGAGTAGACCAGCCGCTTTTCCGATCAATATCTCCTTCCATGAAACACCCTGGCTCAATAGTATTTTTAATGTTCCGTTTTCTCTATCGGTGGCAACTGTATTAAATCCGATGAAAAAAATCACCAATGGCAGTAACAACTGCAAAATCATAGACATGCTGATCTCGCCAAACCGCAACATACCGGTGCTGAAACCCGCTTCAGAGAAGTTAACGGTATTCTGTCGATGGGCCTCCAGAAAAATAGCATTACCGGTGAAACTTTCCATCCCGAAATCGAAGAAGCTCAATGGATGCTTAGATCGAAAGACTAGATAACCATAATGTGCCATACGGTGCGGATGTTTATCGGGCATATTTTCCCAATTCTCCCGCACCTGCTTTTGGTACAGCTGTCGGCTTTCCGTTTGTTGTTGGTAAATGACTGCACCACTCAAAGCGGCATAAACTAATAAAATAACAATAATGCCAAGCAATACCATGATTGCCTTGCTTTTGAAGACATCTAAGTAAGTTTGCCTAGCGAATAATTTCAATACATCAATCCTCATAAAAATCTTCCGTTTTAAAATTGATAACTAGTTGTCAGCATGATATTTCTCGGTGCCCCGGGGAATAAACGAAGGTAATTCTGCGCACCGATCCAGTACCTTTTGTTGGTCACATTATTCATGTTAAACGCAATTTGCATACTGCCTTTGCCCGGTTTGTAGTAAAGGGCAATATCAAGCAATGTATAGGCGGGCACCTTAAACTCGCGGGTAAACCAGGGAATTTTATCGCCACTATATTGCAGCCCCAGTCCGATACCTAGATCTTTTAGAACGCCATCTTGCTGGAAATCATAGCGAGTCCAAAGGTTGCCACTATTAACGGGTGTATTCTCCTTACGGCTACCTTTTATACTTGCATTGGCATCTTCTAAAATTTTTGCATCGATGTAACTATAAGACAGGTTTACCTGCCAATTGGACCGGATAAAACCCGCAACCTCGATTTCAAATCCCCTACTCCTGTCTGCACCTCTGGTAACCAAAGAATCGGGATAAGCCGGAAGTCCTGCATTCATTAAAATATTTTGTTGGTTGATCTCATAAACAGCGGCATTCACGCTCAACTTCCCCTCCCACCAGGTGGTTTTTGTCCCTAGTTCTTTAAGATTGCTGGTCAGCGGCTTAAACCTAGCAGCAGATTCGGGAGAGCCAAAAAAGCCACCAGTACTGGGCATCAAGGTTACGGTATTTGATTGCGGTTGAAATCCCTCTAGATAGGTTCCATAAATATTAACCTGTTTATTCAACACATAGGTAATCCCTACCCTCGGTAGGAAAGCTTTATTGGTAAAAGAAGATTCATTTGAGGACTTATAATTCGTAATATCCCTAAACCATTCCTGACGAAGACCTAAAAGTACGATAAAACGATTCCACCGTAATTGATCTTGTATATAAACGGCATGCGTGGTGGTAAGCGCTGCCGGTAATGCGGTTCTTATATTCAAATTATAATCCTCTGGTCTTTTCATGGTATAGATCGGGTTGTTCAGATCGAAATAATCTACATTCGGTCGTGGCATGGTTACATTTCCAATCGTTATCACCTGATAATCGGCAAGATTAGTGGGCGAAAAGGTGTTCGTTACGCCTCCATCTCTCAACAGAAAGCCCCGGGCTGCGTCCTGTCCACCACCTTTCAGTTTCTGCCAACGGCTCAGATCATAACCCATCAGTAATTTATGTTGTATTCTTCCTGTCTTCAGATCGAAGTTAAAATAGCCCTGAAAGTTATCGGTACTCCAAGATTGTTTGCGCTGCACAAACTGCATCGCCGCCAGCGAATTAACGGGGTTGCCCACCGTGTCGGGAGCAAATGCGCCGGTGGTGCGATGTTCCTGTAGGTCCTCATGCCAGTTCTGCTTCATATACGAAGCGTTCAAACTGATCGCATCCGTAAATTTGTGGGAAAAGTTGCCCATCACGATCAGGTCCTTTGATTTAAAGAAATCGCCAGGGGCGGCAAGGTTGCGGTTAATAGGCGTGCTGTTCAGGTTCGTCTGCCCGGCAACGGCACCAAAAATAGGTTGCCCTCTATCCAGATCCCCGGTGAGGTCGCTAAGTATCACCTCTACATTAACGGCCGTTTTATCATTGGGGATATAGGAGAAAGAAGGTGAGACAAGAAAGGACTTGTTATCTACCAGATCGCGAAAGCTACCGGCCTCCTGATATGCGGCATTTATCCGGTACAGCAGGGTTTTATTACTATTTAATGGCCCCGTAAAATCTAAGCTCCCTCTAATGGTACTAAAACTACCTGCACTGATATTCGCCTCTCGTCTCTCTATTGCCAATGGTTTCTTGGTTACCAGGTTGATACTACCACCGGGGTCCACACTGGAAAAGGTGGCACTTGCAGGGCCTTTGATGACCTCTACACGCTCGATATTGCTAGTTAAAGGTTGTAGGAAATAATATTGCCTTGTGCGCATCCCATTAATGATCTGTCCCTCCTCGTTCTGACTGATACCGCGAATAGCATATTGGTTGTAATAGCTGGAAGGCGTAACGCCGCTGGCCATTTTAACCGCGTCTGCCAATTGGAATGCCTGCCTGTCGGCAATAAGCTCCTTCGTTATGGCGGATATAGACTGCGGAATCTCTTTTGTCAGGGTAGAGGTCCGCGTGGCACCGAAAGAATAGTTACTGGTATATTTTCTGGCCACCCGGCCACTGACTTCCACCAGCTGCAGCTCACTCGATTTGGATATGAGGACGATTTTTACAGCAATGGGTTTCTTTCCCAACACCACCGCCTCATGGAAGTTTCCATAACCAATATGGCTTGCATTAATCTCATAAGCACCTTCCTGCAATGCCGTAAGCGTAAAGTGTCCGTTCTCATCGGTACGACCTGTTCGGTCCATATTTTTCCCTTTCAAAGAAACGGAAGCACCGGCAATCGACCGACCGGTTTCATCCGTCACTAAACCATCGATGCTGGATTGCGCTAGGCCGCGAGAGGCCAATAGCAAAATCGCTATTATCAATAGATATCTCATACTGCCTTAACGCTAAATTGTTTCGAGGTATAAGGTTTGTAATTCATTCGCCGTGATCCCACTGTTGGTAATGGTATGTACCAGTTCGCCTTGTTTCATGATGCCGATGCGTGTTGCCATGTTAACTGCATTGAAGATATCATGCGTTGCCATAAAAATTGCTTTACCTTCGCCAATAAGTCCTTTGCATATGGTAGTAAATTCGTCCGTTGCTTTTGGGTCGAGCCCTGAGGTAGGTTCGTCCATTAAAATCAGATCCGCTTTTTTGGCCAATGCGATAGCAATGCCAACTTTCTGGCGCATACCCTTCGAATAGGTCGATAATCGCCGAGCACTTGCCTCCCGTTGCAGACCAGCTTTATCCAAGAACTCATGGAGTGCTTCTGTAGGATAGCGATAGCCCGCAATACGGCTAAAAAAATCAAGGTTTTCGACGCCTGAAAGATTGCCGTACAATTGCACGACTTCAGGGATGTAGGCCACATGTTTTTTTGTGGCAACGTCATTTTGTCTAACTTCAATGCCATTGATAAGGGCACGGCCACTGGTGGGGGCTAAAAACCCTAAGATTAGATTGATGGTGGTTGTTTTACCGGCACCGTTTTGTCCGAGTAGACAAAAGATTTCGCCTTTTTCTACGGATAGATTGAGATTGCGCAAAGCAAAGGTGTCGTTATACGCCTTGCTAAGCTGTTCTGCTTTGAGTACGCTCACGCTTAAAGAAATTTGGAATGATTGAAATAATGTTTAACGGAATCTGAAAAGATTTTCATCACTTCAACCAGCCTGAACGCTCAGCTGCCGGAATCCGGTTAATGCTAGAGAGTAGTGACTATCAGATGATCCGCTTATATAACTATGGAATAATGCAATGCGTTAGCAGGATATGGGGGGACCGCGAAGACTGACGACGATTAAATATTTAGCGTAGCAAAAGCTTGCGTTAGGCGTATCGTACACCTCAGCAATTTGGGGTATAAGGAAACGGAAAGACAGTACAGACACATCACTGTCTCCTATCAGATGGAAATCACAGATCTTACAATGAGCGCTATGCTGGGCAACGATCTGTTCTGTCTCACCGCAATATTTGTGCTTGCTCGAGACAGGAACAGGATGTTCATGTAGGGCTTTTACCATATGGATTACCAGCATAAGCATGAGTAACGCATAGGCAATTATTCTCCGACAGATCATATTTCTTGAGGCAAACACAAGTCAAAGATAAACCATTTTCCATAAAATGCAATATAGTTGCAATTTTATTCAAAGCATATCTATATAATGCTTTTTTTTATTTTTAATGTCTTTTTCACCGTCGTCAAAAGTGGGTTTACCAAAAAAACTATTTCGTGTATCGCGACAAAATAAACAGCTATCCTATAAGGCTAATCTGATCCGTTGCCTCTTTTCTACAGCCGAAACTTAAATGAAAAAGCTCTCGATCAGGGATCGAGAGCCTTTACTTTTCTTATAGGTGTTAATGATCAAATGGCCGGCTACCATATCATCTCCTCTGGTTGGTAAAACCGGACCGTGATCAATTTTTACCGAAGATTGAGGTGTCCGGGTAAAAGGTAACTACGCCTGTTGTGATATCGTGAATGCCGCCGACTATTCCGATTTCGCCACTTTCTATCATTTCTTTGAGAATTGGACTGCGTTCTATTATCGATTTGACCGAACGGTTAACATTTATAGCAGAGACCCTTTCAACAAATTCGCTGTTTTTGGAACTACGGTTCTCCTTTATGGTCAATTCTTCATCAACAGCGGGTCTAATTTTCGAGAGTAAAGCGGTTAGGTTTCCCATTTCCACATGATCGCATGCGCCTTTAATTGCACCGCATTTGGTATGGCCTAACACGACAATTATTTTTGCACCCGCCACTTTGCAACCAAATTCCATGCTTCCTAAAACGTCTTCGTTAACAATATTACCGGCAACCCGGATACTGAAAACATCGCCCAAGCCTTGGTCGAAAATCAATTCGGCGGATGTGCGACTATCGATACAACTTAGAATTACAGCGAAGGGATGTTGGCCGTCTGAGGTCTCATTTGCTTGTTGCAAAAGGTTTCGATTGATTTTTAAATTATTAACAAACCGTTTGTTGCCCTCTTCCAATAGGTTTAAGGCCTTTTGAGGTGTTATTGCCTGTTGATCTTCTTTTGTTAGCGTTCTCATTTTGATGTTTTAGATGTTTTATGTTGTGCAATCTATGAAAAACGTTAAAAAGTTGAAAGCAATTCACTGCCGTCTTTTCACAATAAATAATTCGTATATGGTTATAGCATTATTAGCAAGGGCATAGGCTGTTAAATGAGATCGAAGCCGACCGATTGGTCTGACTGATTCCACAGTTGTTAAACTACATGCATATCCCAATTATTGGGCAGCATTACGCGGTGATTTAGAAACTGCTCGAAGGGTATCTCTAGCGCTGCTTTTAGCAACAATACAGCATCTGCTTGCGGATCTATCCAATCACAGTCAAAAAATTCGACAACCATAGGTACCCAAATTGGATCGTCAAGACTAAATTGGAGCGGAGCATAAAGAAAGGTTATGCCTTTTGCGTGAAGCTGTTGCACGATGTCTGGAGTAAGCGTTACAATCATATTTAATTTATATCTATAACTTGCAGTGATAACGCAAGCAATACAGACTTTCTAACAAATTCACAAGCCATCATGTTTGTAGAGGATAATTTATCGTTTATCATGATGCCCTAAGTCATAATTTGTTGGCAGAAAAAAAGGAAAAAGCTCCCGATCCTTGATCAAGAGCCTTTACGTTTTTCATAGGGTGTTAAAGTATTGCGTATATTGAAGCAATAGAAGTGCCAAAACATACCCATCACACATTTGTTACATGCTCCTGTTTATTGCCTATCGCGTTATAGGTAACTAATAGCCGCCGGTCTCAAACATTTCAATCGCTTTTGGGGTTTTCTTGTTGATAATGGCTATAAATGATTTTGATTTCTAACATGGGAATTGAAGGAACGAGATACTAGAAAAACGCTTGACGATTTAATAGAAGGCAAACTTAACATGTACTTGTAGCCAAGTTAAGCCGAAAAACAATGATGAATCACAAAAATTTTAAAAAAAAACTGATTGGTGGATTGCTGATTATCTCTTCAACGGTAATGATTTACGCATGTGGATGCGATAGTCAATCGCCCGACGATGTCCAGGAACAGTTTGATGCCGATACCATAGACGCACCAAAGGAGCAGGACTCCACGCTCAGTGAAAAAATGTATCCGATGCAAACCGACAGTGTTGCCGAAAAGGATGCAAGTAAACCGTAAGGCCGTATACCCTTTCTGCCGGGGCACATAGCAGTAAGAACAACCATTGGAATGCGATGGTGCTACCCAGTTTGAACTTCGGGCATTGGGACGCGCCTGCAGTGCTTTTTTGGTGCCGAGTATCAGCACATTCTTTTTATTCCATAACCAGTCTTCTACCGCTCCTTCGAAACCAAAAAGCTCTGGTATAGCTTGGTGGGAGGCCACTTGAATCCGCTCTGCATCAGGGAACCGCTCGAGTATTTCGCGTCCTCTCGGATATGCCATAACCTTTGGCTCGTGGTATATTCTGCTGATTGATAGCAACTGACAGATTTTATTATCCTCTAGCATGAATTAGTTCCCTTCGAATTAAATTTGGTATAGTTTGGCAAACAAATCGACTTATCCGAAAATGAACTGATATTCGGCTCCCTTCGATACGAGATCAACCTCAACAGTTAATTATTTAGATTCCTCATTTCCGATAGATTGTTGTATCTTTTCGTTTTTATAATTTCTACTGGTTAATGCCACGCCCATACTGAAAACTACATGAGCCAATAGCAGATGTCCATAATACCGGTTAAACGGAATCGGAGGCGGATTTGGATGAAACTTGAACACCACTTTCCAAATTAATATTCCCGACAAACCACTAAGTACACCGGCAATTAAACCTTGCTTTATACCGGGATTGGTTTTTGTCTGTTTCCATATTTGCTGGAAAACGAAGGCCATACTGCAGCCCATGGCGAAATGCATTGTCCAGCCACTTATACGAGCGAGTTCTTTTTCTTTTGTTAATTTTTCGACCATTTCGGCCAAAAGAGCCGGTTCCTCAAATTTCTCGCCCTTAGACGCCGCTACCATATAGCTAAATAGTGTCATCAACGTTGTTCCGACGGTACCTGCAACTATGGGATGATGTTTTTCCATAATATGTGATATTATTTTCAACTGACTATATAACATTAACAAGAACACCTTGTTATAGTTTGACTACCGATCGCAAATGGATCTTTAATCTCTACGTATCAACTTAGCGCATCTAAACATATCTAAATGAATAAACACCAATTATTCATACTTATTAAAAAATATAAAAGACGTTTGAAACTTGAAAGAGACAGTTTGGAAATAGTACTTTACCACAGCTATAGAGGATCCGCAAACACTATTGTGAATATGAGATTTAGCAGCAAATCCTAAAACCTTATTGAGATTGCGTTGTTGTTGCAATAGTTGTTTACATAAAAGTTTTAGTTTACAAGTTGTTCATAGTAAGAGCAGAGCCCTTATGGCGGGGCTTTGCTTTTTTAGCCTCCGCAAACACTAAGAAGTTTAAATCGTTATTTATAGGTATCAGACATATAACAGATGGAACAGGATAAAACGAATAGTTCAAAAACGACAATGGAAACAAATTATGCCAAGCATGAAGATAATCCGGGATTACCGAAAGTGGCTCTTGACGAAAAGGATGACAAAAAAGTTGGCTTTACGATCCACTGGTCGATTATTGTTGCCGTAATTGCGCTGGCAATAGCCTATTTTTTCTTCAGGTAGCAGGAGAAGTTTTTTAGCCTTGCTGAACAAAAAGAACCTTATTTTTTGTTTAATACAATAGAAATTCTCTTCTACCTTGTTTTTAGTAAATAAATACCTTCGCCCACTTTAAAGCGTAAGGAATAAAGCCCCTGATGAGGAGCTTTGGGACCAATAATCCGTTACTGTCGTTTGAAGCAAGGAATAATCCAACGAACATTTATTTTTATATTCTTAATAGGCATATGAAATCGGATAAAAAGAAAGAAGTAGCTACCGAACCGGCAGCTACTCCGCGGCAGAAGGAAAAGTTTGAGAAAGAAAAAGCAAAACAGATCGATAAGGACGAACCACAATTTGACCCGGACTCTGATGAAGACACCACTGGAAAAAGTGAAGTCTTAAGAGAAAAGAAAGTACGGAAAAATTAGAATAGCCAAACTGAAAGTAGTGTATAGGTTAAGTAATTTGTAGATTCAAACCATGCCAAGATCTCTTCTGCAGCGCATTACTAGCATCTATTTCGGTAGTTGTATATAAAAAGTAGTGCCTTGGCCTTCTTCACTTTTGAAGGTTATAGTACCTCCATGCCATTCGATAATCGTTTTAATGATATGCATGCCCAAGCCTGTGGAGCTCTCACCACCAAGGCCTCTACGCCTTGCGGGGCTGAATTTATCAAATAAAGTCGCATGATATTCTTTCGGGATGCCAATTCCGGTATCGGCAACCGTTATGTAAATAGTTGTATCGCTTTCATCAAGTGAGATTGTAATGCGGTCGTCCGCCCTCGTAAATTTAAGCGCATTGGAAATGAGATTATTTATTACCTGTGGCAGCTTCGCTTCATCAATGTCTGCGTAAATGGTTTTCCTATTGCACTCAAAGGATATTGACCGATTCAACTCCACTTGCATTCCGGCATACTCCTCTATCATACGCTGAACTAACTGCACCACGTCTGCTCTCCTTTTCAGTAATCTGATTTCCGCGGTCTCCAAAAATTCCGTATCCAAAAAATCGCGTATCAGATGTAAGCATTCCCTACTTGCCCTGTCAATTATGGATAGAAATTTTTTGACTTTAACATTATCGGGATCTACTTCCCGATTCAAAAGCACCGTGATGTTTGTTATAAGTCCAATGGGACCGGCGAGATCATGCGACATGATACCCAAAATAGCATTTTTTTTATCGTTGTGTCTATTTAGGTTTTCATCATGTTCTTTATAAAGGCTGATGTCTTCTGCGTGTCCTACCAGCAGTTGATTGTCGTCATCACGTACTAAATGCGGTTCAATTCGGAACCAATATTTTTTTTTATGCAAAACAATTCGACATTCCAGACTGTGAACTACCTGACCGTTTAAGCAATCGAGCAATTTCTCTTTTACATATTGCCTATCTTCGTAATGAACTTTTTCAAACAGAAAAGCAAGATCTAAGTTGTCGCTCGATCGTCCAAAAAAAGATTCGAAAGCAGGATTAACATAAGTAAACCTGTTTGTTTTGCAATCATACGAGAAGAAGAGCAACTTAGAACTTTCAGTTAATGAGGTGATGGGCGGCAATATAGTCATAAGAGAAATAAATAAATCTGTTCGCGGGTGCTACAAATATATTGTAACGTTTTTTGATACGAGTTTATTGTTTAACAGATTATAAATCAAGCTTTAATGCATTGCACGTCAAGCCCAAAAAGCGATTGTTCACAAAGTTGTCCTATCTTCGTTATTTATTAAGGTGATTCCAAAAGGTAGGGCAACATGCACTATTAGTCTACAGATCAATATGTAGTTTTAACAATTTCAACGTTCGTCGTATTGTTATGCTTAAGAACAACTGGCAATTCTAACCAATGATATCAAACGTTGATCAAGAGAAAAAGTTTGTGTCGAGATGCTACTTTTACAAATAAAAACTACATCTATGTGCTACTGAGGTCGGAAGTGGATTCGAACCACTGTGAGATCTCTTGCGGAGCTCTGCCTAACCACTCAGCCATCCGACCTGTTTTGTGGAAACAAATCTAAGAATGTTCGGTTAGTTTGCACTACCCAATTCCTGCCCGGAATTTGCACAAATAGCGTTGCTTATTCCAAAGGGTATTGAATATTATTTAGAATGTATCTAAAAAATTTACAGAAAGGTTATGCATTTTTCATCTTAAGGCATTAGCTTCGTGGCATCCAAACACATCCAAATGAATAAACATCAATTATCCTTACTGATCAAGAAGTACCAAAGACTTATCGAGCTTGAAAAAAACAGTTTGAAGAAAGCACTTTACCAAACATTTATTGAAGATTTACAAACATTAACATGATTGCCCTGTTGTTAAAGTAGTTGTATACATTAAAAGTTATAGTTTTACAAGTTGTTTTAGTAATAGCAAAACCCCTTTGAAACAGGGGTTTTGTTTTTTACAGCTTTGTGAATGGATCGAATAACAGCGGTTGCTAGCACAGTGCTTGGTTTCAAGCTGGCAGATTTGGTCGGCAAATCCGCTAGCGAAATGGTAGCGGACGACCGACCTTATTCAGCGAATAGACTTGCTGAAGGTGATAATTCCTCAATTTTAGAAGCGCCTTTGTAGGCTAAATAAGAATAAAGGTATTGTTCTTTTCGGTATAAAGAAAGAGAAATGCAATTAAGCGAGGGCATGAATAGATAAGTTGACAATACTGAAAGGACAGAGGTAAAAAGATCACATAGAGCAACATTCAACAACATATAAAAAAGCCGTCCCGAAAAATTCGAGACGGCTTTCACAATATATGCGAAAATTAATTAGATCAATTTAACATTTACTGCATTAAGACCTTTCTGGCCTTGTTCTACATCAAAAGATACATCATCATTCTCCCGTATGCGATCTTTAAGACCCGATGAATGAACAAAAATTTCACGTCCACCGTCTGTAGGGGTGATGAAACCGAAACCTTTGGTTTCGTTAAAAAATTTTACTACGCCTTCTTGCATTTAAAACAAATTAAAAATAAATAACTGGTATAAAGATACATATAATTTATTGTTATATAACTTTATACGAAACAAAGTATATTAAACATATAAAAAATCGGCAACTGCTTGGCGAAGAACCAAATTCATTTTGCCTGGAAAAACACGGTATATCTCATTAAAAATGAGTATATTTAATCACTTCGATATCCTTCGGACTATCTACCTCGTTATTCGCATCGATCCGAAGCAAACAAATATAGATTTTCTTTTCTTTATGTATTATAGATAAAGGGCACGCACACAGATAAACAAAAAGAAAATGAAAATCGCATTCATAGGCACCTATGCACCTCGGCAGTGTGGCATTGGCTCTTTCTCGCAGAACTTGTTTGAAAGCATTCAGGATTTAGCATCTTCCCAAGCATCCGAAAACATTGTAATCGCCATCAATGATCCCGACAATACTTACGCTTATCCTCCGGAGGTAAAGTTTATCATTGAACAAGATGATCATCATAGCTACCTCAAAGCTGCCGATTATATAAACAATAACGGCATTGATATTTGTGTGGTGCAGCATGAATACGGCATTTTTGGTGGGCAAAACGGTGTATTTGTCCTAACCCTACTGCATCATATAGCAATACCGGCAATAGTGACTTTTCATACGGTTTTGAAAAAGCCATCTTACAATGAGTCCATGATCTTGAAAGAAATAGTAAGGGCAGCGGAAAAAGTGGTTGTAATGGCAAACAAGGCCGTAGAGATGCTCATCGAGTTGTATGACGTACCCGTGGAAAAAATCGAAATGATACCGCATGGGGTACCTGACATCCGATATGATAGAACGGTGGTCCGACAGGAATTACGGCTTACAGGAAAACACGTACTATTAACCTTTGGCTTCATCGGGCGCAACAAGGGCATTGAAACAGCTATCTGCGCGTTACCTAAAGTGGTGCAAGCATACCCGGATACCGTTTATATCGTACTCGGCAAAACGCATCCCAACGTTGTGAGACATGCCGGTGAAGAATATCGTTTGTTTTTACATAGGCTTGTTAAAAAACTTAATCTGGAAGATCATGTTATATTTCTGAATCAATATGCCTCTCAAGATGACTTATTCAAATATCTCAGTGCCTTGGATATTTATTTGACCCCCTATCTTCATGAGGCACAGATCACAAGCGGTACCCTATCGTATGCCGTTGGCGTCGGATCGGCCGTAGTATCCACACCTTATTGGCATGCCGCTGAATTGCTGGATGGCGGGCGCGGCAAATTGTTCAACTTCAATGATGACAAGCAATTAGCTGCTATTTTGCTAGATTTACTTGCTCATCCCAATAAGTTAGAGACAATGCGTTCCTGCGCGAGAGAATATGGAAAAACCATCACTTGGCCCAAAACCGGAGGTAGGTATTATGCACTGGCCGAACACCTGAATGAAATCACACCGAAATTGATTATCAAGGAAGATCCGGCTTTGGATCTCAATGTACTCCCGCCGTTGCGTTTCGACCATATTGACAGATTGACCGATAGTACAGGAATATTTCAGCATGCTACGTACGGTATTCCAAATTATCACGAGGGATATTGCCTGGATGACAATGCCCGTGCGCTACTGATGATGCTAATGGCATACCGGCGGACAAAAAGTGAAAGGACAATTAAATACATCGCAATCTACCTAGGCTATATTAATTATGCACAGAACGCAAATGGCACCTTCCGGAATTTTATGGGGTTTAATCGTAGCTTCCTGGATGAAACAAGCTCCGAAGACGCTTTCGGTCGCGCTGTTTGGGCCCTAGGCTATGCAATGGCCTATTCACCTATGGATGCCTATTACCAGATGGCACGTCAACTTTTCTTCAGAGCGATGCCACAATTCGAAAGGCTCCGGTCGATACGTAGTATTGCCAACACCATTATAGGTCTGTACTATTATTTACAAGATAATCCTTCAGACGAGGGCATGATTGAATTGATAAGGAAACTAGCGGCTCGTCTTCATCACGAGTACCAAATTCACCGTAAAGACGGATGGCATTGGTACGAATCACTTTTAGCTTACGATAATGCATTGCTTCCTTTGGCGATGTTATATGCCGCCGAAGTATTAACAAATAAAACCTATGAAGAAACTGCTTTTGAAAGTATGGCTTTTCTAGAGCTGCACACCTTACAGAAAGGCCATTTGAGCCTTATCGGCAATCAGAATTGGTATCGGCAAACAGAGACACCCTCACCATTTGCACAACAACCTGTCGATGCCATGGCCATGGTACTTCTATACCTGCAGGCTTATAACCATAGTGGAAAACTCAGCTATCTCGGTTCACTCCATACGTCTTTCATGTGGTTTTTGGGAGAGAACGATCTTCGTGTCAGCCTGTACGACTTCGAGACACACGGGTGCTGCGATGGCCTGCAACCGGACGGTGTAAACCGCAATCAGGGAGCGGAAAGTACGCTTGCGTATATCATTTCGTACCTTGCTGTCCAACATACATTTGAAAAACCTTACGGCAAATTTATAGAAGATGAAAGTCGCAATATTAGCCCCAATCGCCTGGCGCACCCCTCCACGTAAGTATGGCCCATGGGAACAAGTTGCTTCGAATTTAACGGAAGGACTGCTTAAACAGGGTATAGACGTGACCTTATTTGCGACAGCAGATTCCTTGACGAACGCGCAGCTTCGATATAGTAGTCCTACCGGTTATGCGGAGGACTCTACATTGGATCCGAAGGTAGAAGAATGCTTGCATATTAGTGAACTTATGGAAAACGCAGCGGACTTCGATATCATTCATAATCATTTTGATTTTCTGCCGCTTACTTACGCAAAACTGATAAATACCCCTATGGTGACTACCATCCATGGTTTTTCATCTCCGAAAATTATTCCTGTTTACAAAAAATACAACAAGCATAGTTTTTATGTTGCTATTAGCAATTCGGATCGGTCTTCCGAGTTGGATTATATAGCAACTGTCTATAATGGCATCGACACCTCTCAGTTGCAATTTTCGGCCATCGGAGGAGACTATCTGCTTTATTTTGGCCGTATACACCCTGAAAAAGGGGCCCATTTGGCTATTAGGGCAGCCAAGCTTGCTGGGAAAAGGCTGCTCTTGGCGGGATTGATCCAAGATCAGCTTTACTTTACCGAACAGGTTCTACCGCATATTGACAATGATCAGATTCAGTACTTGGGTAACGTCGGTCCAGCCGACAGAAATAATTTACTGCGTGGTGCATCAGCATTGCTTCATTTGATCGAGTTTGAGGAACCCTTTGGATTGAGCGTTGCGGAGGCTATGGCATGTGGTACTCCTGTAATTGCGATGAATAAGGGCGCAATGCCCGAACTGATCCGAGATGGCATAACAGGCTTTTTGGTAAGCGATGTACCAGAGGCGGTGCAAGCTATACACCGTATCCATAATCTTGGTAGAGATAGATGTTATCATTGGGCTACAAGCCGATTTACGAAAGAAAAAATGACGGAAGACTATATTACCGTATACCGTCGGATTTTGGACGGTTAAGTGCTAGCAACTTCTTCCTTAAGGATCTCCGCCAAAAGCACCTTCACATTGATGGTTGCGTAGGTGGACGTATAATCAGACATAGCATAAGGTATGACGAGCTCACCTTCGTGTATGTAGGCACCACAGGAATAAACTACATTGGGCACATATCCGTCCCGCTCCTTGGCATTCGGCATAAGCACCGGCTCACTTAAACGTCCGATTTCCCGCTCTGGATTATCGAGATCCAAGAGGGATACGCCCAATACATACTCACGCATAGGGCCGACTCCGTGTGTAATCATCAACCATCCAGCCTCGGTTTCCAAAGGTGAACCGCAATTTCCCATTTGAACCAATTCCCAGGGATACTTCGGTGTCTGTATCAGTTTTGCTTCGCGCCAAACATTGATATTGTCTGAATAGGCGATATAGTTATTCACCCCATCGATTCTGCACAACATAACATAACGGCCGTTAATCTGCCGAGGAAACAATGCCATACCTTTGTTTTGGGCTATATACCCATGAATCGGCATGACCGTAAAATGTAGGAAATCGTGGGTCTTCAGTAATTTAGGCAATATAGCAGTGCCGTCATAGGCAGTGTATGTAGCGTAATATGTTGCCATACCACTTTCCGACACAAAACGCACGAAGCGAGCATCTTCAATACCGTTTCTCTCTGTATCCGCTATCGGAAAGATCACTCTCTCACTAAGGGATGTGTCTGTTGAGAATGTCATTTCATAATTAGAAGATGCCAGCCATTTCGCTTCTTGTAAAAAGAGGGTATTTTCCTGTTTGACTTCTAACACTGCTTGCGCATTCTGCAATGAAATCTTCAATTCATCATAGGTAAACGTATCTTGCAGTTCTTTACTTATGGTTTGATAGGCTTCTTCATTATGTTGTCCGCTTTCGTCGCACATTTCTCTTAGCTTCCTCAAAAAAGATTTTTTATGGTAGACATGGTTCTTTACATGTTCAGGAGCTTCTAACAACATCCCAGGTTCGAAGATTTCGATATTTTGATTCCTATCCAGTATCCCCTCTCTAAAAACAATGGAAGAGATATGCCCCTCGCCGGTTGCACGGAAGCTAATTATAATGCGTTTTTGTCCTGTATTCAGCTGCGTCTGGTCGGGATGCTCCACTATAGATGGGTTAAAAAAAGCCGCAGCTTCAATGGAATACTCCATGGTAAAATAGGAGCCGATGAGCAATTGCAGGTGCTCTCGTAAGTTTTCGGGATTAAGCTCCATTTGCTCCATCAAGGGTATAAGACGGCGGAAATGGCCCGCTAGTCGCTTTCTAATATTACGATGCCTTCGGGAATATTTGCGGATGACTTGATCAAACTGTTCTTCTTGTTGCTTGTGACTGAGATCTAATATCGCCAAAATCAGACGTTTTGCCCGTTCTTCTCCGGCAAACAGAAACCTTGCAATGACCCGACGTGAATCGGGTTGAAATATTTTTTCTTTTCTAATTGTCTCTAATAGCATTTTCTTTATTTTATGGCGTTATTTAGTTATGAATTCGCTTCAAATCGGGTTCCTATCAATAGCTGGTTAGTTGTTTTAGAACTTGATTTAGTTGACGTTGTTTAAAAGTAAGTGCCGTTTTCACTCGAATACCTATGCTGAGTTCACGATTAAAATCAGTGGGGAGAAGTCGAAAAAAATGAGAACGTGTAGAACAACGGGATTTATGGCAACAATGGAAGTGGCTGCTTATAAATAAAGAGCTGGAGTTTATACGACCAAAGCCGCAAGATTTTTATTTTTTTTGACTACGTCTTCGAGTGTATAAATTGACAACAGGAGTTCATATATCCGATTGGCTTTTAATATCACACGGTTGTTTTTGTCGAGCTGTATCCAGTGCCCTTTTGAATAAGTTATCGTAAAATCCACCTGCTGTGTTCCTCGATATGTAATTAGGCGGTATTCTTTTCCGGAAATACCGTAGACGGCCAATTGAACTTCTTTCTTCGAGATGGTATAGGGTAAAATTATCGCCTCACCGTTCGGATCTTTTATTTGTGTGTGACCACTCATGATTTATGTATTTAGTAAATATAGTTATTTTTTATATAAAAAGAGCATCTATAACGTTTGCTTTTAGTTTGCAACAAATTTTAAAAATTGAGTAGATGAAAGTTTTGATCTGGTTATTGAAACTTCCTTTACATTTCGAGCAGCGTTTTTTTTGAATTCTAAAAATATGCCTATACTTTAGGCGGACAGATGTCTAATTCATAGACATCATTAATTATACAAGTTTGTTGATTCGGTAGTCGCCCAGGGATTTCGGGGACTGTACTTATCATTGACATATTTAACACAAAATTCAATACACCACAAAATCAAGTGATTGTAATAACCGAACAGCGAATTGTACAATAGCAGTATTACCAGCTCTAACGGGATCGATACCAGACGCACCTAGTTCGATGGTAGCGATAAACGCATAGCCTATTCTTTTGAATCTCTATAGATCTCAGCTAAACTGAGATCTACGAAATAGAAGATAATTACTATTTGAGAAGCGGCCTACGAAAAAGGGGGAGCCTTATACGGATGTTTATAAACTGATCGAAAAATTTAATACCATCAGGGCATGAGGAATATGGCACTCCGATCCGTTTTTTATATAGTTCCAAATATGCTCACACCTGCAATGTATAGAATCTCACTAGCTATCTGAAAAACTATTACTTTTAAAGATCGAAGGTTTTACGTACTTTTAGTGAAAGATGCATCATGCTTGGAGAATTAAATAAGAAAGAAATAGTCGATTTATTGAAAAGCCAATTCATCGGCCGGCTTGGATGCCACGCAAACGGCGAAACTTATATAGTGCCAATCAACTATGTATACCAAAATAATGCGATATATGCTCATTCCGGTGAAGGTAAAAAAATAGAAATGCTACGGAAAAATCCACGCGTCTGTTTTCAGGTTGATGAAGTTGAAAGCATGTTCAAGTGGAAAAGTGCTATTCTTTGGGGAACCTTTGAAGAACTGAAAGACATGGAGCGTCAACAGGCCATGCAAGGCCTCATTTTACGTATTATGCCAAACACCAATGATCCGGGACGGGACCCTTCTCACGCGATAAGTCCTGAGCTTCGGAATAGCTTGATCGTTTATCGAATAAATATAGAAGAAGGAACCGGACGCTTTGAATTTCATGAGGAGCAATAGGGTGGATAAAAGAAAATATCGATTAGTACCTTTTGCCAAACCAAAATCCGAAGCCAATCAACAAGGCAATGACGCTTATCAACAAACCATCATAAGATGCTGATGAAACGTGTTGTGCTTTCTGATTCTTATCGTTCGCTTGCCAACTGGTTTCTTCCATTTTATAGCCCTTGACGGGAGTGGACTTCCCTGCTTCTTTTTCTACGGGAGCATTCTGCCCAGTCGTTCCGGGATCTTTCGACCACCGCCCTGATCTTGCCCGACCTTTAACAGGTTTTCGAGGTTCTGCCACCGCTTTCGCAGCATTACCCTTTACAGAGCTGGATGAACTTGTATGGATTTTACCCAACTGTTCTATCAGATTGCTTACTAGCTCCTTATTTCCTGTGTTATTAGCCCTTTGCTTTAGGAAATCTGTCAAGCCTCCATTTCCACATACATTGTCAGCGCAGGAAAGTCCCGTTTCTTCGGCAGTTTTCAGGTATTCGGTCATCAGCTGCTGCAAACGCTGTTCGTCGGGTTTCCAATAGTTTTTCCTGACCACTTCCAGCATGCGGGCCAGCATCGTCTGGTAAGCATAAGTGTTACCGGCTTTTGCAAACCGCCCTTTAACATCCAGATTGTACTGATCATTGACATAAGTATCCATCCAATCCTCCCATTTCTGTGCATCGATCGCTTCCGGCGTTGTGACCTGCCATCCCCACATATTATCTGCTACCTGGCCGATCATCCGTGCTCCAGCGTATCCTTCATCTAGCATTTTTTCAATCCATTTGGGATTAAGGTAACGGGTATTCATCTCCCTTCCGATAAATTTGTTTAGCGATTCCTGGCGGGTATTTCTCGGGTCGGCCAGGTTGGTAATCATCACATCGGGCGACGCCCCGTCAACATGGCGTACCGCCATCGCCATCCCACCCAATGCCTGAAAAAAATCGTCGTTATCCAACGCGCCGTAAACATTGGTAGAGCGGCTATGAACAACTGCCTTCGTCCCGGATAAGGCACTTTTAAAAAGCGATACCGCTAGGTCCTTTGCTGTTTCCGGGAGTTCCCCATCCGGTATGTTTCCCCAAAGACCCTGCCCATATAAATGTCCCATCCGGTTAAAGTAAACAGCCCCAACCTTCTGGTCTTTTTTCCACTTATCGGAGGCCTGAACCACATCGTTCAAGCCGTTTCCGTAACTTCCACTCTTCGTGCTGAACAGGCGTATACTAGCCAGCTGACGGGCGAGGGTAGTGTCTTTGAGTCCGGAAGACAACAGCTTGTCCACACTTTGGTCAATATGTTCCCGCAAATAGTTAGCACCATCTTGCTGATAGGCCAAAGAAACCGCTTTATCTAATAACAGCATTAGATTGGGAAATAGGTCGCGATACAAGCCGGAGGGCGTGATGACCACATCGATACGCGGTCGCCCAAGCGCAGTATCTGCAATTGCTTCTACTCCTTTCAACCGCCCAAAGCCATCATAAGTAGGCTTTATCCCCAATAAACTCAATATCTGAGATTCCATAATACCTTCATGGCGGATGGTTTCCACCGACCATAGATTAAATCCCACCTTATCCGGATACTGGCCATCGTGTCTGCCACGGTAATCAGCGATCAACTGATTAGCCAGCTTCTCTCCTTCTCGATAAGTGTCTGTGGTGGGAATACGGTCGGGGTCAAAGGAATAAAAATTCTTTCCTGTAGGAAGTGCCGAAGGATTTCGAATAGGATCATTACCTGAACCCGCTTCCACATACTTTCCATTAAGAGCTGTCATCAGTGCATCCAGCTCTCGTTGGCCACTGATCATAATGCGCTGGTAAACATCCATCAGTAGCACGGCAAGTGAATCCTTGGGTATCCCCTGCATCCGCCCAACGATAGCTTCTGCCGTTTTTATCGCCATCACCGAATCCGGTGATTGCCCAAAGGTATGCATTCCCATTGGGCTAAGCGTCTCCTGGATTTCCTGCAGGTAATGTTCCAGTCTTTGTACATCTTCTGCTTTAATGTCGCCATCAATACCTAGATCCTTCCCTATATTTGCCTCCCTGGCCAGCCGATTGATTGTGCGCAGGTGAACAGCAGCGAGTGCTTCACTTTTGCCGGAAGCCACATCATAATCGTTGATGGTCCCCGCAAGTTCACGCAACTCGGGTCTTAAGGTGGCCTGATCAAAGGGCGGCGTTAAATGATCAATAATCACGGCCATTCCACGCCTTTTGGCCTGTGTTCCTTCCCCTACATTGTCCATAATGTAGGGATAAATGTTAACCAGGTTACCCATCAGTGCTTCTGGCGCATCGTCATCATCAAACCCCACTTCACGTCCTGAAAGCCATTCCTGTGTTCCATGTGTTCCCAGATGGATGACCGCATCGGCGGGCATACCTTTTTGTAGGTACAGATAAAAGGCAACGTATTGGTGATGTGGAGGAAGCGAAACATCGTGGTACAAGGCCTGAGCGTCTTCGTCCCAACCCCTGGCCGGTTGGGGCATCAGGTTAATATTGCCGTAGGCGATTCGAGGCAAAACAAAATAAATCTTTCCTTCCGGATCACGCCAGGTCATGATCTTTGAATCTTCCGGTTCACCCCACTTTTTTATTACCTGCTTTTGGAAAGCAGGATGCAACTGTCCGAACCATTTTTTATAGGTCTCCACCGGAACCAGTACGGGATGCGTTTCCTGCACTAACCGATCCAGTTCCGCCGGTGCCCAAGTACCGATATTACGGCCTCCGTTCATGACGTCATCAAATACGGTAATGGGATCAGGAGTTTGACCACCAAGATCATATTTCGCTTCACCCATACGTTTTAAAATGGCCGTAAGGCTCTTGGGCAGCACATTCAGGTAACTGGCACCAATATTATTTTTACCCGGATGCCCGTTATAATAAATCAGCGCAATTTTTTTATCCCGGTTGGGCAGGCTTTGCAATCTTGACCACGCTTTTACACGCCCCACCAATCTTCGTACACGGCTTTCAGGCGCGTATTTGACGCGGTATCCAGCCGCACCGGCGGATGCTACAGATTCGGTGCTTGCCGCTATTATCGGCTGTATCTGACCGCTTAGTTCCTGACGGGCAAGCGATAAGGCACGCGCCGCAAGTGGTATCCCCAAGGAGGAGGCATGCCAAGCTGCTGTATCGTCACTGATTGTGATGGCATTGATTACCGGTACACCCATACGGGAAAATGCCGCCTGAAGCCGTTCGTTGGACGCTCCCGGCAAAGAAGAAAAATTCAACAGGGCCGATAAACGAGAGCCTCCGTCGGCATCCAAACAATGATCTTCGATTGCCTGATCAAGTGGATGGCCATAAAAGGGCATCACATCGAAACCAGCCGTATCTAAGGCATCCGCATAAGACTTCATATACTCCCACTGACGGGTAACTGCTTCGTAACGGAACATATACAAACCTACCAACGGGCGCTCCCCCAGTCTTTCGGCTTGGGCATATCGTTCAAAGCTTGCGTATACCTCCCCACTCCGAAGAGAAACGATGCCATTTTCCGGAAAGGGGACAACCGGCTTTACCGGATAGGTCGATTCCAAATGTCTATTCAACAGCATTAGTATCATATTGGCCAGATTATCCGGGCTGGGATGCTCGAAATAAGCAGCCACTTCCGGGTCGAAGCGAATGCCCTGCTTGCCATAACTATCCGCTTCCGGCGTGTTACCAAGCGCATATACATGTCCGCCACGTTTAACGATGCGCTGTAGCTCCGCAGAAAAACGCTGTAGTACGACCGGGGTATGCACATAGCAGACGGCTAGATCTGCACCTCCCACATCCGCTACGGCATTTCCGTCAATGGCTGTTGATACCAGATAAGCATCGGTGAAGCCAGGAAGCTTGTGCAGTTGGGCAATTGCCTCGGCAACAGGTTTACTATAATTTTCGGAAACCAGTATCACTATCTTTTTCGGTGCAGGCGCACAAAAAGCCTCCAACGCAAAGCACAGAACAAGCTGACTCCATAATACGATACGAATAAATACTGTTTTACTGAACATTTTCCGGCACATAAATAATCTGTCCATCTTCCAATTGATAGGCCGTACCTAAGCGTTCGCCATGGCCGGCAGCTTCTTCTTGCGATAATTTCTTAACTTTGATTTCCCTTCCCTTCTTGGAGATGATTTCCATCTGACCCTGTGCATTTTTCTTTGTTAAGGTTACCTCCGTATTGGGATCGAACAACTCCAGCATGTTGAGCGCCGTCATCAACGCAACTATCATAGCGACAATAAGCACAACACTGATATCGAAAAGGTTGGCAATGCCACTTATGGGGTCCTCGAGAGGTGTTTGATCCTCGCGCCCCTGGTGTACTCTTAGTAATTTCATGCTAAAGCGATTGATTGTAAATGAGGGTAGAATCGGTTTCCGCTTGCTTTAAACCGGCAAACCTTAAACGGGTTTCCGCCTCTACTTCGCAGGCAAGAAAATCTGCATGCAGCCATTTTTCCCATTTCAAGCTAATCAGGTAGGCCACCGTTCCACAGACCAGTCCGATAATGGTAGAGGTAAAGGCGGTCAGCATGTTACCGGACATGGCCGCCATGTCGCCACTGGAAAGGGAAGACAGCGCCTGACCCATAGGAATCAGCGTACCTACCAAGCCGATGGATGGCCCCGTTTTGATTAAAAAACGAATGTTATCCAAACGGCTGTTCTGCTTTTTTTCCCAAGAGCGAACCAGTTCGGTCAACTGTATATCAGCATAGGGGCTATCGGTTAGTAAAGCTGTTATTTCGCCTTCGTGCTGAGCGAAAAATGTATGAACAGCTTCCCTGGGTTTTCGTACGCGCATCAACCAGGTGCGAAAAAAGGCCCCAATACTGATCAATGTCCAGACTACCATGGCAAAAAGTGCCAATAAAACCGGGGCATGCAGAAGCTCTGTGAGCTGAAAGAGAAAACGATCAATAAATTCGGTCATTTTTTTTAGTTTTTTGTTTTACAATTGATAAGTTATTCCGGCAAAGACACTCCTTCCCGGAGCATAGTAATAACTTGTTGGAGAGGTATAACTTCCGTAATAGCGTTTATCAAACAGGTTGGTCACATTGACGTTGAGTGTCAACGGTCCGATCGCCTTACCGAACTTGATGTCGAAAACCGTAACAGCAGGCATGGTTTTTTCCGGCGTGTTTTCCAGATCACCATAATAAGTTCCCGTATGTCTGCCCCACAGGCTCAAATGAAACAGTTGGACGCGATCAAATATGAATGCCCCGCTCACATTGTGGGACGGGTTATCACTCATGTCATTTCCTTCGTATTCCGGATTGGTTTCATACCGTTTTATCTCCGATGAATTATAGAAGTAGCTAGCCTGTACCGAAAAGTCTGAAGTTAAGCGGTAACGGGCAAAGCTTTCCGCTCCCCATAGATTCACTTTTCCAATGTTGATATATTGCCGTACCGGCAGGCCCTTAACATCTAGGTAAGCCGGAACTTCATTGGCATCAATCAGCACTGCCGCAAGAAAATCACTGTATTGGGAAGTATACAATGTACCGGAAAGCTCCAGTTTATCCGATAGTTGAAAATCCACACCAATATCATAGGAATACCGCATCCGCTCGGGCTTCAAGCGTGGGTTTCCCAAACGGAAAGACGAGCCCAAGGGGGCGGCATTGTACATATAGAAACTACTTGGTGCGCGGAATCCGGTAGCGTACACCGCCCTTAGGCGCAGGTTATGCAGCAGATCGTAACTGATTCCCACTTTGGGATTGACGATGTCAGAACTAGCGTTATCGTAAGCGATGGCTATATCATTGCCAGACATATTGTCAAAGAATTTCCCGTTTCGGTTAGCCCAATGGTCATACCTTAGTCCTATGTTAGCATGGAGGCGATCTGTAATATCCAAATCGTCATTAACGAAGAAAGAAACGAAATCCTGTCTGCCGGTAAAATCCTGAATACCTTGTTCGTAGTAATATTTACGGGATACTACTTCGGTAAATCGGATGTCCGCTCCCACCGTAACCACATTTGCTCCCCAGGTACGATGTACCTTGGCGATCAGTCCGTAGGTGTCCAATGGCACTCGTGAATCGTAATAACGCTCATCAAAGGCATTGCTTTCCTGATTCCATTTAATGGCGTTCGACTCACGATCCTGCACATTATAGTAGACAAGTACATCCGGAGCGTATACAGCTGCTGGATTGGTGTAACGCAACTGATAGTTTCCCCCGACACTACGATCATCGTAAATGGTGGTAGTACCCGATAAAGGCTGTTGCAGATTGTAATCCGCTATGGCCGTAAGGGTTCCTGCAGAGGGGAAATGATAAGCTACTTTGGCATTCACATTGAGCAGTTTCATGCTCGGCTTTACATAATAATTCTTCCAGAGGCTGTCGGCCATATAGGCATAACCATCCGTTTTCTTGTATTCTGCAAATACTATTGCCCCCCACCGATCGGAAAACTGCTTGCCTGCCTTAACACTTGCCTGATAGGTATTCATCGAACCGTAGCGAAAATCTGCACCAAGGGTAGGCTTATCCGAAGGGCTTTGCGTAACGAGATTGATGGTACCTCCCATGGAATTAGAACCATAAATCGAAGAGCCCGGTCCCCTTACCACTTCTATGCGTTCAATGCTATTACCTGCCAAGCTATTCCATTCGGAAACTCCTCCCGTATAGGCGTCGTTGATGGGCACCCCATCTTTCAGTATCAGGGTTCTATTTGCCGATCCGGTTCCACGCATGATGACGCTCGTATGTGTTCCGGTAGTTGTTAAACCCCGAGAGCGGTCGACTGAAACACCTGGCAAATAGGCCAATGCCTCGTCTATCGTTTGGATCTGTCGAAGTTCCGGGGCTCCCTTTTGTAAAACAGAAACACTGGATGCAATTTTTCTAAGCTCAATTGGCTTGGCAGAGGCCGTGACCGAAATAACGTCCAACATATTGACTTTGGGTTGAAGAACCCAATGATAAGAGGATGCGGAAATGGAATCGACATCAACTTCCACAGATTGATAGTTGATATGCCGTAAGGTAAAGGACTTGATCTGCGACAAAGAGATAGAAAAGTTGCCCTTGCTGTTGGAAGAAGCTACAGTCCCTTTCCCGCGAATTTCGACCGTAACACTGGAGATTGGCTTTTTTGTAGAATCGGTCACGAATCCGGTCAGGTCCGAAGGTTTGGCATTTTGAGCAGATACAGGTAGATGAAAAACAACTAATAGAAAAAAAATAACAACGGATAAGAATTGTGCAAACCGTTTGGAACAGTTTGTAAAATATTCAGAATACTTCATGAAAATCAGCTATAATGTGTCGTAAATATCGGACGGATATAATTATGCAACTATGTGTATTTAAAAACGAATTAAAGGCATGAATAGGAAGCAATTGCTTTAACGATCGATCATAGCGAGCACTTACAAACCATTATAATTCGCACCTCGGCCTACCAAACCTCGGCGACCGACGATTGAAAGTATGCCAGCTATTTCTCCGGCTTCTATTAATTTGATTTTATGTAAATCAAAGGTGTCAAAACGATGCCTAGATGAATGGTTTAATCAATATGTATGAAAAATTGCTTAATAACGGCTAGGGGGGCCGCGTAGGTAAAGGGCGTCACAACATCTAAAATAGCGAAGATCTACTGGCAATATATTGAATGCATCCGCTACTGGAGGTACAAGAAAGGTGAAAAGCAATTCACAGAACTCGCCGCTCCCCAGCAAGTGAAAGGTACAGATCTTACACTCCTCCTGATGTTGGTAAATTTTGATACCGTGTTTGTCGCTGCTCGCCAAACAGCCTGCATGTTCATGAAAAACTTTTGCCACATGAACAATCAGCACTAATGCCAGCAATATATGGGCAATAATTTTCTTATGCGTGATATTCTTTAAAACAAACACATATCAAAGATAAACCCATTCCTACAAATATGCAACTATATTGCATTTTAATTTAGAAACATGTATGATTTAGTGTATTGGCAGTGTAATAACCTGTACCAATTTTTCTACAGGAAACAAGGTAATTTTATCAACTACTTTTTATAGCCTGACGGGCCTCTGTGTCTGTCTGATCCCTGGGACAAGTAGTTCAATTTCATCTCAACCATTGGCATCTTCAATTGTTGAAATTAAAGGACAACATTTTCTAACATCTTATGGAAAAAAGGGAAAAAAAGAAGTTAATGCCCAGGGCATTTCAGATATTGAAGGCTTCAATCAACGGGTTTATGGAGCATAATGTTACGAAAATGAGTGGTTCCTTAGCCTATTATACCGTATTTTCGATGGCGCCCTTATTGGTACTCGTTATCGCCTTGTGCGGCTTCTTTTTAGGGAGGGAAGCGGCCGAGAATCAAATATACGGCCAGTTGAGTACTTTTCTTGACAAGAATACGGCCTTGCAGATACAGGAAGTGATAAAGAACGCGAACATCAATGGCAGCAGTACCACGGCCATTGTTATAGGTGCCGTAACATTATTGATAGGGGCCACCACGGTTTTTGCCGATATTCAGGACTCCATTAATCACATTTGGGGCATCAAACCCAAACCGAAAAAAGGATGGTTAAAAATGCTTCAGAACAGATTCCTGTCCTTTTCGGTGATTATAAGCTTAAGCTTCATTTTATTGGTATCTCTGCTTATAACGACCTTTTTGGACAGCTTCAGTGATCGACTGAGCGTTCGATATGAGAATGTTTCTATTGTATTCTTTTATATATTAAACCAGGTCATAACGCTTGCTGTTATCTGGTTTATCTTTGCGGTGATTTTCAAGGTGCTTCCGGATGCCCGTATACGATGGAAAGATGTACTTACAGGCGCTTTTGTTACTGCAATCCTGTTTATTTTGGGGAAATTTGCCATCTCGTTCTACATTGGCCGGAGCGGAGCAGGAGACGCCTTTGGTTCTGCTCGTTCTCTTGTAATTTTACTGCTATGGACGTATTATTCGGCTATGATCCTTTATTTCGGTGCAGAATTCACCAAAGCTTATGTGATAGCATATGGTTCCGAAATCAGACCGAACACCTACGCCGTTACCACGAAGGAAGTTGAAATAGAAACCGGAAAGGCATCCGTACAAGAGAGTGATGAAAAAGCAAAGCAGGTTCTGAAAGGATTGTAGCACACGAGTGTTACAGCGAAAATCGGTTGCATTTCATGAAAGTTCTCACTTTTTAACAATTGGCGTTATTCTTTTATACAATCAATCCGACATAAAATCCTTGCATTAAGCGCAGCCGTATATACCCTTAATGTTATTTGTAGGAAAATACCGGCGCAGCCTGGTCATTTTAAAAGAAAGTGTTGCCGAATGTTGCTCGCCCAACAAGGGCTGGCTGCCGTTGGCTGCTTGCATTTTTCTGATCGTTCTTGTTCTATCCGTATTGGCAAAAATTGATCAGCAAAAACTACCCATGGAAGAGAACGAGCTGACCGGCTTAACTATCCTAAAAAGGCTCGAAAATGATTTGGCGAAGGAAAACGCGGTGATTCATCAATTCGATAGCAAAATAGTTGCTTTGCTGGACAGTATAGAAGCGACCAAATTGTTAGTAAAGCACACACAAACGAAAAAGTTTAGCAAGTTATGGCGAAGCAAACTGCAAACGATTAAAAATTACACTGAAATTCCTATATCCCAATTTAATCAAATCCCAACTTTTCCGACAGACAACCGTTCTTTAGACAGTTTGATTATTTCTTACAACCAATTGCACACCGAAAGAGCGAAAACCCAAGCAGCAGATTCGGAAAGCGGAGTATCCTTAAGCCAAACGCTTATACAAGTTCGGTTAGCGATTCTGACATCATTAGATTCCATGCTAAGACTAAGTCCTCCCGGGCATAACTACCCCTTATCATCCTCTTTGATAAATCGGTTAAATAGCTTATTAAAATCTCGGGATGAAGCGGCCAAACGATACGAACTCATGCTACACCGATATCAGTCGTCTTTTGACCAACTACCAAAACAGCTTGTCACATCCATTGAGCTAACAGAAGCTAAACCTTTAAAACCATTAACGAATCGAAATCTTTCCCGATCACCTTTCCGGTTCGCTGTTATTTCATTTTTGCTCTCGTTACTAATAAGTCTTCTCATTATTTATTACAAAAAATATCGCTTTCCATTCGTATTGAGAACTGCGGATTTAACGAGCAACGACCAGGCCCATTTTCACGTCTGGACGGACATCGATTCCAAAAGGAATCTCCTCAATCTAATAAAAAACAACTCCTTGTCTGCCGGAACCATCGTCAATATTACTGCCCTGACGTATTCGAGCTACCCGAAAGAATTACAAGAAAATTTAATCGAGCCGCTACTGAAGACTGGCGTGCGTGTGGTACTTATACACCTTGCGCCCATGGGAGATGAACTCGAAGTCTATAAAGATCGAAAATTCTTACAAGATTATGTGCTGGATCCTTCTGTACACATCGAAGAAATAGTACATCGTGATAGGGCTTTGCCACTTGACCACATTTTTTTCAGTCCCCCATCCTTAAAGGCGAAACAGGAAAATTCACTTTTAGTCTCCGATGATTCATATTGGTTCCTACAGCGCAGTCTACTCAGCGAACGTTTCAAGTTTCTTCTACAGGTGCTCAAAAATGATCATTACTATGTATTGATCCTACAGCCGCCCCCCATTGATCCGGTATATTTTCCATTGTACTTATCATGCAGCGATATGTATCTAAATATTTTTAAGTATAACGCCTGTAATAGGCGATCCGCCGAAAAAATAGCTAGGCAAGGTGCCGGTCAGGATAAAAAGACAATCAATATACTCGATAAATCCACTATATATAAACAATTAAATCAAAGAAAGCATGAAAAAAACAGCCATTAATTTAGGTTTGGCCGCCCTATTTTCAGCGGCCACCATCTCAACCTATTCGTTTGCAAATGGTAATCTGATAAAAAAGGAGATAACGAAATCTGTTAAAGCCAAGGAATCTTTTAACAACATTGAATTCGGTTTTGACAAAGCGACTATTTCAAGAGATTTTGAAGCCGAACTGGACGAACTGGTAGCAGTAGCAAAAGAAAATGGTTACGCCATTAAACTCAGCGGACATGCCGATGCTATAGGTGAATATGTTTACAACTGGAAATTATCTAAATCGCGTGCAGACCAGGTTAAAAATTATTTAGTAAACAAGGGGGTAAGCGCTTCTAAAATTGCCTCCACCGAGTTCGGCGATACCAAACCCATTGCTTCCAACGCCACCTCGGAGGGCCGGAAAAAAAATCGTCGGGTAGAGATCGAAATAGTTGATTGAATCTTTTTGAGAAAGAGCAGGTCACGTTTAAGTGGCCTGCTTTTTTTATGCTTTACGTCAGATTTTACCGGCAACCACCATTTGATCTAAGCTAGGTATTTCAGCCCCGCCCTCCTTTTCGATGGTAATGGCAAACATTTCAGCTCGCTGCACCGTTTTCATCTGCTGCACCGCCTCTAAACTTCCTTGATTGAAAACACCTGCACTTACCGGTTTTCCGTCAATAATGGCCCATAACTGATATTGTTTTCCTTTCGGTAGTACCGCTAATTGATTAGGCGCCAAATAAACTTCTTTTGTAGTCGTGTTCCAATAGATAGCAGCCGCTCTTCCTTCATGGCCCGGCACCCCCTGTAGATCCAGTTTCCGTATGCCCGGTTTAGCCACAATTGCAAGCTGTTGCCGGAGTGTATCTGCCCGATCTCGATATTGCGTGAGCTCAGCGTTTAAAGATCGCTGTTGGGTGGCCATTAGTAGGATTTCCGTTTTGAGTTTATTAACGGTATAAAGATGGTAGATAGCTCCCAATATCAATAATATGATTGCTGCTGCAGCGACAAAGACGGCTGTAGAGCTTCGGCGTTGCCTGCTATCGTGGATGGGTATAATCTCCGATGTTGACGATGCAATTGAGTCCGATTGGGTATCTCGATCGCTTAATAAACCTTCTTGCTGCAAGGTTTGTAATATGCGGTTCTTACTCTCTGCAGGCGGGGTGGAAGCATTGGCTTGAGCGAAGCGTTCCATTCCTTCCTGAGCTTCCAACAAAGCTTGCTTTATTTCCGGATATTGTATACATAGGTTCTCCAGCTCACGAGCTTCTGCTTCGCTGGCAATACCGAGCGCGTACATCTCAATAATTCCTGACGATATGTATGCCTTTATATCCAATTTAATTCAATATTTGTCGTAATTGTGCCAGTGCTAACCTTGCTCTTGACTTTACCGTTCCCAACGGTATGTCCAATTCTTTTGCTATTTCTTCTTGTGTATATCCTTGGTAATACGCCAATTCGATAATAATTCTGTGCTCATCCTTCAATTTATCCAACACATTGCTCAGGCCCAAGTGATCGACCTTCGTATGCGTTTCATTTCCTCTTACATGCGTGCCGGGTTCCAAGCTGTCGGTATGCTGTTCTTTCTTTCTCATCCCCGATCGCAAATAATCAATGGCTACATGACGCATGATGTTGAGCATCCAGGTAAACAACTTTCCTTTGCCTACATCATACTGTTCAATATTCTTCCATACTTTTACAAAGCCCTCCTGCAATATATCGGTTACCTCTTCGCCCTCCCCTACTATACGCTGAATAACCCCGTAAAAAGCGGCAGCATAGCTATCATACAGGTAACTGTACGCTTGCTGATCCCTGCGCTTTAGGAGGGCTACCAACTCTTCTTCTGTATAGACGGATTTTGTTGACAAAGATAATCAGATAAAAATCTAGTAAATATAGTTAACTTTTTCACTTTACAACATGTTCCTCTATGCAATTGTTTTGGTCGTCGTCTCGAAACGATATACGGTAAAATTCGTAGATAGGATTTATAAACTTCATATTGTGCTGTATTTGTGCATTACGCCCATTAAGATTAGCATCGCCATAGTCGCTGATGGATGAGTTTCGTAACTTTTTTAATACAGGGATCTTGTGGTCAACCAAAATTTACCTCATTTCGTATATATAAAATATGGTGGAGCTAGATTTTTGGTAGCTATCGGAAAAGTTACAAGTATTATGAAAAAGACAGTTGTGATCCTTGAGGACGATACAGATATTAGAGAAATAATAGAATATATTTTGCGAAAAGAAGGGATGGAAGTGAAGAGTTATAATAAGGCTAAGAGTTTTTGGGCGGAGGAACACAGCGACGCCAGTTTATTCTTGCTGGATATCCGTTTGCCCGACGGTAACGGATTAGAAATATGTTGCGACCTTCGATCTCGACAAGAGACGGCAGGTATCCCTATTGTTATGATGTCCGCTCATACCGATCGCATTCTTAATAGCGATTGTATACCCGCCGATTTTATTAGAAAGCCGTTTGAAATCGACGATCTGGTGAGTCGAATAAAGCACCTTATACGTTAACCAGGATCATTATGCAGCCAAATCTACAGCGAGTGCCGGTAAATATAATGCTATTTTCTCACGGCCATAGAGATCAGTATGCCCGATAAAGCGATTAAGTTTAAGGTCGGCTTTACTTACCTTGAACTGGAAGAGAAGGAAGTATCGAAAGGGAAAGTAAGATACCGGATACGATTATCGGAGAAAAAAGGTAACGATGTCCTTACCTTGGAAGCAAACATCATGTTACATCATGTAAAGCAACTACATCTATTTACCGGAAATATACTGCAAGAAAGGCAAGAGGAGATTAGCACACAGGAGCGGTTAGTAGCCCGACGAATGGAACGGCTTGAACAGCTCTATCGTGAATCGGAAAGCCTAGGTTTTTTCACACTGGAAACCATTGAGCAATTAAGTGCATTGGGTATTCCGGTTATTTCCTTCTTGGCGGCAGAACTGAGAATGTCCGCTCAAGAGCTTAAAGATTACTTGGCACTGAATAACCTGCCTTTCATTTTTTTTAAAAATTTATACCAAAAAGGAAAAGAAATTATTGATTCCAATATATGAGACCAATGACAAGCCAAAATCACGCTATATGCTTCCGAATGGTGTCCACGAAATCCGTAATATTGAATGGCTTGCATATAAAATCGTCAGCGATAAATTCACCGGCCTTCGCTAAATTATAATGCGCAGACATCATGATAACGGGAATATGGCGAGTCCGACTATCCTGTTTTAACTGATTACATATATCCATTCCGTTACCATCGGGTAACTTGACGTCGAGTAGAAAAAGGTCGGCATCCATGTCCGATATCTCATTTAAAAATGCGGTGGCACTGGCGTAGCTCTGTACTTCGAAGCGCTCTCTAAGTAAGATCAAAGCGATAACCCGACGGATATCAGGATCATCTTCCAGCACCATAATTTTGGTTCCCATATATGCCAATTCTGTTTTAGATCTATTAGCAACTCAATCGTACATCTGCAATAGGCGACCGCATTGCCATAAGCCTATTTTGAATCCCAAATATATGCATCCTTTTTAGCGCGACAATAATATATGGTGCTTTTTTTCAGAATCAAACTATAGATAAAATTTATCAAGAAATCGAATATTATTCAGTTTTGACTATTAGCGGCATTTAGCGTATAATAGCACTCATTTCAAAAAATTATTAATCTTGTCATTTAAGGGATACATTTGTATACTAAAGATGACGTTATGACTAAGATACAATCGCAAAAAAAATTAAAGCATGAGCAGGTACAGTATATCGAGTTTCTCTCAACTGATATTAATCGAGCCAAAAAATTTTACACAGATAGTTTCCGTTGGAAATTTACGGATTACGGACCGGGATACACCGCTTTCGAAGGCGACTATGTTGATGGCGGCTTTACTTCCGGCGAGCCAATTAACGGAAGTATTTTAATCGTTCTTTATTCGGAAGATATTGAAACAAGCAAGCGTAAGGTGATAAGTGCCGGAGGTGTTCTTGTGAAGGATATCTTTAACTTTCCAGGGGGTAAGCGCTTTCATCACGGACCCCGATGGTTACGAGCTAGCGGTGTGGTCAGAATAATCCTATTTAAGCGAGTTTGTTCGAAAATCTGCGTATCATTCGTTTTCTCAATGTATCACTTTTTATTATAAAAGGTTTTTAAGGCGAAGATATTGCAGTAATATAATCGTTTTGCCGTCCTTAATTTCGCCGGTTTCCATCATACGGAGGGCATCGTCAAAAAAGAGTTCCAATACTTCAATGTTTTCTCCTTCGTATTCCAAGCCACCTCCAGCTGTGATTTTCATTTCATTCGTGTATTCTGCTATAAAAAAATATAGCATCTCCGTTACGGAGCCCGGCGACATGTAAGCCTCCAATACTTTGGTGATATTTGTAACCTTATAGCCCGTTTCCTCTTCCGTTTCTCGGCGTATACAATCTATTGCATTATCCTTATCCAATAAACCTGCACAGGCTTCAATTAACATGCCGGTTTCGTTGCCGTTTATAAAGGTTGGTAATCGAAACTGCCGAGTTAGAATGATCGTTTTTTGCTCTTTATTATAGAGTAAAATGGTGGCACCATTTCCTCTATCGTAAGCTTCTCTTGTCTGAACCTGTTTTTTCCCGTCGCCTTTTAGGTACTCGTAGGTAATTTTCTTCAAAATATACCAATTATCAGACAAGATTTCTGTCTTTAGGATTTTCACATTACTCTGCATCGGGAACATCTTCGATATGATAGTAGATCTTTAATCCTCTTTCTTTTGCAATTCGCACATCTTCATCTGCGCCTTTGGATGCCCCTTCTATCCGAAGTACGGCATCACATTTTTCAAGTAGGCGATGAGCCACCGGATATTGCACCTCCTCCCATGCTTCGTCGCCCGGTTTTGTAGAGCCTGCAAGATGGATAAGAGGGAGTGCGACCCATTCGCCAATGATAGGGACATGGCCTTTTCTAAAGAGTGGTAAAGCGACCGATTCAAGTTTATTTAAATTTTGCCGCATTAAGTTTACATCATCGTTAGTTCCGCTTCGGTAAGGACCTGCAATAAGTATGAACATAGTTTTTTATTTTGTTACAAAAAAACTGAACGGACGTAAGAAAAAAAATAATGTAGTTTAAGAAATCCTTTTTGTTCTTTTATTTCTTCGCAGCATACTCAAAAATTCCGGTGTGATACCTAGGTAGGAAGCAATCTGCTTTTGTTTAACCTGTTTTACTATCTCGGGATACTTGCTTAAGAAAAGATTATATCGTTCATTAGCCGGGAGCGAGAGGTTTTGAATAACGCGAAGCTGTTCTCTGATGTATGCATTCTGCATTATTATTCTGAAAAACCTTTCGAACTTTGGAATTTTGATGTACAATTTATCCAGATCGGCTTTTAACAATTGCAGCACAACGCTATCTTCTATTGCTTCAATATTGAGCATGGCGGGCTGTTCATTTACGAAACAAAACATATCGGTAACCCACCAATCTGTGATAGCAAACATAATGGTTGATTCTTTCCCAGTTTTATCTCTGTAGTATGCTCGCAAAGCACCCGATTTAACGAAGCTGATCTCTTTACATACCTGCCCGTCTTTTAAGATCATGGCTCTTTTGGAAACTTTCTTTTCTTTCAGGAGCGAGGTAAAGTAGGAAATTTCATCCGTATCCAGTGAAATGTGTTTGTTTATGTTTTTCAAGACTACATCGTAGGCCATGGGCGCGTCTCTTAAAATGAAAGCACAATATCTAAATTATTTTTCATTGTTCTCAAGAAGACCTAAAATTAGTAAGGTTCCAAACGATCTTTGTAACAGTGCTTCAGGGATGATATCGATTTCGTATTGATGGTATCTGATGGTAATTTCTTCGGAAGTATGATTCAGGTAATGACGGAATGGTAAGCGTATCGGTGATTATGTGGTCCGATCTAATGGAATCGGACCACATGAAATAAGTCCGCAGGGTCCTATTTTTTTGTTTTTGCTGAGGCTACGGCTTCGCGAAGTGACTTACCGGGTCTAAATTTAGGGACCTTGGTAGCCTTTATTTTAATGACGGCTCCAGTGTTGGGGTTACGTCCACTACGGGCGGCACGCTGGCCCACTGTAAAGGTTCCGAAGCCTATCAACGACACGCTCTCGCCTTTTTTCAAGGTTGTAGTAACCGAATTAGTGATACTGCTCAGCGCTTTTTCTGCCTGAACTTTTGTAATGCCCGCATCTGCGGCAATCTTTGTGATAAGATCAGCTTTGTTCATTGTAATAGAGTTAAGTTTACAAATCGGCAAACCAATAGACCTAATACCCATTGGTTTTATATGCCATAAATATAACTTTTTTATCTACTGTCTCCAAAAGATATATTAGCTAGCGAGCGTCTTTTGTTGAATTATCTATGATATTTTCAATATTATGCAGGTTGTTGATACGCATTATCGAAATTTTGAAACGCATTGCCTTTGTGGATAAAATCGATTTTCCTTTTTTTGTATAAACCCATTATAAATGATTCACATGCGCAGCTGCCTAATTATTAGCCTCCTCTTAGTCTATTATACAAACACGTTGTTGGCTCAAACACCAACCGTAAGCCGCCAAAAATTCGACAAAAAAGCCGGCGCGGATTTAAACTACCGCAATGATATATTGGAAATAAAATGGCCTGCCGGGGATAACCGCTATGGCCAGGTTGAACTTAATATGCAAGCAGGGAAACCCTTGTTCAGTCGTATTTTGCTGACGAAAGGCAAAGTGAGCAAACTTATCTCATCGAATCTGGATCCATCTTTTCTTCTGACTATCGGTAAACGGGATTTAGTCTCGCAGAATGGCTGGAATATCTTTTTTGATAAAGTTCCCCAAAAGCCTTATAACACGCATGAAGTAAAACTAGAAAAATCCGACGCGACGGTGGAAACCATCGGTAGTCGCACCGTAGTAAAAATCTCTTCGCTTAAGGCCGATCGCTTTAGCGGCGACCTTGAGATTACTTTTTATAATGGCAGCCCGCTTTTTAATGTTGCCGCTGTCATGTCTACAAATGCAGATTCTTCTGCCATTGTTTATGACGCCGGTTTGGTAAGTCGTGAGCCGGAATGGAAAAGTATATCCTGGATTAACACAGCGGATAGCCTGCAAACTACGGATATGATTGCTACGGATACTTCCAAAAACGTGGCGGTTAAATATCGCAGCATTGCCGCAAAGGGAAAAGAGGGTATTTTGACGCTGTTTCCTGCTCCACATCAATACTTTTATCCATTGGATGAGGCCTTCAACTTGAAATTTACCTGGTATGGAAACAACTATCGGAAAATGGTTGATGGATATGGCATCGGAATCCGACAAGACCTACAGGGAGATAAGCGATTTGTTCCCTGGTTCAATGCTCCTCCGGGGACCAAACAGCGCCTGAACTTTTTTTGCATGTTGAGTACGGAAGATGAAGACAATGCCTTCGCTGCCATAAAAAAATTCACGCACAATGATGCCTATGTAAAACTTCCCGGATATAAAACCATGTCCAGCCATTTTCATAATGAATTCATCATGAATGTTGTACTGGCAAACAAACCCATTCCGGAAGTCCCTGACTTTGTCACCGTGTTTAAACGAATGGGAGTTGACATGGTGCACTTAGCAGAGTTTCACTATACCGCGCACCCTAAAGGACCTGATGAACAACGGTTAAAAGAGCTGCATGCTCTTTTTGAACAATGTAAACGCTTATCAGATGATCGCTTTCTTCTGCTCCCCGGCGAAGAGCCCAATGAGTTCTTTGGAGGCCACTGGCTTGCTCTCTTCCCCAAACCGGTTTATTGGATTATGTCTCGTGAAAACGGAGCGGCCTATTCAGAAAACCACCCTTCCTATGGGAAAATATACCATATTGGAGACAAGAAAGACATGTTGAAGCTTCTCGAGCAAGAGCAGGGCCTTGCATGGACCGCTCATGCACGCACTAAAGGTTCGGTAAACACACCCGATCTTTATAAAAATGAGGACTTTTTTAAATCGGATCGCTTTATGGGTGCCGCCTGGAAGCCTATGCCCGCCGATTTATCTTCGCCAAGATTAGGCAAACGCGTGCTTGATTTAATGGATGATATGAATAACTGGGGCTTAAAAAAAACCGTTATTGCTGAAGCCGATCTTTTTACGATAACGCCCGCAAACGAGATGTATGCTCACATGAATGTGAATTATTTGATGCTCGACTCGCTACCTAAGTTTACCGATAGTTGGGATCCCATACTCAACAGTATGCAAAAGGGCCGATTTTTCACTACAACCGGCGAGGTATTGATGCCACGCTTAACCATCAACGGTAAACATTCGGGTGAAACTATAACGCTCGATAATTCAGGAATGGCCACCATTGAACTGGCACTAAATTGGACTTTTCCCATGAATTTTGTAGAAGTTATCTCCGGCGATGGACAGCAGGTATACCGGGAAAGGATCGACTTAACTAAAACAGAAGCCTTTGGTTCGCAGGTGCTCCGGTTTAAGACCAAGCTTGAGAAACGCGCATGGGTACGCCTTGAAGCTTGGGATGTTGCCGCTAATGGAGCCTTTAGCCAGTCGTTTTACATAGCGGAGTAATCCGGTAAATGACGGCAGTTTCATCGGGCGCTCCCTATAAATTTATAGTTAAAACTCACTCGCCGTAAGCCTTTCTGTCCGATGAGCAGAACGCATTTTCTAAAGAACGGGAGATTATTACCTGTGTAGACATCTTTACTTAACAGCTCTCCATCGTCGATTGCCCCTGACCGGTATTGCTTGCCCATTGGCAATGCAGTTGGCATCATCCCCTCTTTCCATTTTGAAACTTTCTTTTTTTACTCATCACACTAAAGAAAAAAATGCGGTACGTAAATCCAAGTTCCCCTTATTATCGTAAGTCTCTTTAAACAATTGCAAACGCTAAATAAATTATCTATGAATGATTATTATTTAAAGGAAAAAGAAACTTTGTATAGTACAGAGAACTTAACTACTTCGTCATTAAAAAGACGTTCCTTTTTGAAATATGCCAGCGCCAGTATGGCCGTTACAGCAATAGCCGTTACAGGCTGTAACAAAGACGATGATGACTTCCCGGGAATGGATGAAGGTGTGTATTTGGGAAAAGGAGATATTGCCATTTTAAACTATGCTTATGCATTAGAACAATTAGAGGCAGCTTTTTATACGAAGGTTGCGGAAACACCTTATAGTGGTATTTCGGAGCTGGAAAAAAATTTACTGACCGACATCCGCGACCATGAAATTGCGCATCGCGAGTTTTTCAAAGCGGCTTTGCAAGCGAACGCTATTCAGGATTTAGAAGTTGATTTTTCATCCATTAACTTTGGCAGTAGGGATAGTGTACTGGCCACAGCGAAAGTGTTCGAAGACCTGGGTGTATCGGCTTACAATGGAGCAGGACAATTGATTGAGAAAGGAGAATATTTACTATTGGCAGGCAAAATCGTCTCGGTGGAGGCAAGGCACGCTGCCTTAATTCGTGATCTAATTCAAAACGGAAGTTTTGCAGGTAGCGATGTAGTGGATATGAATGGGCTTGAAAAATCGTTAAGCCCGACAAAGGTATTAACAGCTGCCGCCCCTTTTATTAAAACAAAAATAAACGCAAGAGATTTACCCACTTATTAACTTGACTATTATGAATCTTTTTGAAATAATTAAGCAAATTGAAAATGTGGATGCTGAAATCCACGAGCGATTGAATCCACGTCGGGCCGCGATCAGAGCCCTCAGCACTTTCAGTGCAAAGGTAGCATTGGCGGGTATACCGCTGGCAGTGAGTACCATGTTTAAAAAAGCATATGGACAAACAATTCCACAGAAAATAGTAGACGTTCTAAATTTTGCCTTAACCCTTGAGTATTTAGAAGCCGAATTTTACACGAAGGGCCTTGCTGCCGGCGGATTAATCCCTAATGCAACGGCCAGAGGTGCTATAACGGTTATCAAAGACCATGAAGACCAGCATGTAGCATTTCTTAAAAGCGCGTTAGGGTCAGCCGCAGTGTCAAAACCGACATTCGATTTTACTGCCGGTGGTGCGTTTTCCGATGTGTTTACAAATTATGATACATTTCTCGCTGTTGCCAACGCCTTCGAGGATACGGGTGTAAGGGCTTATAAGGGTCAAGCAGGTAATTTAATGGAAAACGATGATATTCTTCGTTACGCTTTAAATATACATTCGGTGGAGGCCAGGCATGCATCGCATATCAGACAAATGCGCAGAGCGAGAGGGGGTGCTGCAGCAAATCTCAAGCCATGGATCACCGGGGCTAACGACACAGGCGTTGGTGCGGTGGATCCGATTTATGCGGGCGAAGACAATAAAGTACAGGCAGGTGCCGATATTACGACATTGAATGGTGTGGGAGGAAAAATCAGTATAAACGCTGCAACGGAAGCTTTTGACGAAGCTCTTTCAAAAGAAGCGGTGCTTCAAATTGCCGGGCTTTTTATTGTGAATTAACCTTAAACAAAGGGGATGTTATGTGTAGAGGGGGAAGTGTCCAAAAGGGCACTTCTTCTTTCTTTTACTTCAGTGCTTTTTCATAATTTCAATATCGAAAAAGTCATGATCGTTCATTAGCGCCCGAAGGTTGGAACTGCTTATTTATTCAACGGTCTCCTGTGGAAAAAATTGAAATAGACGGACAAAATTGCGACTAGGCCAAAACATACGCCTGTTGTTATATCTATGAATTCAGCATTTGTACTGCGATCGAAAAGTTTGTCGCACACATACTTAATAAATGAATTGGGCAAGTTACGTTCGCCCAACTTATCCTTCACCTGCCATTGCCAATCTGTTATGGGACAATAGCCAAATCCGAACCAGAACCCTAACACCAACCATGAGCATGCCGTTAAACACACCATATAAAAGTGAAGTTTCCGCGTTACTTCCCATATCCAACCGAAGAGATTAAAAACTATTATTAAGATGTGGATGATTGTAAAAAGCAGATCAAGTAGATGGAACAGATTACTTTGCATAAGCAGGAAGGCGTTGAAGTGCCCTTGAACTGCAAAGCCCCCAAAAAGTCAGACGCTTTATGGGGGACTTTATCACACTATTTTTTCTCTGCAATTTTTTGGATATGATCTAAGTGCGTGCGCAGCACGGGGAGTGTTTTATCAATAAACTGCTTCATCTCCGGATCCTGCACCCTGTTGGAAGCTTCTTCAAAAAGTGTCACATCTTTTTTGTGATCCGCCAACATTTCTTCCACATAAGCTTTATCGAAATCGGCACCTGTCTTTGCGGAGATTTCCTGCATCTTCTTTTGCTTCTCCTCTGCAGGCGCTGCGGGAAGCGCAATGTTCTTCTTTGCAGCGAGCGCCTTTAACTCTTCATTGGCTTTTGAATGATCTTTCACCATCATAGCCCCAAACTCCTTAACTTTTGCGTCCGACGCTTTCTGCTCGGCTAGTTTCCCCAATTCTACCTCAGCAAGACCACCGCTTGCCGCTTCGGTAGCAAATTTCGCATCCTCTGTTTGCGCGGCAGTCGTATCGGTGGACATTGTCGACGTGTCTGCCATGGATTCGTTAATACTGTCGGCGGTTTCTTTTGCATCCTTGTTGGAAGCATTACCGCAACTACTAAGGGCCAGTATAATACCGGCCGCCCATAAAATTAACCTATTTTTCATAAGATAGCTATTTGTTTACACTAGAACAGTGTGTACAGGGAAAATGTTCTGGATTTTTTACTAGTTTTGATACGGGATTTCAAAGAAAAAAGTTGCACCCTGTCCCGGAACGCTTTCTACGCCTAGTATGCCATTATGTTTTTTAATAATTTCGGAGACAATATATAGACCGAGTCCAATGCCTGATATATTGTCGTTTCCCTTATTAGTTACCCGAAAAAAACGATTAAATATTTTTGACTGGTCTTCAGCCGCAATACCAACTCCGTAATCTTGTACACTTACTTTGACGCCGTAGCCTACATCTATCGCTTTTATATGTACTGCCTTACCTTCAGGAGAATACTTAACCGCATTTGAAATTAAATTAGTCAGCACTTGATTGATCCGATTTTTATCTGCGATCAGGTGCGGAATCTTCTCTTTATGAAAAATCAGTTTGTGATCGATACTGATGGGCTGTAAATCTTGAATACAGTCATCGATCAATTCATTCAAGTCTATATCGCCTAGTTGCAGCATCAAGTGCCCGCCGGAAATATTAGAAGTATCAAGCAACAGGTACACAAGGTTTGTTAACCGATCTACCTGCTTGCTTAGTTTATTGATAAAAGAAGCAGGTGTATCGTCTGTCGTACTTTTTTTTAATAACTGAGTATAAGCCTTTATACTAGTAAGCGGTGTCTTTAATTCATGGCTAGCCACACCTATAAAATCGTCTTTCATTTTCTCGACTGCTTTTTGTCTGGTAACATCGACTGACACTACCACCGCAGACTCCGGCTTCCCATCCGAATTAAAAATTGGTGATACGTGATTATTGACCCAAATCAAGGATCCATTTTTACAAATTAGTCTTTTCTCAATCTCATAAGGAGTACCCTCTGCTACCATTCTACTGAAGAGAAGATTATTGCGTTCCAAATCTTCAGGATACATCAAATCAAGCACCGTTAATTTCATCATTTCTGAAGGACTATAACCCAGCATTTTGCAAAACTGATCATTTGTAAAAACAACTTCGCCTCGAAAATTCAGCCGAAGGATTCCTACGATGCTTTGATTAACGATTGCCCGATAACTCTCTTCCGATTTTCGCAGCGCCTCCTCTGCCCGTAGTCTTTCATATCGATTCCAAAAGCGATTTGCCAATTCGTTGCCCAGTTTAATTTCAGTATCTAGCCATTTACGGGGTTTACTATCGTACAGATTAACCATACACAGCCACCGGCCGTTACGGATCAGCGGAATGCTGATGAAAGAGGCAATACCGCGCATGGCATATCGTTCAAAGCCGGGATGGGCTGAGCCTTTTAAATCTTCTACAATAAAGTTTTTGCCTGCTCGCATGGCCTGTTCCCAACCAGGCGAAATATAGTCTGCAATAGCATACACACCTTTTATCGAATGAAAGCCCTTTCTATGCCACTCATGTACAACGGTTGCCTGTTGCTCTGACTGGTCAATTTCTGCAAATGCACAAAAGCCGAGGTTTAAGTAATTCCCCAATCTTTCACAAAAGATTGCAAGGGCTACCTCCGCACTATCGGCACGGGAAAGTTGCTCTCCCATACCGGCAAGCTCGGCCAAATCCAAATCTTCACGCCTTTGAGCGGTGATATCTTTAAAAAGGATGGCCACCTGATTGTCTGCCGGTTCTCCCACTCGAAAGGCGTATACGTCGTAAATGCGATCCAATTGACTTGCGACCATTTGGAAGCGCTCCGGTTTGCCGGTCAATGCGATGCGACCATAGACTTCAAACCACAGGTTTTCATGCAATGGAGCGATATCCCGCATTCGTCGCCCTTCAGCATCGACAATTCCTGTCAGTTGCTCGAATGGTTCATTAACTTCTATGAATCGATAGTCGACCGGACGCTCTTGGCGATCAAAAATCACTTCAATTATGCAAAAGCCCTCATCTATGGAATTAAAAAGATTATAGTAGGTTTCGTCCGATAATTTGAACCGCCTTTGGGTTGATAAGCTACTTGATGTAGCGTTGCCACGACGCACAGATGAGTGCCCCTGCCTACTTCGGTCTTCAGATTTGCCGTATGTGCCATGCTCCGTTTTCTCTTTATCTTCCATAATAAGTATAGCCGGTAATTTTCAGGTAGAGCCCTCAAAATTAACTCGTAGCTAAATGTTCTTATACAACAATTCAAGCAAGCTAATGTTCTTTTGTCCTCAACTAAATAAACTTAAAGACGAAATTGACGGACGCCTTCATGAGGCTTCGGATTTAGCCATAAATGTTTCCGGCACAACGAAATTTAATAGTCTCACCTAGGCGTTTCGTCCGCTATTTGTGCATTTCGTAGAAAATAAAAGGAAGAACGAATCACCGAAACTATTTTTGACTGTTAACATTTTTCAATATGGATAAAAAGACGAAAAACATTGCCTGGATCATTGCTATCGCTATGATCATCGCCGTACTCTATACGGAGTCCTCTTGCCAATCCGGCCTTAGTAAGAATCATTTTGACAACAATGACACCCATACCCTAGACGGTTCTTTTACTGATAAATATTGGGTGCTCACTGATTTTAAAGCCGAGCCGGGGATCGATTGGGATATAGATGGCGAAATCGAGACGGATATTTTGGCAAAGCTTGATCCCTGTGATAAAGACGATGCCATTATATTCCGTAACGACAATAAAATATACCGACATCTTGGAAGTGACAAATGTGACGAAGAGGAGGAGGTCGAAAAAGAAAACGGCACCTGGAAATATATGCCTTCCACGAAAGAACTGACGATGACCGATGATCAACAAAAGGCACGGGTTTATGTTGTGGCCGCAACGAATGCGAACACCCTGGTACTTCACCATTATTTAGATGGCAGTGACGGACGCCATCTTCTAACCGCTACGTATAAAATCAAATAATCAGACTTTTGACATTGGGAAGGTAATTCCTTCCCACGCTCAATTCCACCCCATTATCCAATACGATAAAGGTTCTATGAATATCTTTATACAGCTCACGCACATGAGCCAAGTTGATAATTACCGACCGATGTATACGAAGAAACAGAGCAGGATCAAAGTGTTGAAGAATGGCGCCTATGCCAACGGAACTTATGTAAGTGTTAGCAGTAGTATATATCTCGGTATAGTCGCGATCAGCCTTCATGTAAACAATATCTACGACTCGGAGATTCACAAAGCGCCTTCTACTTTCTACCATCACATGGTCGGGATATTTTCCGTTACGCGATGAAAAATGCGAGACAAGATTTGGGAGGAGCTTAGGTATCGGTCCGATTCTGGTTATGGCGTCGTTGAACCGATCTTTGGTATAGGGTTTTAATAAATAGTCGATAGCATTTATCTCAAAGGCTTGGATAGCATATTGATCAAACGCCGTTGTAAAAATAACCTTCGGCACATGTTCCACCCGTTGCAGAACTTCAAAGCCATTTAATCCAGGCATTTGGATGTCCAGGAAAACCAGTTCTGGTTCCAACATATTAATATATTTTACCGCTTCGATACCATTATGGCATTCGCCCGCTAGCGAAAATCCGGCATGTTCTTTTAGGTATTGCTTAATGAGCAGCCTCGCATGCTCTTCGTCATCGACGATCAAAACAGATTGTTTGGACATAAAACCTAATGTATTATGTTAACATCAAATTTAGCATAATTTTCTACAAGCGGTAGCATCGTCTGTTTAATAACAAATGTGACCGACAAATCATATTTCCGATTTATTCTTAAATTGTACAATGATTTTTATTACAAGCGAAATGCAACGTAATCCATCCATATCCAATGCAACACGTCAGGAAATCCTGCTTTTTGTTTCATGTTTCCTTATAATGAGCATCCTTTATGCAACCCCAAGTCTCATAAATACCAGTGTGACAGCTCGCTATATCAAGGAATTATTAGTCGACTGTCTGTTTATGGCTATAGCCTGTTTACCTGTATGGTGGCTACATTTCCGAAGGCTAGCTCATTGGTCGTTAAAAAAAAGATTTTTCCTTCACCTATTTAGTGCGGTTTTGTATTATAGTATCTGGATGTTGTTATATCAGCTCTATAATCCGTTGGATGGAAAGCTACCTATGACCAATCAGCAGATATTGCAGAATTTAGGTCCGAATTTACTTTTTTATATCCAAGTATTCAGCATCCTCCACATGTATCATTTTTTCCGCGAGCGGGAAATGCAAGTCCGTCTTGAAAAGGAATTACGAGAACTTGCCTATCGCGGCGAGATTAACGCCTTGAAAGCGCAGATACAACCTCATTTCCTATTCAACACATTAAGCAGTATAAGCGCTTCACTGCCTCCGGAACAGGAAAAAACCAGGGTATTGATAGCTCGCTTAGCCGACACTTTTAGGTATGCACTGCTATCAACGAAAGAAGCATTTGTGCCACTTGCAAACGAGCTTAGTTTTATGGAAAAGTACCTTTCGCTCGAAAAAGTGCGATTTGGCAAACGTCTTCAGTACCGGATAAACATAGCCCCCAACGTTCCTCAAGTACAGATCCCTCCAATGTTGTTGCAGCCGCTGGTTGAGAATGCTGTAAAACATGGCATTGAACCGGCATTGGAGGGAGGAGAGATAGAGATCTCGTGTATAGTAAAGAGCAAAAAGGTTTGGATTAAGGTAAATAATACCGGCAGTGCATACCCCGGATCCCTCGAAGAACTCTTTCAGCGTAAGGGTGTTGGTATTTCAAACACAGCCAAAAGACTGGAGCGACATTATGGCGAAGAGCTAGCTGTTTCTCGTAACATTTCGCAAGGATTATGCTTTGAATTTTGCATTCCAATCCCGACTAACCAATAAAGATTTACTCCGCTTCAGTTATTTTCTGATTCTGTTAGTAGATTTCTCATGAACACGTTGAACAACCGCCTCAGCCAGTGCTGCCGGCTCTAAAACAGCAGAGGGATTATTATCCCTGATCACAGCCAATGGCATTTGAGGGAATTGCGAAGAAATGGGACTCTGACTCATGACCAGACCGCCTCGTTTTTCAACGGCAACGGCCCCTTTCAAGCCGTCATTGCCCCCACCTGATAAAATAATAGCAATGGCGCGTTCTCGAAACGTTTCGGCAAGAGAAAGAAGAAAGATGTCAACGGCCCTGTTAATGTCTGATTCCTTTGGCCGCGGCCTTTTCAACAGCTTTCCGTCAGCACATTCCAAATAACTATCTTCGGTAATAACATATATATTTCCCGATGCGAGCTGCACATCGTCCTTCACTGCGATAACTCGATAAGGCGTATAACGTGCTAAAATAGCACTCAAATTACTGACATACCCACGCGATAAATGAGTGATAGCAACAAAGGCAATATTAGGAAGAAAGGGCATTGATTCAAAAAAGGTCTGCATGGCCTGTATCCCTCCACTCGATCCGCCTATTCCTACAAGAAAGAAATCATTTGCTTCTGTCTTCATAACAGCATAGAACTCTCGTGTTTATAGCTTCTATGGAAAAGCGGGCTATCGGAACACGATGTTAGTAATCGCTAAGTACAAAGGACTTATATCCAAGCGTGCTCGTCCGTTTGCCCTTCTATTTCCCAAGGTTCCTTTTTTAACTTAGACTTAATGGCTTCTGTCAACTCGCTTTTCATATGGTTGAAATGTTCAATTTGATCTACCGCCTGCTTTCGAAAACCTTGCGCCAGGTTTTTCATTGAATTAGCTGATTTTTCTCTTGTATATTCACCTTTATCGGGTGCAAATAATATCCCAATAGCTATTCCAGCTCCCAAACCTGCTAAAAATGTAATTACTCTTCCAACGTCGTTCATATTTCTTGTATTATCAGCTCATTAAACTTGCGATGTTTTTTATAAGACAATATTCAGAAGCAAAAGTTTGGTTATTACCTCAACAACTCGCATATCGTCTTTAGAAGACAATATAAGAATTTACAAGCATGCAAGAAAAAAACAAGCAATCAACTGCGGAAAGGTTATTCAAGATCCGTTACAAATATTAGCCAGCTTAGCTTTGAAAAAAAAGTATGGTGTAAGAGACAATAATTTTAGGATCTGCTCGTTTTATTGTTTCGATAATTACTATAAATATACGCGGCATTTGGGGGAGCTAGGTCCAATGCAAAAGCAAAGATACCTATCCCCCAAATGACTGCACCAAAGAGCTTTGAACATCGACCTTCATTAGCAACCACCACATCATCCAAATAAAGAAAATTCATTAGGACATCAATCAGATCCGCTTTATTTCTATGATTAAGCCTCCAATCTTTCCATTATCTCTTTTGTATCTTTATAACGACTGGTATCGTACAGTACCCATTCGTGATTGCCACTAATCAGTGCTTTTATCGACTGGATGTAACGAGTTAGCTCACGATCCATTTCTTCACCAAATGAAGGAAGAGTACGTTCCAATTCCTGCAAGCGCATTAGATCAGCATCATGTATATGCAGGGATTCCTTTATTGCTTCTTTAAAGGATAACTTCTTTTCTTTTGCCAGGATGATCACTATATTTTCTGCTCCCTCTTTGTTGAGTTCTTTGCCCAGGGAATGAATATCATTAGCCCAGCTAGCCGTTCTAACTGCCATCAGCAGCATTTGTTGGACCACAGGATGCTGGTAGACATAGAAAGGAAAACTAAACTTGCTTGCCAAGGAGAGCAAGCAGCAACACACATTACCACCGGAAAAATAAGGCCTCATTTTCATATAATCCGCTAGACTTAGCCCCTTCTCCGTTTTAATCAGCTCCGCTTCCATTTGCCAAGACTTGAGCATTTTTAACATCTCTTCCACAAACCATCGCTGCCAATCTTGATCCGTATGTTGCTTTATTTGCTGCCAAAGATCACTAAAGCAAGCACCAAGGTTATTGCCGATACGCATCGGTACCGTTTTATGATGAATAAGAATGTCGATTACGTCATCCTTCAGGGATGTTAAAATTTTTTCGTTATGATTGCTTGGATTTACCATCATATCATCAGCAATGAAAAACAAAGCCGTCCAGCATCCTACCAGATACAAACCGGTTTTATCGGCGAAGGGAAAGGTTCTGGCAGCCCACCAAATATATTTTTCTTCTCTATAACGCTGAACCGATTCTTCCGTAGAAAGAAGTCCAAAGCTACTAATCCAGTTGAAAATTTCATCATGGGTTTCTTCGACAAAAGGCGAAATGCCAAAGGAGAATGGATAACGAATTTGACGAAAAATTTTTTCCATTTTGTTTTGTGTTTAGTATAATATCCAACAAGATTTTATTTTCGGAATGTCAATAACATTATTTATTTTTAAGCTTACTTGCAATCTGCCAATTATCGAACGACAGATGATAAAAAGAGAGCACCCTACGTATCACATTTTCAATCAGAATATCCGGACAAGACGCACCACTTGTTAAATGTATTACTACAGACTCCGACGGCAAATAGTCTTTCGTCAGCTTTAATTGCTGATGGTGAATATCCCAATGCTCTATCGCTGTCTTTGACAGTAAGCTTTCACTGGCGGAAATAAAATAAGTAGGCAGCTTTGCTTCGCATAATTCTACAAGATGAGATGTGTTAGAGCTGTTATACCCGCCTACTACAATTGCCAGATCGGCATCCAGCGAGAGCATTTCTGTTACGGCACTTTGGTTGTCATGCGTGGCATAACAGAGTGTATCCCGCATATTGGCAAAGTGATCCGTTATATGATCATCTGTCAACTGGTAATGTTCGACCATGGTCTGTTGCAAAAAATCAGCTATTTGCTGTGTTTCGTCAGCAAGTAAAGTAGTTTGATTTACTACACCGATTCTCTTTAGATCTTGCGTGATGTGAAAGCCTTCGGAATACCGTCCTTCAAATAGACTATAAAAATCAGCTGGGGGCCTTCGATTTCTGATGAAGTCGGCTAATAGTTCTGCTTCCTTTAGGTCTTTAATAACCATCGAAGCACCGACGCTTCTACTGTGCGAAAAAGTAGCTCTCGTTTCTTCATGGTCAGGTTTTCCATGCACAATCACGGTATAACCTTTATTCGCTATTTGAGATACTCTTGTCCACACTTTTTCGACAAATGGACATTTACTTCGGTAATATATCCGGTTGATTTCCTTCCGCTTTAGCATCTGCTCTACTTCTACCGTTGTGCCAAAGGCTGGCATAATGACTACATCCGCAGGCGTAATTTCTTCCCATGGGATAAGCTGTCTGCCATAGGTATCCATAATAAATTTAACGCCATTTTCCTGAAGGGCTTGGTTTACGTGTGGGTTATGGATAATCTCGCTCAATAGATAAATCCGCTTATGTGGGTTTTCCTGTATGGCAGTGTATGCGGTTTCAATGGCGTTCTCCACACCATAACAAAAACCGAAGTGACGTGCCAGGTTAATTCGAACTTTTCCAAAATCAAGAATAGAAGGGCTGAAATCCTTTTTTAGATGATCACGCTCCTGCCTGCTCTTTTTAATAGCCGTAACCATTTCACTTTTATATGCGGTTGGAATATCAAAGACTTTCATGTTTGACCAGCTTTTGTATGATCCGTTCTTGTTGAAGCATTTCTTTTACAACCGCTTTGATTCCATCTTTATCAAAGCCACATTCCTTATGCAATTCAGTTACTTTACCGTGTTCGACGATACGATCCGGAACGCCTAATATCCGTACGTCGGCGTGATAATTATTAATTGCCATAAATTCCAATACCGCACTTCCCAGCCCACCGATTATTGTACCATCCTCAACGGTAATCAGCTGTCGGTAATGCTGAAAAACATGATGCAAAAGATGCTTGTCAATCGGCTTCACAAATCGCATATCGAACAGTGCCACATTCACTCCATCCGCCTCCAATTCTTCACAGGCCTCCAGGGCGAAGTTCCCGGGGTGACCAAAGGAAAGGATGGCGAGGTCCCGCCCCTCACGAATTTTCCGACCGGTGCCGATCTTTATTTTTCGGAATGGAGTTCTCCAATTGGGCATTACTCCCTGTCCTCTCGGGTATCTGATCATAAAAGGCTGTGTGAGTCCGGAAAGTTGCGCAGTATACATCAGGTTTCGCAATTCAGATTCATTCATGGGAGCGCTGATAATTAGGCCCGGTAAGCATCGCGAATAGGAAATATCGTATATGCCATGATGGGTAGCGCCATCTTCCCCTACCAGTCCTCCTCTATCAAGGCAGAAAATAACCGGTAGCTGTTGCAACACGACGTCATGCACGAGCTGATCATAGCCTCTTTGCATGAAAGATGAGTAAATATTACAGAATACCGTCATTCCCTGCGTAGCTAGTCCAGCAGCTAAAGTTACCGCGTGTTGTTCACATATGCCTACGTCAAAGGTTCGTTCGGGCATCTTCTCCATCATAAATTTGAGAGAAGAACCGGACAGCATGGCAGGCGTAATACCTACAATTTTATCATTGCGCTCGGCGAGTTCGACCACGCTATGTCCAAACACATCTTGGTATTTGGGAGGTTGCGGTCCATCAATGATCGCTTTCTGTATCTTCCCCGTGACCTTATCAAAAAGTCCGGGAAAATGCCATAATGTTTTTTCCTGTTCTGCCGGTGCATAACCTTTACCCTTGGTTGTAATTACATGGAGTAATTTAGGGCCCGGAATATGGCGCATGTACTGCAATGTTTCCACTAATTTCAATACATCATGTCCGTCCAGTGGCCCAAAATAGCGCAAATTTAATGCCTCAAAAAAATTTGCTTGCTCGGATAGCATGCTCTTGATTCCTGACTTTGTTCTATGCAGCAGCTCTTTAGATCGTTCCCCGACCAGTGGTAACTTCGTGATTGTTTTTCCTACATTTTTACGGAACTTGTTATAAGTTCCGGTTAAGGTCAGGTGTGTCAGATAGTCTTTTAAGGCGCCCACATTCTGATCAATGGACATGCAATTATCATTTAGAATAACGATTAAGTTGGTATCTGACGCACCGGCATGATTGAGCGCTTCGAAAGCCATACCTGCCGTCATGGCACCGTCACCTATCACCGCAATGTGCTGCTTATCGTGCTGTCCACTAAGTTTGGCAGCGAGCGCCATACCGAGGGCGGCAGAAATAGACGTCGAAGAATGGCCTGTTCCAAATGCATCGTATACACTTTCCTCTCTGCGTGGAAAGCCACTGATGCCCTTATGTTTGCGATTGGTATGAAAAGTGTCACGTCTCCCCGTTAGGATTTTATGACCATAAGCTTGATGCCCTACATCCCAAATTAGCTGATCGTAGGGCGTATTCATAACATAATGCAGGGCAGCCGTTAGCTCAACCGTACCTAAACTGGCTCCGAAATGTCCTCCGTGCCTGCTTACAGTTTCGATTATGAATTCCCTTAGTTCGTCACATAACTGGGGAAGTTGCGACCTTTTCAACTTTTTAAGATCGGTGGGATTATTGATCTGGTCGAGCAAAGACAACTTGGTTTTCTTCATAACGGCGTACAATTTGACGGTGATTATATAATCGTAGATTTACCTATTTAAGACTGTCTTACTAATAAGGAATTCGCCAATTTCATCAGCTTTTCCTTTTTAAAAACAGGCACATCAATCTCTTCTAGATTACCGAAGGCAATTGCTGTATATGACTCGATCGCTTTGGTGGCCCATTGATCTACCTCCAATGCTTTATAACTGTTTATAACGGCTTGGACTTTATCTTGTCCCGTTTGTAAGAAAGCTTCCTTTAACATTATTTTCTGTTTGAAGTCGGCCACTTCAAAAGCTTTGACCAGCAACGCCGTTTTTTTGTTTTCCAAGATATCGCCCCCTACCTGTTTCCCGGTCCGGGCAGTCAAACCAAAGGTATCCAGATAGTCATCCTGTATCTGAAAAGCAATACCAATGTTCTTGCCGAATTCATACAAACTGATCTGTTGTTGCTCATTCGCACCACCCATAATAGCTCCGCACTGAGCTGCACAGCCCAACAGTACCGATGTCTTCCTGGTGATCATTTCCAGGTAATCGGCATAATGTACAGCGTCCATTTCCTTCTTTTCTAAATCGATATCCATCTGCTGTCCCTCGCAAACCTGTTTGGCCGTTTCTGAAAACAATTCGACAATATGCGTTCGGTGAATTAAGTCCACTTTGTTGAGTAACAAATAGCAATAAATAAATAACGTATCGCCAGCGAGGATGGCTGTACCTTCGTCATATTTTGTATGTAAGGTAGCGCGACCTCTGCGCAGGGGGGATCGATCCATGATATCATCATGAATGAGCGTAAAATTATGAAAGAGGTCGATTGCATGCGCTATTCTATAACTATCGGATCGAATAGGAGTAAATAATTCATTGGCCATCAAGCAGAGAGCGGGCCTTATCCTCTTACCGGGTAAATCCAAAAAATAATTGATAGATCCGTAAAGATTTGAGGGGGTAAGCGGGAACACTAACGAATCTCTTTTTTGCTGATAGAGGTCAGATATTGCTGAAAAAGAATGCATGGTATCTCATAATTTAGTGAAGAAAACCGACTCTCACGGAATTTACGGCCAATCAGAAATTATAATCCGTTTATTCTAAATTAACTAATTTTGCAGGAAGAATAAATGTTCAACTTGTTCAGTTTTTCTTTATTAAGAATCTAACACCAACAAAGTCGCTAACAAACAACGTGTTAAAAACACCACACAAACTTGCTTTACCAGCAAATAAAAAATTACCCAATTAATTTCGAACAGTTGCGCGTAAATTAATATAATATCAATATTAACTATAGCTTTCGATCATAACTAATACCGTACGGAAGACGCCTATTTACGATTGGTAACTTGGGTACTTTCGGCCAAACCATAGACAGTTCAACTGACAGCAGCATCAGATATCTCTAATTAATTAAGCGATCTTAGGATAAGCTCGAGACTAGAGATTTCCATAAGAGGCCCGTACACATATCCTACACGAATTAATAAGTTAATTAGTCATTCACAAAAAGGGCTTTACTTGTTCGTAGCTTTCTTTTTTGAGAGAAAGAACTCGTTGTTTGCTTTAACGACAAAAAAGCCGCCCGCAGTAGCCCAAAACCATTCTTGCATTGGATTTCAGAAAACCGAACATCTCTTGTAGGCTTTGGACTACCTACTTTTTAAGCAAACAATAGTATGGTGGTTATGTATTTTTAAATAAGTAAACGGTTTATGAAAGTGGAGTGGAGTAAATTGGTCCGACAGTTTACACTAGCAGGTCCTGAAAGCGACATAACTAATCAGCTTCGCTTGGCTTTAGAAAGTTCGGCACTAGTCGCACCGATGGATGATGTTTTGGTCTTCAGTTATACATTTGATATAAGTGAAACTTGTCGAGAAGCAACCGTATATTATTAACCTGAAGCTTTTGAAAAATGTTATTTTTATAAGTCCCAACGGTAGAGGTATGCAATTGCAGCTGTGCGGCAATATCGCTTAATCGAAGACCTTTGACCATCAATTTGCAGACCTCCAATTCACGGTTAGACAATAATTCAAATGGATTACTTTGTATCGATTTACCTTTTTTGAGCCGGCTTTCCCAAATCATATCTTTTATCGCCGTACTGATATATTGCTTACCAGCCGACACGTTGCCGATCGCTTTTCTAAGTTCTTGGTCATTTGCCGTTTTTTGTATAAATCCATGTGCTCCCTGATCTAGATATCGCAGGGCATACACATGTTCGTCAAAAGCGGTAAACATTAATACTTTAAGATAGGGCTTTTTTGTTCTCAACAGGGAAATCATATCAAGACCTTTGCCTCCCGGGATTTCGATATCCAAAATGGCCAAATCAATTGGATAGTGGTCAATCAGCTCAGTCGCTTTGCCCCATGTTTCGGCTTCGTGAATAACGGGATTTCCGAACATTTCCTTAATAATAAAAAGGACACCTAACCGGATAACACTGTGATCATCGACTAACAAGATATTCATTTTTATTCGTTATCGTTAAAACAATACTTACTTTAATTTATTGGTTTAGGTTGACCGGATCAGTAGTTTAACGAATAATAACTATATAATAATGCGTTGACTTATGTTGACATAGTTTATCTGTTGTGACGGTTAAACGAATGAATAGATTCAGTATTTTTCACGATTCGATATACCCTGATGATGGACTTTATCGCTTTTGCTTGAACCATGTTATAATTAAAGTTCCAATACAGTAAATTCAGTTCTTCTATTCAGTTGATGTTCTGCTTCTGAGCACTTGATGCCGTTAGCACAACGGTTTAATAACTTACTTTCACCGTATCCTTTAGCAATCATCCTATCTCTCGCAATTCCTCTGCTGACTAAATAGTCAACTGCAGCCTGTGCGCGTTTTTGAGAAAGCGTCATATTGTATTTATCCCTTCCTCTGCTATCTGTGTGGGATGAGAGCTCTATTTTTAGGGTCGGATTGTCTTTCATGATTTTTACGAGTCCGTCCAAAATAACCGCGGCATCTTTACGGATATTAAATTTATCAAAATCATAATAGATATTATCCAACCGGAAAGTCTTCCCTTGTTTTAACTGATCTAGGTATAAAGCAACTTTCACCGTATCGCCCGGATTTAATCCATTGGTATTAGTAAATGCCGAATCGGCAATGTAGCCAACTTTTTCGCCTAATACTTGATAAGCCTGCTCTACATCCACTTCAAATTCAAATCGACCTGCCGATTCGCTCGTTTTCTTAGCCAATAAGGTACCTTGTTCATCAAGCAAACTAACGTTTGCGTCAGCTAAAGGTTCTTCGGTCTCCTTGTCGTAAGTTACCCCGGCAAGCAGCACCGTAAATTTCGGTTTTAAATAAGTAAAAGAATATATATCATCACTACCCAAGCCTCCTTTTCTATTTGAAGACATAAAACCCGCCTCGGTGAGATTGGTAATATCGTTAACCGTGTAGGCAAAATCATCAGCAGGAGAATTAACAGGAAAACGCATATTAACCGCCTTAGACCAAGTTTCTTTAGTTCCCATTGCGGTAAAAACATCTAGATTCCCCATACCTGGCCAACCATTACTTGAGAAATACAGAACACCTTCCTTTGTTATACTGGGAAACATCTCGTCTCCGGCACTGTTGATCATCGGACCGGCATTCTTAGGTTCGCCCCACTCACCATTCAATAAGCGCTCACTATACCATATATCGGTTCCACCTTGTCCTCCCGGCATATCCGAGACGAAATATAATGTTTCACCGTCTTGGCTCAAGGCAGCGTGGCCTACTGAATATTCATTCACTCGATTGTAAGCAAAAGGGGTTTCGTTCCAAGTACCGTTATCATTTGTATAAATATATAATTCCAAATTTTTGGTACGGTATCTTTTTCTATCTTCTTTCTCCTTTTGCACCTCTTTTCCGGGATGAGTACGCGTTACATAAAGTGTCGTTCCTTCTTTATTAGACGCCACGGGCCCCACATGATAAGGTTCATTGTTAAATGACGCCTCTGCAATGTTTGATTCCTTCAGGATGTTTCCTTCGTTATGCTTCGCGCTATAAACTCTTAAAAAAGGATTACCCGTCCATCCGTAAACATTCTTGAACATAATAGCATCAGGTTCCCCAACATAATAAACTTTATCTCCAACGGTATATCCTCCAAATTCTGCCAAGGCTGTGTTTACAGAAGACTCGTTTCTTAACTTATGCGTAGTCGGTTGCTGCATCCAAACAATGGCAGAATCGCATCCCCTTATTTGTAAATCAATTTCATTCGTGCTGCCAGCTTTATCTGCATAGTCCTGAAAAGCCCTTTTTGCTTCGGCATATTTTGCATTGGCCTTTAGTACTTCAGCATATCGCAGTTTGTTAATCGGATTGCTTGTGCTATCTTCCAATACACGAACGTACCAATTCTCAGCCATTCCGTAATTATTCATCTTCCTATAGCAATCCGCCAAATTTTCCAAATCGCTTTGCCTCGGTTTTTTACTATCGACCAAGCGTTCATATAATTGAGCGGCCTTCGCGAATTGGTATTCATTATACAGTTGATTTGCCCGATCGCGCAGCGTAGGTTGTTCTTGTGCTTGTACCCCCGATCCTAAAAGGATGAGCACTAATAAATAGGGATATATGTATAATTTCTTCATTGGATTCTGCATTAGCTGATTAATTCGTTACCTGGCCTAAAAGAATCGTGGACTTATGAGTCTATAACCGCTTTGAGGAAAGGTTAAACCAATAGTGACCTCATGCGTTCCGTTTTGAACAGAGCTCAAACGGCTTAATATGTGGTCGTATGAATAACCAATTCGCAAACGTTCGGTGACGTAAAATTGCGCCACACCTGTAATTGCATTAGAGCTTCTCAGATTCTGCTGTCCGTTGGCGTATGATTTACCCATTTTTAATCCCATTCGATATCCCGCTCCCAACCACACTCGTTCCCCAAAGATAAACATGGCATTCAAATCAACATTTGTAGGTCCCTTAAAATCCTCCATAACCATTACACTTGGTCGAAGTTTCATATCTTCTGATAGATCAAACAGGGCCCCTCCTATCAAATACATATGACGCTTACGCTTTAAATTGGAAGTAGCATTCGCGTCCCAACGGAAAATATTATTGGATTGATCACCTGAAAGTAAGTCCATCATAGAAACACCTAAGTACCAACGAGGATTATAATAGTAAACGCCAAAACGTATGTCCGGAATCGTGTTACTGATTTTTCCCGGTGGAATTGTTGGATCGCCCGGATAAGTTGTTCTCAGTTCATTTCCATCCAGTCCGTATTGGGTAATACCTGCCCCGATTCCAAAACTTAGCCTTTGGGTATCTTCAGCATCTAAGCGCAAACGATAAGCATAATTGGCATAGACGGAAGTAGCACTTTGTGCCCCCAATTTATCTGCAGTAACCTGCAAACCTACCCCTGTATTCTTATTCATCCCCAACACGCCGTCTATTGATGCCTGTCCCGTTTTTGGCGCGCCGTCAATACCAGTCCACTGACTACGCAAAGCCATTTGCGCAAACCATTCCTCTTTGTAACCTGCATAAGCTGGGTTTACACTCAGTGAGTTAAAAATGTATTGCGTGAATTGGATATTTTGCTGCGCTTTGACCTCTCCCAAACCGAGTGCCAATGTCAGTACGATGACTAATCTCTTTATATTATGCTTATCCATAGCGTTTTATTTTCATTCGAGTCCTTTGCCTTATGAAGCAATGTGGTTTGTAAGGCCTTGTCCAAAAAGTTTGCCTGTTTCTTTTTGGACAATCCCTACAACCTATGTCCAATATCTACTGTCTCTTTAATAATACCCAACCTTTTTGCGTTTCCACTTTATCTTCCTTAATCAGTTTGATCAAGTAATAGTAAGTACCTTCATTCAGGTTCTGACCATCCCAATTATTATTGTAATTTGGATTATTATATACTTCATTGCCCCAACGATTGAACACATAGAGTTCAACCCGATCATAGCCTTCTATTCCCATAATCTCAAACTGGTCATTCTTACCATCACCATTCGGTGTAAAGGCATTCGGTATGAACAATGGGTTCGGAATCACATTAACCATGACAGTGGCAGCATTACTTACATTGCCTTTTTCGTCTTTCACTGTATAAGTGAATCTATCCGTACCGACATAACCCTTATCCGATGTATACGTCACCGTTCCGTCTGCGTTTACTGCAACTTTACCGTTCTGAGGCGCATTCACAATTTCTACTGAGGCGACATTCAATGGCCATCTAGTAGCTCTATCATTTGCCAACACATTGATGGTAACCGGTGTTGCCGAGGTTGTTTCCGCTTCGTCATCCGCCGCTTCCGGTAATTGATAATCAACCGGTATTTCCGGTGTTTGATCCTCATCATCCGGATCTTGCGTAACCGGTTTATCTGGACCCCAAACTTGGATACCATTGCTAATTACTGCCGGCGCTTCTGCATTAACCAATCCCCTTATCTTCATCGTAATCGTTCCACCTCTAGCTACTTTTGTATTAGCTATGACAGTAGCTGTATTTCCATTACCGCTTGCTGTACCATTACCTGAAGTCACTTCATACCCGGTGATGCTTAATCCTTCACTTGGTAGTTCAGCAATATTGATTACTTTACCACTCAAAATATCTGAAGGACCATTGTTCGTGATAGTTACGGTGAAGCTGGTAGACTCACCCGCTTGGACCCTCGCCTGATCCGCTACTTTTGTAATACTCAAGTTTGATACATAATCAACTGGTATTTCCGGTGTGTCGTCTTCATCGTCCGGTTCTTCTGTTGTCGGTTTGTCCGGACCCCATACGCTGATACCATTGGTTATGGTTGCCGGAGCGTCCGCTGCTATCGTCGCAGTTACCTTGATGATAATGGTTCCGTTAACAGGAATTACTTTATTTGTAGTAACCGTTGCAGCCGTTGCATTTCCGCTAGCTGTTCCATTACCAGAGGTCACTTCGTAACCAGTGATGCTTACGCCACTTCCCGGTCTTTCAGTTAAGGTAATCACCTTACCGCTAGCGATTTCAGCAGGACCATTATTCGTGATTGTTACCGTAAAGCTGGTGCTTGTACCAGCCACCACCCTTGCTTGATCTGCAACTTTTGTTATGCTTAATTGCGCGTCACGATCAACAGGTATTTCCGGTGTATCATCTTCATCATCCGGATCCTCTGTTATAGGTTTATCCGGACCCCAAACGCTGATACCATTTGTGATGGTTGCCGGAGCGTCAACTGCTATTTGTGCAGTCACTTTCACCACGATGGTTCCATTAACCGGTATGTTTGCACTGGTTGTCACCGTAGGCGTATTACCTGTTCCATTGATGGTTCCGTTACCTGATGTCACTTCGTAACCGGTAATGCTTACACCATTTCCTGGCCGCTCTGTCAAGCTAATCACTTTTCCGCTAGGAATAGCCGTCGGACCTTCATTGGTGATTGTCACTGTAAACGTAGTATTTTCGCTGGCTTTTACTCTCGCTTGATCGGCAACCTTGGTTATACTTAAGTTATAAGGTCTTACAAAGTTTACAACAACCGGGCTACCACTGATACCCTTTCCATCTACCGTAGCTGCAATAGTCGCTTGACCAGCACTTGTACTGGTTATACGTACTACTGCTTTACCCGCTGCATCCGTGGTTACCGTTTGCTGGCTGGTAGTGCCGTCAACGTTCGTGATATCGAATACCACATCCTTGTTAGCAATTGGATTTTCAAAGGCATCCACAATGGTGGCTGTTGCTTCGTTATAGTCTACACCGTCCGCTACTGCTCCGTCCTTCGTTACTTCCAGCCTGCTCTTACCAGTGTCTGTCGGGTTCACTACAAAGTTCACAGTTACTGGACTACCATTGATGGCCGTGCCGCCTACAGTAGCCGCGATAGTTGCCTCTCCCGCTTTTGTGCTGTTCACACGTACCACCGCTTTACCTGCCGCATCCGTCGTTACCGTCTGTTGGCTGGTAGTGCCGTCAACGTTCGTGATATCGAATACCACATCCTGGCCTGCGATCGGGTTGTCGTTCGCATCCACTATCGTGGCCGTTGCTTCGTTATAGTCTACGCCGTCCGCTACTGCTCCGTCTTTCGTCACCTCCAGCCTGCTCTTGTCGTGATCAACAGGGCCCGCTACGAAGGTTACCGTTACCGGACTGCCGCTGATGGCCGTGCCGCCTACAGTAGCCGCGATAGTTGCCTCTCCCGCTTTTGTGCTGTTCACACGTACCACCGCTTTACCTGCCGCATCCGTCGTTACCGTCTGTTGGCTGGTAGTGCCGTCAACGTTCGTGATATCGAATACCACATCCTGGCCTGCGATCGGGTTATCGTTCGCATCCACTATCGTGGCCGTTGCTTCGTTATAGTCTACGCCGTCCGCTACTGCTCCGTCTTTCGTCACCTCCAGCCTGCTCTTGTCGTGATCAACAGGGCCCGCTACGAAGGTTACCGTTACCGGACTGCCGCTGATGGCCGTGCCGCCTACAGTAGCCGCGATAGTTGCCTCACCTGCTTTTGTGCTGGTCACACGGACTATCGCTTTACCTGCCGCATCCGTCGTTACCGTCTGTTGGCTGGTAGTGCCGTCAACGTTCGTGATATCGAATACCACATCCTGGCCTGCGATCGGGTTGTCGTTCGCATCCACTATCGTGGCCGTTGCTTCGTTATAGTCTACGCCGTCCGCTATTGCTCCGTCTTTCGTCACCTCCAGTCTGCTCTTGTCATGATCAACAGGGCCCGCTACGAAGGTTACCGTTGCCGGACTGCCGCTGATGGCCGTGCCGCCTACCGTTGCTGCAATAGTTGCCTCACCTGCTTTTGTGCTGTTCACACGGACTATCGCTTTACCTGCCGCATCCGTGGTTACAGTCTGCTGGCTCGTGGTGCCGTCAACGTTCGTGATATCGAATACCACATCCTGGCCTGCGATCGGGTTGTCGTTCGCATCCACTATCGTGGCCGTTGCTTCGTTATAGTCTACGCCGTCCGCTACTGCTCCGTCTTTCGTCACCTCCAGCCTGCTCTTGTCATGATCAATAGGACCCGCTACGAAGGTTACCGTTACCGGACTGCCGCTGATGGCCGTGCCGCCTACCGTTGCGGCAATAGTTGCCTCACCTGCTTTTGTGCTGGTCACACGTACCACCGCTTTACCTGCCGCATCCGTCGTTACCGTCTGCTGGCTGGTAGTGCCGTCAACGTTCGTGATATCGAATACCACATCCTGACCTGCGATCGGGTTGTCGTTCGCATCCACTATCGTGGCCGTTGCTTCGTTATAGTCTACGCCGTCCGCTACTGCTCCGTCCTTCGTTACCTCCAGCCTGCTCTTGTCGTGATCAACAGGACCCGCTACGAAGGTTACCGTTACCGGACTGCCGCTGATGGCCGTTCCGCCTACCGTTGCTGCAATAGTTGCCTCACCTGCTTTTGTGCTGGTCACACGGACTATCGCTTTACCTGCCGCATCCGTGGTTACCGTCTGCTGGCTGGTAGTGCCGTCAACGTTCGTGATATCGAATACCACATCCTGGCCTGCGATCGGGTTATCGTTCGCATCCACGATGGTCGCCGTTGCTTCGTTGTAATCCACTCCGTCCGCTACTGCTCCGTCTTTCGTCACCTCCAGCCTGCTCTTGTCGTGATCAACAGGGCCCGCTACGAAGGTTACGATCGCCGGACTTCCGACAGTAATTGCTGTGCCATCTACCGTAGCAGTCACACTTGCTTCTCCAGCTTTTATACTAGTTATTGTGGCAAGTGCTTTACCATTAGCATCGGTCGTAATCGTCGTATCTCTCGTTGTACCGTCCACATTCACAATAGTGAAGACTACATCCTTATTGGCTACCGGATTATCGAAGGCATCCAGTAAGGTTGCGGTCACTTCGTTATAGTCTACGCCGTCTGCAATTGCACCATCCTTCGTTACTGCAAGATTGCTCTTCGTAAAGTCTACTTCTTGAGCAGTAACTGTTAATGTAGCTTGTGCAGAAATCACATCACATCCTGTAGTTGAAGAAACAACTACACGATAAGTGTATACTGTACCCGCAGGAACCAATGGAACCGTCAAGCTCAAGCTACTGTTTGTTTCACCCGGAAGCGCTGTCCAAGTAGTTCCTTCCAGTTGTTCCCATTGATAAGTCAAACCGGTTCCTGTAGCGACAACATTAAAGGTAGCCGTGCTTCCCGGCGCCAACGTTAAATTAGCGGGTTGTTCTGTTATTTCCGGCTTATCATTAATAACCAATTTAACCGGTATACGCTCACCGTAACAGATTTCACCACCGGTATTTGTACGGAAGGCTACTACTTCATAAATAACTTCGCCCGTTTTATCCGTCGGTGCTGTAGTTGTTACGGTCGCTCCTTCACCTATTAGATTACCTTCATCGTCAAACCAGCGCAATTGCGTATTTGGTGCTGCTGTAGCGGATAAGGTAATTTCATCACCCTGACAGTAGGCAGTACCATCAACCGGTTGGATATCGGTTGGTGCCGGTAATTCGAGATTTGCACCATGTATGCGCAGACCGTTTGCCAGTAAACCAACTGCTTCATATTGTTCAATACGAACACGGTCGAAATCAGCACCTGCAATAAATTTAAATTGTTGTATTGTTGTACTTCCAGGGAATAAGGTGATATCTAATATCGCTCCTGTTTGACTTCCATCATTATTATTAGTTGCACCGTTGTAAGTACCAATATTTAAGCCTCCTAAGATGCTTGCATCTAAGATTGAATTGTTTCCACTTAGCCATACGGAAACGGTATCACCTTGTTTACCCCCATTCGGGAAGATTAATTCTTGCCATACTTTACCCAATACATTGACTGTTCTCTGTAGCACAGCGTATGTCTCCGGATTGCCATCTACAGCATTGCCGGCATCGGAAACGCCACATAATAAGCATATGCCATTGGTACCATTTGTTTGCGCATTTGCCTCCAAACAATCATCATTGATCACCTCGGTTACATTAACAGTAACCGTTACTTTTGGCGATTCACAAAGTGCCCCCACCTTGCTCCGAACAGATACCTCATATGTTTTAACGCCTACCGGCAAGTCATTTGGCACCGTAAAGGTTGCTCCTATAAATTCGGCAGGTGTCCCGTTATTATCATATGTCCAGACAATCTCATAATCTGCAGGATCGCCTGTTTGTGTTTCGCCTAAAGCGGCGGTTATATCGATGCTTTGACCTACACTCACAGTCACCTCTGTTTGTACACGCGGTGCTTCAACAGTCGCATTTACATTGATAGTTACTGACACCGCAGCGGATGCATCGCCTTCGCATACATCATCTCCGGATACAGTCACATAGAACGTATTCACACCTGTTGCTAATGTAGTTGGCATAAAGCTAGCTCCTTCTACCGGTGTATCAGATAAGTCAGCCGTTGTATACCAACGGAATATTGGGTTGGTAACGGTCGTACTGCTGGCCGTGAAGGTTACCTCTTCACCTGCGCATAAATCAGTAGGATAGGTCGCTATATCTATATCTCCCAGAACTCCCTTACGGTTAATGGTAAAGGTTACAGAAGTTCTATCAGCCGCTGGTGTCTCGCAGTATTCATCGCTGCTTACACCCACAGTATACGTATAGGTACCAGGCGTTAAGACTAGTTCCAAAGTACCGTCTTCACCACCTGTAACAGCTGCTCCTGCACCATCATACCAATGGAATACCGGATTAGTTAACGTAATAGCAGCATCAACCGTTGCAGCTAGCACCACATTTCCAGCGGGGTCTGTACAGATACTGGTGCTCGGCGTCTGGCCATTAATCGTTACCGTAATTGGTTCAGTGAACACTGGTTTCACACCGGCAGTAATTGTAGTACGTTCACCACTTATACAGCCTCCTGCATCCCGTGATTCTACCAGGTAGCTAACGCTCGCTGTAACATTGTGAATAACAACAGCATTGGTAGTTGCATCATGACTAATTAGAGCCGGATCCGTTATCTCTACGCCATTTGCATCATAGAAATGGTAGGTAATGCTTGGCTGGCTATTTGTAAGCGTAAAGCTTGCATTTTCACCTTCGCAAACTAATAGATTAGTTGTATCAAATGTCGGTGCATCCAGTTCACTGCTCACGGTTACATCCACCGCTCTTCCTGATTCATTTTCACAATAACCATCTGCTGACATTGTTACATAGAAGGTGTATGGAGTTGCATTTATTGGTAAACCGGTTATTGTTAATACTCCCGTTGCCGCGTCTATCGCATAAGTGATGCCCGCTACAGTTCCGTTGACAATCTCAACCGATTTATCAGCCGAGCTGTACCATTTGAATATTGGGTTTGTTACATTAGCGTCACTCGCACTAGGAGTTAACACTACCGGCGATCCGAAACAATGCGCCCCCTCTCCGATTACATTGATATCAGTGTCAACTGCTTGTTTGTTGATAACAAAAGTTACTGATTTGCGATCAGCAGGTAAGCTTTCACATACATTATCCCCACTCACACCGACCTGATAGGTGTAAGTTCCGGCAGCTAATACACCTAAGTTTAAGGTACCATTCTCGCCACCACTTACGGCTGCCCCTGCTTCATTATACCAGTGGAACACGGGGTTAACAACGGTACTGGTTGCGCTTAACGATGCCGTCAATACGACTTCTTCATTTGGCTCCAAGCATAATGGCGCCGTAGGTTCAGCTCCATTTACCAATATGTTATTAATATCCGCTTCAACAGCTGTTGGTTTAATGGTAACTGTGATTGCTATTCTAGCGCCTACTTCGCAACCTTGGCGAACCGCCTGTACATAGAATGTGTGTTCGCCGGCAGCCAAACCATCAGGTAAAGCGAAACGGAAACCATCGGAAGTAGTCAATTCATTACCGCCTTCAGCAGCATCAAAGATTTTATAAACTGTACAATCATCAACTTTGTTCAATTCAATTGAATCGCCCAGGCATAATTTTAACTCACCATCCGGGTCCACTACAGGACTAATGGTTGGCTTTAAGTTGATATCGTAAATATTGGTTGTATTACCCAATACACTAGCTACACTTCCATAACTGATACGTACTCGATCAAAAGGTTCGTTGGTTGGCGCAACAATAATTGCTGCCCTTTGACTGCTGCCAAGTAAACCCAAGAGCTTAAGATTTAATAAACCGCTGTCCTCATCCAATGGCTCACCTACTGGTGTTTCACCTAGGTAGCGTTGAATCGTATAGCCTTTCAAAAGCTCAAGTTGTAAGATCGGATCATTAGGCACTTCTGTAACGATGCGGATCGAATCGTTCAGCTGACTTTGTGTTTTGAACGCTACGGTTAAGAATGCTTCATTCAATACAGCTGCAGCTCTTGAAATCGTTGCAAACGACGTTGTATCATTATCTACCGCATTCCAAGCATTGCTTACAGAAGAAGTCGCACTTAACGCTCCTAAGCCAATATCCCTCACTCCATGTAATACATCAATCACGTTCGCTTTAACACCAGGAACCACAGGTGCACAATTGTTTGTTGTGCTATTCTGCGTAACGTAAGCTCCGTACACTCTTGTATTCTGTGCAACACTTAATACGGCCGCTTGTATAACACGTACTCCTTTATAATTTTTAGGACCACTATTATCTGCTGGTACAAAAGTAAACTCAGCAACATTGTCGCCTACCAATAAATCTAGCAATCCGCCTTGTACATTTTGTGGTCTTCCTATTTCGTTTCCATCTGCATCTAAACCTACTACCGAAACACCCGATATAAGACCCACAGCACTCAGTTCTTTACCAAATTTCACGCTAACCGGTGTTCCAGCTTCTACTTCTTGCGCAAATAGCAAGTTTTGGCGAACGCTACCGATTCCGGCTACGCCCAATAATGTTCTTAGCGTAGCATGTGTTTGCGGGTTACCATCTACTGCATTAGTCGGGTTCTCTACATCTCCTGTAAGCACCGCACTCCAAGTTTGCGTATTGGCGTAAACCCGTTCTACCAATGGAGGACAAGCATTCTCATCGTATACGGTTATTACAACCGTTGCAGAAGCCGAGCAACCACCATTCGTTACAACAGCTGTATAGGTATATACACCCGGTGTACTAAATGTTGGATTTAAATTAGTAGTTACATTACCATCATTATCATACCATGTTGGTGTTAGACCAGTAGGATCTGTTGTCACACCAGGGATTTGAACAGCCTCTCCCACCTTAGCGGAAATAGCTGCATTTCCATTTATTGTAATCTCAGGAGTCGGATTCACCGTGATTACCAGGTCAGTAGAAGCAAGGCTTGTACAACCGGTGTTTGGATCAGTTACCATAACCGTGTAGGTGCCAGCCTCATTAACGGTGAGTGTTTGCTGCGTTGCACCTTGAATTTCAACACCATCCTTAAACCATTGGTTTCCATCAGTAGCACTCGAAGTTAAAGTAACTTCAGTGCCGGAGCAGATAGCCGCGTCGCCGTCTAATTGAACAGTTGGTTGAGTAGGACGTGGATTCATTTGCACAGCAAAACTTGCAGACACTGAACTTTCACATCCGCCAGCATTCAAAGCAATTACCGTATACTGGCCGGCAGTGCTCACTTCAAGGTTTGCACTGGTTTGCCCGGTAATTTCCACCCCATTGTTAAACCATTTATACGAGTCGGCATTGCCACTGGCTACGAGGGTAGTGAAACCTCCTTCACAGAAAGGATTGGCTCCTGTAGCTGTGATGGTAGGTGTTTCAGGCATCGCCGACACCGTTACGCTAATCTGAGCTGGTGGATTATTAAAGCAGAATCCGTCACCTTCAACCACTACGTAATACGTGGTATTGACTTCGGGATTCACGGTAATAGATAAACCGGTTAACGGTGTACCGGAAAGATCCGCAGTGGTATACCATTTCACCGAACCGGCGCTAGGTGGCGTTGTTAAACCGGAGAATGCCGCGGTCAAGGTAATCTCTTCGCCGGCACATATCGGATTTTCAGCCCCGGCAAGTGTAATATTAGAGGCGTCAATTGGCGTACAATCCGTTGGCATACTATGCGTAGCCGTTTCTGATTTATCGGCCGTATTATCTTCGTTTCGATAAGTTGCTGTTACACTATTATCGATGGACGTAACAACCGTTGGGTCAATTGTATTGACACGTACCGTAAAGGTATATGTCTGGGTTTCTCCAACAGCAAGTGTCGGAATTGTTAATTCAAGATTATTTCCGTTTTGCGTAAAGTCGCCAGCACTTTCAAGCGCCGTATTTTGTGGAATTGCATCCACCAAATTAACATTGGTTAAGGCTTTATTACCATTATTGGTTACGGTAACCGTATAAGTGATCACATCATTCGATACAGCTTGTCCACTATTTGCGCCATCGCTCGTACCAGTCAGTGCTAAATCTAAATCGTGAAGAGGCGTTACATCCAACGGTGTGCCGGTTGTACCGGTAGTATCCGGTTCACTTGGTGTTGTATTATCAACCGGAGGGAAGCTTTCAATAGGTGTGGTCAGTTCATCACTTACCACAGTCGCCAAGTTCCGGATTACATCGATACCGGTCAAATCTTCATTTACTTTAACCGTAAATATCTGCGGAGTGGAAGTCTGACCTGCCGCTAAACTAGGTATCGTAAATGTTACGGTATTGCCAGCAAAACTACCTCCTGAAACGTAGGTAAGTCCCGCAGGCAAGACATCGGAAATCACCACATTGGTTAGATCCTGATTTCCATTATTTCTTACATAGATTGCATACTCAACCGTCTCACCTCCGCGAACAGCCGTACTATCAGCACTACCGTTAACCTTATAAGCTTTCCAAGATACCAGGTTGTCGGCTGGAGCTACCGGAATAACCGTACCTGTACCACCTGTATCATTTGGTTCAGTCGGATTTGTATTATCTACCGGCGGGAAGCTTTCCGTAGGCGTACCAACCTCATTGCTTGTCACAGCGGCGACATTTCTAATCTCTGTAAGCCCGGTTAAATTAGCTTTCACCTTAACCGTAAATACCTGAGGGCTTGAAGTTTCACCAACAGCTAAAGTTGGTATCGTAAAGCTTACAGCGCTGTTCGCCGATGTCCCACCTGACACGTACTCAGTTCCGGTTGGAATAGGATCTGTAATATTTACGTTAGTCAGAGCTTGGTTACCCGTATTTCGTACATAAATGGTATATTCAATTTCTTCACCACCACTAACAGACGTGATAGAAGCATCGCCATTTACTTTATAAGCTTTCCAGGACACGAGAGATGAAATTTGATCTACAGGAATATTAGTTCCGGTAGGTCCGCTTGTATCCGGATCTGTAGGAGTAGCATTATTTGCAGGCGGATAAGTTGGTTTACCAGGGTCATTGGCATCCGTTTTTACAAAAGCCGTATTACTAATTTGAGCAACACCGGTTAGGTCGGCATTTACGGTCACCTTAAAGCTCAATGTAGTGGTAGCACCTGCTGCGACAGCCACATTCTCGAATGTAACAGCATTGCCAGCCAACACACCGCCCGATCCGTCGACATAGGTAGTATGGGCTGGTATTGTATCTGTTACAGACAATCCTGCCAGATCCACCGTACCCGTATTTCTAATATGGATCGTATAAGTTACTTCTTCACCTCCTTTTACTGAAGCAATAGAAGGATCGGCATTTACTGCATAGCTCTTCCAAGCTACGAAATCTGATACCGCATCACAATCTTGTTGAATATAATAGAGCCTTACATTCGGAACCACGGTAACACCTACCAGCGATCTTAAACGAATCGCTAGTTCATCTACTGCTACATCAGGTGACACACTGATTTCGGGACTAGCGCCGTTGTTGAATAATTGCAATAGGTTAACATTTCCGACAACCGCATTCTCTAAGGTTTCAACATACACTTCCTGTCCGTTGTTATATCCTACCACATCAATTCTTCCAAAGACACCGGCATCCAATGTTCCTGTGCCAACAGCCATTTTAATTTTGAAAATGCTGTTTGCTTCGATTTCTTTGTTAAATTGAACATTTTGTTGAATAGCTCCGGCAACGCTTAATGCACCTAGGCTAATCTCGGAATAGTCACCGTTATTATTATTGTCAAGTACACGATAAGGATTCTGTACTCCGTAATTTCCTATACCTGTTAGGCCAGCGGTTAAGCCTGAACCATCAAAAGAAGTAGTAAATGCTTCTGCACAACCTTCAAAGTCGGTTTCATAGCACATACCATAAACATTCATGCTGTTATTTTGTCCCAATAACAATGCATCAGTATGGTCTTCAATGCGAACACTTTGGTAGGCCGTGTTAGGTGTGATAGCTAAATAGTATCGCCCTGCATTATCCTGAACGACACGAATTTGTTTATTTGGGTTCATACCCGTTGTTGACCCTGTAAACGAATCTTCGCTCGATCCTGAAACTACAGTAGCTCCGCTCGCGTCTTTTACATAAACATGGAAGTAATGATTTCCAAGTACGACGTTATTCAGAATATCCGTCAACACTTTACCTACACTTCCGGCTAACAATGCGTCTAATAACCCACCTTCGGTATCAATGCGTATATACGACGTAGTACCTGCTGCAACTGGGGCAGCATAACCGAATTCTACATGACCTGAATATTTGGTTAAACCTGCGTCCGAACGAATCGTTGCATAACTATTATGATTTCCATCAAATAAGTTCTGCAAATCGTCGGTATGTTCAGCGCTTACCAAATCATCGGCGCAAACCGGGTTCCGATAAGGAGGTTCCAAGAAATCCGGGTCAGGACAATTTTCAGAGATTCGACTTACTCCATAAAATCTCAGAGGAGCGCTGGTATTTATACTTGCTACCGATTGCAAGCCAAATTGTACGCGGTCGTACACAACACCTGGTGCAATGGTCAATTGGATGATGCCACCCGTATTAAGCAGCCCTAAAAGGTCTAGATTATTGATCAGTGAGCTTTGAAGTGGTTGGTTATATACTTCATCATCTCCATTAAATAACTTAATTCGGTAAGATCCTGCCAAATCTACGTTTAAAATCCCTGGCTGATCTAATTGTACCCGTAATCTCAGTGAATCTGTTGCAGCTGATTTTGTTTTGAAGTAGATATTTTGATACACGGTAGCACCGACGCCTGCGACACCTAAATTGATGGTGGAGTAATTAGATGAGTTTTCATCGATTGCATATTGTGAATTGAAAACACCTCCTTTACTGATATCCAATAAATCTAAAGTAAGTCCCGAACCATCGAACGAAGTAAAGGTTGCTTGCTCGCAAGGATTGAACTCAGTTTCTCTGCACATGCTGTAGACGTTCATGGTAGCGGTGTTATTACCACCGATCAATGCGGCCAAACCATGCGCGATACGAACCGATTGATAAGGGACATCAGCCGTCACTGCTATGTAAAAACGACCATTAGCGTCTTTGACTACTTTTACCGCTTGATCGCTAAAGCCGTCGACGCTGGATGCGTTATATATCTGGTTACCGTTTGCGTCTTTCAGCATCACTTCAAAATAGTGATTGCCCAGTAATAGGCCACCAGCTAAATCGGCCAGGGCACCGCCTAAACTTCCTCCTAATAAGGAGTTCAACATATCATCTTCGAAATCAATACGGATATAGGACGTTTCTTTTGCCGGGATAGCATTCGAATAAGCCAGTTCAATGTGGCTGCTAAAGGCACCCAAGCCTAGCGCTGTACCTGTACCGGCATATAACGTAGCATACGTATCGTTTTTCCCATCGATCGTATTAAGAGGGAAGTTCGTGTTTTCGAAACTTGTTACCGTTGTTCCACAATCCTGGTTATTAAACGGCGGTGTCGTTACAGGTGGATCTTGTAATTCCGGATCCGGACAAGCTGCACTGAAACGCTCAATGCTGAATACCTGTAATGGATTATTAATTACGTTTGCACTCAACAAAGACTCAATACCTACCGCTACACGGTCGAAAGGTCTTCCGGGACCAAATGGTAAGGATAGTACTTGTCCGCGTTGTAATAAATCGAGCAAGTCAAGATCAGAGACCAGTCCATCTCTAAGTCGTTGCGAGAAGACTTCTTGGTCACCGTTAAAGGCTTTCACCACGATACTTCCCAATACCTCGGCTGATAAAGCAGAACCACCGTCCATTCTCAATTTTACGCGGAAGTGATCTGTTTCCGCCGACACCCCATGGAAATCGACATATTGATAAACGCTTGCTGCTATACCCGCAGCGCCAATACTAATAGAAGAAGCAGTATTTACATCACCGTCAATAGCGTTCTGTGCGTTGGTTACACCGGCATTTCCTACGCCTAGTAAATCAAGTGAAATCCCGTTAGAAGCAGTATAAGTAGCAAATGCCTGTTCACATGGCTCGAAACCGGTTGAGACACAAGCATGATAGACATTCATATTTCGCACCTCTCCGAGCCCAAGCAAGGCTCCGAGGCTTTCTGTGATACGTATACTATTATAATCGCCATTTGGCGTAATTGCGATATAGTAGCGTCCGAACTTATCTTGAACAACTTTTACACGACCTTCAGTATTGTAAAAACCTGTATTGCTAGAGCCGCTTAAGACCGAAGCACCATTATTTTTTGCTTCTACCGTAAAATAATGACTTCCGAATAAAACATTATTAACTGCGCCACCTAACAATTGTCCAACACTACCATTCAATAATCCTCCGAGCACCTCATTATCAAAATCTATACGAATATAGCTGGTGGTACCTGCTGGTCTTATTTGACTAAATCCAAGCTCAATATGGCCACTATAAGAACCGATACCAGCGGCTGTACCTGAGCTTGCTTCTAAAGTACTGTAACTGTCGTTGTTACCGTCAACGGCGTTATAAGGAAAATTAGCATATTCAGAAGAAATGAGATTGGTTGCGCAATCTTTCTGACTGAGCATATGATCCGTTGGATTTGGAGGAATAATCGGATTAGGGTCAGGACAAGTCAGTATACCACTATTCGCTCCACCATATCGTTCAACACTGTAGACTCTTAATGGCGAGCTGGCTAAACTTAATCCTACCGAAGTGTTCACCCCTATCGCTACCCGATCGAACGGTACACCCGGACCAAACGGCAAAGTTACAGTTTCGCCATTACGCAATAGACCTAATAAATCGACACCATTGATGAGTCCTCCTTGTAATTTCTTTGAAAAGACTTGTTGATTTCCGTTATATGCACGGATTTCAAAGCTACCTATTAAATTAAGGTCCAGTAAACTGCCGCCCCCGATTGAAAATTTGATTTTGAAGTAATCCTGTGGGGCCGATAAGCCATTAAAATAGAAAGTTTGGAATACAGAGCCCGCAACTTGCAAGGTGCCTGTACTGATTGTAGAATAGTTGTTAGGATCGCTATCAACTGCATTCTGTGGATTTTGGACGACATCCGTTAAGGCAACGTTTAGCCCCGTGCTTTTACCTACATCTGTGTAAGTTGCTAATCCACATGAAGTGCCAGATAGGGTAAAAGCATGGTGAACCCTCATTGATATAGTTGAAGCGACGTTTACCTCTGGAGGGAATGTCAATCTAATTCTTACGCCGTTATATGGAATAGTATTTTGAGGCGCAGCTATTGCTAAATATAGATCTCCATTATTGTCTCGCACAAAGGAAGTTTCTATATTAAGGCCTGCGATTCGAGTTCCCTCATCAGCGGTCGTTGAACCGTTATTCGCGTTCTGGTATAAATCAGCAATGATAATATCATTAGGAGCTCCTAACAATTGACCTAAGTTGAGACCAAGGCCCGACTCTGCTAGCTCGGAAACTTTAATGAACGAAATTGCATTTGCAGCTTGGGCGGTTGGATATTTCAACTGTAACCACCCATCTCCTCCAGCCAACAATACTGTTCTCTGGGATGTTATAGTTGCATAGGTGTCATCTGCTATTGCAGCATTACCCGCGTCCGTTACACCTCCACCATTAAATAACCCAATTTGGATTCGTCCGGAGTTAGGTGTCCAAGTCGCATAAGATTTCGTTTGCCCATATCCCTTTCCGGTCATACCAAATACGGCAAAGAATACCGCTAGGACAGTAAATACAAAGTGGGAAAAAGATTTTCTGAACGTAAAAGTTGTTTCCATACAACAGCTGTTAAGTAGAATGTCTATTTTTGAAGAATAATCCAAATTCAGCTATCACTCCGCATTAAAATAAAAGCATATTAAAAAGGCAACTATAGTTTCCCTCCATGCAAACATTTTCATTCGAAACCGATAATAATAAATTAGTGAACTATTCGTTGTATAAATGGTGAGTAATTAGTGATACAATACACACAGTATTACTCATTATTATCGCATAATAATTGTCATACAAATGTATTTCACCAAAATGAAGAATTAGTTGTTCACAATGTTCATTTAGAATTAGGCGTGTTCACGGTGTTCACTAATACAAATTCATGTTCAGTTTGTTCAGTTTTTAAAACAAACAACACATTTATTCACAATTTTTTCACACTAATCACACTGTTCAGAACTTACTTATCAATAATTGATTGCTAGGTTATTGATGTAAAAAGATTGTTAAAAAGCTATAAAACAAAGGATTTACATATTAAGTAGATGGAAAACACTAACTGCTCTCCTACTTTACGCTCTCAAGAAAAAAAAGTGCTTTTAAATTTTGCGAAAGAAATTTTCATTTTTATTAAGCTTTCTGTTTTTGTTAACCAAAACTTTAACTCTTATCTTTATCACACGGTGCATTAACACAGTTGTTGACCAAAACAGAAAGCATGAAGATATTTTTACAACCTCATATTCAAGAGTTAAAAAATAAGGTATTAGAAATTGCGAAGATTGATAACATCATCGCCGCTGATTGCTATAAACTTGCATTGGATATCTCAACCAAAACGCACAAAACGATCAGTCAAACGACGATCAAGCGTGTATACGGTTTTGCACACGCCCGTTATGCGCCCTCTACTTTTACGTTGAATGCGCTATCGCAGTATTGTGGTTACGATAGTTGGACAGACTTCATCAAACAGATGGAGACGCAAAAAGATGATTCCAAAGAACATATTACCTGGAACGAAATCGCACAAGCTGCACATAATATCACACGTTTTACCATCCAAACAAATAAACATAAGTGTGGAATTTCCTATTTATATACCATTGAACGGCAGTCGATCACAGATCATATTCAGCGTTTTTTAGAGACCGATACCACGGGCTGCATTATCAGTGCACCTTCAGGAATGGGCAAAACGATTGGTATCACGCATTGGGTAGATAGGCAATTGGCAGCAAACCATGTAGAAAACAGGAGTAACATTTTTCTACATGTGAACAGCTCTTCGCTCTTTTTTGCTGCGGGTTTTGGATTTCATAGCAACAAATGGCTGGCACATTTACTTAATTTTCCTCAACAACAACATTTTGAAGATTTTATCTTACAGTATGAAAAGGGAGCACCGGGAAATTTTTATATCATCATAGACGATTTCAACAATAATCTTATCAATAATCGATTATTTGACATTGTTTTCAAACAACTGATTGATATGACGGTCTATCTATCCAATTATCCTTGGATGAAGATCATCATTACGCTTCGTCCCTCTACTTGGCAAAAGTACGGGCACCTCATCGAAAATCATTCAGAAATCAATAAGCTCTGGTTTACCGATTTCCCTTGCAGCAAACGCGCAAATGCCGTTAACCTACCAGCCTTTACAAGCCAGGAGATTCATGAATTAATTGACAAGATTAGCAATGCCAAGGCTATCGACACAGATTATGCCAGAAAATATTTTCCGGTAATTAGCTTGCCCTTACACTTTCAATATTACTATCAGTTAAAAGGTGATAGTCTGGGAGTTGATCAATTAAATCCGGCAGATGAATTTGCAATTGCCTCTTTATACTTACACAAGAATATTCTTAAGGGCGCATTGGCTGCTGAAAAACAGGTTATGCTCAGCCAGCTGATTGGAATGGTGAATTTTTCGGATGATCACGCATACATCAACAAAAAAGAAGCATATGCCATTATTAAAGAAAATAACAGCATTTATAGCGAACTTTTGCATGCAGGCATCCTTTATGAACATCAAGAAGAAAAAGGTACGAGAGCCGCTTACCAGATAAGGTTCAAGTCGTTAGTTCTTGCTTCCTATTTTATCACTCAGGATGTTCTCGACAAACAACATGGGCAGGTCGATAAAGCCTTGATCGATTGGGTTCAAAGCAGCCCTTATACGGATAGCATAAAACTTACATTATTAAAGTGGTTTATCATTTTTTCACTTGAAACAGGTGATTTGGATATTTTCAACCACATGCAAGACGTTGAGTTCATTGAACCCTATCAAGCTTCGCTCATTTTATTTACCTGTAGCAACCTCGATTACGTAATAAATGCTAATCCAGCGATCGGTAGCACCCTTAATCGGGCTTTTGCCAACTCAGCCTTTATTGATATCGCCCTGGACCATATACTATTGGAAACAGAATATGAGCTAGCACTTAAAAAATTGCTTCAATATCATATTTCTCCACAACAAAAAATTTTACTTCACACTTCACTAGCCTTTTTTGAATTGCTATATCTGCGTGATGAAGAGACCTTGAAACATATTGAAATATTACGTTCAATGCCTCGAGAGCATTTTGCAGACTTTTCATTGAATCCCTTGCTCATTATCGAAAATATCCACCATTATTATCGGCATAACGTTTTAAAAGAAGATGCCATTGACGAAATACGTTTATTTTGCCGTTATCCTGAGCGGAGCACAAATCTTGTACATAAACAACTTATTTATGTCTTGGGCTACATTTTGTTAAAGATTAAAACTTCCGAGGAAATCACCTTGCAATATCTTCAGATTGTAAATCAGTATGGCTTGGATATGAATAGGAAAGTGACCAGCGACTTTAAAGCCTGTATTCAGCTGGCATTCGCCGAACGATATCTAGCGATGGATCAAACAGACCTTGCTTTACAAGCAAAGGAAGAGGCTGTACAGACAAATAGCTCCCACACGATCAATCGACTACAATTAGGCTTATTGGATCTGGACTTGTTAAGAAACCAGCATAGAGATTTCTTGCACCTTGCCCGCCAATTAATATTGATTTCAAAACAGTTTAATCTGAAGTTTTACGAGGCAAAAGTCAGAGTTTATGTTCTTTCCTCATTACAAGAAGATCAAAAGAGTTTAATAGCAGAACATCAAACTGCTTTGCAAGCCTTGTTCGAGCACAGTCGATATAAACCGGAAAGTTTTTATAACCTCCGTAAGGCCTCTTTAATCAATTCCTCGACGGTAAATTGAGCGGCATTGTTTTTTTGAATTTCGGTTAGTACTTTTTCAGCTTGCGCTTTATTGAAACCAAGCATTACTAAGGCTGTAAGAGCCTCCTCAGGTACAGACTGATGTTGTGGAACCGATATCAGGGTGTCGGCACCCTCTTTCTTTAACTTGTCTTGCAGCTCTAATATAATGCGTTGCGCAGACTTAGGTCCGATTCCTTTAATGCGTTGTATTTGCTTTACATCGCCTTGGACAATAGCGGTTTGGATTTCAGTTGGCGTAATCGATGACAGAATCATTCGTCCTGTACTCGCTCCAATACCCGAAACAGACAGTAAGTGATTGAATAATTTACGTTCTCCTTCTTCTGCAAATCCATATAGTGAATGAGCGTCCTCTTTAACCTGAAAACTAACATAGAGCTTACATTGCTCACAATCCTTGATCTTACCGAATGTATACAAAGAAATGTTAACATGATAGCCGACGCCATTCACATCCAGTACCACATACGTGGGACATTTGTATGCCAGTTTTCCATTTAAATATTCGTACATTTCTTTAGGTATTAACCTTTAGTTGTTAGTATAATTACTAGCTAGTTGGTTATCACCGACTAGCTAGTTAAAAAATCTACTTCTTTTTCTCTTTCCCTACCGCTTCTTTCTCTTTGGCTTGCACGTCGACGACCGCAATAGTGACCATGTTCACAATTTCTCGGACAGAACTGCCTAGCTGTAAAACGTGCACCGGTTTATTAAGTCCCAACAAAATTGGTCCTACTGCCTCTGCTTCTCCTAACTCTTGCAATAATTTATAAGCAATATTACCTGATTCTAAAGTAGGGAAAACCAATACATTGGCGGGGCCGCCACTCAAATTGGTAAACGGGAAATTCTCTGCCAACATTTGACTATTAGTGGCAAAATTGGCCTGCATTTCTCCGTCCACTACAATATGAGGATATTTCTCATGCAGCGTTTTAACTGCATTACGCATCTTTGTAGGGATCTCCCCTTCGTTTGAACCAAAATTTGAGTAGGACAACATGGCAATTCGCGGGTCAATATTCATTTTCTTGACCGCATCATGCAGGAGTACCGTGATGTCTACCAATTCTTCTTCAGTTGGATTTTTGTTTACAGTTGTATCTCCAAAGAAAACAGGCCCTTTCTTTGTTAGCATCATATACATACCTGCAACGCGGCTACCTGAACGAGTACCAATGACATGCAGTGCCGGACGAATAGTTGTCGCATAATTTTTTGTCAAACCGGAAATCAGGCAATCTGCTTCACCGAACTCGACCATACTTGCGCCATAGTAGTTACGATCTAACATAAATTTATTAGCTTCTAACAAGGTAATACCGCGACGTTGCCTTTTTCTATAAAGTGCCTCTACATATTGTTTAAATTTTGGCGTATCGATCTCCTCCAACGGATCAATGATTGTAACATTTGGTAGGTCTAAAGCATGCTCGGAGATGATACGCTGGATCTTCTCCTTTCTACCCAGCAGAATGGGGTGAGCAATACCTTCATCTTTAACGATTTGGGCTGCTTTTAGGATTTTATAGTTATCTGCCTCCGCAAAAACAACACGTTTAGGGCTTTGCCGCGCTGCAGCACTTAAGTCGCGCATTAAGACGTCATCTAAACCTAAACGCTTTCTAAGATTTTCTTTATATGCTTCCCAATCTTTAATTTCTGCCCTTGCAATACCAGATTCGATAGCTGCCTTCGCAACAGCAGGGGCAACTTCCGTAATCAAACGCGGATCAGTTGGTTTAGGTATGATGTAGTCTTTACCAAATTTGAGGTTGTTTATATTATAGGCGAGATTTACAGATTCCGGCACCGGTTCTTTCGCCAACTTCGCAATAGCATATACCGCCGCTAATTTCATTTCTTCGTTAATACCTGTAGCTCGTACATCAAGGGCACCTCTGAATATATAAGGGAAACCTAATACATTATTCACCTGATTTGGATAATCAGAACGGCCTGTCGCCATGATAACATCCTTACGCGTTTTTACGGCCAAGTCGTACGCGATTTCAGGATTTGGGTTTGCCATGGCAAAAACAATGGGATTTTTGCTCATGGTTTTTAGCATATCGGCTGTTAGTACATCGGCCGCAGAAAGGCCGATGAATACATCGGCGTCTTTAATAGCCTCTTCTAAAGTATGAATGTTCCGATCAGTCGCAAATTCACCCTTTAATGCGTCTAGGTTTTCCCTATCTTTTCTTATTACACCCGCCCGATCAATCATCACAATATTTTCCGGCTTTGCACCTAGCGAAACATAAATACGTGAACAAGAAATAGCAGCAGCCCCAGCTCCATTAACAACGATTTTAACTTTTTCCAGCTTTTTCTTTTGTAACTCACAGGCATTGATTAAGGCAGCACCGGAGATAATGGCGGTACCGTGCTGATCGTCATGCATAACCGGAATAGACATTTCCTCTTTTAATCGACGCTCAATCTCAAAACATTCCGGCGCCTTGATATCCTCTAAATTGATTCCTCCAAACGTAGGTTCCAATATTTTAACCGTGCGGACAAAATCATCTACATTCTTGGTATCAAGTTCTAAGTCGAAGACGTCAATATCGGCAAATATTTTAAACAAAAGACCCTTTCCTTCCATAACAGGTTTCCCCCCCTCAGGTCCGATATCACCCAGTCCTAACACGGCAGTTCCATTGCTGATAACAGCCACCAAATTTCCTTTGGCTGTATATTTATAGACATCCTCTTTATTGGCGGCAATTTCCAAACAGGGATCAGCAACGCCCGGTGAGTAGGCCAATGATAAATCTCGTTGCGAATTCGTTGGTTTGGTAGGTATTACGGCAATTTTACCCGGACGGCCGTTAGCATGATAGTCTAGCGCATCTTGCTTACGATTAATTTTGCTCATTTTAATTATTTCTTTTATTCTATATTCTTTCTCATTTTTACCAACAATCGTATTTGTATGGCAAATCTGATGAAGCACCAAAGGTAGGAAGTTTTGTGAGTACTACCTAGCATTTCACCTATTGATTTGAGCAAGTGTTAAGATCATGGAAGGAAACGCGAATATATGCCCTAATCGGTATCACTTAACAGCAATGCCAGCTTAAAGCACCTATGAAGTATCTTTCGTGTAACCTTAAAGTACCTTCTCTGTAAATACATATTTTTGGCTCGTACATTTACTTCATGTCTATTTAAACCCTAGCTATGAGCAGATGAGGAGGTTAAGGATGCAGCAGTACATGATGATTAACGAGGGCCTATGATATAGTATAAGTTTTGTTAAAAATCTGTTAAAAAACAGAAGTAAATGAATAAATCGATAAATTAGCGATTTATAAAAAATTCGACAATCACTATATGAGACAGCTCAACCGATATTTACTTTTTGCTATTTTATCGTTTTACAGCCTACAAGTCTGGAGTCAATCCCGACAAAAGGGAATTAATTTAAATACCATTGTTGAAAAAACCAATACCTTAGCTACGCAGCAACCTATTGAAAAAGTTTATCTCCATTTTGACAAACCCTATTATGCTGTGGGCGACACCATATGGTTTAAATCTTATTTGACCAGTCATCATCAACTTTCGAATCTTAGTAAGGTTGTCTACATAGAGGTGCTCAATAGCCGAGATTCCTTAATGAAAACCTCCATGATTCCCAGCAATAACGGCACGGGCAATGGAAGTCTCGTTTTAGACCCGCTTATCTATAAACAGGGGAATTATCGCATTAGAGCATATACAAAATACATGATGAATTTTGACCCGAATTATTTTTTTAATAAAAATATCATTATTGGAGACGTTTTCAATAAAAGGGTAAAAACTCACGCTAGTTTTGTTGCTGCCCCCGGAGGAAAAGCAACAACTGTTAACGGCCGAATCCGCTATACAGACGAAGAAGGGAAGCCATTAATAGATAAACGGGTTTCCTGGGAACTTATACGCGGCACAAGCAGCTTAAGCAAAGGAAGAGGTAATACTGACAAAAATGGCTATTTGCAAGTAAGTCTATCGAATGAGCAACAACAGGCTTTAAAAGACGGGATATTAAATACGTCCATTAGTTTGGACAATAACCGCTCCGTTAACACAAGTTATCAACTACGTGGGGCATTTCAGACACCGGATGTCCAATTTTTTCCGGAAGGCGGATATTTAATTGCCGATTTACCAAGTGAAGTTGCCTTCAAGGCGGTAGGAGGTGATGGATTGGGAGTGGCTATCAAAGGCAAAGTGGTAGATCAACAGGACCAGGAAGTTGCAAGCATTGAGACCCAACATCTAGGCATGGGCAAATTTAGTTTAACGCCTAAAGCGGATGCTGTATACACTGCAAAAGTTACAACCGAAAACGGTGCTACGTACAGTTATCAACTTCCGAAGGTACGACCTTTCGGAACGAGTCTGGCCGTTGATCCCTCAGACAGTTTAAACATAGCTGTGAAAATTATTTCGAATGATCTTTATCTACAACAAAATCAGAATAAAGTTTTCTCATTAGTCGCGCAAAGCGATGGTGTAATCTATTATGCAGCGCAAACCCCTTTGAACAGTGCGAGCATCAATGCCTCCGTACCAAAGAATAAATTTCCGTCAGGCATTGTACAATTCACCCTACTTTCCCCTTCCGGTATCCCTTTGAGTGAGCGACTGGTCTTTATTCAACGTGCGAACGAACTTAAACTTACATTAAGCTCCGATAAAAAAAGTTATGCAGCGAAGCAGGCCGTTCAATTACATTTAAATGCATCCACGGATAGCTCACAATCCGTTGGAACTTTTTCTGTTTCGGTTATTGACGAGTCGAAGGTTCCTTTCAACGAAAATGCAGAGACAACAATTCTTAGCAGCCTGTTGTTAACCTCAGATATCAAGGGTTATGTGGAGCAACCGAACTATTACTTCAAAAAAGTAACACCTGAAACTCGCAGCCATTTAGACATACTTATGTTGACGCAAGGGTATCGCCGTTTTGATTATAAAGATATTATCGGTGATAAAATACCTCCTGTTTCTTTCTTACCGGAACAGGGCATTGATATCACCGGCACACTCCGCCTATTAAACGGAATAGCAGTACCTAACGGCAAACTCGAATTGAGCATAGGCAATGATAAGAAGACAGTTGAAACTTACTCCGATGAACAGGGTAACTTCAAGTTTAGCAATGTTATGTTTACTGACTCGGCACAGGTCACTATCAGCGCAAGGAACAATGAGAACTATAAAAATTTAAAGATCACATTGAATGGAGACGCATTTCCTGCTATCACACCAGGTTTCACCGCACCGGACGAAATACTTAATATAGATAGTACATTAACGCCCTATCTTAAAAATAGTGCAAGGCAGTATCGAACTGAGCGGCTTTTAGAAGAAGTCGTTATTACGGAAAGAGTAGCACCAAAACCTCGCCATACGCAGTACCCGGCTTTATCAGGCTTAAGCCCGATCCCCGACCACCTGATTGACGGCGCTCGATTCACCGGTTGTAATCTGCTTATTAATTGCTTACAGACAGCCGCAATGGGTTTAACCTTTATGGACAACAACTTTTACATCACACGAGATTATAACCAAGGAAATCGGACACCGGTACAGGTGTTTTTAAATGGAATGGCCATTGATGTGAATGGCATCAATACCGTTAGTCCGGCAGAGGTGGAGTCAGTGGAGATATTTTTACGTGATGATCTGGGCACCGTAAACAGAACCTACCAAAGCAATGGCGTATTGGTGATCAACACGAAAAAGAAACCACAAGGTACGCGCATCAGCAAGGCTGAATTGGAAAATCTTTTGCCAAAATCTAACATCGTAACGATTACACCTTTAGGCTACCAAGCTGAACGCAGCTTTTACCTACCGAAATATACGGCAACCAGTACTCCCGGAATCGATTGGCGTACCACCGTTTATTGGAATCCGGATGTTATTACCGATAGTCAAGGGAAAGCGAGTTTCCAATTCTATAATGCTAGCGGCCTAGGCACTTATAAAGCTGTGGTAGAAGGAATCGATGAGAACGGCAATATCGGGCGGGCTGTTTATCGTTACAAGGTGGAATAAAAACAATCGTCAATGTGATAACCGCACAAAGTGGGTTCATAACCTTGCGATTACAATTAGCGAGTAGTTAGCCAATATGCAAATGTTGTATTGGCTAACGTTCTCTTTTTTTTCCGATTAAAAGTAAACCACATACACCTGCACAGGTAGCTAGCCCGTAGATTAGAAAAACCAATATACTGGGTAATTCGGGATGCAGCATCATGTAAATAATTCCAATAAAAGATATAAACCCGGAAACCATCGCGATCAGTGGTAACGATTTTTTCATACTTAGTAGTCTTCGATATTCAAAGCTAGGTAAAATCTTTTTAACAGCGTCCATTCTTTAATTTTATCGCCACATAAAAATGACAAAGTGTGTATAGATAAGCTGTGTTAATGACTTGCAAATGAAGGGCATTTTATCTATGTTTGTGCCCTTAAATGAAGAGATCTTAAAATGGGTAACAACCAGCTAAATCCCTCTTAAACAGCTTTATGCTCTGTTACTTAGATTGAAACTGCGTCTATAATTCATACATGAATGAACTTAAACATAAATTTTCAAGAGAAATTTGAGGAACGCCATATTGCGCCGAATAAGCAAGATGTTCCTGAGATGCTTAAAACTATTGGCGTTAATAGCATCGATCAGTTGATTGATGAAACCGTTCCAACTAAAATTCGTTTAAAAAGTCCCTTAAGCTTACCACCGGCTTTAACTGAAACGGGATATTTACAACGATTGAAGCAAATTGCTTCTAAAAACAAAGTGTTCAAATCTTACATCGGCCAAGGATATTACGATGTGATTACACCCAGTGTTATTTTGCGAAATGTATTTGAAAATCCAGGCTGGTATACACAATACACACCTTACCAAGCTGAAATAGCACAAGGCCGATTACAGGCTTTATTAAATTTCCAAACGGTTATCATTGACCTTACCGGTATGGAAATAGCGAACGCATCCTTATTAGACGAGGCAACTGCTGCTGCAGAAGCGATGTTTATGCAGTATAGCCTACGTAAAAATAAAGATGCCGATACTTTTTTTGTATCAGAGAATGTTTTTCCACAAACCTTAGATGTATTAAGGACACGTTCCGTTTCTTACGGCATCAAACTTTTAGTTGGTGATCATACTTCGATCGAATTTAATGAAAATATCTTTGGAGCTTTAGTCCAATATCCGGCCGGCGACGGTAAGGTATTTGATTACCGCAGCTTTGCTGAAAAGGTTCATGCACATCAAGCAACTTTGAGTGTTGCGGCCGACCTGATGAGCCTTACCTTGCTAACGCCACCGGGAGAATGGGGAGCAGACATTGTGGTTGGTTCCTCGCAACGCTTTGGTGTCCCTATGGGTTTTGGCGGTCCTCATGCAGCTTTCTTTGCAACAAAGGACGCTTATAAACGTAATATTCCGGGCAGGATTATTGGGGTCACCATCGACTCATCGGGGAATTACGCGCTGCGAATGGCTTTACAAACACGTGAACAGCATATTCGAAGGGACAAAGCTTCCTCTAATATTTGTACGGCGCAGGCGCTTCTTGCTATTATGGCGGGGTTTTACGCCACCTATCACGGACCACAAGGCTTACGCGCTATTGCAGAAAGAATTCATGGACTAGCCGTGCTTTTGTCTAATACGCTTACATCGCTTGGCTATAGACAAGAGAATGAGGCCTATTTTGACACCCTAACCTTCCATCTTGGTGATTTATGTAATCCGTTACATGCAGAAGCGCTGAACCATGAAATGAACTTTCACTACCAAGGCGAAACCGTCCATATTTCATTAGATGAGACCACCAGCTTGGAGGATATCAAAGAAATTGTTCGTGTTTTTGCGAAGGTAAAAGCAAAAAATTTGGCGGATGTTGAATTCAAAACATCAGCACTGGAAAGCGTAATCCCAACCGCGCTGCAACGTACCTCGGCCTATTTAACGCATGAAGTGTTTAACACGCACCATGCTGAGCACGAAATGCTACGCTACATCAAATCGCTCGAAGCTAGAGATTTATCGCTCTGCCATTCGATGATTCCACTGGGATCTTGTACGATGAAGTTAAACGCTACAACCGAAATGATACCTGTATCTTGGGAGTCGTTCAATAGAGTACATCCTTTTGCCCCCATCGATCAGGTTGGTGGTTATATGCAAATGCTTGACGAGCTAAACCGGTGGCTTTCTGCCATCACCGGCTTTGCTAAAATGAGTTTTCAGCCCAATTCCGGTGCACAAGGTGAGTATGCAGGTCTCATGGTTATTAGAGCATACCATGAAGACCGAGGCGACCATCACCGCAACGTCGTGCTCATTCCATCGTCTGCACATGGTACCAACCCGGCCTCTGCTTCGATGGCCGGCATGAAAATCGTTGTTGTAAACTGTGATGAGCGTGGTAATATTGATGTGGCCGATTTGCAATCCAAGGCTGAACTGCATAAGGATAATTTAAGTTGTTTGATGGTTACCTACCCATCTACCCATGGGGTATTTGAAGAATCGATTATCGATATTTGCCAGGTTATCCATGCAAATGGCGGTCAGGTATATATGGATGGTGCCAACATGAACGCGCAGGTTGGTTTAACAAGTCCTGCAAGTATCGGCGCAGATGTTTGCCACCTCAATCTTCATAAGACTTTTTGTATTCCGCACGGTGGTGGTGGCCCCGGGATGGGACCTATTGGTGTTGCCGAGCATTTAGTACCCTTCTTACCTGGCCATGAAGTGGTTAATATTAATGAAGGCAAGTCTATCTCTGCCGTTGCAGCAGCACCGTTTGGATCAGCTTCTATTTTACTTATCTCGCATGCTTATATCGCGATGATGGGTGCCGACGGCCTAACCAATGCTACTAAATTTGCTATTCTTAATGCCAATTATATTAAGGCTAGGCTTGAACACGATTATAAAATATTGTATGCAGGCGCTAGTGGCCGATGTGCCCATGAAATGATTCTCGACTGTCGAAGCTTCAAGAGTTATGGTGTTGAAGTAGGCGATATTGCTAAACGCTTAATGGACTACGGCTTCCATGCACCAACGGTGTCTTTCCCTGTTGCCGGTACGCTTATGGTAGAACCGACAGAATCGGAGCCAAAAGCAGAATTAGATCGTTTTTGCGATGCGCTTTTGGCTATCAGAAGGGAGATTGCTGCCATTGAGTCGGGAGCGGTGGATAAAAACGAAAATGTATTAAAGCATGCGCCACATACTTTGGCAGTAGTTAGTGCCAATGAATGGAATAGACCTTATACAAGGGAAGAAGCCGCATATCCTCTCCCATATGTTGCTGCACATAAATTTTGGCCCGCAGTAGGAAGAGTGAATGATTCTTACGGTGACCGCTCTTTAGTATGTTCTTGCCCGCCTTTAAGTGAATATGAGGAGGCAGCCGCGAGCTATTAGGAGGTAAGCGGTTAGGTATTAGCTATTAGTTGTTCGCTAATGGCTAATACCTAAATGCTAACAGCTAATTAAACCGTTTTCACAAAACGTTCGTCGTAATTTTCTATATCAATAATATAATGGTTTTGAATGAGGAAATCAAAGAGTGGTTTGGCTTCAGGAGATACCGGCATATTTTGAGTAGTTATGATTTCATTGTTTTTTCTATCTAGATAAGGATAAACATACAGCTTTACGTTTTTACTGAACATGCCACTCACGTAGGCTAACAACTCATCAGCATAACTTTCACCGTAGTTTTTGGAGTTGAAGATATTACGGAGATTGGAAATATTGGTAGAAATACCGACATTGTTTGGTTTAAACTGGGCAAGGAATTCAGCCAATTTATGATTTCTCGTGAAATTAGACACCAGAATATGATTCCCCGTAGCACATAGTTCTTCAGCTCGCTTAGCGAAATATTCCAAATCTTCGTTACTCAGGACGGGATGATCCTCCAACGCGTTTGACATCAGCACCTCAATCATAACAAGAAGATTTTTATCCTTGATTCCCAGGTTGCGCTTAAACTGATCAACAGCCAAATTGAATAAATCAAAATTTGGATTGGATTTCTGTTTATATTTTGTTCTCAGAATAATAACATCCTTTTTGTAAAGAAAGTCTTTTGCCTGATGTGCATGCCCCTCTTCATCGAAGATTGCAGCCCGTGAGAAGCCTTTAGCGATGAGGTACAAATTAACCAGCCGTTCACTCACATTTTTAAATGCAGATCCATTCAGCTTAACTAAGTCGATTTCAACCGATCCCGCAGCTAAATTGTCCACCAGGCTTTCAATCATCGTTTGTACATCATGAATATAAAAATAAGCCGCGAATACAAGATTAACACCTAATACCCCTAAAACTTTTTGTTGCAATGAAGCGTCGCTATCTAAGAGGCGTACATGAAAAATAATATCATTTGGCTCCCCTCCTACTTCCGATTGAAAGCGAAGTCCAATCCACCCATGTGGATCGTTCGTTTTACTAAAATTCAAGGTAGTTACCGTATCGGCAAAGGCAAAGAACTTACGGTTCTGATATTTAGGCCCTTTCAGTCGATCGGTAAGCAGCTGGTATTCATGATCGAGCATCTTCTCCAAACGCGAACTACTCACATAGCGTCCGTTTGCCTCAGCGCCATAAATGGCATCGCTAAAAGCCATATCGTATGCACTCATAGTTTTAGCGATGGTTCCCGACGCCGCTCCAGCGGTGAAAAAATTTCGTGCTACTTCCTGTCCGGCACCTATTTCCGCAAAAGTGCCGTAGATCTGTTCACTTAAATTAATTTTTAGCGCTTTACGCTTATTTTCCAAAATCTCTCTTGCCATGGGGCAAAGGTAAAGATTTAGTTAAGAGTTCTAAACGATGAATGAGGAGTTTTTTACAACTCATAAAGCGCATAAAAGAGTGCTGCCGTATGAAGCGCTTGGCCAATCTTATTTTCTTTTAGCAACCTTTTGACGTCATCAACTGAATAAAGCAAAATCTCAATTTCTTCCTGATCATCCAAAGCCTGTTCTTTCACCTTCACACCACCCTTAGCCACATAAGTTGTCGTAATATTAGTGCTCGTTGCAGGGTTAGGATACAAATCCACGAGTTTTTCCATTGTCGTGAAAGCGTAGCCGGTTTCTTCCAGCATTTCGCGTTTAGCAGCAGTCAGTGCATCTTCACCTTCATCAATGACTCCTCCCGGTATTTCCAAAAACTCTTTACCAGCGCCATGGCGATATTGCCTTACTAAGATTATTTCGTTTCTTTCAGTAAATGCTACCACATTTACCCAATTCGGATATTCCAATACATAATATTCCGGCACGATATGGCCATTAGGCATTTCGCACGAATCTTTTCTTAAGACGGCCCAAGGGGCCTTTACTAAATATTCGGATGTTAGGGTTTTCCACTTCATGTGTTTAAGATAGATGGGAGGCGTATTAGTTTTGAATTTCTTTTAACCGTTGTAAGCAGTTTTTTAGGCTATCCCGCCAATTCGGTATAACCAAATTGAATTGCTTTTTTATTTTTGATTTATCCATTACAGAATACGCCGGACGCTTCGCTTTTGTAGGAAAATCAGCAGTTTTAATCGGAAACAGGCGGATATTGGTATTGCTCAATTCAAAAACGGCATAGGCGAAATCGTACCAACTTGCAACTCCCTCATTGCTATAATGATAAAGACCGTATTCATCTTCTGTAATATTGTTATCAATAATTTTGCATAAGACTTCGGCCAAGTCGCGTGCATAAGTAGGAGTTCCGACCTGATCTGCCACTACCTTGAGTTCCTCGCGATCTTGAGCGAGTCGCAGCATCGTTTTAACAAAGTTATTGGCATACTCAGAATATAACCAGCTTGTACGGATAATAATATGCTTATTCCATATTTGCTGAATGGTCGTTTCGCCATCTAACTTAGTTTGTCCATAAACACCGGTCGGATTGGCAATACTCGTTTCCTCTAACAGACCCGTTTGATTACCTTCAAACACGAAATCAGTAGAAATATGAATTAAAATTGCATCGAAGCGTTTGCATAACCCGGCCAGGATACCCGGTGCTATCGTATTGATTTTACTTGCTTCCTCTTTTTCATCTTCCGCTTTATCAACGGCGGTATAGGCCGCACAGTTGATAATATGACTGGGGTTATACTGAATGAACCATTGCTCCAATTGAGCTTCATTACTAATATCGGCCTCTTTCGATGATAAAAAAACCATGGCCTTATCTTCGCAAACGGATTGCAAGCACTGCCCCAGTTGCCCCTGGCCTCCTAGTACTATAATTTTACTCATTTTTTTATTGACAATTAAACCTGTATCTCTTCTTCGATCATTATACGTATAAAGAGATAACTATTTAGTCATTACTACGGGTTTTATAAAACCATTTTCGTCAAAATACATTCTATCTATACAGGTAACGCGATGGTGGGCACTCGTTTCTCCTAAAGGACGACGGTGGTAAACGATGTACCACTCGTCTTTTCCTTTTCCTTGTATGATGGAATGATGTCCTGCGCCTGTAGCAATAGCGGGGTCCTGCTGTAAAATTGTTCCGATTCGTCTGAAAGGGCCGAAAGGCGAATCGGCTATCGCGTATGCTACTTTATAGTCGGGCCCGGTCCATCCACCTTCCGACCACATAAAATAGTATTTTCCATTTCTGACGAACATAAAGGGCCCTTCGACATAGCCTTCCGGTGTTACTTCCCTATAGGTAGTGCCATCTTCAAAAGGAGCAATCCCGGTAAAATCATCTTTTAATTTTACCACATTGCAATGCCCCCATCCCCCATAGTACATATAATAAGTTCCATCAGTATCTTTAAAGACGAATTGATCGATTGGTTGAGCGCCATTCACGATTTCATTGATTAGGGGTTTGCCGAGTAAATCGCGATAAGGGCCCTGTGGTTTTTCAGCCTCCGCCACACCAATTCCACCAACTTCGCCTTCATGAACATCATTTGCGCCAAAAAACAGGTAATATTTTTTATCCTTCATTAAAACAGCTGGCGCCCACATTGCCTTTTTTGCCCACTTTACCGCAGCAGTGTCAATTATTCCGGCGTGTTTTTTCCAATTTTTCAAATCTTTGGATGAGAACGCGTCCATAAACACCTGTTCTTCGTAAGGCGCTGAATAAGTTGGAAAAATCCAATATTCATTGCCATATCTAATACCTTCGGGATCGGCATACCAACCATCGAAAATCGGATTTGTTTGCGCTTTACCAACTGAAGCGGCTAAGAAAAAGCTTAGTAAAAGAAGTGCTGCGTAATAGCGATAAACTCGAATCATTTCAATCAATATTATCTGTTTAAGATTTCAATAAATAATGTGCCTAAAAGTAACAAATTAATGCGACTATCCTTTATATGCTAAATCGATTTTCTAATTTAAATCGGGCGGCAAAGAGTTTAAGCAGCTGAAAAAGAAAAATTTTTATTCATTTGTTTTTGTTCTTATGTTTGACTATTAACAGCATATACTACCTATGAACGTTTTTATATATAGTCTCTCTTTATTAACTATTTGTTTTACCCTCATTCCCCTTATTAAACACGAATATTGGATTTTTAGGGTTTTCGATTATCCGCGATTGCAAAAACTAGTATTGACAGCCATTTGTTTTGCACTATTACTTGGTTATTTTGACCGTTCGGTAATCTTTGACTGGATTGCACTTACCGTGATCATGATCAATGGCATTTACCTATCGTCACAAATTATGCCCTTTACGCCGCTTGCAAAAAAGCAGGTATTATATGCCAAAGGCAATATACAAGAGCAATCGGTGAGTTTAATGGTATCTAACGTTTATCAAGACAATAAAAACACTGCGGGGTGCTTAGGAGAAATAACCCGGGCTGATCCCGATGTTGTTTTATTGCTTGAAACCAACAAGCGATGGGACCTTGAGACACGCAGTTTATCCCAAGAATATCCTTATCATGTACGCGTGCCCTTAGAGAATACGTATGGCATGCTGCTATATTCCAAATTACCATTGTCAGCTACCAAGATCGGCTATTTGGTTGAAAAGGACATTCCTTCGATTCATTGCGTATTAACGCTCCGGAGTGGACTTGAGGTGCAATTATATGCTGTGCATCCTACTCCCCCTGTGCCGAATGAAAACCCACGATCTACGGAACGAGACAAAGAACTGTTGCTAATAGCAGATTTAGCTAAACGAAGCAGTAGACCGGTTATTGTCATCGGCGATCTAAATGATGTAGCATGGAGCTATACAACGGAATTATTTTTAAAAATGAGTGGATTACTCGATCCACGCCGCGGCAGGGGATTTTACAACACGTTTCATGCACATTATCCCTTTTTGCGTTTTCCACTTGATCATGCCTTTTTCTCGACAGATTTCAAACTTAGGGAGTTGAAACGACTATCGAATTTTAATTCTGATCATTTCCCTATCTTTATAAAAATACAATATGAAGCAAAGGCTTCAGAGCAACAAGAGGCTTTGATACCCGATGCCGAAGACATACAGGAAGCAACAGAGAAAAAGCAAGAGCCGACAGAAATTTAAAACGAGCGAGTTTAGTTGGTTTATCAAAAAACGATGAGGTAAGGAATGATGTTAAGAAAACACTATATGCTACAGCATGTAGAGAACGACATGAATAAACCAAGCTTATAGTTACTTGCAGTAGGCAAGCGGGTTTCATGGCCATTAAAAGACAATTTATTCTAATGAAAAAAATATTCGCATCAAGGGATACGCACGGTTTCGATTGGATCGATTTAACAGATCCTTCTATGGAAGAAATCCTGGACATAAGCAAACGATTTGCATTACATGAAACATCTATTAAAGATTGTATGCAGCCCGACCACTTACCGAAGCATGAAATCGTAGACGGCTATACCTTTATAATCGTCCGAGTATACACACAGGACCTCATGAATGACGCGGATACCATACAGGAATTAACAAATAAAATTGCCATTTTTTATACTTCCGACTATGTCATCACTGTTCATAGAACTGAACAACCTCTTATCGCCGACGTTAAAGCCAAAGCGATAGATGCAGGAGGCTGTAAGGACACCATATGCATAGTAAACCGTATTGTACGGGCGTCCTTGCTTACTTTTGAAGAGCCTAGTGTGAAGTTGGCACAGTCGTTAGATTATTTTGAAGAGAATGTTTTCCTGAAGCAGCGCAAGGCACCCGTTTTAAGAGGGCTTTATTATGTAAAACGAAAAGTCGATGTGATCAAACGTCTCTTGATCTTGTCTTATGAGATTATCGATAAAATAGATACTCCCAAACAACGAAATATCTATACCCGGGATTTACGGGATCAATATGTGCGAATGCAAAATATATACGACAATCTTTCAGAGAATACCGCACAGCTTCTATCGGCTTACTTTTCCATCGCTTCCCATAGAACAAATGAAATCATGCGCATATTAACGATCTTCTCTGTTTTTTTTATGCCATTAACGTTTATAGTAGGGATATACGGCATGAACTTCCATTATATGCCGGAACTTAACTGGCACTTAGGGTACCCAATAGTAATGCTTGTCATGGCGATTATCACCTTAGCCATTTATTTTTGGTTCAGAAAAAAAGGGTGGCTATAATTATAGATTTTTTGAAACTTCGATTAATCCGGCAGACCAGGACAAGCCAACGCCGAAACCGGCAACAATAATGGAGGCCTTTTCTTCTGTTAGATCCTCCTTGCAATAGTTTTTCAATGCAATGGGTATGGTAGAAGAAACGGTGTTTCCCCCATCACGTAAATTGATGTAGAACTTTTGAGGAGATATTGTTAAGCGTTCTCGCATCACTTTTAACATGTGGGCATTTGCTTGATGAAAAATAAACTGCCCAACGTCCTCCTTCTTTACAGCGTTGAGCGTAAGAACTTCCTCAATAAAAGGAGGCACCACAGTACTGGTGAAACGGAATATTTCGGGCCCGTTCATATAAAGATTATTTTCCGTATAAACATTGCCTCTACCATAAAGGTGCTCCACAGCTTGGCCATCAACAGGAAATCGAGTACCACCGTTCTTAACGATTAATTTATTATACCCCTTTCCGTCGGTACCAAATTTGAATTTATGGATTCCGTTGTCATCATTTGACGAAATAACGGTTGCGCTTGCCGCATCGCCAAAGATCGCTCGATTAGACCGGTCTTTCCTATTGATATATTTTGAATAGGTATCTGTTGTTACCAATAACACGTGATTGGCTTGGCCGCTTTCTATGAAAGCTTTCGCCATACTCAAGCCATAGGTATAACCCGAGCATCCCAAATTGAAATCAAAAGCGCCCACTGTCTTATTAAGAGCCAGGCGATCCTGCAATATACAAGCCGTTGACGGCATAATATATTCGGGGCTTTGGGTACAATACAAAATATAATCGATTTTAGCCTTATTAATGCGTTTAAAAAGTTTTAGGCAAGCTTTTTCGGCTAAGTCCAAAGCGGTTTCATTTGTTCCGGCAACATACCGACTACTTATACCTATCTTATATTCAAACTTAGAAAAATCATAATCCGGAAATTCCTCACTAAGATCTTGGTTGGTAATTTTTTGTTCTGGAAAATAGTATTCTATCGCTTGTATTCTAGCACCCATAAAAGGTTTTATATTAACAAAATTTCAATAAAGAGTGCAAACCTACTCCTTTTCAGGGTATTTTCCACACAACCGACAAAGAAAATTACATAAAAGTGGCGGAGAAAAATGGCTTTAAATCAAACCCTGAAACGGTATTTGGTTCAAAAAATCAACTAAACACATCAAACAAGATATTTACAACGGATGACGTTGTTTATTTAATAAATAAGAGAGTCTTTTGTATTTTTACTATTCAATTGATCAAACGTTAGCTGATTTAAAGGGAATACGAAAACTAAACGTAGAACCTTTTCCCTCTTCACTCTCTACGTAGATGTCCCCATGTTGCAATTTAATCAGCTGGTAGCAGATATACAGGCCCAAACCGGTGCCAGGCCTTGCATTTTCCTTTCCCGCTTGATAATATTTAGTAAATAATTTGGTCTGTTGTTCTTGCGGAATGCCAATACCGGAATCTTTAATACGTACCGTAAGTTCCTGCATACCGTCTTGCTCACCTTTTTTCATTGTGCAATACACCTCCACCCCTCCAATGTCCGTATATTTAATGGCATTCCCAAGTAAATTGATGACCACCTGCTTCAGTCGAAAAGGGTCGCCATAAACCATCTCGTCCTGAGAACCGTCAAAACTAAAATTTAAGGATATATTTTTCTTAATGGCTATGAAGCGCATGGTTTCTACCGTTTCCTTAATTTCATGAAATGGAGTAAAAGAAACAACTTTAAGTACTTCTGACTGTTGGCTTTCAACTTTAGTCATATCCAAAATATCATTCACGGTATCCATTAACATATCTGAAGAAGCTTTTATTGAGCTTACCATACGGTTCTGCTCAGCGGTCAGCGGTGTATTTTTCATCAAATAAACGAACCCGGTTATCGCTGTCAACGGATTTCGAATTTCATGGCTCATTGTAGCAAGCATTTCCGATTTCTGTTCCGCAAGCGCAATAGCACGAGCGTTTTCAACTTTATACTGATCTTCTGCTTTAGCAGCTTTTTTGATATAGAACAAAAGAAGCGCAACAAAAATCAGCACCATGATAGTGGCAGTAATCGTAAAACTGTCTAAATCATCAACAGCTTCTTCATATTGAGCTAAGGTTTCCCGTTGATTTCTTTCCCAAGTCAATAAGTAATTATCTTTGATTTGATCGATAAGCTGCCGTAATTGTATGATGAGTGATAAATTCGAAGATATGAGCTGTTGTTGAGATTGAGCAAGTAATGTATGTTCTTTGCTTAACCTTTCCAAGAGCTGTTGCTGCCCTTTTTCATTCTGAATCTGCAACTCTCTTGCAATCGAATCCCGCACAGCATTTTCCCGCGCAACGAGTAGTAACTTTGTACGAAGTGTATCTGAACCAGGGGAGAAAACTTGCCTTAAACGTTTTAAGAACCCTTTTTTCTTGACCGCTGACGCCACTTCCCTTATGATGGTATCTTGCTCTGCATTTCGGCGTATTTGTCTTCTTTCCTTAGCTATCCTAACTTTGCTGTTCCCAAAAATATTTTCATCCGTACTTTTTATCAGTAAAGAGTCGAAACTTTTCTTTAGCGCGAAAACTTTGAGCGAAAGATCCAGCTTTCCATCCACATATTTTTTAAATTCTCTTTCGTCCAATGAATTGCCTAGACTGTCCGCCAATATTGGATATTCGTGCAAAATAGTATCGATTTTAGCAAAGACGCTCAATACTTTTCGTTGATACTCATCGAGTTTATCACCATAGCCGTAAAGACTAGCTTGCTGAAAGTCATTTTCGGCGCTACTTAGCTCCAGTAAGACATTACTTATTTCGCCTGTTTCGGGAGGTGCTTTAAGTTTTACGCTTAAATAAGCCAGCTTCTCTGCAATGGAGTGTCTTAAAAGAAGCGAACCGGCCGTGAGTAAAAACACAAATATTAAGAAGACAAATAGTAGTCTTTGTAGAATACCGGAAGTCTTCTCTCGTTTTCTTTGCACCTTAAACTTCATAGATCATCATTCTATTTATCCCCTTCTTTTCTGCCACCTATAATGACGCATTCCCGTATACCAACCTACAACATACTACTCCCCATATGATCCAAATCGTTAACGGGTCTCCTGTTTACCAATCCTAATCTTATTTTAATCTGTATCTAATATTAGACAGGTTAACTTTGCAAAGTTAAACTAAAAAATATATTATGCTTTATTCAATATTACTAGGTGTCATTGGCGGGCCTGAATTGGGTGTCATTGTTATTGCATTGTTATTGCTCTTCGGCGGCAAGAAAATCCCCGAACTGATGCGTGGATTGGGGCAAGGCGTACGTGCCTTTAAAGAAGGACAATATGATGAAAAGCCAACACCCGAGCCTGCAAATAAGGAGGAATCAGCTTCTAAATAAAAGTGTAGCCATGAGATTGAACGACTCTTCTATCGCAGCAAACTGCTTGTTCTTTGATTCTATCAAGTCTTGTTTCGGAACTTTGATCGCTTTTAGATATTGATCATAGAGACTTTCAATGGCTACAACATTTTGCAGATTCTCCACCCCCCAAGTACCGAGATAGCTATTTAGCTTTTTAACATTTATTCCGACGTAAGGAACCGCATAACTCATGGCTGTTATGGCGCCGTGTAAACTGGTACCGATGTAACATTGCGCATTGGCAATTAAATACATAATGTCCCAAATAGTAACGTCGTTAAAAAATTGAGCATCGCCGTCCAAATGAGGGAAAATCAATTGCAAAGCTTCGTCATCATTATGATTTGATGCTTTTCCTATCGGGCATAAACAGATGTCTGCCCCGGTTTCATGGTGAATAGCATTTAGAAGTGCAGCTATTTTTTCCTCTTTTTGTTTTGCGTGATTTCGATTAATCTGAAAAAACACATATTTCCCTTTTTTTAACGCCACAAAATGCCGCACATCAATATTTACCAATTCGTCCAGGTGTTCAATAGCGTAAAATTTAGACATAAGGATAGCCGAATCAGGGTATAATTTCGTCTCGACTCCCTTATTTTTCAGATTTTTCCGGGTAATGGTGTCTCGCACGGAAAAATAGTCGACATTCTTTAGTTTCTGCTGTAAGCCCTCTATTTTAGTGAAAATTTGCTCTGGTATTTCCGAGCCACCCAGTGAATTGAACAAGACGTGATCAACGCTCTTAAAATCTGTTTTATTGAACACAAAAGGAAGCACCGTTTGTCCTTTCAATTTGCGTTTCGCCCATTTATTAAGGTCAATAAACTTCTCTAAATGATGCTGGTAACGCCTTATTAACCGATACCTTTCATTCAAAGCCACCAACAAAGAATTCCAAGTGACTGCGATAGCCTCGCCTCCCGCAACGATGATATTGGCTCTTTCATTGTTCGCATTACACGCACGATAAAATGCCTGTATATCTTGAGTCGGTTTTCCTCCCAAATCGCTTAAATCGCTTTCTATCATTCCAAAATATCCGATATCTAGCGGGTGTCCATATGTTTTTAATTGTTGCTCGATGATAATCGGGAATAATAAATCGCCGTAGTTAAATCGGTCAAAAGCCCCTATAATTAATATTTTATTCATTTGTTAGCAATTTAGCCGGTTATTTTCTGTTTTATCTTGTCCATAAAATTACGCATCAATATTTTTTCATCTGCACATAAACCGAAAAAATAGATGCTCAATCCAAAAACAAATCCCGTGAGCGGGATCGTAATTAAAAATCGATAATGATAGTGGATATATTTTGTTGCCAATACGCCTACGAGTAAAACTATTATTAACGGAATAACTTCCCGATAGACTACTCTTGACAAGTAAGTGCGAATGGATAAGCCTCCTAAATGTCTTAAAAAGAACATTCGTAGCACACAGGCTATGAATTCAACAACGGCATAACTTATGATGACAGCATATACCGGGTAATGAAGTGAGAGTAAAATATAAGCAATTGGCAAATTTAATAGCAACGTAGTACCTACCACTATCTGATAATATTTAATATTGCCAATAGCTTGTGCTGCCGATTGCAAACCGATTGTTAATTGATTGATCAGGGTAGCTATGAGAATAAGCTGACAGAAAACGACCGTATGTGGTGGTACATTTTTCAACCAAAGTTTCAGGATCGCTTCCATTTCAAAACAAGCCGGAACGGCAATAACCGCGAGCAAGAAAAAGCCGAATTTGCTGGCCATCATAGCCAGACGTAACATTCTCGGCCGATCATTGGCCCCTTCGCTTTTCATAATTTGAGGATTGAGTGCTCGCAGTAAGGTTGCGGAAAAAAAGTTAAGTTGGGCCGCTACTTGATTAGCGATCCCATACGCTGCATTGATAACGGCCCCTAAAAATATATTCAAGAGGATGGCTAGACCCTGTGTTCTTCCTAGCCCACATAGTGTACCCAATAGATTCCATCCGGCGAAAGTGGACAACTCCTTTAATAATGGCTTATCAGCTTGTACTGTAATTCCACTTAAAGAACAATCAGCATACTTTCGTAAACAATAAAAAGCATAAAGTAAGAAACTGACAACACTAACGAGAGCGGTAAGTGCCCCGTAAACCATTAGTCTGTCATAAGAAAGCACTGTTAATAATAAGGCAATTCCCAACTTCAATAATGTTTCTATTACATTCACGACAGCCACCCAGATCATGTTCTCATGAGCAATTAAAGCCCCATTAAAAGGAACAACCACTACATTAAAAAAAACGGTGGCCGCCATAAAATGATAGACAAAGCGTGTTGCTTCCAGTCTATTCGCCGGAATATTCAATGTTCCGTTAAACAAGAACAAACCCGCGATTTCCAGAGCGGCTACGATAATAATAGCAATTACAATATGTAATAGCATACTATTACTAAACACACGTTTTTGCATCGCTAAGTCGCCCGCCCCTTGGTAAAATGACAAAAAACGCTGTGTAGATGAGGCCATGGTGGTATTGAGGAAGGACAGCATCAATACAATACCCGCAACCAAGTTAAACAAGCCGTAATCAGTACTTCCAAGTATATTTAGTACTATTCTTGTCGTATAGAGCGTTATGCCGGTAGTAACCAACATTCGTAGGTAAAGTATGGATGTATTAAGAGCTACTCTATTCGCTGCACGCATTTGTTAGTTTTAGTTACCTTTGTGTTGGCCTTAGAAGATATATAGTCAAACCCTTCGTCTCCTTTTCAAGCTACGAAATTAATAACACGGCCATACCTATATAAAAATCGTGCCGTTCCTCTTTAAAAATTGAACTATTGGACTGAAAATTGTTAGTTAAGGGAAAACGTTATACATCCATGGTTGAATTTTCCATTTGCATACCTGCTTATAAAAGCCGATACCTACAATCGTGTATAGAAAGTATTTTGCAACAAACCATCGATAACTTTGAGTTGATTATATTGAACGACTGTTCCCCCGAACCTGTAGATCTTATCGTGCAACAATTTGAGGACAATCGGATACATTATTACCGCAATGACAAAAATGTCGGAGCCATTAATCTCGTTGACAATTGGAATAAGTGTTTATCGCTAGCCAAGGGAAAGTATCTGATGATTATGGGCGATGATGATGAATTAGAGCCGGATTATTTGCAGGAGTTCTCGAAACTTATTCAACAATATCCAACATTAAATGTATATCATTGTCGAAGCAAAATAATCAACGACGAAGGTGAAACCATGATGCTAACACCGGCACATCCGTCGTTTGAAAACGTATATGATAGCATTTGGCACCGCTTGGCTCAGTATCGTTCAAACTACATTTCTGACTTTGTATATCGCGTTGAACCACTTAGAAAGCAAGATGGATTTTATAAGCTCCCCCTTGCCTGGGGTTCGGACGATATAACAGCTTTTATGGCTACGGGACAACTCGGTATTGCACATACTAATAAGGCTGTTTTCCGATACAGAAGTAACGCTTTGTCCATCACCTCAACGGGAAATAACTTACATAAAATGGAGGCAAACATCGGCTATGCGAACTGGTTAAGAGCATTTCTTAGTGAAAAACCAGCTAATGAAGAGGCTCTTGTTATTCACAGGTATCTTGTGAAGAAGCAAGATTATCTCATGAGCAAAAGAAAAATTTTCACGATGGCGCTATCCATGCGCTATTCCCTATTTGGCAATTTTTGGCTGTGGCTCAAACACCGTCGCGTGTTTGACATACAAATAAAGGATATTTTTATTGCCGCAGTAAAGAGTATAAATTTAAGAGAAACGAAATAGTGAAGATTGTATTCAACCCGCCGGATAATAAAGAAAATCAATATATCAGCTTAATGGTCGCCCCATTACGTGAATCGGGTTTTGAGATCTACCCGTTGGACAGTTTCTTTTCGTCATATAAGCATTTCAAATCAATTGATCTAGTGCATCTTAACTGGTTCGAAAATGTTGATGACAGCAGTTTTTTTGTCGCTTTTCGGAGTTTTTTCCGAAAAATGATTGTACTTCTAGCGATTAAATTATTTAGAAAGCCGCTCATATGGACCATGCATAATCGAAGTTCGCATGAAAAAGGCCTTCGTTTCTTTAGTCGCACCCTTACTGCCCTGCTTGTCAAATGGGCCGACCGCATCATTATTCATAGCCATGCCTCAGCCAGTATATTAGCACAACGCGATAGACAAACCACTGCCAAAATCATATACATACCCCATCCAAACTTTATTAACGTATATGGACCTATTCAACCGGGCCCGGAAGATTCCAACTTATTAAAGTTGCTTTTTATGGGAGTCGTTAAGCCTTATAAAAACATTGAATTGTTGATTAAATTAGCAAGGGAATTTAACAAGGAATTACAATTGACCATAGCTGGAAAGCCTTCGACAGATAAATACAGACAAGAACTGGAAAAGATGGCTACAGGTACGGATAACTTAAATCTTCAGTTACGTTTTATTGACGACGCCGAAATACCCAGCCTCTTTCGCGAAGCCGATTTATTAATATTACCCTATGATTTAGAAAGCAGTTTAAATTCGGGCACTGCTATTCTAGCATTTTCTTACGGAAAAACTGTGATTTGCCCCCTTATTGGTACAATAGCAGATATGGATGAAATGCATGCTGATATGCTTATCTATAACTATGACGACAAGCATGAGCACGAACCTATATTGAGAAAAACCATCGCCAAGGCCGTTGCGTTAAAGAAGCATAGCAATCATATTTTTAAGGAAAAAGGGGATCGATTACTTAGGTACGTGCAATATCGAAATAATAACCATCAAATCGGAGTGGATTTAATCCGTACGTATAGGGAACTTTTAACGGATAAATTCAATAAGAATACCTAATTTGATGAAAGAAAACATAAACTGTACCTCTGATAGATGAAGTATCATCGCGCTAAGATAATTTATTATCATGAAAATACTCTATATAAATGCCTTATATAGCCCCCTTATACAGGGGGGAGCAGAAATCTCCCTAAAAGCTATTGCGGAGGGGATGCAAGCCGCCGGGCATGAAGTTGCTGTACTGAGTTTAAAGCCCACAGGTGATTTGAGCACAGAAGAGATTGACCATATAAAAGTTTATAGAACGGCATTAAAAAATTTATACTGGCCTTTTGAAAAAATACGAGCAGGAAAACTAGATCGAATGTTTTGGCATGCACGGGATCGATACAATGCAGCCATGAGGCAAGTCGTTAAAAAGGTTATCGAGAAAGAAAAGCCTGATATTGTTTCATGTCATAATTTAGTTGGCTGGAGTGTTGCGGTTTGGGATGAAATAAAAGCTGCGAATATCCCAATTGTTCAGGTACTCCACGATTTGTATTTGCTATGTCCAAACAGTGATATGTTTAAAGATGATGCTTCGTGCGACACGCAGTGTTTTAGTTGTGCTTTATTAAGGCAAAAGCATAAAAAATTGTCGGGTAAAGTAGACGCGGTGATTGGTATTAGTAAGTTTATTCTGAGACGCTTTGAACAGTATCAATACTTTGATAAAGCCAAAAAATACGTCATATACAATACCAGGGAAATACCTGAAACGCCATTACCACAGCCAAGAGCGCATGATACTAATTTCACCATTGGCTATATAGGCACCTTAGCAGAAAAGAAGGGGATTGAATGGTTATTAGACCAATTTAAACGCCTTTCGATCAATGCTCAACTACAAATTGCCGGTGGTGGAAAAGAAGACTATGAGCGCTTCTTAAAAGCCAAAGCCGAGGGTGCGAATATTTCGTTTATCGGCTATACAGATCCGGCGGCATTTTATAAAACTATTGATGTGTTAGTGGTTCCATCACTTTGGCAGGAACCCTTAGGCATGGTGGCAATAGAAGCGCTTGCTTACCATCTGCCGGTTATTGCGAATGCCGTGGGAGGTTTACAAGAGACCGTTATAGAGGGCTTTAATGGGTTATTGTGTACATCAGAAGAGATGAACTCGTTGGGCGATGCGATACAGCGTTTGTATGACGAGCCCTTATTGTACGATACCTTGGTAAAAAATGCGCGCAAATCGGTAGAAGCTATTCTCAGCAAACAAAGGATGATAAATGAGTATTCAACTGTATTAAATGAAACGATCCGTGGAAGCAGGGCATAAACGTTATTTTTTAACAGAGCTATTATTCTGTTTAGCCATACTGAGTGTGTTTCTACCGTGGAAAGTATACCCCATTGTGTTTCTTCTTGCATCGGTTATATTTTTTATCAGCGCATATCAATTGGATCCAAAAAGCCTGAAAAAGTTCCTGCGGCAACCCTGGTTTTTAGCTATCAGTGCGTTCGTTCTCTACGCCTGCGGAAGCTTCTTCCTTACAACAAATGGACAACCGCAAATACGGGACAGCCTGATAAAAATGCTTATCAATATCTGTTTTTTTATAACCGGCATTTACCGGTTAAATCAGCTTGACAAAGCAAGTCTTGTCCGTATAATCGACTGGACGATGCATATTATCTTTTTACTGTGTTTTATACAATTACTTGTATACCATCAAGCGTTCCATTTTCATTTGTTAACAGGTGCCTCTTCTTCCGCTAAGGGCAGCGCTCTATATAATAAAGAATTATTTTTTTGGGGATTAAGTGATAAAAATATGTTTGGAGCCAGACTGGCCTTATTAGGCTTCATCTACCTCTTAATTCCGCTGATAAGGGATTCCCGTATAAGTTGTCTGCGGATCTTACTTGTTTTTTTGCTCGCCTTTCTTTCACTATCGAGAACGCCTATCGTAGCATTACTCATTGGCGTGTTTCTTGTTTTTTGGTTTTTTGCAAAAAAGCCAATCAGAGCTGCTTTGCTTGTTGGTCTATGCGCATTGACGCCTTACCTATTTGTAAAAGTTTTACGTGTAGACACACTCACGGCTTCCAATGATGGTATGGGGGTACGAATAACTTATTGGAAGGCCTTTTTTCAACATTTTGATGAAATCCGTCCGTGGGGCAATGGTTTCTTGAAGGGAGGGGATTTTTTACGGCGACACGCAGCTTACTACCATGGTGAGCCTCATATTCACAACACTTTTTTGTCCAATTACCTGGAACTTGGTATCGTAGGATTCATCTCTTATTGCCTCTTCCTTTGGTTTTTTTATCGCTACTGTATACATATGAATAATCTCCGTAGTTTCTGGCTGGCAGTATTTTTGCCTCTACTAGCCATTATGATGATTCTCTATTCAGGATATGATAACGACATCATACTTTATTTACAGTTGGCATTTGTATTGGGAACTTTTCAAACAATAGTTAAGGAAAAAATAAAAATCGGATTTTAAATGAACACAAAGGTGCTTATTGACAGCAGGTGGGCAGGAAATACAGGAATTGGCAGGCTGTACCGAGAGGTAATGGACAGAAAACCACCACATGTAGTGGGTGAGCATGTTAAAAGCAATATGCGATTGGGGAGCCTTTATTCCCCCTTCATGTTGGGAAAAGCAATCCGTTCTTCTACTGCAGACATTTTCTACAGTCCATCCTTTATGCCACCCGCTTTCTCTAGCATACCTTTTGTCATTACGATACACGACTTGATGCACTTATTTTATTACTCTCCTCTACATAAAATATACTATCAACAAGTCATTGCGCGATTAGCAAAGAAAGCAAAAAAAATAATCACCGTTTCACACCACAGCAAACAGCAACTGGTCCAACTTCTTGGTATTGATGAACACCTCATTACAGTCATTTACAACGGTGTAGACGAACGGTTTATTCAGAATGAGGAGCGTATAAAGCTTGACCGTCCTTACCTATTGTATATTGGTAACCGGCGCAAGAATAAAAACATTCCTGCAATGATTCGCGCTTTTGCGCGTGCTGCAATAGATAAAGAGATAATTTTCGCGCTTTCGGGTGAGCCTGATACTTTCTTGCTTCAAGAGGCAGAACGTTCGGGCGTCCGCGAAAGAATAAAATTTTTAGGTTTCATACAAGAAGAGACTTTGCCACAACTTTATAAGGGTGCTTTGGTCACTCTTTACGCATCCTTAATGGAAGGATTTGGATTACCTATATTGGAAGCGATGGCATCCGGCACGCCTGTTTTGACGTCAAACGTCAGCTCACTTCCGGAAATAGCCGGCCCCGGTGCTTTATGCGTTGACCCTTTCAATATTAACGAAATGGCAAATGGAATCGAGCAATTGGTTAACAATAACGAACTTAGGAATTATTATATCGAAGAAGGAAGGAAACGAATAAACGCTTTTCAGTGGGAACATACCGCAATTCAGACCTGGAAAGCAATACTTTCATAACTCGTAGAGCATGTCAAGATGAAAAAAGTGCTACTTACAAAATTCTGGTTTATTTCTATGAGCCTCATTCTTTGGTGCTGTTCATGCTGCCAAACAAAGCCGAAATCCAACAAGGGCGCCGATACCAAGAAAACCGAAAACACACAAGTTTATCAGGTGTTGAATGTACAAGCCTTTCAAGCGAAAGGAGACGGTAAGGCAGATGATACGGAAAATATACAACGAACCATCAAGGCGGCACAAAGAGGAGATACTATTTTGATCCCGGAAGGGACCTACTTAGTAAAAACACTGGTTTTGAAGTCGGATATTAATATAAAATGTTTAGGGTTATTAAAACAAGTTCTTCCGAGCGACACACAGAACTTCACCCGTGTTGTCCAAAATTCCTCCGCTCCTCTATTCTTTGGAAGAAATTTAAGGAACGTAAACCTGCGTTTTCGCGCATTTACCGTAAACGAAGCATTGTATGTCTCAAAAAGCACCAATATTCGCATTACAGATACCCACATCAAAGGAAATGACAAAAAAATATATGCCTTTCCCGGCATGCTGTTTTATGAGTGTGATACCATCGCTATTAGGAACAGCAACATCACCTCCTACGGTTCCGCGCGCCAGTCAGCCTCGACCTACCAAGCAGGAACCGGGATTCGATTACTATCTTGCAGTAACATTAAGATCGAAAACAATCAGATAATAAAAAATGGCGAGAATGGTATTTTTATGCACGGAAGCGGCAGAGCAACTATAAAAAATAACCACATCGCGTACAATGGAATGAGTGCTATTCAGATTGGCTTCGGGAAAGCAAAAAAAGAGCAGTACTTTGACATTTCCAACAATACATTGAATCATAACGCGGCCGATGCTATTGATATCAACAATAAAATAACTTCCGACCCTTTTCCCATTCACTGTATTATAAAAAGCAACAGGAGCTTGAATAACGGATTTGTTGCAGGCAAATCAACAGTGGACGGATCGGGATTGGCTACTTTAGTTAATGTAAGCGAAGTTCAACTCTTCAATAATAGATCGCAGCGATCGAATCGCCCGGCACTTTACTTAGAACGCTGCGGTATTATCCAGGCCGAAAACAATATCACTGATAATAAAGTAGAAATTGTAAAGTCGTTTAATACGATTTTTTTAAAGAATAACACGTTCGATGCCTTAACTGCACTTGCAAACACGAAAGGTACTACTTTACAATTAGCAGGGAATAAGCTCCGAACTTTATTGCTACCAAATGGTATTACGATAGATTCGCTCATTTTAACCCGTAACTTGCTTACCAATGCGAGCTTGAATATTAACCTGCAAGGTCGTGTAATACTGAACGAAAATAAGATTTTCAGCAACCAACCAACCGGCGCCGTCCTACTTGTCAAATCAAAGAGTGCTTCACTTGCAAATAATAGTATAAAGAGTACTTCCGGTTATGCTATTACTGTTAGAAAGACAGCCGATGCAGTTCGTCTGGAACACAATATTATCGAATCGGTTAACGCTTGTATTATAGATGAAGGCTCCAAGAACTTAGTAGTAGAGTTTAACGAACTTATTTCTCTTCAGGGTGGAAAATTAAATAGAACATTAATAAGCCAAAACCCTAACAACCTTATAATGAGAGGCAATACGCATAAAGGTGGCAAAACGGACAACTCAATCCGTTTAGAAGGTACCGGACACGCCTATATTGCCGACGAGGAAATTGTTAGCGGATATCCTGATTATGGTAAGGTTGTTGTTAAGAAGTTGTAGTTAGAAATGAAAACGATATTATATATTCCCACCCTAAATGCCGGAAAGTTATGGGCAGACGTAATTCAAAGCATTAAGACACAGCTTGTTCAACCCGATAAGGTTGTAATTATTGACTCCGGCTCAACCGATGGTACACTGTCGCACCCTTCCATGAAAGATTTCGAGATTATCCACATTGATAAAAAAGATTTTGACCATGGAGGGACGAGGCAGATGGCGGTTAATCGCTTCCCCGATGCTGACATATACGTTTTTCTGACACAAGATGCAGTCCTTGCCAATGCGCATTCCCTAGGCAATCTAATAAAGGTATTTGACAAAAATCCTCAAATTGGAGTAGCTTACGGACGCCAACTTCCACATATTGGAGCGAAAGGATTAGAAGCTCATGCCCGGCTATTTAACTACCCCGCACACTCGCAATTGCGCGGGCTGGATAATAGAAGTAAGTATGGTATTAAAACGGCCTCCTGCTCAAACTCTTTTGCTGCCTATCGGAGAACAGCATTTGAAGAAGCCGGTGGCTTTCCGAGCGGCACTATTTTGGGAGAAGATGTTATAGCAGCCGGGCGTATTATCTTAAATGGTTGGCAACTTGCCTACCTCGCAGATGCGCAAGCCCATCATTCCCATAGTTATTCGGTAAAAGAAGAGTTCAAACGATATTTCGATATCGGCGTTTTCCACGCCACCAATGCGTGGATATTTCAAAACTTTGGACATGCAGAATCGGAAGGTTTTAAATATGTAAAGTCTGAATTTTCTTATATCGTTAAACATCATGTTACTGAACTTCCAAAAGCTTTTTTCTCTACCGCCGCCAAATGGTTCGGTTACAAGCTTGGACTGGCCCATAGATATTTACCCACCCTTTGGAATAAATGCTTTTCCATGCATAAAGCGTATTGGAAATGATCTCAAAGCAATATAGATCGCTAATCGAACCCTCCATTTTGTGGAAAAAAATCCCCACTTATTATCGCTAACAAATTGAAATTGAATCTAAAAAGTGGGTTTAAATACCTATAAACAGGCATTCGGGGATTTGGCATATTTCTTGGCTTTTGCTTAACATATAATTAGAAGAGACATGTTAAGAGATTCGCAAATACAAGAAATGAAGCAGGCTACCAGTGTAGATCAAAGCATTGTTGTGCCTAATGTGATGCTAAGAACATCGTTTACCAGTTTAATTGAAAACAATTTTTTGCACTATGCAGACTTCCCTATCATTCTTATTAATAAAGGTGAAGCGCTCGATATAACGTCTAAATTTTTCAAAAGAAGCTTTGATATCGTATTTTCTCTAGTGGCTTTGATTCTTGGCTTTCCCCTATTTTTATTAGTTGCCATTATTACCAAGCTAAGCTCAAAAGGGCCCGTTTTTTACAAACAAGAACGTATCGGCTTACATGAGAAACCATTTTTCATCTATAAGTTTAGAAGCATGTATATTGATGCGGAGAAGTTTGGTCCGCAGTTAGCTCAGGATGTAGATCCACGTATCACACCATGGGGAAGGCTGATGCGTAAAACGCGCCTTGACGAAATTCCGCAATTTTGGAATGTGTTAAAAGGTGATATGTCAATTGTTGGTCCTCGTCCGGAAAGAGCACATTTTATTAAGCAAATTGTAGATAAAGCCCCGAGCTATAAAAAATTATTGACTATCAAACCAGGTATTACTTCTATTGGACAGGTTAATTTTGGATATGCGCAAACGGTTGATGAAATGTGTGAGCGGATGTTATTAGACTTGCAATATTTACAAGGAATTAACTTCTTTGCCGACCTCCAAATAATTTTTAAGACGGTAAAGGTCATGTTTCAAGGAAAAGGTAAATAGATATTAGGCATCATTTTTGTAAAAATGTTATAGCATCTATCTATTTATATAATGAAAAAACAAACTATTGGAGACAGCAATTCCAAACCACCTTACATAAACCACACCATACTAGATAAGAAGAGAAGCTTAAGGCCTTTCTCTTCTTTTTTGCATACACAAAGCGGCAAGCCAACCTCTCCAAAAGAGGGTATATTGAATTATGTATTTTATTGTGACCAACCGTCGCAACAAAACTATGCAGTCATTCAATTTCGGAAATTAGTCATTGAGAACAGCTATTACCTTAACATCAAACAACAAAGCAATCTGAACGATGACGAGATCAACAACTTTATTAATTACACTTACATTCCTTCAGATAATCTCCATGATACGCTTGCACAAATTTTAGTAGATTTTATGATCAGCCAACCCGATGCGTTATTGATTATTGAGAAAGATACGGGGCTTTTTCAAGTCCTTTTAAAAAGTTTGTGGAAGGAATTTACAGCACTTTTTGACGTTCAGGGGCTTTATGATGGCTCTTGGGTTTCAGTTAAGCCTGATTTGGATTACAAAGCCTATTCTTTGCGGCGAAAATCCAAACTATAGGCCAGGTATATTTTAGCTGAATATACTTCACATGTAATATAAAGTTTGTGCACTGACCTTTCTCTATTGCCTCCATAAAATAGTTACGCAATCGGTTGCGTTGATTATCTTTTTGTTCTATTTTAGCTCCTTACAAATATTATAAACAATCACGTTCAAAAAAACGCTTTATTTATGTGTGGAATTGTAGGCTATATTGGGCATAGGGATGCCTGGGAAATAATAATCAAAGGGTTAAAAAGATTAGAATACAGAGGATACGACAGTGCGGGTGTCGCACTTGTAAATGGAGAAATGAACATTTACAAAAAAGCCGGTAAAGTGAATGACCTCGAGCGCTTTGCAGAAAATGAAGAACTGTCCGGTAGTTTAGGAATGGGGCATACACGATGGGCTACTCATGGAGCACCGAGTGACAGAAATGCACACCCCCATCTTTCCGGGAGCCAAAAATTAGCTATCGTTCACAACGGAATTATAGAAAATTACGCTGCAATCAAGGAAATGCTTGTTCAAAAAGGACATACATTTTTAAGCGACACCGACACGGAAGTTCTTATTAAATTAATAGAACAGATTCAAATGGAGGGTGAATCTGATTTGCGAGAAGCCGTTCGAGTTGCATTGACACATGTTACAGGTGCTTTCGCCATCGTAATCTTAAGTAAAGAAGAACCGGATTTATTAATTGCTGCCAGGAAAGGGAGCCCTATGGTAATTGGAATAGGAGAACATGAATACTTTGTTGCCTCTGATGCATCGCCGATTGTTGAGTATACGAAGCAGGTATATTATCCTGATGATAATGTGCTTGTATTTCTTAACAGAGAAAATATGGAGATAAGAGACCTCGCAAATCTGAAAATTACTCCATATATTCAAGAGCTTGAATTAGAACTGGAAGCGTTAGAGAAAGGTGGATACGAACATTTTATGCTTAAAGAAATTCATGAGCAGCCGCGTTCCATTGCCAACTGTATGCGCGGACGAATCCATGCAGAGGAAGCACGAATCAACCTTGGAGGAATAAGCGAATACGCCAATAAATTTTTGCAGGCACAACGGATTATTATTGTGTCTTGCGGAACTTCATGGCACGCTGGATTGGTAGGTGAGTACCTAATTGAGGAATATGCACGGATACCCGTGGAGGTAGAATATGCTTCCGAATTTAGGTATAGGAATCCTATTATCGGTAAAGACGATATAGTCATTGCCATTTCGCAGTCAGGCGAAACAGCAGATACGATGGCAGCGGTAGAGTTAGCAAAAAAAGCCGGAGCAACGATCTTTGGAATATGCAATGTTGTCGGATCTTCTATTCCACGACTATCGCATGCCGGGATGTATACCCATGCAGGCCCGGAAATCGGCGTCGCTTCTACCAAGGCCTTTACGGCGCAGGTGACCGCGCTTTCACTTTTAGCCCTTTATATAGCAAAGCATAAAGGCAGTTTGCCTTCCTCCAGAATTGCGACCTTACTAGCCGAATTGCAAAAAACACCGGATCTCATCACAAGCTGCTTAAAAAGCGAGCCACTTGTACAATTAATTGCAAGCGAAATTAAGGACAGTACGAATTGCTTATTCCTTGGCCGCGGTATCAACTTTCCTGTAGCACTTGAAGGGGCACTTAAACTAAAAGAAATTTCTTACATTCATGCCGAAGGCTATCCTGCCGCAGAAATGAAGCATGGTCCGATTGCTTTAATAGATGAGCAAATGCCTGTTGTAGTTATTGCTACTAAAGATTCTTCGTACGAAAAAATTATCAGTAATATACAGGAAGTGAAAGCACGTAAAGGTAAGATCATCGCTATTGTAACCGAGGGAGATACGGTCATCCGAGACATAGCAGATTATATCATCGAAATTCCGTTTTGTGAAGAAGCATTAACACCTATTTTAGCCACAATCCCGCTGCAACTGCTATCCTATCACATTGCCGTTATGAGGGGTTGCAATGTCGACCAGCCTAGAAACTTGGCAAAATCAGTAACGGTAGAATAATGGTTAAGATTTTAAAGCGTCCAGCACAAGTACCCGTAGAACCACCAACGGGTACTTATTGTGCTTAGACTATTCACACATGAAAAACGTCGATATGATATAAGTTTATATTCTTTGATAAAAATACAATTTATTTTTTATTTTAATAAAAAAAATTCAAATATTTTTTCAAAGTGTTACTTATTTACAAAAAGGAACAGTTGGTACACAAACAATTTTGGTTTTACAAGCTGCTATCCTAGCTATCAGCTGTTGGTGTACCCTGTTTTCCGTATCATTTTCTCCAATTCAGTCCTCACACTTTCTTCACTTACTTGTTTTTGAAGAAAGCCGTCAGCTCCTGCCTTCAAATATTTAGCGGCGTAAAGTTCTTCCTCAAGTGTAGAAAAAACCAATACCTTTGTTTCGCATCGTTTCTTTTTGATAAAATTCAAGGTCTTTTGAAAACTTCCATTTGGCATTTTGATATCTAATACGATTAATGAAAGTCTTCTTTTGCTACCATGTCCAATACCCCCTGGTAGTTATCCGTTTGTCTAATAATGGCTTTGGGATATTGCTTTTGAATAATAAGGGAAATACCCAACCTAACAATAGAATGATCGTCGGCTATTAATATGTGGGGCGTGGCCATAAATTCATCAATTAGTAGCTTTTATAAATTCAAGTCTTACTGTTGTTCCGCTTCCAAGGGACGACTGTACAGAAAGTCTTCCCTTTTGCATATCCATAAAATCTCGGCAAATCATTAACGTAATCCCAATTCCTGTTTCCCCTGCAGTCCCAAGGTACTTGATCTTACCTGGATTATAAATATTTTTGAGTGTTTCTTCATTCATTCCTATTCCGGCATCTACAATGTCAACATATATTCTGCTATTATCCACTTGTTCCAATCTAATAGAGATACTTCCTCCCTTATCAGTAAATTTAATAGCATTATCCAGCACATGCTTAATAACAAACTGAGTCAGCATTGGATAGCCACTAGCGCGCATTACTTCTTCATAATAAGAGACGGAGACTGTTATTTGCTTTGCTTGGATAGCAGCATTATGCTGTTCCAATACGGAAGCTATAATGGCTTTCAAATTAAGTGCTACGGGGTCCTCATCTAACACCACCGATTGCTCTCTTGCCCAAACAACGGTTTTGTTAAACCCCTCCAACTGCAGCTCGGCTGTTTTTTTTAATTCCGGTAATAGCTCCAAAAACACCTCGTCGCCAATTCCGCGCTTTAAATAGTTATCTACAAACCAAATTGTATTTCCCAGAAAACCTCTCAGGTCATGCACAAGCAAACTAATCCACTTTATTTTCAATTGATTACTCTCCTCCAACTTCAAGATAGTTCTCTCTTGCTCTGCGATGACTGCTAATAGTTCCTCTTTACTTTTTGATAGCATTTATAACAAATCGATTAGAAAACACCAAACCCATTGTTCAAAAATATTGTCTTTTTGATGTTTATCGTTAAAGCTAATATTTTTTCTGCGCATATTTATATAAAATAATAAAACACCCAAATGCCTCTATTTGTTAAGTAGTTATCAACACAAATTTTTATGAACGAGCCAATAACTGTTCCTTTATTAAAAAAATTGAAGGAAAACGGATTTACTACATTAATAGCAAGTGCCCGGGACGGCGACGACTTAGTATACATTCCGAGCAAAGAGCCTGAAAGAGGGGAACTTATGGACGATGCGTCCGTTACAGCGTTAAGTGAAAAGGAGTTATTGGGTATAGACGAAGTACTTAATAACTTTTCTTATTATCAAGAGAAAGGTATTGAAATCGAAATTGATGCAGGAGAATAGAGAAATCAGTTAAGCGTTTAAGGCGTCATAAAAGCCGATGATTGCCGTTACGCGGCAGTCATCGGCTTTTTATTTACTTTTTTTCACTCATATAAAAGATGAGCTCTCCTCCGTTCATTAAATCAGCGTGTTTTAGCTTATAGCTCTTAACTTCTTCACCGTTTAGCGTTACTTTCTTAACAAAAACATTTTTATCTGACTGATTAATCGCTTTTACTATGAGGGTGTTCCCATTGTCGAACTGTAATTTTGCATTTCGAACGGCGGGGCTTCCCAACCAATATTCGTCAGATGCCGGAGCCACCGGGTAAAAGCCTAGCGAACTAAAGATGAACCAAGCACTCATTTGGCCGCAGTCATCATTTCCACCTAAACCGTCTGCCCCATTGTGATATTGATGCTTAAGAATCATTCGGATCTTTTGCTGAGCCTTCCAAGGCTCACCTGTTATATTATACAAGTAAGCTACGTGGTGCGAAGGCTCATTTCCATGCACATAATTCCCGATAATGCCATCTCTTGTAATATCTTCCGTATGTGCGAAGAACTCATCTGGCAAATGCATACTAAATAGCGAGTCTAAATAGCGGGACAAACGCTTCTTACCGCCCATATTGACCATCATTCCTTCAGGGTCGTGAGGCACATATAAACTAAAGTTCCATGCATTCCCTTCAATAAATCCTTGTCCATCGGTCTTAAGTACATCAAAATCTCTTTTAAAGGTGCCATCAGTCATCCGCGGACGCATAAATCCAACGGAAGGATCATATACGTTTTTCCAATTGGATGACCGTTTAATAAAATCCTGATACACATCCATTCTTCCCAATTTTTTAGCTAACTGAGCGATACACCAATCGTCATAGGCATATTCGAGTGTATTGGATACAGCGGTTCCGGAAATATCGGCAGGAACATATCCTTTGTCGATATAGGCACCAATACCATCATAGTTTCTGGCATTTGCAGTTTGGATGCAAGCCTCTAATGCGGCCAATGCATCCCCTTTATAAACACCCTTTATGATAGCATCTGCAATAACCGATACGCTGTGATAACCGCTCATACACCAGTTATCGTTTGCATAATGCGACCAAATAGGAAGCATATGCAAAACACTTTGTTGATAATGTGCCATCATAGAAGCTACCATATCGGCGTTTCGTTTCGGATTGACGAGATTAAGATAGGGATGAAAAGCCCTAAACGTGTCCCACAACGAAAAAGATGTATAATTCGTGAATCCATCCGCCTGATGCACTTCTTGATCCAAGCCTTTATACTGACCGTTGTTATCCATGTACATTGTCGGCATAAGGGCCGCATGATACATTGCCGTATAGAAGTTAATACGATCCTCATTAGTTGGAACATCAACAACGATCTTTTGCAACTCTTTTTCCCATAATTGCTGTCCATGGTGTTTAACTCGGTCAAAGTCCCAATGCGGAATTTCAGCTTGCATATTAGCCAGCGCATTTTGCATACTTACAGGACTTATGGCAAATTTTATTTTGACCTTTTCTCCCTCTTCAGTACTAAAATCGAAGTGCATTCTGAGTTTTTTTCCAGCAAGATCCGGAAAATTTTTCTCTTGATTGAATTTTCGCCAAAAGCCTTTGTATACCTGTACAGGGTCATTATTTTGGGTACCATATTCTTTAAAAGGCTTCGAAAAACTCATCGCAAAGTAAACCGTTCGCGTTCGCCCCCAACCATTAGTTTGTCTATAACCGGTCACTAAACTATCATTGACTACCCGTACAACAGTCCATACGTTCTTATCATCATAGTTGTAAATTCCAGCCATCAAATCGAGAATAATATGACCATTACTTGATTTTGGAAACGTATATTGGTGAAATCCAACCCGAGCAGAGGTAGTCAATTCTGCCAAAATCTGATGATCATCTAGTTTTACCCGATAGTAATTAGGCTCTGCAACCTCATTATCATGGCTGTAGGCTGAACGATAACCATTTTCAGGTTGATCACTCGTTCCCGGATTCATCTGCACGTCTCCTGTGGTAGGCATAATTAAAAAATCGCCTAAATCGGAGTGGCCTGTTCCACTAAAATGCGTATGACTGAAACCTACGATTGTAGGATCCGCATACTGGTAACCCGCACAATATTTGTATACTTCCCCATTATATTTCCCATCCACGGCATACGGAATGGTATCGGTATCCGGACTAAGCTGTACCGAACCGAACGGTACCGTCGCTCCGGGAAAGGTATGTCCCATTTTTGCTGTTCCGATAATTGGTTTAACATACTGCACCAACGATAAATCTTGCGCATATGCCCCTATCGGGAGCATAAGAAAAATCAAGATTTTCTTCCATTTATTCATATATAGTTACTTATTTATTATCCACTGCTATCTTAAAGAGTACCCAAGGGTTCGCTTCACTACACCTACTTCTTAAAATAAGCCATTTTAGTGTTAAAAGCGAAATATTTTTATAAAACGTTAAGAGGAATACGTTATTGCTCTTATAATAAAGACAGCCGCAATCCTTATCAACAAACCAAAATGAGGATTGAACGGCCGTCTACGTGTAAATATATTAGCTAATTGTTGGTTTTTTTGCATACTCAGCCCATAGTTCGTCTACGGTTTTACCGGTATTCTTTTCCCAAAAAATATCCGAATACGTTTTAGTGCGCATTGCTGCATCTAGTTTTTTAATCGTGCCCCTTTTTATGTTTTTTTCAATCCAGTAGAAGAAGCGGGCAGTTATCCGATATGCGTTTTCATAAGATTGTTTTTCGTCAAATTCCGGTAGTTTCCAGTTTGCCCCTTCGTTGTCGACACCCAAAGTAAACCTCACGTAATCCGCAATCCCCTCTGTTATCCAGCCTGGCCCCGCACCGTCCGGATAAGATTGGACAAGGTGCATCACTTCATGCGTAACGACATCTACATCACCTGGATTCTTCTTAAACCATAGGGGATTAAAACGTACGACACCTCCAGCCGCAGCAGCAACACCTTTATAATCGGGATCAATTACAAAAACAACCTTCCTTGTCGTTTTCTTATTATATATTTTAGCCTCTTTGGGATAATTTATAAAAAAGACTTCAACAAGCCTCTTTTTAACCACCGTATCGAAGTCCACCGATTTGTTAATAAATATCAAACTATATTTTCCCTGCTTCATTGTATCGACAGACGTAGCTATTTTTATATCTTCATCTACTGCATCCCAGCGATTTTGAGCATGAGCGACCTGACACTGTATATAAATGAACCCGATTAGTGAAAGTACTTTGAATTTTGAAATAAACATTATTGAAAATTTTAATGCATGACCAGAAGCCTTTTAAGCAACGTGTCTTGCTGCGTTTTTTGGTTTCGTTACTAATTGCTTGATGAAAACGAAAAAGGATATGCTTTTGCGTTGGTCCCCCTCGTTTTATTGGGTGTTTTATCCATTTGAAATAACAACTGACCACCATCTAAAATACGTTGGTGGCTTATCCAATTTTGATCAAGAGCCTTACCGTCTAACAAGGCGTCTTTGATGTAACGATTTTCATTATTATTTTGCGGCGCCGCAATTTCGAATCTTTTACCGTTCTCGAGGCGTAATATTACTTTTTTGAACAAAGGGGCACCCAAAACATATTGATCAGTGGCAGGACATACCGGATAGAAGCCTAACGCGGAAAATACATACCATGCCGATGTTTGGCCGTTATCTTCATCTCCACAGTAGCCGTCAGGAGTAGCTAAGTATAACCGGTTCATAACCTCTCGTACCCAATATTGGGTTTTCCAGGGTTGCCCCGCATAGTTATAAAGATAGATCATATGTTGAATAGGCTGGTTTCCATGAGCATATTGCCCCATATTAGCGATCTGCATTTCCCTAATCTCATGAATAACACCTCCGTAATAGCTATCGTCAAAGGTGGGCGACTGGTTAAATACAGAATCGAGCATGGTTACAAAAATCTTTTCACCACCCATTAAGTCGATAAGTCCCTGCACATCATGAAAAACACTCCAGGAATAATGCCAGCTGTTACCTTCGGTAAACGCATCTCCCCACTTAAGCGGATTAAAAGGCGACTGAAAAGAGCCGTCTTTATTTTTTCCCCGCATTAAATTCGATTCTTTATCGAACAGATTACGATAATTTTGACTGCGTTTTGCATACAATTCGATTTCCTTCTTTGGCTTTTTAAGTGCTTTTGCCAGTTGATAAATGGCAAAATCATCATAGGCATATTCCAATGTTCTCGCCGCATTCTCATTAATCTTTACATCGTAGGGAACATAGCCTAAACTGTTGTAGTATTCAACGCCCTTTCTTCCAACGGCAGACATCGGCCCCTCATTATTGGCGCCATGAATCAAGGCTTCATATAATTTCTCAATGTCATATCCCCTTAGGCCTTTTATATACGCATCAGCTACAACTGAAGCTGAGTTATTACCGACCATAATATCAGCAAAACCAGGACTACTCCATTCAGGTAAAAATCCCCCTTCTTTGTAATCATTAATAAGCCCTTCTTGCATTTCTTTATTGATGGAAGGGTACATCAGGTTTAAAAATGGATAAAGAGCTCTAAATGTATCCCAAAAACCTGTCCCGGCAAACATGTATCCTGGAAGAACTTCACCATTATAAGGACTATAATGGACAATTTTGCCCTTTGCATCTACTTCATAAAGCTTATTGGGGAAAAATAGCGTACGGTATAAGCAGGAATAAAAAGTTTGCAACTGATCAACACTGGCACCCTCTACCTGCAGTCTGCCCAGCTTCTCATTCCATACTGCACGTCCTTTGCCGGCAATTTGATCGAATGAATCATTGGCGAGTTCTTTCAAATTAAGCAATGCTTGTTCTTCGCTAATGAAAGAAGAGGCCACTTTTGCATGTACCTGATCTGTCTTTCCACGCACTGAAAACCCTACAACGGCACCTACGTGATCAGCAGCCAATTCCGTTCGATTGGGATATTTCGTTGAATCGGCCCAAGTTGCGAAATTGCTGAACGGTTTATCAAAGACGATTACGAAATAATTTTTGAAATTCTTTAGCTTTCCTCTGCTGTAACGGGAAGAATATCCAACGATCATATTCTTTTCCGGGATTATTTTTACCTTCGAACCACGGTCAAAAGCATCCAATACTACAAACGCACTATCGGTTTTGGAAAAAGAGAAACGAAACATGGCTGCTCTTTCGGTAGGCGTTACCTCGGCGGTTACGTCATGGTCTGCCAAATACACGCTGTAGTAATAAGGTTTAGATACTTCCGCTTTATGCGAAAACCAGCTGGCTCGGTCCTCTTCATCAAATACCGCTTTACCACTTACCGGCATAAGAGAGAATTGTCCGTAGTCGTTCATCCAAGGGGATGGTTGATGCGTTTGCTTCAAACCTCGAATTTTATCAGCCGCATATGTATACTGCCAGCCATTGCCATTCTTACCCGTTTGCGGTGTCCAAAAGTTCATTCCCCAAGGCAATCCAATTGCAGGATATGTATTTCCGTTAGACAAGGAAACTTTTGAGTCGGTGCCCATTAAGGGGTTTACGTAGTCGACCGGGTCGACCATTACTTCATTACTTTGCGCGCATGCAGGCTGCAGGGCCCCTAAGCCGCTGATCATGAAGACAGCAAAAGCATACGCCTTTATTTTATTTATCATCATATCTTATCGTCTTTCATTATAAATGCCAAATTCCGCTATGGCAGGTGCTTCTTTGAAACTACCAAAGCGGGCTCTTAATTTTTGTGCCCAAACAGTATCAAAACGAATAATCTTCACGCGTTTTTCATCGCGTCCATTTGCTAAGGGTGTCCATTTTCCTTCTGCATAATACTCTAATGTATAAGCCGACACATTGGATTTCTCTTCTGTTATTACCACGCTATTGAACGGCTGTTCTCTTCCCAAATCGATCTCTAGCCAAGGTTCTTTTACACTTGGATGAGCACGCCAGAAGGTGCTAAATTTATCGTCGTTGGCAAAGTCCATAATATTCATGTCATAGCTCCAACTACTATTAGCTGACTTCATTTTAGCCAAATTGGATGAAATAATTGGCCCATCGTTGGGTGGTAATGTTGGTAGATTCTTTGGTCTTTGGTAAAGCTGCCCTATTTTCTTTAATGATTCGAGAGCATTGTCATCGATTATACCATCACGATTTGGAGCTACATTCAGAATAAAATTACAATAAACCTGATTAAAAGGTATAAGGTTGTCGTTCACTAAACTTTCTACATCTTTTAAGGAAGAAGTTGGAAAAGACGACTTCCAAAACCAATTCGCCTGTAAAGGCAAACAAGAAAGTGCCGGCAATTTATTTTGTTCTTTCGATATATGCTGCCCTGCTCCTTGTTCGTAAGATTTTATATCTGTATAGAAAAGTGCTTCTGTGGGATATTTCGCAGCGTTTAAATCCATTACCAGACAATTTGGTTGTAGGGTCTTTATAAGTCTATATATCTCCTCAAAGGGTACATCGTCGTAAGAAATACGTGACCAAGGTGCGTCCCATCCATCGATAATTAGTGCCTCAATTTCTCCGTAATTAGTAAGTAGTTCAGTTAATTGGTCTTTTACCATCTTAATATGCTCGGTTGTTATATGGCCCGGTCTAAGCTGGTGATGGATATCCAAAATGGAATAATACAACATGACCTTCAGTCCTGCTTTACGAAAGGAGGTGACGTAAGCTTTTACAACATCTTGTTTCAAGGGACTATTCATTACGTTATAATCGGTTGTCTTCGTATCCCAAATAGCAAAACCGCTATGGTGCTTGGTTGTAAGGCATCCGTAACTCATGTGCGCGCTTTTCGCAGCCTCTGCCCATTGATCAGTATTTAGCCGCTTGGGGTTAAAAATGGCCGGTGATGCATCAGGATCAGCCCAGTCATCTTCCATATACGTAGGTATATTATAATGGATGAACATACCGAATGCCAAATCAATAAAGGCTTGTTGCCTATCCTTGAGTACGGAAGAATTCTGCTGTCCATAGGCAACAGACCAGCTTAAACTAATGGCAATGACTACAGCTAGAATAGATTTTGTTTGCTTTAGGTATCGTATCATATGCTTTTCATAATGGCTTGTATTGGTATCCATGGATGCAAATGAGGTTTCTTTGCATCCATGGATCAAATGTACTTAATTGTAACCTGGATTTTGTTGAAGGTTAGGGTTTAATATACGCTGTTGATTGGGAATTGGAAACAAAGCCTTTGTGGCATCGGTTGGTTGATGATCCCACCAAGTTTCCGTATGAAATTTACCAAAGCGGATTAAGTCCGTTCTTCTAAAACCTTCAAAAATAAATTCACGTCCTCTTTCAGCGAGTAATTCATCCAGAGTTAATGATCCTGTAGTATAAGCAATCGCATCCCAATCTTCGGCTTCGAAAGCGCGTCTTTTACTTGCATTTATGAGATCTACAGCTTCTTGTGTCGCTACACCGCCATTCTTTCGCATCAGTGCTTCCGCCTTGGCAAAGTAAATCCAAGTTAAACGATACACGTTCCAATCTGTGCTATTATAATATGGATGAGCTAAATCGCCTAATTGGTACTTATTGAAACGTACTCCACTATTGCCTTCCCCTGTATTCATATTGGAAGGTAATTTTTCCGGATCCGTCCCGTTGTTGATTGCTTCGAGATTTTTACGGATATTATCTACGAACACTAGAGGCTGATCTTGATATTCATCATTGGCTCCTAAAACAGGCTTTGTTGGATCATCAAAACGATATTGCGGGCCAATTAGCAGCCATTCATTTCTCCTTTTATCTTTTTCATTAAATGTACTATATACACCGGGAATCACGACACAACCATCGTTGCCATTTCTTCCGCCTCCCGTGATACCACGTTGATTAAAATAAAACATATCACCTGTCCACTGCGGCTGGGTGTTAGCTCGTTGAAAATCATACGCAATGGAAAACACCACCTCTTTTGAAATATCATTTTGGGGTTTAAATGCGTCAAAAATATTGGGCTCCAATACCAAAGCGCCGTTTTGTCCGCCAGCCTCCCCATTGATTAAGGCGTCCGCAGCCTTTATGCAATCGTCCCATCTAGGTGTGCCAGTCCATGTTTCTGCGTTTAAGTATAATTCTACCAACATCGCGTAAGCTCCCGCACGCGACATTCTTCCCAACATTTGCCTAGAAAGAACAGGCACATTATTCATATTCTCCAGAATCTCTTTTTCAATAAAATTAAATACGTCCTGTCTCGAAGCAGTTTCCGGGCTTAGGGGTTCACCAACCTTGGTCACAATTGGAACATTGCCCCAAAGATCCATAATTTTTAGATAGTGGAAGGCTCTAAATAATTTTAGCTCTCCAATAAATGCCGCCTTTTCTTCCTCTGTTATTCCCATTGCAGCAATATCACGTTTCTCTAAGTTTTCGATAGGATCAGTACATAAACCCATACCCCACCACATTAAATTCCAGGCACCTGAAATAAAGGTATCGTCGGGAATCCAAGTATGATAGTGCAAGCGTATCCACTTTCCTCCATCCTGTCCATGACGTCCTTTAACTGGCCACGCCAACTGGTCAGCTGCATACTCACTGAGTCTCCACCAACCATCCTGTCCAGGCGTAGCCCAAGCATTTGCATGGGTATACGGTCGTAAAACAGCTGATAAAACCTGCTCTCTATTATTATAATAATTATCTGTTACCAATTCATCATAAACTTTCTCATCCAAATTAGTACATGCGTTTATATGTAACGACAGTGCCAAGAAACATACAGCACGACCGATATTTTTTAAGTATTTCATTTCAAAAATATTTTCAGTGAATCAACTAAACTAGAATCCGATATTCAGCCCAACTAAAAAGGAGCGCGTACTTGGGTAAGGGTCTCTTGGATCCAAACCTAGCCTTCTACCATTAATTTCATTTCCGAAGCCATTATCTAGGATAAAATCCGGGTCGGCACCCGAGTAACTTGTAAAGGTTGCTAAATTTTGTCCGGTTACGTATATTCTAAAATTACGCAACTTCGCTGTGTTAAGCTTAAATGTATAGCCCAAAGTCACTTCGTCAAGCTTCACAAAAGAACCACTCTCTATATAGTAGTCGGAATACATATAAGTGTCACTCAAGGCTTCATGTTTAGTAAAGGCTGATTCCAACACATTATTAGGTAACGCCACGCGATTGCCGTAGGAAAGCTCTGTTGTATTTAAAACATCATATCCAAAACGTCCCCTAAAAAACACTCTTAGGTCAAAATTCTTATAGGTTATGGTATTATTCCAGCTAGCATAAAATTTCGGAATGGCATTGCCAATAACCGCCAAATCGGTATTTTCTAAATCCGTTCTCGAGTCGTTTATTTGATCAAACGGCACCGCTGAACCATCCTTTTTATAAAAAAGCCATTTGCCATCCTCAGAAAATCCAGCAAAACGTTTTCCATAGAAATTTCCGAGCTTTCCACCTTCCATTACTCTGAAAGCGTCACCAAGTGCGCCAGCACCTCCAATTGAGCCGAAGTCACGATAGCTAACCTTATAAACATCATTTGAAAAGCTATCCATTCGGGCACTATTGCTGCTAGCTATAAAATCTGTTCGCCATGTAACTTTATCCGTCTGAATTACCGATGCCGTTAAAGTCAATTCGATACCTTTCGAGGATAATTGGCCTACATTTGTAACTAAAAAATCCCTTATAAAAGGAGGTTGCTGCGATTTATATTCGCCCAATAAATCGTCCGTAACTCGTTTATATGCGTCAATTGACCCACCTAATTTCCCATTAAACAGAGAGAAATCTAAACCTATATTGAATTCCTTTTTCGTTTCCCATTTTAAATTTGGATTAGGATTTCTATTAGGGCCGTAGGTCTGTCTCCAAATTCCATTCTCTCCTTCCGGAAAAATATAAAAATTCCCTGTGCCCAACGTTACAAGAGAGTTATAGTTTCCGATATCCTGATTTCCTGTAACTCCATAGCCTGCCCTTAGTTTCAAGTCATCCACAAAAGAGACCTCTTTCATAAACTCTTCTGCAGAAATATTCCAACCAGCAGACACTGATCCAAAATTTCCCCATTTGTTATTCGCCCCGAAACGGGAAGATCCCTCTCTTCTATAAATTCCTTGGAACATATACTTCCCCTTATAAGAATAATTTGCTCGACCGAAGAAGGCAATCAATTTGCTATCCCATTTATTGCTGTTCATCTCGGCTTTCCCGTCAATTAAGGCGTTTCCTGTTTGCAACTTATTGTCTTCAAGTACATCACTTGAAAAACCGAAATTTTTAGCATCAAATCCTTGTTCTACCGAACGGCGATAACTGTAACCCGCTACTGCTGTAATTGAGTGATCCTCGTTAACAATCGTTTTATAATCGATTGTAGGCTCAAACGCATAATCCGTACGCAAAAAAGAAGTTTGTTCCGCTTCACCCTTATAACCGTTACCATTCTTAAATGACGGTTCTGAATTCAAGCTTGCGTAATAACTATCTGTATAGGAATTTCGCTGTATAGATCCAAAAACAGATCCGTTTAATCCATCTAAGAACATATAGCTCACTTTTCCGTCGAGCGAAGATGTCTGTTGCTGTCGCCTATATTTTTCTTCATACAAACGAGCTACTTCGTTCGTCGTTGTTTGCTCGTAATACCAAGAACCATCAGCATTTTTTAATGGTTGTGTTGGATTTCTGGTATAAGCCCATTCCCATCCGCCACCACCTAATAAATTTGCATTGTTGTAATTGGTAACTAAATTAACGGAGGTATTTAAGCGATCATTGAGCCCTTTCCCATTGAAATTGGCTCTAATGCCATACTCTTGTCGCCCGTTTTCTTTGGCAATCCCCTCTAAATTCCGATAGTAAGTGCTCGCACGAAAGCTGTTATTCTCTCCGCCACCAGAGATAGCCAAGGTATGATATTGACTGATATTGTCTTTATTGATTAATTCGTCGAAAGCGTTTACATTAGCTCCGCCATCTGTACCCGTAAAAACTCCATCCTCCATTTTTTTTCGATATTCGTCAGCTGAAAGAAACTTCGGTTGACGTTGAACAAATTCTTTTCGGAAATAATTCGCATAATCAAAACGCGTTTGCCCTGGCTTCCCTTTTTTTGTCGTTATCAAGATAACTCCGCCATTTGCCTGCGTACCATAAATTGCAGCAGCGGAGCCGTCTTTAAGCACATCGATTGACTCGATATCTTCTTGTTGAAGTAAGTCCATGTTACCACCAGGTATCCCATCGACAACAATCAGTGGCGAGTTTCCTCCCATGATCGAAGTAGCTCCTCTCAATTGGATTGAAACACCGCTGTTCGGATTACTGCCAGATCTAGTGACCTGCAAACCAGCAACCTTTCCTTGCAATAAATCCATCGCATTTCTGGCGCCACTTTGTCTAAAATCTTTTGGGCCTACATGCGCTGTTGCAGATGTCAAATCTCCTCGCTTGATGCTGCCATATCCTACTACGACTACTTCGTCCATACTTTTAGTATCTGATTGAAGTATGATTGACAAGTTTGTTTGCTTACCGACATCCACGTTCTCTGACAAAAACCCAATATACGAAACCGATAGAACAGCCTTTTCCGGTACAGACAAAGTGAATCTTCCTTTTTCATCCGTGGTAGTACCGGTACTAGTACCTTTTACTAAAACAGAAACCCCAGGTAAAGGTGCTTGATCCACCCCACTTGTAACAATACCCGTAATTGTTCGATTTTGCGCCCAAAGCGTAGTATTGAATAAAATAAACATCGTAAAAAGAAACTGCCATTTCGGAAATATTGTCCTTTTACTTTTTTTGATTGGTAAAAAATGATACATATTGTTAAATGATTGGTTGGTATTTGTTTAATTGTAAGCTAGTCAAGCGACTGTTGACCTGTCATAATTAGAAAGTAATTCGTAAACTATCTTATCATTGTATCTTGTTTTGTTAATAAAAACGTTTTAGCTTTGCCTAAACACTAGCTATAGCAAAGAGATCATTATTTCTATCCCGAAAGTTTAACAGGCTTAAAGTATTAGTCTGATTACTCGCGTAAAGGTAAGTCTAGACGAAAGAAAAAGTTGTCAACCAAATCATAACAGATTGTTAACAGAATCTTAACAAGACAATCAACGAAAATCAAATGGTTAAAGAAAAGATTAATCGATTGTTGTTACCGTCGATCATTTTATATCGATCGATTGCTATCTGCTGTATGGCCATTCTCATTGTTGTTCAGGCAAAACTCATATACAACACCTATGAGCTGAAGAATCGCCAATATAATCTAGATGAAAAAGAACTTATCAACGACGCTTACAAACAGGCGATTCGGAATGAAGTCTTATTTCCCGGTGGTGCGAAAATCCTGAAGCAACATATAGACAATAACCTGGTGAAATTCCAAGAACTTTACACCAACGGGCCAAAAGAATTTGAAGCCTTTCAAAAGCAGGTCAGTGAAGAGCTATACAAAGATCTTACCCGCTATAGCACAATGGATAGTTTATTTCGGGCAATCCATACGCAACTTGCACTGACAAACGATCTACAATTCCTTCTTATTTTAAACAATATCGCCATTACTTTCGATGGTATTAGCTATATACCGATATACCATAAAGGTGTTTTTGGCGATGCTCCGGTTAATATTCGTGAGGTAAGCCAAGGGATGCTGATTGATGGTGATTTGTCCTTCGCTAATCGGGAAAATTTGGTCACAAGCATCAGCATTTCAGACCCCTCGCCCAATACCCTACAAGTTAGCTTCAGTTTATACGTTGACCAATATAATAGGCAAATAGCGATTTTAAAACAGATGGTCCCTACCCTAAGCTTGTCTTTGATGTCCATAGCCTTTGTGTTGCTCATTTATTACTTTACGTATAGGAATTGGCTGAAACAAAAAAAATTGGCGGATATGAAGTCTGATTTTCTGAACAGTATTACACACGAGTTCAACACACCCATTTCAGCTATTCTTGTAGCGAACAAAAGCCTGCAAAACCCGGACATCATAACGAATTATACACGAGTCAACACCTTAACAGGCATTATAAAAAGGCAGACAGACCGCCTTCAAACCTTAGTCAATCAAGCATTGGATATCACTTCGATGAGTAAAGAAAATATTGAAAAAGAATCACATGACTTGGAAAAATTGTTAGAAGAAATTATAAACGATTATGAATTGAAAACCCCGGAGAAAGTTCAAATTCGATACACTGCTTTTACATCTGGCTCGATCGTCCTGCTAAATAGATTTCTCTTTACCACAATGCTCTACAATATTTTCGACAATGCGTTAAAGTACAATAACGCTGCTATCAAAAATATTACCGTAATAACGGATTGGAAGGAAAGACACTTAACTGTTTCAATCAAAGATAATGGCATTGGAATGGCAGAGAGTACGATTTCACATATTTTTGAAAAATTCTACCGTGGAAAGCATAATTTACAAACCGGTGGTTTAGGTTTAGGTCTCTTTTATGTGAAACAATCGTTAGAAGCGCACGGATGGCGACTACACTTACAAAGTCAAATTGGTGTAGGAAGTGAATTTTGTATCTTTATCCCCTATCATACCAATAATACAGGCTTATGAAACATAGTTTACTTTTCGTGGAAGATGAACAAGATCTTGGAAATGTTGTCAAACAGTATTTAGAGTTCATGAACTTTAATGTTATCTGGTGCATGAGTGCTCATGAAGCGCTTCTACATTATCAACAAAGTCACAGTTATGACCTGCTCATCATTGATGTACAGTTACCTGATTACAATGGTTTTGAACTGGCGGAAAAGATAATCAAAGAGAATAAAACCCAAGCGTTTCTTTTTCTAACAGCAAGAAATGAAAAAAAAGATCGCATACACGGACTCCATATTGGAGCAGACGATTATATCAACAAACCATTTGACATTGACGAGCTGGTATTAAGAATAAAAAACATCATTAAGAGAAATAATAAAGAAATACGCCCTGAAATACTTCCCGGTGAGTTGCAAATCGGTGATCTCATTTTTCAAAAGGAGTTATTGAAGTTATCGTTGCCAAATAAAAAAGCAGTATCACTTACCCTAAGGGAAGCGGAGCTACTGGAGTATTTACACCTCAACAGCAATCGTATTTTAAAAAGAGAAGAAATCTTATTGCATCTATGGGGTGAAAATGATTATTTCTTGGGACGAAGCCTAGATGTCTTTATCTCCAGACTTCGGAAGGCCTTGACACATTCCACTCGCGTCAATATTGAAAACGTGTATGGCGTTGGATTTATTTTCAGTGTTTCCTAATCGTAGATCAATTGAGGTTCGTTATACCCTTCTTTTTTCCTTTTTTCACAATAAAAGCTACTTAAAACATCGTTAGAAAAAATAAAGAAACCTGATTAATATTCAATGTTGTCGTAAATTCATCGTAAATCTATCGTAAATTGATCGTAAATTTTACGCAGTATTTACGATGAGTTTATGATAAGAAAACGATCATTTTGAAGATTTTCCTATAATCTTTATTGATTCTGTTATATTTCTTCTTACTTTTTATAAAGAAGCCAGGAATAAGCAATCCGCCAGTCTTCTCGACAAGAACTGAGGGACTTTTTATCATTCGTATTTAGAAGCGAATCGATATTCCCTCTTCTTCACGTTCAAATACCCCTTTTCCTCTATCAAATTAACCACATATTCATTATATCGATTAACACCCCATTGATTTAAATGGCTTTCATCCAAAAAGCAACTATCAGGCAACTTTAATACTTCATTCGCATTCCTATAAAAGCCATATTTAGAAAAAAATGCATCAGCATAGGCATTATTGGTAACACGTGCATATTTCGCCTGCGGAATAGGCGATTGTAGAATGATATAGGGAATATTCCGTTGCCGCATTTTCGCAATGATGTGTTCAAACGCATCGACCTGATTTGGCAGAAAAGAATAACTCGTTGCTTTAAATTCTTTCTTTCCTTTGAAACGGCCCTTTGATTCTACATATCCACCTGAAACATACAAGTCGCCGGTGCTGCTTGGATTCTTCTCAACAAAACCTTTATTGAATCCAAAAGCATCTGCAAAAGCTCTATAAAACAGCGTATTATACACACTGATATTATTTTGAGCAACGCTTAAACGTACGAGCTCTTCATCAAGCTCGCCATTTGAAACCAAATCTATAACCGACTCTATCCCATCGGATTTGAACAGAACGGGGTAAACGTCAATAACAACCAATTTAGGTCTGAATTTAGCAATATACTTATCGAATAGGTATGCAGTTTGAACAGGTGTTTGTGCGGAAGAGCCTAAATTAAAGAGTTTCCAATCATATTGCTCGAAAATTCGAGGATCATAACCACGATAAGCATGAGAGGATCCCACAACAAGCACATCTACATTTCTATCAATTTCTTTCGCTTCGTTAAATCTTGTGTAAGAATACCCCACGCCGCCCAAAACATAAGGTAAGTTTGATCGAACGGAAAAGGGAACAAAGCGTCCAAAAGCGATGATTCCCAAGCAACAAATAATGCATGCGACTCCAGCAAAAGCAATTAAGGATATGAAGAACTTTTTCATGTTAAAATTGAAAATATATAAACTCTGTTCCTCCTGTTTGCATATACATCAAGATGACAAAGAGCATGATAGAATAGAAAGACCATCTTATGATTCTCGGCCAAATAAAGCCGATTTTTTCGATTGCATAATTCTGTTCTCGCCCAAGCCATTCTATCATGACAAATGGTATAATGAGCAGGAAGCAAATGAAGGTACCTCTTAACTCGTTCGATTGTAAAGGAATATATCCATCTCCAACATGTGAAAATATCCCGCCAATATAACTAAAGGCATGATCGAGGCTTGCGGCTCGAAAAAAGATCCACGCCAGCACCGTTAAAATAAACGTAGTTGCTATCTGGAGCAATTCTCGCCAATTAGGGAACAAACGTCCCTTAGCAACAATATCGAGATTCGACCGGTTCGTCCTGAAAATTATAGACGGCATAATGAAGAGCGCATTCAATCCGCCCCAAACTATAAACGTCCAATTCGCGCCGTGCCAGAATCCACTTACTAAAAATATGATAAATGTATTGCGTATGCTCATCCATAGACCTCCTCTACTGCCTCCTAAGGGTATATATAGATAATCCTTAAACCATGACGATAAGGAAATATGCCATCTGCGCCAAAATTCGGCAATATCTCTCGAAAAGTAAGGGAAGTTGAAGTTCTTTAAAAGTTCAAAACCAAACAGCCGTGCCACCCCTAAGGCAATATCAGAATAACCAGAGAAATCGCCATAGATTTGAAATGCGAATAAAACAGCGCCTATGATTAGCACGCCACTGGAGTAAGCGGATGAATTGTTGAAAATCATATTTGCATATTCCGCACAATTATCCGCAATAACGATTTTTTTAATAAAGCCCCAAAGAATTTGCCTCAATCCGTCAACAGCTCGCGTATAATCAAAGTTCCGCTTTCTCTCTACTTGAGGCAACAAATGCGTGGCCCTTTCGATTGGCCCCGCTACCAGGAGCGGAAAAAAACTGACAAACAACGAGTAATGCACCCAATTCGTGCTAGGTTCGATCTTTCTGTTATAAATATCCAGTACGTAAGATAATCCATGGAAGGTGTAAAAAGAGATGCCAACAGGCAGAATAATGTTCAACGTCGATATATTCGGATTAAACCCAAACTGGCCAACGAGATCAGCGAACGACTCTACAAAAAAATTATAATATTTGAAGAATGCGAGAAAGCCTAGATTGATTCCTATACTTAAAATAAGCCAAAATTTTCTACTTTTCTGACTTTCGGCACGATGAATTGCCAAGCCGGAGAAGTAGTCGAGAAAAGTAGAAAAAGCAAGTAAAAACAAAAAGCGCCAGTCCCAACAACTATAAAAATAATAACTTGCGATCAACAAAAGTATATTTTGTTGCTTAAGAGACCTGTTTACAACAAACCAATAGAGAATGAAAACAATTGGTAGAAAAACAGCAAAGCTGATGGAGTTAAACAACATATTGTCACCGCTTTAGTTAATAAAATCTTATTTCAGCGAGAACAATATTAAAGTTATTTAGGACGCCTACCAACCATTCTTCCCCGAACGTACATTTTATGTTGCCTTACATCACATTTATTCTCAAATTATCTATGGAAACCTCTAAACCATTTATTATAATAAAATGAAGGAATAACTTTGTACGTGAATACACCTTACATACGGACAATATTTCCTGTTTTTACGGATTCATCACATGCCAAAGCAATCCGTAAGCTATTGATGGCGTCGATATTAGCTTTTGTTAAATCTAAATCCTCAAGTATAGCCTGCAAGAAAAATCGCTGTTCCCTATTACACAACTCTTGGTGATCAGGTTCATCTTCCAAATTAACCAAAGTATCTCTGTGAACAAAGTTGTAATCTGTATCTAATTGAGCGTTATGTATTTTAAGAGACTCGGTCTTTGTATGCGACTCTACGGCATCGGATTTTCCGGTTTTTGATGCTTCCTTCGCAACGATCGATACAGAGCCTTTCGGCCCAATTACATCTTTTACGAAAAAGGCCGTCTCGCTTATCATCGGTCCCCAACCCGCCTCATACCAACCTACTGATCCGTCTTCGAATTTAATTTGCAGCTGGCCATAATTGTAATTATCCGGAGGAATGTCCTGAGTTAGCCTTGCGCCAATCGCACTTACTTGAACAGGCCTCGCATCTGTCATTTGGCACATAACATCAATATAATGCACACCGCAATCGACAATAGGACTTAAACTTTTCATTAAATTTTGGTGTACTTTCCACATGTAACCGTGGCTTTGCTGGTTTAAATTCATGCGCATTACCAAGGGTTTACCAAGCTTCCTCCCTTGCTCAATAAACATCTCCCAAGAAGGATGATAGCGCAAAATATAACCGACAACTAGTTTTTTATTATATCTATTGGCTGTAGCCACTACCCTTTCTGCTCCATCAATGGTATCTGCTAAAGGTTTCTCGATAAAAACGTGACATCCTGCTTGAAAAGCCTTAATCGCAAAGTCTTCGTGCGTATCGGGGTAAGTAGCTATGCAAACAGCATCCGGTTTTGCTAAACGCAAGGCCTCTTCATATTTGTCATATAGCTCATACAAACCACCTAGTTCCCGGTTTAGCACTTCTTTACTTTTACCGGTGGAAACCAATCCGCAAATCTCGAATTTATCCATCGAATGATAGGCTTTGGCATGTGAAGCCCCCATATTACCGCAACCCACCACTAAAATTTTGATTTTCTCCATAATTTGTCAACATTTGCTTTTTAATCTTGCAAGATAGCTCTTTCAAAATTATTTTGCTCGTTTTCGGAAAACATGAGTTAATACACTATATTTTTCTACATTTAACGAAGTTAACGGTGATGCATAGCACTTGATCGATACATAAAATATAATCGACTCGAAATTGCAGCATTTTTTTCTTTTTAGAGCCGTCTTGGCAGAAGAATTGTTAAGGTACACTTATTAAATGGATTGTTATGGAACCGCAGAAAATTCGAATCCTTTTTGTCGACGACGAGGAACACAATTTGATCTCTTTCAAAGCTACTTTTAGAACCAGATATAAAATTGAAACAGCCATTGGTGGTTTAGAGGCGATTGAAAAACTTAAGAATCTAGAGTTTGATATTATCATAACCGATCAGCGAATGCCTAGGATGACCGGTGTTGAATTCCTCGAGCAGATCATACAGACACACCCCGACCCCGTTCGCATCCTTTTAACCGGCTATACGGATATGGCTGCTGTTATTGATGCTATTAATAAGGGAAAGATTTTTCATTATCTCACCAAACCTTGGAATGAAGAAGAGTTGGATAGTACAATTCAAAAAGCCTATCAGTTATATTTGGAAAAGAAAAAGATGAAAGATGAGAATCAGTTATTGTCCATTACCAATGAACAATTGGAATTTTTACTTCGACAGAAACTCCTCTCCTGATTGGACATTTTCGTTGTTTAGTTGATTATCATTTGGTTGAACTGTGGGTATCTTAATAATGAATTCACATCCCTTACCTTCTTCAGTAACCAGGGAGATACTACCATGGTGCTTCGCCACCGTTTGTGAAACGATTGCAAGACCTAATCCCGTTCCCTCTCCTACATCTTTGGTTGTAAAGAAGGGGTCAAATATTTTATCTTTCAACTCTTCTTTTATCCCTACCCCATTATCTTTTATAGAAATATATACCAAATCGTCCTTATAGTACGTTTTGATAGTGATTTTCCCTCCTTGCTTTCCTTTGAATTTTTGGTCAATGGCATGGAAGGCATTGGTTAGCAAATTTAAGAAAACCTGATTTAGCTTTCCCGGGAAACACTCCACATATGGAATTTCATCGTAATGTCTTTTAACGTTGATCCTATCTTTAAACATGCTGTTTAAGATGACTAAAGTGGATTCAAGTCCCAAATTAATATCTGCCAGTTTTAAGTCGTCTTCGTCCACCCTTGAAAAAACCCGTAAGCTTTTTACGATCTCCGCTGTTCTAAAAGCCCCTTCTTGTATCCCTTTTAATAATAACTGAATCTCCTCTTTTAAGAACGCTAAATCAATATCTTCTTTATAACTCTCCAGCTCGGCAATCTTTGACTCCTCGGGAATATCCTTGAATGCTATTTCCTCAACAACCTTCAGCGCCTCAATTAATTGATCCACATCTCTACTTAAAGGCTTTATACTGCCGGTTACAAAGTTTATTGGGTTGTTAATCTCGTGAGCAATGCCTGCAGTTAACATACCTAATGAAGCTAGTTTTTCGGATTCAACCAAATGAGCCTGAGCTTGCTTTAAATTGTACATGGCCTCATTTAAACTCTCATTAGTTCTTTTCAGATCTTTGGTTCGTTTATCAACTTCCGTTTCCAATAATAGATTTTGCTCCCTTATAATTCTCGCATTCTCTTGTGATATTCGCAACGCCTGCGCTTGCGATGCCTCCTTCTCTTTTCTATAGAAATTTATCCGATCAGCCAATGCAAAAGAAAGTAATGAAATCTCTACAATCGAACCAATCTCTAGAATATAAGCGGTGAATCCATTGTAAGGAATTAGGTTAAAATTACGGAGAACAAACGCTATAACACAGGAAAAAAACAAGGTAAAAGCAATTAGAAAAAAAACTGCCGGTCTATATCCTTTTTTACGGATCTGATTAACGACATACATCACATATATAATGCCCAAAGAGGCCATTGTTTGCAAAACGATGGCCCCCTGAAAAACATCGAATAGGCCAATGAATAAACCTACGAAATAGCAAATAACGATTACGTTAATTCCTTTATCGAGTTTAGGGGTATTTGTTTTCGTATGTAGAAAAGTCTTGATGAATGCGATCGTGGCTAAACCGGAAAGGAAGGGAATAATAATAGAACTTCGACTTGCCATCCAAGGGCTATTGGACCAAAGATACATATAAGCATATCCTTGAAACATTGCCTGCGTAAGTCCTACAGTGAATATATAAACAATATAATAGATATAACTGCCGTTGCGTGTAGAAAGGCCAATAAATAGATTATACAGCATCATGATCAACACTGCCCCTGCATACAATCCGAACAAAAGGTTTTTCGTTGACATTTTTGTCGAGATGACTTCCTTGCTGCCGATATAGAGAGGCAACTGCATCTGATCGTTTGAAGAAACGCCGAGGTAAATGGTTGCGTTACTTGCCTTTTTCACATTGATTGGAAAGATGTAATCGGGCGCATAAACCGCTCTTTCCTCAAATGGTTTATATTTTCCTAAAGTATCGATTAAAACGTCACCATTCGAATGTTCAAGGAATAAAATGGCTTCATCAATTGTTGCTTGCTGCAATAATAAATATAAATCTTCATCGTCGGTATCATTTTGAACGGTAAATTTTAGCCACACCCTGTCTTTTGTTGCTCCTAAATTGATAATACCGTCTTTTGGATAACCTGCAAAGTTTTGTTGCTTAACGGAATTAATAGGCAGCTTCTTTGAAGCGTCTTTAAAAATAGAAATATGACGATTTAATAAAAGTTCGCTACTCGCATCACTAAATCTGACTATACGGTCGTGCTGGAAGGTATGACCTATTTTGCAAAGGCATAACAGCACGACAAGAGGTATTAAAAAAGTTCTGAATTTCGAAAAGATACTAACGTTTTTCATTGCTTTCAGTCTTTTTTATGTTACATGACTAAGGAAAATTTGGAATAACGAGATCATAAGTGACAGGATACTCACCTTTCGGGCCTCGCTCCAGTACTTCTTGGTGGGGCCTGTCTCGCAAAGACAAAATTTTTTCCCTTTCCAGATCTGTTGCTAACGACAGGTCATTTATGTCCTCCATACGCATTACGGTCGCAATTAAATCATCTTTTGGATAGTAGAACAATCCATTGTTCCCCAACGTCTTTTCTACCTTACAACCCAATCGGATTCCCATTTTAACTGTAATAGGTGCACATAGTACAAAAAGACTAACAACTGGCAGCTGCTTTGTGATTGCGACCCCAACTCGCGACAGAATATAACTACCGATTCCCATACCAGCTACTTCCCTTGAATTCCACAATCCGCAAATTTCGCAAGTTCCTCCACGAGCTTGGTCATGTTGTATTAGGTCGTATATTTTAGCATCATATCTTCCAATTGCAGTTTCTATAGGCAGCGCATATTTACTATTGGCCATTTGGACGCGAGCACCGCCATATACCGTTTTTGTTTCCGTATTTTCTACTAAGATAACAATAGTATCCCTATCGTCCACCCAATCTTGCCGATTAGAAGTAATCTGGCTAATGCCAAAAATTTCCAATAATTTTCTATGTCCAATTATGAACTTTTCGCATGCTTCCGGATCATCTGGTGCTCTAAAAGTTCGTATATGGATCATAGTTAATCAACTTTAGTGTTATGAATTAACTCTTCGAAATCAACAAAATACCGCCCTGAATCATTAAATTGATCAAGAAACACCCGTCTTACCACATCAGTAACCATTGCGCCGCCCAACGTGACAGCTGAGGCCAACTGTGGCCATCCAATGATGGTTTTTTTCATATAATGGAGTGATAGTTTCATTGCTTCAGAAACATTTTCAAAACCTATTATATCCACTAAATACGCTATCTTTTGCTCAAGGTCCAGTTCTTTTAGTTGTACTTCCATGTCTTGAATGGTATAACCTTCTATTTTTTGAAGTCGTCCATGAAGAATGGGGCGGTCTCTTTCTAAATCAAACCGCTCTATATCCAACATACCCTTGTCGTTTGTATCCATGATTACCGGTATACCATATGCTCTTGCTTTCAGTCGACTAATAATTTTAATGTCAATACCATCGCATTCTTCAACCAGCATGTCTAGTTTTCCTCCTTCGAGTAAGAATTGGTCCATATTGCCGGTATCTAAACCGTCCGTAAAACAAAGCACTTTGATATACGGATCTAACTCGGCGATTTGTCTTGCAGCAGTAATAACCTTACTCTGTCCTAAATCCTGTACACCAACACGGATACGATTCATATTACTTAATTCAATTGAATCGAAGTCGGCCAAGCGTAGCTCTCCGCAACTCCGCTCCATTGCTAAAGTCAATGCTATACTTTGCCCAACGGATAATCCAACTATTCCTACTTTCTTTTCCTTTAGCACATTGATCTCTTCAGGCTTAATCTTATATATATTTCTGCTGGTCCTAACCTTTACAAATTCAGGCTCATCCAATAAATGTATAATTTTATTTAACCAGGGATAATAAACCCATGCGCCAAAATCAAAAGATGAAGATGGATATATATAAGCATCTATATATGTTCTGAGCTTCTTTTCATCGAAACCCTCTGACGGATTTTCGATCTTGATCAATTCAGCTAACTGCATATCAATGGTATCGATTATTTGTACGGCTCCTTCAATTGCCAATAACTTATCCATTTCTTTGCTATCCTCAAGATGCCTTCTTCTAAAAATAATAGGCCGAAAATTATTCCCGACGGCCTCTTGTCGTGTTTCTCCCATTTGATGATTTTATAGCACCTATATTATATAGATAATGCAAGATCTGATGAACGATCTTCGTTACTCTTGAAATTTCCCGATGACCGCAGCGAATTTATCCATGGTAATAGGCTTTTCTACAATGGCCTCTATTACCTTGTATTTCTGCAATCTTTTTATTGTATGTTCATTATTAGACAAGGAGAGAATAATGATTTTATAGCGCTCTTGAATTGATTTTGGCAGATCTATAAATTTATCTAAAAACTCAAAACCATTCATGATCGGCATCATAATATCCAATGTTATAAAAGAAATAGACGCGCTTAGGCTTTCTTCGTTACTTTCTATGTATTGAAGGGCAAGTGTAGCGTCATTAAAAACCTTTACGTCCGAGCTCTTTCCACTAAAACCAATCACTTTCTTTACAATGAGACAATCGATCGGACTATCATCAATAACTATAAAAGGATATTTCATTTATCTAACAATACATTAATATTCAATTCAAATTTTCCATCTAACATTAAATCACTTTGTCGGAATGGCCACAACGAACTCAGTACCAACGTTTTCAACAGAGTTCACTATTATCTGCCCTCCTAACTTCGTTAAAATATTCTTAACGTTATAAAGTCCGAGCCCGCTACCAGCCTCGAGCAAAGTAGCCCTAAAAAACAACTTAAAAATCTCGCCTAGATATTTTTCCGGAATACCTATTCCGGAGTCCTTTACAACAAAAGTAGCAACACCTCGCTCTACTCCCATTTCCAAGTGCACATACTTGTAATTGTAATCCTTCTTTTGATATTTAAAGGCGTTAGATAATAAGTTATTCAACACTAACTTTACAGAAACCTCATCCGACCTAAAAACATCCGAGTTATTGATCGTTATTGTAAATCGGATGCCTTTCGCGTTCGCAATAGCTTCATACATTACCCGCAGATCGTCAGCTAAGGTGTTAAGGTCGATATCCATGATATTAAACTCACCTCGCCGGACACTGTAATAGTCGTGTATTGTCAAAATATAGCGATCAAGCTTTTCGGCAGAATTGACTATTATTTGCAAAAGTTCACCAATTTCACTAAGATCACTTATATCTTGTGCCAGCTGAGCAGCGGCCATTATGCCTGCTAACGGCCCACGGATATCATGGCTTACACTATGAGCAAATTTATCCAGTTCGTTATAAGCTTGTTCTAATTCTCTGTTCTTTACAGATAGCAATGAGTTCGTTAAATAATACCTATTGGCATCGGTTATAACAGCTGAAATTGCTTCAACCGACCACGGCTTTTTCACATAACGATAAACATTACCTTTGTTTATCGCATCTATTGCGGTATTTAAATCGTCCGTATAAGCTGTTAGCAGAATTCTAACCGGTAACGGATAAATTACTCGAATCTCATCCAGAAAATCTGTACCCAATTTGTCCGGCATCCGTTGATCTGTAAATATAATTCGCAGATCAGGGTGCTCTTCCAATATTTTAAGTGCCTCGTTTGTATTTTCAGCAACAAAAATCTGATAATCCAGTCGAAAATATGCTTTAAATGCAACCAAGTTGTTCACTTCATCATCCAAGTATAAAATTTTTATCTCTTCATTCATACTGATCAACTCGGTTTATTTCTTTGTCCATTTTTATGAAATGTTATTTGCACAAGTAAAGATGTAACAACTATAATTTTTATTTTAACACTTCGCTTGTTGACATTTTTTCTATACTCATTTTTTAGAACAAATAATTGGAAGGAAGAGGTTCTGTTAGAACCGATTCCCAACAAGTTCGGAAATGTTTGTTCAAAAGAGCAAAGGGCAACGGATTGCTTTCTGCTATTGCTATAATCTCGTGCGCGGGGACTTGAAGATCTTTTGCCAGTAGCGACACAATCGGAACTCCTATTTTACTCAAGTTATTGATCTGCCCGCTTGTTATCAAGCCGCTGTCTTTAGATTCTTCGTAAACATCATTCAACATACGCTTTTTTTCTTTTATTTCTTGATGGTGGTAAGCAAGTACCTCGCCCTTTTCTTCTAAAAAAGATTTCAAATATTCATAAAGCACGCTCGTTTGCTCGATATTCAAATATATACTGCATACTTTACTTCCTTCACCAGACCATTCATTTACCGACAGTAACAAATTGTTCTGCCTTATATGATCGTCCTTTGTAGGCTTCAGATCGATAAAAGATTTCCCTGGTGTTTGTTTTATCCTCAAATCCTTCATTAAAAATATTCTAAAAAAACGTAAATCTTCATAACGGTTGGACGTAAAAGTTCTTTTTAATGTCAAACTTAAGCAATTTAAATCACAAAGAATCATGCCATTTATCAATATACAGATCGATCTTATACAAAATACAATCTTCCTTTATTTCTTCATTGGCAATTGGCACAGTTATCGATACACAAAATATTAAAATATTCTTCATATCGATTAATGCGAATAAAGATATTTTATATTTGCAATAGGTATTTTTTTTATGATCAGTATTAGAAATGGTTTAATTGGATTGGGATTCTGCAGGACGATGTACGCAGAGAATAAACAAAACTCTATCGAAGGCATTTATGATGGTATTTATAATAACATATCCGTGTCCTTAGAAGTGTTTGCCAACGGTTACATAGCACGAGTAGAAAACAATCTGGAACACCAACCCTTTACTGATCTCGGGAGCGACATCAAAGTTTCATCTCCGCAAGACGGCACTAAATTGTCTGATATAGATCTATCAACCATTTCGACATTATCAACGACATCTTCATACCGGAAGGAAACCATGCTAAATACAGCAGCTGAAATCCGAAGTATCCGTTCGGAAGTTTTAACAATGCAAGACATCCTCCATTCCCTCGAGAAATTAACGACCAATCTGCAAATCAAAGAACAATCAACTCCGCGATAATGACCTTAAATGGCACCAAACTTAAAAAAACACGTTCCACACACTGAAACACGTTGGTTTCATCTTCATTAACGCGTTAATTTGCCGCACAAATTAACAATTATTATTTTAGTTATATTAAGGGAAAAGCCGTAAAATCAAACAGGAAAAATCCTATACGTACGGCTGGCTAATTATACAGATATAACGTTCTGCCGGATAGCTTCCAATACGAGACCTACTCTACTTTTAACCTGGAACTTTTCAAAAAGAGCTGCTCGATAGCCGTCGATCGTCTTGATTGACAAAAACATTTTCGACGCTATTTGTTGATAGGTTAAGTCACTACATGCTAGTTCTAAAAACTCACGCTCTCTATCTTTCAAATCTATAGAGTCCTTATTAAACATCTCCTGATAACACATATTTGTCACATAGGTATTATAAAATCCCCGTAGTAAAATTTCCTTTAATGCCAATTCCAGTTCATTGGGATTCATATTTTTCAAAAGATAAGCACAACACCCTGCCTTAATCATCCTAATTACGTTTTGCGAATCCTCCATCATGGAGAGTGCTGCCATCTTAATACTTGGATATGTCTTCCTAATCGTTGAAACAATCTCAGCTCCTTCCATTTCAGGCATGTTAACGTCAATCAACAGAATGTCAGGTAAGGGGTTCTGAGATTTTAGCTTCTGTAATAAGTCGGGTCCATTAGATGCATATAATATCACTTCAAAATCCGGGAAGGTATTGACAAACATACCTACAGTTTTCAAGAACAATTGTTGATCGTCAACTATACCGATAGTTCCTTTCATCATATGTTTACCACCTTTTAAATAAAATACGTTGCTTAACTAACAAATCTCGTTCCATCTATTGAAGATTTCTAAAGATTAACAAATGTGGTTTTTGCCCGTCTCGACCAATCTTTCAAATACCTTTGATTTTTTTCTTTAAAGATATAACACAAAAAATAAACTATCACTATAATAGGAAAAATACTTCAAATGTATGGCTCTATTTTCCCATTTTAAGCACAAGTGCAACACAGTGCCCAACAAGTACTTTATTAATTCCCATATTTTCATACCCAAAATTTCCTATTTCCTTATACAATCCGCTTTTACGCCCATTTTCTTAGGATATACTTGCGAAATTTGGAGAGTAATTAAATTATTAAAAACATCTATTATTATGTCAAAGCGCATTTTACTTTTACCATTGGTATTATTCATTTTATCATGTGATAAAACAGAGGATCCTGGAGTAGAAATCCCGAAAACCATCGATCAAACGCTTATCCGCACGGTATGGAATACCGTTTCGGAAAAATACGAGTACAAAGCGAGTGATGGAACCACTGTCTATCAAAGCAGTAAAGTATACGAAGATTTTAGAAATAAAAGTATACAGTATAACTTTAGACCTAACGAGGCAACTCCGGACGATCATCGGGTGACACGACTAGACAAGTTTACGAATAAGCTGACTTCAGGAGCTTGGAATATTTCGCGAGAGGATAAAAAAGACTATGTAAATATTACCTGGGACTCGGGAAAGTTAGACAAATATGAAGTGACCGCATTCACTGAAAAGACGATGAGCTGGTCTATTGTATCGACTGACAATTCCGATATACAGTATAAAGAGAACGGAGAGACGAAAACAGCGGCTAGCCGCCAAGGGAGTATTGAATTACATTGTCCTTGTAGAGATTAATCGCTTACCGAAACAGCTATTCTAAGTAGAAATGCATTAGCCCCTAGCAACATGTTGCTAGGGGCATTTTATTAAACAAGTTAGCCAAAAATTCAATGTTTAATATATTGAGAAAGAAATTATAGTAATATAGTAAGCGGGTTCTATTTTATTTACTATATTAATATTCCTGAAATGACGCTGTAGTATCTCAAGAGAAATGAGCATATGGTACTTCAATCATCTGAGTTAAATGTTTCGGATTTAAATTGAACAACAAATTTATCCGTACATTTTCTACAGAAAAAAGCCGGCTTTTAGATAAACCGGCTTTTCTGTAGAATGTATCTCAATGAACTGAAGAATGATGCGTATTAATAAGCATTTTCCTCGCCTTTAATCATATTGATTACAGTTTGCAAAATAATTCTGACATCAAGCCAAATAGACCAATTTTCTAAATACCAAACGTCGTACTCTACGCGTTTTCTCATGAGCTCGGGATCCTTAGTTTCGCCTCTAAAACCGTTCACTTGCGCCCAGCCCGTAATCCCTGACTTCAAAAAATGCCTTACCATGTACTGATCAATTATTTCACGATACTGCTTTGTAAGAGAAAGTGGATGAGGTCTTGGTCCTACTACACTCATATCTCCAAACAATACGTTGAAGAACTGAGGTAGTTCGTCAAGGCTAGTTCTTCTAATGAAGCGACCAATTGGTGTAATCCGGTCATCATTCTTAGTAGCCTGACGAGTATCGCTCTCATTATTGACCTTCATACTCCTGAATTTATAACAGTAAAATGTCTGATTATTGCGCCCGTCACGCTTTTGCTTAAAAAGAATAGGTCCTGGACTTTGAATCTTAATAATAAGTCCGATGATAGGATATAACCAGCTCAAGACAAAAACAATTGCCAATAGACTAAAAACAATATCAAAAATACGTTTTTTAAATCGATTCTCAATTTCTTCCAAAGGATCATGCCGCATGCTAATCACTGGGAATTCTTCCATATAACTCAACTTAAATGGTGTAACAAGCGTTCCAGTTAAATCAGGGACAAATTTCATACGGACGCACTGCCGCTCACCTTCCCGCAACAAGACATTTGCATTCGCCATATTTTCAGGAGTAAGGGGTACGTATACCTCTTGAATACCGCTTTTGGCGGCAACTTCTATTTGCTGACAAACCATAGGCAGTAGCCGTCCGTCCTCGCCAATACTGAGCTCCTCACTATCATCTAGGAAGCCATTGAATTCATACTGATTCTTTTTTTGTTCAAAAAAGGCCGCTAAACGAAGTCCCATTTTGTTCATTCCCAACACCGCGACCGGCCTGCTTGCCTTAAAATACCGTAAAAGTCTGTTTTCAAAAAAGGTTCCCAAAAAACGACTGACAAAGAGACACAGCGACAAACCTATATACATAACCAGCAGAAATTCGCGAGAAATCGCTTTTTCTTTGAAAAAAGCCGTATAACAGGCAAATAAGGCAAAATGCAATAAAAAGCTTTTTAAGGTGGCTGAATAAATAAAATCAATTCGACGGACCGTCTTCTCAGTATACAACTTGCAAAAGAAGGATGATACAAGCCAAATTAAATTGCTCACAATCAATCCGTCCATATAAATTCCTTGCAAGCGAGAATCATCTGCCACAAAATAATAGAAAGTGCCAAGGTAACTGACGTTTACTATTAAAAGATCGCTTACAGCGAGAATAAAAATCAATAAGTATAAATAACGTGTTTTCATAGTAGATAGATGAGGTAAATATTAACAAGATCGATATAACGGAAAATAGAGCGGATTCGGAGTTAATCCTCTCTCAATTTTATTCTGAACCAATTCATTGTAAATCGTTTCATTAGCGATAAACTGCCATGTCGTAAAGTCGAATAGGTTATCAGAAAAACCTATTTTAAAATGAAAAAGGGAGTCGGCTTTTCCACCTACTCCACTGCCAAGATGCAGAAGCCGAGCATCTCTAGCTCTGCCCAGTAGCGTAGCTTCATCAAAGATTAGCTTCATTGGCGACTCCGAAAAGAATTCACTCCTAGTTCCAGCTAAATGAAGTTGCATAATGTCGTTTGTTAATACTACCATCGCTCCAGCCACTATTTTATTCTCATAGCATGCCAGCAGTAACTCTGTTTGATAATCTGTAGCATGCATAAAACGTTCGAAGTATTCATCTTCAAAAAAATACTTTTCAGACGCACCCACCTTTATCATATTCTCTCGATAAATCGTGATAAACTCTCTTAATTGTAATTCAGAATCTGCCCGATGCACCTCGTAGCCTTTGCGTCTCAACTGGCTAACTTTCATCCGTATGGGGCGCCGATATTTTGATCGTTGTTCCTCTAGTGAAGTTTGAAGATTAATAGCAACAGTCTGCCCAACGTCTAATAATTGCCCATCTTTAATACTTTTAAAAATTGCTTTTTGATCAAATAACGGATGAAGCACACTAAAACAGCAAATGATATTTTCTTTTAGCAGGAATTTTTTAAGTGCATCTGAAAACCTATCGATAAAGCCATCGTCTACAAAATTAGTTCTATCTATGTTGGTTAGCGCACCAGTATAACCGTAAACCGATGTACAATCGAAATATGGTGTTTGTTCGATTTTGCGTTTAATAAAAGGTAAGCTCAGAAATCGACTACCTTCCTGGTAAACAAAAATAAAAGGATCACCTCCATGGTCCATTAAATGATAGTCATGCGTATGATAAAAGTCGAATTCGGTACTCTCTTTAATATAGTGATTCCAAGTATCTTTCTCTTTTATACCATTTGCATCTGTTATTTTAGCTGTAGAAAATGTGTTCGTTAAAAGTATGTTCATGTTTTGTGTGTTAGAGAAATTATTATTAATACCAAAAGCTATTTCCCAAAAGCGCCCTCATAAACAACAGCTCATATAAAACACATAGTTGAATGACAAAGCAAAGATATCGCTAATCGAGATCGATTAGCGTATCTTCTCAGCACATGTTACGCTATTGTGGATTATCGTATAAGGAAAGCAGAAGTGTGAAAAAACCTTAAAACATGAGAATATTCTATGTAAAAAAAAGAGAAATCCTTCACGTCACCTCACTGAAATTGTATGTTTATTAAAGTGAGTAAAATCTTTAAATTGCTGATTTTTATCTTTTATCTGCTTAAAGTACTCGTATGTAATTTTTAATCCTTCAGATCTTGATACTTTAGGTTGCCAACCCAATATTTCTTTCGCCTTTGTTATATCAGGACGTCTTTGTTTAGGGTCATCTGTTGGTAGTGGCTTACATATCAGTTTTTGATTCGCACCAGTCAGACGTAAAATTTCTTCTCCAAATTCACGGATAGTAATTTCATCTGGATTACCGATATTCAAAGGAAGTGCGTAATCACTTAAAAGTAGTCGGTAAATTCCATCTACTAGATCATCCACAAAACAAAAAGAACGCGTCTGTGAACCATCGCCGAAAACGGTCAAATCCTCTCCCCTTAATGCTTGCCCAATAAAAGTTGGCAAAACTCGCCCATCATTTAGCCGCATTCTAGGACCATAGGTATTAAAAATTCGCACTATTCTCGTTTCCAAACCATGGAAAGTATGATAGGCCATGGTAATCGCTTCCTGGAATCTTTTCGCTTCATCATAGACACCTCGAGGTCCAACAGGATTGACATTCCCCCAATACTCCTCAGGTTGCGGATTAACTAAAGGATCACCGTATATCTCTGACGTAGAAGCAACTAGAATTCTGGCTTTTTTTTCCATAGCCAAACCAAGAAGATTATGAGTCCCTAAAGAACTAACTTTCAAAGTTTGTATAGGAATCTTGAGATAATCTATGGGACTTGCTGGCGACGCAAAATGGAGAATGTAATCGAGTTTTCCAGGAACATGTACGAAATTAGAAACATCGTGATGATGAAATTCGAAGTTTGGTAATTTAAACAAATGTTCTACGTTAGCCAAGGCGCCTGTTATCAGGTTATCCATACCAATGACGTGGAATCCTTCTTGGGTGAATCTATCGCATAAATGAGACCCTAAAAAACCAGCAGCTCCGGTGATTAATACTCTTTCTTTTTTCATTGCTTTTATTTGAAATGATTGATTTATATGAGTTATATACTGTTTAGTCACGCCTATTCTAAGGCATTTTTCCGATTTATATACTTAAAAACTTATCAATTAGAAAATTTTATCTATCTTTGCGTGTCAGATTTACACTAGCAGTACAATTTCTTTGGCACACAGCCGTTAGTATTAAGCAGTGATCAACGTTATTTTTTTAATCCAACCGTAACGAATAACGCTCACTTTTGGCGGAGTTTACAATTTACAACCAACCGTTGTGTTTTCTTTTGCCTCAGTTTCGTTATTATTACACAATTCAACACTTAAATGAAAAAAAAATTCTTTTTTATTTTCTCAACCGCAAGTGCGCTGTTACTGGCTGCCGCATGTTCAAAACAAGATTTAATAGAAGAAACGCAACTAACTGAAGGTCCTTCAGCTACTATGTCCACATCGGGGAAAAGTTCGTCAACTTTTTTTTACGGAGTAAACGGTCATCCCCTGGGCACCAAACCCTACACAAGTGTACCCGCGAAAACTCAAATTAATCTGTTAAAAGGTATGGGCATGAACATTTATCGAATTGATGTGCAATCTCAATTAGATAACGGCTATATAACAGTACCTCATTTGTATAAACCGCTTAAAGAAGCCGCTGACGCTGCGGGAGTTACGTTACTACCTATGCTTTATCCAAGAGATTTTGACATAAATCTCTCTGAGCGTCAATCCTACGAACGAGGACGTGTTCTTGGCGATCGTTTTGCCCGTCGATATGGGAATGATTTCACCTATTATAATATCGGAAACGAAATGGAATTAAGGTGCCTTCTATCGGGGTCACTCTCTGGAGCGTCAGTATCGCATTATGATCAAAAAAAGTTCAAAGTAGTCGCCGCTTATTTAAAAGGGATGAACGATGGTATCAAATCCAAAGATCCAAATGCGAAAACCATAATTAACGCCAACTGGATGCACTATCAGTACCTTCTCATGCTCGAACGCCATGGAGTTAAATTTGACATTGTTGGATATCATTGGTACGATGAAATGGAGTCCTTAGCTTTAAAAAACCATAACATCAGTGACATTACACAATTTTTATCGTCTAAGTTTAATAAACCGATATGGTTCCTAGAAGTCGGTGTCCGGAACAAAACCGGCACTCGCTCAGAAGCTGAGCAGAAAGCTTTTCTCGATTCATTCATTGCTAAATGCAGGAATAATCCGCAAGTCCGCGCTGCCATCATTTACCAATTATTCGACGAACCACAAAAAGGGACCGGACTGGAAGCTAATTACGGCATTTTTAAATGGGCTAAACAATATACCGAGTACCGTGCGAAATCTTTCGCTAGATAGCCATTTTTTTATTAGTATTTAAGACTGTTGATCACTGCTAAGTAGAGGCTCTCTAAAAGGGGCCTCTATTTTTTTACACCATAGGAAAATGCTAGACTATAAGGTGCATATCATCATGATTATCCTTATGAAGTAAATCCTCTTTATTGGTTACTTGACTATATAGACGCAGATAGTTTGTGATATTATTTTCATTGTTAAATCGAACAACATGTTTTTTCGAGAGCTTGCCTTTCTGTTCTATCAACTCCCTATTGTCTATTATTTCTAATAAAATTTCCGATAACTCGTCATTTTCGGGATTGAAAAGCCATGCGCATTCGCCGTTAAAGATTTCGGGCAACCCTCCTTTACTTGACATACAAACTGGCACGCTATGAGCTAAAGATTCAATCGCAACCCTACCAAAGGGCTCCTCCCAAATTGATGGCACGATGGATACATCTATTTGCTTGTAAAATTCCGTAGGACTTACTACGCCAACAAAATGACAGATTATACCGTCAAGCTTTTCTTTAATAATGTTCAGATAAAGATCATCCCCTTTCCCTGCTAACACCAAAGAAAAGCTATCTGGGAACTTAGCATGTACGATTCGTAATTGTTCAACCAGGTAACTGACCCCCTTATCTTCCGCTATTCTACCCATAAATCCAAAAACGACCTTCTCGTTTGCAGCCTTTATAAGGGTCGATTTTGGCATATCAACAGCGTTGTATACCACTTTAGCATGTTTCATTTTCGAGAAATCACCAAAAATTCGGTGTTTATTGACAATAAATTTGGATATTCCCACAAATACATCCGGATAATCCATATATCTCTTTTTGATATAATGGGTAAAAGCGCAAGGCGTACATAATGTTTCGCAATTTGCTAGCTTGTTGTGCATATTACAGCGGTGGCAGAGCAGATAGTAGTCACGCATCGTATGAACGACAGGAAATCCCATATTCTTAAACGTTTTCCAAATATGCGGCGAAAAGCCTTGAATATTATTTGTGTGAATGATATCTGGCTTAATTCTTTTTAAAATTTTCCCCAATTTGGAATTATAAAAAGGGTTTCCCGAGTCAATAAAGAACCAGATTATTTTTTGAATGAGATTTCTCTTTATACCTGAATAGGGGGAGAAAATATTTCTCTCTTTCAACCGTATTATAACCACACCATTTAATTTCACCACTTCATCCTTAGCACCCAGTGTTATTACAAATACCTCGTGCTTCTGTTCTTTCAACCCCTCAGCAAGTAACTGAACTGAAACCTCAGCTCCTCCAATGAGCTTCGGATAATAAAACGTATTCACCAAAAGTATTCTCACAACTTTTATATTAATTTTACGCTAAATATATAATCACCTCGAGCTCTTTGAATTAATTCACAAAGTCGAATACCTTAGCTTCGCAATGCTCTTTATGCTTTTCAATTACAAACTTTTTTATCTTCATTACAAATTGTTCTTCATCAAATGATTCAGCATGTTTCCTGATAAAGGCCGAATTAAAAGCAAAGTTGTCAAATATACTCACGGCATGTATAATCGCTTCGGTTGTTTGTGTGTTGAAAAATAGAGCCGTCGATCTCTCAGCGCTTGAAATATCACTAACCGGTATCATAGTATCGAGTACGCCCCCACTACCATAAGCAATTACAGGTCTGCCTGAAGCACTTGCTTCAAGAGGTGTTATACCATAATCTTCAAGCTGCGGAAATATCAGTGCTTTGCATCTCGCAAAAACCGTTGCTAATGCATCAGCGCTTAGTGATTTAAGAAATTGAATATTAGGTCCTGCCATAGAGCGTAATTCATTTTCCTTTGTTCCTTTTCCCACTATCAATAGCTTTTTATCAGGCATTTGATTAAATGCCTCAATCACTAAGTCAACCTTTTTATAAGGCTCAAATCGGGAGACAACCAAAAAATAATCTTCAGGATTTTCATCCACATAAAAATTTTTGCATTTAACTGATGGATTAATAACGCTAATTGGTTGCTTAGGATGATAAGCCTGTTCAATTCTGGGTACAACTTCGCTAGAGTTTGTAACAAACCAATCAGTCCTTCTCGCAGATTTTAAATCAATTTTTCGCAAACGATTAATAACATATTGAAACGCTATTCTCTTTAAGAACGACGCATTTCTCACCTGCTCGTAGGTTTCTGATCGCCAAACTAAGCGAAATGGCGTATGGCAGTACGTAATGATCAATGCATCACTTCTTGTTTTGATATACTTAGCGCAATGTGTCGTAGATTGAAGTATAACATCATAGGCAGTTAGATCTAACTGTCTCATTGCCCAAACTCCAAAAGGGAAAAAGAGCTTTTTCATCGTGTCCTCATTTCTCACAAGCTTACCAAACCAACTTGTTTTAATGTTCACTTGTTTAAATTCTTCATATGTAGCGTGAGGATCATATGCAAGTGTATAAACCGGTGCATCTGGAAAAGCCTGATGAAAACTTAAGGCTACCTGCTCGGCCCCCCCTCTTCGAACAATATCGTCTTGAACAATTGCTAATTTCATATATAGTAATGTTTGCGGTCTGTAATTTGACTAAAAATCTTCTTTATAAAGATTCAAGATTTAAGCGAACTAATGACTAGGGTAATAGTTGTGATGATATTAAAACATCAAAGTTTTCCTTATTCAAATAGGATTGTCGACTTTATTTCTTGACCCTTAACTAGTTGAAGTTGATCGAATATTTTTTAATATATAACTTTGTTGACTTATTTTCACCAGAGTTTCTGCATCAATACTTTGAGTAAGGACACAATTTGGCCCAACCAAACTCCCTCTACCGATTTTTATCGGACCGATTAACTTGGCACCGGCACCTATTACACTGTTTGCTTCAACGGAGGGAAACCCATCATCATTTGGCACTACCTTTCCTTGTCTCTTTCTACCTAAGGTAACCCCATGGTACAGGGTCACGCCCTCCTCAATAACAACTCCTTCTCCGATTACTAACCCCACTCCATGTATGATCACAATCCCGCCGCTGATGGACGATCGGTAATCGATATCTATACCATAAAGTATTTGGATGCATCTTGTTAATATTAAAGGTAGTAATGGGATCTTTATTTTATACAACCAGTTGCTTAATCTATATACAAAAAGTGCGTGAAAGCCACGATTCGCTAACACTGCCAGCAAATAATTGATTTCATAAACTTTTTTCAGCTGTCGAAGATCTCGTCCTGTCTCTTTTATCCAACCCATTGCGATTTATTTATAAGATCCAATAATTTTTTTGCCGAACGCTCCCAAGTAAACTCTTTACTACGTGTAAAATTAGATTGAATAATATGGGTTACCTCTTCTTGAGATTTACTTAAAAAAGTATTAAAAGCATTTTTTAAACTCATTAAAGAGTTTGGATTAAAATAAATAGCACCATCCCCAGCTATTTCTTTAAAAACTTGTATATCAGATATTATCAAAGGACATCCGCTAGCCATTGCTTCGACTATCGGTATTCCAAAACCCTCATATATCGACGGATTCAATAGTGCCTTTGCTCGAAGGTATAAACTTGCTAACTGACTATCATTGCATTTATCAAATACCTCAACATTTGTAGGCAAATCGAAATCCACTTCTGCAAACTCTTTCGATTTAGCTCCAACAACGACCAGTCTCTGATTTCTGAACTCTTCCAAAGAAAATAATTTAATTAATAGATTTATATTCTTCCTGGGATGCATAGACCCTACAAACAAAAAGAAGTCTTCTTTGTTACATACTATATTTTCGACACTGCTATATACAAAATCATTCGATGGTGCATTATAAATTACTGTAATACGATCCTTACTCACATCAAGGTGATCGGCTATTTCCTTTTTGGAAAATTCACTAACGGTTACAATCTCCCTTGCTATCCTTACCAGTTTTGGTATCATAAATTGATAATATTTGCTAAACGCCCAACTAAACCATTTAGGATCTACCCTATATGTCATGTCGTGAATACAAAGCACTTGATTTTTGTTAAAAAGAGTGCCTATATTACAAAGGTTCAATAAAATATAGTCATTTTTGTTTTTTAAAAACCGTGCAATAGTTAGCTGTTCCCAAAGTATTATGCTTTTACATCCGTCTAGAGGTAACAATACATGCCCCGGCAGATCAATTTCAGTAGTTTCCAAGAAAGAGGGAATAATTACTTTAACATCTACCTCTAGTGATACTAACGCTTTTGTAATCTCAAAAGCGTAGCGCTGCACACCCGTAAGTCGCTGTGTAAGGTATTTACCATTAATATATATTGTCATGAATTATGAGAGAAATAAAATTAGTTATTATTTCGTCGAAGCTATAAATTGTCTAAAAATTAAATAAGCAGGTTTTAAACGACGTTGATTTCCTTCCATGTATATCAAACCATAATTCGGTTCATCTGGATATCTTGGCTTTAGCGCAGGTTGATCGAATAACTCATAAATAAATAAACCACTAATTACTTTATGCTTCAAAATTCGCTCTATACTTTTCGCTATATAGTCTTTTTGAGACGCAAACGAATGCTTTACTGTTCCCGCATGAGTATTAAACTCAGTAACCCAAATTTCCTTTCTATATTTTTCTTTAAGCGTCGGCAAAAAATCACCGTAAGGCTTTCTAGCATTTGTAATATCCCCCATGTCTGAATACCAGTGATACCCAATAATATCGTAGTTGACATGATGCTTTTCTAACAACTCTAGATAATACCAATGCGTCCAACCCAAAGAGATACTTACACGTAAAGATGATTTAACTGTCTTCATACCGTTAATAAACCCTTGCAGCAACCACATCCGCTTCTTCGCCTTTACTAGGTCATAGTGAGAGGCTCTTGTTCCATCAAGCTTTCTGCTTTTTATCAATTTTGTTTCCCACTCGTTTCCTACTTCCACAACATCTATTAGGTCTCCATATTCTTTTGCAAATGTTTTCCCTTGTTCATAATACAAATTATAGGTGTTCAATGAGTCAATTACAGTAGTATCAATCCTTGGAAAAACGGCTGGCATCGGTTTCACATTGATGGACTTTAGTTGTCTTACAAATGCGTAAAATGCGGCTTCGTTTTTCGATCGCCCTGTATTCGCTAAAGGCACATCAATCCGGTAATAATCCACCTTCAGATCTTTCAAAAATGAAAGTTGTTCTGCCCAGGTACGTTTGTTATATGCCTGTTGCGTAAAAGGATGCCCATTTATTCCCCAAATAAATACTCTGTTTTCCTTTGTCTGCCCGTTAACACGGTTACTCGATGATAAAAAGAATATCAGAAATATAAGCCCAAGGAGTTTCTCAAAATACAGCATCCGATTTGTTTTTATAATAAACTTTCAATATATAGCCTAGCGCTAGAAAAATCCAAAAAGAAGGGTACATAAACTCAGGGACCGTTGCCATCAAATTAAAATAGAGAATTAACAGCCCTATACTATAACAAAAAGCCACATCCCGCTGAAGAATAAAAATACGCGTATGCTTCAATATAAAGAAGGAAAACACCAGGAAGCCTATGATACCATTATTTACAAGTATCGTTGTAATAAAGTCCGTTGATCGAATATATCCAAATCCTATTCCAAAGAGTTTATGTGGAAAATGTAACCCGGTCCAGTAAGCAAGATGATAAGAGAACTTACCACCCCTATCTTGCGACGAACTACTATCGCCGCTGAGCTTATTCCCAAACACGCTGTCGTAAAGTGCATCAAATGTACTGCGAAATGCGTCCAGTTGTAGTATTGCCAACACCGCGAGTACGACAATCATTACGTAAAAAATTTGTTTGTAGCGTTTTCTGTAAACGAACCAAGCAATAAAAAAAACAATGATTGAAAAGTATGCGGTAGTAGAAAAAGTAAAAATTAAACAAACAAGTAATAACACAGAATCAAACTTTCTCCGTAAGGCGTAACTTAGCACCCAAAAAGGTTGTATAGTAAAGGTGAACATTGATGGTTCGCCTGTATATCCTTTCATCCTCTGAAATCTCATACCAGCAATAGTAGTTGTTTGAAACAAAGATGCAGAGGTTTCTCCAAACTTTCTATTGGTCACGAAATCTCCAGGGCTACCCGTTATCATATAAAAGATCACTTCATAAATCGCGTAAAAGCATAAAATACGTAAGGCCCAATAAATATAATCTATAATGGAATGATCGGCGTAATATTTAACCAGCAAATAAATTATAACTGAGATCATTAAATAGAGAGATTGTGTCAAATGGGAAGGTCGATAAAAGTAATCCAAAAACATACCCTGATTTATTAGCACGATTCGCTCATCTAATTTTAACTCATAGATCAGATTAAGAAATTGAGAGATTATACTAAAGCAGATATAAATCAAAAAGAAAACGCTTAAATCTCTTAAGACCATTTTTTTTTGATTCCCTGCAGGAAACGCACATACAACCCCAAAAAGAATCGCTATAAGTACACTTATGATGGTTGTGCCTTGTACAGAGGGGATAAGTAAAAATGATGTTATTGGAAAGAACAAAACGGCAAAATTGATACTACTTCTGTAAAATGGCATCACACCGTATGTTTCATTTACCACTCCTTCATAAGAACTAAGTTCTAAAGGAAAATTTTCATTTTTCATACTTTAAAGCTTCAATCGTTTTCTCCAGTTCTTTCTCTCTAACGTATCTTCGTAACCATATCCATATCCATAGCTATAGTACGCTGAGCTGTTTACATTAATATCATTAACTATCAAATACATATTTTTGAGCCGATTCTTTTTATTTAATTCATTAATAAAATCGAACTGATCTTTTTTAGTATAATTATGCCGGCACACATAGGCCGTCATCTCAACATATTGTTGGATTATAAAAGCATCTGACACTAACCCAACTGGAGGTGAATCAACAACGACGTAATCGAATCGATGCTTTAACTTGTCGAACAAAGCTTCAACCTTTTCATCAAGAATTAGTTCCGCAGGGTTCTCGATTGAAATGCCAGCGCTTAACAGAAAACATGACGGGCTAAGTGGACTTTGCACAATACAATCTTCCACCTCTAAACGGCCTGAAATTACTTCCGAAAATCCCGCTACAGGCTCGTTAATACCCATCATCGCTGCCAACTTAGGTTGTCGCAAGTCAAGTTCAACAAAAACCACCCTTTTCCCAGTTAATGAAAGAGAAAGACCTAGATTGAGAGACATAAAGCTTTTGCCCTCTCCCTTGATAGTAGAAGTGACCATTATAGTTTTGGACTGCTTAGACTGCAAGGCGTAGTACAGGTTGGCTCGCAAGCTCCTAAACCCTTCTGAGAGTGCTGAGTTTCTAGCTCCTGATCCCACCACATGTTGTTGTTCGGAAGCACTATGTCCAATCTTTCCGATAATTTCAACATCACTATACCGCTCAAAATCAAATTCAGATTGGATTTTTGTACGTGTTAATTCTCTCAAATTTAGAAAGCCAAAAGGCACAATCAGCCCCATCATAGTTGCCATTAAATAGATGACAGAAGGCATGGGTTTTACAGGGCCTTCGCTGCTTTTTGCATCATCAACTATGTTGGCGAGCTCCGCGTTAGATGATTTTGCAATATTAGCTTCTTCACGCTTCTGTAATAGATATACATAGAGTTGTTGTTTAAGTTCCTGCTGACGACTGTAGTTAACAAACTGCCTTTCCTTGGCTGGAACTTGGCTTATTTGGCTATTAAACCCGCTATTTACCCGTCCCAACTCTTCATTTGTCACTTGCAATTCCTTTTTGTAAGACGCTATGTTCTGAAGTAGATTATTTCTTTCTGATTTGATCTGTTGTGTAAGGTTGATGATTACGGGGTTCGAATCTGTATATGATAATTTCTTCTTTTCATATTCTTGCAACAATACATTATACTGGTTCAAAGAAGAATTAAAAGCAGCATTTTGGATTACTGTAGAACTAGGTATATGGCTATTCGAAGGATTTTGCACGTAAGCTTCTAGTTGACGTATCACTTTCAATTGAGCCTGCTGGTCTTTCAACCTGTTATAATATTCATTCGCGTTGCCAACTAGCATTTTTGATTGCTCAGATAAGTCGGTAATTCGGTTGCTGCTTCTAAATCCTTCCAACTCCTTTTCGACATCAGTCAATTCAGATGCTACCAAGTTCAATCGGTCGTCAATAAACACCAACATACTATCCGCTAACCTAATTTTTTTATCTTTATTATCACTTATATACCTACTCATTATAGTTTGAAGGATCAACTCGCCCCGTTTCGGATCAGGATAGAATAATTGTAAGTTGGCTGTTGTAGCAGTTTTATCGGTTAGCTCTACACTAAAACTATTTAGTAATGAGTTGGCTGCCGCATTTTCCGAGATAATGTTTATCCAATACTTTTCTCCAATCCGCAATTCCGCCGATTCTTTCTTCGAAATGCCAATATTGTATTGTTTTGTATTAAGGATATTATTGACCGCAATTACCTTGTTAAAATTTTCATCTTCGCTTATAATACGGAGCTTCTCACCTTCCAAAACTTCGACTTCAAAGTTTCGTTCTTTAACGGAATCGACAATAATTTTGCTGACAGATACATTGAATGGAGTTTTATCAAAAAGTTCCTTAAATGTAGGACCGTTTTTTATTCCCGTTTTAATATTCAAATTTAATTCCTTTACAACCTCAAGTGCTAAACTTCTAGAAGACAACACCTTCATTTCATTCATTACGTTCTCTGTCGGCTTGAGCAGAAAAGAAAGTCCGTTATCATTTGCAAATGATGTTACAGCTTTACTCTCCGTCATACTCTTTTGATCCTTTAACATTAAAACCCCGGACACCAAATATTGAGGTGTTGAATATTTCAAGTAAGCGAATGCCAACAAAACAAAGAAACAAACTCCTAAAAGATAAACGTACCAGAAGCTGGCCATGCGTTTAAAAAACCTTGACATTTTTTTATCGTTGTCTCTATCTACTTGCATTTTCATAATCCTAATTTTTACGGAGATTAATTTCTAAACACCAGTATACCCACCGATACTAATGATGCTAATAAGCTTAAATATCTAACAAGAGAAGTGTCTGCGTTTAATAGCTTGGCTTTTGATGGTTCAACATATACAATATCGTTCTGCCTCAAATAGAAGTATGGTGAATTAAAAACATCTTTAGAAGTTAAATCCATCTTTACCGCGACTGCCTTTCCTTCATCATCTTTCCTCACAACAAGCACATTGGAACGGCGGCCATACACTGATAAATCACCGGCAAAAGCGATAGCGTCCAATACCGAGACACGTTGATTCGGAATGATAAAGGTACCAGGACGTCCAACCTCACCTAATACAGAAACCCTAAAATTAGAGAATCTCAGGCTAACGGTAGCGCCCTTAAAATACTGAGAAGCGATTTCACGGATTTTTTCCTTCGCTTGCAGAAGCGTACTACCAGCAAGATCAATCTTGCCTAGAATAGGAATTTCAACAGTTCCATCTTGACCAACAAGGTACCCTAAGACCATTTGACTGTTAACACTCGTTCCAATTCCTACAATATTTCCAGGTACTGACGTATTTCCACTATTAATAGCTTCCGATGCTTCCTGATCTACTGTATTTACACGGATATTCAAAATATCATCTGGCTTGATCTTCACCTCTTCAAATTTGATCATCGCGAACTCTGTTCCCGATTTTACCTCGGGCAGATCCTGAAAGTATTTCAACTTTCTAGAACTAGTACAAGCGGAGGTAATCGCGATTATTGCCATTACGAAAATCATCAAAGGCTTTTTGCATTTAGTTTTCATAGTCTTAATTTGGTATATTTATTTATAATGTAGATGTACATAGGTGTAGCTCTGAGGTGTTTCTTACAGTTGCACTAAAAAGGTTTCTATACATTGCGTCTATTCGTGCTGTCGATAAAAAATCGATAGCAATGTCCACATTGGCCTTTACGTCTATAGTTTGCGCAATATCTTCTACGCTTTCTAGCTCCCCAATAGCGAAGACTTGAAGTCCCATTGATTTTAAAAAATCGAACACAAGATTTTTTGGGTTCATGAAAACAAGCTTACCCAAAAGAAGTGCAATCCAAATGTTGCCCATACCAAGCGGTCGAATCGAATTGCTAACAAATATATCAGACTTATAAAAAGCGGTTAGATACTCGTGTAGCGTTAAAAACTGAGTAAGGTAGGTTATTTTTGTTAATAACGGCTTCCTTTCAATTTCTTTTTGTAAGATCTTAATATATTTCTCGTTACCATAACTTAACGGAATAACTATTTCTTCAAATCCGAGCTGTCTTAACTCTTCCAACGCGTCTAAATGATTATTGGAAGCAACACCCGAATTGCCAAGAACGATCTTAAAATCACTAATTTTCTTGTGTTTAAAATTACGATTATACAAAAATTGGCTTACGATAAATTCGGCATCGTACTCAAACATGTAAGCAAAATCCAAATGATTAGCTTTTAACCCCTTAATATGGGTTACTGCATAGTCATATTCAGGTTTTATCCAAGTTAAAACGTTCGCCACCTTTGTATAAACTTTGCTTAAGTCAATATTGAGAAAAAAGTGTCGAGCACGAGTCAAACGAAGTTCAATGGCAGAACGTCGATCTTTAATCTTCTTTACAATATGTTTCGTTTGCTTTTCAAATAGGTCTTCGGTTAGGTAAAGGTCTTTTCCCCAAATAATCCAATTTAGCTCCTGAAAATCATTATCATATACCCATTCGAATAGATCTCGCGTAAAACAGTGAATGAAGACCTTTGCATAATGTCTTGTATTACCGATCCGCCGAGAATCACACATTCTGCAATAAATCAGGTCTTGCCGCTTTATATATTTTAGCGAGCCACATTCTTTTACCACAAAAATGTTATTACCTAACAGTCCCAATGCTTCAAGCTTCTGGACAAAAGGGTCAAAGAACTTCTCGTCATCAAGTATATGTAGATTCATATCTTTTCTTTTTCACATAAATATTTATACATCGATTTCTTTAATTATTCTGTACTCTTAACAAAATACGACATACAAAATTGACTTCTTCCAACGAGAGTTCATGATAAAGTGGTAAGCAAAGTACCCTCTTGGCTATATCATTTGCGATTGGTGTGTTTGAAGACCCTACATATGGCAGATTCGCTAACGAAGGGTAAAAATATCGCCTGGGGAAAATCCGGTTATTATTTAATTCCGCAACATTTTTTGTTAATGTTTCTTCCGAATCAAAAATTAGGGGATAGTATGCGTAGTTGAATTCTGAGTCCTTGTTGATTTCGATTCTTTTTGCTTCTAAGGTACTTAAATTTTGATCGTAATAGCTATAAAGCGTTTTTCGATAATTCATAATCTCATCAATATAAGGAAGATTGGCTAGCCCCATGGCAGCATGAAATTCCGAGTTTTTGCCGTTGATTCCGATGTCATACACTTCGTCTACGTTACTAAATCCGAAATTACGCATATAAGCAATTTTCTTTAACAGTTGAGGGGATTTAGTGAATATAGCGCCACCTTCTATTGTATGGAAAATTTTCGTTGCATGTAAGCTAAGTGCGCTAGCATCTCCATAACTAAAAATCGACTTTCCTTTATACTTCGTCCCAAAACAGTGCGCAGCATCATAGAGAACGCGCAAGTTGTACTTATCCGCTATTCTTTGTATTTCGTCTATCTCACAAGGATTACCATAAACATGAGTTGCAACTATACCTGTTGTTTTCTCCGTAATGGCCGCTTCAATTAAGGAATGATCTATATTTAAGGTTTTAGGGTCAATATCAACAAAAACCGGCTTACAATGCTCCCAAACTAGTGAACTAGTTGTTGCGACAAACGAGAAGGGCGTGGTAATGATTTCGTCTTTCATTCCAAGTGCTTTAAGCCCTATCTGTAACGCAGTTGTTCCATTTGTTACGAATACCATATGGTCAACATCAAGGTATTGTTTTAAGCGAAGTTCAAGATGATTCACAAGAGGGCCATTGTTAGTAAGCCAATGCCTCTGCCAAATATCTTTAATATAAGCAAGATAGTCGTCAAGAGGAGGCATAAACGGTTGGGTAACATAAATCATACGCTGGAAATTATTCGATCCTTGTTTTTATTTGAATGACACTAAATACTTCTGATGATAAATCGCTTGATATAATGCTTTAAAATTAAAGGCACCTTATATTGAATTGGCACCGTAAGGTTAAGGCTTCTCATCTTGGTTGAGGCACTTGATACAGAAGCTCCTCTCAGTCCCAATAACATATTGTAAATTGATACTGCGAAATCTTTGCGCAATTTTTTGTCCCACCCCCCAATAGCATTCAAGTGCTCCGCTATCCTTACTCGTAATTCGACGTAGTTTTCACCGATCTTCTGTCTTTTTTTTAAATCGGAAGGCCTTGAGACCGAGTTTTGTTCTTCATAGATTATTGCGCATATTTTTTCACTCATTTTTATGCTGACATTATTCTTGAGAAGCCGGAACATCAAGTCATACTCCTGAGAGGAACTGATAGTAGTATTCCATCCGTCAATTGCGAGTAATGAGTGTTTACGGTATAGGTTTGCGCTAGTTATCCCAGCTCGTGAAAAAAATAAAGACCTCCAAATACTATCTCCTGACACAACCTTAAAGTTGCATGGTCGCATCTTGGTACGGTAAACTCGGGTGAAGGACCCAATAACCACATCTGCATCCACTCCTATCTCAAGCTGGTCAAGAAGCTTGTCTGGCAAAATTTCATCGTCCGCATCTAAAAATTGAATCCATTCGCCTTTTGCCAAATTTAAGCCTGTATTACGAGCAAAGCCTGCACCTTTTTTATACTCATACACGGAGCACATCCTTTCAGGAAACTGCTTAACATACTTTTCGATTATTTTTTGTGAGCCATCACTTGAATTGTTATTTACAAAAACGATTTCCCAATCCTTGTACTTTTGGTTCAACACACTTTCGACGGCTCTTGATAGATAGCCCTCACAATTAAAACAGGGAATTATTACACTGACCATTACAGATAACTTTGAACCGTTCAATTTTCGATTAAGAAATTATTAAACTCAGCAAAAGAACAATTTATACAAAAAGAAAGAGCTTCGCCATTCCACTTACAGTGGTCATTTTTTCTTGATATAAATCCGTCAAAACTTATATCGTATAAATCCACTGCAAAGATTACTAAATCAACAATAAAATCCTTATTTCAGAGCTATTATGGTAACAAATAGCGCATATCAACGAAATTGTGTAGATAGTTTCACACAATAACACGAATTAACACATCAACTACAGATACACGGTTTTGAATGGCTAAGCCAAAACGAGTAGGTCTGCCGGCTTGCTCATTAATAACGCCGTATCTACCAGTTCATATTGGAGCGGCTCACTACTAATGTAACCTATAAAAGAAAGTTTAAAATGTCGCAGCGCAGCGCATAAAACCGGATGTTGGCTAAGCATGTCTTCATTTTTCACTATCAGTGTTCTTCTTGCCAGTATGGTACCTATATAGTTTTCGTTATAGTAGATTTGTTCAAACCCAAAATTATCCCTTTGTGTCGAGAAAAGCTGTTTATTCATACCATTTAGCGGGCTATTGATATCGGTCAATGATCTTAAATCGTACCAGTACGTACAATCTAAAGGTTCCATACCTATGCTTAAGTACCAACTTAAGGCCCTGCTGTTCCTTTCGAAAACATGAAGTTGAAATAGGTAATCGCCTTTGGGTAGGGTTTGTTTAATATCTGCCATGGCATCGGTCAGCAGCTTCGTTCCTATTCTGCTTCCACGCATCCGATTATCGACAACAATGTGCTTTAAAAAAATAATTCCTTCTAAAAATTGAAAACATGCAAAACCAGATAACTCGTCAGACAACTGATCATATACATAATAAGTTGCATAAGCAGGATGATCAAGAATAGACTGAAAAAACCTGATATATCCCTCGTCTTGATGAACAAAGAATCTCGATACATAAGGATCGTAGGCAGACTTCAAAGATTCGCATATTGCGTTGGCTAATCGCACATCGGTCTTTTTTAAACGCCGAACCTCATACATACATGGTAAAATTTTGACAGTTATTCTAGTTGTAGTTGGGAAAAACAGATGTATCCATCCTTCAATATTCTGCAAGTATAACGCACCTTTGCCAAATAAGAGCGCCTCTTTTGAAATCTGTAGATAAGAATGTGAATTAATTCACACATTTATAAGGAAATCGCGTTATCCATGCTGCTTTGATCATAAAAAAGGAGCTTCTTCTCACAATTCCGTGGCATTCCGTTAACATTTGAGCTGAAGTGCACATATAGCCATAAAATATGCTACAAAAGGATGAAAATCAACCAAAAGACGCCAACAAGAGGCTAAATTTGACTCTTAATTTGATCATTTGTAGTGATTACAAAGACAGCATAGTGCACAAATAACAAAGCTAGTAAAATGAGAAATCAAAGACAATGGATCGCTATTTACACACGGCCTAAATGGGAGAAAAAAGTAAATCAACTTCTACTTCAACAGGGAATTGAATCTTTCTGTCCTCTGATTAAAACAAAAAGACAATGGGCAGACAGAAAAAAAATAGTAGAAATCCCACTGTTTTCATCTTATGTATTTGCGCAGGTTAGCGCTCTTGAACAAAGCCGTGTTGAACAAGCCGCGGGTGTCGTTAATATTGTACATCACTGTGGCAAACCTGCAAAACTCACGCCAGAAGAGATCGACATGATAAAGAACTTGGTTGCCAAAAATTACGAGGGGTTAGAAACCGTTTCATTTGATCAAGTAAATCCTGGGGATCGCATCAAAGTAAGAGCAGGTATTTTGTCCGATTGGCAGGGAGAGGTCATAACGGTGAAGGGAAAATCCGTCGTCATGGTTTTAGAGCAATTTAATTGCGCACTGATAGCTAAAGTAAGCGTTTCACAGCAAAACTTATTACGTGCTTAACGACCGATGAAAGAATCATCAGAGTATTTTTGAAAATAAACCCAAGCAAATCTAATCCTAATGCAGACATCTATGGACAAACATTATGGCCATATTATTGAAAGAATTATCAGGCGTAATGGTTACAGTATAAGCGAACTGGCGCGTTTGACAAATGTAAATAGAAGATCTATATACAATTGGTTCAACCAAAAAAATTTAAAACCTGAAATCATTTTCCGCATTGGCTGCGCATTGAAACATGATTTTTCAGAAGAATTCCCTGAATTGTTCACTGAAGACGAATTTCAAAAAGTAATAGCGCCAGCAAAAACGTCAGAGGAGGATTCACAAACTGGCCCCGAAATTAGTAGCAGCTATTGGAAAGACAAATACATCAGAATTTTAGAGGAGTATAATCGTCTCCTGGTTAACCAAGTAAAACAAGAGCCGAAAAAATCTTAACGGCTTTCGTTTTTTAAGAGCTTTTGTTACTTTTATATCGGGGTTTCGCATTTCGTGCGTACCTGTTATACCGCTTTAAGATACATATTGATTTACCTATGACAATTAACGGCTTAGAATTATCCATCGAAAAAAAAGTTCAGCAGTGGCTGAACGGCAATTATGACACAGAAACAAAAAGTGCTATCAAGGACCTAATCCTCCAAAATAATATCGAAGAGTTAAACGATGCTTTCTACAAAGATCTGTCGTTCGGCACAGGAGGCCTCAGAGGTGTTATGGGCGTGGGCACAAATAGAATGAACATTTACACGGTTGGAAAAGCCACACAAGGCTTGTCCAACTATTTACAGAAAACTTACCCAAATCAAGCAATAAAAGTCGTCGTAAGTTACGATAGCCGTAATTCTTCATCCTTATTTGCTCAGACAGTGGCTGATGTTTTTTCAGCAAACAACATTCAGGTATACCTTTTTTCAGCATTAAGGCCTACGCCCGAATTATCGTTTGCCATCCGAGAGCTTGCCTGCCAAAGCGGTGTTATGATAACGGCTTCACATAATCCAAAAGAATATAACGGCTATAAAGCTTACTGGAGTGACGGTGGTCAAATGATAGCACCTCACGACAAAAATGTAATAGGGGAAGTAAATGCTTTGTCAATCGATGACGTAAAATTTGCAAGGAAGTCAGAGCTTATTCGGAAGATTGATGAGGAAATAGACCACCTCTATATTAATAAACTGGCTGCTTTATCATTAAGGCCAAATATTATCACAAAACAAGGGGACCTTAAGATCGTTTACTCACCTATCCACGGAACAGGAATCACCCTGGTTCCGAAAGTGCTGGCCAAATGGGGCTTTAAAAATGTGTCCACTGTTGAATTGCAAGCAATTCCCGACGGAAATTTTCCGACCGTTGTTTATCCAAATCCTGAGGAGGAAGAAGCGATGTCCATAGGCCTGCAAGAGGCCGTTAGACTAGATGCAGATTTACTTTTAGCTACGGATCCCGATGCCGATCGAGTTGGCGTTGCGGTAAAAAATTTAAAAGGAGATTTTCAACTATTGAACGGAAATCAGATCGGCTCCCTTTTGGTAGATTATGTTTTAAGCTCCAAGAAAGACGAAGGGAGTCTAGCACAAACTGATTACACTTGCAAAACGATTGTTACAACGAATTTAATAAGTGATATTTCTCTCAGCCACGGTGTACAGTGCTATGAAGTGCTAACAGGATTTAAATACATAGGTGAATTGATGACCAAACTTCTGCATAAGGAGAAATTTCTTGTAGGCGGAGAAGAAAGCTATGGTTATCTTGTTGGTGATTTAGTGAGAGATAAAGATGCTGTCGTATCGTGTGCTTTTATTGCCGAAATGACCGCTTATTATAAAAATCAAGGGAAATCGCTCTTTGAGGCATTAGTTGACTTGTATATAAAGCATGGTTTCTATAAAGAGAAGCTCGTTTCTTTAACGAAAAAAGGTCAAAGCGGTGCAGAAGAGATTAAATTGATGATGCAAAAATTACGAACAGAGACGCCAAGAGTATTAGGTGGTAGTACCGTCGCCTTATTAAAAGACTACGAAAACGGGATAAGCACTGATCTGATAACAAAAAAACAAGATTCCCTCGCGCTGCCAAAATCAGACGTACTTCAGTTTGTGTTATCAGACGGAAGTGTTGTTTCCGCTCGACCATCTGGGACTGAGCCAAAGATTAAGTTTTATTGCAGCGCCAAACTCCCATTGGACACCTTGGAAAACTATCAAGAAGTCAGCGAAGCGCTAGACCGTAAAATTGAGGAAATGATGAATACTTTATTAAAGTAGAATAATAAAGTAGTATGCTGGATAAATTTCAAAAATTAACCCAGCATACTTTATTCTCTATTCGCCTTCTTTCCAAATACAACTTTCATCTTTTCTAAGTTCATTGTATGTTTTATATATAGACGTAAACCAAATACTTTCAGCCTTTGCCATAAGGAAAGTTCTCCTCCGTAAAGTCTAAGCATATGCAAGGCATATCGTGAGGGTTCAAAAGTATTCAGATAATCTCTAATAGCAGCGCCTTTTGCCCCAAGTAACTGATGAGCCGTCCCTCCTCCAACCCTTTTTGCTTTTTTTATCAACTCCTGCATTGACTTTCTCGCAGGGTGAAATATCTTTACATCTTCGCCATATATGATAGAAAAGCCCGCATCTGACGCGCGCCGGGCCCACTCATAATCGCCTCCTGAAAATAACGTCTCGTTAAAAAGTCCTATCTTATCGAAAACATAACGATAACTGAACATATTCCCCGTTACACAAGCACCACTAGCATTTACTGTCTCGGCTTGTTTAAAGGCGAACACCTTCTCGTAAAGTTCCGCATCCGTCGGTTTTTCTTCATTATCATAAAAGATTTCAATAGCACCTCCAATTCGATCACATGCTTTGGCATTAAATAGCGTAACCGCATTCCTTATCCAATCTTTATCAGGTATACAGTCTGAATCCGTAAATCCAAGGATATTGCCCTTTGCTAATTGAATGCCGGCATTACGTGCTGCATATGACCCGGATTTTTGTTCATTTATAATACTGAAGTTCTGCGGTAAATCGTTCATAATCGAGGATGGTACAAAATCATTTGGATCATTATTAACAACAATCACTTCAAAGTTTGACGTTGGCCAAGATTGCTTCTTCAGATGGCTGATACATAAAGCAAGCCTCGGCCAATCCCTATAAGTAGGAATTATAATAGAAACAAAGGTTATTGATAGTTCTTTCATTTGATCAGCATGAATATATTTTACTTCTTTTGAGGTTTCAGATGTAACATTAACTCCTGACCTACCATCTTATATATTACGCCAGCAAAAACGGCTACCATGACTATAGCCACTGCAACGAAATTCATATGTGCTATATTGAGTAACAAAAACCCGATTCCATAAGCTATTAACGAACCAATCACAGCTGCTTTCACCTCACTTAACAATTCCAATGTGCTTATTTTCAGATCCAGCAGGTACCTAAAGGCATACTGCGCAACGATCACATTAAATATTTTGTTGAAAAATACTGCCCAAGAAGCACCAATAATCCCCCCAGCATAAACACCATAAGCAAGCGACGGGATATAAACGACTGCCTTAATGATTTGAAGCCTCATTTCCAAGCCCGGCCGACCTAAGGCTCGTATCAAAACAGTATTGCTATTTACTAGCATCTGAATCATAATTGAGGCAGCTAATATCTGTAAAGGGATAATGGAGGCATGCCACTTCTCACCAAAAAAATTCAATACAAACGGTTCTGCTAAGGTAAAAAACAACAACATGACCGGAAATACAATGATACAATTGTAGCTTACTACTTTTAGATAATACTTTTTAATGGCTGCTGGTTCCGACTGCTTCTTACCATAAAGTGGGTACATTACATTGTTTATAACCGCCATCAAGCGGCTTCTAAACAAATCGGTTAATACAAAGGCGAAAGAATATGCGCCTAACAATGCCGCTGAAAGAAATTTTCCAATTAGCAGGTAATCAATATTGTTGATAATGTAGTTCACGAGATTCGTGCCAGACGCAAGCACACCAAATCCGAACACATCCTTAAACGCCTGCCTATTCCATTGAAATTTCGGACGCCAATTTGTGGCTTTGAAGTAAAAAGGGATAGCAAAAGTTACCATAGCAAAAGAATTGAAAGCTAATGACCATACCCCCGCTCCGGCAAATGCAAGAATAATAGAGAGAATGCCTGCCACTATATTAGCGGCTCCTTCTATACTGGCAATTTTTTTAAATTCCATCTTTTTAGATAGCTGAGCTTTATTAACCAAGTTGATGGGAGTAAAAAGAATACCTAAACTGATCACAGGAATCAACAACCTTAACCGCTCTTCATGGTAGAACTCGACAGCTAGCGGAGCGATCACAAAACTCATCAGAAGAAACAAGGCGATTGACCATAACAATCCTGTCCAAAATGCGGTATGAAAATGCACGGGCTTTAAGTCCTCCTCTTTTCTCTGAATTAAGGCTGCACCAAACCCCAAATCGGTAAGCACTTGTACAAATCCGGTGAAAACCGCGGCCATGCCTATTAGCCCAAATTGTTCTGGCAATAACAATTTAGCTAATATTAGTTTAACTATAAATGCAAAAGATTGATTAATTACCAGTTGCGCGCCATTCCAAAAAATTCCTTTCAACACCAAACTTTTCGAACTGTCCATTCCTTCTTATTTCTGTTTTATTTCCGCGGTAAAACTAAGCGTAAAATTCGGAATTACGCACGGTGAGAAATGAACGTTCTATTTGTGAGAAAAGCAATCTAGAGAGAATATAAAAGTGTGTAAATTATACAGACCTTCGAAATTTTAGCACCATTTCTACGCTCGGACTAAAACATAAAGGGCCTCATTAAAGTATAACCCCTATTATCTTTAAAAGACGACAGGGGTTAAAGCGTTGATGGGTTGAAATTAGCGCTCAGCAACTATCTGAGTATGCAAGAAGTCATCATATGCGAGTGCGAGCCCTTCCTTTAAATCTACACTGTGCTTCCATCCCAATTTATGTAATTTACTGACATCCATAAGCTTCCGAGGGGTACCGTCCGGCTTAGATGTGTCGTACCTAATTTCTCCTTCAAATCCGACAACATCTTTAACGAGCTCAGCTAACTCGCTAATAGTTAAATCTTCTCCAGTTCCAACATTTATTAATTCTTTTTCAGAATAGGTTTGCATTAGAAATATACAAGCATCAGCCAGATCATCTGCATATAAAAATTCCCGCTTAGGTGTCCCTGTCCCCCATATCGTTACAGAAGGAGCATTAGCTATTTTCGCCTCATGAAATCGTCTAATCAGGGCAGGTAATACATGAGAATTTTGAGGATGGTAGTTATCGCCTATTCCATACAGATTCGTAGGCATGACACTTATAAAATCACACCCATATTGATCTCTATAAGCCTCACATAATTTTATACCTGCTATTTTAGCAATCGCGTAAGGTTCATTCGTGTGCTCAAGCGGCCCCGTTAAAAGGTAATCTTCTCTTAAAGGTTGAGGAGCCATTTTTGGGTAAATACAACTACTACCTAGAAACATAAGCTTCGTAACTTGCTGCTGATATGCTGCGTGAATTATATTGCATTCCATCAACAGGTTGTCATATAAAAAATCAGCCCTGTAAGTATTATTTGCTACAATTCCTCCTACCTTTGCGGCTGCTAAAAAGACATATTCCGGTTTTTCTACCTGAAAAAATGTGTGGACGGCCCCTTGATTACGAAGATCTAATTCAGCAGAAGTTCTAGTAATTAAATTAGTGTAACCTGCTAATTTCAAATGACGGGTAATAGCGCCGCCAACCATGCCACGATGGCCTGCGATATAAATTCTAGAATCTTTTTCCATATAAATCAATTTTATTAAAGAATGCTAAGGCATACCATAACCTTCAAAAGTTAAGATAATGTTAATTGGCAGACAATGCCACCGCATTTAACTGCCTTGGAGCCCCGTCAGGCCCAACAGCAATAATATTATCAAAAATAACTCTTGTTCCCGGGCCTATTCCATTCAAAGCCGACTTCATCGCAGCACTTAAGGAGTTTCCGCTAGTTGAAAGAACAATGGCATCGGCTCGTGGCTTTGCTAAGATCATGGTAAATTTGGTAATATTAAATTTAGCGTCGAAATCAAAATTTTCTAAACTTGCAAACAAGGCATTTTGTGCTTTTAAAGCAACGGAAGCCATCGCACCACCTGACTTTCCACCAAATTTAGCGATGGGATCCGGGATCCGCTTCACCCTAAAATCCGTTGTACTCAAGGTTTGCACTTTACCTGGTGCCACTTCAGCTGACACCGATATTTTAGCCGTTCCGGGAGATGACACACGCGCTACGTACTTCCCGTTTGAACCCGATAAACTGCCACCGCTCATACTGACCTTAATCTTATCGGCCGGTGTTCCCGGGGCGGATATGGATAAGGGGTTATCAACACCGATGTAAAGCACGTTCATTTTGTCCGGAGAAACAACGGCCGATGGTCTCGATACCTGATAACGTTGTTCGGGAGTGCGATATTCCTTTATCGTTCCATCCGTTTGTTTTACTTTAATAACACCGGTCCATGTAAAGACGCCTTCTTTAGAGGTGTTAACGTTATACACCCCTTTTCCATTACTTACCTGTAAAGCACTCCCGTTTACAGAAATAGACGGATCTGATTTAGAGTCATAAGCCGTTAAGAAAACTTCAGCAGTGTATGGCTGTCCCTGAATCAGATAAGAGGTAGGGGCAACTGCTACTGCAGCAAATTGATCCAGGTTTACGACAGCCTGGTCCATTTTCCCTAAGATGCGTTTCACCACATCCGACTCTGCATTCTGTGCATCGGTTTGAATTTTGGTTAAGATAGCCATGGCAGCAGTCAACGGAGTGCCATCGCCAAAATTAATTTCTTCCCATTTTTTCTTTCCGTTAACACGTTTCTCCGGATCGTTAGCCTCCAGAGAAAATGTTACTGCTCCCCTATCCTTTTCGTCCAATAATGCCAGCAACTTTTCTCTTGTGCCATTTATTTTCTCTTTTAACTCAGCACCCTTCTTCTTGTTAATCATCAACCCAGGGGCTATATCCATATTATCGCGTTGCGACAAATCCCCTGTATCCTCATCATAACCACCACCCTGCTTTTCAAACTCCTTCTTCAGTGTATTGATATACTCGTTCAGCTCACCTACTATAGCTCTCGCCTGTTTCGCCTTTTCATAGATAGGTCTTGCGCGTTCCGGCTCTTCTTTTAGCTTGGTATTCTCAAAAGCCATAAATAACTGTTCTACCGAATTGTTGACATTCGATCTCGAAGTTTCCAAACTATCATTTATATTCTTAAAGGCATCCAATATGGTATCTGATACATTCAACGCCAGCATGGCCAATAATACCAAATACATGATATTAATCATCCGTTGCCTTGGGGTCTCTTTTCCTAAAGCCATTAATTAAGTTTTTAATTGTCAATGAATAATATCCGGAAAACTACATGCGCGGTTGGTTCATAGCGCTTAACATATTGCCGTAAACTGCATTTAAGGCAGCAAGGTTTTTCGCTAACTTGTTCACTTCATCTTTAAACATTTTTGAGTCGTCTAAAGATTCATTGAAGTTCTGCATAGTAGAGCTTAGCTGTTCATAGAACCTATTCATTGACTGTAGATGCGCATTTGAATCTCTTAATTCGCGCTCGTACATCGCATTTAGGGAACTCAGGTTTTGAGTCAATTGTTGTACCTGATCATGGTAACCACGAGTGTCCGAGTTAGTAGACGACATGGCAACAAGATTGGCCGACGCCTTTTCAAAGGCAACACTTAAACTGTCGAATTTAGATGAAGCTAAACGAAGCTTCTCTGTAAACTCGTTGGCCGCAAAAGAAGCATCGGAAAGGTTGCTAATGGCGGTCACTTTTTCATTAAACGAACGTAAACCCTTACCTAAACTGGCAATGGTCTCCGGTCCAACCTGAGCATCAGCAAAGATTTTATCCAAGGCGAGGGTAGTTGAGGCGTTCGGATTTTGTATCGGCCTCGCCGAAGTTTTAGGTAATTCTCCGCTATAATCATCGGCTAGCTCAGGATAAACTCTTTCCCATTCAGGATCCTTAGGCGGCGGGTTGAAACCCATTAAAAAAAACAATAGAGCCTCTACACCTAAACCTGCTCCGATCATGTAGTTTGCCATTGCTCCGCCAATATGGAGTATTTTAAACAGAGCTCCTAAGATTACCACACTGGCTCCCCATGAGATAGCTACGTGTAGCCAATTTGAATTGTCTTTCTTCTTCATACTTAAATTATTGGAAATATTTATTATAACTGTTTTTAAAAAAGATATACGATATTCCAACTTGTACATTTACCCCGGGCACCATATTGTAAGGGAAAGAATCTAAATCTTCACGTAATTTTGGTATGTCAACAGGATCCTTTTCGTAGATTTTTATCGCTGTCGACTCTATAGGGATATAATACCCTACATTAACCGCCATATTTAATCGTTGTGAAAGCCTTATTCCGTTTATTCCTGTTCCTATGTAAGGTCTTAATTTCCCCCATTCAACGCCATAATCCTTCTTTTGATCAGCCACCTTGCGCGTTCCAACATAACGCTCATACCTGTTCTCAAAAAAGTATCCTATTCCAGCACTAACAATCCATTTACGGGCAATCCAACTGTCTTTCCCAATAAGCGGCTGCCAATCCGCCAATAAAGTTACGTCTGAACGGTTTATTTCAAACACCCGATTACCTAATTTCATCTTAGAGGAAGGAAAGATACTTGCTCCCAATCGAACATTGAATGCGTCCGATAACGGATAAGCTCCCTCTATTCCGAGCCCCCTAGTTCCCACATGAATGCCTACACCGGGATAAAAGCTAGAATATTCTTCCCAAATCTGCGCTTTTACTTGCAGACTAGCAAGTGCTGTAATAAAAAATATGAAGATTTTTTTCATCCGTATATAATTTGCATTTTTAAAGGCGATGAAGCCGTCCGATCTTCGCTTAAGGGCTGCTCAAGAGTTCGTAAACTCCATTATTCATCCCTCGTGTAAGTTTAAAAATCATGAAGGCTTTATCAAATAATTGTTATTCTGTTTTGCCCCATATCAATCGAGTATAACTACACATTTATGCATGTATGGCCTTTACTACCAGTGATCGTAACCTAAGTTTTGACAATCTATAAAACGTTTAAAAGTATCAATGACTACTATTGACGACTTTCTTTACCCTCAGCCTGTTCATTTCTCAACACTGCCTTTTCCTTCTTTCGGTCGTTCTTTTCCTTCTTTTCTCGCAAATAATCCTCGTCCTTCGAAACTAAATCATCCGAGTTGACCCCTTTGGGATTGCGCCATAAACGGTCCTTATAAAGCTGAATCTTATCTTGGATGTCTCTTTCTGTCGTATCCTGTCCGTCGGCCGCATATTGCATCCGTTGACTTGGAGAAGTTTGTCGTACAATCTTGCTTGAAAATTTACGCTGTACAAATAGATCGTCCATTGTCATATCATAGAGCTCCTTATCGGGATCAGACACATCCAGTTGTACCAACGTGTATCGCAATTGTGGAAAATACAGCCAAAAGGCGGGTGTTTCTCCGACCGACTCCGCCAATTCCGCCGAAGAATTGATTGTCATCAAAGGCGCTACCCCAATAATCCTTGTTTCCAGTTTGCCTCGTTGTTTATCGAAAAATATATCTTCTTTAATACGAAATTTCGTCACCTTTTCCGGGTTAAATTCGTTTAAAGTCATCTTGGCATCGATTTGGTTTCCCTCGTTGTCAAAAATCGGTACCAGCACGCTATCTGTAAAGCGAGCTTCTCCCTCTCTTGCAGTCAGCTTCGTTTTAAAACCATCATCTTCCGGATTATAAGGCGTTAATTTACCTTCTTTGATACTTTTCATAATAGCCTCCATCAATGAAGCTCCGGGGATAGCAAAAATATAGTTCTCTTTATCTTTCAAATCGATGTCTCTCCACACGCGCTTGTAAAAACGAATATTCTTTGGATTAACCTTTGGATAAGCAAAAGGTACAGCGTCATGTAAATCACTCACCTGATAATAGCCATCCGTTTGGGGCACAGTATCGATCAATAACACACTACCATTGCCTGCCATCGAATCGGGGATCGTTCCACTTATTCCCTCTTCTACAATAGTTGTATCCGGAGTTTCCTGCGCCAACAATCCGAAAAAGCAGAAGAAACTCAATATACCGGTCAAAAACATTTTCATAATTATTATTCTTTTTCTCAACAATGATTTTCTAGCGTTTCGAGATACGCTCTAAGGAGCAATTTTGAAACCATCAATTTTTGTACTTTCTTGTTTTTACTTGTGGGGTTGCCATTTCAAAAGCTGACATTACACACCTGAATCCAATATAGGAATGTGCTTCATCTTGTTGTTCGTAATTTCTCGCATCGCTATTCAGCATGCTTCCATTATCTTTCCAAGATCCACCCCTAACTACTTTCCGTTTCAACGCATAACTTGCACGATCATCGGCGTCGTATAATAAAACGGGATTTAAGTCGTTCACAAATTCAATGGCTGAGGGGCTGAAAGCATCCAACGTCCATTCCGACACGTTTCCGGCCATATTATATACGCCAAATGCATTCGGAGTATAAGCTTTTACAGGAACCGTAAAGGTAGATCCATCTCTTGAATAGGTCCCTTCTCCTTGCTTAAAGTTTACTGCAAGTCTTTTTTTGTCTGATTTGCGATCATCGATTGTTAATCGGGTCCGTTGAATCGTATCTACCGGATCAAGCTTCCCTTCTGCGGCATATTGCCATTGGGCTTCGGTAGGTAAGCTGAAAGTCAATTGATACCCCTTTAGATAGGAGTTCTTTTGCAAACTTGCCATAATCTCCTTTCCTCGCCAATCAGCATATGCCCGGGCCTGTTTCCAACTTACACCGACCACCGGATTGTAGTCAAAAGATTTATGATAAAAGTAGTTTGCATCCATAGCATGCATTTGAGCATTTGGAAAATCTTTTGACCAAATGTCGTCTACTGGCATCACTCCCACGGTGTCTGTTACATATTGATCATTGTTCCTGCCGTCCATTTTTAAATAAGAAAAGCGATAAGTTAGCAGGGCATCGTTTAAAACTCTTTTACCTGCCTTCATGGTTAACATTGGACGCAGCTTCTCTTGAATTTCCGGATTTTTACTTAGCCATAAGGGAGACTCTTTTTTCACCCTTTTCCAATCAATCAGTCGTTCCACATTTGCGTCGTTAGCGCCGTCTTCATTCGTGTTGTCTTCTTTTAAAAAGTACTGATCGTCTTTTAAATAATCAACAACAGCAACCGAGTCGGCAACCCAGTTTACAAATTCGCGGTACTGTCTGTTTGTGACTTCCGTCTCATCGATAAAGAATGCACTTAAGCTTACGTTTTTCCCCATGTCGCTACTATCTTGCGAACTCTTATAGAAGATCGTTCCCGAAGGGATGTATACCATTCCCGGAGGTGCCGGCAGCCTATTACCCCGGAAAGACGAAACTCGGGGAGAATCATATAACTTATTTGATTTACACGCCGTCATGGATAATGCCAGTGCCATTATACCACCAAACGCAGCACGACCGGCAATCCGACTAAATCTGTTTAAAGCTCTCATTTCAATTATCATTTTTAATGGCAGTGAACAGCTCTTTATAAAGAGGTGTTCCGATATTTACACTTTTCTATTTTATCACCAAATATTTTGCAACGTGATTTTGATGATTTATATACCAATTGAGCCATAAGCCATCAAAATAAATTGATCTTTCTTTAAATGCACTATTTTCTCAACAAAATGTGTATAAACTCACATTTTTATATGGTAAATAATAGACTATGGCTTATTGAGCATACTCGCTCCCAAATTACAATATCCTGATTAAGGTCATAATTTTGATAGACTTCTTTATTTCGTTTCATTCGTCGTTCTCTCCATCATGGGAACTACTATGCAAAAGTAGGTATTCGGCTACAAGCCGCCATACTCGATTTCTGACCTATTTATACACAGGTATAGACAGCATTATACATTTGTTTAACAAAAGGTCTTTAGGAAATAAGGCTAAGAATTACGGGTTATCACTAGCTAATGTGGACGAATTTATGTTTAATTGCCTGTAAAACGAGTCCGGTTCGACTTTTCACTTTGAATTTAGCAAACAAACTGGCTCGATAACCATCAATTGTTTTAATCGACAGAAACATGCGTTTTGCGATCTCATGATAATTTAAGTCGCTACAAGCCAAATACAAGAATTCCTTCTCCCGATCTGTCAGATCTATTTGAAGCGCGATGTCTTCTACACTTTTTTCTGTCAAATAAGAGTTATAATACCCTTTTGCCCATACTTCAGTTAGTGCCAAATTGAGTTCCAAAACATTCATATTTTTTGTAAGGTATGCGCAACAGCCTGCTCGGATCATTTGAAGTACACTGATCGAATCGCTTAAAACGGAAAGGGCAACTAATTTTATATCCGGATAGGTAAACTTGATTTTGCCAGTAAGCTCTGCACCGCTCATATTGGGCATAAGCACGTCAATCAATAATATATCTGGATAGCTTTCTTGTCGTCTCAATTTATTTAACAAATCATGTCCGTCGGTAGCGTGCATCGTGACTTGGAAATCGGCAAGATTATTAATGAGCATGATTAAAGACTCCAAAACCAGCGCATGATCATCTACTATACCTATAGTTGCTTTCATAATAAAATACTTAAACAGTTGTTATGTATTTACCTGTTAAATCTAGATCGGTGTAAATTCTATATGATTATTTCATCAAGAATTTAATCCTTCTTCAATATTCAGTCCAGTACCAGAATTTTTAGGTCTTAACAAAGATGACAAAAAATATTTTTATGCCTATTTCACTCTTTGTAAAATATTGTATAGCAAAGGATGTCGGTTTCACATTTCACATCTCAATTGCATTTAACAATGAAGAGAAAAAACAACTAACGATCTATATAATAATAGGTTATATAATACCGTTATTATTAACAGAATGAACACAATCTACCTATCTATGAGAAAACTTAAATAAAAATGTGCAAAAATTGTTGTTACAAAATTTATATTAAAACAAAAAGGCCAGAAAATTCTAGCCTTCTATTTAATTTAATTCGACTTGGTAAAAGTCTGATAATTACTTTTCGTTTCTACTAGCTCCCTATCGGACAAATTTTAAATCCAATATTCTCAAGCTTCGCTTTATCGAGAATATTTCGTCCATCAAAGATATGCGCCGGCTTCAACATGTTATCGTAGATCCGCTGCCAATCATAGTGTTTAAACTCATCCCACTCGGTAAGGATAGCCACGGCGTGGGCGTCTTTACAAGCCTCATAAGGATCATTATATACTTGTACAAGCTTGCTGTTCTCATCCGATGATCTTGTAGCTAGGTAGTCAAGGTCGGTATAAACTTGCTGCTCGGGTACCTTAGGATCATAAACACCGACATGAGCCTGTTCGTATAGTAAGTGATCGGCTACATAAATCGCCGCAGATTCGCGCGTATCATTGGTGTCTTTCTTAAAAGCCCATCCTAAGAACGCAATTTTCTTTCCGTTTACCGTATTATAAAGCGTTTTTATAATCTTGTTCGCGAATCGCTTCTTTTGGTGATCATTCATAATAATCACCTGTTCCCAATAGTCGGCAACTTCCGTAAGTCCGTAGCTTCTCGCGATATACACCAAATTCAAAATATCCTTTTGAAAACAAGAGCCACCAAACCCTACCGAAGCCTTCAGAAATTTAGGACCTATCCGACTGTCTGTTCCGATAGCACGGGCTACCTCATTAATGTCTGCCTCAGTATGTTCACACAGTTCCGAGAGCGCATTAATCGATGAAACTCGTTGTGCTAGAAAAGCATTGGCGGTTAATTTTGACAGTTCAGACGACCATACATTGGTAGTAAGAATCCGTTCTCTGGGCACCCACTGTGCATATATATTGACCAGCGCTTCAATCGCTTTCTTTCCTTCTTCGTCCTGATCGCCACCAATCAACACGCGGTCGGGTTTTAACAAGTCCTCTACAGCCGTGCCCTCCGCTAAAAATTCCGGATTAGAAAGAATTTGAAATTTAACACCGTTTCCGGTATGCTGTAAAATATCCTTCAAGGTCCTAGCCGTGCGGACGGGAAGCGTGGACTTTTCGACAACTATTTTATCCGATTTACTAACGCGGGCGATTTGTCGCGCACAAAGTTCGATCCATTTCAAATCGGCTGCTTGTCCTTTTCCTGCTCCGTATGTTTTTGTCGGGGTATTCACTGAGATAAAGATCATGTCTGCTTCATTAATAGCTTGATCCACATCAGTTGAAAAAAACAGGTTTCTTCCCCTTGCTTCTGAAACAACTTCACTCAATCCCGGTTCATAAACGGGAATTTTATTAACATCGTGATCATTCCAGGCCGCAATCCGAGCCTCATTGAGATCAACCACCGTAACTTGTATGTCAGGACATTGCTTGGCTATTACAGCCATTGTTGGGCCGCCAACATAGCCAGCGCCGATACAACAGATTTTTTTTACAGTCATTTTTAAGGATAAATTCAAATTATAAACTAAATGTTTTTTATGTGCCGTGCGTTACAAAAATAAACAATGACAAAATCTCAAAGCGTTACATTTCTTTCACGAATCTTGAACAGAGAGATGCGGTGTTTAGCCTCCTTTTCAATTATTAGATCTTTCAGTTTCAAAGGCTGTTCGCTTTATGCCGTCAATTATAGTTACTCCGCAAAGAACTCCAAGCGAATTGAATACGAGATCATCGATATCGGCAAGCCCTACACCGGTGATATACTGAGTAAACTCTACTATAAAACTCGCGATAAAACCGATCCAAAACATTGTGTGCGGTCGCTTGACCTTCCATACTATATAAAGAAAAAGTGGTAGCGGAACAAACATTACAATATTGCCCAATATGTCGAGGTACACACTATTTACATCGATTGCATGTTTGTATAAATACCACTTCATTTTAAATGGGATTAATAATAATGGTCGCGAATCAGTGCTTTCAAATGTGGGGTTCGGCCTTCTTCCTGCAAAAAAAACCACATAGAATAAGATGATAAAATACAGCAAGCACCACACTCTCCATACCCATTTCATAATGGAATCCAAAGAATATTTAGATATAACTTTCACCAAATTGCTTAGCCGCATCTGCAACAACTTGCTTTACTTCTTGTTCACTATCGATCGGACAAATCATCAACGTATCATTTGCCTCCACTATAATATAATTATGTAAATTTTTCAAAACTACCTTTTTATAACTCGGCACATTAACCATGCAATTGCTGCTGTTGTATAGAATCACATTATTAGCGTCTGGTATAAGCACATTGCCGCTATTATCCTGTTGACTTAACCCATAAACAGACGTCCATGTTCCTAAGTCAGACCAGCCAAAATCTACAGGCAGGACATAAACCCGTTCGCTTTTTTCCATGATTGCATAATCAATGGATATATTCTCACATGCCGGATAATACGCTTCCAAAAAAGCTTTTTCTTCCGGTGTATTGTATTTTCCATATCCAGCCATAAATACTGCATTTAACTTTTCCTCATACTTTTGCAATTCAGCAAGAATAGATTGCACATTCCAAATGAAAATACCTGCATTCCAGAGGTACTTACCACTCGAAACATATTCTTGCGCTACTTGTAAAACGGGTTTCTCTCTAAAGGAAGCGACTTTGTTAAAGTTTGAAAATCCGGCAAGCGTCTCGTCGCTAATTTGAATATACCCATATCCCGTATCCGGTCTTGACGGCTTTATTCCTAGGGTAATCAACGCTTCGCTGTTTTCCGCTGCTTCCAGAGACATTTTGATATCCGACAGAAAACGCTCCGTATCTTGAATAAGATGATCAGAAGGGGCAATAACGAGTGTTGCATTAGGGTTTAAAGCTTGCAATTTATGACAGGCATAGGCGATGCAAGGCGCCGTATTGCGCATGGCCGGCTCACCGATAATTCTGTTCTCATCGGTAATCCCTAACTGCTCTTTTACCAATTCAACATATTTATGGTTTGTTAGCACATAAATATTGTCCTCCGGAACAATTTGCTTGAATCGCTCGTAAGTACTTTGAATTAAGGTTTTACCTAACCCAAGCACATCAATAAACTGTTTAGGAAGTGATGTTCTACTAACTGGCCAAAAACGGCTACCTACGCCCCCGGCCATAATAACAACATAATGATTTTTATTCATATATAATTTTTTATAACTGCGCAAAAAAATGCTAAACAGCTACCTCTTTCCATAAGTACTTAGGATAAACCCCTTTCTCAACTAAATCAGACAGTTCGTTTTTAACCAACGGTTTATCTTCTTGATACGTTACTCCAAAGCACGGGGCGTCAATAGGGATCACCCGAAAGCTTGCCTGTCCTTTCTGTAGCAAGATCTGCGCTGCCTCCGGTATGAGAAATTCGGCTTTCGGATCCGCTATATTTTCACGTACAAAAGTAACAAACAAAGGCTCAAGTAACGAAAATATCGCTGGAGTAAAACCCCAAAAATTCATTGAAACAAGATCGTCGACATTTAACTTGCCAGGTGTCCCATCGTGCTGAACAAACTCGATTTCACCTTCAGAATTTCTGTAAACCTTTGCTCGCTCATCCAACCTTTTCAATTCACTTGAATCTGATATGGCACAAACCCCTCTCGTTACAGGGCCACTATCCGATAAAGTTTTGTCAATCTTATACCCTAATAGCGCAAAGTAATCATCTTTAGCTTCATCTGCCAGAAAAGCCGCCATTCGCCGAAAAGCTATAAGACTATAAAAATCATCCGCATTAATCACACAAAAATTTTCTTTAACTACATTTCTTGCAGCCAACAGCGCATGTCCGGTTCCCCAAGGTTTAGTGCGCTCAATATACTCATTAAAACCGTATTCTGCCAATTGAGGCTCTTGAAATGCATAATCAACTTCCATTTGGCCTTTCAGGGCCTTTGCAAACTTCTCTTCAAATACAGTTTGATGTTCTTTCCTAATGATGAAACATACTTTTCCAAATCCGGCACGTATGGCATCAAAAATAGAATATTCCAAAATTGTTTCGTTATTCGGTCCAAAACCATCAATTTGTTTGTTTCCACCATAGCGGCTCGCCATTCCAGCGGCTAAGATTACTAAAGTCGGTTTCATTTGCTATTAATTTAAATCAATTTTTAAAGGAACTAATATTGACGACTCGCAAACGTAAACGATTTCGCCAGGAAATTTATCGGGGTGAATATCGGATAAATAATATTTTTTTTAAACGCAATGTCCGTAAATTGTATACAAACGGACCGCTTTTGAGTACTATTATCCAATATACCAACCGTTAAACGAAAGGTAGCATGATCGACTATAGCAATTCAGCGTTTTTTATAGATAAATGCCCTAACTCCTTATAAGCGCGTCCACTTTTTACATAGCTGATTATTTTAGTTAATTGCTGATGGTGATGCAAATCAGTTCCTAAAAAGTCATACATATTTTTATTAATAAGATATTGCGTTGTTATTGTAACTTGTTTTCCATAGTAACCTATTGGAGAAAGTAAGTTCAACTGCAACAAACACCCCATCTCTTTTAATTCATGGTACTTCCTTGTTTGCGATGAATAAAAATTGTAACGTTCGGGATGCGCGATGATTGGGATATACCCATTTGCGATAATGCGACTTACTATCTGTTCCAACGCAATCGGTTCGGCCGACCATGGCATTTCAACCAGTAAATGATTGGTTGGAAATGGTCTTAAACACTGCTCTTCTAAGAGCGCTTCAAATTTCTCGCCAAGCATGTATTCCGCAGATGAATGGGTATATATATCTGCTAAACCGGCTCGTTCCATTTCAGCATAGAACCTCTCGTGAGCATAATCAATTGTCTCCTTCGTATTAGGAAATACCTCATCATATATATGGGGCGTTAATATGAACGATTTTAAACCAAGAGACAAAAGTTTTTTTAGCAACAGCAGCGATACCGAAACATTTGGCGCCCCATCATCGATGCCTGGCAATAGGTGTGAATGTATATCAACTTCAACCCACTCTAGACTCGCATGTCCACTTCGTCTAAACAAATTAAACATCACTGTTCTCCTCATCAACATAAACGATTTCCGCATCAGTATATTGTACTTGCTTTCCGCCACTTATCTTTGTAAGCGTTGTACATAAATAATCAACACTTCCCACCCTTTCGTATAATTGCCCGTTTTTATATCAGTTCGTATCCATGGTCTCCATTAATTGGGTCTCCAGCTTACCTTTGTATTACCATGGCCGATACCTTATTAAAAACTGACTCACCACGAATTTCCATCCTCGATATTCTCCGGGGATTTGCCTTGTACGGAATTATCCTTGCTCACGCGGCATCTATATATCTTCTTGAATTACAATCCGAAGGAAAAAAAATCGGCAATGAAACGGACCTTTTAATCAAGAGTTTCTTAAGTTTTTTCGTAGAAAGAAAATTTTACTTAATATTTTCCTTCTTATTCGGCTTAAGCTTTTATATCCAATTTAGAAATGCTAAAAGAAAGGGTCAGCCATTTACAATCAAGTTTATATGGAGGCTGTTTGTTTTATTTATTATTGGTTTACTGCATAATCAATTTTATGCTTTTGATATATTGCATATCTACGCCATTATCGGTTTGTTACTTATTCCTGTTAGACATCTGAATCAAAGACATCTTCTATTCATAATAGCAATTTTAGTTGTTGCAGCTTGCTTATCTTCCGAATTCGGCCATCATATTAAAAGTTCTTCTTCCATGTCCTTAATAGCCAATTTAGGCTTCTCGCAACGTATTATCCATCAATTATCGTCCGGTCATTTCCTGATGATTCTTAGCTTATTCTATCTTGGTTACTGGGCCGGTACAGTTGATCTATTTAATGCTAAGGGTTTTCGTACTGAGCTATTAAAAAAATCCTTACTTCTGTGGTCGCTTGCACTTGGCGTGTTTTTAATTATTGGCAGTACGTTATATTATACAGCTACGTTGAGTGCCTTAAAAAGTCTATGGCTTTCATTCTGCTACATCGGCGGCATCTGTTTACTTTATTGGTACAGAAAAAAATGGCGGCTTTTTTGGTCAGCCTTGGAAAATTTAGGCCGCATGGGTTTAACGAATTATGTATTACAAACTTTTTTCTTCTTTCTTCTCTTTGAATTTGGCTATAAACAAGTAAAAAATGGAGAATTGCTTTCCATTATCATATTAGCCAACTTATTCTATTTTGCACAAATCATTTTTTCGATTTATTGGTTCAAAAAATTCAGCTTTGGCCCGCTTGAATGGATCTGGCGAAGCACTACCAATTTATATAAAAACCAGCCTCTTCAAAAAAAGAAATTACATTCAATGGTAGAACAAGACGCACCACTTAGCCAATAAGATAGCATTGATCATTCCGAATCTATTCCGTAAGTTTGACCTCCATGTTATCTATTTTAGAGGAGCCACAACTACCCATTCAGCAAATCCTTTCAAAAGTTCAGGATTCATTAAAAAAACACCCCAATTTATTGGTTAGCGCTTCTCCGGGGGCAGGAAAAAGCACCTTGCTTCCTTTGCGTTTATTGGATGAACCATGGCTCAAAGGCAAAAAAATTCTATTACTGGAACCCCGTCGTTTAGCTGCAATCGCGATCGCAGGGAGAATGGCATCTCTATTAGATGAAGATATAGGAAAAACCATAGGTTATCGGATTCGATTTGAACATAAAGTAAGCAATAGCACACGGATAGAAGTGGTAACCGAAGGTATTTTGACGCGCATGATACAAGATGATAATGCCCTCGAAGCATTTGGTTTAATTATTTTTGATGAATTTCACGAAAGAAGTATTCATGCCGATACTGCGTTAACACTCTGTCTGGAAACGCAAGAAATCTTACGCCCCGATTTGCGATTACTGGTAATGTCGGCAACGCTCGATTTACCTAACCTGGCACAGTTATTAAAAGCTCCAACTATTGAATGTCCTTCGAGAACACATCCGATAGATATTATCTATACAGGAGAGCAAAACTTGGAAAGTCTTCCGTCTTTATGTGTTCAAACTATATTGCGAGCACTTCATGAAACCATCGGAGACATACTTGTCTTTCTTCCTGGACAGGCGGCGATTAACCGATGTAAAGATCTCTTGAAAATAAAAAAGACAACTGCAATTATCCATTGCTTATATGGGCAGCTCTCAATAGCAGCACAACAAAGAGCCATCCTCCCCGATGAAAAAGGTGGTCGGAAAGTCATCCTGGCAACCTCCATTGCCGAGACCAGCCTCACGATCGAAGGCGTTCGCGTCGTCATTGATAGTGGCTTTACGCGCCAAGCAATATTCGACGCTAAAACTAATTTGTCAAGCTTACAAACGGTTAGTATTAGCCTCGACTCAGCAATCCAGCGAAGTGGTAGGGCCGGTAGACTTGGCCCTGGAACTTGTTATCGCATGTGGTCTAAAACACAAGAGGCTAAAATGAAAACCTATCGCAATCCGGAAATTATCGATGCGGATTTGATGCCTTTAACCTTAGAACTGTTCAAGTGGGGGATTTCATCTGTGGACCAGTTAAAATGGTTAACACCACCGCCGCTCGAACGATTTCTGCAAGCACAAAAGATCTTAACTCGTATCGAGGCCATCATGGATGGAAAGATAAGCGCTCATGGCAAAATGATACATCGTTTACCATGCCATCCCAGGTTAGCGCATATGCTATCCGCAGCAGCATCCGAAAAATTACATTTGCACTTAGCAACAGATATTGCTGCCCTTTTGGAAGAACGCGATCCCCTAAGTAATACGATTGAAACCGATTTAAATTTGCGAATTGAAGCATTAAGAAGAGCGAGAAAAAACCGTATGTATCATCAGTCTTTCTCCAAAGTGATTAAGATTGCCGCCTATTATAGAAAGCTATTTGGTATTGAAGAGAACAATGACGATCCCGATCCTTACGTTAGTGGATGCCTTGTGGCCTATGCTTATCCCGATCGCATTGCCCGCAAGATAGAGCAGGGCAGCAACCGCTTCTTCATGGCCAATGGACGGAAGGCAACACTCCTTCTAAGTGATAGCTTATGTAACGAAGACTTTTTGGTCATAGCCCATATTGATTTTCGAGGAGGAGAGGGCAAGGTATTTCTTGCCGCTCCACTAAAGAAAGAAGATGTTTTTCCTTTGACAACACACGATACAAACATTCAGTGGGATTCAAATAACGGGGCTTTTCTTGCAAGAGAAGAATGGAAAATCGACAACCTAATCGTTCAGACAAGGCCATTACAGCAAATCCCCCCCGATCTGGTTACCGAAGTGCTTTTAAAGGTAATAAAGAAAGAAGGGCTACATTTACTTAACTATACGACGGAGGTTGAACAATGGCAGAATCGCGTAATGAGCTTGAAATTCTGGGATCAGAAAGCATATTGGCCTAAAGCTGATACCGATAGCTTGCTTAATTGCGTAGAAGAATGGCTAGCGCCCTATCTTACTAAGTGCCGAAAAGCAGAGGATTTGAAAAAGTTGGACCTAATTTCGATATTGGTCCATTGGCTTCCCTTTGAGCTGCAAAGAAAGCTGGAAAAACTGGCACCAACCAAGCTTACAGTGCCCAGTGGATCTCAGATTAGGCTTCGCTATTTACCAAATGGCGAGTCGCCAATCTTGGCAGTGCGTTTGCAAGAAGTTTTTGGTCTACTCGAAACGCCTACCATCAATGACGGAAAAACGCCCGTATCCCTTCATCTGCTTTCTCCCGGTTTTAAACTTGTTCAAATAACTGCGGATTTAAAAAGCTTCTGGAGCAATGCTTACTTTGAAGTCCGAAAAGAGCTTAAAAGAAGATACCCCAAACATGCCTGGCCTGAAAATCCAATAGATGCGCCGGCCGCGCGAGGCGTCAATAAGCGAATGTACCCTTGAGTTTAGCTATCTATTTTCTACCATGGTAATTTGCATAAAATTTCATTGAGCACTTAAAATGGATTTCCAAATGGCACCACCTCCTAACATAATTCCGGCACCAACAATCACTGCTACTAAACCATCATCAGCTCCTATTCCCAATAAAGCGATTCCAAAACCAACAAGTGTTATCGAAAAAGCAATAACTTTTATACCGAATATATTTTGCTTCACAGAATCTTGTCGCTCGTTATACTCATGTATGGATTCCTCTTTTTTTGAAAACGCCGCATAATGTTGCTTTCGGTTGATCAATTCAAATAGTGCTAAAATAGCTAAGGGCAAACCTACTCCGAGGCAAGTTTCCAGAAAGCGATCTAACCTTATACCCATAATAAATGGTGCGCCTATTTTCATCCATATGCTTACCACTAAGCTGACAATAGATGCAAAAACAATCGATTTTGCGGTCTGTTTCTTAGAAAATAATGACCAAATCAAGGGAGCGAAGAGTGAACCGCCCGCTATTGCCGCCGTGCTCAATACCATTTCAACAATTCCGCCAACTTTAGGTATCAGAATAGCAATAACCATTGTCAGCAATCCAAAAAGCACAGTGAAGACTCTTGCAACCCATACTAAGGTTTTGTCAGAAGCCTTCGGAAAAAAAATTTTTTTATAAACATCATTCGCAAAAACCACTGCAACTAAATTCAGTGTAGTGTTTGCTTTGCTTGCCGTAGCCGAAATCATTCCTGAAAGCACCAAGCCCACTAAGCCTGCAGGCAACACTTTTTGTGCCATCATCATATAAGCTCCTTCCGCTTCTATGCCCTGTAAATTGGGATTAATCACACGGTAAAGCATGGGAGGTAACATCCAAATAAACGGACAGATCAAATATAACCCTGTAAATAAAAACGCCACCTTACGCGCATTCTTCTCATTGGAAACACTGGTATAACGTTGCACATAGGGCCAGTTTCCTCCTATATAAATAGTTTGATATAAAAGAAAAGCAAAAAAGAATCCTATACTGTACTCACTGTTAAAAAAGTCAAAAAAATGGTCCGGAGCATTGGAGGCAAATGTCTGGATACCCCCTGCATCCTTTAGCGCCAGTGGAATTACAATTAATACCGCGGCAGATAAAACTACAAATTGCACCACATCTGTTACCAAAACGGCCCAAAGTCCTCCCGCAGCTGTGTATAAAATAATAATACCTCCAATAATAAGCACGCTGGCTTCAATAGAAATCCCCGAAGCAACATTTACCATCTTCCCAACTGGGTATAACACAGCCGCCACAGAAAACAAGCTATACAATAACGTTAAAGTAGTATAAAATTGTTGCGTCTTTACCCCGAAACGGACACCGATGTATTCTGCGGCAGTAAGCGCACCTGTTTTCTTCCATCGATGAGCAATAAAAATTGCTGTTATCAACCCACCTAGCATCATGGTTAACTGTATACCATTAGCCACGAAGCCTCCTTGATAAGCAATTGATCCCCATACAACAAAAGTACCAGCCGAAAAGTAGCTAATAAATAAGGAGAGGCCATTAATCCACCACGGTGTTTGCCCCCCAGCTTCAAAAAAAGTCGATGTATTTTTACTTCCTGAATAAGTAAACACCATTCCAATACATAAAATCAGAAGGGCAAATACAGCCATTACTACATAATCGATGTTATTCATCACAATCTAGGTCTTTATTTGTTAAATACAATTATCTTTGAGCATAACAGCGTATTCCAAATAAGGCTGCCGGAACGTTATTCGAAGGATGTGCCATGCTAACAATCAATTTTTCTGTTTCCACGGAACCATCGAATAATATAGCATTGATCGTTTGAAAATTATCTTGTTTTTCATATATAGTATTTCCCTTATCGTCTAGAATCTTATACGCTCTCACACAAAAAGGCATCACGCGTTCCGGGTGGGTCATTAGTACCGATTCCATTGGATGATCAAAATCCGTATCAAAGAAAAGGACCAGCTTACTTATCCTTTGTTTTTTATTCCAAACAATCTCGATGGATGGATTGGGATCTGTCGGATCCGCAACCCAGGCATTGCTTCTAACAGTTGGTCTATCTACACCATTTATAAGAAACCTAGGATCGAAAATATGCAATCCTTTAGAGACGCTTAACAATATATTTTGCCCTTCCGGCCTCCGCGCCGGACACCAAAATTCGAATGTGTCAACGCCCATATTTAAAGGCGGGATTTGCTTTCCATAATTTGACACGGCTTTATTTACCCCATTAAAAACAGCAACCAATCCCGTAGCCCGCTGTTCCGTATAAGGAAGTAAAATATTCGGATTATCTTTAAACACAAGGAACACGTATGTAGGATCAACCAGCGTCAGGTCAAAGGTTAATTCCAATAGTTGCTCTCCCTCGTTCAAGTCGAACGTTTGACTAGTCAGCAGCATATCCGGCGTAAAATTCCCTATTCTGCTGCTTTTTCGCAACTCCACCACTAATGTAGTATTACGAGTAGCCTTGACGGTTATTTTAAACGACGGGCACCTACCACTGGGTATAGGCAACAATTGGGCAGCAGCAATAAATAAGGGCTTCCACTGAACATCTATGGCATCAAATCCATTAAACTCCCACACAGAAGAAGCATTTATAGACGCTTGCTGCATCAAATCTAAGGGATCAGCCTGCTTTATATGCGGTATATAATGACCTATCTTTATTAATTCCCGTTGTAGTGTGTCTATTTTTTTTTCCTGTAAGAGTGCCGCCGGATTTAATTCGAACTGTCTGCATAAAACAGCTGCCATCCCCACCGCTTCCCCAACGTAGGCACTTGTAGCCATCACTCTAGTCGCTCCAAAAGCCACATGGCTTACGCTGATAATTCGTCCCGCCAGAAATAAATTCTTAATATTACGACTATAAAGGCAGCGATAAGGAATTTGAAAAACTCCTTTGCTATGCCACTGGTCACAAGCATTATTTTCACCGAACACGCCGTCCGCAGGATGTAGATCAATAGACCATCCGCCATAAGCCACGGCGTCCTCATGTTTTCTTTGCTCCACTAAGTCCTGTTGTGTCAACATGTAATCCCCTTCAAACCTTCTACTTTCTCTTTTCCCCGGAATTGCACCTACCCATTCCAAGGTCATCGTATCAGCTTCCGGAAAATTTCCCGAATTCTTGATATAATCCCACACACCATAGACAATCTTCCACAAATCCCATTTTATTTTCTCGCTATCATGCACCGTATCCATTCTGCCCCCATGCTCTACCCACCACAATTTACATCCAAATTCTTTGGCATTAAAATTCCTAAATCGGGGAATTTCTTTCGTTACATCCATTGCAAATGAAGGCGGTATAAATTTAACCGGCTTACCAACATCTTTACTATAAAAATATAGGCTATGACCAAGTAATTCTCCGTATACAGCTCCCGGAGCCATCAGTTCACCAAACTCTTCTTTGCTTTCGGCCCCCATTCTGAAGGCTGCGCCCGCTAAAAAGCCAACAATACCGTCTCCGGAAGCGTCACAAAACAACGGTGCCTGAAGCTGATATTCAATGGAATTCTGACTACAAAATGCTTTCAGTGCCGAAATATGATCGGGCCCATCTTTCTCGACCTCATATACCATCGTATTCAGCAATAGGGTAATATTGGGTTCTTGAGCCACCTTGTCTAAAAGAATCATATCCAAAATAACAGGATTTCCTTCCGGATTGCGGTAAGTATTTTCCACCAATAATTCATCAACCACCCCTCCCTCTCGGCTCCATCGGTTGTTGTTACCCATATGAGAAGTAGCCCCTAATATCCACAACCGGATCTCACTGGAGGCATTACCACCAAGTACGGGGCGATCTTGTACAAGCACCACCTTGGAGCCTTTGCGCGCCGCCGTAATAGCTGCACAAACACCGGACAATCCACCACCGGTTATAACAAGATCAGCCTTTAGTACTTCTACATACTTATTCCTTCCTGCTGCTACGAATTCTTCTTTAAACTTCATCTGTTAATATTTATTGATATGTAATTTTATTTTGTCGGTAGCTTCGTTTCTTATTATTTGTTTCAATCGCATCCCTAAATGGTTATAAGCTCACCAATCCTTTTTTAAACATTTTCCTATTATTGCCGTGGAAACTTCATTCGTAAATTTCATATCGATGTCCTGGCAACAGCCTAAAGGACCAAGCTAAGTTTTTATGCTTTGCTTCCAGTTCAACCTCTTTATTCGTCGCCAGATCTTTCACCCTCACATTTTCCTTGATGATGCCTTTTCCTCTTTTATTAACAGTAGATTTTCCGCTGCCATCCGGAAAATAGAAATCATACAAAAATGCTCTTTCTGATACCGGATATATATCTGCGTAAAACGCATCGCCTTGTTTCCTTACTAAAATCCCGTCCCCACCTACAAATAAAGGTAACTTGTCGGTAGGGAATTCATATTCCCGCAATGTACAAGGCCCATTAAAAACGGTCCCTTTTTCAAAATCTATCCACCTCCCTGCCGGCAAGTAGACATCCCGAGAAGTAGCGGTGGCATAATCATTTCCGTACACTGGAGTAGCCAATAAGGATTCACCCAACATCCAAGCATATTGCCGGTGTTCCTTCCCCGCTAAATAATACGTATTTGTATCTGTAGGAAAAGCAATTGGCAACGGTGTCATCGTATACGGATAACCTTCTTTAAAACTTTTAACTGCCGCACTATAGAGATAAGGCGCATATTGGGTATGCCAATCCGCTGCTTTCTTGACTGCATCCTTATAATGGGTATTTGTAATATTCCATGGACCTAGTCCCATCGCCATCACCGGGCTTACAGCTGCCAGCATTGCATTTCTGGCAAAATATAGTTCTTGATCGTTCGTAAGCGGCAGTTTTAAATATTTACCCGCCACAATATCTAGATAGACAGCAGATACACCACTTGCAGCATAATTCAATCCATTAATAAGGGGCCGATCCTGGTCATGACCATATTGGGTATCCTCCAGACGTAAAATATCACCAGGCACAGCATAAGCTCCGTTTCTGGCCATTAGTAAGTATTCTTTATCAATCAAGGCCCGATTCACCTCATCAACCTTGGCGTCATTATTTAACTTGGCACCGTCCAATAACATGAGATCTTCCTTAAATCCCTTCACTCCCCATTTGTCTGTGCCCCTCACGTACCAGTCAATCGCTCGTCTATTCCCACCATTTAGCAAAAACACGTTTCCCTGCGGAAAAACGACTTTATAGGTCTCCGGATTCATCGCGGCATCCGTCACAAAATAGCTTGAATCCAAACCCTGCAAGGTGAAAGGCCCATCGTTGGCCTCATAAAAGTTACCTTGATATTGCCGAGGAGCTTTAAAATTAATACGCAATCCCACTAATAAATCTATTCCCCGCTCAGCAAAAAACTTTTTAAAGCCTTTCACATCGGGGTATCTCGGAGAAGGCAATCCATCCTTTCTCCCTCCTTCCTTCAGGTCATCCCATATACCAAAACTTGTTGTACTGCCTTCACTTGGATTTTTTCTTTCTCCTTTCCAAAACCCCGAACCTACCACGGCCCATTTAGGTCCAAACCCATTTTTCAAATAATGATCCAAATCTTCTTGCACCGAATGCTGAAAAGTATTCCATCCCAATGAGCCAAATGCTTCATACCCCAATTCGAAAAAGCGGTATTTTGGTTTAATATCTGGGTATCCCTCCTGAATTTTTAGTTGCTTATAACTACTGTAGATCGTTCTCGGCCTACCAAGAAGATAATAAATTTTAGCCTCCTTAACACCTACAGCACCTAAACGGTTTTCTCTATCGCTAATCGCTACCCGTTTTGTTCGCTTTTCGAAAAGAACCTGCGCAAATTGATTTTGTGGAAAAATAGAGAACGTAGAAATAAAGCGATGCCCATTGTCCCGATTGCCAAAATCATCCTCTATAAAATTACGAATGGCCATGTTGTCTCCATAACCTCCATGATCGCCTAAGCCATAGGCCGGGCTAGCAGCAGCGGTACAAAAATCGATCGTAAACAAGCTATCCACTTGATTGGATATAAACGGTTGCAGTTTTAAGGCTACATAATTTGTATCAAAGAAAACACTCAATCGCGCTTTCATGCTTTGCTCATTTTCAACAGCCAACTGCAACAGGCTCTCCTCTTGTTTTAATATTCCTTTCGCATTAGCAGGAAGTGGAGGTCTTTCCGCTCCTTTTGCAAAACGGATTCCGGCTTGCGCGTGTGGCGATATAGCCTCAATGTGCTGCCGGTTTAATAAAATACCATAGCGCAAGCCCTGGGGTATGATAAAAAAAGTATAGTGATCTCTTCTGATAAATAATGTATCAGGCAAGTTTGTGGCCTTCGCAAATAAGCAGGCGAAACAACATAAAAACAAAAGACCTTTATTTTTCATCTGTAAATAACTTTATTCCATCGGTCAGATGGAGCTTACCATGTTAAAAATTCACATTGTCCTGTGTGATGGAAATGCGATTTTTAACATGGACGGTTCATCTAAAATATCACCCTTTACTAAAATTTTTCCTATGTAGATTTGAGCATGCGCATATTTCTCCGGATGCGCGGTAATATCATCTAGTTGATCTGCTCCTAAAATCTCCCTTTTGTCAGGTATTATTTTATCTATACTAAACGTCACCTCATGTTTTCCAAGTGAGGTCTGTAACATAAAAAACTGTCCCCTGTAACGGTTGTTACAATTGATATTAAATCGGTTAAGTACGGTTTGCCCTTCAGACACAACGTTGTAACGCACACCTTTATCAACAAGCAGTTGCACTTCTCTGCCATCCAGCGTCACCTTAAGTTGTCCAACTTCCGGCCCCCCTATATCGAATAAACCAACAGCATCTCCTTCAAAACGGATCGTGCAGCTGGCTCCCGCTTGATCGGCCGTCATGACTGTAGGAAACCACACGCCAAACTGTTGCAGTTTTCCGGTAGTCGGAATCTCTTTCCAATCATCCGAAAATATTGCGCCTTCTTGAGGGCTTATCCATTGCGCTTGCTCCCAGTTATCAACATACAGTGCAGAAGGCAAATCAGGCGCAGCCTCTTTTCCTGACAAAAAAAGCTCAAGTGCAGCACGAAACATCCTTACTATCGCAGCAGCATATAAGTTTCCTCCAATCGGTAGTGGGTGAACGCCATCTTCGGTAAAAATTGGTTTTCCAAGTTTATTTCCAGCATCACCTTTTGCTATCAGTTTTTCCTGTTGTACCATCCAAGCCAGGTATAAAGCCATGTGTACCGAAGGCAACTGATAGTGATCGGCCAGTTGTTCTATTTTAGCAATATGGGTTAAAATAGTTCCTTCTTGGTAGGCCTTTAGTTGTCCTACCGTCGCTGCATAGATCAAGCAGATATCGATTTGCGGATCAGTTTTTTTAATTTGCCGAATAATCCCTTCCATTCCTTGCGGAAAACCACCATTTGCAGCAAACTCTATAAAAACGAGGTCCGGCTGCTTTGACAATAATTGGTCGGCCAGTCGGCAGGCTCCTAAATCAGCGTCCGTTCCAGGAATTCCTGCTGTTAGCTCAACAAGTTCATTATTGGGCAATAACACTTTAAGAAGTTCTGTAGTCTGTTTACGATACCCTTTATCTGCCTGTGTAATACTTCCCCCAATATAGCCTACACGTAGCTTTTTTCGCTCCCTGGCTTTTTTAAAAAAATTAGCCGCTCCCTTGCGCAGCTTAAACTCGTCAATCCCCTTAATCTGTAATGCTCCTGTTTTAGGCAAGTTCTGCTCAGTTATACCGAGCTTGTTGGCAACCTTAAACGCCAATGAATCTCCCACTTTATTCAAGCCTTCTTGGTTGTAATGAATCTCGTCCGTCATTAAACCGCTGTTTATAAAAAGATTTGTTCCTTCAAAAGCGATATACACCGAATCCATCTGTTTAGCTACGTGGTCTTGACTGGCCCGTACCTGATCAAAACCTGCCCTCGGATGGTTATTGTAATAACCGGTTTTAACTATAAAAAATGGCGTACTAGCATGCATGGCTGTTCTAAAGCGTACGATCAGTTCTTTAAGACTTCGCTCGTATGCTGCTTGCGCTAACTTCCCACTATTAATCGCATTAGCGTCTCTCTCCCCTTGTAGCCAAATAATACCACTAAGTGGCAGGCCGGTCTTTTTCATAGCGGCCTCTACTTTGCGTAAAGCATTATTAAACAATCTTCCGGAAACCGCCCATGTCCCATAATTATCCAATTCGGCTTTTTCATGACAGGAGCTCCCTCCTCTGGAAGCTGGCACTAATACAATCGTATCGCCCGTAAGTTGATAAAAAGTATCAGCAAAAGCGGGCCAGGCACTTCCTGAGCTTGCTGATTCAAAATCCAACTCATTAGCGCCCACGGGATCAATCAGCGGTCTTAATGAGTCTGCTTGGTAAACATATTCATAAGCCACTCCCGGCATTACAGCAGGAGCTAAAGAAGCATTGCCCTTTCCTACACTATTGCTCTGGCCGGCCACTAAAAACAAGTACTTAGCCGCCTCCACTTTCCATATAGCGCAGCTCAACAATAAGAAAATGTAACAAAATTTCAACCTCATTATAAATCAATCAATAGTGATAGCCGCTTCCTTACTAAAATGTGCCAAACCGTAAGAAAAAGTAAGTACATCACCTTTTTTTATTTGGTAGGGTAACTCTTCCAACTTCAATCTTTTCTTAAAATACAAGGCATCTGTTCCTTCCTCTTCCAGTACCAGCGTCGTTTCATCCTTGCCGTTTTTAGTTACCCGTATCTCGGCTCGTTCTTGTACCAAAGGATTTAAGTTCAGTGGTACAGCCAGTTGCACTAGGAGTTCTTTATTCTTTGATTCGCCAACTACGCTCAATTTCGTTAAATCGTAGTTCCGATAGGCAATCCCTTCCATCCAGGCTGTGTTAAAAGTGACCCAACCTTCCGTATGGCCGGGATCTCCTCCGTAAGAATCATACGGATATACATCCTCCTTCGGTGAACCATCCAACACCCCTCTTACCGTTTGCAACATGCCTGCTCCGCCTTCATATTCCTGAAACCAACCTAGGTCGGCCCCTTCAAAATCAGTGCAAGCATCGTAGCTATAATGCCTGCCAGCGGGATTTCTACCAAACACATTATCAATCTGTCCTACCGCTATTTCTTCTAATCGCTTGTTCAGCTTCTCGTCAGTCAACACCTGTTTTGCAACCAAAGCAGCTACCGGAAATCCAGCAATATTACCGGGCTCATTAAAACTACCATTCGGATTAAACGTCGGATCGTTGGCCGATTTAATCTCAGGGATTACCCATTTATCTTCTTTATATTTTCTAAAGTCCCACATATTATCCGAACGTGAGATGGCCACCTCAGCCCACAACCTTATCTTTTCAAGCAACTTTTTTGGTGCCTTATCGGGATACTGTTTTAAAAAATAACCCAACGATTGCATCGTTACGTACTCATTCATTCGTTGTCCTTTCGTAGTTGCAGGATCCTTCCAATCCACATTGTCAACAATCCACTGCGTTTGCTTCATCGCTGCATCCCAGTAGCGTATAGCATCCCTTCTTCCTTCGCGTTTAGCGACTTCAAACAGCATTAGGTTTGGCACAATTGAGTGCCCTGGAGGAAACTGCCCCTTACCCGTTCCCATAATGGTATAAGTTTGAAAAAGATTGGCACTATGCTCAATATCGTGCCAGCGCCATCGATTATTGTCAGCGGTTTCCCAGATAGCAAACACATAGTCCCTTGCTTCTTCATATACCTCTCTCGGTATATATTCACTTAAATACGGATATGCATATAGGAAATAAGCCAATTGTTCCTTTAATAAGGTATGATTCACTTTTCCCCTCAAGTAAATGTCTACTGCATAATATATGAGACGAACAATTTCCGGCGTATTTTCAGGGAGCCTTTTCCTCAAACCAATATATTGTCCTTCAATGGGCATGCGATCTACCGAAAAGGCGTCAGGATTCGAGAAATACAGGTTGATTAAGGCTTGTAACTCAAAAGAAAATTGATGGCTATCCCGCCAAGCGATTCCTAGAAAAGGGCAACCTGCATCTTGCACCGTTGGTTTAAAACTGTTTGTATTTCCGTACCAACACCTATCATCTATCATAAACTGTATGGCTGGTTTATAGGAAACACGCTCGATTAAATAGGGAGCTATTGTAAATGGGAAAGAGACACCTACATCCTGCCCTTTAACAATTATTTTATAACTGGACGAGCCCTCTGGATTAAAGGCCGTAAAATCACCTATTTTATTTTTTATTACCCCTTCAAACAGCATTTTGTCTTCATCCGCTTTCGCGATAACAAAGGGTGTTCCATTCGCAGCAAGTGGGGCCGTAAACCGCTTTACTGCACCTGTATTATAACCACTTTGGTTTACCATTACGGGTTGCCGCTCGTGAGCAAAGACTTCTAATTCACCCATCACCGTATTATTCTTGGGTTTATACTCAACTACTAACTTACTGGCAGTAACCGGTGTAAACGTTATCAGCTTTTTCGCTGGCAGTACATTAACAAATACCTCCTTCTTTTCAGAAACGTTAATCGTAAAGATCCGAAGGGTATCTGTTCCCTTAAAACCTCTAAGAAGTATACGATCAATATTGAACGTCCCCTGCAAGTCCACCTCTATTCTATTAATAGGAGCTGTCGGGTAAGCATAAAACAAGGTGGCATCCTCCCCGTCGACAAAGTGTTCGCCAGGATTATCAGAAATTTTAGGAGTAACGGAAACCGGCTTTCCTTTAGCAAGATTCAGCATCTGCGCTGCAAGCCTATTGAAAAACAATAAGCCTGCAAACAAAAAACAGACTGTTAACTTTCGATTTATCATTGGTTTCATCCGTAAATAACTAGTTCGTTTGTATTTATATTTTTGCACTCATAAAACGCATAAGCGCTTTTTTATCCATTGGGAGGTTTGTCAATCAAGTTTTACTACTCTTAAACCATAGGCTGGAATGTGCATAGCTATCTTATTTTCTATCTGCGCCCTCTTGCGCAAAACCACCCCTGTTTGATCTAACAAAACCAGCTTTCCGGTTGGCTTCCCTAGCTTATGCTCATATAGGCTGTCGGTAGTCAACTCTATCTGTTGATCTTCTGTGCTGTTATTCATCAACACAACATAATAGGTATCGTTCGCGATACCTTTGGCGCAGAAATAGTCGATTTTCTCATTCGTTAACCGGATCGTTTTTTTTGGAAGATGTAGTTCCACCTCTTCATTAAACAAGCTGCCTGTTGCAAAGCCATAAGGCTGATGAGGGCCAACTTTAGGGGTTAGAAATCCTCTTGGAAAAGCAATCAGCTGATTCGTTCTTAAGGAAGCCTCCGAAAGGAGGTAATCCATAATCCATCCGATCTGCCACCAGGCATGATGCGGAAACGGTCCGGGTCCTGCATTCATCGTACTCCAATAGTAAGAAGCAACGTGACTAGCCGGATCAACAAATGCATCTCTTCCCCATGCCGCAGCACGTGCCATATCAATAAAAATTGAATCTTTCGTAAGTTCGAACATCCTCACAAACATACCCGCATGACTGGCCAATAAAATTGGACCGGAGACATTAGCAGAACCAAAGATTCCACCATGCTCAAAGCTTAAACCAACTTGACTAATTTGCCAGTCTTTCCACTCGGTTCCCTTAACATGCTTATTTGTCTTCGAGGAAATGGGGTGTGTATAAATAGAAGTTGTATACAAACGGGCCGTTTCGATAGCCGCATTTAGATAAGCTTCTTTTTTAGTGATGTCATACAAGTCAAGAAATGCCTGCGCTGTCTGGCCTGTTGCAAAATCCGGTGCAAAACGCACATCCCCGCAAACCCCCAAAAACGAACCTTTATTTACCGCTTCCTCCATCAACCAATCAGCGCCTTTTTTAGCACCTTCCAAGTATTTTTTGTCGCCCAGCAAACGATATGCAACCACTAATCCATAAAAAGTCGGTCGTCGGTCCGTCAATTCCTTAAACACCGGATGCGTTGTCTTACGATCATAAGCAACTTCCCATCGTCCATCCGCCTTTTGCCAATCCAACAACTTATCTCCGCCCGCCCGCAAGCGTTTTAACAGTTCCACGTCTTGCGGCTGATATAACAGTATATTTCCGAGATCAATCATTGTATAATAAGTCAGAGCGATGGGTTCCACGTAGTCGCCCCATTCTTCGGTAAAACGCTTGCCTTTCCACAAGTAATACTGGCCAATTGCAGCGCCCTGGAAAAAACCGGTATCCTGCTGTTGCTGAACCAATTTAAAGTTGCGCGCATAAGGAAGTCGTCCTTTTTGAAGTACCGTATCACCGCTTAACTTGGCCGTCATCCACATCGCACCGTAGTCTGAATTCTTAACTGCGTCGCGGTCAGATCCGGCGATGGGCCCTAAGTATGCTTGTGCGCCTATTTTTAATCCCTGGTAATCATAGGTGTTCCAAAGAGAAGTCGATTCATTCTTCAGATAGTCAACCATAGCACCAATGCGATGGGTGAGTGATTCATTCGTGTTTTTTAATGCTAGAAAATCTTTGAACCGATAAATATCATACACTGCGTGCTTATAAAGCGCAAACCAGTTATCCGTATTTAATGCATATCTAAATCGAAAAACGCGCTGCTCGCCCGCATGCATGTAGGAGCTATCTTCACCTAAAACGGGATGATATAAGGTAGGCGAAAGCTGCCCCGTACGGTTCATTAAAGACAAGCCCAAGCGCCATTTACGTTGCGTGATGGTATCCGACTCCCAAGGATCCCTTCCTGTCCCCGGCGCCGGTATTACTGCCAAACTTAGACCATTCAGCTGCTGCACGAGCGGAGCTAAGGTGCTAGCGACCCGCTCGCGCACAATAACCGGTTTAGCTGGTATACCCTGTCCGTAACCGTATGCCAGCATTAAATTTGGTTCCAATTTTTTTCCTTGGAAGTAACCCGGAAGGATCGCCCATTTTAAATGCTGCTCTTCTATCGGATACAGTGTTGGGCTCGCTATGGCATAATATCCAGCCTTTTTCGCCGTAAGGCGTATCTCCACCAAAATGTCTTTCGCCGAACTGTCTAACTGCCATAGTGACTCCAAGGAAAGTACATCCGTATCCTGCTTAAAGCGCAGTTTCCCACCAACTCGATCAACTTTTTCAGGAAAAAACGAAATCGGATTACCCGCCGTATTTAAGGGAACTGGCTGAAGCGCCTCTTTCCACATCTTCAAATTATGCGGATAAGCTTTAAATAAATTAATTTGATAAGCCTGCCCATTAGGACTGCTTGTATCTGGTACATCTTTGCTGTACAATATCGTGTATTCGCCCAGCGTATTAACTACCGAATCGGCGTGCTGCCCATCTTTTAAAATAAGTTGATTCAACCGATAGCCCTGCGCTGTCTTCGTCCACTGCAACTTAAGATACTCATTTTCCAAATCTACATTAGATTGAGCAAAGCCGGTTAAACTTAGAAGAACCAAGCTGATACAAATAAATAGGCGATCATTCATAGGGATTTCTTTTTCTCAATTTGTCATCACTTAATTCCATTCAGGGTTTTGCACCAACTTATCATTAGCATTTATTTCATCCTGCGGAATGGGAAAATACCGATATTTCGCTTGCACGTTCCGTTGCGGATACACATCGTTTGTTGCTGTCGGGATAACCGTCATAAATTTACCGGTTCTTGTCAAATCATACCAGCGATCGCCTTCCGCAAAGAACTCCCATGCTCGCTCTTGTATTACCGCATCAATAAAACCTTCATTTCCTAAGCCAGGCGCTATCTCTTGCAGGCCAGCGCGCGTACGAACAGCATTTAAGTAAGAGTAAGCCAGCACTGTTGGCCCATTTAATTTTGCTTCTGCCTCCGCTGCAATTAAATACACATCGGCCAAGCGCAAAATGGGAATATTCCGAATCGTTCCGGTTGTAGACACCGGATCCTGGTATTTTTTAATTAAAACTGCTTGCGGCGTAAAAGGCGAAATATTCCTTTGCGGAACCCATTTTCCATCCCTATTCAAGTAAGTAGTATCCAACAACCGCCTTCTTTGATCGCTCGGGTCAAAAGAATTGAAAAATGACATATACGCAAACATAGAACCGAAAGATGTACGGGCATATTCTACTCCCGCACTACCCGATGGACCGCAAAGTCCAACCAATTGGTGGCCATTTCCCGGCGAAATAGGATCGCATTCATAAGACCAGATCATTTCCTTTCGCGCATCTTCCTCCTTTGTATACGCGTATAAATCTACCACATTCGGTATGAGCGAATAAGTTCCCGAACTGATTACCAATTGTGCTTTTTCCAGTGCAGTCGACCAGTCTTCGTTATACAATGCCACTTTCGCATAAAGCGCATAAACAGCTTCCCGCGAGGGCCTTCCGGGCACTATCGACGGGTAGGAAGGTAAACCTGCGGCATACGCATTGTCCAAATCGCTGTATATCTGACTGTACACATCCGACACTGCGCTTTTAGGTGTATAAGCATCTGCCTCCGTTACACTAGGGTTAATCTTTATGGGAACTTCACCGAAGTTCTTTGTAAGCATCCAATGGTAAAATGCTCGCAAAAAATATGCTTCACCTAAAATTTGCTTTTTCCTATTTTCATCCATGGTAATTTCCGGCACCTTTGTAAGTACCCAGTTGGCCTGTTCAATACCACTGTAGCAGGAGGTCCAGATTTGCTGTGGCGATTCATTTAATCTGCCCTGACTTCGCTGAATCGTGTAGGTTGGATCTAGCGTAAAAAGAGTCAGTGAATTTCGACCCACCACCGCACGCGGAAAAATCTGATCACTGCTCAGATCGGGCACTAAGGTTGCGGCCGGCCCCGAATACAAACCTCCCATGGCGCCGTAGGCTGCGAGAAGACCTTTCTCAGCATCCGAAGCTGTTTTGTAAAAAGTTTCAGTAATAATAGAAGAATAGACATCTTCCTCCATGCTGCAGGAAGTATAGGTAGAAGTTATTATCAATACCGACAATAATTTCCAAAGTTTTTTATATTGAAAAGTTTTCATCTGTTTACATTTTTGTTTATTCATTATTGCATGTTTCTAAAGGCATTATTCATAAGTATTTATTTTCAATGGTATTCATGAGCTCGTTTACTCATTAAATTGGTATTCTAAGGTATTCGTGAGCTCACTTCGTTCGGTTCACTCGGTTCATGCTGCCTCCGACGGTTTAATGGTTAGATGGAGCCTTCGTGTCGGGTTCATCTGTTTACTTTTTAGAGAGCACTTAAAAATTCACCTGAATACCCGCTATGAATGATCTGGCTTGCGGATAAACCAAATTATCAACCCCAATCTCCTTGTTTGAACCTGCAAAAGTGTTTACCTCCGGATCATAACCCGAATAATCAGTAATTGTAAAAAGATTATTGCCACTTACGTATATTCTCAGATCACGCAATACACCTTTTAGTCCTGACAATCTATATCCCAAAGTCACATTACGTAAGCGTAGGTAAGAACCATCTTCCATGGAGTAATCGCTTATCGGCAATCTTCCCCCTACGAAAGGACTGACATATTGATTGCTGTGATTCTCCGGTGTCCAACGATTCACCACCCCTTTAAATAGATTCCGTTGCCCGATGGGGTTTTCAAATGACAGTCTACTGATGTTATAAATATCATTGCCCTGTGTTCCCGATAAGAATACGCTCAAATCGAAGTTTTTATAGCTTAAATTGGTAGAGAAGCCATAAATAAATTTAGGATTAGGGTTTCCTGTAATGATTTGGTCATTCGAATTAATAATTCCATCATTGTTGATGTCCTTTACTTTATGCCCACCTACTCGGCCATCGTAGCCCGGAACAATCTCCTCTGCACTTTGGTTGATTCCATCAAAGACGTAGGTTTTAAAAACACCAAGCGGCTCACCCACTTTGAGCAGTGTATAATTTGTAATGAACCGCTCCTGTGTCACGCCGCCATCTAAATCCAGCACTTTATTTCTGTTTATCGTCACATTAGCCGCTACCGACCACTTGAAATCGCCCTCAAAAATTGTCGCATTCGCCGCCAGTTCTACTCCTTTATTCTCCAAGGATGCATAATTCCCCGTCATGGTAGGATATCCGGAAGATAAAGGAAGGGCCAGCACATATAGTAAATCGTCTGTACGTTTATGATAATAATCTCCTACAAACGATAGCCGATTGTTAAATAAGCTAAGATCCAGCCCAATATCCAATTGCTTCGATTTTTCCCAGCGTAAATTTGGGTTCGCAATACCCATCGGCCCGATCGCGGTAAGCCATGTATGATTCATATTATAGCCACCATTAGAAGCTACCGTTGCGAGCGACTGATAGGGTATAATACCCCCAGCATTTCCACTGATACCATAACTAGCGCGGAGTTTTAAATCAGATATCCCATTTATATCCTTTAGAAAAGGTTCTTCAATTACTCGCCAGGCGCCGGATATAGCGGGAAAAAAGCCGTATTTATTATTAGCTCCAAATTTGCTTGATCCATCCACACGTGCTGTAACATCCAAAAAGTATTTGTCTCTAAATCCGTAGTTAACCCGCCCCATATAAGAATCCAATCTTTGCGACGTTCTTTCGCTCAATACCGTCCGGTTTAAAGCAAGCTGTAAAGCTTCATTTGCCGTCGCATCATTTGGAAAGCCCGTTGCGCTGATCCTGTTCATTTTATATTTTTCTGTTTGCGTAGCAAACAAACCCGTAAATTTCAAGGAATGATCTTCACCAATTTTAGTTGTATAGGTTAATAAACTCTCATGTAGCAAGTTAAGATAGTCGCGATTTTCCTTCGACCCCGAACCCGAATTCTCATTAATATCAGCAGCATTTAAAATAGACAAGGGAGAGTAGTTATCATATAAACGGTTCTCAATATCCGAATTAAAGGAGGCTCTGTAAACCAAACCTGGCAAAATCGTATATTCGCCAAATAAATTGATCAAGGTCCTTTTAATATTATTTCGCTGTAAGATTTCGGTGAAATTGAGCGGGTTTACTACCTCCCTATACCTACCATTTCCTTGCTCGCCAAATGGAAATACTGAACCGTCGGGTTTATACGCCTGCAATACTGGTGGAGCACCAACAGCTGCTCCCAAAACACTTCCGGTTACCACCCCGCCACCATCTAATGTTTCGGCACCCGCATTAACACCATTATTCGTAGAATAACTACCTAAAATACTCGTTCCTATTTTCAGGCGATCACTAATTTTATGATCCACATTTAAGCGATACGAATAACGTGTGAAATCAGAATTCACAATAATTCCATCCTGCTTAAAATAATTTAAGGATAGCGATAACTGTGTTTTTTCGTTACCTCCATTTATAGCTAACTGTTGGTTATTAATAGGAGCACTTTGAAAAATTAGATCCTGCCAATCTACGCCCTCACCCAAAGATGCAGGATCTGGATAATAATTATCTTTAAACACCTCATTCTCTAATGTAGCAAATTCAGTCGCATTTAATAGATCAAGTTTTTTACCTACCTTCTGTATCCCATAGTAACTCTCCAGCGCAATGCGGGTAGCACCTTCTTTGCCTCTTTTTGTAGTAATCAGTACTACGCCATTCGCCGCCCGCGCACCATATATAGCAGAAGCCGAAGCATCCTTCAGTACCTCGACCGATTCAATATCATTCGGGTTAATCGTAGAAAGCGGACTGACATCATTAATACCCCCACTGTTTGAAATCTGTATTCCGTCTACAATATAAAGCGGTTCCGAATTACCATTGATGGAGTTCGTTCCCCGTATCCGTACACTCACATTTCCTCCCGGCGAGCCTGAATTTTGATTAATCTGAACACCTGAAACCCGCGATTGAAGTCCTTGCGCCACATTCACAACCGGCATCTGGGTCAGCTCATCAGCTTTTACGGAAGCAATAGAACCCGTCGTCTCGATTTTTCGTTGGGTACCATATCCCACTACCACAACCTCATTCAATAATTCCTTTTTTTCTTTCAACAGTACGTTAAGTAATGTTCGATTTTCTTGAAACGTTTGGGTTTGCGTTTCGTAGCCGACCAACGAAAAGGTTAGAGTTCGGTCAGAGGGTTCTAATTCAAGTATGTACTTTCCCTTTGCGTCCGTTTTTGTTCGCTGTTGTTTCCCAGCCACCGATATAGTAACGCTAGGTAAGGGTTGTCCAGTTATTTCATCCGCAACTACACCTGAAATTGTTCGTTTTTGTTGCGCCGACACGGTTCCCATTCCGATTAGAGCGCAGAGAAAGATTAAAAAAAGCCTACACATGGTTTCATTAATTTAGTTTTAATTGGTATGGTCTGGTCTGGTAAGAAAACCACATCGCAATATTAGGAAATCAATTTCAAATTCCAAACATTTTTTTTAATTTCGCTTGCCAAAGTGTTTTTATAAACCAATTATCTTCAAGAAACCTGGTTTGCTTTGGTAGGAATAACACCTTAACGTATATGGAAACTAAAAACCTGCAAGAGAACAGAGATTCTTCAGCGCAACGAATGAAATACCTACAGCTCGTCGACCATATATTGCAATTAATTGAAAGGAGTGAACTACAGTTAAACGAGCGCTTACCCTCACTTAAGCAATTTGAGCATCAGTTTGGTATCAGTAAGGAAACGGTTCTAAAAGGTTTGAACTATCTGCTCGAAAAAGGAATTATTGAGTCGGTTTACAGAAAGGGGTACTATGTGCGGAAAAAATCAGTTGATCACAGTTTTCGCGTTTTTCTCCTGCTTGATAAAATGAATCTTATGCGAGACAAATTTTATCATACGCTGTTTGAAGCCATTAAAGATAAAGCAGATATTGACGTTTATTTTCATCATCATAATTCCAAGGTTTTCGAAAAACTTATTACCGAAAACATTCACAGTTATACGCATTTTGTAATCGCGGCTTACCTTAAAGAGGATGTTTCTACCATATTAAATAGCATACCTGCTCCTAAAAGGATCTTGATAGATTTCGACCAAGCTCATCTTCAGGGAAATTATTCTTCCATTTATCAGGACTTCAAGTCTGATATTTACGATGCACTATCGGAAGTTGAAGCGCAGCTTGCAAAATATAAGCAGTTGATATTAATTGTGCCACCTGAAGCGTTTCATGCTCGTTTGGTCATCGAAGGTTTCTTGCAATTCTGCCAGGAGCATCAATATCCTTATATTATTCAACACGAGATTTCGTCTGCCAACTTTTATAGAGGCAATGTATACATAACCTTTAGCAGGTATGACACAGATGATGTAGCACTCATCAAACTTGCTCGCAGAAAAAAATATCGTCTAGGCGAGGATATTGGTTTAATTTCCTATAACGACACGGACGTCAAGGAAATCCTGGAAGGAGGCATTACTGTAATTTCATCTGATTTTGAGGCGATGGCAAAAAAAGTAGCAGAAACTATTGAAGGAAAAAAAATTATTAGACATCGTAATCCAACAAAGCTTATCTTAAGAAACTCTCTTTAATATAGGCCTATTTCGTGCGACGTAGTTCAAGAATAATTTTCCTCCATCGTATAACATCTCGCTTTTTTGAGAAATAATGCTCCAAAAGTGTTGATTGACAAACCGTTTCAAAAACCTACATTTGCTTACCTAGCGAAATGTGATGCTAACACTATTTTATATTTATATGCGATACCGAGGGGAGGTCACCATCGTGCTCCGGGAAGTAAAGGCGGAAGAAGTGAATAATTTAGTCAACGCGCTTAACTTATTAAGCGACAATGGAGAGGTTTTTTACAAAAAGGCCGCACCAGCAAGTATCAACTAGCTGTACCACAACGAATAACGCTAACCATCATGATAGAGCGAATTGCTTCGGCAATTCGCTTCAATTTATATTCGTTTACTTTTAATATTATAATTTTAAGCGTATATGCATACGTGTTAAGAGCCAGGCAAATCCAAGCATAAGAAAAGCCCATATCATCGAACCTCCTATCGCCAATAATTGACTGGATGTTTGCTTATAAAAAAAAGAGATCCCCCAACCCCAACAGACGAAATAAATGACATCCGGAGCCAAATAGGTTGTTAAGGAGTTTCTTCCTGCAAAACGAAATAAATTACCCCAGCGCGTACTATATCTTTTTATATCAACCAAAAAATATAAAAAAACATATATTAAAAGACTTATACCATTACAGACGAATGCCCAGCTTGGTGTCCCGCCAATCTTAGATAGAATAAACCAGTTTCGAAGAAAGAATCCCAACAGTAAACTGAACGTTCCCATTAAGCTAATTAGGAATACGATCTTCTCCTTTGCAAGCTTCTCACTTTTGATTAGAATACCAACGATTACCCCTATTAGAACAATAGAGGGAATATTGCCGTCAAGTACTACCCCAAATACTGAATTGATCATTTCGGGCCAAACCAGTGTACCCGAGCTAGACAGTACATTCAATATAACAAAAAAAATCCATAAACAAAGAAGTGCTACTATTTGTCCATTCAATAGTAGGCTAGCTAAAGCCGCAACAAAATATCCCCAACCTATTAATCCTAAAATACCCCACCAACTTGTTTCTAACCACAACACATTTCCAGGCTCACCCGCCCTAAAAATAAAAGCGAGTATCAGCATGATTACCAGTCCCAATCCTTTTAATGCAAAAAAAATTCGCTGCTCCTGCCGGTCAGGATAGTTATTCCAAATTAAAAAAACACCCACATAAAGCAAAATTGCCCAAGCATAACTGCTCATTCCGGTAAGCAATTCGTTTAAACGTTCTATATTAACGATATAAACACCAATAATAAGTAAGCTCAGGGTACGCACCGCGATATGTCCGATTATTTGCCTCTTCGATTCTCCCTCATTCAGTCTAGAACGGATCGCATATGGCACTGACACTCCCACTATAAATAAGAAGCCGGGAAACACCCAATCCGCCAGTCCCATTCCATCAACATCCACCTTTGTATGGAGTAACCAAGCAGGGACTCCCGGTTCGAACAAATCGTTCACAAACAACATCAGCAGCAACGTAAGACCACGCATGATATCAACTGACAAGATTCTTTCGGAAGCAACTTTCTTTACGTTCATATTGCTATGTATTAGCTTTAACGGAATTGTTGATTTTTTGATGGTCTATAATTTTTCTTCTTTTTATTATTCCATTCCTTAGGCTGCCATTGATAGGTATTAAATCGATATGCAAAATTATAAAACAACCCAACTTGGATGTTCAGTGAGGTTGCCAGATGTGCCCAGACACGGTTGTATCTATTCTGTTCTTCTCTTTCAACCCGATCAATAACGCTTGGGTCATACTGTTCTTTATGAACCATTTCAACCTTGGTTTTGGCGGTGGGAATAAAAAATCCACCATTCAGATTGAGAAAAAGACGTTCAGTAAGCACTAGCCGGCCAATCCCCATACCTAAATAAGGTCTTACTTTACCCAAATCAACTTCGTAATACTTTTCCCTCGGTTCACCAATCACCCTGGATTCCCTAAATGTACTCATCTGATGTTTCAAAAAGTAATAGAAACCAAAAGCAACAAACCACTTCCGCGCAAACCAACTATTCCCTCCAAAAAGCGGTTGCCAATCCATATTCACGCCCGTTAATGTCCGCTGTGGTTGATATATTAACCCATGATAGTGTTTGCGCACTTCAGGCAAGTAATTTGCTTGCCACCTTATACTCAAATTATTATAAATCGGATAATTAAATTCGACACCAATACCGGCTGAACCTAATTGAACGCCAAGAGAAGTAGCAAAGGCCGTATGTGATGGGTACTGGCTTTGGGCAATGACACCAGTAGGCAAAAAATGGAGTAAAAGTAGGTATATTATGGTTCGTAGCATGGCTTTTTTAATGACCCAATGAATATAGCAATAACTAGGGTATCAAGCAATTACAAGTTAATTTTTTTCGTCTATGTTAGATTTTCCTTTCTTATATAGCCGAAATGATCTTTTTATTATCTTTGCATTGATATCGTGCGAATGCTGTTTATGCCTAAAATAGATCAACATATTCTTTACGAAGATGAGCACCTAGTTGCTATCAATAAACCATCCGGTTATTTGGTAGAGGCCTCTGCCAAAGAAAAAAGAGCATTGGAGGAAATGCTGAGTGCTTATTTAAGTGAGAAGCATCATAAGGACATACAAACGCGCGCGGTCCATCGGCTTGATCGCAGGGTAAGTGGATTATTACTTTTTGCTAAGACACCTGTGGCTCTCGAAGGCATGATAGCCCTCTTTAAAGCCAGACTGGTTGAAAAGACTTATTGGGCTATTGTCGCGAATCCTCCCCTTGTCCCATCTGACAAACTAGTTCATTGGCTGACGCGCGACAAAGAGCAGAACATCAGCTATACCCATAACGAACCCCAACCCCATAGTGTCAAAGCAGAATTGGCTTATCGCCTCTTAGAAAAAGCGGACGATTTCTTTTTAATTGAGGTATATCCCTTTACGGGTCGCACACATCAGATCAGAGCGCAGTTAGCAGCCATCGGTTGTCCCATAGTTGGCGACTATAAATACGGCTTTCCACGCGAGAAGCCCAGAAGAGCTATCGCACTACATGCCAAGCAATTGCGTTTTCCACATCCTATCGACCATCGATCGGTTTACTTGGAAGCGCCGATTCCCGACGCACAATTATGGAATAGCTTTAAGCAAATTCCTTCTCTCTAGGATAGGCGAACTTAATCAGAGCGTCTTTCTTGAGTACGATAGGTACTCGGCGAGACACCACAAAGTCTTTTAAATACCTTATTAAAATAAGAAGGATCTTTAAATCCCAGTTCAAAGTTGATCTCTTTTATGGAACGACGTGTAGTAGTAAGAAGCCGTTTTGCCTCCAGTAAGGTTCTTGCCAGCACAATATCATGTACAGAAGAACCCAACACCTGTCTGGCAATCTTATTTAAACGCCAAAGCGGCACATTCAGTTCTTTTGCATAGAAACTCGAATCCTTACGCTCTTTGTAATACAGCTCGACATTTCTTTTCAAATGCTTTATTAACGTCCATTCTTCTTTTAATAATCGGCTATCTCTACTTCTCATCTGAATGGCCTGTGGATAAACCCAAATTAAATTGATTAATTTTGCAATTAGAAAACCCAAAGATTCCTGCTTCCAATTTCGCTCCAATATTTCCCAAAGCGATTTAAAATCCAATAACTGTATATCATCCGGATCAAAAAAAACTTGAGGTATGAACAACCACTCCAACAAGATGTTCTTTCCCCTATTTTCTGTTGAATTAATCAGAAATTCTTCCGTAAAATGTAAAATATACCCTGTCTGCGGCAACTTAACAAACGATACTTTTTGGCCGGGCATCATATAAAATACTCGATTAGTTATAAGCTCATACTCCTCACAGTCGATCTTTAAAACACCTTTACCCCCTGTTATCCAAAGAATTATATAGCATTCAGCATCAAGTATTAAAGCTTCTTTGATTCGATTGTGTCCCTGAATACGCGTTAGCTTTGGATTTAATGGCATAGATTGAAATTGTATTTAAATTTTTGTTAAAATAAAGGAAAAAACAATCATCATGCTAAAGAGTTTTAGAAATGGAGAATGCCTTACATAAAGGACATCCGTGCTTGTCTGCCAAAAACGGCAATGTACTAACGACAGGGATCTGTAATGAATATATGGGAAGTAAACGTTTTACATAAGCATCTCATTAACGACCCGATATTCTAAAAATGTAATCCTATCACTATAGTAATTAACATCACTTTCTGCCTGATATACAAGTTCTTTCGATTGATCCTCGTTCCAAATACCATGCAGGAGTGTAAGTGCTGTAAGTTCATTTATTGACATCATCTTCAGGCAGATGGCGGCCAGTAAGTTAACCCCCGACCGGGCATCTATCTGTAATCCAAATTGAATGGCTAGTTTTTGAGCAAGGATGATACCATCCCCATGGGCTAACTGTATCAAGCCTTCTTTCTCATCAGCTTGTGTGATATCCGAACGGGGCTTAGGCATAAAAAGTTCCCAATTTTTTTGCTTCAAGAGACCGTGTTCACTCGCTCTCAGTTTGTAAATCTCGGTTGAAGGACTGAAGGTCCGTAAATACGCTTCGACATCATCCAAGTATACGTTATGGTCATTATCAACGAAGAAATCGGAGATTCCTGTTTTGTTATAGGATCCTAATTTCAATTTCATATCGCCTTTCGTAAAACAGCCTTTTCGCGGAAGACGGATATATTCTCCGTAAACAATTCCGGTCACACCACAACTTTGATAGTGAATTTCCAATAGCGAGTTATCGGTTGAGGCGTCTGGATGTGCATAAAAAGCGTTACTTTCATCAATAAGAAAATGTTTATCAGTCATTTTAATTGTATTTCGGACTTGTATAAATCATTTAATCGGACAATCCAATAGGTTAGAGCTGCTGTCTCCCGGAAAAATTTGTACACAAAAAGCTTCTAAAAGTACGTAAACAGCAAATGTACTATATGGATGCTTTGCAAACGGGTGTTTTTATCATAAAAAAGGGTACTTTTTTCACGCTATTGCACACTAGCCGTTGCTCACTATAGTAAAACAGGGAATAAAGAAATTGCTTATCACAATATCATGACTGTGATTAATAGAAATATCAGACGTAATTTACATCACTAAGTGCTAATTAATAGCTGCGTTTCGTAAACAATTTCATCTCCAGAGATAGTATCAGGCTGTTGATCATTGCTTATACAAATAATATCGTGTTCTTGTTATCCGCTGTAAAACGGAATGTGCGATCAGAGTTCGAATTACACTTCAGAAAATCTTTGACAATTCTGAATGGTTAGGTCAAATAGAATAATATGTTTAATCCAAAACTTAAACATCGCATAGCCGATTAGCTCTCATCGTCTTTTGGCATTTCCGAGATTTCATCAAGGCAAACGATGTCTCCTGGCTGGTTAATCAAATAGTTTATATCATAATAATGCAATTTGCCTAATCTATTAGCCACATCATAGCTATAAATTGCCTTAATATGCATCATGACATCACCCTCTTCATGCGGGCTATAAACATACGTCATAGGTTGCGAAGGAAATGCTGCAAACTCCTTATCATCAAAAAAAATAGCTGCATGGAACATTGCACCATGAATAGGTCCTTTTTCTAAAGAATGGCAGAAGTGGCCGATATCGATTTTTGTCACTAAATGATTTACTGAAAACAATTGAATCAGGTAAACCTTTGAAGCATTTGTTTCAATTCGTTTTTTAACAAAAGTTATTTCCTTTGTATCCATACAGCGACATTTGAAAGCACCTTTTTAATTAAAGATAACACAACTTAGCAGTAATCTTTGTCTTCGGTAACATTTTTTCTGCAATTTTGTTAAAATTTATTTTAGCAAGCAAAAACGTCAAACACCTCGAGATCTTAAAAAGTCTCATATCCTCGCGTTAACAGAGAAATTCTAATAATAGCATGGTTTTTTGTATGTTTGGTAGTTAATAAGCCTCGTTTCATGCTAAATCAAAAATACAACTTTTTCCTGTGCATTTTCATAATAACGGTTGCTACGTCATGTATGCAAAAAATTCTTGATTCAAAAGCAAAATCGGACTTAAAAAGTGCCAATTTTAAAGCACTTGTTAACGGGGACTCCACTCATCTATACGTTTTAAGGAATACAAAAGGCATGGAAGTAAGTATTACGAACTACGGTGGCCGAATTGTTTCCCTTTTAGCACCCGACAAAAATGGTAAATTATTGGACGTTGTTCTAGGCTTTGACAATATCCAGGACTACCTTGCTAAACCAAATTCTTTCGGGGCTATCATGGGACGTGTTACTAACCGCATTGCCAACGGCACCTTTTTATTAAACGGAGACACCATTAAAATAGACAAAAATAACGGACAACATGCCATCCATGGTGGGAGTAAGGGGTGGCGTCAACAGGTATTCCGAGGCTCACAACTAAGCGACAGCATGCTGGTACTTTCCTATCTTTCACCTGATGGAGAATCCGGATTTCCGGGGAATGTTAAAGTAAAGGTGCGATATACGCTCACAAACGAAAACGCCTTAATCATCAATTACGAAGCAGAAACTGATAAAAGTACCGTTATCAATTTAACAAACCACAGCTTTTTTAATTTAAGCGGTAATCCTCAAAAAACAGTGCTTGACGATATTCTCTTTGTAAGAGCTAAACATTTTACCCCGGTAGATTCCAACGCCATTCCTACTGGTGAAATCCGCTCCGTCTCTAATACCCCTTTCGATTTTACCGTTCCAACCAGTATAAGAAGCGCCATAAATAGAGATAGCACTCATAAACAATTGGTGTTTGTGTCAGGTTTAGATCACAACTGGGTATTAGATACAGATGGAAATCTAGAGATTCCCGCCGCAAGTGTATATTCTCCCACAAGCGGCATCAAATTGACTGTTTTCTCTAACGAGCCCGGATTACAGGTTTATACGGGTAACACGTTAGATAAGACGCAAAAAGGAAAAGATAATATTCCCTTTCAGAAATATGGCGCTATTTGCTTGGAAACGCAACATTTCCCCGACACACCCAATCAACCAACCTGGCCATCCGTTACGCTAAACCCCGGTGAACAATATAAAAGCACTTGTATTTATCAGTTCAGTATTGAATAGCTACCTGATCCCATTGCCTCTCAAAGCCTTCCCTGAAATCACAAAATAATTTGTGAATATCTGCGCGATATCGTTACTTTGTTATTTAGATTTAATAAAAATAAATATTTCAAGAGGCTCCGTCCATGAAGAAAGCTAAGAAAATCTTTGCCTGGTTACATTTATGGGTTGGTTTAACAGTAGGTCTCATCTTTAGCATCGCCGCAGCTACCGGAGCTATATTAGTTTTTGAAGATGAACTCGACCCCCTACTCTATCCATCTTTATATTACGCACAGTCAAACAATGATGCTTATCAACTCCCTTTATCCATTGACAGTTTATATAACTTAGCTCTTCAATATGCGAAGGGTGCAGCAATTAACTCTTTGGTAATACGGGAGAAAACGAACCATCAAGAAGCCGTATTCTTTCAAACTCGGGGCGATCGTTTGACACGACACCTTTTCTCGATTAATCCCTACACCGGAAAACTTCAACAAGATATCAAAGGAAAGCAACATCTCTTCACATTTTCAGAAGAGCTGCATAGACAATTGCTAATGGGTAAAACAGGAAAAGTCATTACAGGCATCTGCTGCCTGTCTTATTTAGTCATTTTAATCACAGGATTATTCTTATGGTGGCCTAAAAACAGTAAAATTCTTCGACAACGTTTAAAGATAAAATGGGATGCAAAATTTAAACGCGTAAATTGGGATTTACACGCAGTAGCAGGTTTCTATAGCCTTCCTATTTTGTTTCTAATCGCCTTCACTGGGCTAACATGGAGCTATAAATGGTTTAATAATGGCATTTTTTTTATATTTGACGGGAAAGGACCTCAAAAAGAACTGATTCACAGCGGAGAGAATAAATCGCAGCAAAAAGGATCACTCGAGCAAATGTACAGTCAAACCCAAAGATTGCTTCCTTATTCAAGCGATGTAACCTTATATTTTCCGGAAGACGCGATAAATCTCGTTCGCGTGAGCAAAGAGCAACATCATGCGTCAATAGCTAATGTAGTAGACCAGTTATTTTTCGATCGAAACACAGGAGAACTTGTCAAAAAAGAATTATATGCCACGCGTTCAAAAGGTATGAAGGTACGGCGTTTAATTTTTCCTATTCATACCGGCAGTCTTTACGGTTTACCTACCAAATTACTCGCATTTCTTTCTTGCCTAATTGGCTCCAGTCTTCCTATAACAGGATTTATCATTTGGCTAAAAAGAAAGAACAAGAAGAAAAATTCAAAGATCAAGAAGCAGGTTCATAACCACTACGAAATAGTGAATTAAGCTTCGCCAAATATCAGTTCCTCCGCATCTCTTCTTTCAACATACCGCATCTCCTGTTAATTATTCGATTGATCGTTCTCAACCATCAATTTGACAATTAGAAACCAATATTTCCAAGCAATAAAAGTGCTTTTAAAGGCACATAAAGACCGAAATTTCACATTCTCACATTTATCACATTTTATATACATTTTTATACATATTTTTACACTATCCGACCGAAACTTAGAGAATATGTTGCGAGCAACTAATTTTTTCAGCCCGATCCTACCGTTTAAGAGCGCCATATCTCCATGTTTCTTCAATACTTAAAAATTGAAATATGAAGCAGGTTTTACGTAAAATTTTAAGCAGTGCTATAATGCTAGCAGCCTTAGCGTGCGGCAAAGATCCATTTCCCGGAGGTGGCGAGAGCGATCTAGAACCCGTTCCGCCGCCAGACACATTGGTAACACCAGGGCCCGACACTTCAACAGCAAGAAAATTCTTTTTCGGCGCAAATGGGCATCCTGTTACACAAGCAGCATACAAAGCCTTGTCCGCAAAGGAACAACTGGAATTAATAAAATCTTTAGGGTTCAATATATATCGAATTGACATAGCGGTTGATGAAAATGGATATAGTAAAATGCACAATCGTTTAATGGAATTTTGCCGGCTCGCTGACGAAATGGGCATTGTATTGCTCCCAATGTTATATCATGTACAAATGGATTTCGATGGTTTTGAACAAGACTCGTACGAATCTGGCTACCAAAGAGGGCGAAATTTTGCCGCAATTTACAAAGATTATTTTAAGTATTATAACATAGCTAACGAATTGGACAATCGATGTATATTACCAAAGATGTCCGGCACATTGTCGTCTCACTATGATTTGAAAAAGTTTAAGATAATTGCTGCACACCTTAAAGGAATGAATGACGGAATAAAGTCTATTGATTCCGAAGCAGAAACGATGGTTAATGCTTCTTGGATGCACTATCGTTATTTGTTAATGTTGGAAGATTATGGTGTGAATTATGATGTAGTCGCCTATCACTGGTATGACGAAATGGACAAACTAGCCGCCAAAACTTATAACATTGACGATATAACGCAGTTCCTATGCACGAAGTTCTCAAAGCCGATCTGGTTTACAGAAGTTAATATAAGAAATACAATGGGAAACGTAGCTGACGATGTTCAAAGTGCCTTTCTCAACAAAATGTACATGAAATGTAAAAGCAACCCCCAAGTAAAAGCAATGATGGTATACGAGCTATTTAATCAACCTGTCTTTAATAGCATTGAATCGCATTATGGCCTTTTTACCTGGACTCAGCGTTACAAGCAGTATCAGCCTAAGTTGTGGGCAGAAGAACAGATACAACGAATAGCCTTTTCTATCCCATAAAAAATACTGCTTATCTCTGGCGAGATAAGCAGTTTCTACATTGATCAAGTATCCAACCGTAACCTTAGTAGAAGTCTTATTATCTCATAATAGATCCTCGTTTGTTTTTAACCTAATCAAAGCTAACTATAAAACAGCGCATTTATTGCCTTAGGTAAAACATGTGTATTATTTTGTATAAAAATGAGCAAAATTTCTAAGGTTATTAAATTCTCAAATGCAATTAAAATCTACCCTAGTCAGTGTAGTCAGTGCTTTTAGATCGTTTAGGTCAAACTTCCGCCAAGTGTAATTTATCAAATCATTTATCTCGATGTCTTCTTCACTTTCAAAACTTGCGGTTATTATCCATCGATTGTCAATTCTAAGATAAGGAATGTTAAATACATCAGTATATTCAATTTCCCTACATAAGGATATACTCAAGCTTTCTAGACTAAACCTCATACTACTGTTTTAAACTAGGCTAAGTTACAAGTCATAAGTCATTTATTCTTAAAATAATATCAATATACCTGAAAACCATTACAGATAATTTAGCCATCAAAAAATATCATTCGACAGCAGAACCGCTGAATCTTTTTTCCACATAGTATCTTAATAACTTAGAAAACAATTAACTTTATGAAAAATTAAAGTCAGATTATGAAAACAAAACACTTATTCTATTATGCTTTAATCGGCATATTTGCTTTCTCTTGTTCAAAAGAGTCATTGAAGAAAGAATTAAATTCAACATCCCTTATCAAAAAAACGGGAGCTATCAATCTTCTTCGAAGTGATTTTATGCTAGGTGTCAATGGACATCCAATTAATCAAACTGCTTACGGCGCTACACCAGCTTATAAGCAAATAGGCCTCCTTAAGAAGCTTGGAATGAGTATCTATCGTATCGACGTACCTTTCTCTCCAACTACAGGCCAAATAACACCACTTAGCTTTTACACAAAAATTAAAAGTTCTGCTGACTCAGCAGGTATCACTTTATTGCCAATGGTTCCCGCTGCCACGCTGGATTTTACAGGCACAGAAACTACAGCTTATCAAAGCGGTTATACCCGTGCTTTTAATTTTGCATCCCTATATAAAAATGATTTCACTTATTATAATTTAGGAAATGAACTGGACAACGCGTGCATAATAAGTGGCTCAGGAAGAAATGTGTCGGATTATGATTCTGTTAAATTTAAGATCATTGCAGCACACTTAAAGGGAATGGATGAGGGTGTAAAAGCAGCCGATCCAACGGCGCAAACGATGGTTGTAGCCGGATGGCTGCATTACAAGTACTTACAAATGCTTGAAAATTACGGAGTTAACTTTAACATTGTTGCTTATCATTGGTATGACAATATGGAAACGCTTGCTGCCGGTTCACCATACTTTATTCCAGACATCACCGAATATCTGGCGGATAAATTCACCAAGCCCATTTGGTTTACGGAAACTGGTTCAAAAAACCCGGGTGGCTCCAAACCCGATAGCGTCCAGCGGAATTTTCTCAACAGTTTCTTAACCAAATGCCAGAACAACCCGCAAATTAAAGCAGCTATTATTTACGAATTGCTAGATGAACCTTATTTCTCAGGCACTGAAGCCCATTATGGATTATATAGATGGATTACGCCCTATTCAGCCTTTGCCCCAAAATTGTGGGCGCAAGAAAACGAAACACCATAAGTAATAGATAGAAACAGTAGCTTTTCTTGATTAATTTTCATCAACAAAACAGGACTTCAGGAAAAAGAATCCTGTTTTGTTCCATAGCAACCACTCTTTTTCAAAGGGATCTTACAATTTACGAAAATTTCCTCTCTGCTGAATTTGCCTCATCCAATATATCACGTTATTCAAATGGGTTCCATCTTTGTTCGCTAGTCGTCTTCAGGGATTTTCGATTTAAGAGAATCAACAAAGCACAATGAATCCAAGTAAATTCTCGTATTTTTACCAGGTAGTAAAATGAATCACTCGCTTTATGCCTATTCTGGTCTATCTGTGGCTCTTGTTTCTTCCCTTAGCGGCATTTGCCTTTAACGACAGTGCGATCTACCGTCATTATAACTATACTTTGCAAAATGGATTGCCGTTTAACAATATACGGGATATTAAGCAGGACAATACCGGCTTTATTTGGATCGCAACAGAGAATGGCTTAAGCCGTTTCGACGGGAAGGTGTTCAAAAACTTCAGCTATGATGTTTCGTCGCCTCAAGGCTTACTGGGTAACTATGTACAAACAATCCTGATTGACAAAGAAGGAATACTTTGGGTTTCTTCCAGAAAAGGTGTCAGCAAATATAATAGCACAACCGAATCTTTCACACACTATCCAATCCTGGCCTCTGTCAAAGGTCAATACAAAATGGACGTAGGTTGTATAAGCAACTCAAACGACAAAAATGTTTTATGGATTTCTGCCAACGGCTTGGGCGTCTATCGCTTTCGCAAAGAATCCGGATCTTTTACAAGATATACCACGCAAAATCTAGAAGGTTTGCGCTCCAACATGGTAACGGCTATATTTGAAGACAGCCAAGGCTTACTATGGATAGGCAGTCAGGATGCGGGGCTACAGGTGTTCACACAACACAACAAAACCCTAAAGCCCTTTTATCCAATCCAGTCTGCCTTAAACCAAAAACCTTTCTGCCGTATACATAACATATTCGAAGATCCCACAGGAAACATTTGGGTGGCAACCGACAGTGGCCTCTTTACTTACCGTCGACATAGTGCGAAGGGGCAATGGATTACTGCCCAAGCTTTAGGTACGCCTCATAACCACTATTTAAGTGTGGCTTGCCATAACAATAAAGAATTTTACTTAGGCATCCTAGACGGCGGGGCTTTCCATATACATTTTGAGGAAAGCACAGATCATAGGATTGTTATCAAGAAAGTTTCACGGGTAGATGAAAATGATTCAAAACCCGATGGCCTACATAGAAGGTCAATTACAAGCTTATTTTTTGATCGAGACGAGAATTTATGGGTAGGTTCATACGGCGATGGGGTATTCCTTATCGCCAAACCCATATATCCATTCTTTAATCTTCATGAAAATCAACTAAATCTCGTCAATAAGGCGGATCAAAATGTTCGTTTTTATGGCTTGCTGGAAGATGTTGCAGGGAATCTGTTTATAGGAACAGACGGTCACGGTATCTTTAAACTGGATTATGAAAACAAGCTACTGAAACACTACAAGAAAGAAAAGAACCAGTCATCATCCCTATCGGATAATGCTATACTGGCTACATTAAAAGATCACAACAACCAACTCTGGTTCGGCACTTATCGTGGTGGCCTTATGCGCTATAATACTCGACAGGACAATTTCACTCATTTTAAAGCGGACCCTACAAAGGAAGGGACGCTTGGCTCGAACGATGTCCGTATTATATTTGAAGATATGCGGCATCAACTCTGGGTAGGCACCAACGGAGGCGGGCTTAACAAACTAAACTACTCTACACAAAAATTCACCACCTTTGTCCCTCAAAATAGCACCATCCCTTCCAATGACATCCGTTCAATCGTTGAAGACAAACACGGGAACCTTATTATTGGCACCTACGGAGCCGGCATCACCTATTTTGAACAGGAAAAAGAACTTTTTCATCCCTTTTTTCCTGAGGGCGGAATCTTTGACAAATTAAAATCGGAGGTTATATACGATCTGGCCATTCTCCATGATGGGCATTTATGGATCGCAACGGAAAGTAACGGGCTATTGGTGTATGATATGGAGAAGAAGCACTTCGTTCATAATTTTCATGAAAGAAACGGCTTGGTAAGCAATACCGTCCTCGCTATTCAGCAAGACAATCAAGGGCATTGTTGGGTAAGTACAATACAGGGCTTATCCAGCATTGACTTAACGTCAAAGGCAATTACTAACTATGGTGCTAACTCCGGCGTGCAAGAGGGGACCTTCAACCCACGGGCAGCAATCTATAGTGAAAAAAGAAATCAACTTTTCTTCGCTGGTACCGGAGGACTAACCTATTTCAACCCAAAAAACGTAAACTATCAGCAACCCCAGAGAAGCATCATTTTGACGGGACTGGATTTACTGGGCAAAGAGATTACTTCTTATCCCAATAGGCTAATAGCTGCGCAAGAGCAATCATTAAATGACAAAAAGAAACTAACGCTTCCATATAACTATTCAACTTTCACGCTACATTATGCTTCACTAACGTATGGACAATCGGGTCAACATCGTTTCGCTTATAAATTGGACGGTTTAGATGAGCGCTGGAACTATGTCGGTAATGAACAGGCAGCTACTTATCGCTATTTGCCTCCCGGAAACTATACGTTTCAGGTAGCACTGGAACAAGGCGGTCAAATCCTTAAGAGCAGCATTAAACAACTACATCTCGAGATCTTACCTCCATGGTATAAAACATGGTGGGCCTATATCATTTATTTTATTTTAGCGGGCGCCATTCTTTATTATTACCGCCGACACCAATTGCAAAAACAGAAGCTTAATTATCAGCTCAAAATCAGCCAGTTGGAACGGACTAAAGAACAAGAAATAAACGCTTTAAAAATAAACTATTACACCCGACTGTCACACGAATTCCGTTCCAGTTTAACGCTCATCCTTCAACCGGTTAAGGAGCTACTAAACAAAAAGGATGCGAATTCAGATCAAGACCCTTCTGTTAAGACCCTCTATGTAAACACCAACCGCCTACTAAGGCTCGCGAATCAAGCACTAACGTTTAGAAAAGACAATCTAACCAAAGAAAATTTGCAAATACAGTCGACAGACTTGGTCAACCTGATTCTGGAAGTATTAAATTGCTTTAATCACCAAGTTAAACAAAAGAATCTGTCAGTCACTTTTCATACGCAATTTGACGAGCTTTTCTTATTGATAGATCGTGAAAAAATCGAAATGGTCCTATTTAACCTGGTATTCAATGCCATTAAATTCACCAAAGAAGGGATATTGGAAATTAAACTTGCCAAGCTCGATCAGATGGCGATTTTACTTAGTATAAAAGACAGTGGCTGTGGTATCGATAAACAAATTGGAGAGAAACTGTTTGAGCCCTTTGCTCATCATGAATCCTTTAATAAAAGCACTTTGGGATCAGGTTTTGGCGTTGGGTTGTGGATGGTTAAATCACTTATCGAACTACATGATGGCCGTATTTACTATGAGAGCGAATTGGGTAAAGGAACCACTTTTTATATGGAACTTCCCATGAAAGCCTCAGCCACGAGCACTAGCAGTGTACAGTTAAACCCCGGTAGTATTTCAACGGTTCTGCAACTGATGGAACAGGAGAACAAACCTCCGCTTCCCATGACCGCCAAAGCGACTTCCTTTTATAAAATATTGATAATTGATGATGATGTGAGCTTAACCAATTACCTCGAAAGCATGTTATCTAACTACTTTGAGGTATATGTGCAACACGAAATATCCGGTGCCTACCGCTTATTAGACGATAATCTACCGGATCTCATTCTTTGTGACATCGTCATGGAAGGGAGTAATGGAATCGAATTTTGCAAAGAGGTAAAAACAGATCCTTCCCGGAGGCATATCCCGATCATTTTGCTAACAGCGTCACATAATACAGAAACCAAATTGGAAGGCATACAGAGTGGCGCGGACGACTATATTACAAAACCTTTTGACATTGATGTATTAATAGCTAAAATACAAGCTATAATAAAAAGTAGAAGCGATTTAAAAGACTATTTTTTTCATCATATTACTGATAATGCCAAATTTCAAAAAATCAGTAGCGAAGACCGGGAGTTGCATGACAAGTGTTTGCTTATCATAGAAAAACACCTTACCGATCCTAGCTTCAATGTACATAAACTTGCCGACGCCTGCGGCTTTACTTATGCTACCCTAGGTAACCGCATTAAAGAGATACATAACCTCAGCCTTAATAGTTTTATCAGAACCGTACGCTTGGATATTGCCGCGCGTCTATTTCTCAGCTCAGAGAATACCATCTACGAAGTAGCCTATCAAGTAGGCATCCGCGATCTCAAGTACTTTAGAGAACAATTTGCAAAGCAGTATGGCATGAACCCCTCCGAGTATATTAAGAAATACAGAAAACCTTTTCACCGCGTTTACCATGCGAAATAGGATTTCACATTGTTCTTAAACACCTTTAAACTTTAAAAAGGCGATTAATAAAAAAAAGCACAGATGATCCAGATAGACCCTGTTAGGGTCACTTTCTTTGATTGTTCTACGAATGCCCCCCCTTTTTTTTTATTTTACCCCTCACTACCGGACGGGGGATAAACGACATTTGCTCCTCACAACCTAATCGATTATAGCAAGCCTAGCGCATGCTTCATCGGTTTCGTTTATTCTAACCAACAGCATTATGAATTCTATTTACAATCAAACACGAGGATTTGCACGAACATGTTTGGCACTGACTACCTTTTATATCTTTGCCATTCACAGTGTACAGGCCGCTGTTATTCCAACCAAGCTTGGAGTTAAACAGACTAATGTAAAACAACAAGCCATCGTAGGTACAGTGGTAGACGAAAGCGGAAACCCGCTCCCTGGAGTCAGTATCCGCGCAAAAAATGGACAAGGTGGGGGCAGTACCGATATGCAAGGAAAATTTAGCATACAACTCTCACCTACAGAAACGACTTTGGTGATCAGCTATGTAGGTTATCTAACGCAAGAGGTAACCATTGTCCGCAATCAGGCCATGCGTATTGTCTTACAGCCCGATGCTCAAGCACTTAATGAAGTGGTCGTTGTAGGCTATGGAACGCAAAAGCGAGCAACAGTGACTGGATCTATTTCAGAAGTAAAGGGAGCTGATATGGTCAAAAGTCCGCAACCAAACGTATCCAATTCACTTGCCGGGCGGTTTTCAGGATTGGTCGCCACCAATAGAGGTGGAGAACCGGGCTACGATGGCTCCCAAATACGTATTCGTGGTGTATCAACAACCGGCAATACCGATGTGTTGGTAGTGGTAGACGGTGTGCCCGGTCAGGTCGGCGGGTTAGAGCGATTGGACCCTAATGATATCGAGAGTGTAAGCGTACTCAAAGATGCCTCCGCGGCCGTCTACGGAAGCAGAGCCGCTAATGGCGTTATTCTAGTAACCACTAAAAAAGGCAGCAGCGGCAAACCCACGGTCTCTTATAGTTTCAATCAAGGTTTCGCTTCCCCTACCCGATTGCCAAAGATGGCCGATGCGGCCACCTACGCAACGATACGCAACGAAATAAGTTATTATAACAACCCGTCCGGTGGTCTGTTTCAATCCTATTCTGCTGATGAGATTGAGAAATTCAGAAATGGATCCGATCCCGAGAATTATCCGAATACCGACTGGCAACAAGAGGTATTGGCTAATACTGCCTTACAAAGCCAACATAATCTCTCTGTAAATGGAGGATCAGAGAAGGTAAAATATTTTGTCTCGGCCGGAACACTCAAACAAGATGGTATTTTTAAAAACGGAGTAACCAATTTCAAGCAGTATAACTTCCGTTCCAATATCGACTTGGATGTAACCGACCGCTTCAAAGTGGGCATGTCCTTAGCGGGCCGCGAAGAAAAACGTTTGTTTCCCACGACCGGGGCAGGCGATATTTTTCGCAATTTATACCGCGCCTATCCTACCGTATTACCACGTTACGCCAATGGTTTACCAACCACGGGTATAGAGAACAATAACCCGATTATGATGGTAACTGATGCCGGCGGAACGAATCAGAATCCGAAGCAAATTTTTAATGGTATTCTTAGAGCATCTTATCAATTACCGGTTGAAGGCCTTATGCTCGACGGCTTTTTTTCCGTCGATCGCTCTACAGAATCGGGAAAAAACTTTATTGTTCCTTACCTGGTATATAGTTATGATGCAACCACCGGAATCTATCAACCACGCACCGTTGGCGAGTCTAAAGCACAATTACAACAATTTCAAGAAAATACATCCCTAACTACCTCGCATATTAAATTAAATTATGAACGCAGTTTTGGCTCCCATAATATAAAAGCTTTTGCGGCTTATGAGCAAAGTGAACGGACACTGAACCGAATGGAAGCCGGACGCCGTAATTTCCCTTCTTCGCTTACCCCCGAACTATCACAGGGAGGAACTGCGTTGGAAGACCGCACGAATGCAGGATTAAGCTGGCGGGAAAGCCGCAAAAGCGTGATTAGTAGGATCAACTATAATTATGAGGAAAAATACTTAGTAGAAGCCCAACTCCGTGTGGATGGTTCATCCATCTTTCCAAAAGACAGTCGTTATGGTTATTTCCCGGGTATTTCCGCAGGTTGGCGCATTTCACAGGAAGATTGGTTTAAAAACAGAGTCAAATTCATCGATGACTTGAAGTTACGGGCCTCCTATGGTGAGCTGGGCGGTGATAATGTAGGCGCGAATCAATTTGTTAACAACTACATTTTTGGAAATTATTATACCCTTGGCAATAGCATATATCCTGGCATTGATTTAAACAAATTGGCCAACCCGAACATCACTTGGGAGGTTTCCAAAAAAACAGATATCGGCTTTAACGCGCAATTTTTGAAAAACTTCAACATGGAATTTATTTATTTCATGGAGAAGCGCTCTAAAATACTTTTACCTCGTAATGCTTCCATTCCAGGCAGCACCGGTATTGTTAACCCGTTTCCAACCAACGACAACACGCCTCTTGTTCCCTCTGAAAACATAGGTAAAGTTGATAATACCGGGCTAGAAGCCACTTTAGGTTATCAACGAAATGGCACGGTCAATTTTGGCATTGCAGGTAATATCACCTATGTCAAGAGCAACGTAGTTTTTAGAGATGAATCACCCGCAGTTTTACCTCATCAAAGTCAAACCGGTAGGCCACTAAATAGCTATCTTTTGTATCGTAGTGCCGGCATTTTCCGTAGCCAGGAGGAGCTGGACGCCTACCCACATGTTGCGGGAGCAAAGGTGGGTGATTTAATTTTGGAAGATTACAATGGCGATGGTGTCATTACTGCCGATGATATGGTGCAAACCAATTTAGGCAACATTCCACAGTTAACATTCGGTTTAACGCTAAATGCTTCGTACAAGCAGTTTGACCTCTCCGCCGTATTTGCAGGTCAAGGGAGGGTGCGTCAATACATTTTAGCCGAAGCCGGCACCATTGGCAACTACTTTAATACCTGGGCAGAAAATCGGTGGAGCCCGGAAAATCCCAATGGTAGCTATCCACGCGTTGACGAACGAGCTTCTTCCTCCATCAGCGGCGGATTATATAAGAACGATTTTTGGTTGTTCAATACGGCTTTTGTTCGTTTGAAAAATGTAGAATTAGGGTATACGCTGCCGGAAACACTGATAAACAAGATAGGCATCAAATCATTAAGGTTTTTTGCTAGTGGATTTAACCTTTTTACCGTTACGAAACTGAAAGACTTTGACCCTGAAGGTTCAAGCGAGAGCGGCCAATTTTATCCGCAACAGCGCATTATCAACATAGGCGCCAATGTACGTTTCTAACCTTTAAACGCTAAAAACATGAATACCATATATAAAACAAAATTAGTTGCCTTAGCAGCGTTGGTACTAACAACGGCTGCGTGCAAGAAAGATTTCCTCGATGTTACGCCAACAGACAAAGTGTCGGATACAGCTGTTTTAAGTGATTCCGTCTTATTCGAAGCATTTGTCGTCAATCGCTACCTTGGCGTACGGCTTATTGATAAGGAAGCTGAAGGAACGCCTCCTGGCTTTGGAAGAGGTTTTGAGTATGCTATGTGGTCGTCGCTATCGGACGAATCGATTTACAACAATGACGATAACACTTGGTTTATTCAACGCGGACAGCTTTTACCGGAAAATACGGGTATCGCCGGCACTTTCTGGAAACGGAGTTATCGTAGCATCCGTGAATGTAATTACGCCTTAACTCATATTAACGAAGTTCCGATGAGCGAAGCCCACAAGAATTTATTGGTTGCTGAACTGAAATTCATCCGAGCCTTCCGCTACCACGACCTGATCCGCAATTACGGAGGAATCGTTTTGTTGGGTGATAAAGTAGTCGAGTTAACGGATGATTTCAGTGATCCCAGCTTATTTAAAAGGGAAGACCTAGCTACCAGCTTAGCTTATGTTTTATCCCAATTGGATGAGGCTGCTGCCGGACTTCCGGAAAATAATAGTAATAGCTGGCTTCGTGGTCGCGCAACGAGAGGCGCTGCTTTAGCACTTAAATCTCGCTTAACGCTCTATGCGGCCAGTCCGCTTTATAATGTTGGGACTTGGGAAGCGGCGGTTCAAGCAGCCAACGCTGTCATTGCGCTAAATCGCTATACTATCTCACAAAATGGTTACCGCGCACTTTTCCGCAAGACGAGTGATGATAATGAAATCATTTTTGCCCGTTATTATTCTGTTGGAGCTCGACATGTTCCCATGGAAATTGCCAACGGCCCTAATGGTTACGACGGTTGGGGAGGCAATGTACCTTTACAAAATTTAGTAGACGCCTACCGCATGGCTAATGGAAAGTCAATTTCTGACCCTACCTCAGGATATGATCCACAAAATCCTTATATTGGACGTGATCCTCGTTTTTATCAAACTATTTTTTACAACGGAGCCGGTTATCGTGACCGAAATGTTGAGACTTTCCGTCCCGGTGGCCGTGATAGCCAAGACGGCCCGTCTAACTGGAATACCAGTAAAACCGGTTATTACCTACGAAAATTTATCGATGAAGACATGCCGATTAATAACCCTTGGAATATTGCAGGTTTACAACCGTGGATTTATTTTCGCTACGCCGAAATACTCTTAAACTTTGCAGAGGCGGCGAATGAACTTTCCGGACCTGATGCAATACCTGCAGGTGCCCGCTTTTCAGCGCGTGAAGCTTTGAATCAAATCCGTAGCCGGACGGGTGTTGAAATGCCTGCTGTGCCCGCAGGTTTAAGTCAAGAGGCTTTCCGAGAACTTGTGCGTAATGAAAGGCAAATTGAATTAGCCTTTGAAGAACACCGCTTCTATGACGTTCGTCGTTGGAAAATCGCAGAGCAGACAGAAAACGTACCTGCTTATGGTATAGAAATCACCAAAAACGGAAGCACCTTTAATTATACACGTAAAATTGCGCTTGATGGCAGAAGTTTTGCGGCGAAACACTATTGGTTGCCGATCCCTCGGGAGGAAATCCAAGCGTCCAATAACACCTTGCAGCAAAATCCCGGATACTAGCAGAAACGGTAAATTTATATTTAACTAACAAACAGCAGTTCATGAAAGAATTTGTCAGCATACTGATGGCCATAATCTTCGGATTATCGGCTATGGCCCAACAAAAAGTACTTTTTAATGATCAATGGAGGTTCCACTTAGGGGACATTTCGCAGGCCTCTGAAAAATCATTCAACGATCAAAGCTGGCAGCGGGTAGTATTGCCCCATGATTGGACCATCGCCGGCCCTTTTGATAGTCGGTGGGCAAGTGCTACCGGCTACCTTCCAGGTGGCGTCGGTTGGTATCGCAAAACATTTAAGCTATCATCACAAGATGTCAAGGGCAAACACAGTATTTATTTTGACGGTGTCTATAAAAATGCAGAAGTTTGGGTCAATGGTCATTACTTGGGTAAACGTCCCAACGGCTTTATCCCTTTTTTTTATGACCTTAGCCCGTATCTAAAGAGTGGAGAAAATGTACTGGCGTTAAAGGTAGATCACAGTCAATTTGCTGACTCCCGTTGGTATACCGGCTCCGGCATTTACCGTAACGTATATCTTATCAAGCAGCAGCCGCTACATTTTGCCACTTGGGGGATTACGTTTCAAACCCCTACCCTGAACGGCAGGGAAGCAAATGCAACAGTGGATATTGATCTAATCAATGAAGAGGCCTTAACTTCCGATGTGACACTAACGGTTTCTTTGTTAGACAAAAGCGGTAACACCGTCGCTCAAGAAAAACAGCAAGTCCATTTAACCGGCAGTAAAGAACAGCAAACAACCGCCAAATTACATCTTTTAAATCCCAATCGATGGTCGATAGAAAATCCTTATTGCTATACCCTGGCTATAGAACTTACAAAGGCTAATAAAGCCATCGACAGTTATCAAGAGAAAGTGGGATTCCGAACTTTTCGATTCGATGCCAACAAAGGTTTCTTTCTAAACGATCAGAACATGAAACTAAAGGGAGTTTGTATTCATGACGATGCAGGCGCCTTGGGAGTTGCTACTTTTGAGAGTGTTTGGCGCAGAAGACTTAAAACATTAAAAGAAGGTGGAGTAAATGCGATACGTATGAGCCATAATCCACACGCTGACTTCTTTTACACTTTGTGTGATGAACTCGGCCTATTAGTGATGGATGAAGCTTTCGACGAATGGGAATTTGGTAAAAACAAATGGATCTCGGGATGGAATGTAGGCAGCCCCGGAAAAGACGGCTATCATCAGCATTTTAAAGAGTGGTCCCAAACCGATGTCAAAGACATGATTCGAAGAAACCGAAACCGGCCTTCCATTATTATGTGGAGTATCGGTAATGAGGTTGATTATCCCAATGATCCTTATAGTCATGAAATCCTGAGCGGGGGGAACAATCCACAAATTTATGGAAAGGGTTATTTGGCTGACCATCCGCCGGCCAGTCGACTTAGTGTGCTTTCAAAATCACTGGCAGAAGCTGCAAAGAGCGTCGATTCTACTCGCCCCATTACAGCGGCCCTGGCAGGTGTAGTCATGTCAAATACGACAACCTATCCTGAAAACGTAGATATAGTTGGCTATAACTATCAAGAGTATCGCTATGCAGCGGATCACGCTAAATACCCATCACGTGTTATCTATGGCAGTGAAAACGGTATGCAATATAAAGCTTGGCTTGCAGTAGATACAAACGATTATATTTCCGGACAATTTCTATGGACCGGTATTGACTACCTCGGCGAGGCTGGCAAATGGCCTACAAGAAGTAATGGCGCAGGGCTATTAGATCTCGCGGGTTTGCCAAAGCCGGAGTATTATTTCAGACAGAGCTTATGGGCAACAAAACCCATGGTTTACATTGGCACCTCGCCTATTCCCGATGGTGATGATAGCGGTATCTGGAGTCACAAGAAAGCGGATCCCATTTGGGAGCCTACTTATGGTAAACGGCAGAGAGTTACTTCTTTTTCAAACGCTGAAGAAGTAGAACTCTTCCTAAATGGAAAGTCATTAGGAAGAAAAGCAAAACAAGATTCCAACACCGGTTACATCTATTGGGATATCCCCTTTGAGCCTGGTACGTTGGAAGCAAGAGCCTATCTTGATCAAAAACAGGTCGCTACTTACACGCTACGATCTACTACCAAACCGACTCAACTAGCTTGTCGGATTTTGAACGAGAACGAAACTGATAAATTAAAAGAGATATTGGTGCAAGCGGTTGATGAAAATGACAATCCCGTATACATGGCTAATGATGCAATAGAAGTACAAATTGACGGGCCGGGTGAGTTTAAAGGAATGGAAAATGGAAATCATCAAAATCTAACAAGTTATTTATCACTTCGTAATCAGTTGCATCACGGGAAAGTATTAATTTATATTTATAAACAAGAGCCCGATAAAAATGTAGCTGTAACCATTAAATCCGCTTCTTATCCGGCTGTAAAAATGCAGCTCTAACATCGGATTTTTACAGTTGTTTCTTGCATACAGCTTAATAATAAACCCCTATTTTCAGGTAGTACCATTTCATGGATAGCAAACATATTTGCTATCCATGAGCTTTCAGCAATCAGCTTTCGGTTTTCAGCTTTAGATAGTCTGTCTGTCGGTTATAAGTTCTATGTTATAGGTTTTAAGTGATCGGCTATCAGAGGTCAGCTTTCAGTCGCGCTAGCCCTTCTCATTATCACATTGGCTCATTAACAAGCTGTCAGAAATCGGCTATCAGCTTTCAGTCGCACTAACCCTTCTCATTATCACATTGGCTCATTAACAAGCTGTCAGAAGTCGGCTATCAGCTTTCAGTCGCACTAACCCTTCTCATTATCTCATTGGCTCATTAACAAGCTGTCAGAAGTCGGCTATCAGCTTTCAGTCGCACTAACCCTTCTCATTATCACATTGGCTCATTAACAAGCTGTCAGAAGTCGGCTATCAGCTTTCAGTCGCACCAACCCTTCTCATTATCACATTGGCTCATTAACAAGCTGTCAGAAGTCGGCTATCAGCTTTCAGTTGCACTAGTCCTTCTCATTATCACATTGGCTCATTAACAAGCTGTCAGAAGTCGGCTATCAGCTTTCAGTCGCGCTAGCCCTTCTCATTATCTCATTGGCTCATTAACAAGCTGTCAGAAGTCGGCTATCAGCTTTCAGTCGCACTAACCCCTCTCATTATCACATTGGCTATTAAGCTATAAGCAATAAGCGCTAAGCTGTAGGTGTTACCGAATACTGCTGCTACTGCAACCATTCAACGACTCAACTACTTCCCTACTTACTACTCAACTATTTCAAACATAATACCTCAACTATTTAACGACTCAACTATTCAACTACTTCTTAACTACTCCATCATTTAACGACTCGCCAATTTTCACCGAAAAATCCCTGCTATTTACCGAGTTCTCCGCATAGCTCACCTAATTTCACTCGAGCCGCATGTTCCTTTGCTTTACCTTTGAATCAAAGAACAAAATATAACAGCAAATAATAAAAAATTAACCCTTTAAATCGTAAAGTCATGAGAACCTCCATTAAATCCATCATCGCTGCCATTATAGTTATTACTTCAAGTGCTTTTGCTAATGCTGCAACAACAGATAAAAACTTAAATACAGCAGAAAGCACTATCCATGAATACATAGATGGTATTACCTTAGGCCGTACAGAAAATCTGGAAGAATTATTTACCGAAAACTTTAAACGTAACACCCCGGGTAAAGGTGTTGTTCATAGCCACACCAAAGCACAGGTAATTAATTTTTTAAAACAGAACAAAAATTTAAAACAAAATTGTAAAACCCAATACAATGTAATCGAACAAAGTGCTCAATTTGCGCTTGCGCAGATAGAAATGAAATACCCGGATTTTACAAAAGTTGAATATGTTCAATTATGTCGAGAAGGCAACGGATGGAAGATCAACCAAGTAACTACTACTTATAGATAGGTCGTAAGCCTTTGCAGAAGGTCTGAAAACAGGAAACAAATACGTAAAAAGTAAGCCACGTTTTAAAACCGTGGCTTACTTTTTACGTATATAAGTCTCCTATTATTCCACGTCCCACCACATACGCGAAGTCATTCGATCCCCGTTACGATAACGGGAAACCGCTTCATTATAGTTCGCGGTATTGATCGATGCTTCGCTGGTTGGATACGTAAAACGACGGGGCACCTTGCCATTCGTCACATTATTAAAATAGTTTACTTCTTTTAATATTGGATAGCCTGAACGCCGATAATTTGTCCAAGCCTCGTACTCATCCATAAACGTTGCAATCCAATATTGCGTATTAATTTGTTCCAACGCCTGATTGGCATCAAATGGGTTAGCAGTTAAGTAAGCTGTGGCCTGTGACTCTGTGATGGCCGGTGACGCCCCCAACTGGTTCATCTGCAAGATGGCCGCTTTTACCCCTTCGTCGTAGTAGGTCTTGGCGTCACCCCCTATCCAACCACGATTTGCTGCCTCAGCCAATAACAGTTGCGTTTCTGCATGAGTCAATAGAAAGCTTGGTGCATCCAAACGCGCGTAGGTATAACGATTCACAATCGAATAGTTGTTAAGATTTCCCGGCCAGTTCGGCGCTTTTGAAATATCCGTTTCAGCGCCCAATTCATCATAACCGTTTGGCATACCTAATTGCTTGGAAGCTGTAGTATCTCCCAAATCATAGTTTGCATTCCCGTAAGCCAATTGAGGTGCTTCAGCTACCGTAGCGATATAAATAAGTCGAGGGTCATTGGTGCCTTTTAATTGATTGATAAAAGCCTCGCTCACCCGCGATGCGTTAGCATCTTGATAAACCAATACCTTTCCGTATGCATTGGCCGCATCCGTCGTATTTAACTGATGCTGCATCATGGCATTGTCATCATTACCGGTAAATACACCACCTTCTAATGCTCGGTTTACCCATTGACTACCGGTTTGAGGGTCTACCTTTGACAAACGCAGCCCCAAACGCACCATGAATGAGTAGGCAAACTTCTTCCATTTATCAACGTTACCGCCGTAAATTAAATCAGCCGTCGATAAAGTATTGGCGGCATTCGCGTCTAGCGCACTTGCTGCCTCGTCCAACTCTTTATATAAATCATGATAGATTGCCTCCTGGGTATCATACTTCGGATAGCCAACACCATCCAAGTAGCCCAGCCCTGCTTCGCTATACGGAATATCACCGTATAAGTCCGTCATCTTTTGAAAGATTGCAACACGCATAATACGGGCGATGTGATAAGCATTAGCTTTTGCAGGATCGTCTTTGAATTTGCTGAGCACCATGGTAATGTCTTTCACAGCATTTGGATAATCACGATCCCAGTGTGCAGCATTATAAGCCGCATCATAGGTATATTTATCACCGTTCCAATAACTTTGTGTAGAAGCGAGGTGCTGCACCATGGTAGCACAATAGATTAAACCGTTTCGCCAAACATTATAATCAGTGCCTGCATGGTACACTTGAGCTGAAGAGAATAATAAATTATAATCCATCCCATTCTCCGGGATTGCATTCGGATCGGTATTGATTGCTTCAAAATCCTTGGTACAGCTCCAAAAGGTAGTCGCTGCCAAAGCCAAGGTCAATATGGACTTAGAATATCTCATTGGATAATATTTTTAGAACTTAACATTAAGATTAAAGCCAAAACTTCTTACAGGGGGATTGGATGTAGCCTCTAGCCCCTGTGCATTTGAATTGTTGTAAGCAGACTCCGGATCGATGTTCGGCGTGTGCTTCAACAAGGTCGCCAGGTTGCGGGTAACCAGTGAGATAGTAGCAGCCTTAAAAGGCATTTTTTGCAAAAAGCTACTCGGCAAGGTATAACCCAACGATAACTCACGCAACTTAATAAAACTTGCATCGTATACAAACTCTTCCGCAATGTTATTATTGATGGCTAAATTTTGATAATAATTTTGTGCCGGTACCGCCACGGTATTCGGACTGCCATCTTCGGTAACGCCGGCTCCAATAACTCCACCTTCACGTCCATTTAGTGTTTCTTTATGCAAACCCGCATTATATAAAAGTAGGTTGGTCGCTGAATACAATTTGGCGCCAAACTTAAAGTCGAATAATGCAGACAAAGAGAAGTTTTTGTATTTGAATTGATTGGAGAATCCACCGGTTGTTTTGTAAACGCCCGAACCTAATGGTACGACACCATCCGTACGTAACGGATTACCGTCCGAACCATAAATAATATTCCCCTGATCATCCCGTCTATAGGCAAAACCCATAATCTGGCCATAACGCATACCAACCACATTACTCACGACCACGCCACTTCCGTAAGCCGCCTCTGACCCCTGGATGGTCAAGGCATTTACACCTTCACCTAAATACTTAATTTCACTATCATTAAAGGCCAAGTTTAAGCTTGTATTCCACGTAAAGTTGTCGTTTTGGACAGGTGTTCCTGAAATCAATCCTTCGATACCCCGATTACGCACCTCACCAATATTCTGAATAGCTGCATTAAAGCCGGAAGCTGTACTCGTACTGATGATGGCAATATCGTCCTTTGTATCTTTTTGATAAACTGCAGCATCAAAGCTTAAACGATTATTGAAAAACTGCATATTTAAACCAGCCTCATATTCACGAATTTGAACGGGCCGCAGATTCGTGTTCGGCACGTTCTCATTCTTTACGTAACCCAATGGCACTCCGTCCTTATCATAAGTTCGTAAAGAAAAATTCAGTAAATTCTGATAAGGAGTTGTTCCATTGGACGATTCAGCATAAGAGGCTCTGAATTTGGCAAAGCTGATTGCTTCCGGTAAATCGAAGGCCTCACTGAATACAAAACTGGTGCTCACTGACGGATAGAAATAGTTGTTGTTACTAGGGTTTAAAGTGGAGAACCAGTCGTTTCTTCCTGTGAAGTTCAAGAATAGAAAATCCTTATAACCAAAGTCTGCCGTACCATAAAAAGAGTTTACTCGAAAACGCTCGTACTCGGGCACATATTTAGTATTCGGTGCATTGATATTATTAATATTATACACATAAGGCACAATAAAAGGTCCCGCGGCACCGCCTAACAGGCCGTAGGCACGGTTAATGTTGTCCTGGTGATTACCGCCTAACGACGCGTTGATACTAAAATTCTCACCGATCTTCTTATTCGCGGTAATCAAAAAGTTGGCGTTCAGTTCGCGGAAGTTACGCTCATATTCTGTCAGCTCGCCTCCATTTGCATAAGCCGTTCCGGTAGGCGTTACCTTTCTAAATTGAAAAACATAACCATCCCTACTCACTTGTCCCTGAATAGATAACCAGTCTAAGATATCATATTTCAGTGTCGCCGCCCCGGTTAAGCGGTTACGATCCGTATTGTTCTGATGTTCGTAGGCTAAAAAATATGGATTGTTGAAGTAGAGGTTTGTTCCAGGAAGCAATTCATTCCCGTCAGCGTTACGATAGGGATTTAGCCATCGAATGTCGTAACCATTTCCTAAATACAAGGTTGAAGCATTAATATTCGTAGAGTTATTAGCTAACAAAGCCCGATTTTTTACCTGTTCAAAGATATAATTCGCAGTAATGGTTAACTCTAGCTTATCAGTAATCTTATAGCTGGTATTCGTGTTAATTCCCTGTTGCTTCATGTTCGAATTGGGAATGTTGGGATTGTTATATAAGTTCGATAAGCCAACGCGGTAACGCACCTTCTCACTACTTCCGGCAATAGCAACTGAGGTTTGGTTATTGATACCGTTTCTATAGAAATTCTTCCAATTATCCGGCCCGGGAGAATAGGTATAAGTATTACCTAATAAATTCACTGCTTCGGAACCATCAAATCGAGGCCCCCAGCTGGAAACAGCTGAGTTAAGCGCGGAAGTTGCCGAAGTAGGTTTTACCCCTTGCGTACCTTGTCCGTATTCGTTTTGAAAATCTCTGAAGTCGATAATATTGTTCAGGGTGAAGTTGTTATTCAGCTCAACAGATAAGACCTCACCCGCCTTCCCACTTTTTGTGGTGATTAAGATAGCACCATTACCGCCACGGTAACCATATAGAGCTGAAGCTGCCGCACCTTTCAATACTTGAATGTCGGCAATGTCATCGGGGTTGATATTCGATAAACCATCACCGAGGTCGAGTCCGCCGTATTGTCCCGCACTGCCTTGATTGGTATTGTCGAACGGCACACCATCAATAACATACAGCGGTTGGTTATTGCCCGTCATCGAAGCATTACCTCGGATCACAACCCGACTGCTACCGGAAGCTCCTGTGGCATTATTCGAGACACTAACCCCGGCAACTTTACCGGTAAGGGCATTACCCAAGTTTACATCACGCGATTGGGTAAACTTATCCCCCTCTACCCGGGTGGTGGAATAACCCAAAGCTTTCGATTCGCGTTTAATCCCCAACGCACTTACGACGACCTCATTCAGCGCATTGGTTTCCGGAGCAAGGGTAACGTTCATTATTGGATTATCACCAACAGCCACCTCCTTTCGAGTATAACCGATATAGGTGAAAACAAGGATTTCTCCTTTTTTCGCTTTGATTTCGTAGACTCCGTTGGGCGAAGTCTGAACGGATTGTTGCTGTCCCTTAACCATGACGGTAACGCCGGGTAATGGGCCTGATTCATCTTTCACCGTTCCTTTAATCGTTTGCTGTGCATACAATTGAGCTGTACTCAGCAAAAAGAAAAATACAGCTCCAAGGAGCATTTTGTAGTACTGAAACATAGTTTAAAAATTACAATATTTAACTTGTAGAGGGACCGATAGCGCAAACCGGTCAAGCTATAACCTAATCCCAATAGAATTAAACGTTTTAGCAACAATTATTTTGCCGTACTTGCACTGACTATGCGTTTAAACAGATAAAAAAATTTACGCAGGTGAAAAGGGCTTATATATTCAGGTGATTCATTTAACTGGCCTCCAAATTATCAATTGTTATTCAAACACTTAACCAGTTATAAAATATATACAGATATATTGATTGTCGATTGATTCTTTTTTGACAAATAACAGAGGATGATCCTCACCCGCACCTGCCAACCACAAAAATCTCCACAAAATGTAGAAAAATGCCATCGTTGGCAGTAATTCTAACGGAATTAAAACAACTTTGAAGCTGAATACATGAGGTCATCGCGTCGCACGATTTAAGAAAGATTTTTTAATACTAAGCGAAAAATAGAGTAGGCGGTCATCATGCCGACTATACATATTGGCGTAACCGTCTAATTCATCCCCAAAGTAAAGTCCCAGTTGAGCATTTGCGTTGATAGCCCAAGTTGGTCCGCTTATCGAATAGCCAAAGGGAATGTCAATACCTAAATTTAATGGCACAAATACCGCGCTGCTTTCATCTTCACCTACCAAATGTGCATCATTTGGCGTTCCTCGGTTTGCATCAATTTCATTTCGCAATAAACCAATCCCTGTGCCTACATAAATATTACGGATCAAGGATCTGAAAAAATGTTCACGGATATAAGTCAACTCGAAATTTTCCTTGTCATCGATCCACAATAACCCTAAGCGCGCTTTTGCATTGATGTTAGCGCCCATGTAATTATTTTTGGCCATTCGTCCCATCGGATCGTTAGCAGCAAGTCGACCCATCATTCCTTGCACACCAACTGTCATAAAAGGAATCACAATATAATCAGCGCCTATATGATAGCCAAATTTCAGTGGCTTATGCATCATTTCACCGTAAAGCTGAGTGGCTCCGGCTCCCAATTCCACGCTCAGACCTCCTCCAAATTGGCAAAAAGCTAGATAAGGCATTGAAAAAAATATACCAAGAGTTATACAGTAAAAAATTTGACGATTATATATAAAGATCATGATGATATAATTTATGGCTATGATAACATAAACGTTATCGGCGATAAATTAGTCTTTAAATATCGATTTTCTTTATTCAAGGCTTAATTTAGCCAACATTCACAGCCTTCGTTCTTTTCCAACAATTAGTATGTCTTTAAATAGAAAAGATAAAATATACAGCAAGCAGGGTTTTCTAATCGTTAACGATATGTTAAGCACTGGAAATAGCAAGCAGTGTTCGTTGGCCAAAAAAGATCTATGCTGTCCCTTATACGTTTACAAGCCCTGAAATTTAAAAGGTTTACTTATTATAAATTTTTTGGCAGCATTTCCAGCGTAAGTTTCGCCATTACTAATTTTAAGCACTTTCACCGCTGCATTCTCCGAAAAATCTACGTCTTTGAAATCGACCCAAAATGTGTTAGGAGTAAGGGCGGTTTCAAAATAATAAACTAAATTCTTATGGTCTGAAACCGAACGCCAACGCGTAGAGGATATATTAGGTTGATCAGGTGTAGAAATTCCAAATGGAACAGAGCAGTTCCGAATAACACTGAAAGCACTTGCTACTGCAATTCTGCGATCGGCCGTTTTGGGAACTGAATTCGCATAGAACGCAGCACGTACAAAGCGATCTACTGCTCTATTCGTTCCCGGCAGCATGACAGTTCCTCCGATTTCTGACCAATATTCATTTAATGCTAACTGCTTTTCAAAAATAGGTGAGTTTGTCATCACGTTATAGGACGTATCGTGATGGATCACCAGTTTGCCTTTAATATATTCAAAAATAGCGTTGTCTCCTGTTCCATCCGAAAGTGATAGATGCAAGGTAGTCAAGCGCTCCTGTCCAGGTACATTTGCCGTTATAATCGTGATTTTCTCATCTTGAAGAGCGTCTACAGCTTCTGATACGGTTGCGAAATTATCAAGTACATACTGTGCCCATAGTGCAATCGATAAACCAGGTGTTTGTTGATTCCAAATAGGATATTCAGACTCGGCTAACCACAAGACATTAGCTACCAGCCCCTTCTCATTCATGCCATCCGTTGTGGAAATATCATAGCCGGAAGCAATTACACTTCCATATTTTGATTTCCATTGGATGGATTTTGGTCCCACCTCCCCGCTTCGTTCCATCCCGCGCGGAAAAATCCAGAGGTTTGTAAGAATATCATCTTTCCAATCCATAGAACGAGCTGTTAACAAGGTGCCATTCGTACCCTTGTAGACCACGCGTGTGCAACTTTTTACATCCGTTTTAACCGAACAAACAAAAAGTATGAATGCTAATAGTATTGATTTTCTCATAAAACGATTTGATAAACAAATTGGCTGTTACGTATTGAACAATAATAAATGCACAAATGTTCTGACCGAGCTCAATTTGTGCATTTATTAATTAGTCTCCTGTTTTCCCGAGGGACTTTATACTACCGCTGTTCTAGTTCATTAGCCAGTCTTGCCATACTAGCTGCAAAGAGTGTATCCACTCTTACTTTCGCGTCTAAAGCCTTTTGCTTGGCTTCCTCTGGATTTTTGGCAAGTGCTAAAACTGCCGGTAAAATCCGCTTCACATCCTCCGGTTTATCTACATCGAAATACCATTCATCCAAGCCAATATCCTTCCACATGATTCCTTTAGAGGTTTGTTCTTCAAACCTACCAACCAAAGCGGGTATACCGTTTCCGATACACATAATTGGGGAATGCATTTCCAATCCAAATAATCCTGCTGAGAGCCTATAAGTACTCACGGCTTCATCCGTTAGCCAATAAGAGTCTTTCCAAACTACTTTATTACGTACATCTTGTGGCAATTTGTCCATAATGATTTGCTTTCCCAACTTTACCTGAGTTCCATCCTCCGGACATACCAATACCTTCATTGGTGTCTGACGTACCACTTCAATAATCGCTTCCCGAATCGGCGCATTATCATGCTCACGCATTTCCTCATTACGTGCATTTTTGCGTCCATCAAATTTCGCTTTCTTTTCAGGAAGTTCCCACCATGGCGTATAACGTTGCCGAGGAATAGCACACAAGAAGCTACCTTCCTCTAAATCATGCTGTTCAAGAAATTTCCTGGCAGCCTTTTCATTACTTAGATCCACGGCAAAAGCACCATCAGGCCCAAATTCCATAACAGGACAACGCGCGCCATGTTCTTGCGCAAAATGAAGTGATGTTGAATCCCGGAAATAGCAAAACTGTGCTGTCGTGAGCAATTCAATATTCTTCGCTAATGCAGCTTCCTGTCCGGAAGTCGGCGGACCGTAAAATCCGGGAAATGTAATTCCATAAATGCCATAAGGTTTACTTGTTTCCTCTTTCCACCGAGCAATATCTTTAGCAGCAACCAAAGACGGTCCCGAGCCATGCAGTAAAAAATCGCTCTCCTGCCAGGCTCGCGCCAGATCGGCTTCACCTTGTACAATCTTCACGTGTGGAAAACGCTTTCGTAACATTGGTTCTACGCCGTTATTGATACTCATCGGCCACAAGCGCACTTCCACGTCCGGCAAATGCTTTTCAAGTAAGGCGAGTACGCCAGGGGTGTGGCCAATATCACCTATGTTGACCGTTTGCCAAGATGAACGAAGTAATACAACTTTTTTCCTCAAACTTCGCCCAAACAAATTCTGGGATAGGAGTACACTTGCAGTCAATGTTCCTAAATTCTTTATATATGCTCTTCGTGTTAACATAAAAATTCTTTTTAATAATTTGTCTTTAATTAATACCCCGGATTCTGTTCCAGTAGTGGATTAACATCCATATCCAATTGCGGAATAGGCAACAAGGTATGATGTTCTTGAATTTGTGCATTTCGTCCAAAGCCGGTATCTGCTTTAATGGCTTGTAGTAATTGGCCGGTTCGTATTAGATCAAATCGTCTGTTATTTTCGAAAGTTAATTCTAATCGGCGCTCCAGCCAAACAGCCGCTCGAAAAGACTCATAATCAAGACCACCCAGTGCATTAATACCTGCGCGTTGTCTCACTCGGTTAAGTGCTTCATATGCTTCCACAGACGGGGCCCCATCACGCTCATTACTCGCCTCGGCATAGATCAACAATACGTCCGCAAATCGTAAAATCGGAAAGCTGGTTCCCTCCCCACCATTTGTTGTCGCCGTTTTGTCCCAGAGTTTTTGGAAAGATACCGCATTGGCGGGATTCGGATCAGTAACCGATAATTCAACCGTCTTTCCTTGATAGCTGTAAGAGGTAATAAAAGAAACTGCTTTCCGTTGATCGTTGTCTTGATATAAATTAAAAAGATTTGCTGCTACTCGTGCAATACCGGCACCACCGCCTGGATAAATCGGCGCGGAGCGAATACCGTACCCTCTCCCCAAACTATGCCCCCGTACGTCGGTTAAATACTGAACTTCAAATACATTTTCTATACCTCCCCTCGCCTGTAACGAAAAGGCTTGGGCAAAAGTTGGATAAAGATCATAAACCCCTTGATCCATCACTTCCTTTGCTTTAGCCGCTGCCTGTTGCCAATAAGGTGAACCGCGGTCTGTGCCCGCTCTAGTAAGATAAACCTTCGCCAAAACACCTTGGGCGGCACCTTGCGTCGCCCGCCCTTTATCGATTCCGTCATATGATAGTGGAAGTACCTGTTCCGCTGCTAACAAATCACTCTCGATAAGTTGATATACTTCGTCTATAGAGGCGCGGGCAACTTCCAAGCCTTCCAAGCCATCCGTTTCAGTTGTCATAATAGGAACCCCTCCGTAAAGGCGTACCAAATTAAAATAAGCCAATGCCCGTAAAAATTTTGCTTCGGCAATATAACGCTGCTTCAGGTTTTCATCCATCGCAATCGCTGGCAATCGATTGATAACAATATTACACCGATTAATGCTCGTATAAGCAGCTGGATAGAAGCGAATAAAAGCATTATCGGGTGTTATATCATAGCGCCACAACAGCGGGCGGTTAGCGTCCCCCGTCAAAAACGGAACAGCATCATCGGAAGTAGCTAAATCAATAAAGACATCCGGATTACTTATACTCGCATAACAAGCCCCTAACGCAGCTTTTGCATCTTCCGCGGTTTTATAGTACGTCGCGTCTGTTAAATTGGAGAGGGGTGTTACATCCAATCGGCTCTCACAGTTAAACAATATCATTGCCAAGCATGAGAGCGAAACAATCGTTTTTATGTAGCCTAAAACTACTCGTTTCGTGTATGTCATATTTTCCATATTAAAATTTAACATTCAGTCCCAACAAATACGTTTTCGCCGCCGGATAGGCCCCATAATCAATACCTTGGCTTATCGTATCACTTCCGAACCTGTTTACTTCGGGGTCATACCCGGTATAAGAAGTGATCGTAAAGAGGTTTTGACCCGTGATATAAATACGACAGGAACTAACCGAGAGTGACCGTAACCAACTGGTAGGCAAAGTATAACCCAAAGAAATATTTTTAAAACGAATGTAAGACCCATCTTCCACATGGAGTGTGGAAAGCAATCGAGATCCACCAGCCGCGTTGGCCCGCGGCACCGAATTACTGGGATTGGTAGGAGTCCACCGGTCTAACACACGGGTTGACTGGTTATTTCCTCCCGTCATATTCATTTGGTCAAAAGTGCCGTAATTGAGAACCTCATTCCCGAAGGTGCCTTGAATAAAGATATTTAAATCAAAACCCTTATAAGAGATCGTATTATTAAGGCCACCAAAAGCATCCGGGTTTGCATTCCCGATAATCGTACGGTCCTCATCATTAAAAATACCATCGCCATTAATGTCTGCATAGTGTATATCACCGGGCTTTGCGTTAGGTTGTGCTGAGGCTGCAATTTCGTTTTCATTTTGAAAAATACCCTCCATTTTAAACCCATAAAAATTGCCTATCGGCGTTCCCACACGCATTAAAATCGGACTGATATTTGTTCTATGCACTTGTGCATCACTACCCGCTCTAAACTCTGTGCGATTATCAAGCGCAAGTACCTTATTTTTATTGAATGTTATATTGAAAGCGCTCGTCCAACGAAAACCACCATGATCAATGTTGGTACTATTCAATGCTAGCTCAACTCCCTTGTTCTGCACGCGACCGATATTTTGGAGCATTGAAGAAAAACCCGAATTCGTGGGGACTCCTACACTGAACAAAAGATCCGAAGTTGTTTTCACATAGTAGTCACCGGTGAAGGATAGCCGGTTATCAAAGAACCCAAGGTCCAATCCAATATCAAGTTGCGCGTTCTTTTCCCAACGTAAATCCGGGTTGGCTATTCCCTGAGGTGCATTACCTGTTAATAATGCTCCGCCCAACACATAGGGAAGCGGTGTAATATTTGCCAAAAAACGGTAATTATCAATTTCCTGGTTGCCGGAAAGTCCATAACTGATCCTAAGTTTTGCGTCTGATAAATATTTCAAATCCTGCATCCAGGTTTCATTCCGTACTTTCCAAGCAAACGCACCGGAGGGGAAAAAACCGAACTTATTATTGGTGCCAAAACGAGAGGATCCATCCCTTCTACCGGTGAGTGTCAGTAAGAACCGATCGTCAAAACCGTAGTTGACTCGTGCGATATATGAAATCAATCGCCACTGGTTTACACCTGAGCTAGCCGGAATAAGTGTCGACCCGGCTCCCAAATTATGATATTTAGCAAAGTCATCATTGAAAGTATTGGCATTGGCCGTGGCCGTTTCATAATCAGACTGCTGATAGCTGTACCCTAGCAATGCGTTAAGTTGATGAATCGATCCGAAAGTGCGCTCATAAGTCAAGGTATTTTCGTTTAACCAGTTGATAGTTTGTGCAGATGCGACAGAAGCGCTTCCGCCTAAGCTCGCACCTGTAATTACCCGGCGTGAAATATAATTGCTTGCCTTATTGGACTGTAAATCGGCGCCCAATGTAGTTTTAAATCTCAGATGATCGCTGATTTTAAATTCTGCATAGGTATTTGCTAAAAATCGAATCAAAGAACCTTTGTTGGTGAATTCCTGTGACATTGCATAGGGATTATCAGCCCCCAAACCATTGAGGGGTCCCTGGTTAGTAAAGTAAGCTCCATCGGAATTCCATACCGGAAAAGTTGGCGAATAGTTCAAAGCTGAAGAAACCACACTTTCATAAGCGGTATTGCCCGCTATTTCCGTACGCGCGCTATTACTGGAAGTGTGTACACCCTGTGCAGATAGGCCCACTTTCAGCCGACTTGAGACATCACTATCTACATTTGTCCGAAGTGAATAACGTTTAAAATCAGAACCAATAACGATACCGTCTTGTCCATAATAGCCAAGCGAAATGGCATAGCGCGTTTTTTCGGAGCCACCTGATATACCTAATTGATGATCTTGTATAGGTGCTTTGCGCAAGATGACATCTTGCCAATCTGTACCTTCACCTAAACTTGAAGGCAACGGACGTTCGTCACTACTTCCGTCAAAATAGGGCACCGAACCATTATTAACATTGGCATCATTGACAAATTCTGCAAACTGCCGGGCATTCAACAGGGGGATTTTTCGTCGTACGCTCTGCTCTCCATAATAACCGTCGTAACTCACAATGGATCTTCCGACTTTTCCTCTACGTGTAGTTACCATGATGACGCCATTTGAACCTCTCGATCCGTAAATAGCTGTCGCTGACGCATCTTTCAGGACCTCCATTGATTCGATGTCGTTGATGTTAATAGAGTTGAGATCGCTGGTCGGGAAGCCGTCAATAACATATAAAGGTTCATTGCCTGCGTTAACGGAACCTGTGCCACGAATGCGTACCGTAGTGGCTCCCCCGGGCCTAGCCGAGTTTGTGGTAACATTGACGCCCGCCACCCGCCCTTGCATGGCGCGGTCTAAGGCCACAATTGGCGTAGCGCGAATGTCCTTCTCCCCTACGGTAGATACTGCTCCTGTTAAATCTCCTCGTCTCACCGTACCATATCCTACTACTACTACTTCGTCTAATGCCGACTCCTGTTCGGCCAACGTCACATTAATCTGTGTACGCTGCCCAATTGACTCTTCCTTCCGTTGGAAGCCGGTAAATGAGAACACGATGAAGGCTCCGTCCCGAACAGATAATGAATAATAGCCATCACTATTCGTTATCGTACCTACTTTTGGATGCTCCTTAACAAAAACAGAGACCCCTTCCAAGCCTCTTCCATCTTTGTCTGTTACACGTCCTTCTATTATTAACTGTGACAGCTCTGGTGGCCCTAGGCTTACCCCTCCAAGAGAGGATCGCTCACTTAGTTTTAATACAACAGTTTTTTCTTCTTTCGAGACGATTTCTACCTTTAAAGGATAAAAGCACTGCTTTAATACCTCTTCTATGGGCGTCTCTTTTACGTCGATAGACACCTGTTTCAGGGTGTTAGAACGATCAACATTATAGATAAAATCATAGCCTGTCATTTTTCCTAACCGCCGCATTACTTCTTTTATCGCAACGTTGTTAACCTTTAAGGTAACTCGCTGCGCCAAGCTGATCGCATAACAATGGCTACAGATGATGGTTAAGATGAAAATGAGCTTCATTACCGCTATTAATTTTAAGAAACAGCGCAAAAGTGCAACACTATTCCATGCAGTATTTTTTTTGTACATTTGATTATTAGGTTTGTTTAATACGAAAAGGAATTGACCTAATGTTCAGCTTTAAGCTACTGATCCGGAAGTGTTAGCGCATTTCCGGTCAGCTTTTTCTATTACTCAGACATAATCGTCACCCTCCTTCCTTTTATTTCGTAAGTAATCTCTCCCGTAGCAGCTAAACTGCTTAACAGATGCTGCAGGCTCTTCCTTTTAGAAAAAGTACCGGCAAAAATCTTATCCTCCATATCTCCCACATAAGTAACATCGATCTGATACCAGCGTCCTATTTTCTTCATGATATCAACAATATTTTCATCGTTAAAGACAAAATATCCGTTTTTCCAAGCAAGCGCGGCTTCTATGTCCGCTCGTTCAATATCCAATCGATCATCAGCCACATAAGAACGGGCCTCCTCTCCTACTTTTAGCACTTGTTGTTGATGGGCTGTTCGGACTTGAACAGCACCTTCCAATAACGTTGTTTTCATTGCTAGCTCATCTTGATACGCCTGCACATTAAATTTTGTTCCCAAAACATAGATAGTCTGTTGTCTAGTATTCACGATAAAGGGACGTCCAACGTCATGTACAATTTCGAAATAGGCCTCGCCTGTTAGTCGCACATTACGCTTGCGCTCAGTAAACTGCGAAGGGAACGCTAAAGAAGAATTGGCATTTAACCATACGAGCGAACCGTCAGGTAAAACGACTCGATACTCACCGCCTATCGGCGTCGCGATGGTATTGTAATTGGCAACAGGTTTCCTCCCGCTTACAGTTGTATAATTACAAGTAATTTGGCCGTCAGCAGTTTTAGTAATCCGCACCCCGGCACGCGAAGTGCTTTCTCCAGCTGATAGGCGATCCAAATCGACCGTCGAGCCATCATGTAACTTCAACTGCGCTATCGGGCGGCCAGGCGGAATCATTTGCTTAACTTCTTTATGGTTCTTTTCGTACATAAATAACCCTCCCATGCACAGAAAAATCAGTATAGAAGCGGCCATCCAATAGACCGTTCTTTGTTTTTGTCTTTTGCTATTCACCACCATTCGCCTCTTAATACGGTCCATGCTAGCTTCAAGGTCGTAAGCTTTCATTTTCGCTAACCACGAGCTCACCTTGGAAGGATCATTTAATTGTTCAAAAAGTAGCTGATTGGCTTGGGATGTCTGACGCCAAACGACGATTTCCTCTTCCTCCTCTATAGAAAGCGGCTGCTGCAATCGTTTCGAAAGTAAATAAATAATATGTTCCTGTTTATAAAAGGCCTTGCTCGTCATGTTCGGCAAATTTTTACCTTATATACGACAAACGAAGAAAGACGTACCTATTCGATTACTTATTTTTTTAAGAAAGAAAAAGGTGAATGAATAAGAGCCCCGAAACACTTCCTGCAAATTGCTTTTTCAGCATTCTTAAAGCTCTTACTTTGTGGTTTTTTACCGTCTGTACAGATAGATCCAAGGATTGAGCAATCTCTTCATTCGTTAGGCCTTCTACAAATCCTAATTGCATCACATGCTTACATTGAGAGGGTAGATGCTGAATTGCTCTATATAATTCCGCCAACACCTCAGTATGGATTAAATCATGGAGATAGTCCTGTTCAACTTCTTCACATTGATCAAGCCAAACGCTATGTCTTTTGTGTATTCGTCCCTGTGTTTTGATAAAGTCTAGGCAGGCATTTCGGGTAGCTTGATATAGAAACGCTTTCAGATGCGTCTCATTTGTTAACACCTTCTTCTGCTTCCAGAGACGAAGAAATAGCGATTCGATAATATCTTCACTTTCGTCATCCCCCACATATTTTGTTGCAAAGAAACGAAGTGCGGCATAGTAGGTCTTATACGTCCGTTCGAAAACGGCATTGTCACCTAGATTGCATTGACCACCTCCGATATGCATTTCGATGTTTATAATTGGTTAGATAATAAAGGAGTATACTGAGAAGCCCCTTTCTGTAAAGGTATAAAATAAAATAGGAATCAGAAAAAGATAGCAGCAATTCGGCTTTAGTTCCCAAGCTAACAACCAAAAACCAATAACTAACAACTATTAGCTAACCGCTAACTACTAACTAACTGCTAAAAACTCTTCCAATACCTGGTGAAGATTATCAAACATACGATCAACTAGTAAAGATTGGCGAATCGACTCATGTGTCTGTACACCCCAGCACATCAACCCGGCGGCCTTTGCCGCGGTTGTTCCCGTTACAGAATCTTCCAGTACCAGACAATCCTGCTTGTCTACCCCTAATTGCTCTACACACATAAGGTACGGCTCGGGATGTGGCTTGGTATTCTTAACTTCCGTACGCGTCACTAAGCACCTAAAATATTTCATCAAATCATGGGCTTCCAAATAGTAAATAGCAACTTCCCGCTTGCTGGAAGTAACAAGAGCGATCACGATTTCTTCTTTATGCAGATAACTAATCAGCTCTTTTGCCCCAGGCATCAATGGTACTAATTCTTCATCATACTGCTGTGCTACTTTCGATTTTACTTTTGACAAGAACTCATTAACATCCGGTTGGAAATTATATTGTTTTTGTAGCACATCAATTGCCTGAACATCTGTTTTACCGGCAAGCGATGTAAGCCATAATTCACTTTCCAGTATAAAGCCGTAAGTGGCTAACACCGCTTTCCAAGCTTTATAGTAAAACCACTCTGAATCTATTAAAGTTCCGTCTAAATCGAATAACACTGCTTTTGGTTTTTTTAGCATCATATTTTTACATTTACTTATTTCTTCACTATAGCTGATGCAAAATGCGAAGAAAAGCTGGGTTTTACCTTATTAAATAAAACTTTTGTAAATTACACTAGGATAATTAATCCCTCGTCAATATTTTCCTAATTTGATACCCGCTAAAGGTACTTTGGTACGGCTATTGTACTATTATGGATAGTATTGATTTTAAACGCATTTACTATGGAAATTACAACAACTACTGTTCACGATTTACATTGGGATTTTCCAAGTTCGCAAGATTTTTCTGCTCAAATTACAAACAATAAAATCACGAAACTTTCCTTTCAGGACGTAGGGGAATTAACCAATTCACACCTCGATTCAATTAACGAGAAATATCTTCGCAACGTTCATCGGGCACTTAGCAATCTGTTTCAACACCTCGATCAAGTACGTAGCCTAGGAAATCTTCCATCAAAAGAAGAAGAAGATAGTGCTGACAAAACAGATCGCGCACAGCAGCTCCGATATCTTCAAAAAGACGAGAAAGATATGCTGGAACATCGGGAGAATATTATGAACCGCATCCGAAGGTTATAATAGATCGCTCTAAATTGGAGAAGAAAATCCAGCCTTATCGACTAGATTTTCTTCTCATCTATTACAATATAAGTTAATACCCTGGGTTTTGTTTTAAATTAGGCTCCACCCTCAGTACCGTTTGATGGAAAGGCCACAAGTAATTATGTGGTGCAAAGTGACGATCTTCGATTTTCAACGACACCATTTTTCCATTCACTAAACGTGTGTGTCCGAGTGCAGGCTGGCTCAATACTTCCTCAGCAATGCGCCAACGAAGTATATCCTCATAACGAAGCCCCTCTCCTGCAAACTCAATGCGTCGTTCGTTGCGGAGTAATTCAACCCATTGTTGTTGTGTATAAGCGCTGTAGGCAGGTAAAGTTACATTAGCTACTGACATGTCTAAACCCGCACGTTCACGCACCAGATTAATACAGCTTTTCGCCAGCTCGTCGATTTGACCCAACATAATTTTCGCTTCCGCATAAGTTAGTAGGACCTCCGCGTATCGAATTAAACCGAAAGTCAGGGTTCCGTCTCTAAACGCATCGGCCTCCGATACAAACTTTCGAAACCAATACCCCGATTTACTGGCGCGTTGATTTTCATAGAACATCGGATTGCCGGGCGTGTAGATATCAATTTTTTCTCCATAAAAAGTATCACCGGGTCCCATAATACTAGCAGCATAACGTGGATCCCGATTCAACCCCGGATTGAGTTCATATTCTTCTTTTGTATGCAATGGACATTGATCTATCGGACGTCCCTGTAAGGTCCAGTAAGCATCTACCAGCGATTTCAAAGGCACTGCATATGATTGACCATTCCCTGTTCGGAAATGTGGCCCAAGATCGCGGAATGAATAAGTCGCTGCATTTCCCACGCTCTCCCGTTCCATATGAAGAATAAATTCCTTGTTTTTTGTATCACCTTCGTATTGAAACAAATCGCGATAGCTGCTATACAATTGATATTTACCACTATCCATGATCTCCTTTGCCAGTTGGGCGGCTAATTCATAACGTTCGTTGAATAAAGCATAGCGCATAATCAAGGCTTTAAACGAGTATCGATTAAACATGTATTTATTAGTCGTATATTCATTATCGGGCAACCGATTCGCTACCTCAACAGCCATGCTGAATAAGTTATCCAATACTTGGGCCTTTGGGGTAGGAGCTACTTTGGATCCCTCAATCGTAGTTGGTTCCAACACAAACGGAATATCTCCCCAGCGCATAACGGCTTCAAAATAATGCCAAATGCGTAAGCCTTCCAAAATGGCTTTATATCTTTGCCTTACCGCTTCGTCCTCTACATAAGGCACATTGATATTTGCCAGATACGTATTTATCCGACCGATATGCTTCATATGAATGGTCCAATAGTATTCAAAGGCCCTTGTATTACTGTTAAAGGTACCGTTCGCTATGCGTTGATGATGGTCACTTTCGGCGCGACTATACGCATTATCCGATCGAGCATCTTTCATGTAAGACAATAAACGACGATCACTCCGATTGGTAAAAACATCCAGGTAAGTGCTATACACCACCCTGCGTAAATCATCTTCATCTACAAAGAACTCTTGAAACGTTGTTGCTGTAGGATCCGTTTTGTCCAAAAATTTCTCGCAGCCACACGCTATATAACTTAATAAAATCAGTATAAATAATTTCCTTTTCATCTCTTATTTTTTGTTGTCATTGAAATAACGCTCACAGAATTGTGGCACGAAGGCCGATACTATAAATAGCCATGCGTGGATAACTTCCATTACCACCGTTCCTCTCTGGTTCTAAACCTTCCCATTTCGTGAAGGTGAAAGCATCCTGCGCATTTAGATAGATCCGCACATTTTGAATTCCCTTAACCAATCGAGGGATGGTGTAACCCAGTTGGATCATTTTGATACGGAAGAAGGCCGCATTACTTAGCCAAACATCGCTGAGTACTGCATTAGAACTGGCACCGGTCCATACTCTCGGAAACCGGCTATTCGGTGTTTCGGGCGTCCAACGGTTATCCATGTATTCCTGACGAGGTGTGCCGAAGCTATTATTTGTACCATCCATTAGTACAGGATAGCCCTCCAAGCCGCTCACCCATCCAGTGCGCTTGCCTACACCTTGTCCCAACACCGTAAAATCCCAGCGCTTATAACGCAGATCTATATTGATTGCATAGTTCATGTGCGGAAAAGGATCGCCCAAGTCTACCCGGTCCATCTCGTTGATGATACCGTCACCATTTTGATCGATATAACGGATGTCTCCCGGCAGGGTATTCGGTAATTTAGCTGTTGTATTGTTGACCTCTTCCTGGTTTTGAAAATAACCGTTGCTTCGGTATCCGTAATAATTATCTAAGGCGATTCCAGGATACCAAATCTTATTCTCATTGTCTTTAAAAATTAATGTATCATTTGCTCCGTATCCAGCTTTTAAGACTTTATTACGATTATCAAACAACATTCCTCCAATGGTATAGCTAAAATCACCTAATTTATCAGACCATTGCGCGCTGATTTCCCACCCCCTATTTTCAACTTCGCCAATATTGACAGCCGATTCGAGGTTATTAGATCCTGTAAGCGGTGGCACCGGAAAACGTCCATAGATAAGATCGTATGAATGCTTATTGTAAATTTCGGCTGTTAAACTAAGGTGATCGTTCAATGCAGTCAAATCTAACCCAACGTTCCATTGCTTTTGCTTTTCCCAGGAAAATTCGGGATTAGGTACACGCATCGTCCAACCCCAATCATTTACATTTTCCTGCCATAGATAGGGGTCTACATTTTCATTTCCAATGCGTCCATATGAAAACCGCAGTTTGAGATTCGTAATTGCTCCTGATGAACGTATATTGTCAAAGAATTTTTCATTTTGGGCATTCCATGCGATAGCAGCAGAAGGGAACATTCCCCAACGATGCCCTGGAGCAAACTTGCTGCTACCATCCGCCCGGGCCGTAACCTCGACGATATAACGATTATCGAAAGCGTAATTTACCTTACCAAAAAAAGAGGCCTTGCTAACTTCCCTATAATCCGTGTAGTTATAATTCATAATTTCTGAACCTGCAATCAGATAGAGCTTATCCTTTTGCCCCCTTAGATCTTGTTCGTAATTAATATTCGCCCGTGCGGTAAGTTGGCTCACACTTACGCCCTGTTTTGCGCCAACATAATTGGCCCAGGTGGCTGCAGGTTTACCGTCTCCATCATAAAACATAAAAGTAGAGCGCTTAATTTTGCTCGCCGACTTATTAATGGTATAAGAAACATTTCCTTCCAAAAACAAATTACTTTTCAAAAAATACTTGGGTCGCAAGTTGATCGTGCTTACATCGTACATATTATTTCTTCTTCCTCCATGCGCAATAGAGGCCAAGGGGTTTAGGTTATTATGTAAAATATAATGCTCCGGTTTATCCGACTCATAAAAAACAGGTTGAGTTGGATTCATCTTCCAAGCATCCTCATACAACCAATTTCCACTGGGATCATCATCAATATCGCTGAGTTGTAACCGGTCCACTTGCAAGCGATGTGCGTAAAAATCAGCCAATAGCACAAATTTGTCTGCTACATTGATATTGGTATTAAAGCGGGCACTAAACTTCTCCGACCCTTCGTACTGATTAAGGCCGCTTTCGTTAATATAGCCGAGCATCAGATTAAAAGTCCCTACACCTCCGCCACCGGATATACTGGCTGTAACGTTCTGTGCATGCGCCCGCTGTTGCATGACTTGGTCCAACCAGTTTATTTCCGTATACTGCCCTTGATCAGCTAAGGCAATTTGCTCATCTGTAAAAAGCAGCGATTGCCCCTGTGCCCGATGGGCCTCATTATTTAAGCGCATATAATCCGCTGCCCTTACAAAATTGGGTTTATCAATAGGCTCATTGAATGAGGTCCAAGAATGTAGGTCGACCTTAAACTGACCGGTTTGGCCTCGTTTCGTTTCAATAATGATAACTCCATTGGCACCACGCGATCCATATAAAGAAGCTGAAGCAGCATCTTTTAGGACGTTGATGCTTTTAATCTGATTGGGATCAAGGTCGGTCAGGCTCTGCTCCATGCCATCTACGATCACCAAAGGTTCGGCGCCTTGCAAAGTACCGACCCCTCGAATGGAAATAGTCCCCGGCACACTTCCCGGCATATTATTACCTTGCATTAAAGTAACACCCGGCAAAGTACCACTGAAGGCCTCCTGCAATTTAAAAATAGGCCTATTGGTTGCTCTATCCATATTCAATTCGGCAACAGATGACGCGATATGTCTCTTCTCAATCGTACTGTAACCGGTTATCACCACTTCCTCCATTTGTTTATCCTCTTCCTCCATCACCACGTCCACTTTGATGCGGCCTTTCGTGTTCACTTCCACGGAAGCAAAGCCCAATATGCTAAATATGAGTGTTGCATCACTCGGAACTTCTATCCTATATTTACCGTCCTCATCGGAAATCACACCGATATTCGAGCCCTTTACTACAATCGTCACTCCTGATAAAGGTTTTCCCTTTGCATCACGTACCGTACCATCAACCATGCTTTGTCTCTTCTTTGAGCTATTCTTATTATCAAGAAGTGATATATACGTTGTTTCAATTTTCGATACGATGATGTTTTTCTGCATAATCTCATATGATAGCCCCTGCCCTTGCAGCACTTGCTGCATCGTTTCGTTTATATTTTTTTTCGAAAGTGTTACGTTAAAAGGTCGGGTTTTCTCCAACAAATTAGCATCAATTAAAATGTTGTAGCCGCTCTGCCTACGGATTTCTCGAAATACATCTTTTAAAAGGGCGTTTTTTCGATTGAGATTAATGCTTTGTCCATAGATCGCAGCTTGAGCGTGGAGGGCGAGGAACACTAGGATCATAATCCCCTTCATAATCAGGAAAAGTCTAAATCGTTTGCGCATAGCAATAGCGCAAACAAATGCAGTATAATTTTTATACATTTGAGTACAGGTTTATTAATATTAGGTCCTTAAACTTAAATTGATGAACATGGCGGCGACAGGTCGCACGATCAGGGGCGGTGGTGCGCTCCTGATCTCCTTACCTTCGCACCATTTAGGTTAGCTTAATTCATAACGATTACCCTCCTTCCTTTAATGGTGAAACGTGCTATTTTCGTTTTTTCAAACCCGGCAAGTAATTGTCGGATATCCTCTGCTTTGGAGATGGTCCCATCCAATCGTTTCCCTTCAAAGTTCCCTTTATATTCGATTTCTACATCATACCATCTACTGATTTTTTTCATTACACGCTCCAAGGGTTCACTGTTAAAGAAAAAATTGCCATTCTTCCAAGCTAATGTTTCTTCCAAATCAACGGATACTATTTCCGTTTTTTCGGCTGTTAAACTGGTCTGCGCCTGCTGCCCCGGTTTTAGAAGATGTCGTTCCTCTCCTCTTCTAACCTGCACACTCCCTTGTACCAACGTCGTTTTTATCAGCTTATCATCGGCGTAAGCACAGACATTAAAATGCGTCCCCAACACATCAATTTGTACACCTGCTACATCAACAACGAAGGGATTACTCTTATCGGCGGCTACTTCAAAATAAACCTCTCCTTTCATGGATAGTCTCCTTTCGTTTTCACTAAAAACAAGTGGATAACTAATGGAAGAGGCACTGTTTAGCCACACCTTCGTACCATCCGGCAATACAACCTGATATTCACCGCCAGTTGGTGTAGCGATGGTATTCAAAAGCTCTTGATTACTTTCTTTGCTTTTTTTAACATCAGACGCGTAAATCAATCTTCCCCGGGTAGCGCGTATATGCATGTTTCCCTGCACAGCTACCTCTTTATTAGCCGTGCTATCCAGCGCAATACAGGTACCATCTGCCAATGTTAAAATTGCTTTCTTTCCGCCGGGAGTAATATTACTTGACGCAACACTTGAAGTTTGCCAATTCGTTGAACCATTATTAACATAACTTAAAAACCATCCGCCAAACAAGACCAAAATCAAACCAATAGCAGCCGTCGCAACTAGAAGCCATGGTCGTTTCTTAGGGTGCCGCTTCCTTTGAAAAGATAGGTGCGCCGATTCTTTAAAACGACTATCCTGAATGATTCCCTGATAAATCTCATCACTGGGGATCGGCATATCTGTCGTCAGGTCAAGCTCATCCATAATGCTTACTATAGCCTCGTCTAACACTTGTTCGTGCCCCTTTTCGTGAAGATAGTCCACTAAAACCCGATAGTCTTCCGGAAGTAAATTGTCTTCTAAATAGGCCGTAAGTAAGAGCAGCAAGCGATCTTTCGTCATTAAACTATATAAAAATGATACTATTGTAAGGGTAAACGCATGAAAGCCGAAAGAGGGTAGGGTAAGATTAAAAAAATTATTTTCGCCACAAAAGATAGACAATCAAAACCGAGTAAAAGATGTCATGTTGTGCCAAATATAATCGCAGGTTTTTTAAGGCGCATACCAAGTGATATTTTACGGTATTTTTAGATATCCGTAGTTCACTGGCAATTTCCTCATAAGAGAGCCCTTCGGTTCTACTAAGTTCAAACACCAGTTTTTGTTGTTTAGGCAATCTATCTAACGCCTGTTGCGTGATCTGTCGTAGATCATTCAGTAAGATTGTATCCTCTGTTTCTGTGCTTAGGTGTATCGAAAATTTTGTCGCTTCTTCCTGCATTCGTACTACAACCGTAGATCGTCTGAAGGCATCAATTGTCAAGTTCCGTGCTTTGGCAAAAATATAAGGATATAGTGGTAACTCGTCCGACAAATCGTTTCTGTGAATCCATAAATTTAAAAAGGTTTCTTGGGTCACTTCTTTACTTAACTCAATATCTTTAAGAAACGCATAGGCAAAGCGAAATACGGATTGATGACACTGTTGATAAATGAGCTGAAAAGCCTGTTCATTTCCGTCACGAAGCTTCCGGATAGTCAACGGATCTATTATTGGCGGCACAGGCATAATCGATCATCAATAATTAATTAGTCAGCACAAATTAGCGGATATTTTTTTATTATCAAAACTTTCCTTTTATTTCGAAACGTTTCGTTGAAGGGAATTGCTTACCTACAAAGCAATCGCTATTAAAATTCACTTGGACTTTAATTGATAACCTTAATATCTCACGTCCATCCGCTCGGAGAAAACACCAACGATAGATTATTGCGTACTTGGCTAGGTATATATAGCAAAAAGGTTCTACTTTTGAAGCAGAACCTTTTAAGACTATCCTACATGATACGCTCTTATGTCTGATTTTGATCAATTAATGCATCCACTTCTGCGTCTCTAAGCCAACGGTTGTATTTTCGTATTTCATCAATTCTACCACGAAAATAATTAGATGAACCTGTATGCGACCCCTCATAATTATAACTATAACCCATTTTCTGAGGTGGTTCCTGAGGGTCTAGTATTCGATCGCTCTGATAATAATTAGTTAAAACAATATTGCCATCAACTAAAACTTCAAGTACCGACTTGTTCTTCGACCAGCGGACAACGATATGCTGCCATTGTTGGCACTTAATGACCTTCGGTGTCGTCGGCCAAATATTTTCATTTGTCCAATAGAGTGTCATGGTGCTATCGGGGTTTATAAACATATTATATTCCCGAGCACTGAAGTTATGGAAATAAGCTTTTATAAACAACGGATGAAGCTTTTCAAGATCATCCAGATTGATCCAAAAGGCTAAACTTCCTTCAGCTTCACCCAATCCTGCTCCTATATCCATGCCTTGTCCATACAAACCATTATTTACCATTCTTAGCGCCTTATTGGGTACATTAAAACGATCGGCACCAAAAGTGGCCTCTTTGATGTCATAAGTTTCATTACTGACTTGATCTATGCTGTTTCCGCTAAACGGAAAGTAGTAAACCAAGCCGCTGTCAAGATCAACAACGGGATCCATGTCTCCATTTCCCTTGTCGCAACTGTTGATCAGTAGGGTTACGAACAACACGTTCAGCAACCATACAAAATAGCGATAGCTTTTCATAAAATTATTTGTATCTATAATTGTGTTGCTACACCCTGTTTAATAGGATAGCCTTTAACGCGGGAGAGCGTTTAATTCGCACAAAAAGCCAACCACAACCTCAGCAGATTTTGTCGGTTGGCAATAATTGTGCAGAAGCGTTGATCAATACACGCCTTTTAAGAAATAAATGAAAAATATGCACAGTCCGGTGCATGTAGGTATTGTCAAATCGACCTTTGTGCTCGATTATTTTAGTGTATAAAAGTGATTAGAACATTTAGGGCACCAAAATTTTCTCTTGTAAAAAGGCAGAAATAGCTTCACAAATCTGTTGCGGGGTATACGATAATCCGTAACCGCGCCACACCTAGGACATTTTGCTTCGCTTGCGAAGGTTGCAACCTGTTGCATGGTTGATGTATTTAAAATAAAAGATTAAGTTAGGGAGCGAAGGGTGTTATCCTTCTGAAATGTCCGTTCGTTATATACTGTATCGCATCACATGACTGTCAAAAGACAACCAAACTCAGTCAACGCAAAAACGTTTCAAATCAAATGACAATACCAAATATGCAACAAACAAAACTTAGTGCTAAACTAATCATTATATCACAAATACACAATTATAATGTGCAATATTGAGAAATACACCATTATCACCGAAGTGAGATATCTCAACACGATTAACACCATACCAACCTGATCCAGGAAGGTAGATTGCTACATTGCAAAAAATTACAGATGAAGTAAATGAAATAAAATCAGCTTCCGATAGCGCTCACTTTAAACCCTATACGCTCCAGCTGCCCCTTATCTAAAATATTCCGTCCGTCAAATATATGCGCAGGTTTAAGCATTGCATCATAAATTTTTTGCCAATCATAATCCTTGAATTCATCCCATTCTGTCAGTATAGCTACTGCATGTGCATCTTGACAGGCTTCATAAGGATCTTGTACTACATCAACAAGCAGCTGGTTTTCTTCTACAGTTCTGGTATTTAGATAATCTAAATCGGCATACATTTGATCGGCAGAAACCTTCGGATCATACACGGCAATCTTTGCTTGCTCATAAAGTAAATGATCTGCGACGTAGATAGCGGCAGACTCGCGTGTATCGTTTGTGTCTTTCTTGAAGGCCCAACCTAAAAAAGCGATCTTTTTTCCGTTCACTGTATTATAAAGCGTCTTGATAATCTTATTGGCAAAACGCCTCTTTTGATGATCATTCATAATAATCACCTGTTCCCAATAATCGGCAACCTCATTTAAGCCATAACTTCTGGCTATATATACCAAATTGAGAATATCTTTTTGAAAGCAGGAGCCTCCAAACCCTACGGAAGCTTTTAAAAATTTTGGACCAATTCTACTATCCGTTCCGATAGCGCGGGCAACCTCTCCAATATTGGCTTCTGTAAATTCGCACAGTTCAGATAAAGCATTAATAGATGATACACGTTGAGCCAAGAAAGCATTGGCAGTAAGCTTCGACAGCTCAGAAGACCATACATTTGTCGTTAGAATCCGCTCTTTGGGCACCCACCGCGCATATATGTTCACAAGTGCTTCTATAGCTTGTTTCCCTTCCGCATCTTGATCACCGCCAATCAGCACGCGATCGGGTGTTAGCAAGTCATCAACAGCGGTGCCCTCTGCTAAAAATTCCGGGTTAGAGAGTATCTGGAATTTGACATTATTCCCGGTGTGTTTTAGGATATCCTTCAAAGTGCTAGCTGTACGGACGGGCAAAGTTGATTTCTCTACCACAATTTTATCACTTGTGCTTACGCGAGCGATTTGTCGGGCACAAAGCTCAATCCATTTTAAATCTGCGGCCTGCCCCTTACCTGCTCCGTAAGTCTTAGTTGGTGTGTTCACCGAAATAAAAATCATGTCGGCCTCTTTAATAGCACGATCGACCTCCGTTGTAAAAAAAAGATTCCGACCACGCGCTTCCGCCACTATTCCACTTAATCCCGGCTCATATACCGGTATATTTTCCACATTAGGATCGTTCCATTTATTAATACGTGATTCATTCAGATCCACTACCGTAACCTGAATATCCGGACATTGTTTGGCGATGACCGCCATGGTTGGGCCGCCAACATAACCGGCACCTATGCAGCAGATTTTTGTGATGTTCATTGATTATTCTTTATAAGTTAAGGTTCTTTGCTGTTTACTTCTTCTTCCACCACTTATTTGATTGCTCCTCTTGACCATAACTTCCATAAGCATATCCATAGTAGCTATAACCATTCCCCCTCTTTCGCACATCATTGAGGACGATAGCGTAATTTCCCAGCCTTCTTTCCCTTTTCATATCTTCCGGTAACGCAAGTAGGTTATATGGTGTGTAATGAGCACGCGTCACGAACACAAATAAGTCAGCGTAGTTACTGAGCAGCTGGGCATCTGTCACCGCACCAATCGGTGGTGCATCAATAATAATAATATCAAATCGTTCTCGTGCGACTCTAAACAACTCTTTGGTACGTGCTTGCATAATCAATTCGGACGGATTGGGAGGTATCGGCCCGCATGGCACAAAATAAACATTCCCGGTACTATCCACCGGTCGCGCAATATCGTCAAGCGTCAACTCCTTATTTACCATAAAATTGGATATCCCTTTTTGCCCAACTTGCGTCTGATAAGTTTTAGACAATTTTGGCTTACGGAGGTCAAATTCCATGAGTAGAACTTTTTTATCCGACTGGGCGAAGACACTGGCTAAGTTTAGCGAAATAAAAGATTTTCCTTCTCCCGGCATACCGGAAGACAGGAGCACTACCTTACGCTCGTCTTCTGCCAAAAGGAATTGAATATTGGTACGTAGCCCTCTAAATTGCTCGGCCAATATCGAACGTGAGGAACTGAATTCCAACAAATCGATCCCCGACGTATTATGACTAAGTTCCGCTATAACAGGCGCCGAAGTCCGCTCTTCAATATCCTTACGACTCTGCACCCGTGTATTCAAACTATCTTCCAAGAAAATCTTGCCTGTAGGAATTAAAAGGGCCACAACAAAACAACCTAGATAAACAAAGGTTGACTTTGGACTAAAAGGTTGTTTATCTGCCTTAGGCCGATCTAAGATGGTAATCCCCGCAATACTGGATGTGTTCCCTAAAGCGGTCTCTTCCCGCTTTTGCAACAAAAACAAATAGAGTTCCTGCTTTAACTGTTGCTGTCTCGACAAGTCGAGAAAAGCACGCTCCTGCGCGGGTACCTGTCGTATATCGCCACGAATCGATCGTGTGCTGCGCTCAATTTCCTGCTTATTGATTTCCAGAGAACGTCTCGTGTTCTTGATGTAATCAAAAATATTTTCCTTTACTGAAGTAATCCGCTGATCTACATTTTTTATAATCGGATTGTTCGGTCGATATCCCATCAGTAAGCGATCGCGTTCTAGAATGAGTCCATTATAATTCGAAATCAGCGCGTTAAACGCCTGGTCTGACGATTGCCCATTACTCAATACATTGCCGGATATCAAGCTTTTGCTTCCGGGTACGTTAAGTAATGAATCTACTGCATCCATTACTTCCATCCGTATTTGCACATCATCTAGCTGTTGTCCATATTCTTTATTGCTCTGAAGCATAAGTTGAGATTGCGCCGATATGTTAGTCAAACCCTGCCCTTGCATAAATTGTTGAATTTTTTGTTCAATACTCGTCAACTCTGTGTTTACCAAAATAATGCGTTGGTCAATAAAGGAAATCGTACTATCTGCTATTCGGCTTTTGTTCTGAATATTCTGCTTAATATATTGATCGATGTAACGATTTAGCACATACTCTCCTTTGGATTTAAGGGCGCAATCCATCTGTAAATCAATAATTGTGGTTAGCTTATTACTAATATTCGTTGTAATGGTTGATCGTAACGAAGAAACCGCATCATCAAAAGGCAAAACCTTAATCTTGTATTCTACGTCTTCTACCGCCGCTTTGGATTCGCCATTTTTCTCCATAGTGAAGGAGCCATAACCTGCTAATTCGAATGGACTATTGAAAGGGATCTTCTGTAGAATCTTTTGTTCTCCATTACTTTCGTAAGATAGATTGAAAAAGGCACTGTCATAAGGCTGCATAGTAAGCAGTAAAGCCCGACTAATGGTGTCAGTTACGCCGTTGAAAACGAGCTTGTAAGGCCCTTCAAAAACTTCTACATCGCGCAAGGGCTCTTCCTTAAACCACATAATATTAAGTTTAAAGTCCCTTACGAGTGCCTCCATCAATGAACGTATTTTCAGAATCTCCGATTGATTGTCTACACCACTTGTAGTTCCAAGTAAGCTCTCAAGATTTAATTGAGCTGCCGAAGGGGTGGATTGCTGGTCATCTTCGATCAGTATTTTTGCTGCTACATGATACAAAGGGGTGGTGTAATACCGGAGATATACATAGCCTGCCACAAAGCACAGTAGTAAACTCAAAAGAAATAACGGCCATAATCTTATTAAACGTAGTAAATAATCTTTATAGCTGAATGCAGACTTTCGCTTCGATTGAGATGTTACTTCCATATTATATGTATTCATTGATCGGGTTCAATTAGAGTCGTGTTATAATAAGTGCCGCAGTGGATAATAATGATGCAATGATGGCTATCACACTGAAGCGAGAAGATTCAGCAGCAGCTATTTTACCCTTACTAGGTTCCACGTAAATAATATCATTTTGCTTTAAGTAGTAATAAGGCGATTTAAATAATTGCGAATCGTTTAAATTAAACTGCACGAGTTCCTTCCCGGTATTCGTCTCACGTATCAATAGCACATTCTCCCTCTTCCCATATATAGTCAAATCTCCAGCTAAGCCAATCGCATCTAAAATTGTTACTCGCTCTGATGGCATCGTATAGCTCGAAGGTCGGTTTACCTCTCCGATTACAGTTACCTTAAAATTAACAAAGCGAACCTGCACAGTTGGATCCACAAAATATTCGTTAGCCTTTTTACGAATTAGATTACGTGCTTCATAACTGGTTAATCCTTCTAGTTTAATCCTTCCCAATACGGGCAATTCTACTTCTCCCTCTTTATCTACCACAAATCCTGTTGCTCGTTGTTGACCACTTCCGGGGCTCGCTATGCTATTATTAGTTGCGGCATCGTTCACTTGTGAAGCAGCGTTGACATCGGCAGTTTGTATGGTAATATCCAAGATGTCATCTTCTTTTATTTTCAGTTCTGTATATGCTGCTTGTTCGATCTTATTATATTCTGTCTTAGGAATATTTTTAAAATAAGGAATGGTCTTATTACTCTGGCAAGCAGTTGCCAAAAACGCTATTAACACTAAAAAAAAACCAATGCGCATTTTTTTCATATATATCTTCTTATCCTGATTAATTATTTTATTCATTGCGTAATCGAGCGTTAAAAAATACGATAGCTAACACCAAGGCTAAAGCCGACATTGTCGTAAAAATCACCGGCATCCCAAGCGATTTCGCCGTTAATCCACCACTTTCTATTCAAAACATAGCTTACACTTTGTAAACTGTAAAACTGCTTATATGTACTATTTACATACTTTTCGATCGCTGTAGCCCCCATGAAGTGCACGTTATAAGTGAGAAGCGTTTTGAAGCTAAAGTGCTTGAAAGGTGCATACTCAATTCCCAGATGCCCACCTACTACGCGGTTACTAATAATGTTTGCCTTCCCCATAATCCTTCCTTCACGACCTTCGTCTTGCTGCCAGTTAAAGGGTTTCACAGGCAGAAAATGACTCCCTCTTACCCGGTTCAGAAACAAGGGGGTTCCAATGATCATATCTTTATATTCCCAACCGGTTTTATAGATTCCATTGTTGTAATAGCTTTGCTGTTCCTTTCCATAGTCTTCCATCTGTTTGGTATGGATAAACTCAACGAGCACCTTTCTTATTTTCCATTTCGGTTCTTTAAAAGTTAAGCTAAGGCCAGCAAGGCGGTCGATGTTACGGATATCGATACCCGTACCACTTTCAAAAAATAGCTGATTATAAAAATGCCAATAACCATAACCACTTTCCAAATCGAAACCACCTTCCAGCGTTCCACGCTGGTCTCCTGCACGATTGGGGCGCAGTATACTATTTGATGGTAAACTGCCATCATTTGCCTCTTTTACAAGGAAAACATCCCAAAAGCCCTTCCAGCTTCTATCTAATGAAAACCTTCCCCTCTTTCCACCCCATTCACCAAAGTGAACAACCCCACCAAATAATTTCAATTTTCCTCTACCAACGCGTAAATAAAATGCCTTTTCGTGTAAATAGGATTCGTAGTAACGATCTTTCCCCATCCAACCGTGACTGATTAAACCTTTAAATTGTACCCATCCGTTAGTAAAGGGAATTTCTTTATACGCAGGCACTGCAATACCGATTTTTGGAATAGGTAAGGCATTAGCACTCAGTCCCAAAGAGCCTGTCGAAAGCGTCGGGTCGACCTCCCCAAGTACTTCACGATATCTTCCTCCCCGAAGCTCCCAACCCTTATAATTAACTTTCACATTTCCTTCTACAATCGTAAAACCCTCAAAATGATTATGATTATAGACATCTAAGGTATAATTCACTCGAAAATCCCCATTTTTTGACGCATGTTCGTTAGCGAGGTAGACATTTGTCGAAACATCACTTTGCCTATCCTTAATCGTTCCGTATCGGTTTGCAACTAACCATAGTGGTAAAAAATCTTTCGAGGCTACCGTCGTTATCGTACCCACAGAAAGTTTTAGTGAATCTTGCCAACGCTTTACTGAATCCTGCGCCGCCACTATTCCAATACATCCCATGCAAACTATCAATAAAAAAATTAAGCGTAATGCCATTTTTTAGTCCTTTCTTTTACACCGATCATTTCCAATAAGCGATCCTCAAAGTTTCGCATAATCCTTTCCTTCGAAAGATGTTGCATCGCATACTCTCGAGCAGCGTTACGATAACTTGCTAAATCTTCACTCAACATCCTATTCAAACCGTCTACGAGTGCTTGGGTCGATTCGGGTTCTACCAACACGCCCAATCTACCTTGGTCCACGATGTCATATAGGGAGGTGTTAGGCATGGCGGTTACCAAAGCGCAACCACCTGCAGAAAATATACCCGTCAACTTGCTCGGCATAACCAAATCGGCGGCCGATTTTTTCTGCAATACTAAGTGAATATCAGCTGTAGCTAATAAAGCGCTTAATTTTTCGTACGGTTGCAGCGGATAAAAGAACACATTGTTCAGACCTCTCTCGCTTACCGCCTTTTGCAAATTTTCCTTATTACCACCTGATCCGACGATCAAAAAACGAATAAAATGGTTTTGCTTAAATGCTTCCGCAGCCTCAATAATAACTTCCAGCCCCTGCTTTTCTCCTAAATTTCCGGCGTATAGAATAACCTTATCATCCATTGGAATATTCCATTCCTTACGCAACGACTCGTTTATCGACAGCGGTTTGATAGCCGTTTCGTCTACCCAATTGGGAAACATAATAAATTTTTCTTTCGGGACGCCTTTTGCAAGGATCTTTCGCTGCATGCCTAAGCTAATGGAGGATACCGCATGACTGCTATTAAGAAGATAACGTTCAGATTTAAACATCCAATCCAATAAGCGCTTATTACGGATCATACCAAGATCTTTCGCAGCATCGATTTGCAGATCCTGAATATGTGTCAATAAGCGTGCTTTCTTTATTTTCGCATACAATAACGCAAAGAAGCCCAAATGAAATGGTGGGTTAATATTGATGACCACATCATACTTTTTCTTTAACAGTAAACCAAACCATTTTGGCAATACTGAACCTAAAAAAGAAAATTCATGCAGAATGCGTTTCTTTGAGGTAACCTCTTTTGGCACATATAAAGGTACTCGGTAAACGGTTACACCATCAATAATCTCTTTGAACCATTTTTTTCCTTTGTAGGCTGGATGGATATCCCATTCCGGATAATAGGGAGGTGCCGTTACTACAGCAACCTCATGCCCCTGAGCAGCTAACCAAGCACCCATTTCACCGGTATATTTTCCAATACCGGTAAGCTCAGGGTAATAATTGATACCAAATATTAATATCTTCATAGCATTTCTATTTGGAATTTTGTTTACTCACTAACTCCTTTGTCTTCAAGACAATGAAGTATTCATAGATAGACTGTAGTGTAGCATAAGTAGTTCCCGCTATGCCATCTAGAAAGGCTCTCCTCCACAGCACCATATACAGCCACTTAATAAATGGGCGTCCTGGCATTTTATAGAATAAGCCCTTTTGGTGATAGCGCTTTTCTGTAAAATCCTTACTGAACAGCGCTTTTTGTAACGAGAAGTTGGTACCTTTTCCCATGTCTTCCAAGCGCATTGCTGCCTCCATATCGGCGTAACTCAAGTGCCGTTGCAACCAGTAGCGAAAACCTTTGCTAAAGGGATAATGGTCGAGGTATCCGTGTAATCGGCCTACCGGTCCATCCGGCAAAGACACCGGGTTGACCAAACGTTCGTAGCGCATTTTATCCGGTCTAAAAAATCGGAGATAAAAAGGAGATATCTGAGCATGTTTTAACCAACGGCCGTTCCAGGCAAAATCACGTCGTTGAATTTCATAAGCCACTGCATCTCCTTCCTGGTCGAACGCCATGAGTGCTTCCCTCAAACCCGTTGATACCCGCTCATCAGCATCTATATAAAGAACCCAAGCGTACTTAAAGGGAATATTGGCCAGACCCCAATTTTGGTGTGCCGACCAATTATCAAATTTACGTTGCGTAATCTTAGCACCGGCCTGCCGGGCGATTTCCACGGTACGATCTTCGCTAAAAGAGTCGAAAACATGGACATCATCACACCAGGCTACCGAAGCTAAGCATCCTGGCAAATCTTGTTCTTCATTCTTAGTTAAAATCAGTACAGAAATCATATTTAACAGCTTTCAGCTTTCGGCTATCGGCCACTAGTCACATAGCTTTTGGCAGTATGCTTTAGGCCTTAAGCGTAGGCTTATTCATTATTTCTTGTTTATTTATCAGCTTTCGGCTATCAGCCATCAGCTGTCAGTCACACTGCCTACCAGGCAAGTTTATCATTCATACACTCTATTAATCACTAATCTTCAACTCATTATCACATTGGCTCATCATCACATCGGCTCATTATTCCTTGCCCTACTCAACAATTTCTCGACTCAACGATTTACAACAAGCTAATTAGCTAATTGCTCCATTGGCTCATTGACCATTACCCGCTCCTTCAAGGGCTTACACGGATGTCCGGCGCAAACCATCCATGCGGGCATATCCTTCGTAACTACTGAACGTGCTCCAATGACGGCACCCTCACCAATAGTAACCCCTGGGTGTATAAAACAATCCGCGGCGACCCAAGCGCGCGCGGAAATAACAATAGGCAGGGTATATAACGGATGCCCTACCTTGGTATAATCATGCGTACCCGTACAGACATAAGAACCCTGCGACACGATGGCACGATAACCAATTGTAATCATCCCTTGTGAGTATAATTCGGCTCCGCTAGCAATACCACACTCATCCTTCAAATCCAGATTCCATGGGGCCCAAATCTTTACCCCGGGATAAACATGCACTCCTTTACCTACTTTAGCGCCAAAACATCTCAAAATAGCCGCACGGTAAGCATGAAATGGTCGGGGCGAATATTTAAATAATAAGGCATAAACAAGGCTCCAAAGCACCCGCATCAAACGGTTACTTAAGGAAAAGGACGCTCCTACGTACGTATCATTATTATATACTTTAGTCATAATTCAACGCTTCTTTTAAACGCTTCGCGGCCATGCCCACGGTAAAATACTTATGAAATGTTCGCTCTGCGTTTCTTCCCATTTTTATTTTCTCGTTTGGATCTAAGTGTGTCCAGCTATGGAGTAAACGCTCGACGCCTTTCTGTGTATTATCCACCACGATCCCTCCCCCTTCTCTCTCAATTTCTCGCCATATGTTCACTTGATTGCTAATCAGGACCGGCTTCTGGCAAGAAAGAGCTTCTACCACCGCTATACCAAAATTCTCCTGATGGCTCGGTAACACAAAAGCGCCGCAACCGTAAAAGGCACCCCATTTCAAACGCCCTGTTAACATATCCGTAAAAATGATATCAGGATCTTTAGCTGCCAGTTCTCGAATTTCCCTTCCATAAGGTGTATCCAAACCCGGCCCGGCTATAACCAAAGGAGCTAATGAATGCGTACCTGATTGCTTAAGGTTTAAATAAGCATTTACCAACAAATCCAATCCTTTTTTGGGATGAATTCTGCTAATGAATAAGAAATAACCATCAGAAGTAACTTGGGGAAAAGCAATCTTAAATTCGTTAGCCATTGCCTCATTTTCCTCTAAATCTTTTTCCACTCCTAACCCTACAACAAGTTCTTTTTTGGGCTTATAGCCATTAAATGTCTCATGAGCCAAAGTCTTTTCCATCTCACAAGTAAATAATAGCCCTTCCGCTTTTTTAATCAGCCGATTTTCAACCAACGACCAAATGAGTTGATTTCTAAAGGCTTTCAGTTTTCGGCCAGCTGATTTTTGAAAGTAAGGATCCAACATACCATGGGGCATTACGTAAATTTTCGTGGCAGTAGCCGCAGGCATACTTTTCAGGATAGCATAGCATTGAAACTGCCAGAGACCATGAACAATGACATTTTCGTATGCGTCCAGATTTTCTTTAAGCCAACTGATCAATTTAGTATGGTAATTCCAAGATGTTGTTCCTTTACCTATTGTAATTAGTTCAAAGTCCGGATAATCTCTTTTTATCTCTTCCTCATCTAACGAAACAATAGCACTTGAAATATTGTAAAACTTTAGTCCCCTTACCATGGTTTTAACAGCTTGGCTAACGCCCCCGGCTTTAGGATCCATAGTTGAAATAACATGTAAGATTTTTGTTCTCATATTATAAGATGGATAAAGCATTTTGCACCATATTTCCCATAAGTAGTTTATCCTGGACAATTCGCTTCGATTGCATGCCCATTGCTATCAGTTCTCGTTGCATAAGCTTCGACAGCGTCTCTTTTAACTCCTCGATATTATTTAATAAAATTCCATTCCGATCATGCTCTATATAATGGTACTCCACACATTGTAAGACTGCCTCGCTCCGTTTAAATGTTAAAATTGGCTTTCCATATGCCATGGCTTCAACAACCGATAAACCAATCCAGCCGGGCTGATAATAAATATCGGCAATCGAAAAAAGCTCATCCTTTAGTTGCTTTTCATACACTTTTCCATAATCATACACATTCTTATAAGGTAAAAAATCAGGCTTATAAGCGCCTTCACCTATAATGATAAAGCCATATTTCCGAGGGTCCAGCAATTCAATAGTTTGAATCAGTAAATCAAAACGTCTATAGGGATTATCAAAGCGGGCACAGTAAATCAATAAGATGTCCTCCGTGATGTTATGCTTTTTCTTAATGCCTTTTAATTCATCTACATCGTAGTGCGTATCCAAAACCTTTTCAACACCGGAGATCGTATTGTTCAGCGCAACGATAGCCTTATCGGGAAAAATTGCCTTCCATTGAACAGTCTCTTTTTCCATATAAACCCAAGCGCCATCTGCCAGCTTCAACATTGCCATTAAAAGCCGGTTTGGATGTACCTCCTCCACGAGATAGCGTTTTACAGAAATACCCTGCCCCCAAAGAATAATTTTTTTACGGTGGAGCGGTTTCGTAATCAAAAGCAACCAAGTACTGATTTGCGCAAAGTCCCACATCAACACTAATGTTTGATACTGTTTACTGAGTAAGGGAAAAATATTAAAGAGCAGAAATTTTTTCAACTTAATACTTTTCAAGCGTTTCGTTATCAACTGGCTCTCTTTGAAATTGCGGTTACTCGTACTTTTCATGTCTTCATAAGTGAACACATCACAAGCTAATCGTTCTTTTATATAGCGATAAAAGTCTTCCCTATAATGAGGTACCGAAGGGTTCACAATTGCAATTCTCTTTTCCATTATAACTGTCTAGTAACCGCCAATAACATCCAATATGTAAAGGATGGGATACTCACCGTATCCAGTAGGTATCCTTCAAAAACAGATGTCACCAATATCAACGTCAGTAAAGCCAAGAAAGCCAACCGCTTAAAGTTGTGTGTATTTAATAGATCCGTAAAAGCTGAAGCCATCACCCCAAACAGGCTCCGGAAAAAAAATGCAGCTCCCAAAACACCTCCTGCCACGATGGCAAACATATAGGCATTTGTGCTAGCACCGCTTCGTCCTTTCCCAATCAATGGTAATTCAGAGGCATCTTCGTAAAGTTCGCGCCACGTCTGCTCTCGGGTATTTCCCCGATCGGCATAATCCAACGACTGCATAGTTAGGTTAGCCACCAACAGCATTGAAACCAGCGCTAACAATATCATAAAAAACGGTTTGAAAGATGAATTTTTCATCCCTACCATGAAGAAAATGAAAACCCCGGTGGCTACTCCTAGCATGGATGTACGAGACATTGTCAAGAGACACGCATAGATACCCACTGCAAAAGCTATCAAGAAAATAGAGCGTCTCTTCCACTTCCGTTCTTTCCATAAAAAGACAAAAGCGAGGATCGTTTCAATAGACGCGCAGATTCCCATAAAATTGGGATGAGCCGTCACTCCAAATAATCGGCCTTTCCATATGACATGCCCTATTCCTGAAACGTGTATAAGCACGTTCAATGCGATGAAGAAAAAACTGCCCCAGAAAAAAGCTGCTAAAACGGAAAACCCCTCTGCTCGATAAATGGGCAAATTGGCCACTACCTTCAAGAAATAAATAAAGGTGATGATACCGAATAACAAACGTATCAAAAACTCCGTCGCATTATTCTGCCGTGAAAATTCGGTTAACAGAATAATGACTTGGAAGATAAAAAAATACGGCAAATAAGATTTCCCACCTTCTTTTTCCATTTCTGTCGGCACCCGGAACATAAATCCAATACTCAACAGCATCAAAAGCAACACGATGGGTACAGACAGTGTCTGGAGAAACTGAATATAGGAGGGAACGGAATAATCCAGTGCTAGCTCCGGATCCGGCGAACGGAAGGAACTAAGGAAGACCACTCCGATCATACAGAGGTAAATCACTAATTTATTTCCGTTCTCTTCCATATATTATATTACTATAAAGCAGTCTCAACTTCAGCTGCAAAATGATCCACGCTTTTCAATTCAACAAAATCCCGAGCCTTGCTAACGAAGTTATAGTGGCCACTGGCAACGGTAATTTGTCTGCCAATTTCCCCCGGCGTAACCTCATCGACTAACAGACCAAGTTGATACGTGTTAACAATATCCTTTAATAATCCTTTACCCGTTGTAATCACCATTTTATTGGAAGCAGCGGCATGGCCGAGAATTCCACTGGAAGCTTCTGCGTTTTTATAGGGAATCACCACCGCATAACACTGGTTAAAAAGACTTTTCATCATGGCATTCGGTACAAAACGATTATCCCAAATAATAGGTACTTGCGTTTTCATGCGAAGCTCATTAAGTGCCAATTGAAGTTCTTCTTCCTCTTGGCTGTTCCCCGCCTTTCCCACCAATAGAAACACCACTTTCATCTGCACTTCGGGCTTTAAATAGGTGGCGGAGTTCACAAATTCGATCGTTCCTTTCCGGTCACTCAAACTTCCAATATGTAAGTATATTTGGCGATCTTTCGAAATACCATAATGTTCATACACACTGAAAGCTTCCAACGGTTCTATGTTTGGAATAGGGTCAGCCAACGTCTTAAAAATGGAAGTTTTAAATTTCCTATTCAGAAAAGAAACTGTTTGTTCATCGTTCAAAACAAAAACACGATTCACTTTTTTGTTTCCTGTATAACCTTTGGTAATTAAATATTTGCGCAAATATTTAATCCGCTCCTTTAAGCTTCCTCGATGCATACGATAAAATTGAAGGAATAGGATACCACTTACGCTGTAGCTTGGCGTGTAAAAGATTAATGGTAATTGCAATAAATTGAAATAGAGAAAGCAGACATGATCCGCCCCTACTTGTAAAGCATATCGATGGGCTAACCGATAAGTATTAAAAGACATTTTCACCAGCCCTCGACCTTGGGTTTTCTCAAATTCATGTAGACTAACACAGACAAGGCGCAAATTGCGCGCTTCTTTTATCTTAATCGCAATTTCAGGAAAGCGTTCTTCAAATTGAGGGTGTACCACAAAAACGTAGTTGTGCCCATCTTCTTTTTCTCGAAGATAATTCACCATATGGTCAATATATTCTACGTGATGCCCCGTAATCATAATATCGAAGAATAATTTCACCATACTATCTTGTTAATTTGAATTTGAATAAGCTTAAATACAAGTTCATTAATGCGATGGCTGCATGGAATTTATTCGGTATTCTGCCAAACAACTGCCTGAGAGACCGTATACGTTCGTCATATACTGGCGATGTTTTACTGTAAGAAGCAGAAATTCGGTCGCTGCTATGCCTCACATAGGTATAAAGTGCTTTTGGCACATAGGCAATACGCATCGACATAAGGGCAGCTTTGAGGAAATAATCAACGTCTTGATTTCTTTTCAATCGCACATTCCAGCTAATCTTATCAGCTAAGTCTTTTCTGAGTAAAGGTGAGCCACAACCGAAAGAACCGTGTGTTTTAAGTACTTTCTTTAACTTATGGGCATTGGAATGATAAACCTGCTCATTTGTATCTACATAGATCATTTGAAAATCACAGAGGCCGAAGTCGGCACTTTCTAACTCCATGCTGTGGATCTGCTCGGAGAACTTATTCGTGTCAATTAAATCATCGCTGTCCAAAAATTGAATAAAAGCCCCCTTAGCCTGTAAAAAACCATAATTCCGAGCAGCGGGCGCTCCCTGGTTTGACTGCGTAAAAACTTTTACTGTAAAGAGCTCGTTCTGCTGGCTTTCCCTAAACCGCTCAAGCACAGAAAGCGACGTATCCGAAGAGCCATCGTCTACCAGTATTATTTCCAATGGGCGATATTGATTTGCCACGAGGTTCTCTAAAGTAACACCGATAAAATCTGCTCGATTATATACGGGTACTATAATAGATACTAATGGCTTTTTTATCATATCTTTCGTCATAAGGCTAACGATTCAACATAGTTCTATAATAAATTCTATACTCTTTTAATACTTGCCGCTCCTTCAATAAGTATTTCAAAAAGAGTGACCAAGCACTGAAGAAATAGGAACCAGCTATTTTATATGCGTAAATTTTTCGGGCGATAAATTGCTTATATCGAGCAGCCAAACCTTCTTCCTGGGCCCATCGATCTAACGCTTCCCATACGAGTAACTGGTTACGGTAGTACTTTTTCTCCTTAAACCCCACCTTCGTATACCGATTTTCCAAATGGACACCTCTAGTAGCGATCGCCTGGGCAAGAATGCCGGGAACGACCTGTGCGTAATAGCCCAATCGGATAGTAAATTCATAGTCTTGATGTAATCGCAAATTTTCCTGAAAGTGCATCGGCATTCGAGCAAGAACTACTTTTCTTACAGTAAGCGTATCCAAATGAATGTGCCCTCTACGTTTCTCATTGATACCAAGCAGTTCTTCGAACATGGACTCGCCTGCCTTAAAATTTCGCACCACCGTAAACTTCGATGAGAAATGGCTGGCATATTTCTCTTGAGCCTCTTGCGAGTAAAAGTGAATACCTAAGGCCCCATACATGGCGTCGAAATCTTTTCCCTCCCGCCAATACTCCCGTTCAGCATCAAAGCGATTCGTTAAAAACAGATCATCAGCGTCCAAAAAAGCGATATAGGGACAAGTAGCCTTCTGTATGCCAAGATTTCGAGATGCGCCGGCTCCTTTATTTATGCCATTTTCGTGCTGATAAAGCTTAACCCGTTCATGTTGTCTTTCCAACTCCTTACATACGGCCAAAGCATTGTCCGGTGAGCAGTCCTCAATAAGAATGACCTCTTTCACTTCCTCAAACTGTAAGGCAGACTGTACTGCATCTGCCACATAGGCTTCAGCATTGTATACCGGTATAATGACTGCGATTTCCATACGATAGCTTTATCTGCTTATTTTATCAATTCCTTAGTACGTAAAACACCTGCTCCCACATCTGTTTCGATAGTTCCTTTTGCTTCGCACCTGCGTCTGCTAATGTCTGCTTGCATATAGCAGCGCTCTTCTCATCCAAAATCAATGAGATTTTAGCTTCGAGCGACTCCAAATCCATGTCCTCTTTTCCAATTCCGCCCTCCTTGAAATTGTAATCTTCCATTAAGGCTTGATATTTATGACTCCACCCAATGCAAAGACAAGGTACTGCTTGAGAAAGTGCACTGACCAGGCCGTGAAACCTTGATGTGACAACACCTTTACAGGCGCCAATAATTCCTTTCACTTTAAGCGGGTCATCTTCTTTGATAATTTTGACGGTTTTACTGAATTGAGTATTTACATCCTCCGCAAGCTGCAGGTCTTTTTTTCCTTCGTGAATAAGGAAAAAAGGGATCTTACCATGCCTTTCAATCAATACGACTAGATCGTGTAAACGTTCCAGGTATTGACCACGGTGTGTAAAAATATTGGACTCCAACAGTTTATTATTAGGAATGATGGCCACTTCCGTTTCCTTCGGATTAAAATAATCGGGTACCTTTCCTTTGATCAGATTGGTAAAATCCGGTCTAAGGTGTATTCGATCGGTTGACACCTGCAAACCATTCAAATAAGCAAGTGAATATTGATCACGCGCGAAGACCAGATCGGCTTGATCTAAAATAATTCTCATTTTCTGTTGTAATGCAGGATTCTCAAATGCTCCAAAAGCTTGTGGCAGCATAATGACTTTTTTCCCTTGCCTTTTCCACTTTTCAATATGATTTGCCAAACGTTCACCCGCCTTTTTTTCGCCCCAAAAATCGCCAAACGCGAACCCCGAACCATCAAGCACAGCCTGAATGTCCTTTTCGTGAACAAAACCTAAACTGCGCATCAGGAATTTTGGCATAAATCGACCCCACTTAGCCGAGTCTATCCCATATTTCTTCACGTTCAATTTGGTATAAATACCCAAGCTACGTTGTTGTTTAATTGTTGCACTAGGCCGTTTCTCCATAACGAAAACCACATCAGGAATTTGTTTTTTAACAACATCCATAATGGCATGTAGCATCAATTCGGCACCTTTATTGTGGAATTCAACCCCACGTAATTCGATTATCATGTGTCTATTAATTATATCTACGAATTTGGTCCAACGGTCTTTTTTCCGAAAAAGCCACCAAACCTTCCGGATCAGGGTAGCCGACTCCCATACACATCAACGCACGTTGATAAGGCTTCAACATTAAAAATTTATCCATTTTTTGTTCACGACTTTCAATATCAGGCCAGTTAATAGCGCAGCTGCTTAAACCCATAGTTTCTAGAGCCAACATAAAGGACATAGAAGCCAAAGAAGCATCAATATACATTACATGACGGTCTCTTTCATCAAAATAGGCATCCAGATTTCCCACCAAAACAATAAAGACAGGTATCGAATGACCGTACCCTTTGGTTCCCATAGGTAAATTAATCCCTTCCTTTACCAGCTGGGCCTCATCAAAAATGCGAAATTCAAATGGCTGCCTATTACAAGCACTCGGTGCTTGATTAGCCGCTAGAATCGCCTTATCGATCATTTCCCGTGGAACGGGTATGTCTAAAAACCAACGAACGGATCGACGTTGACGGCACAATTGATAAAAATCCTCAAAGGAAATGTTACTCCGATGTTCTTCCAAACGGACATAGGGAACGGACTTTGCTTCCGCTTTTCCGTCTGGTATATTCGTAGGCGGCATACACTCTTGAAGAATGCGGTGATAGCGTTGCCCCAACTTATAGACGAAGGGGTCTTCTTCGCCTGCAGACTCGAAATAGGCGGACAAGACGTCCTTAAACCACTTCAATTGTAAATTTGTATCCGTCGTAGATTGCAATTTGCAAATTCCTTCAAAGCTATCAATCGTCTCTTCAATATAATCCTTTCCAAAAACGGCCCTGCGAGGACGCATCAATAAGCCCTTTTCAATCCGGTGCGTATTGCGTACTAATAAAAAGTAGTTTGCTTTGATTTCCTTCGCCTCCTTTACATGTTTCACTCTTCCAGCTAATACAGCTTGGCTTTCTCGGGCAAAAGATTTATCAAACAGCAGATAATAAAGAACAGATAATTTTTTTGATCGAGCACAATAGATCGGTATTGTCTCTTTGATCATTCGTTTAATAGGTGCTTTTAGGGCCTTCATCATAGCTATTCTTCTATTATTTCTTCATTAATTTGAGTTGATTGATTTGTAGACGAATCTCATTTCCCATGAGCAACCAAATAACCAACATATAAGTCAACATCAGTAAGGAAGCCGATACAACAAAGGGCCAACCCAGTAGGGTAAATGTGATTTTTGACACCAGATAAGCCAATAACGATGCAATCCACGGGTCTTTAATGGCTACTAAGAACTCTTTGGTGCTTACCTTAATTGCCAGTAGCTTATTAAAGGTATACTGAGCGATTAATACTGCTATCACTTTGTTCAATAGTATCGCCCAAGCAGCCCCAATAATTCCATAGTAATAGATGCCTGCTAACAGCATGGGTAAGAATATAACTGCCTTTACCAATTGAAGTTTCATTTCCAAGCCAGGCCTACCGACTCCTCTAATCAGCGCCGTATTGCTATTAACCATCATATGGAACATCACCGCGATGGCTAAAATGCGAAGTGGCTCAATAGCCATTTCCCACTTGTCGCCAAAGAATACAAGAATTATAGGTTCAGCCAGCGCGCAGAAAGCCGTCATAATAGGATAAATAATTAAGCTATTATAATTGATGACTTTCAAATAGTAGCTTTTTAGCGCCTTATGGTCTGTCTGCTTCTTGCCATAAAGCGGATACATTACATTGTTGATGACGGCCATAAGCCTGCTCCGAAATGTATCAGTAAGAATGAAGGCAAATGTATAAGCACCAAGCAGCTGTGCGCTTAATAACTTTCCTATTAACAAATAGTCCACATTGTTAATTAGATAATTAAGCACATTAGTCCCTGTCGTATAGATACCAAAACCGAAGATATCGTGAAAAGCTTGCTTATTCCAAATAAACCTGGGCTTCCATCCGGTTGCTTTAAAATAAAGCGGAATCGCTACAATAATTGAAGCTACCGAGTTAAAGGCCAACGACCACACACCCGCTCCGGAAAATGCAAGGCCGAGAGAAAGACATCCTGAGAGAATGTTCGATGTGTTGTCAATAAACGCAATTTTTTTGAAATCCATGCGCTTTGTTAATTGAGCCTTATTAACCAAATTGATCGGACTTGATAGTACCCCCAAACCGATTACAGGAATAAGTGCCTTCAAGATAGGTTCACTATAAAACATAGCGGCTAATGGCGCTACAGCAAAGCAAATGATCAGATAAATGAATAATGACCATCCGAAACCCGTCCAAAATGCTGTGTGAAAGTGCTCCTCGCTCAATGTCTCATCCTTTTTTTGGACAAGCGCAGCTCCTATGCCTAAGTCGTTCATCACCTGAACAAATCCCGTAAACACAGTTGCCATTCCTACGATACCGAATTGCTCCGGGAACAAGAGCTTCGCCAATACCAAACGAATGATAAAACCAAATCCTTGATTAACCACCATTTGTATGCCCGTCCAAAAAACACCTTTTGCTACGAGTTTTTTCGCATTATTCATTAAGCGTCTTTCATCTAATCATTTTATATACTACCCCGCCAAATGCTCCCACTGCGTTTTATTGTCCTTTTTAAACACCTCGATATCCGAAGCCACCATTTCGCGGCACAAAGCAGATAAATCATATTCCGGCTCCCAGCCCAATTTTGTTTTCGACTTAGTCGGATCACCGATCAACAACTCAACCTCCGTCGGACGGAAATAAGCCGGATCTACAGATACTACCTCTTGTCCTATCTGTAAAGCATCATATTCCGGATTGCTTAGTGACTTGACAAATCCTTTTTCATTTACACCTTCACCTTTAAACTCTATTTCGGCGCCCACTTCCGCAAAAGCCATTTTTACAAAATCACGCACCGGTGTGGTAATTCCGGTTGCAATAACATAATCTTCCGCTTTTTCTTGTTGTAGGATAAGCCACATTGCTTTTACATAGTCCTTGGCATGTCCCCAATCGCGGCGCGCATCCAAATTGCCTAAGAACATCTTGTCCTGCAGGCCTAGAGAAATAGCCGCCACCGCTCGTGTGATTTTCCGCGTCACAAACGTCTCACCACGTAAGGGACTCTCGTGGTTAAACAGGATTCCGTTGCAGGCATACATATTGTACGCTTCACGATAATTCACCGTAATCCAATAAGCATATAACTTAGCTACGGCGTAAGGGCTCCGTGGATAAAAGGGTGTGGTTTCGCTTTGCGGTACTGCTTGCACTAAACCATATAGCTCAGAGGTCGAAGCTTGGTAAATGCGCGTTTTCTTTTCCAAACCAAGAATACGGATGGCCTCTAGAATACGTAAAGTTCCTATCCCGTCGGCATTAGCAGTATATTCCGGTGTATCAAAACTTACCTTTACGTGGCTCATCGCCGCTAAATTGTAAATTTCATCGGGTTGCGTTTCCTGGATAATACGAATCAGGTTGGTGCTATCTGTCATGTCGCCATAATGCAACTTAAAGCGCACATTTTCGCTGTGTGGGTCTTGATATAGATGGTCTATACGATCGGTGTTGATCAATGACGAACGGCGTTTAACACCATGCACCATGTAGCCTTTCTCTAATAAAAGTTCTGCAAGATAGGCTCCATCTTGCCCATTTACACCAGTAATTAATGCTGTCTTCATATGTTACATTGTTTTTATATTATTTCACTCCTATGAGCTATAATTTCAATCGTATTACGTCTGCATCATCCGAAGGATACTGAACATCCACATGGTTCCAAAGTTGTGCGATAACAGCCCAGTCGTCTAATCCTACCAAGCGGTGTCGCTTTCCCGGTCTCAGCTCGATGATATCTTTTGACTGTTTAACCAATAGCCTTCTTTCTTCATCATCATCACTCGTAATCACGCCTACTTCGCCTACAATCACTTGCCACCATTCGGCCCTACGTTGATGATATTGCCAAGCAATAGCCTGCTTTGGTTCAATAACCAAGACTTTGGGTTTAGAGGGATGAGCGGCCTTTTTCTCTTGAGACTGTATAACCTCTTGAAAAAATAGGTCAGCGAAGCGTTGTGCCTGGCTTTCGTCGATCATTACTGAACCACCCCACGGCTGCGAATGATCAAGACCAACAATCCGGAAGCCCTGGGATGTTATTTTTCTTTTAACTTCCTCGAAAAAATCAGCTTTATATGAGATGCGCATGATAGAAACGGGCTATATTTTTCAATTCTGTCCTTAATATGCGCCAACTTGCTCAAATGAGCACAGATTAAGCACAAGCTATAAATGAATATTTATCAAAAAACAAGATCGTTTGTTAAATAAAAGTTAAGCAAATGATCAACTGATTGATTTATTTCGAAAATACTACGCAAAATGACAGTAAACAAAAAGCCATAAGGCACTTGTGTACGAACTACACAATATTGTGTAAATATGTACAGAAGAAAAGGGGAAGGTTTATAGCCTGAACACGCTAAAAATAAAAAGCCTGCTTCCAATTTTTGATAACTAAATTGGAAACAAGCCTCAAATTTATGTCTATGGGTCTAGTAGACCCAGTCGCGTCCAAAGATTGGTATAAGTAAAAATCTAATCTATAATTATTTCGCAAATAAAGTCAGATAACCATCGTTGATTTCAAAATCATCATATACAGGCATGAAAGGAGATTGCCGCGACACTTCAATAATTATTTCTCGTTTCTTACTATTGCTTCCAGAGCGCCCTCTCTCGCTCAACGGAAGCCTCGGTCCTTGCCTCAATAAGGCCGGTGCATTACTTTTACTATTCATTTAACAATTTTACAATTAGGTACTTACAGTTGTTTTTTACGGCACAAATGTACATAATAATCTTTTTCATATATATACCTAACACTAGATATTTTTGTATAAAACAATGAGTTTTAACATTTTTTAACGTACAGATGATATCAGGTGTAATTGGCGAATACCTTGATCCTAAAATAAAAAATCTTTATTTTCCAAAGGCAAATATGGATAAAAGCAACACAATCAACGAAATATAATCATACAAATGTGTACCAATGGTTCAATTATGAGTATGAGGAATCACGGTTTGTGAGTTGTAAGTTTTAAGTCCTATGTTTTACGTAATAGGGGGTAGTTGAGTCGTTCAGTAGTTGAGTCGTTAAATAGTTAAGTCGTTCAGTAGTTAGTGTAATTGCTACTTGTAAGTGATGAATAGCAGCAGCAGTACAAGCCTTATAGCTTATTACTCATCATTCATAACTCATCACTCGCCACTCATCGCCTATAGCTTATTGCTTACAGCCTATCGCCTACTAACAAGCTCCCTTGTTCACTAGTTAGGGAGTAGTTGAGTCGTTCAGTAGTTGAGTCGTTAAATAGTTAAGTCGTTCAGTAGTTAGTGTAATTGCGCGTTGTAAGTGATGAATAGCAGCAGTACAAGCCTTATAGCTTATTACTCATCATTCATCACTCATCACTCGCCACTCATCGCCTACAGCTTATTGCTTAAAGCTTATCGTCTACTAACAAGCTCCCTTGTTCACTAATTAGGGAGTAGTTGAATCGTTCAGTAGTTGAGTCGTTAAATAGTTAAGTCGTTCAGTAGTTAGTGTAATTGCGCGTTGTAAGTGATGAATAGCAGCAGTACAAGCCTTATAGCTTATTACTCATCATTCATCACTCATCACTCGCCACTCATCGCCTATAGCTTATTGCTTACAGCCTATCGCCTACTAACAAGCTCCCTTGTTCACTAGTTAGGGAGTAGTTGAGTCGTTCAGTAGTTGAGTCGTTAAATAGTTAAGTCGTTCAGTAGTTAGTGTAATTGCGCGTTGTAAGTGATGAATAACAGCAGTACAAGCCTTATAGCTTATTACTCATCATTCATCACTCATCACTCACCACTCATCGCCTATAGCTTATTGCTTAAAGCCTATCGCCTACTAACAAGCTCCCTTGTTCAATAATCAATAAGCTTGCTTATCGCCGATAATCATTCGCCAGAAGGTTAAGAAAATAATTTTCAAATCAAGCAAAAAAGTCCAGTGTTCGATATACCAGATATCATGTTCAATCCGCGCTTTTAATAGATTCGGATTTCCGGATTCTCCGCGTAGTCCGTTCACTTGAGCCCATCCCGTAATACCGGGTTTGGCCTGATGCCTTACCAGGTAGTTTTTTACAATATAGGTAGATTCGACATTCATCAGCGAAGCGTGCGGGCGAGGTCCTACCACCGACATTTCGCCCCAAAGTACATTTAGGAATTGTGGAAATTCATCTAAGCTCGTTTTACGAAGGAAACGCCCGATCGGCGTAATCCGGGGATCGTTCTTTTGCGCCTGTTGAAATTTACCGGCCTGATTGGTATCAGGCGCCTTCACATACATTGATCTGAATTTATAACAGAGAAAAGGTCGGTTGCGTTTACCCCAGCGTTCTTGTTTGTAAAACACGGGGCCTTCCGATCCCAATTTAATGAGAATGGCGATAAGAGGAAACAGCCAGGAGCATACAAAGACGAGCACAAACAAACTAAAGAAAATATCAAAGGCTCTTTTTGCCGCCCGATTATAAATATCTTCCAATGGCTCATTCCGTACGCTTAACAACGGAAAACCGCCAATCATGCTAAAAGTATACATCCCCGAGTTACTCATTTGAAAGACATCCGGAATAATGCGAAGTCTTACCGCGTGGGCACTTAAGGCAGAAGCGATTTCTTTCGTATTATAAGAGGTTTCCGGACCATCTGCAATAAACACCTCATCAATGTCATTGATATCCCCTAAGGGTTGCCCTCCCACCATCAACATACGCTCTCCAAAGCTTTGGGCTGGCTGGGAAAAAGTCAAGGCGCCCTGAATATGGCGCACCACTTCATAGCCGTAATACTTATTTTCTTTGATATACCTGCAAAATTGCTGACCATGCTCTCCTCCTCCGATCACGAGTGCACGACGGCGTAAGTAGCCATGGCGAAATACCATCAAATAGATCTTCTTAAGCAGAATCTTACTGAAAGGTATGAAGAAAGCAACCAGACAGCCATAGATCACAACAAAAGTTCGCGAATAGTCATTTTCCTTTACAGCAAAAATGAACAAAACCACCAACATCACCTGCCATAAAATCGTATTAGCTGTTTTAAACAGCTCACGCATCTGGTTTTCCTGGATCTTATCTTCATATAATCGATTGGAACGAGCGGTAAAGTACCACCCACAAAGCAAAAAAAGTAGAAATCCCGCATCATAAAGGCTCAGCTGATAAAAATACTCGTAGTTACTAAATCGAACAGCAAGTAAAAAGGAAAGGATAATAAAGAAAAAATCGGTAACTACGTGTGTAAAATGAAAGAGGTAACGGCTGCTTAAATCCATAAAAGGGAAATTACGAGAAAAATTTAACAAAAATGTTTATTCCTGTGAAATGCGCTCAACAAACATCATACCGGTAAATAAAATTCAAGAAAAGGCCATATTGCATACATATTTTTCATAAAATCGTGAAAAAAACCAACTTAAATGCACAAAAACATAGAGTTAACACAATTAATATAAATTTAATATCAGCAAGAAAAAGCGATTTTAAACGCAACAAGACATTTTTACATTTTTTAAAAAGAAATCGAGTGGAAAATTAAAAATATTGGCATGATTTTTAATATTTAATAGCGAATTTGCAAATAAGATACTCAGCAAACAGGCAATACGTTCTTTACCACTAAGAGAATTTTGCTTTTTTCACGTCTAAAAGAAAGAGATATTGTGATACCATTTTTAATCAGTGATATTCCTAAAAAGCCTATTCCCATGCGAATGAAGGGTATGTTTGCACTTTTGGACGCCGGCTTTTTCGGTATCCTTGGCATTGTTCTCACCGTTGTGAGTATCTTTTTTATTAGCCGGCACAAAAATAGACAACGTATTCACAGGCTAAAGCGAGAATATGCTGAGTTGGACGAACGTTATCAGGCTTTACGCAACAAAACAGAATCGCACGAGCTGTTCATAAACGAGACACATCATCGCGTCAAGAATAATCTACAGTTTGCGTCCTCTTTATTGAACATGCACATACGTACAAGTAAGCACCCCGAAGTAAAAAAAGCCCTTCACGATAGCGCCGTGCGACTTCAATCGATGCTTTTAGTGCACCAAAAGCTATACACTGACAATTTGCATGACACCATTGATTTAGCAAATTATACGAAAGATTTAGTCCATTACATCGTAAAGAGTTATAGCGGACAAGAACAAATACAAAAAAAAATCAATATCTGTGCGGCTAAAGTAAAAACTGATGTTATCATACCGTATGGTTTACTGATTACCGAACTGATTACCAATTCAATTAAATATGCGAGACAAGAAGATGAACACCTACAAGTAACCATCCAGGTTACGCCCACAGAAGCAGGGTACTATCGTTTGTATTACAGTGACAACGGCCCGGGCATTTCTTCGGGCATCAATTGGGAACAAACAGGTACCATGGGCCTACGCCTGCTAACCAACCTTACAAAACAACTACAGGGAACGATCCATTACGAATTTAACGAAGCCTCCATTTTTAAAATTAATTTCAGAAGTACATAGATGCAAAATTTACGAATTCTTATAGTTGAAGACGAGATGATCATTGCATTGGACATGCAGGAAATGCTCGAAGAAGTTGGTTACACCGTATGTGGTATAGCGGCTGATTACGAGGAAGCATTAAGCTTCGTAAAAGAAAAAACGCCGGATCTCGTGCTTTTAGACATTGGCATACGCAGTGCACGAAGCGGTATTGATGTGGCTCGCGTGTTACGCATTAAGGGTATACCGTTCATTTTTACGACCTCACACGCGGAACCCGCCACGATCGAAAACGCAAAAGATACACGGCCTTACGGTTACCTTATCAAACCTTTTACCAAGATTGACTTATATGCTGCCATCGAGATTGCCATGAGTCATTTTCAAAAAACAGACGAACCAAGCTTGTTTCTACCTATGGGTCGAAATAAACATCACGTATCGTTAAAGGACTTAGTTTTTATCAAGGCAAATGGTAATTATGTGGAATTGCAGATTGGCACCAGACGAGTAGCCCTTCGAAAAAATTTAAAGGAATTCGAAGCTAAATTACCGGCAGGACACCCTTTTTTACGCGTACATAAGTCGTACCTCGTCAATCGTTCTCATATTCATTCTTTTAACCAATTGGAACTAAAGCTGAAAGATGGCACCGGTATACCGATAGGTCGGACTTACTTTGCGGATATCAAATCAAATTTATTGATTGTTTAGCATATTCCTAACAAACTGAACAAATATCCATCAGTTTACACACAGAAATACGTCATTTAGACACAAAACGAAAACACTTGCGAAACGAGTTGAGCAAATACGATTATATTTATACATTATATCACAAGTATTGTATAAATTATATAAGGATGTTTTCAATTTTACCAACTCAATCAGCAACGTATACAGGCAATAGGGTTGGAAGCATACTCGCTGCCGATATACATATTGATTTACTGAAACCAAGTTTCGGCTATTTCAATAGCACTGATGTAACCGAAGAACTGAAAAACGCTGGCTATGCTTGCATCTTCGGAGCTGTGAGTCAGGATGCTATAGATGCTAAAACGTTTAACAGCGCCTTGCCAATACATTCAATTAGGCTTTATCGTTTGGATACGGACGGAGCCCTTCTTCAACAAGAAAAATTAGAGACTTTTGGAAAAAATTATGTACTGCTAGAGGCACCGGCAGATATTTTAAGCCGCGATCTGGAAGATGTTGTCGCTTATCTCACCGGTAAAGGCCTGCAACCGGTACTGGCTAAGACAGAGCAATACGCCTGCTTGCAAGATAACTATCGGAATATAACACGCCTTCACTTGCAAGGATGCCTGTATGAAAGTGATTTACTTTCCTTAGCTGGATCTAATGGGGTCGACGCAAAGCGTGTAGCACAGAAATTATTTAAAGAAGAACGTGTAAGTTTTGTAGGATCAGGTGCACGGAATACCGATGATCAACAAATGATCAACGAGCTTTTTCATTCAAAGAAATTAATGAAACAGTTGCAGTCAGCTTGCATAAAAAACAAAGAAATTATTTAACCAAGAATACCTGAACAACGGCGGTGATCATGGCCCTATGATCATCGCTTTGAAAATTCACTAACCTTCATATTGCCGACCATAATCGGCACAACTTTCTATTTCCTAATTTGTAGGTATTTCGTATTTCGAAATTATCCGCTACCTTTGATTCTAAAACCTATAGGGACGGGTTCTTTCAATGACATAAAAGCTTTGTGATACAGAATCTTACCAAGTAACAAGAATCCCCACTGTGCGTTGTGTGTATAAATAAGTTAACATGATGTTATTTAACATTTTCATGCGTCATCATGGGGTCGTGACGCTGGTGATGGAAAACGTATTGGCTACCGAAGTCGATAGCCTCGTGAAATCACTGAATGCATTGAACGATGACGGCGAGGTATACTATAAAGTACCCGTCGATAATCGGCGTTCACAGGAAAGACAATAAAAGAGCTATAAAACAAAGGCGAGGCGCTAACGTAGTGATTAGGGCCTCGCCTTTGTTTTGATACGATCAGTTATTTTTTATCTATCCCACCAAACTTTCGTCATGATATCATCACCACCGATCCGATTAGCCGCTTCCTGGTAATTCGTTGGATTTGATCTGCGGATTTCTGTTGGATACATGAAACGGGTTGGCATGACACCATCATGTAGCATATACTCTGTTTTCGGAAGTTCCGGGTAACCGGTTCGCCTATACTCAAACCACTGCTGATAATCATTATAAAATAGAGCAATATACTTTTGTTCCATCAACTGCTTCATCGTTCCATTGAATGCTACCACGGGATGGTTTAGATAGCCTTGGGGCATAACACCATTTTTCCACTGGGTGATCCCTGCAGCAACACCTTTTTCGTAAGCTGCTTTTGCCGCATTTAAATCTCCTCGTTCCAAAGCTACTTCCGCTTTAATAAGCTCCACCTCGGCATAACTCATCATCACTTCAACAATCTCCGTCCCCAAAGTGGTATAAACCATGAGGTCGGCATTCGGCTGACTTGGATTGAAATTGAATTGTGAGGCATCCCCTGAATGCGCCGCCGGTACGCCTTTATAACCGATATCGACAGGCTTACCCCCTTCTAAACGGCTCGCTCCTGTCATAAACAAGCTACGCCTCGGATCTTCTTGTGCATTTAGTAAATCGACAAAGAAGGATGCCATAGCCTTAGCATTGGCATAATCCTGCCTTCTGCCCCAGGCATAATCATAAGGGGAATTTCCTGTAATGGTTACAAAGGCAGCTTCAGCATTACTTGTGAACACCGGATATTGATCCGGATTATCGATTATTGTTTGCAACCGTTCATAGCTATTCATTTCCGTTCTTTTAGACATGCGCAGCAATAAACGCATCAACAAGGAGTTATTAAAGCGCTGCCACTTCGTCTTATCGTTACTATAAAGCAGATCCTCTCCAAACATCTTGGAGTCATCTGTCGCATAAATGGTGTTCGCCTCTTCTAATTGTGCAATAAGGTTTTCATAAATTTCCTGTTGTGTATCAAAGCGTGGTTGACTGATACCTTCAGCGGCCTTCATTGCCTCAGAAAAAGGGACATCTCCGAAACTGTCGGTGAGAATCCCCATTATATAGGCCTTTAAGGTAGCCGCTACAGCTCTGTAGACAGGTAAATTGTAATTGTCGGCTGCAGTTTCCATCTCCCTAATATTGGCCATCCACTTATAACACGTATTCCAAGTTCCATTTCCTGAATTTTCATTCAAGTCATAACGGTGAATCCCATTAGAAACGCTTGGATGGGGAATGCATACCTGCATCATCTGCCAATCAAAGTTGTAGCTCTGCTCGGTAAAATAAGTGCTCATGTTGTAGATAACGGGGGTAAGCATACTACCTGGTGATACCACCTCCAACTTATTAGGATCGGTATTAATTTCTTCAAAGTCCTTTGTACAGGCGCTCATCCCTAAGAAGGATACAATAGCCAATGTTTTGATATACGGTTTTAGTTTCATCAGTCAACAATTAGAATTTTACATTTAGATTCATTCCCCATGTCCGCGGTGTAGGCATTTGTCCCATCTCCACGCCTGGAATAATCGTGGCTCCATTTAAAGCTGCCGTCTCCGGATCGAAAATCGGGAACTTGGAAATTATCGCTAAGTCGCGGCCAAAGACCGCAATACTCGCACCGCCCACCCGAAGTTTTTTACATAACTCCTTGGGTAAAGCGTATTCAATACGTGCTTCCCTTAATTTAACATACGAGGCATCAAAGCTATTGGTTTCTACATTGGCTCTTCTATAATAATCAGCATACCAGGTATTAATGGCCACCGGTGTTGTATTAGGTGAATAACTGCCATCTGCGTTTTGCACCACACCATCGCCAACGACGGTACCGGTTTCCCGCCCCAATAAAGTATGACCTAACTTACCCTGTTCAGTCATTTTATGGTGACTTTGCGAATAGACAATCCCACCATATTGTCCGTCAATCGATATGCTTAAACGCCAATTCTTGTAAGAGAACTCATTCTGAAAACCACCACGCCATAAAGGGTAAGCGTTACCGATTTTCTCTATATCAGTAGGTCGTAACGCCAAGCCCGTTTTTGCATCAAATACCACTTGCCCGGCCTCATTACGTACTAAACCGTAGCCATAAAGGTCTCCAATCGATCCGCCCTTCGTGGCGTAGAAATATACCGTACCACTTTCGGCATAAAGCTGTTGGTCTACTCCCATATCTTCGCTCAAGGTCAAAATCTTGTTTACATTCTTTGCCCACGTAATGGTGGTATTCCAATTGAAATCTTTACTGACTATAGGTTTGCCGCTCAGTAAGATTTCAACACCTTGATTCTGGATTTTCCCTGCGTTGATGAAGCGCTCTTGATAACCCGTTGTCACATCTAATGGAACTCGCAACACTTGATTTACCGTATTATTCGTATACAGGTTTACATCTGCATTGATGCGGTTATTAAACAGCATGAAATTCACACCCCCCTCCCACGAGGTTGAAATTTCAGGCTTAAGATCGTCATTGAACAAGATGGCAGGTGCACCGGCCGAACCAGGGAAAGGCGAAGTTTCAAAATAGCTGCGGGTACGATACGGATCGGTATCGGTGCCCACTTGAGCCCACGACAAACGTGCTTTGGCAAAAGAGATCAATTCAGGCAATTCGAATAAATCACTCAAAACATAACTTGAACTCACCGAAGGATAGAAATAGGAATTGTTGCCATCGGGTAAGGTAGACGACCAATCGTTTCTTCCGGTTACATCTAAAAAGATTTTATCTTTCCAACCGATATTGATCAAACCATAAACACTATGGGTTTTACGTTCAACAGTTTGGTTTTCGGCCACAGCCTGTGTTAGGGCATTAGACAGTTTATAGATACCCGGAACCATCAAACCCCGTGCAACTCCATTACTGGTTCTGATTTGATTATGCATAAAGTTTGCCCCTACCGACCCTGTAAAAGAGAAGTCCTCGCTCAATTTATCACGATAGGTCAACAATCCGTCCGTATTGGTCTCTTTGAAAAACACGTCTTGTTGTTTATAATACCCTTGGGGGAAATTTGCCGTATTATAGGGCCGCCGTTGCTCGCGCTGATCCTGCCTCATATTTAAGCCGGAACGGAGCATCAATTCCCATTTACTGTTAAAGCTATAGATACCCTGCAAGTTCCCTTCCAAGTTGGTACTGCGCAGACTATTGGTCATCTCATAGGCAATTAAGAAAGGGTTCTCAATAAAGGAGCTAAAAGGGTGAATTTGTTCTATGTTTTCCATGCCGGGCTTCCAAATGGGACGATACCAATCCAGATCAACATTCGGATTTTGGAAGATCATAAAATAGCCGATCGACTGATTGTTATAACCTGTACCCGGGAGGTTATCGCTGTTCTTATTAGTAAAAGACAACTTCGCGTTCAATTTCAATTTCTCGGTCAGTTGCGCGCTGGTATTCAAACTCGCCACTAAACGGTCGAAACCCGTGTTCGGCATAATCCACTTATTTTTGGTATGCGTAATGGAAGCTCTCGCCGAAAATCGATCGGTTGCTCCATCCAAGGCTACGCTATTAGTAAAGTTTGTTCCCGTGCGCCAAAAGCTTTTGATATTATCCTTGTAAGGTACCCATGGCACACGCGTGGCCGATTGTGCACCCGTTGCGGGATCGTATTGGAAATATGACTGACCGTCAAACTTAGGTCCAAACGCACTGGAGGTAGAACCCGTATTCGCCCCATCTTCCGATAAATCATACGAATAGTAAAGCTCACCTGCGGCGTTGCGGTTTTGTACACCCTGCCCATACTCGTATTGATAATCCGGCCAACGTAAAACATCACTGATACTGGTATTGGAATTGATTGTAATGCCAATCCCCCCTTCATGTTTAGCGCCTGATTTAGTGGTAATGATCAAAGCTCCGTTACCAGCTCTGCTACCATAGAGAGCGGTTGCCGCGGCTCCTTTTAAGACGGTGATCGACTCAATATCGTCTGGATTAATATCGCCTAAACCGTTTCCGAAATCGATTGGAATATCTTTATCCGCACCACTTGCACCCGCACCATAAGCCTGATCAACTCCCGAGCTGATATTTCCATTGATCATGGGGATACCATCTACCACAATCAAGGCCTGATTTTTGGCCGGGTCGAGTGATAAATTGCCACGCAAGTTAATCCGCGAAGTATTCAGCGGACCCGAGCTGGCCTGTGTAATATTTAAACCGGCTACTTTTCCTTTAAGGGCTTCCGACCAATTGTTTGGCATCGCTTCGGTCAAGTCTTTATTATCGAGCTTAGATACCGAATAGCCCAGCGCTTTTTCATCCCTTTTGATACCCAATGCCGTTACCACCACTTCGCTTAAGTCGGTACTTGCACTGCCAAGTGAAATCAATAAGCTTTGATTATCCTCCGTAAATCTGGTGGAATACGGCTGATAACCCATGTACTGAAAGCGTACTTCCGCTCCTCGTGGTACTTTTACCTGAAATTTTCCATTGACATCAGTCACCCCGACGGCCTTACCATCAGCTATAATGGAAACGGAGGGAATCGTTTCGCCGGTTTCGGCCGACTTTACTAGGCCTGCAAGTGCAATTTCTTCCTGCGGTGCTTCTGTTAAGTGAATGTGGTTGTTTAGTTTTGCCAAACTTACCTGATTCGTAACACTGAGGCCTGCCACCAATAAGCTTGTAAAAAAATAGGGTTTAAAATGTTTCATCTGTAAATAGTTTTAATCCATCGGTAAGATGGAGCTTACCATATTTAAAATTTACATTTCCCAGTGTAATGAAAATGAAATTTTAAACATGGACGGTTCATGCTAACTTTTCAATTTGGCGCAAGAATAGCCCTATTATGTTAAGTGTAGGTTAACTTACTATTATCCGTAAAAGTTACACGGACTCGTTACAATTGTCCGGTATACTCATTACAATTTGTCTGGTATTTTATTACGTAGATAAACCTCAATTGTCCATTTTTTAGGACAAGGGAATATACCTGTCGAGGATTTCATTTCTAATTCCGCGCTAATCTAACTGAAAAACGACGAAAACATTTGGCACAGGATTTGAAAATAATAAGATAGGTTTAGGTTGATTAAAAAAAGACGAACGTCCGGCATCCCCAAAAGCCGGACGTTCTCATTTCATAGCACCGACAAAGTGCCCCACTCTAGCAAGCGACGGCCCTAATGCATTTATAAATAACTTAATAATCCGGATTCTGTTCCAGTACGCCCTGACTTTTATCGATTTCCGTTTGCGGCAAAGGCCAATGATAAAAGCGCTCTTCAAATCGATACGTAAGGATACCATCCTTCACATTATTGAGCACCTCTTCTGCTATCCGCCAACGCTTCAGATCAAAATAGCGCAAGCCTTCAAAAGCCAACTCTAAACGGCGTTCCTTGCGAATAGCCGCTCGCATTGCTTCCTTGGTCAAACCCGCAGCTAGCGGATCCAATTTGGCACGTAAACGTATCGCATTTAAGGCCTCTAACACCTCCTGTGTAGGCCCTGAAAGCTCATTCTCCGCTTCTGCAAAAGAAAGCAATACCTCCGCGTAACGCAGCATAACCCAGTCTTGCTGACTTTGTGTCGAATAACCATAAGGTATCAGGCCCGGCGTCAGAAATTTCTTTAACCCGTAGCCGGTGGGCACATTATTGGAAGGCCGATGGACAACACCGTCAAAATTCACCACCTTATCAAAAATCGTCAGGTCTCGACGAATGTCACCTGGTTCAAATGCATTAAAAAAGTTAGGTAAGGGGCTAACCACCGCCCAATCACCATACCATTGATCCATTGGCGTTGCATTATTGGGTGCTAGAAACTTGATGGAAAAAATAATTTCCGGATTACCCTCTTGTGTACCGTCCCTAAAGGTGCTCTCAAAGGAGGGAGTCAATGTATAACCGGCCGCCATGATTTCTTTTGCCAAGGTACTCGCCTCGCTTAACAAAGCGGGGTCAGGCGTTCCATTTTCATCATAGGCCGCATAAAGTAACACCCGTAATTTTAACGCTTGTGCGGATGTTTTAACTATATGGCCATCTCCACTAGCGTAAAGAGTTGATCCTAAATTGGCAATGGCTACGTCCAAGTCAGCAAGTGTCTGCGCCAATACATCCGCTTCAGCAGCCTTTGGCTGAACTTGATTTTCCAAAGTGAGCGGCTCCGTTACCACAGGCACTGCACCATAACAGGCATAGAGCATATAGTAGTAGAAGCCACGCATAAAGCGAACCTCCCCCTCATAGCGCGAACGGGCAGCTGCATCCAATTCCGCCCCCTCGTAAGCACTTAATTTAGAAAGAAAGATATTGGCCCGGGCTATGCCACTATAACATGCATTGTAAATATCAACAATATATCCTCCCGAGGAAGGAAAAATTTCACCGCGCACAATGCCTTGGCTGCCGTTATAATTATGTTGACCGTAGCCATTATCCGTCAACACATCCCAATTAGGACTACCATAGGAAAAGATGCTATTTTGCAACTGCCCATAAATAGCGGTTAGTGCCATATCAAAATCGGCTTTCGATTTCCAGTACTGATCACCCGTTAAACGATCCAAGGGATCTTTATCAAGAAAATCTTTACTACAACCACCCATGCTTAACAGAAAAAGGGTGGTACACATCCATAATATATACTTTTTCATCGTGTTCAACTTAAAATTGCACATTTAGACCAAACGAATAGATTTTGTTTTGAGGATAGCCTACGAAAACACCATTTCCGCCCCGCTCCGGATCCAAACCCGGATAATCCGTAAGGGTAAACAAGTTGTCGCCCGAGAAAAACAGACGCAGCTTTCTCAAACCTATCCGTTCTACTAAATTAGCCGGGAAGGTATAACCGATCGTGATATTCTTTAACCGTAAATAAGAAGCATCCTGTAAATAATAGCTAGATGTCCGCCGCACTTTTGCCGGTGCATCAAAACCCCAATATATTCGCGGCATCGTTGTCGACGGGTTCTCCGGTGTCCACCGATTGCGCCAATAGGTTGTAGGTGGCGATCCCTGAATAAAAGGTACCGTGCCCCAATCGGCGACATAAATTTTTCTCCCCTCTACCCCTTGGAACATAAAGGAAAGATCGAAGTTCTTCCAGCTAGCGTTGCCCGTAAAGGCATATTCAAACGAGGGATATTGACCCCCGAGATAAGTCCGGTCATCATCATCGATGATACCGTCACCATTTTGATCCTTAAAGATCAAATCACCTGGCTGTGTATCGTCATTATATTGACGGGGAGATGCCTGTATTTGTTCTTCGCTTTGAAAAATGCCGATCCACTCCAACATATAAAAAGTATCCCAAGGACGACCTTCCTCCTTAATTGTATTACTGCCAATTTCACGCTGCCCGAACTTTACCAGCTTATTTCGGAAACGATCAATGTTCCCACCAAAACTATATGATAAGCCCTCTAAAGCGCCTGATTGTACGCGTCTACTATAACGCAGCGCAAGCTCAATACCCTCATTCTGCATGGTACCACTATTGATATTTGGCGCTGTAAGCCCCACTACACCGGTTAATTGGGATGGCCGAAGAATATCGGAAGTTGTTTTCCGATACCAGTCTAGGGTAAGATCCAAACCGTTTAAAACAGCCAAGTCCAAACCAATATCGGCAATTTTGGTCGTCTCCCAAGTAAGTAGCTGGTTCGCCAAGGCCGTCTGCGCCGCACCGGTGCTTAAATTGGCATTATCAAATGGATAATTGCCGGTATAATTTAAAATATCCTGGTAAGGGTATGGGTATGTTTCCTGATAAGCATATTGATAAGGCGAGCTACTCCGGATATCAATATTGATATTCTGATTTCCCAATTCCCCATAGGAGCCACGGATTTTCAGGTTATTCAACCAGCTCAAATCTGCTTGCTTCACAAAAGATTCTTCGGAAACCCGCCATGCTCCAGACACAGATGGGAAAGCCCCCCAGCGATGGTCGTTGTGCAATCGGGAGGTTCCATCATAACGCATGTTTACTTCCAATAAATAGCGTTCCTTATAATTATAGGTAAGTCGACCGAAGAATGAACGCATCGCCCACTCGTAGGTAGAACCGCTTGAATTCTGCACTGCTAACCCCCCGGCATCCAACTCCTTCAAGTCCGTACTGAAAAAGTCGCGGCGATAACCGTATAAGTATTCATGCTTATTCGCTTCCTGGCTGAAACCAAGCTGCGCCGATAATTGATGACTGCCTGCAAAAACATCGTCATACTTTAAATAAGTAAATAAGTTGGTATATCGATTTTCGCTGTTGTTAACCCCAAGTCCCTTACCACCTACATCTAAATCTGTCGCGAAATCACCTGTTTGGTAATTATACAGCGGCACTACCGGACGCCAGTCTTTCGATTTGTCAAAGTCCGCAACAATAGCCGCTTTAGAATACCAGTTCAATTTTTTACTCAACTGCACATCCAACCAACCTTGCAGATTAACGGAATAGTCACGATTCTTCCAGAATACCTCGTTCTCCACAATGGCCAACATATTTTTATTGTTGTATTCAAAATCATAGGCTTTAAATGCATAACGTCCATCCGGAAGCTTTGGCAAATACGTAGGAGCCTGTGATATGGTAGCAATAAAAGCATCTTGTGCTCCTTGACGAGGGCGGGAAACATCGCCTTGTTTTACACTTATGTTAGCCCCTATTTTAATATGGTCGTTGATAGAAGAACCAATATTAAAACGGGCATTGTACCTTTTGTATTCAAAACCCTTCATCACGCCGGGTTGATCAATATAACCCAATGATAAATTGTAGTGCGTACCACCGGTACCACCGCTGATTCCGAGATTATGTGTTTGTACAAAAGCAGGATTGAACATAATATCCAACCAATCAGCATTTGGATACTGCACCCTATCGGTTGCATTCCGATATAAATCGATCGCTTCCTGAGGATATAAGCCGGCGGTATTGCCATTATTCAATCTTGCCTCATTCCAAAGTTCCATATATTCGGCCGAGTTGGTAATGAGATCGAACAATCTTGTAGGGGTGTGCACGGCACCATTAAAGGTATAGTCGACCACAAAACCGCCGGACTGACCTGCTTTGGTGGTCACTAAAATAACCCCGTTTGCTGCTCTAGATCCGTAGATCGACGCCGAGGCAGCATCTTTCAATACCGACACGTTCTCGATATCATTGGGGTTAACGTCGTTTAAGCTTCCTTCTACCCCATCAATCAACACCAATGGGTTAGAACCTGCGCCACTGAAAGTACCCTGCCCACGAATTCGGACAGACAGCCCCTCGTTTCCGGGTTCACCCGAATTCTGTACAACACGTAGACCCGGCACCTGTCCTTGCAACATGGATGCGGCATTGGTTACCGGTCGTTTCACCAACTCTTCTCCACTCACGGTCGCTACGGCACCTGTTAAGTTCGCTTTCTTTTGGGTACCATATCCCACTACAACTACTTCATCAAGGTTAGCAGGATCCTCTATCATGACCACTTCCAAAAAGCTACGATTATTCAGCGATACTTCCTGCTCTTGGTAGCCGATATAACGAAACACCAGCGTCGCATTGCTCGGTACCGAGATGGAAAAAGTGCCGGTTTCATTCGTTGAAGTACCCTTACCCGCAGCGTTTTTCAGCAACACGGAAACGCCTCCCAAGGGCAACCCCGCCTTATCCCGTACGATTCCCTTTATGGCAAGCTGCTTTTGTCCACGTGCACGCCTTAATACCACATTATTGCCTGACGCCTCATAGCTAATACGTAAAGGATCCAACAATTCGTCCAATAATCCGCCCAAGGGCCGATCCTTAGCAATAATCGTTACAGTCTGATCGACATTAATGAGTGCCGGACTATAAATGAAGTGAATGTTGAAAGCCTGTTCAATGTCTTTTAACAAAACTTGTAAAGAGGCCTCTTTTTTTGAAAATGTAATGCGCTCATTGAGTATTCCCTGCCCATGGGTATTGGCCGCCCACGTGCTCCCCAGAAGAAATACTGCCATTAATAATTGTAATGTGCCTGTCCTCATGACAACAATAAATGTTGATTTTTTTTCCATACATTTGGTTGTTAGGTTTACTGAAAATTTAACAAATAGCCCCCAAACCACTTTGACGAGCGGTAATAAATTGATGGGCTGAAACTTACCCGCTAATGATGTTCCAGCAGCTTTAGCGGGTTTTTAGCATGCTTGGTTACGTTCTCCTGTTTATTCTGTTCATATCGGTTTTATTGTTGGTTTTTTAAAGTAAATATGACCATACCGTCTTCCAATTGATACCGCGCTTCAACAGCTTTGGCAATTAAGTCGAGCTTCTCCTGCAAAGAAACCTTTCCTAAAAAAGCCGTAATCGTTCGATTCGTCAAAACTTGGCTTTCAATCCGCACAGGCACACCATAATATTCCTGTATGATTTTAGCCACCCTATCCATTGATATATTTTGAAAATCAAAGGCTTTTTCAAAATCATCCTGCATGTGTAAAGCTTCTCGTGAAGGTATAGCAACGAGTGAATGATCCCCTTGCGTTCGCGTTTCTTCGCCCGCTTTTAATAGCAATCCATCGGATTCATCGGGTCTCGATTTAGCCCGGTGTATTCGTTCCTTGACACGGACAGAGCCGCTCGTTACTACCACATGATGGTCTGCTACGCCTGGTTTAGCATCTATGAAAAAACTCGTTCCCAAAACCACTGTGCTCAATTGATCCGTATTAACGACAAAAGGTTGCTGTTCATTTTTAGTAATATCAAAGAATGCCTCTCCCGTTAGGTACACCGCTCTTTTAACAGCAAAGGAGTCGACCTGATAGCTTAGTTGCGACTTTGGTTGCAAGATAACGGTAGACTGATCCGGAAGTTGAACCAGTAAGGCCATATCTGCCGAATTCTTCACTCGCTTTACGCCTCCATCTTTTGCAATAACCACTTCCAATTTGGTCGAACGGGTAACTAATCCCTTCCACAATATAAGTCCGGACACAAGGACGATCAGTGCCGCAGCACCCCATTTATAGAGCTTTCCTTGCAGGGCGCCTATTTTTTTCGTTGTAACATTGTCGGCATCAAAGGCTTTATCTAGAATATTTTTTTGTAAGTCGTCCGTTCCCCCGTTTATTGGCTTTATCTGCATATGCAACAACATCTGTCGCGCTTCTTCTGCAAAGGGAACAAGTGCCGGAAAAAGAACAAAAACTTCTTGCCAGTGCCGGTCGCTATCCGGCCGCGGAAACCTCACCCAGTCAGCAAAATTGTCATCAGTTAAAAAATCGACCGTTTTATAATGTCTATAATGTTGCATGTGGCGTTCAAGCGCTGTCTCTAAAACTATATAGACATCAAAAAGCAAAATCTACTCATGCTTTTGCTTTTTTTTGAATAAAAATAGTTTTGGGATGTTAATTATTAGGTATTGGTTATTAGTTGTTAGTTATTGGTTGTTAGTTGTTGGTTATTGGTTGTTAGTTGTTGGTTGTTAGTTGTTGGTTATTGGTTGTTAGTTGTTAGTTATTAGGAATTAGCTTTCGGTCAGCGATGGGTCGTACATAGCCTATGCCGGTTATAAGTGCTAAGTTATACGTAATTAAGTAAGGGCCTGTGCTATTGTAACTACTCGTTCCACTGTAATAATACATTATTAAAGCTGATAGCTGAAAGCTGACTGCTGATAGCTTTTTAGTTATAAGTGCTAAGTTATACGTTTTAAGCAGGAGCTTGTACTAGTGCTTGTGCAACTGTAATGACTTGTCCTGCTACCCATGTCCTGCTACCAGTGTCCGTTTAAGGCTTAAGAGTGCTAAGTTATACGTAATTAAGTAAGGGCCTATGCTATTGTAACTACTCGTGCCACTGTAATAATATATTATTAAAGCTGATGGCTGAAAGCTGACTGCTGATAGCTTTTTAGTTATAAGTGCTAAGTTATACGTTTTAAGCAGGAGCTTGTACTAGTGCAACTGTCTGTACACACAGGGCAATTATTATTGACAAGTGTTTACATTTTCAGGTGTCAATGAGCTTCGCTGCCGCTTCGGTTATTTACTCGAGCTCTCATCAACCAAAAGAAAATAATAGGATGAAATTAAAAAACATTCATGATTCACTATATTTACCTTATGCCTACCTATAAAGAGGATCATACAATACCCATTATCGGAATCCATGGGTTTCGAAAAGGACAGATTGCCGGTCGTGAGGAAATCATATTCAATGAACTTCATGGTAAACGGCTAATCGAGAAGCCTCATAAACACGACTTTTTTATTATCATCCTCTTTGATCAAGCACAGGGAACACACAATATTGATTCGATAGATTATCAAATCGGCAACCATCAAATACACGTTTTATTTCCGGGCCAGATGCATAAATGGGATATCGAAACAGGAACCACCGGATATCAACTGATGATCGAACGTTCATTTTTCGAGCAATTTGCTCCCTATTTCAGGTTTTCCTTTACCAACTACCAAAATCACCCTGTTATTCAATTGACTGATGAGGCCTTCCAATTATTATTATATGAGTTTGATGCTATCAAGCATGAATTAAAGAATGATCGTTCACTCGTACATCTGATCAGCGCTCGCGCTGCAGTCATTGCCGCAATTGTTAGTAGAGAAGCAGAAGGCACGTTCACCGAGTTCAAGGTTTATCAATCCAATCCCCGGCTAGCTAAATTCAACACCTTAATAGATGAATTTTTCAAAGAGCAGAAGCTAGTGACTTTCTATGCAGAACAGCTACATATTTCACCCAATTATCTGAATATCCTTTGTAAAAAAAATCTAAAAGTTTCAGCAACACAGCTCATACAGCAACGAGTATGTATCGAAGCAAAAAGAATGCTACAAAGCACAAGCCTTTCCATTAAAGAAATTGCTTTCGAACTGGGTTTCGTAGATCACGCTTATTTCTCCAACTTTTTTAAAACCCAAACAGGAATAACGCCTTCGGCTTTTCGCGAAATAGATAAATCCCACAAGTAATAGCAGAAATCCTTCACACCTTATAAAAAGTAGGCATCGTACCTTTGTCATTAGGTATCGTATAATTTGAACGTGAACAAACAATAAAAAGATGAATCATTCAATGCTATCACGTAAAGAATTCCTTAAAAACGCAACCATAGGATTTGCAGGCTTATCACTCACGCCAGGTGTGGTCAATGCACAGGTTAGCAAAGGAGCAGCGGAGAGAAAAGAGGAAAAATTAATGGAGGCCGGTAATTACACGCTGAAGAATGTTCGCTTAGAAACTGGTTTCGAGTACGAAGACGGCGAAGTGGTTGCCACCAAAACAGCGCTTTTTTCCATTGAAGTAGCAAATAGAAAAATCAGAAAAATTAGTCCTAATCAGTCCACTGCGGAGGCAATTGATGCCAAAGGCCTACTTATGCTCCCTTCCTTTAGGGACATGCACATTCATCTTGATAAAACTTTCTACGGAGAAAACTGGCAGGCAGTAAGAAAAAGGACCGGGGGCGTAAAAGGAATGATTGCCCTTGAGCAGAAAATATTGCCCGAAATGTTGAAAAATTCAACTTACAAAGCAGAAAAACTTATTGAACTTCTTCAATCGAAGGGAACATCCTTTGCAAGAAGCCATGTCAATATCGAACCAACGTCGAAGCTAGATTCCTTAAAGCATCTTCAAAACGCATTAGAAAACAAAAAAAATGGTTTCGGAGCCGAGCTGGTCGCATTTCCCCAACACGGCGTTTTTTATACCGATACCGTTCCCTACTTGAAAGAAGCAGCTAAAACCGATATAGATTTTATTGGCGGACTGGATCCTTATTCAATCGATGGCGCAATCGAAAAGACAATAGATTTTACCGTACAACTTGCGCTCGACCACAACAAAGGCATCGATACACACCTACACGAATCCGGAGAATCTGGATTGAGAACAGTAGAATACCTCATCGATAGGGTAATCGAAAATCCGAGGCTAAAAGAAAAAACTTACCTGAGTCATTGTTTCGTTCTTGGAAAGCTAGATGCTAGCAAACAGGAAGAAATCGCTGAAAGGCTTGGTGCCGCTGTAATAGGCGTTGTTTCTACGATACCTTTCGGAGGACTGATCATGCCGATTCCCCTCTTACTAAAGCACAAGGTGAAAATCATGACCGGGAATGATAGCGTTATCGATCACTGGAACACTTTCGGAACGGGAAGCGTACTGCAAAAAGCGAATCTAGCTGCACAATTGTACGGATACACCACCGAATTTGACTTATCGAGAATCTTAAAGCTGGCAACCGCCGGTCCGCTTCCCTTGAACGATCAAGGGGTACAACAATGGCCAAAAGTGGGTGATGATGCTAATATAGTTTTCATCGAGGCCAGCTGTTCTGCTGAAGCTGTTTCGCGGGTTTCACCTGTTAAATCACTCATCTATCAAGGCAATATTGTCTTTTAAATTGAAAATTTCCAGCACTTGACAAAAGTGCTGAGGAGACCGATCATTCAAAACTAATTGAATTATGAAAACAATATTTTTTGTAATGATGCTCATAACGACTGTTACCTCATGTAATTTAACGATGCCGGAAAGTACAAAAAAGATCTTGAACAATCAGGACATTCTAAACCTAGTAGAAAAAAACGATATACAAGGCGTTTCTAAAGCACTGCAAAACGGAGCGGATGTAAACACAAGAGATAAGAGCAAACGATCACTGCTCTTGATCGCGACAATCAACCATCAAACTGAGCTGGCTAAACTGCTGGTAACGCATGGAGCGGACGTCAATCTACAAGCAGATAACCAAGACAGCCCTTTTCTTTATGCCGGTGCCAGTGGACAAACCGAGCTGGTACAGTTATTTCTGAATCACGGAGCGCGTTTCGATATCTTCAATCGTTATCAAGGAACGGCGCTTATTCCCGCTTGTGAGCGCGGGCATATCGAAACCGTTCAACTATTAGCTAACACCAAAGGATTCCCGATAGATCATGTCAATCGCTTGGGATGGACCGCCCTGATGGAAGCCGTACTGCTAGGTGACGGAAGCGAAAAATACCAACGGATCGTACAGATCCTGAAAGACGCAGGTGCCAAGCTAGATATTCCCGATCATCAAGGTGTAACACCGCTTCAGCATGCACAAACCAAAGGATTTAAAGAAATTGTCAAGATCTTGCAACCTTAGTTATTTGTCGATACAGGCTTGCTCCTTTAGCTAAAGGACAACAATACGAAAAAGAAACACCAGTAAGCAATCAGTGTTTCATAGTCCACTTTTTTCTTGAGCGCAACCAGTGCCCCGCGCAAAAGATTGTAAACCGATTGATGATTTAGATTCATCATTTCAGCAATTTTTTGTTGTCGGAGGCCTTCATAAAACCGTAAATAAAGAATTTCCCGCTGACGAGGTGAAAGCTGATCGATATAGGACTTCAAACGCTTTCGAACAGCGGGGGGCGTCGCAGTCTGTTCGTCCAGTTCGATAAAGAAGTCGGGAAATTGATACTCAGACTCCTGAAGCTGCTCTTTCATTTGCCACTTCGGAAGTTCACGGCCTATTTTATTTCGAACAGCCTTCATCAGGTAAAATTTCAAAGAAACCGGCTGCTGCAAGTATTGCCTTCGCCTCCATATAAAAAGAAACACCTCTTGTACGCAGTCCTTTACTAATTCCTCATCTGTGCACAAGCGCATGCCATAATCGTAAAGAGTGTCTGTATAACGCCTCACTAGGGCAGTGAAAGCCCCTTGTTGCCCATCAACCAGTCCATCCCACATAGACCGATCATCCCATGCCGATTGCTCTCTCATAATTGGTTATTTGATTCCGATTCGTTAGTTTTCCATCGAAGATGTTACAAAACTAATTATACCGGGAGAGAAAAAATTACAAGATATAACCTAATCTATCAGCAATTTTAGCATTTTATGAACCGTCTACCTATATTCCGAATGATTCTGGAACATTTTCATCACCAATCGGAGTCTATCAATCCGGGCGCATCCGCTCGATATAGGTAGCGGGTTGATTACGCGAGCCTTTCTTCAGTTCGAAAGTGTCAAAAAGTTCACCTGATGCCTTATAGGCTTTATAGATTAATCGATCGTGATCAACATGAATGACCTGAAATAACTGTGTATGAGATGCCAGCTTATCAGCCCATTGGTTATCCGAGCCCATCTCATACATTTTTGGCCCCGCCACGGACACCAAATACATAGGGCCACCGGCACTTTTTTTCGACTTTCCGACTGGCAAATTTCTACCACGCCCATAGGTATGATCATGCCCTTGCATCAATATATCAACATGGTATTTCTCAAATAATGGCTGAAACAATTCTCGGAACTCCTTATTATCTCTTCCTTTCGCTGTCGAGTAAATCGGATGATGAAAAGTCAAGAATGTCCACCGCTGCGGATTATTCTTCAAAACCTGTTCCAGCCAATCGAATTGTTTTCTACGCGCAAGACTGTCCAGTACAATCATTTGCGAATTCAGCGAAATCAAGCGAACATTGGCGTAATCTACGTAGTAAACACTTTCCTGCATTCCTTCCGGCCCATTCGTAGGTAAAGTGTACTGTGCTTTCCAATGTGGATCCAACCTTAACATTTGCTGTTCATCACGCTTATACTCATGATTACCCGGTGTCGGCACACTCGGTATCATACCATTGATGAACCCACCGCCGAAATGCCATTCACCCCATTGCTCATCGTTGTTCGACCGATTGATCAAATCGCCTGCATGTACAATAAACCGCGCATCGCCTTCGGTAGCAAATGCCTTTCGAATTACTCTAGACCATTTGGATTTAATATCATTCTGCGCATCACCCAAGTAGATAAAAGAGAAAGCCTCTTCTTTCGCAGGAGCGGTTTTAAATTGAAACCATTCGCTCCATAAAGTATCACTTCCCACACGATAAGCATAGAGCGTACTTGGTTTGAGGTCACGAAATGTCACTCGATGATAATGTGCAGCCGCATATTCCTTATCCATCAGACTGTTCGTTGTTGCTTGGAGTTGACGTGCTTTGGGTGGTTCGAGTCCTGGAGCACTCATTTCCTCGGCAATTTCCGCCCAACCGGTAACTATTGAAGTATCCGTACGCCAGGTAACAGACTGTGTGGTAGTCGGATCCTCGGCCCAAGTCAATATGACGCGGTCCGGGTACACCGTTGGTTTAAATAGCTGTGCCTGTACCTTGCCCGTTACAAAAAAGAAAAGACAGCAGTAGCAAAAGAATTTGATGTGTGCGCTCATAAATGTAAGCTGAATAAAATCAGGTTGCAATGCAAATATACCGGTCGTAATATTAAGCAAGTATTAAGTTATCAGACCGATTCCCACGAAAAAGCCTTGGCTCTTAAGCCAAGGCTTTTTAATTTACTCGAGCTTATCCCCTATGTGATTATTTTCTCTTACGTGCCACCAAGCGGTAGATTCCTACTTCAGTTCCCGTATCAGCTAGCATGGAAAGATTCAATTCTCTTTCGTTGGCCTTTAGTTTTATCAATGTACGATTTCCTTCTTTTGGGCCCCCTCCAATGATAATGGGATAACTGTGACCTTCCTGCGGTTTGTGTACACCGTAGCGATGGGTATGTCCTGAAATAACCATATCAACTCCGTACTTTTCAAACAGCGGCGAGAAGAGCTTCCGACAATGCATAGTTCCATGCCAGTCGCCTGAATGGAAAGGAGGAATATGCATTAGTACCACGCGAAAGGCAGCTTCCTTTGCACTTTTGCTTTGTAACTCGGTTTCCAGCCAGCGTGCTTCCTCTTCCCTAAAGACATCAAAAGCGGCCAACCCGTCGTATTCCACATCGTCGTCTACCTTGTCTTCCCCCGTATCCAAAGCAATAAAATGCACCGGTCCACGGGTAAAAGAAAAATAAGGCTGATTATTTATATTTTCAAAGTAATCAGCCAGATGGTAAGCAAACTTTCCACGCGTCTCATGGTTTCCACGAACAAATAAAAAAGGCTTTTCTGACGCAAATATTTCCGTACACGGCTGAATCAGGTGATCAATCAGTTGTTGTTCACTTTCCTGATAGTCGAACATGTCTCCATTCAAAAAAACAAAATCAAAAGGATCCGTGCCATTTAACTTCATGAGCTGACCAAAAGAAAGAGGCCGATCGTGAATATCGTTAAAGATCAGCATGGAGACTTCCCTATTGGAAGGATCGGGTGTAGTAAACTGATAAAAGTCGCTAAAGATCGTTTCCCCGAATGTTTTCTCATAAGGTTTAAACATCTGTATCTCGCGCGAACACACGCGATAACGATAAGTAACGCCAGGTTTTAAATTCCGGAGCGTAATTCGATGCATGGTATTGTTCGCAACCACCAAACCCAATACGACAGCCTGCGCTTTTCGCTGCTCGCCACCTTTTACTTCCTGAAATTCTACCCAACTATGGCTCGGTTTAGCTGTTATCCAGCAGATGGTCATCGCATTCGCCATTGGGTTTTGCAGGTACGGCTTCGTAAGAAACACATGGTTTGCCTGAGATTCTGCACCGATCCAGGCCGGAGCAATAAACCCTATCGCACTACTTTTAGAAATCACCGATACAAAAGCCCTTCTATTTAATTTTGTTGTCATGCCAGTCATTCTTTAGGATTAAAAATTAGGATTTTGCTGTAATTTAGGATTCTTTTGTATTTCCCCAATGGGAATAGGCGCAAAATAGCCCTTTACATTAAATTGGCGCGGTGCCACATCAATTATTTTGTATTGATAGGTGTAAGTCTTCCGGTCTGCATTGAGCTTCGCCAAGATATCTATTCCTTTTGCCGGTACGTTCATTAAACTTTCAGCAATCAACCAGCGTCGCATATCGAAGTAACGATGCCCTTCGAAAGCCAGTTCATACTTACGCTCATAACGATACAGATCGACCAAAGCCTGTCCACTGACCGTTGAGGTCGGCATGCCGGCACGTGTTCTTACCGTATTGATTGCTTCCCGGGCCTCTGATTCCCTACCTAAAGCGAGCGCGGCTTCGGCATAATTCAACAAGATTTCGGCATAGCGAAAAATGATCCAAGGCTGCTCTCCGCGAAAAAATTGACCATCTACATTGATATCCAGAAATTTTCGGGTATAGTAGCCCGTGATGGAAGCATTCCAATTCTCAATCGGACTATAACGGGTGTCCACGCCCCATACTTCCTCAATTTTATTGGTGGAGGCATTATATACTTCCTTACGCCCCGTTTGAATCACATTGTCGGGATCCAGCGCCGCCGCGTCTGTGGGCCGCTGTCGCCATTTGGCACCATTATATAAAATAGACGCATAAAATCGCGGATCACGACCTACATATGGATTTGCTGCATCCTCCGGATTATTCCAATCAAAAGGAGAGCCATCCCGTTTTTGATAACCCGAAACAAAGTTCTCTATCGGCAGGTTGCCACCCCAGTTATGATAACCATTTGGTCCGTTCCATAAATCCACGGATGTACCTTTCAATTCTTTGTTATGCAGAATGGCAAAAATGATCTCCGGATTATGATTGTCTAAAAATACTCGTCCGTAATTTTCGGTAGCAGAATCTGTAGGTTGGTATAAACGATGCGGCCCTGGGTTATCCAACAGATCTTTGGCCGCCTCATAAGCTCGCTGCCACCGTTCCTGCCGGTTACCACCTACATAGCCTACCAAAGCATTGCTGTTTGCAGCTTTATTATATAGATCACTCGCTGCATATAAAAGGATGCGCGATTTAGCCGCCATGGCGGAAAACTTGGTAGCCCGTCCCTTATGATCCGCCCCGTAACTTTCCGGCAATAACGCAATCGCTTGATCGCAATCAGCCACAATTTGCTCAACGCAGTCTTCAAAAGAACTACGCTCTACAAACATTTCCTCACCACTGTCCAAGCCGAAAGATTTAGTAATCAACGGTACCCCGCCAAAATGACTTACCAAATTTAGGTAAAAATAGGCGCGCAAAAAATAAGTTTCTCCTAACAAACGATTTTTCATCGCTTCGTCGGTAAACGGCACACGATCCATATTTTCAAAAAGGAGGTTACAATTCCGGATCGCCTTATAGTACGGTTCCCATCGTCCGAACTGGGTTAAGGTTCCCATATTTTCCGGTGTAAAAGTCCCTTTTAAAACGACGTCCGTGCCCTTATCACGTAGGTACATCCCTTCATCCGTAATGGCGGTATGCATCACCTTCCAACTATCAATAAAGGGGTCCCACACGTCCACATATAATTCATTTACATACGATTGTACCAAGGCAGGATCCTTCCATACGTCCGCATCGGAAATGGAATCCATGGGTTTCCGATCCAAAAAATCGTCCTTACAGGCACCGAATACCAAAAGGAAAAAAAGTACCGCAATATTATATCTTTTATTCATGATTTAGCTTTTAGAAAGTGATATTAGCACCTATATTATAGATCTTGATTTGGGGATAATAATGAGCTTGATTTCCATTATCCTCTCTGTCATGGATTTCAGGATCAAAAATCTTCATTTTATCCCAAGTAAACAGGTTTTGTCCACTGAGATAAAAGCGTAAACCTTTCAGCTTGATTTTTTCGATCACGTGTGCCGGAAGGGAATAACCAACCTGTAAGGTCTTCAGACGAACATAATCGGTATCCCATAACCAATGGGAATTGCCCTGCGTAATCCAATACTCACGCGTATCGTATACACGAGGAACATTCGTGTTCGGATTATCCGGTGTCCAGCGATTTTCTACAAAAGCAAGGGGAAAATTCCCGATCAGGCCCGACTCGGTTCGCACATATTGCGAGCCTCCGGTAGCGCCCTGAAAAAGCGCCGAAAGATCAAAGTTTTTGTATTGCAAATTAATATTCAATCCGAAATTCCACTCGGGGAAAGAAGGTTCAAAACGGATACGATCCAACGCATCTATTTTGCCATCTCGGTTAAAGTCCTCAAAGATCACATCTCCCGGGCGAGCACCTGACCAATGAGGATAATTTTCCAGCTCCTCTTCATTTTTGAATACCCCGATGGCATGGTAATAGAGCCCGGATCCAATGCGAGAACCGGTATATTGTTGGTATGCCGGGATATTTTGGGATTCATCCCAAAACAGAATCTTGTTGCGCGCAAAGGAAACGGTGCCACTGATGTCCATTCGTAAATTCCCGAAGGTATTCCGATGGCTTAATACCGCGTCAAAACCTTGGTTACGAACTTTTCCTAAATTCTCGTCAGGTAAGGAAAACCCTGCATACTGTGGTATTGACTGCGCACGCTGAATAAGAATTTTATCACGATCTGCACGGAAATAATCGAATTCCAGTCCGAAACGACCATTCCATAATTGAGCTTCCAAACCGACGTTTAAGGTATTGGCTACCTCCCAGGTAATATTGGGATTAGCCACTCTCACTGGATAAATTGCGGGATTGAAGGTTAGGTTATCTCCGAAAATTGCTCCCTGGAGAACACTATTTTTCTCAAAACCATAATTACTTAAGAACTGGAAATTATCGATTTTATCATTTCCCATTTGCCCATAAGAGGCCCTTAATTTCATGAAATTGACTGTTTTCGCATATTTGGTCCAAAAAGATTCATTGGATAAGACCCAACCGGCTGACACCCCGGGAAAGAAACCATAACGTTTCCCCGCGGGAAAGTTCTGCGAACCATCTACCCGAAAATTAAGGTCGAGTAAATAGGTATCATTGTATTGATAGGATACTCTACCAAAATAATTTCTTCGGGCAAATTCATAGCCATACCCTTCCACCCTGCGCATGTCCTGACCTCCCGCAAAAAGTTGGTCAACCACCGGGGATATAAAGTCCCGACGATAGCCCAGAATGTTGGTTCCCTTATCCACATTTTGCTCATATGCCACAAAGCTATTCAGACTATGCTTGCCGAAAGAGCGTACATAGTTGATCTTTGTATTAAAAAGAACCTGCTGATTCTGATCGTAACGTTCGGTCAGTTCCGGCGAATTAACACCCCGTTGGGCGGCGACCAACTTCGGCTCGTTATTTTCGTCAAAACCGCCAAAGGAATACAAGGTCCAAGGCTTTACAAAATTTTTGCGGTGCAGCACCTCTACACTCGCTGCATAGGTTCCATCCACAAATAAGCCTTCAACTCCCGGAATCTTGATTTTATAACCAATAATCGCATTCCCGAGGTTAATCACATGGTGGTTATACCCAGCTTCCTCTGTGGATGTCACTACGGGGTTATTACCCCCTTCAATATCCGGCCCGGGGAGGCCGTTTGGCCAAATGGCTGTTTCCGTTGGTCGACCACGTTGAATAAACCGGAAAATATCGCCCGCTCCGCGCGGCGCATAATTTCGGTTCGTATGCCGACCCTGCAAATCAAAGCTCAATTGTATATATTCATTGACCTTTGCATCCAAATTAACCCGTAAGTTTTGTTGCTTATAATTGGTTGCACTATTCCTGTACACGGCATCTTCATATTGGGAGCCCAATGAAACAAAGTACTTGATATTCTCCGATCCCCCGCGCAACCCTAAATTATGTCGATTCTGTAAGGAAAGCGGTTTAATAACCGCATCGATCCAATCCGTGTTCGGATGGGTATAAGGTGAAGAACCATCGGCAAATTTCTGGATATCTTCTGCCGAAAATTTAATAGGCTGCCCCGCATATTCAAGAATCTCATTGGTCAGTTGCGCGTATAACGGAGCATCAGCCATTTTGGGCATTCTCGTTGGAGTCACAAAACCCTGGTTAAAGCTATAATCGAGCGTCGGCTTTCCGTCAATTCCACGTTTCGTTTTTACTAGGATAACACCGTTCGCTGCTCTGGCACCATAAATCGAAGCGGAGGCATCTTTTAATACCGATACCGTTTCAATGTCATTCGGGTCCAATTTGTCAAGTCCTCCCAATAAACTCGGTACTCCGTCGACAACTAATAGCGGGCTATTATCGCCCAGCGTACTTTGTCCGCGTATAAACAGTTGCGCTCCGCCAGAACCCGGTTCGCCAGTCTTTTCCAGTCCGGTAATCCCCGCTACACGTCCTGCCAGCGTATTGGCTACATGGGTCGTAGGCGCCTTATTGATCTCTTTCCCCGAAACCGTTGCAACCGCTCCCGTTACTGTGGCTTTCTTTTGTACACCATAGCCAACCACTACTACTTCACTCAAAGCGGCACCTTCTTCATGCAATTGCACATCGATCGTTTGCTTTCCTTCTACCGGCACTTCCAATTGTCGATAGCCCACATAAGAGAACAAGAGTACATCACCCTTAGCGGCCTGAATACGATAATGCCCTTGACTATCGGTATTCGCACCCTTGCCACCGCCTTTCACCAGCACACTGGCTCCCGGTAAGGCGTTTCCCAAGGAGTCGGTTACACGACCGCTTACCAGCAGTTGTTTTATCGCATCACTCTTAGCCTTCACATTGTTGAGCGACACGGCGATGGTATGGTTAATTTGTCGGAAAGACAATCCGGTTTGGGTCGCAAGCTCCACCAAAATATCCGATACCGCATAAGTTCCGGAGATTGAAACCGGACTTTTATAACTATCCAAGGCTTTTGGATATAAGAATTTATAGTTTATTTTCGACTCCAACACTTCGAGCACTTGCTTAACGGTTGCCTGTTTCATATCCAAGTGAACGGTCAGCGTTGCGAGTCCCTGTGCTTTTCCTGTAGTGGCAAAAGAACAGGATAAGCTTATTATAAGAAACGCAATAATGGTTGCGATACGCATAACTATCCTAATTACTACTTGTTGTAGTATTAATTTCATAATTTTGAGTGTTTAATGAATATTGAGTTCGTTAATCCGTAGCAGCTTTTCTTACCGGCCAAAGTATTGTTAAGCTGCCGTCGGCGGGAACATTATCCGATGTTCCCGCTTCTTTATGTATTTTATGCTATGTCGGTTTCATTTTATTATTTTTGAGGTTGATCAATTAAGGACACTTTCCGTCTGTAATGACGATTTCATTTCCGTTAGTTGTATACCGCAGCTTCAAGACAAAAGCCAACGAGTTTAACACATTATATAAACCGGTATTGGTATGCTCCCCGGCTATCACGCAATTCTTTAATTTTTCTTTATCAATACGGATCGTTACACCATACCAGCGCTCCATTTCGCGTGTCGCCTGCCAAAGGGTTTTATTATTTAAGTTGAGCACCCCATTTCGCCAGCTCGCGCTTACCGAGGCGTCTACGGCTTTCACCGCCGATAAACCCATTCCTTCCAAGTACTCAACTTGTTGATTCGGTGCCAATACCCGCTCCTCCTTTTCACCGGCTACTTTCACTTTGCCCGACTGTACAGTAACCACCAAAGGCTCATGCTCAAAAACTTTCATATTAAAAGCGGTTCCCAATACTTGCGTAACTAGCCTTGAGGATTCCACGTAAAAGGGTCTTTGGTTATCTTCTTGTATCTCAAAAAAAGCCTCTCCTATTAACTTGACTAAACGAACGGAATCATCAAATTGCTCCGGATATACCAATTTACTGCCTGCGTTTAACCACACCCACGAACTATCGGGCAAACGCAGCTTGGTGCGGGTACGGGCGGGATTCGTTATTGTCTTCCATACCAATGTCTTTGCGGATTCCGAAGACAAGGCTTCTCTCTTGTTCAAATAATTTAGCAAGACCACACTTCCAACAAGCAATAAAGTGATGATGGCTGCCACCTTCCAGAAGGACAAGCTCCTCGATTTGCTTGCCGCCACGGTACTGATGGATTGTTCTCGCAGGTGCTGCAACACATCCTCTAAACGAGCTACTTGCTCGTCATCCAAACGATCCATATATTGCCCCAGCTCTTCGAAAAAAGCCTGAGATTCTTCCGCTGAAAGGTTATCAAACCAATTAATCAATTCCAACCGCTCTTCCTCCAGCAAGGTGCCGGCTAAGAGTTTATGGATATATCGGTGTGTCGTATACTTCATGTCTTTATGATAAAGTGTATACGAACAAGGAGCTCACATCCCCCTCTCCCTTTAAATTTTTTTTATTTCCCTAGAAAAAGACCGACCACGAAAAGGTAAGCTAAGTCAGTATACTCGCGTAGGTAGCGCTTTAAGAATGCATTTGTTCTTGCCATATGACGTTCGATGGCTTTAGGTGTAGTATTTTCAAGCTGAGCGATTTCTTTATAGCTCAACTGTTGTTCGCGGCTGAGCCGGAAAATTTGCTGCTTTTCCTCCGGCAATAACTGTAAGGCTTCTTGCAATTTATCGTTCAGTTCCTTATGATAAAGGTTTTCAAGCACCGTTTCCTCCAAGCATGGTTCCGTAGCCCTTTCCTGATTCCAAACCTGTTGAAGTTGTTGTTTTCGTTTTAGGTCGATAAAAAGGTGGTGAGCTATCTTGCGCAGGTAAGCCTGTAGTGATTTGGATGGATCGATCGACTCGCGCTTTTCCCAAAGCCGTACAAATGCATCCTGACAAATGTCCTCCGCCAACTGAAAATCAGTCGAAAGCAATTTAAGCTGAACCAGTAGCCTCAGGTAAAATCGATCATAGAACAACTGAAAAGCACGCGTATCTCCCTGCCGAATAGCATCCGCTAAGGCCGTGTCAGAAGGGCCGGCTTTGCAACCAACGCCTTCAGCATGCTGAGTTTCGCTTAGCTTTTCGATATCCATATCAACAGGCAAAATGAGCCAAAAAAGATGTCTTTTATATTAAATTAATATTAAAAATGCTTTTGGGTTTATACTCGGCTTTGCATAAATTTATGCATAGACACGGATTGAGGCAAACATAGGCAATCCCTGCACGTTATGCAAGTGGTACGATGTGTGATTTGCCCCGCACGTTAAAAAAACAAATTGCTAACTTTAAACGCCCAATATAGACAGCTATGGACAAATTATTGCTATTCCTTTTGCTTTTATTCTTCCTTGCCTGCTCTTCCTCTCGCCAAGAAGCTGACACCGCTGATGACACAAAAATAATATTAAAAGATGCCTTGGTAATTGATGGAACCGGTGCGGCCCCCCGTCAAGCCGATATAGCCATTTTCAATGGCCTCATTGCTGCGATTGATTCCCAATTAGATACAAGCGATGCAAAAGTGATCAATCTCGCTGGAAAAACAGTTCTTCCTGCTTTTATCAGTGCACATGTACATATCGGCACCTTGAAAGGAACATCAGCCAGTGCGGAAAATTTTACACGGGGAAACATACTGCGCCAGTTGCGAAAATATCAACAATATGGCATCTTACAGGTCCTTTCTATGGGCACCGACCGACCGTTGTTATTTGAAAATCAACTATACGATTCGCTCAAAAATGGGCAATTGGACGGCGCGCGACTGTTTTCAGCGGGCATTGGTTTCAATGTTCCGGGAGCGGTACCCACCGGTTCGCCCATGGATCTACTCTATCGGCCAACAAACGCTTCAGAAGTACCTGCCTTGATGGACCAATTAATGCAATATAAACCTCAAGCTGTCAAAATATGGGTAGACGATTTCGGTGGTACCGCAAAAAAAATGGACCGCTCTATATACCAAGCCATCATCCAAGAAGCTCATAAGCACAGTATTCCCGTAGTAGCGCATGTGTACAACCTGGAGGACGCCCGTCAACTCGTTGCCGATGGTGTCGACGTGCTTGGCCATAGCATTCGCGATCAATTAGTGGATGACGATTTATTAACCCAAATGAAAACCAATCGAGTGGCCTATATTCCAACACTCACGCTCGATGAGTTTGCTATCGCCTATGCCTCGGATCCCGAATGGATGAACGATCCATTCTTTAAACAGGCATTGGAACCGGGTGTCTACGAAATGCTCAGTGCCCCCGATTACCAAAGCCAGGTAAAAAAAGATCCACAATACGAAAGAAAAGTCTTGGCCCTCAAAAATGCGCTGGCGAACGTATTGCGCATGGCAAAAGCAGGCATACTGGTGGGATTAGGCACCGATTCCGGTGCCTCGCCGACCCGTGTACAAGGTTATGCTGAACATCGCGAACTGGAACTGCTTGTACGCGCGGGCTTAACACCCTTAGAAGCCATTTCCATTGCCACGCAAAATGCCGCTAAAATCCTCCACATCGACAAGCAATATGGCACCATCGAAAAAGGCAAAGTGGCCGATTTACTTATTTTAGAGGCAAACCCATTAACGGATATCAGAAACACCCATCAAATTGATGGGGTAATGAAGGCAGGGCAATGGATGCCTAGGGAAGTAGTTGAATAGTTGAGTCGTTAAGAAGTAGTTAAATAGTTGAGCCGTTAAATAGTTGAGTAGTTAAATAGTTGAGTCGCTAAGAATAAGTTGAATAGTTGAGTAGTTAAATGGTTGAGTCGCTAAGAAGTAGTTGAATGGTTGAGTCGTTAAATGGTTGCAGTAGCAGCTGTATTCGGTGACGCCTACAGCTTATAGCTTATGGCCTATAGCTTAATAGTCAATGTCATAATGAAAAGGGCTAGCGCGACTGAAAGCTGAAAGCTGACCTCTGATAGCCGATCAGCAGCAGTATTCGGTAACGCCTACAGCTTATGGCTTATAGCTTATGGCCTATAGCTTAATAGCCAATGTGATAATGAGAAGGGCTAGTGCGACTGATAGCTGATCACTGAAAGCTCGTTAAGACCCTAACTTAAAACCTATAACGTAGAACTTATAACTGGATAGGCCATGTGCGGTTGAAAGCTGACGCTGACCTCTGACAGCCGATCAGCAGCAGTATTCGGTAACGCCTACGGCTTAGCGCCTATAGCTTACAGCCTTATTAGTTGCACTGGCAATAGCAAAAGCCCTAACTTAAAACTTATAACTTAAAACTTATAACGTAGAACTTATCGCTCCACAAGCTCCTTTACCTGCTCGCCGTAATAGTCTGTCTGATGGCTATTCAATTGCAGCAATTGATACCATTTCCGGAAGGCTCCTATAAATACCACAAGCATAAGCAGCATCGCCAGCGTCGCCAATCCGGCCAGCAAGTATTCTCCATGAGGAAGATAGATATCAACGATTTGCAGATAGCCTGCCCAAAAAGTGATAAAAGCCATAAAAACACCGGGTACGGCCGCACAGACTGCATGTTTTCCGCGATTTAAACGGATCAGCATCGTCGTACACACAATCAAGCCACAAGCAGCCAAAAGTTGGTTGCTGATACCGAACAAAGGCCAAATACTGCTTACATTGCCGGTATAAACGAGATAACCCCAAGCGAAAGTAAAAAGCAAACTACTGATCACAATTCCCGGTATCCAGTTCTTATCATTGAACTTCGGCCATACAGCGCCCAGCATCTCTTGCAAGAAGAAGCGACCCACACGCGTACCGGCATCAATAGCGGTTAAAATAAAAACCGCCTCAAACATAATAGCAAAATTATACCAATAGGCCATAAGGGTGTCCATCCCCGGGATCTTATTAAAGATATGCGCCATACCCACGGCAAGAGAAACGGCACCTCCTGTTCTACCGTGAAGATCTACCCCAATCTTTTCCGAAAAGTAATCGATATCGACCCCATGTAAGGCAGGATGGGCGGCTAAAAAGGCGTCGTATCCTTCTTTCGGCGTATTGATAGCAAAATAATCCCCGGGCATCAACGTACAGGCGGCAATCAGCGCCATCAGCGCTACGAAACCTTCCACCAACATGGCACCGTATCCTACAAAAAGAATTTCGCGTTCATGGGCAATCATTTTGGGGGTTGTCCCCGTCGCGATTACCGCATGAAAACCCGATATAGCCCCGCAGGCAATCACAATGAAAATAAAAGGAAGTACCGGTCCTCCAATAACCGGCCCACCTCCATGGATGAAAGAAGTAAGTGCCGGCATTTCTAAAGTGGGATGGATGAAAATAACCCCAATGGCTAACATCACAATGGTACCTATCTTGAGATAAGTCGAGAGATAATCTCGCGGTACTAAAAGTAGCCATACCGGTAATACCGATGCGATAAAACCATAAGCAGGTATGGCAATGGAAATGGTGCCAATGTCCCAGCTGAATAGCTTATTGATCGCTTCATGCTGCATCAAGCTATGACCGCCAATAATTCCGGCAATCAATAGCACGCCCCCTAGCATGCTCGCAAATAAGACACTGTTTGCTTTATAGCGCATGATCAAACCCATGATAATCGCGATGGGCATCGTAATCAATACCGTAAAGAGCGACCACGAGGCTTCGTGCATCGCGTTAATACAAGCCAAAGACAGTCCTGCCAATGTTAAAATAAGAATAAACAAGATGGCAAAGCCCGCTACTGTCCCCGTAATCTTACCAATTTCTTTGGACGCAATGGTGGCCAGGCTCTGCCCTTTATGGCGTACCGATGCAAAAAGTACGACCATATCATGCACGCCACCCCCCAGCACACAACCAATAAGTATCCAAAGCGTCCCGGGCAAATAGCCGAACTGCGCAGCCAAAACCGGCCCAACCAACGGCCCCGCTGCAGCAATCGCCGCAAAGTGATGCCCAAAGAGGACATTCTTATTGGTTGCTACATAATCTTTGCCGTCTGCAAATTCAATCGCCGGTGTAACATGCTGATTATTGAGTTTCAAGGTTTTGTTTGCCAGGTAAATGCCATAAAAACGATAGGCTATGGCAAATAAGAGAATAGACGTAAAAACGAGGGTGAGTGCATTAATACCGTTTAGCGATTCCATCGATTGGTCATATTTGGGTTTACAAAAACGAGATACACAAACATAAGTAAAATACGCGAGATTACGGCGGCCTCAACCGCTAACAGCAAGCAGGCTTAAACATGCCATTTCCCGGTACGTACAACTATTTCTTAACCTATCCGTAAAGTTAACATCATGTCAATGGGCTTTCTTTGTTCGAACAATCTAATCGATCCAATGATCAAGCGAAAGTGCCAACGGCATAACCACGCTAAGGGATAAATTTATAGGTATTGAATAGTACATTTTGAAGATGCGCCCGTATTATAAAGGTATGAACAAAAACCTTTGTAACTCAGCGAAAAAATGGTAATAGGTGTAGATATAGGAGGCACTAATATTCGTGCCGGATTGATAGAAAATGGTGTTGTTATTCATCAAAATCAATGCGCACTGCAAAACAAGGATTCAATGGATGCTACGCTCTACCAACTTATAGAAACAATTAAACCACTAACCACCCAAGCCGTTGAAGGAATCGGGATTGGCGTTCCATCAGTCGTGGATATTGAACAGGGCGTGGTATATGATGTAGCGAATATTCCTGCTTGGAAAAGGCTTGAATTGAAACGAATTGTACAGGAACGGCTTCACCTGCCCGTGAAGATAAATAACGACGTGAATTGCTTTACCTTAGGCGAATATCACTATGGTGTAGCAAAGGGGATAGGATCGCTTATTGGCGTTACAATCGGAACGGGTATGGGGGCAGGGCTGATACTCAATCATCAGCTTTATATGGGCCATAATTGCGGGGCCGGCGAAATCGGACTCTTACCGTACCTGAATAAAACACTGGAAGAATATGTAGGCAGTCAGTTTTTTATGGATCGTATGCAAAAAAGTGCAGAAGAGATCGCAAAAGAAGCTATTGGAGGTGATCATGAGGCAATAAGGCTTTGGGAAGAGTTTGGCCTTCACGTTGGCGAGGCACTGAAAATAATGCTTTACGCCTACGATCCCGAAGTGGTCGTATTAGGCGGGTCCATCTCCAAGGCCTACCCTCTTTTTAAGAAAAGCATGGAAGAGTCAATGAGGTCTTTTGCTTATTCCAACACCTTACAAAAGGTGCGCGTGTTGGCTTCCGAGCATTCGCATATTGCACTTTTGGGCGCAGCCTCCTTAATCCAATTTGATATGAATGTACTTGCAAAGGGAACTAGGATTTAATGGGAGATACATAAATGTAATAATTTTTAGGTCTAACAATTTGCGGGAAAAAGATCGGTGTTGGCCATTTATGTTTAACTTTATTGTACGTATTGCGTATCGGGATTTATAAGCTTTTAATCGAAATACATGCAAATGAATCCTACCGATATAAACCTGATTCAATAAATAACATAAGAGGTGATGCATAGATGGCAAAGAACTAATTTTTAAATAGCGATGGTTTACAAAGTGATTCTGCTCCTCGATTTTGCCGAAGAATACAGCAAGAGCCTGTTGAAAGGTATAAAGGCTTATGCTAAAGAGTCCGGAAAATGGCTGTTTTGCTCCATGCCTTTGTTTCATCGGGAAACTTTGGGCATGTCAGGGATTTTGCGGTGGGCAAAAGAGTGGGGAGCGCACGGAATCATTGGTCAGCTATACAATGATCCGGAAATCGACCGGTTACTGGATGCCAATATTAAAGTTATCGCGCAGGATTTTAAGGAGCGTTTTCATAACATTCCCAATATCACCGGAGGCTATTTTGAAGCAGGTGCCATGGCCGCAGAATATTTCTTAAAAAAGGGCTTTACCCACTTTGCTTTTTATGGGTTCAAAGATATTGTCTGGTCGCGAGAACGGGCTACAGGATTTGAACAGCGATTGGCATATGCGGGATTTTCGGTACACTATTTTGAACATACCGGGCCTACTGCCGATGAATTATGGTACTACCGCCCCAGCGCGTTGAGTCGGTGGCTCAAATCGCTACCGAAACCGATTGCTTTGATGGCCTGCGATGATAATCAGGGACAACATATTACGGAAGCATGTCGGTTATCCCATATCCGTATTCCCGAAGATATTGCCGTATTAGGGGTTGACAACGACGAAATGATCTGTGAACTCTCCGATCCGCCCTTATCAAGTATTTCACTAAATGCAGAGAAGGGCGGGTATCAAGCGGCACATAGGATGGAACAAATGATCCTGACAGACACCTATAATGGTGAAGATATTTATGTCGGACCACTGCAGATTATTACTCGCCAATCCACCGATATTTATGCAACTAACGACATCCAAGTGGCGGCTTCTTTAAAGTATATCCATCATAATATTGAGAAAAACCTGTGTGTACAAGATGTATTAAAGGTGATTCCTTTATCCAGGCGTGTATTGGAGAAACGATTTTTGGAATGTACGGGAATGCCTATCTACAAGTATATTTCGACCTTAAGGATGGAAAAATTTGCCGAAAAAATCCTACAAACAGATCATGCAATTTATGAGATTGCGCTCGATTTGGGTTACGAGGACAGCAAAAATGTAGCACGCCAGTTTAAACAGATCTATGGTTGCAGCCCTTTCGTCTTTCGTAAGAGACAACAGCTAAGGAGGTAAACTAAAATATCTTTACTTCCCCATTGACCGATTGCAATTGAATCCGGGCGTTCTGATCCTCTGGATAACGGACCGTGATCATTTTAACCTCATATGGGAGAAGAGAAAGGTAATTATCAGACCATAAAACAGGCAATACATTATCCGTCAATGACTCATTCATTAACTGTAATTCGTTGAAAAAGGAAAGCTTGTCACTTGTGTTCTTTAGTGTTATTTGCCATACTTGATAGGCTCCTTCATTCCGTAAAAATTTCTTAGCCATTTCGAGCTTAACAGGCGGTAATTCAGATAAGGGACGAAAATTTGCAAATTCCTTGCTCGGTGTATAAAACCAAGAATAGGTGTTCCAATCCAGTGTGTCCATCTGCGCACTCAGCCAATAAAAATTGTCGGCTACGGCTTGTCCATGCTCATTCAAAACGGCTAAATGCAGGAAAGTGACCGGCTCTTGCTTGCCTGATGGAACCTTTATAAGCTTAACAACATGATTTGCTTTCATTTGATCAATTGGTATTACCTGCCGGCTGATCAACTGTGACTGCAGATTGTATACTTGTACAAGCAATTGGTGTTTCCGTAAATCTTGCCGCGTATCATTACTGAGGTAAATCGATCTATCATGATAGTTATATAAGGGGAGGATGGGTTGCAAGGCCTTCTTCGTACCAAAGTAAGCAGCATTTGGCATCAGGTAATAATCATATAGCTGCCAGTAAAATTCGGGCCAAGGCGAGTTTAACATCCACTGAACCACACCTCCTGCCTGTTTTCTATTCATAACATGTGCTTCAAACATTGGGCGAATCGCCTCATAATTTAACAGTTGTGCTTTAAAAGCCAGCGTTGCCAGATTAGGACTAGGGCCATATCGCTTTTGCAAGGCCTCTAGGTAGATAGACAGGCTAGCAAAATCCTTGCGTCCGGAGTGGTAGTTCCATACCGCATTGTCAGCCGGCCAACGGTATGCCGGTGGAATCATTTTTTCGATGCTTTTAATGGGCGGGATTTGTGGGCCTGGACCGACCTCCGAGTTGAAACCGTAGGCACCTCCTAATTTTTTGTCCTCGTACCAGTATACGGGAGGCACGTATTGATAGGGTCCGTTCATTTTCATGCCCGATTTTCCCGATATTGTACTGGTAAACTCACCCGCAGAGATCAGAAACGACGTAGTAGGCGCATATTTTGCCAAGGTGTCCAGATAACGTTGTTCCAGATCGGGAGGAGGCATGGCATCACTTCCACCAAGCCAGGTGAGAATACTTGGATGGTTGCGCAACCATTTGACCTGATCGCGGAAATAAGTCGCTAATAAATCTTTTTCTTTCGGCATCAGCTTGATGGCGTAGCGCTCAACCCCTTCATTGATGGGCAGGTTTTCGTCCCCTGCTTTCATCTCGAGTGGCAGACCCAAATAATCCGGCCACTCCCATTGGCAGCTCCATCCGGGCATCACTAGAATGCCGTACTGGTCACAAAGATCGTATAGATGCTGATTATTAGCCCATACCCCTTCCAAACGAAGGGCGTTAAGCCCCATATCCTGCACATATTGAATTTGTGCACGATCTTTATCGGGAAGATAACGCAAAAAAAGATCATCTACCCAACCCGCAGCTTTGATGAGTATATCACGACCGTTTATTTTATAATGTCGCCCCTGGTTGCTGTTTCGATAAGTTTCGATTTTGCGGATCCCGAACGTGAGGTAGTTGCTATCAGAAAGCTCTTGGTTTTTATTGTAGAGTTTTACAGCTGCTTTATAAAGAGATGGTGCTCCTAAGCCATTAGGCCACCAGAGCTTTGGATTTTTTATTTGAAGCTGTGGGAAGTCACGATGGTCAAACGAAACTATCCGATGGGCGAAGGGTTCGAGAACGATCTGTTTTTTTAGCTGCTGGCCGGCAATACGAAGGGCCAAGGTGATTTGCTCGGGCCTGTCGCTTGCATTTCTTAATGCAACTTGCGCCTTGAGTTCCGCATTGCTGGTATCGCAAACATCAAAGTCGCTCTCAACAAAAACGTCTTCTATAAAAACGGATCCGCTGCGCTTCAGCCGGATATCGCGAAAGATGCCCATAAAGTGATCGGCCGGTGTGGGCGCCCAGTCTACGAAGCCCATATAAAAATCGCGCACCTGTGGTGGATAAATCTTAATGAGCAGTTGGTTTTCGCCTTCTTTAATGGCGCGGCTCACCGGCAACGCAAATTGTCGGAAGGCACCGTAGATGCTGTCCTTATCGGCAATTAACTGCTGGTTAAGCCAAATATCCGCGCGATAGTTGATGCCGTCTAAATAAAGGATGACCTGTTCTTCCGAATTTAAGTTATGGATATACAACGACTTTTTGAACCACCAAGGTGATTGAAAGACTTGCGCAGGAATACTATCCATGCGCGTGCCTATAAAAGGATCGGGGTAAACACCTGCTTCTACCAATGCCCCAAGCACGGTGCCTGGTACCAAGGCCGGATACCAATCATTTTCCGCCGTGTGTTCCAATACCTTGTCCACTTCGTCGCCGACCACTTGGCTCGGAGCCATCACCCAGCCTGAATCGAGCACATTTTCGGCAATAGGCAATGCGGTTGAAGCTTGCCTGCAGCTAGCCGTTAGCAGACAAGCTAGGAGGCCAAATTGTAATTTCAATACAGTCGAAAAAGACGTCATTAGGGTAGGTTTAATAAATCAATCAACGGGTGGCCAACATTCCCGTTGGGTTCTTGTATATGTAATAGTGCTGCCAACGTAGGCCGAATGTCTGTCATTCCCGTGGCTAAAACCGGTTCGTAATATGCGTTTGAAGCCGCCTTCTCCATAGCGATCATAAAAACGATAAAGGTAATCCCTGCGCATTTGGTCGACAACCAAGCCCACTACTAGTTTTGGTCGTTTAAGCGCCTCCGTCTGTGCAAAGCAGCTGTAGCAATAAAAGCCGCAAAGGAAGAAAAATAGAAATCTTTTATTCATTTTCTTGTTTTTTTATCGCTTCTCTTTACCGTTGAGATAGCGTAATAGTTTTTCGGGCTCGTCTGTTTGTATAATATTGGCGCCTTTTGCAAGAAACTTGTCCAACTCGCTTAGGTCCGCTTGTTGTGCGATCATTTTATCCAGATCACCCAAGGTATTCATCCAAACGTTGGCACCCTTGTTTTTGATATGAGCTGTTACGGTATTGGTATAAAAACTTTCGTCCAGGTGCACAATGCTTGGCTCAAACAGCGCGAGCGCTTTGTCGGCTTCTTTTAGATCATGTGATCTCGGCATTAGTTTAAGTGAGGAGTTGGCAGCCTTTACTTTTGCCAACTGCTTGTAATCACTGTCGAAAAAGATCACTTCCCGCTGTGCTTTTACTTTGGCAACGGTATGCAGGATGGGATCCAACTTATCTGTTTTAAGATCCAGATCCAGTACAATTTTCCCCTTTGCGAGCTGTAAAGCTTCTTCCAAGGTGGGAATATGGTAGCTGGTTTGTTTGCCCCGGTGCTTCAACTGTAATCGGCTTAGCGCCTGAAAAGTAAAGCCTTCCGCATCCCCCTTTCCATTCGTTGTGCGGTCGATGGTTTGATCATGCATCAAGAAAGGAATACCATCGCTGCTTACCTTTACGTCTATTTCAACAATATCTACACCCTGTTTAATGGCGGCTTCAATGGCTGCAAGCGAGTTTTCCGGTACTTCGTGATGTACTCCGCGATGCGCGGCCACTAAGATTTTATTCCGATGTGGTTCCGCCAAAGCCTTCAGCGTCGCTTCCAGATGACCGTGTTGATGACTTTCTACCAATCCAAGGCTATCCATTACAAAGATCCGGCTCGACTGCCCATAGGTGCTTCCCGTAGGATCGGGATAGAGCAGCTCCACAAAAAATGCCTTATAGCCCGCGCTGGGAAAGTCAAAGGAATAATGAAGCTGAGCCTCGTTTCCCACGTAGTTCTTTTGGCTGAATAACCATACATTATTGCGTAAGTCAGCATCTTTAGAGGAGGCTTCCCAAACTTTTATACCCTGTAGCTTATCGGGAAGAATTTTCAACGCCAAATTTACTTTCTTCCCTTCAGTATTGATTTGCCATTCGGCAGGCGGGTATCCTTCATCCCGGAGCGTTAAGGCAAAAAAGGCATTCAACGCATTAAAGGCATCTTGTCCGTCTCCCAAATTATGCCCTACGTTAGGTACATAATGCAGCAAATTGGTTCCCGGGATACTATCGTAATAGTGTTTTATATTATCAACCACCCAATAAGGATCGTTGGTACCCATAAAAATCATTTTAGGCATTTTCAACGCCTGTCGGTAACTATAGGGATCAACCATTTGCAGGAGTGTAGCGCCGGCTTCACTTTTTGCCTGCTGCGGAATACCTAAGTTTACATAATCCTGAATTTCAACACTGTATTCTTTCCAGGTTTCAATTTGATAATCCAGACTTACGGGCATATTCAGCACATCAATCACCATTGGAGCAATTGCTATGACGCGTTGATCACTGGCCCCTGTCAGCCAAGTTGTCCATCCCCGTTTGGAAAGGCCTGACACCACAAAACGATCAGCAGGCACCATCGTATGTTTTTCAGTGAATTCCGTAACCGCATCCATGGCTTTAACAGCACTTTTTACCATGGGAAAAAGTAAAGGCCATGTGTAGTCGCCCTCTTTCTGAAACTGATGAAAGGTATAAGAAATGAGCGCATCTTCTGTCAGCCCATTGAATAGCGGTTGGTTGGGTGTTTGTTTCAATAGCGCTACACAGGCTCCATTTTTTTCTGCAAGGGAGCTTAGGTTCACTGTTAACGCATCCTGCTTATCGGTCCATCTTGGCTGTCCCTTATCCAGCGAACCGCCACTGATAAATAATAAGGCAGCACTTTGCTTTAAATTTTTCGGTACAATTACACTGAGCTGATGCGTCCAAACGATGTTTCGCCAGGTTTGAGAAGTGAGTAGCAAGCGATATACCTTCGTCTCGTTGCCAAGGCTCAAGGTATCGTGTATGATCCATCTATACGTATCATCTTCTTTCTTTAGATACTGCTGCAACGCATTTTGGGGCGTCACAGCAGTTTGGGCAAAACTGAGCCCTATATAAAAAAACACATGAAAAATTCCCGTCAGTAAGCGCTGTTTCATTCTCGCAATTTAATTAGTAAGGATTATTGGTATCTTGTAACAACCAGCATTTCGACCAAGCACTGTTTTTACCATCAGCCTGTGAAAAAGCGGTGGTCGATAATCGATCTAAAGCCTCTTGTACATGTTGCCCGTTCATATTGATTTCATCCTGCATGTAATAAAAGCGCAAGGGAAGGGCCCGCCTAAGCGCTACCGGCCCCGCTTGCAACCGAGGGTAACCGGTTCTTCGAAAATCGAACCAAGCCTCCGTTGCGGCCGTCCAACTAGCAATCCACTTTTGGGTAATCAGCTGTTCAAGCGACCCATCAAAACGAACTCCTTCTGTTTCAATATACGCATTATAATTGGCGGCTAGCTGCCAGGCATCTAAAGAAGCCTCAATGGCCGCATTATAATGTTCGGCGGCATTACCCGTATTCCATCCCTTCAGTGAAGCCTCAGCCAGTATAAAATGCACCTCGGCTGCTGAAAGGAGCCGTGCCTTTAGTAAAGGTCCGGAAGCTTTCCGATAGCGCTCGTTTAAGTAAGAAACATGGGGATTAAATGAGGTCTGCCCCGGTGTTGGGTTTAAATTATAACTGGATGGCAAATTGGAGTAAGAAGGCGGAATACCTACATAATCCGGATCGGTATCAACGGAGGTATTGGCTACCATATCGGGCGACAAGTATCGCTTCCCATTGCTAATGCGATCGGTGCGCGGGGGTAAAGTGGCATCAACAACCAAAGGAATCTCCACTTTTTGGGCCCATATCGTCAGGCGGGGATCATCCAGTTGCTGCAAGGTGTTTACCAAAGTGGCACACATCTTCAATCGACGGAAATTCGACCCACCCGTATCGTCAATCTCGGTATTACTAGGCCAGGCATTGGCGCTTGTGGTACCGGGGTAGCTCATCGCAGCATCTTCATCCGCCGCTAAGATCAGCGGGTATTGATCCGGATTCGTTGCGATTTTCTCTATGCCTGCCTGCGCAAAAGAGGCTTCCTTAGCCGAAAGACGCATATAATAACGCAAGGCCAGTGAATTGGCAAAACGCCGCCAAGCCGCTGGATCACCATTATAGAACAGATCCGCCGCCGCTTCGATACCCGTATAAGAAGAAGCCGGTTGCGAGAGTAAATTGTTAGCGGTTTCCAATTCGGCTAAAATGCCATGATAAATATCGGCCTGGGTATCATATTTGGGCGTAAGATACTGTGGGTCGTTTAAATTCCCTTTTAACGCATCGGTGTAAGGCGCATCACCCCATAAATCGGCAATAAGCCCAAAGACATAGGCTTTCATCACCAAGCCAACGCCCTGATGAAAGGCCTGTCCACTTTCTTCGGCACGGTTCATGAGAAGTTGGGTGTTACGTAAAATATTGTAGTAGTCTGTCCAGCTTTGGCTGCCCGCCCAATCATAATCGTTGTGGCTTTCAAACCAAGCATCTTTCTGCGTATGTTGCACAACACCGGCGATATCCTGATAGCCTAAATTGGTATACAGCTTCCCTGTTTCGCTCAATATCGTTGGCAAAATAAGGTTAGGATTCACCGCCGTTTCATCTACCCCATTGGGATTCACATTCAGATCGTCCAGCTTCTTACAGGAAAACAAGAGTATTGCTATCAAGAGTAAGTAAGCGACCGGCGTTTTTATTACGTTGTTCATGGCTTTATTTCTTGTTGGATAACTAATTAGGTTAAAAAACCACTGCTATTTTGAAACCGATCGGCATGACCCACGGGTTTACATTATAGCGTTCAATCCCTTGTTTGAACTGGGTACCTGCCTGTGTTCCGGCTCCGGGTTGAAAAGCCGTTTCGGGGTCGATCCCGATTTTCGATTTCGTCCATAAGATAATATTACGACTGTAGATGGAAACGTTGGCCGATTGCATACCCAGCTTTTTAACGAAGTTGCCAGGTAGCTCATAACCAAGCGAGATTTCCCGGAGCTTTATAAAGTCGGCATCAAAGGTAGCAGCGCTCATAAAGTCCCAAGGGTAATTATCGCTCAAGGGTATGATTTTAGTACCTTCGCCCCCCAAATTTTCGGTATAGCCAACAATATTGCCATCGTCATCATATTGTGCGATAACACCGGGGTTAAAAGCGCCGAAGTTATAGGTCTGCCCTTCCATTGTAAAAGGAAGCCCACCGCTTTCGGGGGTTGGTCCGCCCACAATGCGGAACTGGTTGCCACGCACAACCACCAGGTCATTGTTCACCAGGTAATCACGTAGCGCTTGCCCGCTCATACCATTTGGATTGATCAGCTGGTCAAGGAAGCGCTGCGTTTTCATGTCCGATTCATAATAGCGATAGGTTTGGGAAACGAATTTGCCTCCTTTACGCCATTCGAGTGAGAAATTCAGGCTAAAGCGTTTATAGCTAAGGCCCGACTGTAAGCCGATGCTAAAATCGGGATTGAAATTACCGATTTTGGTGCGTGTATTGGTCATCGATATACTCTGCCAGGAGCCATTTTCGTCGAGGATCGGATAACCATAATAAGGCGAATTAACGTCTTTCACTGTAACGAGTTCCGCATCGTAGAGATCACCAATTTCATCCCCTATATAGGTACGGGCACCGCCCTTGGCGTCCGACCATAACTCATAGTATTCCAAGCCATCTGATAATTCCATAATGCGTGTTCTGTTTCTCGACCAGTTGACATTGATATCCCAATTCCAGTTGGTCGACTTGATCGGTGTGCCGCCTAAACTGAGTTCCCACCCTTTGCTTACCAATAAGCCGGCATTGATGTTTTTAGAGGTATAACCACTGGAGCTGGGCAATTGAATGGGAATAATCTGGTTCCGATTATCCACTTTATAATAGGTGCCGGCAAAACGTAATCGATTATTAAATAAGGCAAAATCCAAACCACCTTCGTAGGATGTACTTTGCTCCGGCTTCAGGTCGGGGATGAGTAAAGCGCTCGAAGAGCCAAGGCGAACCACATTACCCCAGGGGTCCATATTTTGTAAAACGTTGATCAAGTTATAGGGACTCGTGTCATTACCGGCTCTCGCCCAGCCACCGCGCAATTTCAACAGATCGATCTGATCGGGTAATTTAAAAGCATCATTCAATAATACACTTAAGGAGGCGGAAGGGTAAAAATAGGAACGATTGTTTTTTGGCAAGGTGCTCGACCAATCGTTTCGCGCAGTTAAATCCAGATAAATGAAATCTTTGTAACCTACGTTAATTAATCCATATATACTGTGAATGGCTTTTTCACCGATGTAACTGTTGTAACGTAAACTTGTCGGAGCGATATTGGATAAGGTATATAAGTTGGGTATTGTTAAACCGCTTCCATTAATCGAGGCATTGATGACATTTTCATTGCGCTGATAGCGGGTGTTTCCGCCTATTGACGTATTAAAGCTCACATCGTTAAAGCGTTTCTGATAACTAGCGAGGAAATCAATATTCTGTTCCAGGTTATTTAAGTTAGTGATACCGTAGGCTCCTTTCGGATCATTGGAATAGCTATACGGAACTTTGGTTTCTCTCTTTTCGTGATAAAGATCGAGTGCATAGCGTCCCATTAAACTTATTTCGGGCGTAATTTGCCAATCGGCACGTATATTACCGAAAACGCGATCGCGCTTAAAGGCATTGTTCACTTCATAGGCCAGAAAATACGGGTTATCATAGTCGCCCAAACTTTGCGAACGCTGCACCACCCCCTCTTGTCCGGGCAGCCAATAGTCTTTTAAATCCAAAATATTAATATGAGGTGCTACGGCATAAGCCCATTGAAGGGGATTGGTACCTCGGTTACCTGCGGGCCGATTATCAGAGCCATTACGACTGAAATCAATTTGCGAGCTGAGCTTAAGTTTATCGGTCAATTTCAAGCTGCTATTGAGGTTCAGTGAATTCCGACTCAGATCGCTATTCGGAATAAGGCCTCGATTCATCATATTAGAATAAGAAATCCGATAAGTAATCTTCTCCGTATTGTTAGCGATGGACACCCCATTAATAGAGGTAATACCCGTTTGTACAAATTCTTTGATATTGTTCGGATGAGAGACCAACGGCATGGCGACAGGGTTACCCTCCGCGTCTAGCGGACTGTTCCATTGAATGGCTTGATAGCCACGGTCAAGTTCGGGGCCTAAAGCGCCTGCCGATCCTTCTTCAATGGTGAGCGTCCCATTAGGAGTACTTTCCGGCGTAAAAGGAATAACCCCTGCGGCGAAGCGATGATGCATATCCAGGTATTTGTACGGCACATCGAATACCGTATTGCTGGTCACATTAATTTGCACCTTATCTAAACCGCTACCACTTTTGGTGGTGATCAATACCACGCCATTGCCCGCCCGTGAACCATAGAGCGCCGCGGCACTCGGCCCTTTCAAGATCGAAATGCTTTCAATATCATCTGGATTCAGGCTGGCCAAGGCATTACCATAATCTACGTTGTTGTCGGTACCTACCTGACTGACATTATTAATCGTGTTGGCAATCGGTACACCATCCACTACGAAGAGCGGTTGGTTATCCGAACTCAAGGATTTTGCTCCCCGAATGACCATGCTAACGGAAGAACCGGTTGAGCCCGTAGAGCTGATACTAACGCCTGGCACCTTACCGGTAATGCTATTGAGTACATTATCCTGTGCCACTTTGTTAATATCCTTGCTGCTCAACTCCCCTACCGAGTAGCCCAATGAGCGTGTCGAACGCTTGATGCCTAAGGCGGTAACCACCACCTCATCCAGCCCTTCCGTCCGTTCTTCCAAGGCCACGCGCAACATACGTTGGCTACCTACGCGTACTTCCTCTTCTTTATAACCGACAAACGTGAATACGAGAATTGCTTGTTCATCGGGTACTTCAATACGGAAGGTACCGTTCATGGAGGTCGTAGTGGTGCTTCCGTTTTCTTTAACTTTAATACTAACACCAGGGAACGGCCGGCCATCGGTGGCCGAAGTTACCACGCCCTGAATAGAGATAGCCTGCCGGTTGACGGAAACGGCATCTGCGTGCGCAGCGGTAGTCAGGGCTCCGTTCCCAACCGAAGCCGACGCGCTTATCGGTAGTCCGAGCTGGTACAGCACCGCTAGCGAACAAATGAGCAGTTTGGGCGTGCTTGGTAAATTGAATTTCATAAATTCCTTATTTTGATTTTTTCCCTTTTTACAGCAGATGATTTTGTTAGCTGATCAATTATACTACTACGGATAAGTAAAAAAAGGCTATCAAATACAATGGTAATTTTGAAATAATTACTTGTTTAACAATACGTTGTTGTTTTGTTAATATAATATTAACGTTAAGCAATGAGCATTTTAGGTTTTAGCTGATCGCGTAATAACTGCTTTGCTTTTACCAGCTGATTTTTGACCGTATTCTTGGAGATGGAATAACTGTCCGCTATTTCCTGATAGGATTTACCATCTACAAAACACATATAAATAATTTCCCGTCGTTTATCGCTTAAGGCATTCATCGCGGTTTGGATCATACGATAACGCCGCTCCCTTACACCAATGGGGTCCTCTTTTTGGCAACTTTCGTTGATATAGGATTGAAAAGCAATGCGATTTCGTTTTTCGCGCTTGATGTGGTCGAGCACGAGATTACGCAGGCAAGTAAATAAAAAGGAACGGAAGTTCTGTTCGGGCTTTATCCTGTTTTTGTTATGCCAGATCTTGGTAAAGAGATCATGCACCATATTTTCTGCTTCTTCCGTATCGCGAAGCATATGCATGGCAAATTTAAAAGCATCCAGTTTGTAGGCTTTGTACAATTGATTGAAGGCATTGTTGTCGCCCTGCTTCACCTGCTGCAGGAGCGTTACATGTAGGTCCGTTGACATAAGCTGTTTAATTTGATTGTTCAACGAAATTATCGGTGAAAGCTCCTCCTTGGTGACGCATTTTGCGCTTAATAAACCTCAATCTGCGTCAATCCTAAAATTTTGATTTCAAGTAGCCCGATTTGAATATTGCCACGTATGATATAATGAGCATCCGATTGGTGAAGGTGCTAACTTAAGACAAACCTGCATATGATGCGACATCATTTCATTTTTTATGCGATCTTTTTATTATTCAGTATAACGCTTCGAGCACAACCTAAAGTGGCGGAAGCGACCCTGATTTTTCCTTTGCAGGCAAAACATGTCCATGGTAGTAGTTTGGCCGTTTTACCGAACGGAGATGTATTGGCTGCCTGGTTTTATGGCAGTGGAGAACGAGGGGCCGATGATGTTTGCATTATGGGATCCAGAAAGCGCGCAGGAAGCAAAACTTGGTCCACGCCTTTTCTAATGGCCGATACGAAAGGTATCCCGGATTGCAATCCTGTATTGTTCTTGAATCACAAAAAGCAGTTGTATCTCGCGTGGATTGCCGTACAGGCGAACCGTTGGGAGCAGTCGATCTTGCGTTATCGCGTAGCTGATAAATATGAAGGTAGTGCGGCCCCCAACTGGGGCTGGCAGGACAATATACTCTTAAAACCCGATAGCAGTTTTGTGCAGGAACTTAAGGAGAAGTTATCGATGTTGTCCGATCAACAACATGGCTGGGCAGCCTACGCACCACGTTATGATGAAATGATCGTAACCAATGCACAAGATCCCGCCAAACGTAGCTTCGGTTGGATGACACGCATTAAACCCCTGCTATTGGCCGACCATAAAATATTGTTGCCTTTATATTCCGATGGCTTTAACTGCTCTCTCATCGCCATATCCGAAGACGATGGAAAAAGTTGGCGACCAAGTAAACCTATCGCGGGCCGGGGAAACATCCAACCCGCATTAATAAGACGGAAACAGGGCGATATTATAGCTTATATGCGCGACAGCGGGGATGCACCCGCACGAATTCAACAAAGCATCTCGATGGATGGCGGTGAAACATGGACGGTAGCAAGAAAAACGGAGATTCCCAATACCGCCAGTGTGGAGGTCATTCGCTTGCTCGATGGGCGGTGGCTATTGGTAGGTAACGATGTGGATGATGGACGCTATCAACTCAGTTTGTATTTATCCGAGGACGAAGGCACTTCCTGGAAACTCAGCACCCCGCTTGAAGCAGACGACAAGAAAAAACTTTCCTGTTCTTACCCGTCAATCGTCCAATCGACCGATGGCTTTATCCACCTCAGCTATTCTTACCATGTGACAAGCGATAAAAAATCAATAAAGTATTTAAAAATTTCTCCCGATGATATTAAATAAAAAGAAGATTTACCAAGTGTTGCTTCTATGTTTGGCTCTTCAACCTTTTGGATGGCGAACGGCTATTGCCCAGGATCGGTTCAAACAGGAATATGCCATAAAATATTACACCCATGATCGAAAAACGAATAATGCGAAAGTTTTGAGTGATCGAAATGGGCGGATTCAATTTTTGCAGGCAGGTCGTTTATTAAAACCTTTTGATGGCAAATTGCTCTTTCCAGGCAGGCTATCGGCCGACATCACGTATCGTTACGACTCCTTGGAAACTTTTAGAGATATCATCCTATATCAAAACAATTTTGTGTACCTGACCAACCAACTGGTTTATAGCAATGCCTGGGCAGGAACCTGTTTATTTAAACATCACTTGCCAAAGGCAAAATTTTTGGAAATGGACGAAACGGGAAACGTTTTTCTGACCGATGGGCAACAGATCAGATGTTATGCGATGGATGGAAAAGTGCTCGCAAATGCTCGCGTAGATGATAAAATTAAAGCCGTACACTATGACACGCGAAATCAGCTTTTTTGGATGCTCAGTAATCAGGCCCTATATAATTATAGTTTACAAAACAAGCAGGTACACACCGTTTATCGGGGGAGTGATTTTAGCTGCTTTACGCTTAATGAAACCGGAAAACTACTGGTCCTTGCCAAATCAGATCGGTATAGCCTATTCAGTATAGAAAAGTCAACGGATGGACAAGTGAGGATGATACAGCAACGCAACTGGGATGATCGGCTGCCGGCGCAACCGGTGAACACAGTTCAGTATGTCGATGGAACGCTTTGGTTTGGATCGATGCACGGGGCCTTTAGGCAACAGGAGAATGGGGCTTTTGATTATTATCAAAGTGGCCGCTGGTTGCCCGGCGACACGGTATATTCGCTTGCCAAAGGGCCGGAATCAACGGTGTTAATAGCTACGAACAAAGGTTTGGCCCGCTTGCACCATAAAGCAATGAGCTTGGAAGAGAAAGCCGCCTATTATGACAAACAAGTGCGCGAGCGGCATATTCGATACGGTTTGAATGCAACACTGAAAGGCTTGAAGGAAGGAAATTTACGAACAGGCATTTTGTCCGATTCTGATAATGACGGTTTATGGACGTCTATGTATCTGGCAGCGGAGGCCTTCCGTTACGCTACGACCAAAGATTCCGATGCCTTGCTGAATTGCCGCGAATCTTTATTGGCCATGGAGCGCCTTTATAGCGTGAATCCTTTAAAAGGCTTTCCATCACGATCATTCGAACGAATCGGTCACAAGACAGATCTTGCCGATAGCAAGGTTTGGTTGGATGCGCCTGATGGTCGGTGGAGCTGGAAATCCACTACCAGTAGTGATGAGGCAATCGGTCATCTTTTTGTTTTTTCGGTGCTGGCCGAGGTGGTAAACGACCCTTGGGTGAAAGAAAAAGCCGTTACACTGATGGATTCCCTGATGTCGCATATTGTGGCTAACGATCTTTATCTTGTCGACCATGACGGAAAGCCGACGTTGTGGGGGAAGTGGAACCCCGCTTATGTCAATCAATTTCCGACAAACATAGGCGATCGAAAATTAAACTCGTCCAACATCATATCCATGTTACAATCAGCCTATTACTTCACTAAAAAAGAAAAATACCGAGATAAGGCGTGGGAATTAATGGACAGGCACGGATACTATGAAAACCTGATGCGGCCGATGAAAGGTATTGGACAAGCCGATGAAAAAGCTGATGATTATAGCAAGATGCTTTCTGAAAGGTGGAATCACTCCGACGATGAGATGTATTTTTTAGGCTATTGGGGCTTGTATCGCTATGCCTTAAATGATACATTAAAGAATAATTTTCGAAAAGCAATTCTGGATCACTGGGAATTCGAACGACCGGAAAAAGATGCGCTGTGGAATTTCTTCGCTGCTATGGTTGGCGAAAAGAACTTTGACAGGGATGCATCCCTATGGTTTTTGCGCGAATTCCCCTTGGATCTGATCAACTGGCAAGTGACGAACAGTGTCCGAAAAGATATCAGGCACTTGGAGGAGAATTTTATGAATCAAAGCACGGATGCCGTTCTTTCGCCCAAAGAGCGCCCCGTCCACCGACATAATCGAACAACCTTTATTTTGGATGAAGATAGCAACGGAACGGAAGAGTTTAGTGCGGGTGATATTTGGTTACTCCCGTACTGGCTCGGACGGTATTTGGAAGTAGTGAAGTAGTAGCAGTGACAGTGACACCTGCCTACTGGCAAGTAGACTAACATAAACCAAAGCTGACTGCCGATGGCTGATCGCCGACAGCAGATTGCTACAAATCTGTTACAAAAGCGATTCTTCTTTTGGCACAAGCTTTGATTAGTTATTAGTAAGGTTTAGGTTGATTAAAAATAGAAAAACGTCCAAGCATCCCCAAAAGCTGGGCGTTTTTCATTTTAAGGCAGCGGATCCGGAGGCATTAACCAATCGATATACATAAGGTCCTAACCTCTTCTCATACTGATCGCTAATGTAAAAATGATATGGGAATTTGATTAGAGGCACACCTTATCCTCGGCAAAAAGAAATAATTCGTAATATTGCAAAACATTTGCTAAATCGAATTAGGAACAAAAAGAAACTATTCGTAGCGAATCAACATATGTAAGCTAGCTAACCAAGCTTTTTAGAACGAAATGAAAAACCGACGAATTACCTCATTTGTAACCGACCCTTTAACCGATTTCAAGCATTTTCTATTGCATATTACGAAGAATAACAACTTGGTGCCCATTAGTTAAACATCATTATAAACACAAAACAAATCTTAAATTTATGACAAAACACAGCAAATGGATTGCGCTATGCAGCATTCCCATTCTCAGCTGCGCAGTGGCTAGGGAAAGCCTTTATGCAGCTGCCCGACCGGTTATTCGGTCAGCTTATGAAACATCGCTTCAGCAGCGGACGATCCGTGGAAAGATCACGAATGTAAACGGAACAATGCCACTGATCGGTGCCAGTATTAAAATTAAAGGCATGCAGGGAGGTACATCAACCAATCAAGATGGGCTCTTTGAGCTCGCCTTACCCCAGGTACCGGTAACCCTCGTTATTTCATCGCTTGGTTACATTACCAAAGAAGTTGCTGTTACCGATCAGCAAAATCTAAACATTCAATTACAAGAAGATGCAAACAACTTGGAAGAAGTGGTGGTGGTTGGTTATGGCTCGTTGGATAAACGTGAGCTTACCAGCGCAGTATCCAACTTAAAGCAGCGTGATTTGGTTGCCGGTACGGTATCGCCACTACTGGCCATTCAGGGAAAGGTTCCAGGTCTAAACATCGCTTCCAATAATGGCTCTGATCCGAACGCCAGCGTTTCCATTCAGCTCCGTGGTGTCAATTCGGTCAAGGCCTCACAAGGACCTTTAGTCGTTATTGACGGTGTTCCCGGGGGCGATATCAATTCCGTTGCCAAAGAAGATATTGAATCCATTAACGTACTTCGAGATGCATCGGCTGCTGCAATCTACGGTACACGAGCCTCCGGTGGCGTGATTTTGGTTACTACCAAGCGACCACAACCCGGTAAGGCAACCGTTAACTTTACATCGGAGTATTTTATTGAAAGTGTTCGTAAACGACCCGATGTCCTTTCAGCAGAAGAATACCTTGCCCATGGCCTTGGAGAAGACAATGGCGCTCGTACCGACTGGTATGACGTCATCACAAATAAAAATCCCTTCAGTCACCGCCAAGTGGTAAATGTAAGTGGTGGTTCCGAAAACGCCAATGTATACACCACCTTTTTCAAACGCGACGCCAAAGGTATATCAATTGGTTCGCAACGCGGGGAAATTGGTGGAAGGGTCAATACCAATTTCAAATTCTTCGATGGACGTGCGGAATTGAGCACCAATGCCAGTTACAATCAAGTAGATGCCGATTTCCCCGGGAACAGTGCGCCAGGCAACTTCCGTGATGAAAACAACAGCCTCTATAATATCGCCATTGGCTTAGACCCCACTATCTCACCATACGACCCATCGGATCCCTCTGGCTATAATGTCTTAACCGGAGGCTATAATACCTGGAATCCCTTGGCAGAAGTGATGTTACGTAAAAAACAAAATCAATATCGCTACCTACTGGCCAATGCCACCTTAAAAGTAAACCTGACGGAAGACCTTTATACAACCGCTATGGTGGGTATCAAAAACAACAGCGAACATCCCAGCTTCTTCCGTTCGGCGCAGCACCGTGTCTCGCGTGAACAAAATGTGGATGGCTATGCCAAACAAGAATACAAACGTTGGCAAGACCGTATAGTCGAGTGGACAGTAAACTATAGCAAGCGTTTCGAAAACCATCAGATCACCGCGGTAGCCGGTTACAGTTATCAGGACTTCAACGGACAGGGGTTCTGGGCGGAAAACTCCAACTTTCCGGTTGATGGGCTGGAAGAACACGATATGGGTTCAGGTACCTGGCTGGCTGATGGCCGTGCGGGTTTAGGCTCTTGGAAGGACCCATGGGTTAAACTGGCCGCTTTCTTCGGACGCGTTAATTATTCGTTCAAAGATCGTTATATCATCACAGCCAATCTCCGTCACGAGGGCTCTTCCAAATTCGCTCCCGGAAATCGCTGGGGCACCTTCCCCGGTGTATCGGCAGGTTGGCGACTCAGCGAGGAACCTTTCATGCGTAAGCTTTCTTTTATTGACGACATCAAGATCCGCGCTGGTTACGGTGAAACCGGCAACGAAGGTTTCGGTGCCGAGGTATCAACCCGGATGTATTCGGCCGACACCTGGTGGCCGTTCGCCGGAAACTGGAACCGTACTTTTGGTGTTAAACACAACCAAAACCCGAATATCCGTTGGGAAATCAAAAAAGAATATAATGTCGGAATGGATTTCACCATTCTGAATAATAAATTAAGTGGTCGGTTCGACTACTATAAGCGGGTTATAGACAATCTGATTTATGAAATCAGTGTATCACAACCGCCCGCCATCCATGATAAAACAACCATGAACGTGGGCAGCATGGAAAACCAAGGTTTCGAGTTTGAATTAAATTACAATGTAGTAAACAAGAACGATTGGACTTACACTACTTCCCTTGTGGCCTCTCATAATAAAAGTAACTTGCGCACACTCTGGGGCAGCCAGACCTTTATGGACGATAAAAACTTCCCCGCACCTGGATCTCCGGGTACTGCAGTACGCCTTTATCCCGGTGAAGCGATTGGCCAATTCTATATCTGGCAATTTGCAGGCTTCACCGACGATGGTCAATGGCTGTTATATAACAAAAACAACGAAGTCATTCCGGCAAGTGATAAAAAACTCGATGATAAACGCTTCATCGGCAATGGTATCCCGAAATTACAGTTATCTTGGAATCATGCCATATCCTATAAAAATTGGGACGCCAGCATCTATCTCCGCAGTTGGTTAGGCTATGATGTGTTTAACATGACCAAAATGTACTATGGCATAGCTAATGTGACCGGTAGGAATGTATTGAAAAGCGCTTATGATGAACTTGCCAATGTAAAAGGTGAAAAACAATTGAGCGATTACTGGCTCGAAAACGGAAACTTCCTAAAGGTAGATGCCATTAGTTTGGGTTATACTTTTAATAAAAAATGGATCGGCCCATTTAAAAATATCCGTGTGTATGCAACCGGACGAGATCTCTTCGTTTTCACCAAATACAGCGGTCTTGATCCCGAAATCAATATCAACGGCTTAGCACCCGGATTTGAGGAGCTCGATGTGTACCCACGCACGCGCACCTTTATGTTCGGTTTACAGGCGAGTTTTTAACCTTTAACAAATGCAATGATGAACAAGCTTTTCACATATACCTTATTATCGCTGTTGGTACTGCTAGGCAGTTGCACCAAGCTCGATCAGGAATTTTATAGCCAGGTCACTCCTGAAACCTTTTTCAAGAGTGAAAAGGACATTCTGGCCGCCCTCAACCGTCCGTTTACCCACGCCCGCTGGTATATGGGTGAAGACCGCTGGCAGTTACAGGAACAAACAGCTGACAATTTTGCCATTACAACGAAAGGACCCCACTGGTACAATGGCGGTACGAATGAACGTTTTCATTACCACACGTGGACGCCTGATGAAGGATGGATCTGGGGAACCTGGCGTGGTACATTGATGGGCATCGCCTTGGCGTTGGATGCACGCAGCGATTTGGAGAAGTTGGACTATACCAAATTTGCTTTGACACCGGAAGATCAGACATCCCACGTAAACCAGCTTAATACGCTGATTGCCTATTTCTACTTACGCGGCCTAGACTATTTTGGAGGAATGCCTATCTTCAATAACCTGGAAGGAGAGAGTTTACCGCGCAATACCGATCAGGAGGTCTTCAATCACATTGAACAATTATTAAAAACGGCTATGGAGACTTTGCCCAAGAAGGAAGCCGGACAGAAGGAAGCAGGTGAGTTGAAGCAAGCGGCCGCAGCCATGATGCTAACCCAACTCTATTTTAACGCCGAGGCCTACATTGGTAAACCTATGTACGCCGAAGCCCAGCAACTAGCACAGGCTATTATCGATGGTCAATACGGCTCTTACCAGCTCGATCCGACCTGGTATGGCCCACACAGCTTTAAAAACAATGAATCGCCTGAAATCATCTGGTCCATCCCTTCCGAGTTCAACAAGCTACAGTACGATTGGTTTTACGGCAATTTCTATCATTATAACAGCCGACAATATTTTGATCAGGATATGGGGGCCGACAACGGCACGCATTTAAGCCCGTCCCGGCGCCCCGATTCCAGCTTATATAAAAATGAGTGGAAACTGGGTTCACCATTTGAAAAATTTGATGCAGCTGATCTTCGCAAAAGACCCTACCATTACTTAGGGAGCGGCAATTACGAAGGAATGTTTCTGAACGGGCCGCAACTGAAACCTGATGGCGGTGTAATTGTCGGTACCCAGGAGTATAAAGATAAAGCACTGGTGCTACGCGACCAAGTGGGGCGTTTCAGCGAGGTTGGTCCAGGCAAAAAGTACAGCGGTATTTCTCAGCTTCCTTCTAAAATGTCGGAGGGCGAGGAGAATACCGGTATTCGATTAGTAAAAGTGCCCATTCCCACTTTAGCCGAAAACACCTTGCGTTGGGGAGCGGATAATCCGGTTTTGCGACTGACCGAAGTGTATTATATACTGGCCGAATGCAAATGGCGCAGCGGAGATCTGGCCGGTGCTGCCGAACTCATCAATACCGTACGGAGGCGCAACTTCGAGAACGGGGTGGATCCCAATCCGGTACGTGTCGATAATTTCGATAAATACCGCTTTTTAGATGAGTGGAGTATCGAGTTTCTGGGCGAAGGTCGCAGACGTACAGATCTGATCCGTTGGAATATGTTCACCACCGAAAACTGGTGGGATCATCAAGCCTCGCAATCTGATCACCTGAAACGGTTCCCGGTACCCACACAGGCTATTTCCGGAAACAATAATTTAACCCAAAATCCGGGATATTAATATTTCAGATTTCGAAAACCTTGAAGAGGCTACATAGCCTTTCTTCAAGGTTTTTTCTCGTTATCAGCAGACCGATAAAAACGTAAAAAAAACAATTATTTTTCCAAACATTCATCGTGTACAAGTGTTCACTTTAATGTACATACTTCATATTAGTCTAATTGTTCAGAGCTCTAGTGAAAACTGGAGCTTTTTTCTTTCGAACAAACCAAAAACGTTCTTTTAAAAACATAAAAATTGTTAAATCCATAGGAAAGAGCGAAGCTTGGTATAGCTTTTGTAACTAACTAGTTATCAATACCGCCCCTTATGTGTTTAACGTTAGAATCATTAGGTTTCCTACTGGAAACCGATGTGCAGACTGACTGTACAGGAACTTTTAGATATATTGCATTAGAAAACGATCATATTATTTCCGAAAATCCCATCACAAAGGAACTTGAAGTCAACAACTTACAAGTATACGAATGGGAATCCTTGTCGCTGAAGCATTTAAAAGGTATCTTTCATGGGGAGCCTCTATCAATGGGAAAGGGAGCACCGGAGTTTCATGAAAAAGTGTCATAAACTTTCTAACTCCACACTTAATATCTACGATGCCCGGTGCAAAAGAGCCGGTACTTATCAATCGCCTATATTAAATTTGACCTGGGCAGTGCTCGTCCCAATATAACGTGAACAATTTTTCGGCATATTTGGTGAATCCCCTCCCTAAGCCCGGTGTCGGCGTAAACTCACCGAATACAGGGCCATTTGAAGTCGCGTAAAAGTCTATCCGTACAAATATTCCGTAGAGCTTACTCAGTTTTTTCACTTGCTCAACCATTTCTTCGAAGCATTTTGGTTTGCTTTGTCCGAACTTATAAGGATATGGGTAAGATATAGTTAGTGGCTCCATCGGAATCCAATGTTCGTTAAAAAAAGCACTTGTTCCATCGTGAGGCCCTTGCCGATTGATAACGCTCAAGCCAGCAATTTTTCCATTAAAGCAAAAAAATTTATAATCGGTCGGGATGACATGTTTTCCTGCTTCGTTCGTTAAAAACTCTTCAACTAAAATGCATTGATTGGGTAGCTCTTTTACATTTTTCCTCAGTATAGCAACAATTTCCTGTTCAGAATAATACTTGTTATCAAATAAATTGAATCCATTATCCATTAAAAAGACTCCCGTGCACCCACTCCCGAAAGTAGGACGGATCACATATTGAGCAGGAAGTGAAGCAAAGTCTATGCGTTCAACATCACGGCCTTTCCAATAAAGAGCTGATGTCTTAGCTCCATGTAGTTGTGCAAATTCTTTAGCATTGAGTTTATTACTTAGTCGTCTTTGCCACAAGTTCTCATCACGCCAATCATCAATAGAATTGTTCTTTGTTAACCATAATTTTTTGAGCGGCTCCGCCTCCTGCCATAAAACTTGATGTCTACGTCTGAGTCGGTTTGAGAATTCACCGCTATACAAATGAAGTTTAATGCGACCTAACATAATTTAAACGGTTTATAATTTAGAGTGACTTTTAATTCTGTATCATGTTATAAATATAGCTTGTTTAGTCCTACTGTAAATAGGCAACAAAAGAACAATCGCACGCACGATTTTTCATATTAAAAATACACATTGTCAATCGTCATAAGACACACTTTACACGAAGCCATGGCAAAAACGACCCAACTGTATAGCTAATACTTTCCTACATCTTGAAAAGAAAATTTAAAAAACTTTAAAGTTTTATTAATATTGCCATAACTATAAACTTGATAGCCTTTTGATAATTTTGGCTCCGTTATCTATAGTCTTGCTATGGCGAAGCTGTCTTATAAATCGTATGATGAACATGAATTGATACGGCTCATGCTGCGAGACGACTACGCGGCTTATTTAGAAATCTATGAACGCTACTCCCGGCCACTTTATGCACATGCCTGTAAAAAATTGAACAATCGGGACGAAGTCAAAGATCTGCTGCAAGAGGTCTTCGCGGCACTCTGGCAAAACCGCAGCTCACTAAGCCCCCAGAGCCCCTTAGCCGGCTATCTCTATGCCACCCTGCGATACCGCGTTATTAAATTAATCGCTCATAAAAAAGTGGAATCGGTTTATTTTGAATCCCTCGCAGCGGTGAATACACACGACAATACCACGGCAGACTACCTGGTACGGGAGAAAGAACTCGGCCAATTGATCGAAAACGAAATCGTACGCTTACCCGAAAAAATGCAGGAAGTCTTTCGTATGAGCCGTCAATCCCATCTCTCCCACAAGGAAATTGCCCAGGAACTCGGCCTTTCAGAAACCACCGTAAAAAAACATGTGAACAATGCGCTAAAGGTACTCCGACCCAAATTTGGAACCCTGCTCTCCCTCGCCTATTTCCTCCTTCCTTAGAGCCCGTTTAGAATTTATCTAATCATTTTCTTATGCCCTTTTTGGCTGCACCTGCGTTAAATTTATCGAGATAGGCTTCCTGCTATCCCTGCTAAATTTGCCTTGGTTCACTCAAAAATAGCCTATAACAAATTTTATAATACAAATTTAAACAGGCTCTTAAATTTTTTATTTTCTTTTACGCCCTAAGGCGCTGTTGCAGTACTATCTCTATAAAAACGCGATATGAACAAAAAAACAGCACCTATCCTACTCAGCTTCCTGCTCCTTAGCCAACTTCTCGTCTTCGGACAATCCGCAGATTCCGTTGCCGTACTTAATAAAGAATGGAAAATTATTCCCATCAAAAAAGGCGTCACCTGGAAACAGGGCCATTTTGAAAAACTCTTTGGAAGCCAGCAGGAAATCAACCTCGTGGAGATCGACCTGAAAAAACACCGAAAGAACATCCACCTCGCAGCTGATCCAAAAGAGCTGAAAAAAACCTCCGAATTTGCCACGGAAGCGGGCGCTTTGGTGGCTATCAATGGTGGTTTTTTTGATATGAAAAATGGCGGTTCCTGGGATTATGTAAAGGTGGATAACCACGTGGTAAATACCACCAAAAAGAAAACGGACCGTGCCAATGCGATCCTATTGATCGATAAAAAAGCCATTGAAATACAACCAGATTCAGCCGTAAACTATGAACAGAGCAGTAAACCGAATATCCTCCTATCCGGACCTCTATTAATCCACCGCGGACAGGATGCGGCACTTGCCAACAATCCCTTTAACACCAACCGTCATCCCCGTAGCGCGGTAGCCATTACCCGCAAGAACAAACTAATCTTTCTGGTAGTAGACGGTCGAAACAACCAAGCCGCGGGCATGAATTTGAGCGAATTAACCCAAACGCTACGCTGGTTAGGCGCAAAACATGCGATGAACGTAGATGGCGGAGGAAGCAGCACGCTCTACGTGAAAGGAGCAACGGCAAATGGTGTCGTCAATCATCCCAGTGATAACAAGCAGTTCGACCATGAGGGGCAACGCCCCGTAGCCAACATTATTTACTTGAAAGAATAAAATTAATTTTCTCTTACGCCCAAGGGAAGACTTAAGGTACTATCCCCTAAAAGCAACCCCGCAGTACACATGGAGGAACACGAAGACATTAAGAAACTGTTGAAACGCTACCTCGCCGGCGAATGCACGCCGGAGGAGCGTATGCGGGTGGAACAATGGTATGGGCAATTGGATATCCAAGCAGAAGAACCTGCTAAAGAGCAGGTAGAAGAAGATATAATCGACATAAGAAATCGCTTGAGGAGATCCCCGATTCGGCGAATAGCCCCTTGGTATCGCTATGCCGCAGCCGTTGCCGCTGTGCTGCTACTAACAGTGGGTATGTATTATCAATTTAAGCCATCTGACCGATTTAAAAGTAGTAGCAAAACCGCTACCATAGCAAGTCAACCCGATATCGCACCGGGCAGAAACCGGGCCATCCTTAAGCTAGCCAATGGCAAAGAAATCATATTAGACGGCAGTCCGAATGGGGAAATTGCGCAAGAGGGTACACATGCCATCTTCAAAAATGTGGATGGGGAATTGGTTTATCAACTCGGCGGAGCCAATACAAGCGACGCAACCATACCCCGGTTCAATACCATGCGTACCCCACGGGGCGGGCAATATCATTTAGTGCTGCCTGATGGTACCAAGGTGTGGCTAAATGCGGCTTCCAGCATAACCTACGCCATTAACGGCAACTTGGGAGAGCGACTGGTAAAGTTAGAAGGCGAAGCCTATTTTGAGGTGGCGAAAGATGCGACACGTCCCTTTCGCGTCGAATCCAAAGGGCAAATCGTCGAAGTCTTAGGTACGCAATTTAATATCAACAGCTACCTGGATGAACCGGTGGTGAAAACCACATTAATAGAAGGTTCTGTTCGCGTAGCCGAAACCGCCGAGCACAAGACTGTCATGCTCCGGCCCGGGCAACAGGCAGCGCTCGACCGCCAAAGCCACTTATCCGTAAAACAAGCAGATGTTTCGGATGCGGTAGCTTGGAAGAACGGCAAATTCAGCTTTAACCGGGCAGATATCGGCATGGTGATGCGGCAGCTATCCCGTTGGTATGATGTAGAAGTCGTCTTTAAAGGCAAAAAGCCGGAAATTACCTTATCAGGCGAGGTATACCGCAATACACATGCGTCCAAGGTTTTGGAGATTCTATCCTTCTATAAGCTCAATTGCCGGATCGAGACTGTTAACGGTGTCAAACAAATTATCATTCAATAAAACAAAGAAACCGATGTTAAACAAAAAAATGAACACGATGAAACCGTAAAGATTACCTAGAAAGGCTTCATAAAAAAGCGTCTTCTGATGGCAGTCAGAAGACGCACATGCTTGAGCCAATGATTCGAAGAACTTAAACAAATTAAATTAAACTCAAACCTTACAAAGTTAATGAAATTAGTATTTCATGCAACGGCTACGTCATTACGGTGGCCGCCTCCACGAACATTTAATCAACTGAAATTCATCATGAGATTTCAACTAATTGTCGGTTTACTACTTTCGGTATTTATCCAAGTGAGTGCATCGACTTATGCACAAAATGTGTCGTTGAAAGTAACGAACATGCCCTTAGACCAAGTATTCAAATTGGTCGAAAATCAAACGGAATATGTATTCCTTTACGATGATCCGAGTTTCACTACCGAGAAGGTGAGTTTAAACCTGCAGCAAAGACCCATAGAAGAAGTATTGGAAGCCTGCTTAAAGAACTTACCCATCTCTTATAAAATTGTCGATCGCAATATTCTCTTTAAACGAGATGAAAGGCAAGTCGAACCCAGGAAGCCAAGCCTCCAACCGCAGCCAGTTAGCGGACAGGTAAGGGATACGACAGGCAATCCACTGACGGGGGTCAGCATTATCGTAAAAGGAAGCACACGCGGCGTAACAAGTGATACACAAGGACGTTTTCAGTTACCGGTAAGCACAGGCGATGTGCTGGTTTTTAGTTTGATCGGCTATCAAAAGCAGGAGCTTAAGATGACAGGCCAAAACCAGCTGCAGGTAGTCTTGAAAATCGATTTGTCGGATTTAGAGGAAGTGGTTGTTATTGGTTATGGTCAGCAGAAAAAGCGCGACCTCACAGCGGCAGTATCATCTTTCAAACCGACCGAAGAAAATGCGAGACCTGCATTAAGTCCGGACCAACTGATACAAGGGCGCATGCCCGGCGTCCAGGTGAGCGCCGGTTCCGGTAGCCCGGGTACGGTAAATCGGGTATCCATCCGTGGTATCGGCTCTTTGAGTGCAACGAACGAGCCGCTCTATGTAATCGACGGAATACCCGTCGTGAACCAAAATGCTGCTTTACTGAATTTTGGTGAAAACATGAATCCGCTCGCGCTGTTGAATCCGAGCGACATCGAATCGGTGGAAGTGCTGAAGGATGCAGCCTCGGCAGCCATCTACGGAAGTCGCGCCACCAACGGCGTCATCCTCATTACCACCAAATCAGGCAAGGCCAATCAAACCAAGTTTGGCGTTGACGCTTTTACCGGTGTATCGGTAGTGCCCAATACGGATAAAATGAAAATGGCCGATCCGGATCTATACCTGTCGGTCATCAATGAGGCGATCGACAATTTTAATACACAGTACGATTACACCCCCGGTGCTAAAAATTACATGGAGCGCAAGGAAAACCCCTTTCCGGGCGAACCGGGCACCGATTGGTTTGATCTGATTACACGTCCGGCCCATACCACCAGTTTGTCCTTATCCTTTACCGGTGGTACCGATAAAACCAGCGTATACTTATCCGGCAATTACCTCAGTCAGGAAGGAGCCTTTATCGACCAAAAGTTTACGCGTTATACCGGTAAACTCAATTTAACGCATAAGCTTTATAACTGGCTCGAATTCGGGGCAAACACCAGCTATAGTTATTCCAAGAATAAACGCGTGCCGGGATCGAACCTAGGAACCACCATGATGGGGCGTTCTTTGCTCCAACGTCCCTTCGATCGTCCTTTTAAGCCAAATGGCGAATATTATTTAGGCGGTACCGACGAATTGATCTATCACAATCCTTTCCAGATTATCAATGAGCAAAACGTATCGCTGGATAATTACCGATTTTTGGGATCTTTCTTCGGTACGGCCACCATTACGGATGGACTGAAATTCAAGACCATGCTGGGTACCGATCTAACTTATACCCTCGACAATATTTACTATGCCGAAGACCATCCTTATGGAACGGGCATCGGCGTAAAATACGACAATCGTCGCTTTACACCCAATATCTTATGGGAGAACACCTTGAATTACAATAAAACCTTCGATAAACTTAGTGTGGAAGGATTATTGGGTTACTCCTATCAGCGCCTCAACCTGTCCAGCTCCAACATAGAAGGTAGCGGTTTTCCTTCTCCTTCCTTCCAACAGCTTTCGGTAGCTGCCTCCATTCTTTCGGCAGGGACTAGCTTGACGGAAAGTGCTTTGATGTCGATATTCGGTCGTTCCAATCTATCTTGGGATGATAAATACTTACTGAGCCTATCCTTACGTGCGGACGGTTCGTCCAAGTTCCATCCGGATAAGCGTTGGGGCTACTTCCCATCGGTATCCGCCGGCTGGAATATCTCCAGCGAACCGTTCTGGTCGCTTGCCGGTACAACAGCCAAAATTCGCGGCAGTTATGGTGAAACGGGTAATCAAGATGGTATCAGCAGCTACGCTTACCATGCCCAAATGAGCGGAGGACGCAATTACAATAATCAAAGCGGTATCGGTGTCAGCACTAATGGTAACCGCGATCTGACATGGGAAACGGCCCGACAATATGGAGCTGGCTTTGACCTTGGTTTGCTCGGTGGCAAACTGAATCTGACGGCCGATTATTTTATCAAGAAAACAGATAACTTATTATACAGCAAACCCGAGCCTTCCACTTCCGGGTTTACTTCGATCATCAGCAATATCGGCTCAATGGAAAACAAGGGTTGGGAGTTTTTGCTGAACGCACAGGTCCCGCTAGGACCCGTCCAATGGTCATCCGACTTCAACATCTCCTTTATCAAAAACAAGCTGACCTCCCTGATTGGTGACGAAGCGCTGTTAATCGGCGCTAACATGACCCTGCAGGTCGGGCAGGAAGTAGGTAGCTTCTATATGTATAAACAGCTCGGAATTTACCAGTCGGACCAGGAAGTGCCGGAATCACTCTATAAAAATGGGGTACGTGCGGGCGATGTGATGTATGAAGATTTGGATGGTAACGGAGCCATCAATGTGTCTGACCGACAAATTGTGGGCACTGCCAACCCGGATTTCTACGGTGGATGGAACAACAGTTTCCGCTTTAAGAACTTCGACTTCAACATCTTTTTCACCTATTCTTACGGTAACAAGGTGTATGCAAGTTATCGGGTCAACACCGACCGCTTGGGTAGCGGTTTCATGAACATGACCGAGCGAGTAGCTAATGAGCGTTGGACCGGACCTGGAACCAGCAATACAACCCCGCGTGCCATTTACGGCAATAGTTGGAATACCCAAAATTCTTCCCGCTTCTTAGAGGATGGTTCATACATCCGCTTACGGGCATTAAATTTTGGTTACACCTTGCCAACACAGGTTGCAAATAAAATCGGCATGAAACGACTACGGGTATATGTACAGGGTGATAACCTGCACCTGTGGACCAAATACCGCGGCTTCGATCCGGAAGTAACCAATGACTTCGATCCGCAGTTTATCGGACAGGATAACTTGATCTTACCGCAACTGCGCAGCTTCAATGTTGGTGTTAATATTGGATTTTAATGAAGAAAAAATTAAGCATGTATAAAACAACAGCAATTACCAACATCCTGGCAGTCTTGATGCTGGTATCCTTCTCTTCCTGTACAAAACTCGACTTCTATCCGCAAACTTCAGTAGCACCTGAAACGGTAAACGAGCGCGACATGGATGCCTTGTTAAACGGTATGTATAATGCCGTGCAAAACAATCAAGGAAGAGAATCCTACATTATGTTCGATTTAGTAGGCGGCAACCTGATTAATGCTTCGGGCGGAAGCGAGCTCGCTTTTATCCGTAACATCCTGCGTACCGACTATAATTTGGTCAACAACAACTGGAGTGGCCTATACCAATCGCTGTACCAGGTCAACAACGTCCTCCATATCATGGCCGGTTTGCCGCAATCTGACAAACGCACGCGGATTGAAGGTACCGCCCACTTCTTCCGTGCTTATATCTATTATAATTTGGTAAGCCGATGGGGCGACGTGCCCTTGATCTTGGAAAACACCACTGAACGCGTATCGCGCGATCCTTCGAGCGCTGTGTGGAGCCAGATCGAGGCCGACTTAGCGATAGCCCTGGAAAAAGCACCGGCTTTCGAAGGTGACTATTACTACGTATCGCAGCAAGCAGCAAAGGCTTTGCTAGCTCGCGTCCTGCTCGGACAAAACAAACTGGCAGAAGCGGCCCAAGTGGCAGAAGAGTTGATTGCCTCCGGGAGCTTTTCATTGGATCGGTTCGACAAAATATTCAGGCATACGGAAAACACCGAAGAAATATTCTCCTTTAAAAATCTAACCGAAGAATCGAGCATTACCCTAAGCACTTTATTTTATACTTATGCGCATGACGTAAGCGGCTCATACGTTTATAAACCAACCGATGAAGTGATGAACCTATTTGAGGAGGGCGACAACCGCAAAGACATGAGCATCGCAACGGTGAGTTCACTGAATGTAATCAATAAATACCCCAGCGGCCAAACAGGAACCGACCCCATTCCGGTTATCCGCCTAGGCGAAATGTATTTAATTGCAGCCGAGGGGAAAGGTTTGGCAGGACTGCCGCAGTTAAACGCATTGAGAGCCGCAAGAAACCTCTCGGCCATCAATCCTTCCAACGAGGCCGAATACCAAGCAGCCGTAGCCCTCGAGCGGCGACGGGAGCTACTCGCAGAAGGTTTTCGTTGGTTCGATTTGGTCCGCACGGGTAAAGCCGTGGAGGTGTTGGGTATTGAAGATTATCGAACCAAATTTCCGATACCCGATTACGAGCGTGAGGTGAATCCGAATCTCACACAGAACGAAGGTTACTAACCCATTAACAGCATCAAACATGAAATTGAACATAAAGCAACAGGCACTATGGTTTATTCTCGCCCTTAGCTCCCTCGCAAGTTGCGAAAAAGACGAAAAGGGCACCATCCGGGTGTTGGATCACACACGAAGCGAACTGACCCTTCGCCTGCAAGAAAACAGCACGCTGATTCATCGCGTATATAGCGATACGACCTTAGAATTATACCCGGGCGTGCAGGAGACGGACATTCACTACCAAGATATAAACGGCCATACCATGCGGATATTTATAGTAGAGGCCGACATGAATCAGTCCACTATTCAATTACATCCCTTAACACCCAACGGCGCAACCGCCTATGGCCGTCAATCCGTTCCAGAAATGGTAAAACATGTAGATTCGACATCCAAGGTGCTTTTTGCTTCCAATGCCGACTTCTTCAACGCCACAACAGGCGAGCCGCGTGGCATTGTATACTTATCGGGGCAAGCCATTCGTAGCACCATCCCGGCGGGCTGGACCTTTTTCGGTGTCAGCAAATCAGGTCAATTAATGCTGGGGGATGACAGCGATTATAAAGCACAAAAAGCCGAGATCTTCCATGCACTTGGTGGTCATCAACGCGTAGTAAAAGACGGTGAACCGGTAAGCCACACCGACGCTTCCGTAGAACCTCGTACCGCTGTAGGATTTACGGCAGACAATAAGTTATACTTTATGGTGGTAGACGGAAGGAAATACGACTATTCTTACGGCATCAATTTCACCGATCTAGGCAAGCTCATGCATGCCTTAGGCGTCAAGGAGTCGATCAACCTCGATGGTGGCGGTTCGTCCACCTTTCTCATAAACAATCCATCAAGTACATCATACGAGATCAGAAACCGCCCATCGGACGGAACGCCGCGGGCAGTTGCCAATGGATGGGCTATTGTGGCTACCGGAAATTAGTTGTTGGTTTTTAGTTACCGGTTGTTAGTTGTTGGTTATTAGTTACCGGTTGTTAGTTGTTGGTTATTGGTTATGAGTTGCCGGTTGTGGGTTTTGAGAAGAAACGCTCATAGAAAAAAACCTACTTAACGTTTCAACTACTTAACAACTCAACGTCTCAACGATTTAACAACTTAACGGATTAACGGTAGCCGTTAACCAATTAGCCAATTAACCAATTGGCTAATTGGTTAATTGGCTAATTCACCCGTACATCCAGTAACTTTAACCATCCCTCCGTTGTCACCTCATCGTCAACCGGAAGCTCTATGGCCGGTTTATTCCCTTTGGACGTATCCACTATCGCTACAGCCCAGGCATAAGTGCCGGCGGGCAAATCTACCGTTGGTTTGAAATCATAAGACACCGGATTTCCGATTAACCAATTGGAAGGTTCGCTGTTGGTATCTACAAACACCTTTTTCACCTGGTTATTCCCGTCCAAAAGTGCAAAAGCAACCTTATACTTGTAGTTCCATTGCGGGATATTATTGGGAAAATAACCCCAGCCCATATTTTTCCAACGATGGCTAATAGTTACCTCCGCTCCACGATTGACATTTTCAGGTAGGTATAGCTCATCGGGATATAATCGGTAACCACCTTCAGACACAAAACGCCGGACCAATGTGAAGGCTTTCTCAAACCAGGAAGCGGTTTCCCCACCAACACGAAAATCCATCATGTTGACATGTGCTTCGGCCGATGCGTCAAACTCTCCCTGTCTTACATCTTCGGGATGCCCCTCGCGGTATTTACCACTTGGGTCAATCCAATAGCGGTGTGTGCCCGTGGTAATCCAACCGCCCTCCATAATAATTGGTCGTTTATAATTCCATGTTTTAGCAAACTGCTTTTCCCAGCTTTGATAATAATCAGTCATACCGAAAGCATCGTGCCGCAAGCTGTATCCTTTGTTAATCGCACTCGCTAATAATTTGTCGCTATTCGCATTGGGGGCTCCCCAACTCGCCGGATGCCCAACCAATCGGTGGTAATTAATCACCAAGGGAACCTTGGTAAAGGTTCGCGCGTACAAGTCGGTCACCCAATTAAAAACCTCCTCTTTAAGTCTTTCTGTATTTTCACCCGTAGAAGTCGCAGGATCTTCATAGATCACATTATGCGCCTCTCCCCATTTGCCTAAACCATAAGCATCAATAAATGCCGTACGATCCGGATCGTTAAATTCGGTGGCTAAAGCTTCGATAAACTTGGCATAATATCGTTGGAAAACAGGATCCTGAGGTATGGGGGTTTTCCGATCAGGAAATCGTGCGTTCTCTAAATAATATTTCGCACCGGCGTCGAAGACAAACTGTGGTGTATTGGCGCCCTGATCACGTCCATCTACTACAATACGGAAAGCGATGGGCACACCCCGCTTTTCCGCTCCTTTGATTAATTTTGCAATTCTGGAAGTAGAATCATTCCAGGCATAAACTCCGTCGCTCGGGTTCAGGGATGCCCAGCTGGTACGGACATAACAGGCCGAGGCGTAGTCGATGGCCTTTACTTTTTTACCTAAGTCCGGTACATAAAATTCCGTATCCCAATACGATTCATCGGCGGTACGCGCCGCGTACATCACCCAACCATTTAAGGGATTGCGCAACACCGAACTGTCGTTATAGCTAGGTTGTACAAGCGTATTGTCTCCATGATCGCTTGTTGCATAATTAGTAATTTCTTTCGAGCAGCCAAATGACTGAAAACCGAGAATCAGCATCAACGCAGATTTGATGACCGTCTTACCATCTAATTTTGTCATAATTTTTACTTAAAGATTTATATTAAATTGATTTATGGAAATAGCATATTTACGAATCGTCATAAGTGTGTATCATTCGCTATCCGCGTCTATTGGCCATATCCGGGATTCTGTGGGAATTCAGCATCACGGTTCGCATCGATAATCACCTGTGGTATCGGCCACAGCGCATGATAATCCTGTATTTTACCTTTGATGGCATTGTTGTACATCCTTACGCGGTCAACCAGCTTCTTGGTACGCACCAAGGTAAATCGTCTACTTTCCTCTCCTACTAATTCCCGGATACGCTCATCCAACAGAAAGTCCATCGTCATCGCACCGGCGTCGATTAAAGACGCCCCCGCACGTGCCCGTATTACATTGACCGCCTCGGCTGCTTTGGCCGGGTTATTTTGCCCTAGGTAAGCTTCTGCAAGCAACAAGTAGGTTTCCGCTAAACGAAATTTCATGCGGTCTTTATAACTGCCGGTGAGGCTTAGGTTCTCAGCCCGGCCATAGAAAAACTTCGTTACCGCAGGGAATAAGGACTTGGTTGTGAACCAGGTTTGTTCCGTGATAGTCGCTTTTTTACCGTACAAGGAGGCCTCATTTACGTTGTTATAATACCAATTGCGTTTAATATTATAGTTCGAGTTGCGTATGTCTGTTGCATCAAAAATACCGGCAACATTACCTGTAGCATTGGTTCCTTGAGTGCCTACCCACCATTTCATCGGAACGATTTGCGCCAGGCCACGTCCACCTAAGGTGTCGGCCAGCACAAAACCTAACACATCCTGATACTTGGGATTCCACGCCCTGCGTGTCCAATCATCCGAGTTGGTGCCCCCACCTACCGTGTTAAATTCAAACTGCAATACCCAGATGCTTTCCCGGTTGCCACTTGATTGCCTATTTTGATTATTTTCGATAAACAGGTCGCTAAATACATCCCCGGCCGTATTTTGTTTGGCTCCGAAACGATTTTTCATCAACTCATAGCGTCCGCTATTAATAACGGCTAAGGCAGCTTGTTCAGCCAGTTGGTATTCGCCCTGTAATAGGTACATTTCACTCAATAAGTGATAAGCCGCCCATTTCGTCAATTTACCATCTTTAACCTGATCCGGATTTTCCGGAAGATGTTCCGCTGCAAATTGCAGGTCAGCCACAATATGCTCCAGCACTTCAGCTTTGGGTGTCCGGGTAAAATTCAGCTGAAAATCATATAAAATAGTTTCTACATACGGTACATCTCCATAGAGGTACACCAGCGTACGGTAAGCGTAAGCGCGAAAGAATCGGGCCTCAGCCTGAAAACGTGCTTTATCCGTCGGCGCATCCCAGTTTGTGTTTTGATCCGCATATACCAGTATTTCATTTGCCGAAGAGATCAGGTGATAAGCCCAATTCCAATAGGTTGTTACAAACTGCTGGGAGGGCGTCAAGGTCAGGTTAGCAAAAGGCATCAACGAAGCGTCGCTGTTGATGACATCCACAATATCCGTTGCCGCCTGCAAGGCTTCATACGGACAAGCACCATTGTGGATATAAGCGCCCCCTTCTCCATAGGTATTATACTCCGAACGGGTCAATGCATATAGTCCCGCACTGCCCACCTCAAAGCCATACGTACCGGTAAAGGTGTTAGTAGGTGCCAGCTCTGTCTTCAAGTCTTCTTCAAGAAAATCTTTACACCCATTCAGGGAAATGAGTGTTATAAAAGCTAAGCTTATTTTTATAAAAGTCTTCATTTGCATATGTTTAATTCCGTATTCCTATTGATTAGAAAGTTAAATTCAGTCCGAGCATATACGACCGAGCCATCGGAAAAGAGGCCATCCAACTGTTATCGTAATTGAGCACCTGTCTGATATTCGAGAAGGTATGTAGGTTATTGACACTCACATTCACATCAATGGCGTTTAAGCCCACCTTACGAGCGGTTTTTTGCCCGATCCGGTAACCGAACGTCATGTTCTTAATCTCTACATAGGAAACCTTTTTATAATAGCCATGCCCAAAGCTATTGGTATAGCCCGGAGAAACGATGCCGGCTGTTGGGTTTTCAGGTGTCCAATAATTGGCACCATGTACATAATTGGTTATTCCAAAAGTCCACGAGCCAAAATTAGCCAGGTTATCATCGCGCCAAACACCAAACACACCGTTTATCAGACATGAAAAGTAAAAATTCTTGTAGTTTATCCGATTACCTATTGAACCGGTGAAGCTTGGCATTTTGGATCCGATAATTTTCCGATCATTCGCGTCAATGTATCCATTACCATCTACGTCCTCCAACCTGGCAGATCCCGGCTCCGCACCCGTCTGGATTTCGCGCTCCTTTCCGTTCGCGTCGGTGAAAGAATACGTATCACCTGCTTGCCAGATTCCCACCATGTTGTAATCATAAAAAACCCGTAAAGGTTTATCGATAAACCAGTTATTGGCAATATCATCTAAATGGTCGCCCCGTAGTTCAACGATTTTATCGCGGTTTAGCGAAAAATTAACATTAGAACTCCATTGAAAATCTTTTTTTTCGATATTCACCGAGTTCAAAGCTATTTCAATTCCTTTATTGCGGGTTTCCCCTACATTGTCCCAGATTCGGTTATAACCATTCATAATTGGCACCGTCCGCATCATCAGCAAGTCTTTGGTTTTAGATCGGTAGAGGTTAATAGTGCCCCCTAGGCGATTGTTAAATAACTGAAAATCCAGACCGATATTAGCCGTATAAGTCGTTTCCCATTTCAGGTTCGGGTTACCAATCCCATCACCCGCCAGATACGCCGTATTCACCGCCGTACCACCATCGCCCCAGATGTATTTCACGTTCGAATAAAGGCGATCCAGCGTTCGATAAGCCGTGATTGCCTGATTCCCATTAGCTCCATAAGAAGCCCGCAATTTTAACATGCTCACCCAATCAAGATTGTCCTTTATGAAATGCTCTTCGCCCATATGCCATGCCAGGGCAGCAGAAGGAAAAAAAGCGTATTTATTATTCACGCCGAAGACCGAGGCACCATCGGAGCGGCCCGTTAAGGTGGCCATATATTTACCTTTATAGGCGTAATTCAGTCGGAACATATACGACAACATTGCTGTTTCAGACAACCCGGACGACATGGTTATATTGCGTTCGGCGGTATTCATCATATAATAGCTCGTATTGTCAGTCACGAATCCATCCCCACTCTGGGCAGCGCTGATGCTTTTATTCTCCTGTATACTAAACAGCGCGGTTGCGTCAAAACGATGATTATTGATTTCGCGTTCATATTTGAGCAGATTCTCCCAAGTATAATTGGTTGTATGCCCATTGCTAATACGGGCGCTTCCACCCACTTGTCCCGCTTGCTCCCTCCCGATAAAGGTATTACGTCCATAATAGGTGCCTGTAAAATTGCTTCGGTAATTGTATCCGTAATTGGAACGGAATGACAAACCCTCTATCGGTAAACGAATATTCGCATAGGCACTGAGGAAAAAATTCCGATTCGTTCGGTCTTGATCCGCATTTACGTTGAGCATGGGGTTGGTGATCAGTGAATACTCCATCGGCTCGTACACATAATTACCCGCGTCATCTTTGTATTTTCCGTAAGGGCTCTGCTTGATAGCATGTTCGATATTCGGCGTAACACCACCATCCTCTCTTTGTACAAACTGAACACCTATGCCGGTTGTCAACCAATCGTTGAACGTTTGGTCGATATTTGTAGAGAGGTTATAGCGCGTAAGTTTTGAATTATAAACTACACCTTCCTGACTCAGGTAAGCTGCCGCGGCCATGTACTTCGTTTTTTCTGTTCCACCCGATATGCTGAGCTGGTGATCAGTGGTCAGTGCCTTCCGGAAAATGTAATCCTGCCAATCGTGAGTAATGCCTTTGATGTAGTTCTCCCGCTCCGTAAGACTGATGATATTTCCGCTCACCGGATCGAGCAGCTCGCCGGTATAACCCTCTCTTAAACGACCGATATCCTGTTGCAGTTTGATGTATTCCTCCGGCCCCATCACGTCAATCCGTTGCATCGGTTCGGCCATTCCAAGCTGCGCTCGGTAAGCCACTTGCGGCTTTCCTTCCATACCTCTTTTAGTCTGAATCAGTATAACTCCATTAGAGCCCCTCGACCCATAAATTGCCACCGCCGAGGCATCCTTTAATACCGTCAGGTTTTCAATGTTATTGGGATCGAGATCCGTTAAGGAGCCACTATAGGGAATTCCATCCAGTACAATTAAAGGCGAATTACTTGCTGATAGTGAATTCTCTCCGCGGATGAGCAGCGTTTGGTCTTGCCCCGGTGCAGCATTGGTGGTGGTAATGCTAAACCCGGCTACCTGCCCCACCAATCGGTCCATTAAATTGTTGGTAGAAACCATTTCCAATTGTTCCTTGCCAACCACTGAAAGACCGCCCGTCACGTCTTTCTTCTTCATGCTGCCATAGCCCACCACCACCACTTCATTAAGTTGCTGCTCGCCCGCCATCGTTATATTCATTATGCCGGACGGATTTACTGCCACTTCTTGGTTGATATAGCCGATATAAGAGAAAATCAGCGTGGAGGATGGCGAAGCTTGAAGCCTATAGTTTCCATCTGTATCCGTTACGGTGCCTGTACGCTGGTCTTTAACCCGAACGGAAACACCTACAAGGGCTTCACCGCTTTCATCAACCACTTGTCCTGTAATTTTAATCAGTTGTTGTTGCGAATAGAGAGGCGTACCTGACAGCAAAAAGAGAGCAAGTATCGCCCAGAAGCCTTTCAGCTTGATGCGATTTTTTTTAATCATGTAAATTTAGATTTAGAAAAGGTTAACGTTAAAAAAGCAGTTACTTCTTATGTCATCCTATATATTTAGGTACGTGATGACCGTTTATTTTGTTGGATATTATTTTCTATAGGCAAATAGATTTTATGGTTAAACTTAATTTACTATCGGCACCTGTTTAGGTACTACGATAATTGGCTTACGCTGCAAAACTAAGCGAAGCCCTTAATAGGGATGGTATTGATTTGTACGGAAATGGTTCTATTTTGTACGGGGCAGTTTTAAGTTTTAAGTTTTAGGTTTTAAGTGGGGCTTGTGCTACATTCTCCACAAAATTCATCACTCATCACTCATCACCCATCATTCATCACTATTCCCCTACTCAACGATTCAACTAATCAACTAATCTCACAACTCAACTTTCTTCCTAAACTCCGTTGGGGTCACTTCAAATTGCTTTTTAAAGCAGATGCTGAAATACTTGGGACTATTAAAACCTGTCAAATAAGAAATTTCGGATATGGTAAGATCGGATTGTTCTAATAATTGCGCGCTGCGTTTAAGTCGTATATCCAAAATAAACTCCTTAATCGACATGCCGAGTATGTCGTTTATTTTTTGGTATAAGAGCGTGCGTCCGATTCCCATATCAGACACAAAGGATTCGACATGATAATCCATGTTACTCATATTTTTTTCGATGTGTTCCATCGCCCGTCGAAGCAAGTCTTCGTCGGCTGAAGAAATGGTAATGTTTGCAGGTTCGGCAATATATTTTTTACTATAGGACGCCTTCAGTTCATTTTGGTTTTTTATCAGGTTATCTACCTGCTTAAGCAGATAATCCATATCAAAGGGTTTATCTATAAATACATTCGCTCCACTTTCCAGTGCTTTAATTTTGTTTTCCGCATGCTTACCCAACGCCGATAGTACAATGATCGGGATATGACTCGTTTTGATGTTGGAACGGAGTTTTCGGCAGACAGCAAAGCCATCGGCTTCGGGCATCATCAAATCGGTAATCACCATTTGCGGAAATATCCGTTCGGTTTTTGCGATGCCCTCATAACCATTGCAGGTAGCATATACATTATAATGCTCCGATAATCGTTGCTCCATATAAGAGCGTAGGCTGGGGTCATCTTCAATGACAACGATACTATTCGCTTTACGCCTTGATTTATCAACCGCTTGTGTCTCTGCCGATTCAACCAACATATTGTCTATTTCTGCTATCGTATATTCATATGATCCCGGCTTATCTCCCGTTTCCTCGGTATTAGCAGTAAATGGCAAAATCACCGTAAAAGTAACGGTAGAATCGGCCGAGTATAAGCTGACTTTCCCCGCTAAATAGCTAACCAATTCTTTTACAATGGACAGACCTAATCCGGTACTTTTTTCAAAAGCCGGCCTTCCGATAGACAACCGGTTGAAAGATTCAAATATCACGTCTTTCTTATCGTCCGGAATCGTCGCGCCGGTATTGGTAATAGCAACTGAAATATAATCGCCGTGCAATGGCGGAGTTAGTCCGTACGCTGCAAGTTCTTCCCGTCCCGCTCTCTTTATTTTTACACCAACAAAGCCATTTTCGGTTGTGTATTTTATAGCGTTAGAGAATAAATTAGTGAATATCTTTTCGATTACATCGTAGTCAAATTTCGTATAGAAACTCTCCATTTCGGATTTCAAATCTGTTTCGATTCCCTTTTTATTGGCATAAAGTTCGAACAACGAGAAAATATCGCCAATGTACCGGATAATATCGCCCAGTTGCTGATTAACCGTAATTTTTTGACTTTCTATTTCTCTGAACTGGAGCAATTGGCTGATCATTCGTTGAATGCGATTTACGTTCTTTTCGATAAGCTGTACATAAGTCGCCGCAGATCGATTTTCTTGTAAGGTTTCTTTCAATTGTTTCAAGGGGTCGACTACTAAGGTGAGCGGTGTTTTCAGATCATGCGAAATATGGGTAAAGAAATTAATCCGCGCCTGCGTCAGTTCTTTCATATTTTGTTCTTTGAGTTGCTCCATTTCAAGCCGATGCTCGAATATCTTTTTATTGGTGAAATACCTCCAGATAAAATAGATAATGAATAGTACGAGTAACATATAGGCGATGTACGCCCAGACAGACAAAAATGGAGACGGCTTTATCCGGAAATACAAAACAGCCACATCATCGCCCCATAAACCGTCGTTATTGGCAGCTTTTATTTGGAAAATATAGCTTCCCGAAGGTAAATTAAAAAATTGAACCGACTTCTGACCTCGGGCGAGCGTGAACCATTTATCCGAAAGACCCAACATCCGATAAGCATATCGGTTTTTTTCGGCTTGCAGGTAACTATTAGTGGAAACCCGTATTTCTATATTCGACTGTTTATGAGAAAGCACGATTTTGTTGTCCCTATCATCTGCATAAGAAAGGGTAGCAATGTCTTGCTTTAGCAGTGCATTTTTGTCTCCCGGAACTGCCTTTTTGTTATTAATCAATAGATCGGTAAAAAAGACTTTCGGTTTTTGGTTATTTCGTGTGATCTTGCGGGGTGTAAACATAATGAACCCATTGGTTCCACCAAATAACATTTCGCCTGTCGAGGTTTTAAAACACGAACGTGCATAAAATGTACCGCAAAGATTTGTAATATCAACCGGAAATTTGCTAATCCGTTTGTTACCGTCTTCATAACAGTATAATCCGTCATTGGTACCGAACCAGACATCCTTTGAATCGCTATCTTCCAGTATGCCAAAAACGGTTTTTGCCGATAAGCCTTCCTTTTCGCCAAAATTGACATAGCTTCCGTTGCTGTCCAACCGGTTAACCCCTCCCCCACGTGTTCCAAGCCAAATAACCGAATCTGATGTAACGGCATAAGAACAAAGATTATTTACAGCATAAGGTGCGTTAGCTATATAGTAGTGTTTTAAAATGCGTCTGGTGCGAACATGTACAATATACAATCCGCTATGTGTTATGAGCCATAGCTGATCACCTTTATCCCGAAAAAGAGTTTCAATCCGCAATCGCATCGCCTTCCCCTTGGCATCAACGAGCGAGACGACTTCTATCTTTCCATTTTTTGTATTCTTGTATATCAATTCCGCATCCGGATCCGTCATCCAAATACCCGAATCAGCTTCCATGGCGAAATCGTAGACATTAAGAGGTTGTGAGCTTATCGGATGATTAATCGGCAATTCCACAAAACGATGTCGGTGCTCATCAAAATGGGCCACTCCCCCGTTAAATGCTGAGCTTTGCAAGCTCATACTATTTTTGTCGTAGTGCAGGCTTTTAATCATATTCGATCGTATACCACTTTTATTTTCCTGCGTGTAATATGAAAAATGGTCTGTTTTTCTATTCCAGTAATTTACGCCCCCACCTTCTGTACCGATCCATAAATTACCCTGCGTATCTTCTTCAAAGCAGCTGACGATCGGATGATTTAAACCTCCTAAAGTCGGTTTGAAATAATTGAGATCATTATCGAAAAAAGTCATGTAAGCCAATTTCCCTCCATACATACCGATCCATATACCCCCATCCGGATCCGGATAAATAGACCAAACCGAATTATTTGGAAGCGAGTGCGGATAATGCAAGTTGGATCGAAGCAAACGTGTCTCTTTTTTAAGCGGGTCTACCAAGAAGAGACCGGATTGCGTGGCGACCCATACAATATTTGATGCATCCAAGTAAAGGCTCTTAGTTGTGGCTGACTTTCCGTCACCGAGAGCGAGTGTGTACTGTTTTTTTACCTTCCCTTCCTGGTCGCACTCAAATAATCCGTGGCTATGCGTCAGTATATACGTCTGCCCCTGATGCACGATTAAATCCCTTATTACATACTCTGTGTTTCCCAGATCAGCAAATAAATGGTATCGTTTAGTCTCTTTATTTACCCGGTACACTTTTCCTTTTGAAGCAACATAGGTGTTATTTTCGGTGTTTATTAAAGCCGATATGGCGAGCTTTGATACGAGCGGATATTCGGTTATTTCAGCTAAACGATCCGGATGGAACGATTCGATTTTATTATTTCTGACCAACCAGATCATCCCATCTTCAGCAACCAGCAAGGTACCGATATTACCTTCCAATATGCGGTCAAACCGTTGGCTTCGGTAATTGAAGCGTAGCAGTCCGTGGTTTGTAGCCACGTATAATCTTTTAGCCTGATCGGTAATTACTTGCCCGTAGTTCCAGTATTCGCCAGGCGAATAGCTTGTAACGAGGTCATTCATCTGTATAAAAGAATGACCATTATATACAAACAAGGCGTCATATCCGCTAAACCATATTCTACCTATACTGTCTTTGGTAATGCTATGGATACCTCCGTAGTAAGAAGTCTCCGGCATGGCATGAAATCGATAATCCGAAAGAGAAACGGCAAAACCGGTCCACGGCAGTAAGAAGAAGAATAGGAAGATCAACAACCTCATAAACGAAACAATTAGGTTTATTTTAGCAAACGTAGCGACTACGTAAAGCAAAGATAGCATATTACGGTTAGCTATTAGCTATCAGCAGTCAGCTTTCAGATATCAGCGCAAATGATTACAGGAGCAGTAGCAGGCACCCATACTTATTGCGTATAACTTACAACAGCAATTAAATTTCCCATTAATAACCAATTATGCATATATAATTGTTCACCAAAACAACTTTAGCTATAATTAAATTGCAGAAGAAACTAAAACAAAAATTATGAACAAAAAAAGTCTACTATTTTTAGTCACGCTGTCCTTAATAGTTCTTTGGAGCAGCTGTGAAAAAAATTCAGGAAGAGACGAGGTCTTGCCTGAAGCAGAGGGTAAAAAGTACGAAATATCGTTTAAAGTAACGGCTTTCACACAAGAGGAAGAACCATTACCACCAAAGGTTGCATCAACAAAAAAAAACAAAGTAGCGGCTGCTTCCGATAACCCTGAGCTCGACGACGCGATTGAAAACTATATCCGACGGTTAGATTTTTTTATTTATAATAGCCAAGGTGAATTAGTTGAGCGATTAATCAGCCCAAATGAATACTCATTAACAGGCAAATACAATGAACGTTATTTCGAGCTGGAGGCAGGCAGCTATACGATGATTGTTGTTGGATCAATGGGAGGACTGACCTATGGAGATACTACGAAGTATGCAACAGCTTACTTACAGCCCAAGCAGGAAATCGAAGATGTTTTTTATAAAGAATATAAATTCACTGTGAACGAAACGGATGTAAACACAAACATGATTAATTTAGAGCGAATAGTGGGCAGTCTGGAAGTCAGGTATAGGACCTATCCAATAAGGAATGTCCAAGCTGGTCTCCCTTATATTTTCGCAAACTCCGTAAGTCGCTTTCCCTTTGATCCGAATGGCAGCTATCAATATCTGTATAGTGAATTTCCAGCTGATGGAATGAACTACCCTGGCTATTTATTGCCGAAAATTTCCGGAGAACTTGAATTTGGGCGTCCCGTTGATGTTGTTTATCGCGGTTTTATATTGCCAAACAGAAGTGGGCAATTTAATTGCGATCCGGTAATGGAGATACCAGCCAGTCGTTCGGGGGACATCACCGAACCTGACCTGGGTGATGTGACGATAAAGCCCAATGTTAAGGTAATCCTTACCGGTGGGGGCTATGCTTCGCAAGGTGGTGAATTTACTATAATCACTGCTGATTCAGTTTGGGCAGAAACGGTAAGACAAGAATTTTAGCGCTCAAGTTAAACTGGTGGGGCATTACTAGACACCCCACCAAAAACATTAATTTATAGCAATTAACTACCACCCCGGATTTTGCGTGATGCCACTATTCAACGAAATTTCGTTAGCTGGAATAGGCCATAAATAATCTCGGGAAGGGTTGAAATTTCTTGTTTCGACCAACACATAATTATTATAATCACTGCGACTGCTATCGAAGTTATTGAAGATTCCTAAAGCCCTACCTGGCATAACTTGCTCCGCAATCCGCCACCTGCGAATGTCAAATAGCCGGTTATCCTCGACAGGGAATTCTACATGGCGTTCCCTCCTAACAAGCTCCCTTAACGCGTTTTGATCGGGATGCGTAGCGGTTGTAGCCGCTGGCATGTTAACGCCATTCCGTTGCCTTACCTGGTTAATTGCGTCATAAACCGATTGATCGATCTGGCCGCTTTCGATTTTTGCTTCCGCATAGGTTAGCAGCACTTCCGCATAGCGCAAGATCATGACGTCTGCCGCTGAGCTTGTTTCCCATCCCCCACTGATGGTGGTAGGCACGTATTTTTTATAGTAGTAGCCTGAGAAAGAAGCATTGGACTGTCCGAGTGCGTCCGGCGATCCCCGTTTGGTAATATCAATTACCGTATTGTTAACCTGTGTACCGGGGACCACAATGGTTAACGTTAAACGAGGATCGCGATTTGCAAAAGGACGGTTGGCATCATACAAGGGTGATTCATCAATCGGCAACCCATCCACACACTCATAAGCATCTACCAGTGATTTTAACGGCACAATCTGCCCCCAGCCGGCAAGACTAGGTGCACCGATCCAAGTGGCATTGGGGTTAGGGTACACATTGGGTAGGTACTGTGCAGAGACAATAATTTCTCTACTTTGCTTATTATCACCGTTAAACAAACTTAGGTAATTATTGTCGATTTGATAGACACTTAAATCCATCACCTGCTTGGCCGTTTCAGCCGCCTCCTGCCAACGTTCGTTATAAAGCTCCACCCGTGCTTTTAAGGCCAATGCCGCGCCCTTGGTAATCCGTCCGTACTCGCTCGCTGCATAAGTTTCCGGTAAATCATTACTAATAGCACTGAGTTCATCCAATATAAATTGAACAACTTCAGCCTTCGGTGTTTTTTCGATATCAAACTCCTCCGGTGCTTGGATGTGGGTTATCAAGGGTACATCTCCAAATAAACCCGTCAGCTGTTGATACGCGTAGGCTCGTAAAAATCTTGCTTCGCCCAGCAGACGTGCCTTGATGGCCGGATCGAGATTCGGTACACGGTCAATATTGTCGGTCACATCATTAGCCCGGGCCACCTGTTGATACAGATTTTTCCAGAAATTGCCGAAGGTACCGGTACCCGGCGTGGCGCTGCCATTGGCAACAAACTGAATATCCACCGGCCAATTACTCCACGAGTAACTGTCATCAGTGGCACAAGAAATAAAAAAACGTTCGTTCGAACCTAAATAGCGATAAATTTCGGTTACCGCGCGTTCCGCGTCTTCTTGTGACGACCAATAGGTTGTATTCCCCAGGTTATCCAGGGGCTGTCTGTCCAAGTCTTTCGAACAGCCGGCCATGCAAAACAAAATGGCCGCTGTCAGTATTTTTATATAGCTTTTATGTATCATGTTATTGCTGGATATTAAAAGTTTGCGTTTAAACCAAAAGTGATTGTTCGTACCTGCGGATAGTACCGAATATCATTCGGTGCTTCCGGATCCACATCTTTCGGTAAAGAAGAAAAAGTTAACAGGTTCTGGCCGGTAGCGAAAATCCGCAAGTTGCTGATAAATGTTTTTGCTAAAATGGATTTAGGCAACCGATAGCCAATCGACACATTCTTAAGCCGCAGATAGGCGCCACTTTTAACCCAGAACGACGAAGGTTGATAGTTTACCGCAGAGGTAATCAACCGGGGGAAGGCCGCATCCGTATTTTCCGGTGTCCAGCTATCTAACCAATTACTGCGAATATTACCGTCCAGGTTTTCTCGGGCTTTCTCAATATTCAAGGTATTGACGTCTACCTTTCCTACCCCTTGTAGAAAGGCACTGAAATCAAAATTCTTATACGACGCGCCCAAGTTAATTCCGTAATTATAACGAGGAATATTGCTACCCAAATAAGTAAAGTCATTCACAATATCAAAAACTCCATCATTATTCAGGTCCTCGTAGATCAAATCGCCCGGCCCAACGGACGGAGAAATAACCGCATGCTGCGCGACCTGTTCAGCCGTTTGGTAAATGCCAGCCACCTGATATCCGTAAAAGGCACTGATAGGCCTACCGACGAAATTACCTGTCGCAATATTATTGCTATTGATTGTCACTTGGTCAGCCCCTTTCAGATCCGTAATCTCATTACGCACATCCGAAACGTTCAAACCGATGCTGTATTTAAATTCATCACCCAACTGGTCTTGATAATTCATAGCAAGCTCCCATCCCGAATTCTTGACAGAAACTGCGTTTTGTACCGTTGGCTCCAAGCCTACCGACGAAGGAATGGGCAAGTTGAACAAAATGTCCTTTGTTCTCTTATCGAAGTAATCGAAGGTAACATTCAGTTTTTTGAACAAGGTAAAGTCCAATCCAAAGTTGGCAATATTGGTGGTTTCCCAGGTAAGCCCACTGTTCGGATAATTCCGCAAACCCGCGGTTTGATAAAGCACACCACCTATCGGATAACTATTTAAAAAGTAGTTGGATTGATACGGATAATTACCATCAATATTGCTTCCTAAGGCTCCACCGCCGAGTGCATCATTACCCAAGATACCATACGACGCTCTCAGCTTGAGATCCTGCACAAAAGAAACATTTTTCATGAAATTCTCCTGCGATATCCGCCAACCGGCAGAAGCAGAAGGGAACCATCCCCAGCGTTCACCATCCGAAAAGCGCGAAGAACCATCCCGACGAATGTTTGCCTCAAAAAGATACTTATCGTTAAACGTATAATTGACCCTACCGAAATAAGAGATCAAGGTATATTGCTCCGCACTACCGGTAGCTACCTGACCATCGGCGGCACCGGCATCAATCTGACTTAAGTTGCCATTCGGTAAATTGAGTCGCATACCACTCAAATTGTCCGTATATTGATTTAAATATGAAGCTCCACCGAGTAATTTGATATAATGTTTAGAGAAGGTTCTTTCATAATTGGCCAAAGCCTGGTAGTTCTCGTTGCGGTATCCCGTATAAATCTTACGGATGTCGTTCCGACCGATCGGTGCATCCAAATTAACATAGGTAAACTGCTTTGTATGTTGGCTATTATACATCGTCTGCATATTATTCGATGCAATAGCACTTAGCGTCATGCCTTCAATGGGACGATAGTTAAGCCGAAGATTACTGGTATAAAGTTGGTCTTTTAAACTATACAAACCACCCTCTTCCTGTAGACGCAGCATATTATTTTCGCCCCGCAAAGCCCGCCAATTTCCATTTTCGTCTTTACTCGATTGGATCGGCGTCACTAAATAAGCCTGGCCAAACTGAAACCAAGCAGCATCTCCGCTAGGTGCCTGCGGTTCATCCCTATTGGCAATACGGGCAGAAAGATCTGCATTGAAGTCGAGCTTATCCGAAATTTGAAAATCGGTATTCAGGCGCAAGGTAAGGCGATCGAAATTCATGCTTTTCACCAACCCGGCTTGGTCAAAATAATTCCCCGAAAATCGATATTTCGTTTTTTCGCTTCCCCCGCTGAGCGATACATTATGTTGTTGTTGAAAGCCTGAGCCCGACAAGACATCTCGGTACCAATTATTGTCCGGATAAACAATCGGATCCCGATTAGGATCATTATAGGCATTAATACGGTCTTGCGTAAACTGTTCGGAGCCACCGGAATTTGTATACATAAGATTCACCAACCGCATATAATCCTGCGCACCTACAAAATCCGGCGTGCGAATGGCCTCTTGCCATCCAAAATAATTACCATAACTAACTTGAGGCTTGTTCGCAGCTCCTCTTTTAGTCGTCACCAAAATCACCCCATTTGCTGCACGTACGCCATAGATAGAAGCTGCGGCGGCGTCTTTCAAAACAGATACCGACTCAATATCGTTGGCATCAATGTCATTCAAGCTGATGGTATTATCATAACGGACTCCATCGATTAACACCAAAGGACTATTATCATTTAAGGTTCCCAAGCCACGTATACGCAATGCACCTTGGTCGCGCCCCGGTTGCCCGCTACTGGTGGTAACTGTTAAACCAGCCGACAAACCTTGCAAGGCTTGAGATGCTTGCCCAACGGGTTGTCTGCTGATATCCTCTTGTTTAATGGTTGCAACCGAACCCGTCAGATTCACTTTCTTCTGCGTGCCATAGCCAACAACTACTACCTCATCTAAGCCCTCGGCTGCCAGTTGCAGCCCTGTTCTCAGTTCCTTTTGCCCGGTATAAGCCAATTCAGTCGTTTCATAGCCCACATACGAAAACACCAACACCTCACCATTCGCTATGTTGACCTGATAACGGCCATTAGCGTCCGTCACCGCTCCCCTGTTTATCCCCTTAACACGTACGCTCACGCCCGGCAACGGGTTCCCCGCTTCATCTACCACCACACCGCTTACCGTTTGTTGCTGCATGGGATCGTTAATAACGATCAGATTATTCTCCAACAAGGTATAAGAAATCCCCTTCTTAGCTAGCACCCGATCCAATATTTTCAAAACCGACTCTTGTTCGGCTGTTATATTGATATCATTTTTGGTGAAGATCGCCTGTTGGTTAAAGACAAAACGAAAATCCGTTTTCGTTTCCAGTTCATTCAGCAGATCGGCAATACTGACCGATTTCAGCTTCAGCGATACCCTGCTTTGCGCTTTCACCGCTGAGTATGCCTGAAGCTGCACCAGCAGCAACAGGATCAAAGTAAGTTTCATGGTTATTAGGATTTGAAAAAGCATACGCTTTCTAATAACACCGCTTAGGTGCGAAAAAAAAATCATATTTTTACTAGAATTAAGTTAAAGCCAGCTTTCGCCAAAAAGCTGGCGCGATTTTGATTTAATTGTACATCTTGTGGAAGCTGCCTGGGGCAGCTTTCACTTTTAGGTTGGGGGTATCGTTCCGTTCATACTTAGGTGGTTGTTAAAAATTAGTCATATATCATTATTTTATCCGATGCTTGTTGATAGCTAAAATTACTGGCCATTTTCAGCGCTCTTAAGATCTGGCCAATATCTTCTTTCTCAAAGACGGCATTAAAGCGCAAGGCAGGCGCCCGCTTTCCCTGAAATTCAATTTCGACACCATATTTTCTTTCCAATGTACGGGCCAGCTCTTCAAAGGGCGTATCCTTGAACACCAATTTATTATCCAGCCAACTGGTCTCCACAGAAAGCGTGTCTTTTGGATGAAAAAAAGAGATGCTCGACCGTTCGATTTTCTGCTTGGAGGGAGCAGCCTCCTTGGCTACCGGGTTATAGATCGTTAACTTTTCCGACGGTTGTAGACGAACCGTTTTCTCTGCCTCACCTTTCAAGGACACTTCTACAACCCCTTCAATCAAGCTGGTTTCCGTTTTATTTTCATCGGGATAAGCCCGCAGATTGAAGGAAGTGCCCAAAACTTTCAAATATGCATGGTGTGTACGCACAATAAAGGGACGTTTCTCATCTTTCGCCACTTTGAAGAAAGCTTCACCTACTAAGTAAACTTCGCGCGTGAGCGAATCGAAAGTCTTTGGATAAGTTAAGCTGCTCGCCGCATTCAAGGTAACGCTCGTGCCATCTTCCAACACCCAGGTCCGTTGCTGATTCGCTGTAGAAACCTCCTGATCCGGATTCCGCCCCATCTGATAGAACCAAAAGGCTAAAGAAACCAGAACGAGCACGGCTGCCGCTGCCGTTAAACGCCATAAAAAACTCGGGATTAGCTTTTTAGGAGCAGCTGGCAACTCTATCTTACTCAGTACTTTATTAAACAAGTCTTTATCGCGATCACTAGACGTTTCCTTACGATTCCAATACTGATGTAGCAGTTGATATTCCGCCTTCAGCTCGCTGCTACTTTCCAATAAACCCTTAAGCTCAGCTGCTTCTTCCACAGTCAGTTGATCACTCAGTTCCTTTGCTAATAAATACTCAAATCGTTGATGCAGCATAAAATTAAATGGAAGAGATTCAAATAAAAAATCGGTCCGTATTTTAACAGACAGTTTTTTGACAGGAAATGCGTACAAGAAAGAAAAAAAAAGTTATAAGTTTTATGTTATAGGTTATAGGTCTAAGGTAGGATTTCTGCTACTGCAACTATTTAATACTTCTTAACGACTCAACTATTCAACTACTCAACTATTCAACTATTTAACGACTCAACTATTCAACGACCCAACTATTTAACTACTCACAGCTAACCCCTAATACCCCAAGAGGCAAGAAATAAAAAAAGCAATGTAAAAAGCTTATTCTTTGTAGCAAAGTAATCCCGTTTATTATAAGCTTGTAGCCATTCTCGTAATTTTTGAATTGCCCGACGCATGTGAGTTTGCACCGTTCTTGGAGAGATATCTAACAGATCAGCCACTTCCTGGTATTTCATACCATCTTCCTTAATCAAACGAAAAACGAGCAAGGTCTGTGTAGGTAAACGGGCAATGATACCATCCATTTTCATAAAGAACTCTTTTTTTTCGAGTTCGCTGTTCGGATTACTCGCGTCTACCAATATCACTTCATCTGTTAGACTGGTTTGTAATTGCAAATGAGAGTATTGTTTCACATGATTCAGCGCCCGGTTTTTTACTGCCATAAAGAGGTAGGCTTTCGGGTTTGTGACATGCTGCAATTCGGCCCGTTTATTCCAGCAGGCAACAAATACATCAGAAACAATTTCTTCCGCAGCATGTTCATGATGAATGATGGTATGGCAAAAATTGATGAGGTTACGGTTCAACTGATGAAAGAGGAGTTCGAACGATTTAATATCATTCGAAAAGCATACTTGATCCCACAAGTATTTTAGTTGCACGTTAGGTTGGTCAGTCATACATCCTTCTCGAACGTCAAAGATACACTTTATGATGAAAAAATCACGCTCGTTCCAGATTAAGTTACGATCAGCAGTCAGTATTCAGCCATCAAGACAAGCCATTACAGTGGTACGCGCCAGTTGCACTAGCACGAGTTCCTACTTAAAACCTATCACTTAAAACTTATAACTAAAAAGCTATCAGCAGTCAGCTTTCAGTCATCAGCTTTAATAATGTATTATTACAGTGGCACGGGTAATCGCAATAGCACAAGCTCCTACTTAAAACGTATCACTTAGAACTTAGAACTAAAAAGCTATCAGCAGTCAGCTTTCAGCCATCAGCTTTAATAATGTATTATTACAGTGGCATGGGCAATCGCAATAGCACAAGCTCCTACTTAAAACCTATCACTTAAAACTTATAACTAAAAAGCTATCAGCAGTCAGCTATCAGCTTTAATAATGTATTATTACAGTGGCACAAGCAGTTGCAGTAGCACAAGCTCCTACTTAAAACGTATCACTTAGAACTTATAACTAAAAAGCGGGCATATAACCATAACCACCAGACAGAAAATAAACACCCGGTTGTGCAACCGGGTGTTCACTTCTAAGGCCTATCTTCTTTTGTAACGCTTGATACCGCCGAAGCCACAATACCGGCCGTAGCGAGGTAACCCGCAATGGTAGTTACCGTTGCCGGTAAAGCGATCGGAGCAGCCAATAGTGCCCCCCCTATCGCTCCTAAAGTTAATCCGATCGTTCTAATTTTTTTAAAGAACTTCGGTGTTGGGGATTTGATTCTTTTTGTTATTTCGTCCATTTTCGTTATTGGTTATTCGTTATTGGTTGTTCGTTGTTGGTTATTGGTTGTTGGTTATTGGTTGTTGGCTTTCGGATGTCAGCTGTCGGCTTTACGCTGTAGGCTATAAGCGTTAGACGCTATTAAGCACTGCTGCTACTGCCACTGCTACTATCCAGCCATCACATTGGCTCATCATCACATTGGCTAATTATTTCAGGCTTTCGGATGTCAGCTATCAGCCTTATGCGGTAGGCTATAAGCGGTAGGCGCTCGCAAAGCACAACTAAACTCGTCAGCGAAAGCAAACCGACCGAGGTCGGTTCGCTTATGCGCAGTTTAGGACACAGTGATCGATCCTGCGTATTGACTGTTGGACGTTACAATACCTTCACGGTGTGCCATAATTACCCACACAGCGAGTTCATCGCCGGAAAAGACCGTTGGCAGTTCGATGCTTAGGTTGCCATCGGCCCGTGTGGACTGCTCCATGATATCAAAAAAAGCTTTGTTTTTGTTGTATACCAGTACAATCACCTCATCATCGGCAAAGGCCGTGAATCTGTTCATTTTAGGTTGCCAGGTTAAGGTAGCTTCGCCAGGGCTTGTTTCCGCGAGTTCCAGACCAAAAAGAGGTGCCAGACGTCCACGACTCAAATTCACTTGCTCATAGGCAATTTCCAAATTCGGATAATCTCCTACTACCCCGTGTTGCAACATTTGCCTAAGGGCAACGTTGTAACCGGTCGCCTTCGTCTGCTGCAAATCGCTGAAGCCGATGTTCAGCAGGTCCTTAATCGGACTTAAGAAAGCGACCGCCATCCCAAATTTCGCTCGTTGCGATAACTGCGCATCCGTTGCCGGTTTATTCGAAGGTCGTGGCAAACTTCGCATGTAATCAACCGAACGCCATCTCGCGCCGATGTTGTTACCTACCTTACCTGAAAAAGCACCATTGATTCCCTTTAAAAATTTTCCCATTTGTTTTCTTTTTAAACGTTTTACAAATTTTCAACTCATTCAGACACATGTATATACCGGTATTTCTGTATCCTTGACGCAAACATAGGTCGACAGAACAGCCTCGGCAATTAATGATTGGAGATGACAGGAATTGATAGCAGGTGATCGTAGATGACAACATACAATCATTTAATAATGGGATTTATTTTTTATTTTAAGCAAAGAAACGGCGGTCTTGGAGCAGACGGGAACCAAGCAAGTTCGGCAAAAAATCGAAGGTCTTCGAAGGCTCCCGAAGCCTTGTCGAAACCGCTCGAAGAAAACTCAATAAATTGCCGAACAGCACAAGGAACAAATTCAACGGAAAAGCGAAGTGTAGCCGAAGCCTAAGCAACGGATTGCCGAAGCAGTCTCAAGCCAGTGTCGAGGCAGTCCCGACCATCTGTCGACGGCAACTCGAAGAACCGTGAACTAAATTCTACCGCGTCTTTTGCTTTCTTCCAACGCTTCCACCAAATCGGCTTCATAGAAGTAATGTCGGCTCCCCTTCATCCTTGGTTTAAGCGCCCCCTTCTTCACAAAGCGATAATAAGTAGCTTCACTGATATTCAATTTATTCATTACATCCTGTGCACTTAACAAACGTTCGGGCAAATGTTGACGAGGCGATAAACACTGCTCAGTGAGGCTTTCCAGAAACTTATGAATTTGCACAACGCTTTGAATCAATAGGTCTATCTTATTCATATGGTTTTAAGGTTAAAATTAGAAAGGCAAAACCCAGGAGCTAGAGCTTATGCTCATTTAGCCAGTCAAAAAAATCTTTTGCAAGATGTTTCATCCGAGAAATCGGAAAAGGTTCAGCTACGTGATATAAATAAACCTTAGCATTTGCATAGTTTTTATAATATTCCGTACCAATAACAAAAGCATTGGAAATACGGACAAAAAGGTTCTTGGGCAAAGCGCGATAAACCCGCGTCAAGGATTCGCTCACCATAATCTCCTCTTCCCGCAGTACAAGTTTTACCCCACCCTCAACGGCTTCCATATAAAGGATATCTTCAAAAAGGATTTTATAGTTTTTTAGCTTATCTTTCGCATTCACGAGAAAATAATCCTGTGCAATCCGTGTACCGTTTAGAATGGCATGAAATTGCGACTCACGTAAGCGGGTAACCACGTCGAAGAATCGCGCAAAATCGACCGGCTTAAGCAGAAAGTCCGCTACCCGATGCTCGAAGCCATCGTAAGCATACTGTCGATGAGCCGTGCAAAGCACCACTTTTGTACCCGGATTTACCCATTTAATCAGATCAAAAGCAGTTAACTCAGGCATTTCCACATCCAGAAATAAGATATCCGGTTGGTATTTCCGTAGTTTAGCAAGAGCTTCCGTAGCATCATTCGTTTTAAAAAGCAGCCGAACGTTCTGCATTTTGCTGAGGTATGTATTTAGCAGGTGTACCGCTTGGGGATCATCGTCCACAATACCGCATGTTAAGATGTCCATGTTTGTTCTGTATTTGCTTTAGTATCAATGACGTTCAATAACAAGAAATAAAATAAAAAGATCACCTTCGCGCCAATAGCTTAGCGTAAAATGCACCCCCAACAAGTACCGTAACCGATTTCTCAAGTCAATTAGCCCCGAACCGCTAGATACCGTTTTTGATTCGACCTGCTTAACTGCGTTGACTGCCGTCACCAGTAAGGTATCGCCTGCTGTTACCACCCGAAGAACCGCTTGCTGTCGGCTGTGATCAAGTACGGCATATTTCAGCAAATTCTCCACACAGTTTATCAACGTAAAAGCAGGCAAGCGAAAAGCACGATAATTGCCCGCGCAGAGCAAACGGATTGGTGCATTCCTGCTATCATCACCGTAATAAGCCTTCAATAATTTCGCAGTCTCCGATACTTCCCGTTCTAAGGTAACCGTTTGCAGCACTCGGCTATTTTGTTCGCTCATGCCATATTTAAGAATCTCTGCCAAGTAGAAAATCCGACGGCCCAAGGCCTCACTCAAATCACAAACGAGCGAGTAGCAGTGGTTAAAAGCATTCATTAAAAAATGAGGCGAAAGCCTAGAAACCTCTCCCTTTAACCGATAACGATGCAGACCACGACGTAAGTTGCGTAACCGCAGCATCAAAGCAGTCAATCTTCTTTTCTTTAGCACATTATGATAAAACAGAAAGTAGATGGCCGCATACTTACCCATTTCTTTCAATACGCGCCCAGCATTAGCCACAAACTGTTTGTGTGAGTAGGGAATATCCTCACGATAAATTTTCCAGCTGAAAGCAGGGGCCAATACATAAATATAGCCCCATGCAAATAAGACAAACAGGCCAACAGCACCCAGCAACGGCATAATCAAGAGACGCTTGCGCGTTCGTTGAAACAACCAAAAGAGCAGCGCCAAGATCAGGTAAAACGTGAACGCCAACAAAATCACCAATGCAATGATACGGCCGATAGACGGATCAGGATATGCCTTCAGGTTATATCGGTACATAATCGGAACGTAAACGAGCCATGCTGCTATATGAGCATAAACAGTCTTAGCGCTTACTTTGGGTAACCATTTCATCATAAGCTGTGTTTGTTAGATTTAAGCTCCCAGGTCAGTAACCTTCTATAATTATTTAGGTAGTATGGACTTTAAATATATAAGTATTTGAGGAGATTTACAAAATCGCGGTACAGATCTTCACTAATTCGGTAGCTCATCAAGGTGTCGGCGCATAACATATAACATTGTTTCGTGCTGCGATAAGGGAAATACCGGTAGGCGTTGCCTTCCTCGATCCTCAATTTCTTATTTCTCCGATATCTTCCCGTCGGTTGCCCCGAGAGCCAATGCTCCCATTGATGTAAATAAACACTTTGTGTTAACGTATCTTGCAATATGCCGAAAAGTTTACATAAAACGGCATTCAAATGATCCAATGTATTCTCATCCCATGCCACATATATCGGATCATGCGCGATCAGTTTTGGTACATGTGCCGTCGTCCTAGGGACAACGATGGGATAAACAGGGCATTCGGCCAGTCTGGCCAGCAAGGGGATGCCGCGATGAATATAAAGTTTTCCGCTGAAGAAGGGAACGGGGGCCAGCCTATCCAAGTCAATATCCGTAAAACATCCACGCCCACCGTCCACATAAGTCAGTATGTAAAAACCCTGCTTAATATAGTTACACATTTTACGGATTACGTGAGGATCTTCCGCCAGTAAAATAGGCGGCAATTGAAAACCCTGTCGTTTGTTCCTTTGCAGGTAAGTTGAAAAAGCCGTTTGCTTAGTCACGCGCGTTGCTACAAGCAAAACAAAGGGAAGCTTTTGTTGCATCAACCACCGGCCTATTAAACGATAAGAACCAACATGATACGTTGCTACAATACCCGGTTTGGCTAGGTACTTACGCAGTTTATGCCAAGCAGGCTGATCAAATAGCGCTAAGGCTTCCCGTTTCTCCTGATCAAACAAATTCAGGGCCTGATGGAGGCGTGCACAACGGAACAGTTGAAGCAATTTTTTCGGCTCCACACCCGCTTCAAAAGCCTGCAATTGCGCACCGAAGAAAGCAAAAGAACGAATGATGGCGTCATTATTGAATAGTTCTTCATTTGCATATTTAGCAACAAGAGGTTGAATTTTTTCCAGATAAGTATTCATAATTTTAGTTCTTAAAAATTGAAACAGAGGAGGATGCGTGGGCATCCTCCGGTTTAGTTAAAAAATTTCAAACGGGCATTTATTTTCATCATCGTTCAACTCATTCCGCTCGATGAGCTGGTTTAATGAAAGTGGTGCTCCTAGAATAGGCAATACCCGACTGATCAGTTCAATTTGTAACTGTGACATGTTAACTACCATTAAATTTTAAACATAACCCTATTTACGGATGAGGGTACTTCCGACCTCTTGTCTGGCCAAGCAGAAGGTTTTTCTGGTGATCACAATCCAAAAGTGAGGCTTCGGAGAAAGAAACGAAAAGAATTTTTTTACCTTACCGTTGTTGCAAGCCAATTGACATAAAAGGCCAAAATTCTCCCATCTAATCGGCAAAAACCGTCAACTAATTAGTGAAAGGGGAACAGGTGAGCATGGGAACCTGTCATACTCACTACTCCCTATTCCCTACTCACAAATAGTGAACATGGAAACTTGTGAGCTGGGAACCCCATTATCGCATTAGCTAGATCATTTACAAACATAGGCCACTGCTACTAATAAGGCCATAAGCTTTAGGCTTTAAGCTATTACCCATTACTCCTTTTCAGCTTTCAGTCGCAAGAACCTTTCTCACAACCTACAACCGGCAACTCACAACTAAGAAAATTCATCGCTCATAATTCCTAATTCCGGCCTACCGGCAGGCGGGCATCACTAAAAAACTACTCCCTAAATAGTGAACAAGGGAAATTGTGAGCATGGGAACCTGTCATACTCACTACTCCCTATTCCCTACTCACAACTCCTCAGTGAATATAGGAGCCTGGGAGCTGGGAACAAGACACTATTAACTACTCCCGAATAACTATTACCTATTAAAAAGAATTGAGTATATTTCCTCTATAAAAAGAAGTTCTTGATGGCAGAGGAGAGATCGATAATTTCCTATTATATGCAACACGATTATATTGCATATAATAGGAAATTTATCTAAGTTTGTTTATATTAAAAGTAGAAGATTATGGATAGGATAGTATTAGAAGTCGACTCATCTTTAGCTAAAGTTTGGAGAAACACTACTCCATCCTTAAAGGCCAAATATGAAAAAAAGATTGCGTCAATATTGAAGGAAATGAAAGAAGTTGAGTTCGAAAGACTTTTAAATAAGGTTGGAAAAATTGCAGCAAAAAACGGACTCACAGAAGATGAGTTGAACAATTTATTGAATGAAGAAGACTGATTTTTATATTCTAGACACAAATACATTAATTAGTGCCATTATACTTCCTAATTCCGTTGCTCGGAAAGCATTTGATAAAGCTAGAAAATCAGGTCAGATTATTGTTTCAAAAGAGACATTAGACGAACTTAATGGGGTTCTAGTACGGCCAAAGTTTGACAAATATATACCCTTGGATTTACGACTGGAAATTATTGAGGAGTTCGAATCTGTGGTAAAACATATTAGCCCTAAATACACCATAACCGATTGTAGGGACGAGAAAGACAATAAATTTCTTGAATTAGCTTTGACGGTAAAGGCGAAAGCAATTATTACCGGAGATAAAGATCTGCTTACATTAAACCCCTATCACGATATATTGATTATAAATGCGAATGGGTTTCTATTAATCAATTAGAAAAAACGTATAATCCGTGAAAAGTGAACCTGTGCGTTAGAACCTATATTATCACATTAGCTAACCGACCGCAGGGAGCTCATGAGTGCCGAAAAAAGCAACCACTTACGAATAATCGGCTCATTCATTTACAAACATAGGCCACTGTTACTAATAAGACTGTCAGCTTTAGGCTTTAAGCTATTCATTATCCATCACTCCTTTTCAGCTTTCAGTCGCAAGAACCTTTCTCACAACTCACAACCGGCAACTCACAACTAAGAAAATTCATCGTTCATAATTCATCATTCCGGCCTACCGGCAGGCGGGCATCACTAAAAAACACACTTCCATCCCAAAAAAGTTGCCATCCAAACCCCAAATTCTGCATAGTAATATCTAATTCTCCAAAAAGCATTCATAATTCAGAACTTAAGCCTATCAAAAAGAACCCGTTAGGCCTATGCTCAAAGCCGTACATATTGATTTACCCACCAACAACCAAGGATATTTACTCTACAGCGAGCGCGTGCCCGCCACCACCCCGTACCGTTTAACATTAGCCGATGTAAACTACTGGCAAAGCGATCAATTTTCCGTACTTGAGCAATATTACGACGCACCCGACGCGCTTATCTGCCTAGCTGATGTGCATGCAGAGGTACCGGTAGAAGTACCCATCCATTGCAAGCTATCCGATTTGTATTGGCTTTACCAATTAAAGGGCACGTACAGCATCCACACATCCAATAAGGCACAAAAAGTACTGCAAAGCCAAGAAATGCACTATACACAGGTATACGTACCTCAAGGCCAGTACCTTACCCATTTTGATAAGGGAAAACACCAGCTGTTCTATTTTGTGATTAAGCCAAATTGGCTTCTACGGCATGGTAAAAAGGAGTGGCGTGGTCTTCAAAAACTCTTGGACAACTGGAAAGAAAAGGCTGCAAATGTTAGGCACAACAAACAGTTCCCCATAAGCGAACATATTATGCTGCGGTTACTCAACTTCTTTGCTTTACCGCCCCTAAAACGGTTGGCTATGGATTTAAAAGTATACGAACTCTGTTTCAATTTACTCGTTCTAAGCCAAGAAGATATGCAGTCCGTAAAGACCGACTCAACATACAGTAATCAAAAAGTAGAAGCTATTCGCAGCACTATTGAACTACAGATACAGCATGGACAGGTGCAAACCATAAAACAGTTGGCACATCATTACAAGATATCAGAAAGATGGTTGCGAAAAATCCACTGCGAAATTTACGGTAACTCGTTGGGGCTGTACATTCAGCAGACAAAGCTGAAGCGCGCAACGGAACTCCTTGACGATAGCCGGTACACCATTTCGGAAGTAGCGCATCTATTAGGTTATTCCGGCATAGCCAGTTTTACCAATGCTTTCAAAGCCTATTACGGGCTTAGCCCGAGTGAGTACCGTATACAGAAACTGTAGGCTTTGCAAAGCCACTTTCCGCAACTCATAAAGCCGCTTTCCGCAAACAGCCGGTATCGATATAAGCTAATTTTATCCCTAAAAAGGAAAACTATTCATTATGAAGAACTACTTAACCATCCACAACAGAAAATTTGCAGTATTTCCGGGTAGGCCGGTGTAGTCTCGTATTCCCTGTAGATTTTCTCAAGATGAGAGAACTACAAGAAGTCATAATAAAAATTAAAAACTAAAAAAACAAGGAGGATAACATGTATACTCAATTAAAAAAAGGTTTAAGCTTTGCTTTTGCGATAGCGATGGCAATCATGGTATCGGGCAACGCTTATGCTACCGAAAAGACAGAGAAAGAAAATAAAAAAGAGAAGGTGCGGGCGACTACCACTTATTTTTACAACGGACCTTCCTCTTCGTTGAACGACCATGTGGCCAATCCGTCCAATTGGAACCAAAATCAGCAGCCAGGCCTTTCTTGCGACAATCCAACTCAAATACCTTGTAGCTTGGAGGTTCCGGAAGACATGACGCTGAACGAATACCTGGAAGAGCTTGGTTCTCCGCAGGCCATTATTGACGAATCGGCAAAAGGACGCAACTAGGATTAGCGTTCATTTTGCGGAATCCCTCCCAGCCTTATCACATCTTCCGGAATGAGAATGGTAAAACGGGGATCTCCAACGGGCAGCGTATATCGTTGCCCGTTCACTTCTCTTTCCAACGTGATCTTTCCACCCAAGTGATTGATGCGTTTCACATCAAACCATCTCAGTCCTCTGAATAGCAGTTCCTTTCTACGCTCCTTCAAAATCAGGTCCAATGTTTCCTGAGCATCAACTGTTTGATAGGGTTTGAAAAATCCGCGTTGCCATCGTTTTTCCAATAATTGATTCAGAACAGACAGGGCCTCTCCTACTTCTCCAAGGCGTACCAAAGCTTCCGCCTTGATCAACATCACCTCATCCACAGCAATTCCCGAAAAGTACGCGCCCCGACCTCCCCCATAACTGCCTTTGAAGCGGTAGGAACCGTCTTCATTTACTCGGAAAAAGGCCGGTTTGCGTAGATCTCTATTATCATACAGCTTAATGAGGTTACTATCAACCTTAGCCACCGCTTCATTTAATGAGTAATAAGTGAACAGAAATTTGTACAACAACACTTCCTCATTATCTTCGGAATTGAAGGGATAATCTGCCTGTACATCAATCTCATTGAAATCCAGTAAAGAGACTCCTTGCAGGGCTTTATCGGCATAAACAAGTGCATTTTCGAAATCCCCCATAAAAAGATAGGTCCGTGCCAACAATCCAAGCGCAGCCGATCTGCCCGGCCATCTTCTGTTCGGTTGCCTTACAGGCAGGTTTACTTCTGCCTCCTTCAGATCTTCCAATATCTGCCTATACGTTTCTTTCAGATTCGCCCGCTCACTTTTAACATTGAAATCCGAGGACAGACGAAGCGGTAAGCCCAATTTCTCGTCGGCGGTATTTTCATCATAAATCGACGCCCATATACCGGCCATCTCCAATAAGTTAACTGCCCGGTGAAAATGCGCCTGCCCTTTCACATTCTTTAACTCTTCATTTAAGGCTTGTTCGGCAACCCCTTCCAGCACCACATTGCAATGGTAGATACTTTTATAACATTTGCGCCAACCATCCTCAATATAACATAATTCGGTAAAAGGCCCATCTCTCCACCGGTACAGATCCCATTCCGTTTCGCATCCCAAACTTTCATAGTCATCATCGGACAGATAAAAATCAGCGGACGCAATCTCTCCCTCAGATGGAGAAATATCAATTTGCGAACTTTCGTTCAATAAGGCCTGAAAATGTTCGGCATTTACCGGTACTGCCAGCTTTTTATCGGGCTTTTCCTCCAAAAATTTTTTGCAACCGGCTAGCAGGCCAATCAGCAGTATAAAAAAGATAAGTCTATTTGTACAGTTTTTCATGTTGATCTTTTTTTTGTTATATCATAGTTGAGCACGTATTCCCAGGGCGTAGGCACGCGGCGGTACCAGGGTATTACCACCGCTCGGAAACTCCGGATCAATACCTTTTTTGTTTGCACGCCAAAGAATACCCAAATTGTCCGCATTTAAGAATGCCGTGAAACTCTTCACGCCAATTTTCCGAAGAAAGCCGGTATTCAGTTTATACGATAGGTTCACATACTGAAGTCGTATATGGTCTGCTCTTTCTACGAGCGGTTCGGTGTAGCGATAAAAGTTATCCCTGCTCGAACTTGTGGGATAAACCATCGACGGAATATCTGTATATAATTCGTCGCCCGGTTGTTGCCAACGGAACGCAAAATCACTGTGTTGCTCACCCTGTGAATAAAGATAGTAGTAGTTTATACTGCTGCGCCTAAAGTAATGCCCCATTTTATATACAATACGAGCTGATAAGCTCAGGTTCTTAAAAGTAACCGTATTACCGAGCGACCCAAACCATACGGGTAACACCGGGCCATTATATACCAGATCGTCCAATTGCGTACCGTTTCCATAAAGCTGGGTGTAATTGCTGCTAACCTGATCATTAAGAAAGCCCCTGGGATCTCCGGTTTCAGGGTCAAGCCCCGCCCATCCGAATGAAAACACCGAATACACCGGCTTTCCGATAACACCGGCAATCGAACGCTCCGTAACGAAGTCCCTTCCCCGGGTTGAGCTAAGGTAATAGTCAACTACTTCATCCCGGTTGAAACTCAGGTTCAACTGGCTCTGCCATGAGACTACGCGACCCTTTATGTTAACCGAATTCAATTGGATATCCATACCATGCCCTTTCATTTCCGCTACATTCTTTGTGATATTGCTACCAACTCCTGCCGTGGGATCCATTACCTCCAGTCCGAAAAGATTCTTCCCGCGTTTCAGATAATATTCTATGCTGCCGCTCAGCCGGTTATCCCGAAAGGTAAAATCTATTCCCATATTTGTAGTTTGCACCGTTTCCCAGCGTAGGTCAGGGTTTGCGTAGTTATCGAATCTTGCATAGGGAAACCTCGTATTCCGGTTGATACCAACATACCAAATGGTGCTAACGGCACTCATGGCCGGATCGATATTGCCGCTATACCCATGCGTTAACCGGAGACGCAGATAAGGCAGCATGCTACTTTTATAGAAAGATTCCGCACCGATATCCCAGCTGCCACCTACTGACCAGAGCATGTTCCATTTGTTGTTGGTATTTAAGCCGAATAGATTAGTAGCATCACGTCTCATGCTTGCCGAAAGGGTATATTTCCTTCTGAAAGTATACGCCCCATTTCCGTATACCGACACAAAACGCAAAATCCGATCATCCAACTGCTGGTTGTTCGGAATAAAAGAGAGACTTCCACTAACAAAATTCGGATATTGCCGAGTATAGTCTACCTGACCGAAACTGAGATTATCGTCTTTCAATCCATAGATGCGATATTGATTCATCGCCGTATGTGACTGTCTTATCTCAGCGCCGATAATCGCGTTTATCTCATGGTCTGACCAAGCGGTATTGACATTAAACTGGGCCCTGCCGCTATGCGAAGCCAGCGAAGATGACGTAATATCCGCAATACTGCCTTTGGGCACGATATAGTTCACTGCTCCCGAAACCGCGTCAATCTGGCTATAGGAATTTATGAGGTCACGCGCAAAATAACTCGCTTCGCCCCGCTTGTTGGTCCGTTCAATCAGTTGCTTTTCATATTGATACCTGCCATCAAATGAAAACCATTCCGAGAAGCGATAATTGAAACCGGTGTTGAGCAGAACATCCGTTCCATTGGTGCCGTTCCGCATATAACGGTAATCCTGCAAGGGATAATAATTCCAATCCAGCAATTTACCTTCTTCGGCCAATGCATCCAGGTAAGGCTTTCGCTTCTGATAGATCGGCAGTGCATTTCCCGCTGCATCTGCAAACTCGGCATAGGGGTAAAGATTGTAAGTAGCCATTCCGATACTTCCGTAAGCAGGTTTCCCCGAGCGATCAGCAGTACGTGTAAGATAAATATCGGAGCTGACAGTGAGTTTCGGTAGTGGCCGCCAAGTGTTCTCGAAACGAATATTCACCCGTCGGTTCAGTTCGTTTAGGTTGGAATTATTGCCATCATAACCCAATCCCATACCCCAGCTATGCTTGTCTGTACCCCCACGCATGCGTAGGGAATACTGCTGATTGAGCCCGCTACTATAAAAGTATTTATTATACTGATCCCTCACATCCAATGCGGACAAACGCATACGCTCCGTTAAATAATTCGCCGAGTCGATCAGTCCCGCATTCAGCTGGATTAGTTTCTCAACAATCGGACTGAGTGGCAGCTTTCCGATACTGTTGATTCTTGAGTTATAATAGCCTTTGTTGAACAGGAGCTCTTCGACCCCGATATAGTCGGCTGTTTCCATTTGAGGGAGATAGGAGAGATCAGGTTTCGTTATGAGCTGAGCACTCGCCACCACATCTATTGTGAGCGATTGATTAAATCTGCCCTTTTTTGTGGTGATCACAATCACACCGTTTCCGGCGCGGACGCCCCAAATAGACGCTGCGGCGGCATCTTTTAATACGGTGATATTTTCAACGTCGTTCGGGTTGATATTGGTAATATCGCCTTCATAAGGAAAATTATCCACAACAATCAGCGGTTGCTTAGGTCCTCTGATACTGCTCAGTCCCCGGATCATCAGCCTTCCGGAAGAATTAGTACTATTGTCAGCGATCAGACCGTTGGCAACGGCCGGTAGGCGGCTCAGGACGTCTGTACTTACCTGCTCGCTGAATGTTTCATTGTCTATAAAGGTAAAAGAACCTGTTGCGCGTTCTTTTGCAATTTTTTGATAGCCCGACGATATGGTTACCTCTTCGAGCTGTTGTTCGTCAGGCTCTAAAGCAATAAGTAGTTTATCAACCGTCCGGCCATTAAGGTTTTCCCTTTTTGTAATAAAACCGATGTGCTGGATAAATATCAGCGAATCTTTCACGTCTATGAGTGCTTTAAATTCGCCCCGTGCGTTCGTATTGGCAATGGTTGTTCCATCGGACAGTTTTATATTTGCCGCGCTGATCGGTTGATTGTCTCGAGAGGAAATTACATGTCCGGCAATTCTTGACTGCGCATGACAGGTAAAGCTGATTAAGGCACACCATAAGATAATACATAATTTCATTTTGTTCAGGTTGAAGGTTATAGGTCAGATTTTCTAATAACAAATACGTCTGTCTCAATCTCTTCTTTCGTTACCGTGAGGTTATAGCGTTTAAGTTGTGTTATTAGTCGTTCAACATTATCAGGTTCCAGCTGTAAGGTGAGGTCAACAGGGCCTTCTATGCCCGTTGCGTCTACTAGCAGATCGTCCGACCGGCCAAAAACGAAGCTGTTGATTCCGGCTACCAGGTATTTTATGGGATAACCTTTTAAGCGGACAGCATCACCCGGTTTACTTTTAAAAAATGTATTCATTTTAAGGGAGTCGGTACCTGATAAAAAGCTAGGTTCTTCAGCTATGTGGCGGAGCACATAACAGCTGCGTTTTCGTTTTTCGATCATGCCCTTCCAGCCACTGTACCGGTTTACTTCATTTAGCATGTTTTTATATACCCTGTTCATGTCAGCTACCGTGTCGGCCGATAGTGAAATTGTATAAACCATCCCCAATCCCAACGTGTCCCGGGCAGCTATATATCTATCTTTCGATGAATATAAGATTCCCTTTCCGGCAAACAGCTTGCGGGCCAGATAATCGTAAATGCCGAGTAGCGGTGTGTTACATAGCGCCAGACCAACGGCCGCCCCGTTGTTATCCCTATGTATCTTAGGGCCGACCGGCAAACCCAGATAAGTTTCTTCAATAAAGATGCTATGGTGTTTGACCTTATTGGAAACCAACAGATCGCCTTTTAAGAATAGAGGTTTAGCGGCATCGACATCCCGTTTCATTTTTAGTCCAACGATTTGGTTGTCAATTATCCTCGATACATTTATAGCGTTAACCGCATCAGGTCTGGTAGTAGCCCTAACGACACCCTTCTGATCAATCCACACACAATGTGGAATAAGCTTATGGTAAAAGTACTTCTTCAGCATATTATCATCAGTTATGGAGCCTATATTCAGGTCTTGCAGCAATTTGTTGTTTTCCAAAAATTGCCGGGCCTTGTCAGATGGTTCATACGTTACCGATAGCACTTTGAGCTCTGTTTCAAATTTCGCCTGTAGTTGATGTAAATCGGGCATGGCAGCTACGCAAGCCGTACACCAAGTCGCCCAAAAATCCAGTATAATCAGCTTGCCTCTATAATCATTCAGCTTTACCGTGGTACTTCCCTCCTGCCCTGCTTTTACCGTTTGCAGAGGCATATGCCATAAAGCTTCCGGAATGGTATCTCCTATTTGTAGCGGCTTGATAGAATCTGTAGATAAAGCCACGCCATGGGCAGCCTCCGGGGAGGAGGACTGCCGGGCGTGTGCCAAACAAACACAGAACAAGACGTTTAAGGCTGTAAGGTATATGGTGTAGGGCTTAAGGTAGTTAAGAGGTATAAGGTGTAAGCTGTAAGGTTTAAGGGCGCGCCGGGCCTTAGCACTATGCGGCACTGCCGGTTTACCGAACGTCACCTCGAGCCTGTCGAGAGATCCGAGCCCGACCTTCCCTCTCGTCATTTCGACTGAGGGAAGTGATGTGGACAGAGCGGAACGGAGAAATCTTCGAGCAAAGGCAACGAGCGAACTCACCATTGATAACTCATCACTCATCAATAGCAACCGCTTTCGCATGTTAGCATTTACATTTTTAAAGCCCCTCTCCAATCGTTTAAGAGGAAAAATATGACTCACTTTTTGCCTTATATGCTTAAAAAGCTTATTTTTGAACAATAGGGTTCCTATGAAGTCGTAAACCTTCATTTTTTATTTCGATTTAGGTATTTAAGTTTAAAATGAAATATGCTTATTTTACTTAGTGGAGGCTGTAAAAGATCATATACTCGTCATTTCGAGCGAACGAAATGACTCGAGAAATCTCCCCACAACGTCTACCACATGGAGCAAAAGAAGATTATTTTACAACTATGTAGGAGCAGTTATGACAAGGGTATTAGGGTTTTGAAAGGGTTTTGCGACTACGCGAGGTATTGTGCTAGAGTCCCTTGCGGGATTTTTTCTTGATTGGTTTTGGTTTAGTAAAATCGCTTTCATAATAGTTTTAGTTATGATAACGAGTTCCTGAAGTATAGATCGCGTCCAATCAAAGAGAAGGCTCCCTATCTTCACTGTCAACGGAGCACGGCGAAGAGCTCTAGACACAGTTCCGATAGGGAGCCACCCCTCCTTTTGTACAAAAATACAAAAGTTTGGGGAAAAGCAATCCCTATGGCTCCGTGTCAATAGAAAATTCGCCGTTTTCGTTGACGGAACTCTTTTGGTGAAAAAGGAGAATATCACAGATTCCTTAACACCACATTACAAATGTACGGAAGATAAATTTAATATGCAAATCGATTACTAATTAGTGTTATAAAAACATGACAATGCACGATTCAGGTCCAAAGAAAAGGTCAAGCAGATTAAAATCACCAGAATACAGAAAAGCGGTTGGAAAAAAATTGAGGGAAAAAAGACAAGATAAAGGCTATTCTCTGAGCGACATAAAGGATATGACAACTATAGCCCCTAAAACTACTCTTGAAATGGAGAAAGGATTAACGACAAATATAGACTATTACGTTGAGTATGCTAAGGCCGTGGGCTACGATCTTGCTCCATTAACTACCACGGGGATTGAACTTATTCCACTAAGAGAATTACCTCCTAAAAAACAAGAAAGAGCCTTTCTTACGAGAAAAGTTAGACAACACATTATACAAAGCGGATTTCTTAGTGAAGGAAAAACAGCACAACAGATAAGAACCCATCTAATAAGTATCAATGTAATTGATGGGGAAAAAATTACCACTACAGATGTTTCTGGAGTGATGAGAAACTTCGTTTTAGATGAAACATTAGAGGTTGTATTAAAGTCAGCTGGCAAAAACATATACGCCTTTAAGAAATAATTATGCTATGAGTTTTTACTTATAGAGAAAACTGCGGAGGAAAACCCGATGAACTAGATGAAAGAGTATATCAAAAAGTGCTTTATTAAAAAATTGAAAATATGATAAAGTAATCACAACCACTCTTAAAAAAAACGAAACCCGCCAGCTTGAATTGTTCCAGGGCTAGCGGGAATAATCTAACACAAAGACAAGACTATGGAAGCAGTGATTTCAGATGTTATAGAGATTATAGAAGAAGGACGTAGAAAAGCGTATCAGGCAATCAATACATCTATGGTTGAGGCTTATTGGTTGGCAGGTAAGCGAATTGTAGAGGATGAGCTTGAGGGGCGTAACCGTGCAGAATATGGCAAGTCTATTATGAAGAAACTCTCTGAGGCTTTGATGGCTAGATTTGGACGAGGGTACTCTCCCGCGACATTGTACAACTTTAAACAATTTTACTCTACATTTCCTGATGAAGAGATTTTCTACAAAGTTTGTAGAAAATTGAATTGGAGTCATAATAGACTGATAATGAGAGTATCGAACTCTGAAGCAAGAATGTATTATCTAAAAGAAGCTGCTGAGCAAAACTGGGGAGTAGAAACACTAGAACGCAATATCAACACTTTATATTATCAACGGCTAATTTCATCCCAAAACCCACGGCCGATAGAAGATGAACTGTTGGAGAACACAAAAGAATTTCAGCGTGATAACCGTGACTTTATTCGGAATCCAACAGTATTGGAATTTCTTAATATTCCAACAAATTATGCATACACAGAGAAACAGCTTGAGCAATCGTTAATTGACAATCTGCAACATTTCTTGCTTGAACTTGGAAAAGGTTTTGCCTTTGTAGCACGCCAAAAGCATATTCGCACGGAAACTTCCGATTTCTTTATTGATCTGGTTTTCTACAATTATATCTTGAAATGCTTTGTCATCATAGAACTGAAAACAGATAAGATTACTCATCAGGATATCGGACAACTAGATATGTATGTTCGCATGTTTGACGATCTAGAAAGAAAAGAAGGTGATAATCCGACTATCGGCATCCTACTCTGTACCGAAACTGACCGAACTATAGCAAAATATTCAGTACTGAATGAAAGCAAACAATTGTTTGCTAGCAAATATTTACCCTACCTTCCCACCGAGGAGGAACTCGTGGCGGAAATTGAACGAGAAAAACAGTTATTGAGAGAGCAAGGTGTAACGTATGGGAAATAATAGCGTGTATATCTTGAAGGGGTCGAACTACCAAGGTTCCATAAAACTTCTTGAAAAATACAATGTGATTTTAGAAAATAGGGCGACTACTAATTAGCTTTAAACAAATAAGACCAGTCAATTTGCCTGGTCTTATTTCATTAACATAGTCTTTCTCTTGAATTCATTTTTAATTCTTTTATAGAATTTTATTGATCACTTTCCAAATATTTATTATTGCTGACATTTTTGCTCAGCCAATAATAGTAAACTAATAAAATAAAGGCAATAAAATTCACACCAATAAGAGTCCCGTCGGATTTATCAAACTTAATAGTAAATTCCCAAATAAGATTCGTTAAAAAGGTGCCGTAACTCACCTCTTTTGAGGAGTGGACAACAGCAATATAACCTATAAATCCAAGCCCTTGTACATATTTAAAATAAAAACCGTTTGTAAATATATGCAATACCTGAATAAGACAAATAATTGCATTTACCGAAAAATATAACGGTTTAAGCCGATCTAAATGCACAAGGATTTGAATATTATTAATCACAGTTACAACAACAATAGAACAAAACGCCAAGAAGCCTACAATCACTAAATAATTATCAAAAGAGTTTTGAATAACTGCAACAAGGATATAAAAAAGACTAATCAATCCCATGCAAAGTTGGTAAACCGCTGTTGCCTTGATTAATAATCTATAATTTTTCATCTTGTATTTTTTGAGGGTTCATTGTATTATCAACGGCAGTTCTAAAGAATTCCTTCATAAAATTCATTACATCTGCAAATGCGCTAACCACAATTTCAATCCAGCCTCAGCCTTAAACAACTCTTTCCCAAAATTTTTTCCTCCTCCAATTGTTATACTCATAGCATCTCTTCCCGTCGTAACTTTTGGAATTGGATGCACATTTAGCATAGTTTCTCCTACTTTAACCACCGTCTGTTGGTTATTTGACACAAACATCCCCCACAAAATTTTCAATCCAAAGGTAGGATCATCTGCCTTCTCCCATCTCGATCAATAAACCGTATTGGATTATTGAAACAGTAACTGCAGGGAGAGTACCTCCTCACCTATGCGCAATAAAAGTAGCGAAAGCTGCTATAAAGTAATAAGACCTAGACATGCCAGGTCTTACTGCTATTTAACAGGCATATTCTGTTCAATAATTTTTCATCTCTTCACTCAAATCTTTCGCAAACTCAACTATATCCACTACAAAACCAGTATTTTGACCAACTGGAAAAATATTTAAAAGAAATCCTTCAGAATGAACGAAATCTAACAAATAGTTCTCAAAAAAATCCAAGTTGATCTCTTCGATCACGAACTCTTCCCAACCGTTTGTACAACACTGATCAGCAAATTCCTTTGCCAACCATAGAGGGAAAAGTTTAGAAGTATCTACCTCTGATATAGCCCAATTACCTTCCAGATTCTTAAGTGAATACATTATCTCTGTATCTGCTACACGCTTTATAAAGTATTTATAGCGTTCAAAAGCTTCCAAAGATGAAACGACCTTTATTTCTTTTTCAGTAATTTTTATCATTATTCAATAAAACACCGAAGTCTGGTATTCTCTGGCTTTGGTGTTAATCGTACATAGGTCTCTCCTCACTTTGACCAAACTCAAGAGAACCGTCCTTATTCTTACTAAACCCAACGTATTTGCCTTTGTGTTGATCTATTTGATAGTCGTTTTTATTTCCATTCAAAACAACTGAGACAAAGACTGTATCATTTTTTGGAACATATTCTATTGACTGTTTATGAACGTCAATGATATATCTGTCCTTACTTTTAAGAATACTCAATACCGTATTTGTTACCCCATCAGAAAAGCCGCTTTTTAATGTATCGTGCTGTACAACTAATTTATTATCAATATAAAGATCGAGCACATCATTATCAAAAAAGTCTTCAAATGCTATTTGCATGTAAAGTTCTTTTCCGTCATCATCTGTTCTCGATGATACATTTGCATTTCCACACGAACACACAAGAACGATCCCGGCTATCCATACACGCAGTTTAATAATTTTGCCTACCATTATTGAGCTTACCTTCTTCATACTTTTTTAACATATCCATAATTTGCTCCCTTGTAATTTTAGTACCAGCATCGGCCTTGCCCGATTGATTCATTAGGTTTCCGGGCATTGTACCTTTATCAGGATGTTTATTCCCAGCCGAGTGTCCTAGTTCATGAGAACCAGTTCTTTCTAAAGTAGCATTTCCTTTTGCACTTAGACCTGTCCCCTTATATTTCCCCGCTTCTGCTGGTTTATCTCCCACAACATCTTTAGAGATATATACAGCTTTTTCTCCAAACGCTGCTACACCTAGAACTCCATAGGGTCGCACTCCTCCTGGATTATCAGGATCTGCAAGATTACCATCATCACGAAGGTAAAAGGCATGATCACTTTCCGCTAATGGTTTCATAAAACTATCTCCACTGGAAATGCCTTCAATATCTACAGAAACCTGAACCTCAAACCCCTTTTCCTGTATTCCATAGTAATCCTTAATTGCATTTCCTAAACGAGAAGCATAGCCTGCCATATCGTAACTGCTAAAGTTTATGCTGGACTGGTTTATTAATTTACCGGTAACTGACATCTGAACAACCGTTGTTCCATCACTTCGAGTATGGCTTGCCAATCTTATATCATTACCATCCGGATCGATATATTTAAGCGGGTTATTTGCAACATATACATACGGAGATATGTCATAGTACTTCTCTGCAGACCCATCAACAGTCCCGAAACGCCCAATCACCGGATCATAGAACCTTGCCCCGTAGTCATATTGCTTCAGCCTGTCCTGCAATTCCTTCCCGTTGTAAAGATAGTTATTTTTTACGCCCGATACATAACTGTTGAAGGTAAGTCCGAATGGGTAATAGTCATCGTGCTGGATCTCCCGTGCCGAACCGTTGTTGATATCGAAGCTCGCCCGTGCATTGCCCAGGTGGTCCGTCAGCGTATATTCGTACACGTAGGTGCCGCTGCTGTTGTAGATCCGACCCTCCTCGGTCTGTATAAAGTCGATGGCCGTGCCCCGGTACTGGATGCCGTCGACATAGTCGACCGTCTCCGTGCCGGTCACCCTTCGCAGTTTCCTGCCCGAACCGTCGTAGGTGTAGTTCACCGTGCCCGTCGGGGTCGTCACCGTCCGCGGAAGGTCCAGGTAATTGTACACCGTGGCCGTAATGTTGTTCCCCGTACTTGCCGTGTTCACCCGCTTGGTCATGTTCCCGTTGGCATCATAGGTGTAGCCGGTCATTCCAGGAAGCATGAACCCCGCCGTCGTTGTCGTGTTCGCATCCGACACCGTTGATAGCCTGCCGGACGTGTTGTAGCCGTAGGCTAGGTTGTCCACCTCGCCCCCGCCGTCGTAACGTTTCAGCGCTTTGATGTTCCCCACCTTGTCATAAACCACCCATTCGCGCCATTTGCCATTGGGAAGGAAGCTCTCGATCAATCTGTTGGCATAATCATAGCCATAGGCATAATTGCCCGAGTATATCCCGCCGTTGCGCCACCAGTCCTGCGCGCTGATGTTCCCGTTGTACTGCGGGTAAAAACCGTCATCGTAGAACAGCTTCTCCGAGAACAGGTGCGACTCGCGGATCGTCTGCCAGCCCCGCGCATTGTAGCTGTAGGCCACGTTCTGGGCAAAGCCGTTCCCGTCCGTGCCCCCGTGCAGGTTCTTCTTCCGCAGCTGCCCCACCTCGTTGTATTCGTTGCGTGCCAGCAGCGTCCGCTGGCCCCCCGTTACCGTCTTCCAGGTATCGATCAGCCTGTCGCGGTGGTCATAGCGGTACTCCGTGGTCACTGTCAACGCTGCCGTGACAGCGCCCGCATAATGGCTGCGGATGCTTTTATTCAGCTTGTGCGTGAAGGTATATTCGTTGATGACATCGTCATAGTTGTTCAGGTTATAGGCCCCGCCCTTATAGTGCTGGCTCAGCGTCCGTATATTGTCGCCCCGCTCGTCATAGTAGTACACCGTCCACAGGTAGACGTTGTTCGAGCCGATCACTTTCGTCTTTTTGGCAACCAATAAACCCTGGGTCTTTGCCGAGATGCCCGCCGTTCCCACCTTGTTCAGGTTTGCCGGAAGGCCGATGCCGTCGTAGCGGTCGTAATAGTTCACCTCCAGCACGTCGAAGTTCTGGGTTGCCTGCGGCATGGCATTGTTGGTGTAACCGTGCAGGTTCCCCGTGGCACTGCTGCGCTCTTCCCAATGGGTCGGGTGTGCCGATATCCACTGGTCGATCTGCGACTGCAGGCCCACACGTCCCTTCTCCCAGCCCGTGATGATCATCCGGCCCAGCCCGTCGTATTTGTAGAAGCGGTGGTAGCGCTGGCTGGTATCGGCATTGCCGAACCCGCTGTACTCCTCCGTCGAATCACGGGCCGTCATGTGGTACACAAGCTGGTCCAGCGGGTTATAGTTGAAATATTCCATCCCCTTGCCGGGCACCTTTTTGTGTGTCATCCGGTTCCGCCTGTCGTAACGGTACTGGTAACAGTAGGCATCCAGTACCGCCTGTGTGGGCGCAACGGCCGCGTCAGCATTCGAGATCGGCGTCAGTACGAAGCACAGGTTGCCGAAATCGTCGTACACGTAATAGGTGCTCAGGATCTCATTGGGGGTGCCGCTGTTGTTCCCGTCGGCATTGAAGGTGCGTTTCAGCACCACACGCCCCTGCTTGTCGGTATACTCCTCCACCGTGTTCAGCCTGGCGGCAAAGCCGCTGCCCCCGGTCCAGTTCTCGTCCTTCCTCACCGTTACGTAGAGCTGGTTCGCTGCGTAGTTCCCCGCAAGGTTCAGCTTGGGTATACCCGCTGCATAGGTGACCGTGTACAGCCTGGCCAGCCGGGTATTGACCAGGTCGGTAATGCCCGTCGTGTTATTGGTGGTATATTCCGTTACCACGGTACGCCCTGAAGTGGTGCCCCGTGTTGCGGCGGGCTGCCACGTAGCGCCCGGAAAGGCCTGTTCCAGCACCCGGTTCAGCGGGCTCGCCTCGTATACCGGGCGGCTGAACGAAGGGGTAACACCGCTTGCCGGTCTGGCGATGGCCACCACCCCTGCCGGCGGTGTATTATAGAAGGCGGCCTGGTCCGTGACCGCCGAGGCCTTATAGCTCCCGCTCGCCGTCGAGCCGCTTGAATACGGAAGGTAGCTCCGGTCCTCCCGCCCGAAGGCATCGTAGCTCTGCGCGCTGATGATATCCTTATAGCTCGGGCTTGCCTTAGTGCCGATTGTCAGAACAGGCCGACCGAGCCCATCATAGTAACTGATATCCTCCATAATCTCATTGGTCTGCGGTGTGGCCGAGACAGCGGGGCTTAGGTACGTCCGCGTCCGGATGTAGTTCCGGTCCGCGCTGGGGCTGCTGCCCAGCGCCACGGGCGGTAATATACTCGTTATATAGGCATGGAATGGTGCCTGACTCGTGAAGCCCGGCCGGAGCGTGATACTCACCCCGTTCGTATAGGTCCCCGTCGTATTCGGGCTGCTCAGTACCAGCTGGGCCCGGCTCTTTACAGCTGTAAATGATAACAGCAGTGAAGCGGCGTATAGTTTGTAGATCGATCTCATATAGCTAAAGTCTTATCTTCGTTTACCGGTCGTTAACAGGTCTTCCAGCCGGTCTATCCGTGCCGCCTGCTCCTTCATTTCCCTCGCCTGGCTTTCCCTTATCTTCTCGTTTTCGATCAGCAGCAGGGTAATCTCCTCCACCTTCTCCAGCAGTTTCCGGTTCATTTCGGCCAGGCCGACCCCCTCTCTTGCCACCTCTTCCTTCCCCGGGATTCCCGGCAGGTGCCCATGCTCCCTTATGTATTTTTCCACTTCAGCCAGACCGGGCATTTTATAGCCCGCCGCGAACACGTAATCGGGCCATACCCCGCTCTCCACCTTTACTTCCCTCGACTTTATGATCCCGTTCACCGTCAGCAGCTCCTGCGGGTTCACCGTGCCGATACCCACGTACCCGCCTCCCGTGACCGTTAAATAGGGGGTGCCTCCCGAGCTGCCGCCGCCATCGATATTGGCCTTGGTATCGCCGGCGATCATGAACGTGCCCGTATTGTCAAAAACAGAGGCTGTCCCGTTCAGGCCCGAGAGCACTGCAAGCGATTTACCTCCCGAGGTTCCGATGGATATATTGGGTGTTACATTGAGCGCCCCCCTGTTGAACCTGAAGGTGTTGTTCCCTTCCACGATGTGCAGTTTGGCCGTGGGATTGAACGTACCGATACCGGTATTGCCGTCCGACGGGAATCTGTTGGTCTGTGCCGAAACCCTGAAGGAACAGACCAGCGCGAATGCTATAACCAGAAACCTCCTGCATTGATGGATATGGCCTGAAGAATTTTCACTTCCGATAATCTTATCGGGCGATATTGCTTTTCTTTTTATAAAGAACCTGATCATAATTTTATTCTCTTTTTTATCTGTAATGGTATTCATAGGTACCGGTCGTTTTGCTCTGGGTATCCTTTGTTTCCTTCAACCTTCCAAAGCCGTCGTAATTGTAATAGGTGGTCCTGCCCGATGGGTCCGTTGCGCTGGTCATGCCAACCAATGGTTTGTAGGTATACCAGCTGACCACGGCATTGGGTAGCGCCGCTCTGAGCGGATCGAGCTTACTTTTCACTACCGCATCTGTAGGATCGGAAGCTATAAAGGATGTTAATGCAGCACTTCCTCCAAATGCAGTCTGCACTTGGGTAAATGTTGCATTACGGATCTCAGCTACCGGGTATTGCCCTTTATAACTCCAAATGTAGGTTACAGGGATGCCTGCTGCCGGCAGTACCTGTTGCGGATTGCCGAAAGCGTCATATGTATTACCATAAGTCAATCTAACGGCATAGCTTGGATCAGGTGCGAAAGGCCCCGTCCCCGTCCCAATGGGCAGCTGCCCTGCGAATGTGTTGCTGAACTTGAACGTAGATTGGGTGATGGGACTGGCCGTTTCAAGCTCCAGCACCTGGTCCACCAATCCTTTACCTCCCGTCAGGTATTTAGTAATTGTGCCCGAAAGGATGGTCCTCGCCGTACCCACCTCCCGGTATCTTACCTGCTCTACTGGGTAGGCCATGAGGTGCCTGCCTGTTCGCTTCATATTATCGATGAAGGTCGTACCGCTGGCATAGTCTTCGGGATATATACGTGCCATTACCTCTATACTTCCGTCGCTTTTTGTTACAGCAACGCGAGTCGGCTGATAGTGTTTACTTGTATTATCATAATAGGTCGTAGTAGTCGTCGAGCTTGTCCCACCGTCATACCGTGTAACCGTACTTGACTTCAATTTTCCGAAACCGGTATAACGTTCGAAATAGGGAAGTCTTACAGGATAGCCCGCACTTGTTCCCGGCGCACCATTAGGAGGATTTATACCCTGTACAAAATAATCATCAAGACCATAGTAAAATCCGGTATAATCAAGACCTACGGGATCCCGAAAATCAATAGGGGCAATTTGGGAATTGAAGCCTGAAAGATTCGCAAAACTTATAAAATCCGTATTGATTTCTTCTACTGTTTCTTCATAGCTGTTTCCTGCCAAATGAGGGGAATAGAAATAATACTCATTATCTTCAGCATAAATGATAGCATTACCTCGGTATACTTCCTTACGTAACAGATTACCTCTTTCCCATTCTTTGGGCTCCAACATCGCCATCGAGCGGTTACCGTAAAACTCACTGAACAAGGGATCCTTATAGGAAAATCTATACTTCGTTTTCAAAGTTTGAGTCGTACCTATACCTAGCTGTTCTTCTGTAACATATTCATATCCCGTATAAGCACCTGCGGTCGTTTCCAATGGTATAATGGAATTGGAATAATAACCACTTCCGTAAGCCCCATTGAGATTTTTTATATCGACAAGAAGCTTGCGATGCACAGGAAAACTTATCACTCTCCCGTTTTCATAAGTATATTTTTTGTGTTTGATCAGTACGTTTTTATCATAATCCTTTATTTCCTTTATGCGAAGACCACCCACGTTAACATATTGCTCGATAAAGTTTAACTCTCTCCATTTAACCACAAAATCGGTACTATGTCTTTGATTGATATGATCCGTGCTGCTTGTTCTATAGAGAATTTTCACCTCCATTTGATATTTACCGGGATACATACTTACAGCTTTTGAATATGAGCCTACGCGTGTATTACTATTACAATCAACAGCGCTGAATGATGCGATAAGCGTTCTTTGGCCTCCGTTTACACGATACAGTGCAAAATCTGCACGGCAAGCCTGACAAGTAAGCATTCGATCCAGCTGACTTTGTCCAAAATCCGTAGTTATCTGCAAGCCTTTTCCAAGATAGGGAAACGCGTTTTGCGGCACATCGAAAGTTTTCTTCCAAATTTTTTCATACAAAGACGAAACTGAGTCCGGCCCCGGCACAAAATAGGTTCTGTCATAACCGCTGAAATAAATCTGCTCGCTCTTTTCAACGAAATTATCATCCTGATAGGTTAAAAGCATTTCCGCTGGAATATTATTCGATAGTGCAGTGTGACCTTCATAGATAAATTCGCGAGTTACCCCTTCAGGAAATTGCATCGTTCTTAAGGAAAAAACTTTGGCTCGCTCCGGCACTACCTTTTTATTGCCGCCAACAAACAAGTCCGGTTCAATGTTTGGAACAAGCGAAGGGTTATTGATTCCATTATGAAAACCCCAATAATCGCTGCTGTATGCAAAACGAGAGGGCATACTCGTCTCCTCATAATAAGTAAAACGATATTTTTCAGGTGGATCTGCCGCAATCGATGATTTTACGGAAACAGAATCCAATTTCAGCCGTTTAACGGCATAGGTTGTAAAAGCTACATTCGCTGTGGTGTAGTGATTAGGAGATTGAAAATAACTATAATGAAAAGCAACTTCCTTAATTAATTCGCCTTTATTATTTGTTATCCTAATTTTATCTAATGCTTTAGTGGGCAGGTCTTCCCGAGCTATATAGGTAAAGATCATCCGTCCCGACGGAAATTTAATACTTTCAATCCTTTTATCTGAAAACCTATTTTCACTATAACTAAGATCGTAACTTGAACCGAGGTTAACCATTCTGACTTCTCGGCCTATCTCCGTTAGGAAATAGCTGAAAGACTCATAATTAAAGGTAACACTATCGTTTTTCGGCGTGACAAGGTGATTGATATTCCATGAATTGGAGCCGGGCTCTGTCATCCCTGTAATAGTCTCCGACATGGCACCGTTAGCCGTGAATATTGCGCGATTCCCGTTGGGCAGCCGAAACTCCCAACCGCCTGTATTCCGTATGATATCAATATCTTCCTTCGGAAATAAAACAAATTTGTTGGCTTTCTGACTGAACATATATCTACCCGAATAACCTAAGGCTGAGAAATAAAATTCATCAGGCATATAATCTACATTGTTGAGGTTATATTTCGCGTTCCATACGTAGCTCGCCCGGTCTGTGAGGTATGGATCAGCAACATGGTTCTTTAAATTCTTGAAATTCGCAACAGAATTACTCGTGTAGAATCCTCTCTCATCTGCACCTCCCCGCCTTTTTCTCGATATCTGACCGCCTAGATCGAGATTCCATCCCAGCCCCACAATTGTTGCTCGTTCATTGACTCTGATACCGCCGGCATTATAGCTGACGCTGATAGGGATGATCTCGTTGCCGACCTGGATCTCGTAAATGGGAATTGAAATGGACGGTCGACCGGAATAGTGGGAAACCGGTGTTTCGATATTTTTGCCAAAAGCATAGCTTTCCGGCGTTTTGATGCCGATATATTTTGGCTCAGTCTGCCCTAATGTACCAAGCCACAGAAGCATCAGTAAACTAAATAAGAAGTATTGTTTTTGTTTCATGTGTTTCATCTCTACCCAAACCTTTAATATATCATGTAGTTCTTAATGTGTTATTTATTTTCTAACCGCTTTAGCCTCGCCAGCACGTCTGTAAGTATATTTTGCTGTTGATCGATCACCCTATTTTTATCGATTAAATGCAAAGTCAACTCCTCCACTTTCTTCAGTAACAGCAGATTCATCTCCGCTAAATCCAAACCTTTGTCATTGATTTCTTTCGCCGATGGAACTTCGGGTAAATGTTTATGCTCTTTCACAAAATCTTCGATTTCGGTAAGTGACTGCAGGTTGTAATCAGGTTCAAACACATAATCAGGAACGGATATGTCTGTTTTTATTTTGATCTCTTTAGCTAGGATATTGCCGTTTACGGCTAGTTTGGCCTGTGGAGTAGCTGTGCCAATGCCCAGATTTCCATTACTTGACATTGTCATGTAATCGGTTGTATAGCTCTTCCAAACAAATAAAGGCCTGTTAACGATTTTGCTTGTAGTCAGACGCGCATCAAAAGCCATTACTGCATTAGTTCCAGCATCAATGTCTGAACCGGCAAGTACACCCAGTAAAGTCAATGCGAATCGATTATCTGTTGACCTCAATCCTTTGATTCCCGGCACGAAAACGCCATTTATTCCCGTTACATTTTCTATAGTTATCTCGTCACCCACAGCATCTGAAACGGTTGCCTTAAAAAATCGCTCTGCACTATTGGATTCCGGACTTTTCTTGATATCCAAAGGAGCCGTTGGACTGCTTGTACCTATCCCCACATTCCCCGTCGAGGGAAAGGTATTTTGGGCATAGGATATCCCCGAAGCACCCATCAATAAGATGAGTACAAGAAATTTCATTCTCATAGTTTCAATTATTTATTACTATTATTTACTAATAAGCAAATCCGCTAATTAATCTTTGATTACTGAATAGCCTTATTGATAAGTGAAAATACCTTCGGTATCAGCTCTTTTGAAAAAAGTACATAAAAGCGCCTTTATCCCGCTTAAACGAAAAATCACCTATAAAAGAGAGAATATCGGTTCAAGTTGTATTCTGCATATCAAACAGGTTTAGTTGTTCGATGTAAAAGTATTCAACAGTTTTGATATTAAAAAATTTATTTTAATTATTGGTAGTTTGATTGTTTAAAAGTGACAAGAAAAGTTAAACAAAGCCCAATTACATTGTTCTGGCAAATAATGAATTGTAACAAAGGGTCAGTTTTCCTTACGGTTTAGTGTTGGAAGAACAAAATCCTTAAAGAGGAACTTGAAAAACTAAGAAAAACTGATAAATAAGTTGTTCAGCGGGAAAGAGCGATCATATTATAAAAAACCGTTCCTAAAAAGAAACGGCTTTAAATGTCTGTTTTAAATCTTTATTTTTTCTTTTTAGCTAGATCAGCACCGACTTTTTGGACAAAGTCAATAGAAACATTGGCTATATCCGCAGCTCTATAATCATATCGCTTCGGTTTCTATTGTCTCTTCTCTTTTATTGCATATTTTTCTTCAGGTAATGCATACCTAATAGTTAAAGAATATTTACTTTCATTTTTCCTAACAAAATTCTTAAGATACGAAAAAAAGTCATTGTCAATCGTATCTCTATAAGAAGCAAACATTATTTTTTTAAAGCCACTTTGACTGACAACATCCTTCAAAAAGAAATCTCTTTCCACGCCTTTTGTTAGATTTATTACTTCCTTAGGCTCTATTTTTATCTTATCTGGTTCCTCGCCAAGAGGAAACTACAGGCTATATTAAAGTAAAAAGTCCGGCGCAATGACCGGACTCTTTTTCATTCCTTCTTATTCAGCTTAACACCGTTTACGGTATAACTTTTTTCAAAGCAGAGGTTTATTGCCCTCCGCATACAATCCATTATATAGTCGGTACGATTAAAGAACTTAGTATAATCAACATCCAACTCCCAAAAGTTATTCAAAAGCTTATCATAATGATCTACTTTCAAGGTATGCTGCTGGGGTTTAACTCCCCAAGACACCGTTTCATCTACTGGAATTGGTATAGGAATGGTAATCTCTTTTATTTTATCAGAAGTATAGTTTCCAAATTTGTTTTTAGAGATCAATAGCATTTTTCCATTTGTATACGTCGCTCTAAACTGGATTTCCCACATTTGCGATTTGCTGTTCTTTATGCTTTCAAAGACTCCACTAAATTCCTTTGTTAAGGCGTCACTTATGCTATCTGTATCAAAGTCCTTATCCATAAAATCAAGGACATAAGAAACATGTCGAACTTTCATTTGCATACTTTTATTGATTATGATAACGCTTATCTCTTTCTCTATTTAAAGGCAGATCATTTCCGTTGGCTCTCTCCGCTCTTACACGAGTTGCTTCGGCCTCTTTGGCCGCTCCTGTGGTGGTTTTCCCCAAAGATTCTATGACTTCGGCTTTAGCATCGGGATAACCAGCTTTTTGAGCAGCTCTTTCACTCGCCTTCATTCTTACCGGGTCTCCTAAAGCAGTTGTCCTTTCAGCATCTGCCTTTCCTACTTTCAACAGTTTATTATCCGATTTTACTCCATACAACACAAACACGCCCTCTGCCGCATTGGAGTTCTTGTTGACTTTCAACGCCTCTTGAACAACGCCACTAACAGCAGATTTACTGCCAGCGGCCTTTGAAAGTAAACCTGCAGGCCCTCCTCCAGGCAATGACGCCACAACATCTAATGCCGCTACACCCGCCTCTACGTGTTTGTTACCATCACGGACAACAACGCTCCCCTGTCTTCCAGCATCAGTATAAGTATAATCTATGCCCAGTATCGGGGTTACACCGTTCTGAAGATTGGCAACATAGGTACCTAGAGTAAGTACAGCAGACGAAGCCCTGTCCCGCATATCCCAGTAAACGTTTTCAACGATAGTCATTCCGTTACCCCGAGGATCATCCGGCCACATACCATCTGGATCAACAAACCTTATCGGATTATTAAACGCATACGCATAAGGCGACCATCTTCTTCCCTGCTCCGCCAAAGGATCCACGCTTCCCCATCTCCCTATCACCGGATCGTAGAACCTTGCCCCGTAATCAAGGGTCTTTAACTTATCCTGCCATTCCTTCCCGTTGTAAAGATAGTTATTTTTCGGACTTGGCTGTGCAATCTTTGATTGGTATGCCAGTCCGAAAGGATAATAGTCCGAACCGAAGTTGGCCGTGGTCGCCACGGCGTTGGTTCCCCTGAAGCCCGAGCGGCTATTGCCCAGATGATCCTTCAGTATATATTCGTAGGTGTAGCCGCTGGTTCCCTTCAGTATCCGCCCCTCTTCCATATGGATCAGCTCCAGTGCCGTGCCGCTATACTCGATCCCGTCAATGTAATCCCGCGTCTGCCCGTTCACCGCGTTCACGCTCCGCAACTTTTTACCGCTGCCATCGTAAATAAAACTTACCGCTGTACCGTTTGCCGTAACCGTCTGCGGCAGATCCAGGTAATTGTAAACGGTTGCCGTAATGTTGTTCGCTGTATTGGCCGAGTTCACCCGCGTGCTCATGTTGCCGTTGGCATCGTAGGTATAGGCCGTTGTCCCCGCCAGCATATAGGCAGCCCCGATATTGGTGCTCCGGTCATTCACCGAGGTGAGTCTTCCACCACTGTAACTGTAGGCAAGACTATCGGCAGTCAGTCCATCACTCGCCCTGCGGTTCAGCGCCGTGATGTTGCCCAGTTTGTCATAGGCGATCCCCTCCCGCCCCTTTCCGCCTGCCATGATCCCTTCACGCAGCCGGTTTACTGCATCATAGGTATAACTGTAGGTACCGCTGGCGGTAGTTCCGTCCGTATGCTTCCGCGAGAAAGTCTGGTAGGCAATGTTGCCGTTATAGTATTTCGCTGTGCCGGTATTGTACTGCAACTGCAGCTGCATCAGCTCCGAATTGGCATAGCGCAGCCAGCCCCGCTCATTATAGGCATAACCTATCCGCTGCCCGAAGGTACCGCCCTGGTCCTCACTGTGCAGCTGTTTTGCCCGCAGCTGCCCCACCTCATTGTACTCGTTACGGGCAACCAGTGTTTTGGCCCCGCCCGTTACCGTCTTCCAGGTATCGATCAGGCGGTCGCGGTGATCATAGGTATATTCCGTGGTCACCGTTACCGCAACCGTGGTAGTTCCTGCATAATGGTTGCGGGTGCTCTTCTTCAGCTTGTGCGTAAAGGTATATTCGTTGATGATATCGTCATAATTGTTCAGGTTATAGGCCCCACCCTTATAGTGCTGGCTCAAGGTGCGTACATTGTCGCCCCGCTCGTCATAGTAGTACACCGTCCAGAGGTAAACGTTGTTCGAGCCCATCACTTTGGTCTTTTTTGCTACCAATAGCCCCTGGGTCTTTGCCGAGTACTGCGAGCGTTTGTCCAGGTTGGACGGAAAGCCCGGTATACTGCCGTAATAGTCGTAGTAGTTCACCTCCAGCACATCGAAATTCGCCGAGGCGGTAGGAATACTTACATTGGTATAACCGTGCAGACTGCTGCTCCCGTCGGTCCGTGTCTCCCACTGTGTATTCGCCCTGCCGGGTTCTTTGATATAACCCTCGATCTCTTCCTGTGTGCCCGTCCGCCCCCATTCCATACCGGTCATGATCAACCTGCCCAGCCCGTCGTATTTGTAGAAATGGTGATTCCTTCCGGCATGGCCGTTATAGGTTTCCGCCGAATCCTTCGCCGTTTCGTGCAGGATCAGCTGGTCCATCATATTGTAATTAAAGCTTTCCCAGCGGCTCCTTCCGGGTAAATGCTTCCGTTTCATCCGGTTACGGCCGTCGTACTGGTACATATAGCACAGATCTTTCAGTTGTTGCTCTGTCGGCCGTGCGGTATCGGCATTCACTCCAGGCGTCAGCACAAAACACAGGTTACCGTAATCGTCGTACACGTAATAGGTGCTCAGGATCTCGTTCACATCCGTGGTACCGCTCTTGTAGGTATTGAAAGTCCGTTTTAGTACCACCCTTCCCTGTTTATCCGTATATTCTTCCGTGGTATTCAGACGTGAGGCAAAGCTACCGCTGCCGCCTGCCCAGTTTTCATCCTTCGTTACCGTTACATACAGCTGGTTCGCTCCGTAATTGCCCGAAAGGTTCAGCTTCGGCCTGCCGGCAGCATCATAGGTTACCGTATACAGTTTGGCCAGCCGTGTATTAGCTAAGTCGCTGATCGCTGTTGTATTGTTGGTGGTATATTCCGTTGCCACGGTACGGCCTGTATTGGTGCCCCGCGTGCCTGGTTGCCAGGCAGCGCCCGCAAAGCCCTGTTCCAGTACCCGGTTCAACGGACTGGCCTCGTATACAGGCCTGCCGAAAGAGGGCGTGGTGCCACTTGTAAGTTTGGCGATGGTCACCACTCCTGTCGGCGGTGCATTGTAGAAAGTGGCCTGCTCCGTTACCGCGGCCGCTCGGTAGGCGCCGTTACCGGTTGCCGCCGTGGCATACGGAAGGTAGCTCCGGTCCTCCCGCCCGAAGGCATCGTAGCTCCGGGCACTGACGATATCCTTATAGCTCGGGCTTGCCTTGGTGCCGATTGTCAGGATTGACCGCCCCAGCCCGTCATAGTAGCTGATATCCTCCATGATCTCATTGGTCTGCGGTGTGGCCGAGACAGTGGGGCTCAGATACGTCCGCGTCCGGATGTAGTTCCGGTCTGCACTGGGGCTGCTGCCCAGCGCCACGGGCGGTAATATGCTCGTGATATAGGCATGAAAGCTCGTCGTGCTGAAACCCGGCCTTAGGGTAATGCTTACAGGGTCCGTCTTTACACCTGTTGTGGGCGTGCTTAGCACCAATTGTGCGGATACGGACAATGGTAGGGTCAGCGTTACAATTGCCCCGACGAAAAGCTTTTTGATCGCCCCCAAATTGATACGTTTTAGGTCAATATATGGTGTATGTTTATTTCCTGCTTTCATAGCTCTATTGCCTGTAATGGTATTCATAGGTATCCGTTGTCTTGCTCTGGGTGTCTTTTATCTCTTCCAAGCGCCCAAAGCTGTCATAGTTGTAATAGGTAGTTCTGCCAGAAGGGTCGATGTTACTGCTTATGCCGAAAAGTGGTCTATAGGTGTAGGAATTCATAAGTCTTCCTCCGGTTGATATAGTCGACCGCAAAGGCAACAAGAAATTCGTGACTTCTGCATCCGTTGGATTAACTTTATTCCGGAAAGTTTCTATGGCAGAGTTACCGTTTAGAGCCGCTTCTACCGCACTGTATTCCAGGTTCTCGATCTTTGCTATCGGATACAGCCCGTTATAGCCATACACATACGATATATGTGGTGCTCCCGGCTTTGAAACACTTAAAACATTACCCAGATTGTCGTATCGCAAATAGTTTAATTTAGCTTCCATTATAGTGCTGCTACCCAGCTGAGTGTATTGTGTTTCGGGCAGAAAAAAGAAGTCTGACAATTTTTTGTAACCAACAAGATTACTGAACACACGTTTTCCTCCCTTTTCGAGAGTCTGCTGGATAACCGTCGTTTTATAGTTCGCTTGATCCATTTGTGCTATAACCTGGTTTTGGGCCGTAGTAAGAGCAGACCTATTAGGAATCGTATTGTTGGTATAATAATAGCTTTCCTTATAAGTTCCCTCATCGCTAGTCAATGTTGTTTTCTCTGCCAGATTGTAAGGTCTTGCAGCATCGTATGTATAAACTATTTTTTCAACTGTACTATCAGCTGCACTATAAGTTGCGGTGAGCGTCTCGGTCAACGAGGTATTGTCAGTAGTGATATAATACGCACTATATGCTATTGGAGAACCAAAAACATTTAATAGTGTACCCGTTGTAGTGGAAGGTCCCGATGCTGTAAAATCAGAATTCCGCTCGTTATCGATCGTCTTAAAACGTTTAAATGGCACTGCAATGTATCCCTGGATATTAGATACGTATGGTTGTGCGGGAGAATAAATATTATTGATTGATTTTACAGGTTCATAACCGCTTCCAACTCGCTTGAAAATCTGTTGCCGAAGGAGTCGTGGAGCTGAATATACAAGTCTATTTACACGCAGTACGTGAAATTCAGATATTGGTACAAGACTTAACCGATTGTTGTTTGCATCGGGAAAATACTCGTAATGGTATTCGGTTTTACCTTCATTGCTGAACTCTATTACTTTCCCATACCAGACGGGTGTACTGTTGTTCGATATATTCGCATTGGGGGAAAACGTACTAATCGTACGCGAACGTATCGAAAAATCCAGTCGATCAACAAACGGGTCCGGCTCTCGATAACATAATTCCGTTTCCTTAATAAAATCGTTCCCAATTGGATAGTTACCTGCTGTATAATGTGCGTCTTCGTATTGGTAGCTCTTTACAATCGTTTGTCCAGCGACAGGGTCAAAGGATTCTGTTGACGTAACCCGTAAACCGGCGCCGATTTTTTCAGTTCCGTTTATGATAAACTTATGAGGTTCGTATTTTAAGGTGAAAATACCGCCCGTGGGATAGGTGATAGATTTAAGCGATTTGGCCTCCATACTTGTCGCACTTGGTTCGCGAAAAGCTCCACCCACCATCGTGGTAAAACTCGTACTTCCAAGCGTTCGCATTTGCAATTGAAAGCGTGGTATATTATTCTCGTTCCCGGCATTATTAAAGAATCCCCACCAATCAATGGACGTTTGTGAAAACTGAGAGGGTTGGTTATAATAGTCTAGATTATAGGCTCCTTCTCCACTGATAGCAACCTGTCTGAGAAAATTAGACGCATCGTTCGAGAGCGTTACAGTTCGGTTTGTTGCCGGTATCGCAATAGAAGACAGCCGCTTTCTGCTTCCAATATCTGTATAGTTGAATGTTATGGTTTGATCTTTTGATCGAATAACCGATGGCACTTTCAGTTCCCTGGCCGGGTCAGCGGAAGGCGAAATGTTATATGCAACATTATAGCCCGCCCCTCCTGTTTTTTGATTGACTTTGGTACGTATTTGAGTAAGGTCTCCGAAATAGACCTTTCCATTATCCAAAACACTACAATAGGACGGAGTAATTGTCGGGTACTCCAGTATAGTCGTATACTCTATGGATATCTTCTCCCCATTCGGTAGAAGGATCTCCTTTAGCATCCAACCTGTTATTACATTTGTAGTACGGGCATCCGAGAATTCTTGAAAGTTTGCTTCATTTCCAAAAATATACTTCACACCTTTATCATCCATTACCTCAAAACCCGAGAAAAGAGCACTTGTCCCTGAATTCACATTGACGACTATAGGCTTGATAGCTAGCGGATTGTCCGGTATACTTTTAGCTTGGAAAACGCCATTAATGTATTGAACGATGAAAGAGCCATCCAGATTTGGCAAATGGATCGAAAAAATATCATATTGCCCGTCTTCGGTAGTATTCACATCCAGATAAGACGCCGGAAGGGCTAGATTTACCAATCTTTGTTGAAGCTGATCAAATGTTAAATTACCAGGATCAAACCCACCCTTTACCGGATATTTATCATCTGGCTTTCCCATAATGGTTCTGGAAATTTTGAATCCGGGAAATAATGACCAGCCATAGCCAACTATACCCGGATGATCCTGTATTTTTATACCTGACGAATGGTATCGCAACGAAATAGGGATTGATAGATTTCTCAACTTCAATTCATAGAGCGGTATGGTTATATCGACCAGACCAGTTGCATGGGAAACAGGATATCCTAAAAACTTTTGCAACGCCTTGGAGGTGGGCGCAGGCTCGATAACATTGGGAAACAAGGATTTATACGGATCAACTACACTTTGGGCTACAGCGTGTAACAGCGTAAACCAAGTTAGAATAACCGTTAAAGACCATCGGCTTAATGCTCTCTTTTTCCTTTTTCTACCTTTCGGCGGTAAATTGGTATCTATTAAGCTAGTTAACATATTTAATATATTATGTTTTGATGTTATTTGGTATTGCATTCGATCATTTTTAACGCAGACCTGCCCATTTCGCACTCTATTTGATCAAATTGCCTTTTAATGTGTTCACTTCCTGCTGCAGCTTTTTTTGCCTGCTAAGCAGCGCATCGATCTTCTTCTGTTGTTTGATAAGGTGTAAAGTCTGCTCCTCCACCTTCTTGAGAAGTAAAAGGTTCATTTCGCCTAAATCCAATCCTTTCTCCTTTATTTCCTTCGCTGATGGAATCTCAGGAAGATGTTTGTGTTCCTTTACATAATTTTCGATTTCGGCAAGTGATTGCATTTTATAGTCTGGTTCAAAGACATAATCGGGCACGGATATATCGGTTTTTACTTTGATTTCTTTAGCGAGGATATTACCGTTTACTGCTAGTTTGGCCTGCGGATTTGTAGTGCCAATGCCGACATTACCCATGAAGTTGCTAGTTCTTAAGAATTGCGTAGAGTGCATCGTTCCCTCGTAATCTGCCAGATTGGATATCAACGATTGATTTACGGCCTGGCCATTCGTTTCATAGGCCACATAAAGCATATTTTCGCCTGAAGAAATAGTCCATCCACTGAATTTATAGCTCTCGAAGCGAGGTGCAGCATACAGAACATCTACAGCTAAATATTTTTTCCCGCTATATATACACGTCTTCAATTTCCAAACAGCTCCATCTGTTTGTGATGTTAAAGCGGCGGCGGTACTTTGATAAGCCGATGAAGTATTAAGTTCCGCTACGGCGATTCTATTTACAGAAGCGGCCGTCCCCCTCCGGGCGGTCAATGTACCAATGGCATAATTATTGGCAAGATTGACTCCGTTATACATTTCATGTAGCAAAATGACTCCTCGGGTATAGTCGTTACTGCCATTCATGTTGATAACAATGCTTTTAAGGTCTCCAGGCGCTAATGTGGTGACCGTTTGCGACAGCGCGTTCTTTTTGAGCAGCAACAGGCATATTGCGGTAACTGCTAAAATCTTTGCAGTGGGATAGGTTTTCATTTATGCGTAATTAAGTACCTGATTTTTCAGATCTTATTTATAATTCGGTTTGTCAGCTGATAGATTTCCCAACTTCTCTTCCAAAACCATTATACGTTGGTTACAATATCTTGCCAGCTCTTCTCGCCCTTTTCTCTCTTCTATCAAATGCAAAGTCAATTCCTCCACTTTTTTCAAAAGCAGCAGGTTCATTTCTGCTAAATCCAATCCCTCTTCACCTATTTCTTTCGCTGATGGAACTTCTGGAAGGTGCTTATGTTCCTTCACATAATTTTCAATTTCGGAGAGCGATCGTATCTTATAATCGGGTTCAAAGACATAATCAGGCACGGAGATATCTGTTTTTACTTTGATTTCTTTAGCTAAAATGTTTCCTTCAACAGCCAATTTTGCTTTAGGCGTAGTGGTACCGATTCCCACGTTACCATTCCCTGCTATGCGTATCCTTTCCAAAGCGCTTGAATAAAGCGCCAATCCTGTTGAATTACTATGGAGGTCTTCGGCCGTCGCCACTACAGCAGCCCATTTGTTGGTATCATTTGGATAACCCGTAAGTAGTTTAATACCGTTATATTCACCTGCGTTCGTGACCGTCGCTTTACTTGACAATACCCATCCATTTGTAGGAGTATTTAAGCTTAAATGCCCTTCTTTCAATGTCATATACGTTTCTGCGCCTGATCCCCATGATTGTATACCGAGGTAAGGATTACGTTCCCACCAAGTTTTTGACGTGGACATTGGAACATGAAAAGATCCGTCTATGGCTATACCATCATGCAAGCTTGCTGTAAGCCAATCCGGGCCTGCCGCATTCCTTACGAGCCATTGTTTATTATAAAATGTATTACCACCGGCATTCCCCGTGAAAGCATTGATCTGCAGATAATTTCCTTTTACTGCTCCAAGCGTTTGCCCGTAACTGATTCTCTGGACAAGAATAAATAGCAAGCTGAGGAGTATAAATTTTATAAATTGCTTCATATTTGGAGTACTTTTGTTTTCATTATTATGGTTCGACCACAACAGGCTATTAAAACTATTTCATTGCTGTTCTATTTTTTGCAATCGCTTCAACACGTCATCCAATAGACTTTGCTGATTTTCTAAAGCTTTATCTTTCTCGATTAAATGTAACGTGAGTTCCTCTACCTTCTTAAGTAGTAATAGATTCATCGCGCCCAGATTCAATCCTTCTTTACTTATTTCTTTGGCAGACGGTATCTCAGGAAGATGTTTATGTGTTTTTACATAATCTTCAACTTCAGATAATGAGAGCATTTTATAATCCGGTTCAAAAACATAGTCGGGTACGGAGATATCTGTCTTCACTTTGATCTCTTTAGCCAGAATATTGCCTTCGACGGCTAATTTTGCCTGTGGGTTAGTCGTGCCTATACCGACATTATCCAGAAACACTGATTTTCCCCTTACGGCTATACCGGCGCCACCCACTTTAATACCATAGGCAGCGCCCGAATGCGGGTCCACAAAGCTTTGGTAAGAAAATCTGGATTCACTGCCTAGGGCATAAATATTACCATCGATATGCAGTTTTGCTTCCGGAGTAAGGGTGCCCAGGCCAATTTTTCCACTAACCAAAAGATTGTTTCCAATCGGCGCATTGTTGGGGCCATATCCAACCATCAGGTTTGTATTCCGAACCCTAACCGGTCGTCCGGCATCACCATAGATATTTATGCCGAAATTCTCCTGAATTGAAGTGTTCTGATTCCCCGATTGAAAGAGGATCCATGAACCGGCCCCCGCAGGCCCTCCGTTTGATACCATGGGTATATTTACCTGCGTGTACGCCGTGAATGTCGATAGGAGCATCACCGCCAATAGTGTGTAAAAATTCCTTATCATATCTAAGAATTGAATTTGATCGTATTCGTTACTGTTTTGAAAAGGCTTTCTCTAAGAGAAGCAGCCGATCCTTTACATCAGTAAGCTCTTTATCCTTCTCAATTAAGTGCAAAGTCAATTCTTCTACTTTTTCCAACAGCTTACGGTTCATGTCACCCAGATTAACACCTGCTTCTTCCGCTTCTTTTTTGCTCGGTATACCTGGTAAATGTTTATGTTCATTTACAAACGCTTCGATTTCGGCGAGGGATTTCATCTCATAATTTTCATCGAAGACATAGTCAGGCCAATTGCTTGTGGTTACCTCTACTTCTTGAGCTGAGATCTTTCCCTTTACGGATAATTTGCTTCCTGATTTCAATGCTCCACCGACTGAAAGTGTGTTTGAAATATGAGCGTCGCCAGTCTTGTTTAACTGCATAACGTAGTTTGCTCCTGTACCCCAATAGAAACTTCCGTTGGTATGAAAGCCGAACATCAACTCAGTCGCTTCACGTGGATTGAAAATAATGGCGGCATGGTCGGTCGCTTTAATCTGAAATACATTCTTAAACCCGTTGATACCCGCTGTAGGGTTTGAACCGCCAATAGAAAGGCCACCGCCCTGAAGATCAAGTTTAGCTTGAGGAGAGGGTGTACCAATACCCACGTTTCCTTCGACGATTAAATCATTCTTTCCGGGATTGGCATATGCGTAATTGCCTGCTACTAGCACACCTCCTGCTTTTAGACCCGAGGCCGAGCGTGCTGCAGCAGAATTTAGTAAAAGGAGATACCGACTCAGATCTGTAGTTCCTAAACCTGTGTAAATTGCAGCGTCACCCCCATTGTCCATGGTAATGGTACCTCTGATATCTAATTTGTTGGTCGGACTGGTAGTACCTATCCCCACGTTACCTGTAGTAGGAAAAGTATTTTGGGCATAGGATATCCCCGAAGCACCCATTAATAAAATGAGTACAAGAAATTTCATTCTCATAGTTTCAATTATTTATTACTATTATTTACTAATAAGCAAATCCGCTAATTAATCTTTGATTACTGAATAGCCTTATTGATAAGTGAAAATACCTTCGGTATCAGCTCTTTTGAAAAAAGTGCATAAAAGCGCCTTTATCCCGCTTAATCAAAAAATTACCTATAAAAGATAGAATATCGGTTCAAGTTGTATTCTGCATATCAAACAGATTTAGTTGTTCGATGTAAAAGTATTCAACAGTTTTGATATTAGAAAATTTATTTTAATTATTGCTAGTTTGATTGTTTAAAACTGACGAAAAGTTAAACAAAGCCCAATTACATTGCTCTGGCAAATTCTGAATTGTAACAAAGGGCTAATTTCCCGTACGGTTTAGTGCTGGCTTTCCCGGAACGCTAAGCGAGTTCACTTTCGGCAACGCCCTAATTAATACTTTCGAAGGGATGAAAAAGTTTAAAACACGAAATTAGGCTTATCGAAAATAACTTCCCAAAAAACTTTTTAATCCCAAATTGGTCAAAAATATACAGGAATTCGTAGAAAAGTATAAAATGAATATGGTATTGTCTTTTATCCGAAATAAAAACCGCTCCTTATTAGGAGCGGTCAATTTCTTTAATACCACCAGCTACGACCCATTCGAGCTTTCACTAGTTCAATACAAAAATACCAAAATAGCTTTAAAATGCCAAACTTTAAAACACGAAAATTAGGCTCATCGAAAAATAACTGAGAACAGGTTCATCGAGCAAGCCTGAGATTTTGATACCCTTGACCAGTAATACCGGAATTCGATAACCAGGCAATATAATAGAAATTATTCATCAAAAACCCTATTGGGAGTATTCAAAACGCATGTTTTTCTGTTCTCCAATTTGTTCAAATAGTCAATTCGCGATGGAATCTAGTGGTCGATTGACCACGGATTTCTAGATACGTAAAGGACGAGATAACCCGTGGAAGTAGCCTTCAAACTGGTCAATGCACAATAAAGAGGCCCACCGTTTGTACGAATGGGCCTCCTTAAACAAGTAGTTACTATCTCGACTATTCCTTTTCTTTCTTAAAGACTAGATACTTACATAACTGAAAGCCCAGAAAAAGCCCCAGACTCAACCAGAACAGATAAGCAACAATCTCTACAGGGATCCAATAGTGCAATAACTTTTCATTGATTACATCTAAAAATATATTCACCATAAAGAAAACTGATATTATTTTGCCATAAAGACCTATCTGCAGCCATTTCTTTCTCGTCATCATTTTTCATTCCTTGTTATATATTTCATGACTTCAGCAACTAAAAACAATACGCTAGCTATTATTGCCATCAAAAAAATGAAGTCCATAACATTGCCTAGATATTGTCTGAAAAACATTTTTGAGACAATCATAATTCCGATAATGGCAATGCAATAATTGGAAATTTTATTCCAAATCACTCTCTTTTTCATCTCCTATTGCCTTTTTTTATTTGAGGGTTTACTACCCTAGTATTGTCACTTGCTGTTTGTTTCAGTTTTTCCATATGACTATTGTATTCGTCATAGAGTTCGTATAATCCTTTTCCGTAAAGCAACCATCTGATAGGTTTTGTCACATCTTTAGGAGGTTCATTAGGATCGAATCCTTTCGGAGGATTATTTATAGGATCCAGTGATGGTGGTCTATAAGTATATCCCCATTTGGACGGATCTCCAAACCCGGGTGCAGGAGGTAAATTCTGAGGTAAGTTCTGCAATATAGGAATCAACGCAACAGCGCCCACAACTACCGCTCCTATGGGGCCCGCCCTGAGGCCAAAGGCCATACTGCCCGCAATACCCTCATCCGCATTTCCTGACAGATTACTATACTCATTAAAATAAGCAACGTGCCGGTTTACGTTTGCCGTAACCGGTATTTCACCCTGTGAAGCTACAGTAGAGCCTCCGTTTTCAAGCAGCCTGGTGTCTCCTGCTTTAACAGGTGTGATATTATCATTTGCTGATATCGTATCCAGCCCCATGAAATCCGCGTACCTTACCGGATTGCCCAGTACATAGTTGTACGGTGTATGCTCATAGTGGTTTTCCGCCAGGGGATCCACACTGCCCCATCTACCTATCACCGGGTCATAGAACCTTGCACCGTAATCATACTGTCCTATTCCGTCCTGCAATTCCTTCCCGTTGTAAAGATAGTTATTTTTCGGTGATGGTGTAATGGATGTTGCATCTGCATGCTCCATACCAAACGGGTAATAGTCACGTTTTAAATTCGCTTCTACCGTTCCATTAGTATTCACGCGAAAACCTGCACGACTGTTACCTAAATGGTCTTTCAATACGTATTCATAGATAAAGCTGCTTCCATTTTTTGAGATACGTCCTTCTTCCGTATGGATGATTTCCAAGCTACCATCTTTCCATTCCGTTCCCTTTACATAGTCACGTACTATACCTGCGTTTACGGAACGAAGTTTCACACCTGCGCCGGTATAGGTATACGTTATCGGTTTAGCTCCAGTTATCTTTTCGGGTAAATTCAAGTAATTATAAGCGATGTCATTAGCATTGCGACCATCACGCGTCATATTCCCACTTGCAGGATCATGCGTATAGGAATAAGTAGTTGTACCGAACTTAATATCCAATAGTTTGCTACCCTCATAACGGTATACCCACTTTGCACCTGCGTCACGTGTCAAGCCTTTAATGTTACCCATGACATCGTATTCCAGTAGCTCCTTCTTTCCGTCACTCGCCGTCCCGTTTACAAGTCGGTTAATTTCGTCATAAGTATATTGATAACTGCCCGCTGCCGCATTATTTCGCTTCCATTCCTGTCCGCTTATATTACCATTATACTGCGCGGTTCCCCCAGCCAAAGCATCATTGTATCGAAGTGTTTGACTGAATAGTTTTGATCCGATAGTAGTAACCCAACCTCGCGAATTATAGGCGTAATTAACGGCCTCTTCAAAACTACCATCGGTTTTCCCGTGCAAGCTCTTTGTCATTAGCTGGCCAACACCGTTATAACTGTTACGTGCGATCAGGACTTCTGCTCCAGCCGCTGAAGCTCCATCTTTTACCTGCTTTCTTGTGTCAAGGAGGCGACCTCTATGATCGTAACTGTATTTAGTAGTTACCGTGAGTGCAAGTGCATTTGCTGTATACACTTTTTGAATGGTCTGCGTAGGCTGACCATTAAAGTTATAAGAGTATTCTAATGTATTGTAATTTCCACTCAATGTCGCTCCTTTATAATGCTGGCTCCATTCCATCTGCACACGCCCTCTGCTATCGTAGTAATAGACCGTCCAGAGCCAGGTTTCTGTTGATGCACCAATTACACGTTCCTTTTTTGCTGTTACCAACCCCTGCACTTGCTGACTATAGCTAGCAGGTTTTGTATGACTAGGCGGAGTGAAGCCCGAATAGCTATCGTAATAATTTACTTCCATAATCTCATATTTGACAGGCGTAGCTGTAGGCAATATGGGCATACTACGATTGGTGTAGCCATGTAGGTTACCAGTAGCAGTTGAGCGTTCTTCCCAATGCGTTGGGAAAGCCTGCCCATCAACAGCATGCTGTGTTTCCCACCAAGGAATAACACCATTCTTTTGTGTCCCCTTCATAACCAATCGCCCTTGCCCATCATATTTATAAAATAGATTATAGTCTGCCCCGTCCGCTGCTTTTTGTCCATCCTGATGGATCACCGTCAACCCTTGGCTGTTATATATCATTTTCTGCCAAGCATTGCTACCAGGGAGCTTTTTTTGCGACAACATATTTCGCTTGTCATAGCGATATTGATAAGCGAACTTCGTAATATCATCCAGGGATATAGCACCCGATGTACGATCGGGCAATAAACCTGGAGGGAGGACATAGCACAGATTGCCAAAATTGTCGTATACATAATAAGTGCTGAGCATTTCGGTATTTGCTCCATTCTTATTAAAAGTACGCCTTAGCACTATCCTTTCTTGTTTATCGATGTACTCTTCCACCGTTCCAAGTCTTCCTTTTGTACTTGTCCAATTTTCATCTTTTGATATCTTCACAGAAAGTTCACCCGCTGCGTAAACCCCATTAAGTTGAAGGACCGGATCGCCATATTGATCGTAACCTACTCCATAATTGCTGACTAGTCGCGTAGTGGCAACGGTAGTGAAGGCCACTGCGTTATTTACCGTGTATTCCGTACGGATGCTATGCCCTCCACCTGTGTAGCCAGCAGTAGATGGCTGCCAAATTGCACCGGCGAACCCCTGTTCCAGTACTCGGTTTGTCGGAGCCGCTTCATACATAGGTCTATTAAACGAAGGTGTTGCCGTAGTCCCAGAGGTAGGTTTAGGAATGACAACTACTCCGTCCTTACCCCCATTATAATAAGCTGCCTGAGCAGTTATTGCATCTGTTTTGTAGGCTCCGTTCTCGCCTGACACATAAGGGAGATAAGTTCTGTCTTCCCTTCCGAAAGCGTCATAAGTGCGATGAGTTACAATATCGCCATACCCGGAACTTGCCCTAACAGACACCGTCTGTACAGATCGTCCAAGCCCATCGTAGTATTCGATATCTTGCATTTTCTGTGCGGCAGTTGTGGCCGTAGATGCAGCATCTAAAGGCATTGTATAGACAGTTTTCAACACATAGTTTTGCGATGCAGGAAAAGTTGCAGGCATAGGAATCAAAGAAGCATCCTGTACAATATATATTCGTACATTTTTTCCTGAAGGGATATAAAAGCCGCTTTTAAGCGTAATACTCTTTGTGGCTTTAAGCTCAGTTGAATTACCATCATAAGTGCTTAGCACCAAGTCCTGTTGTTGCCCTTTAATAACAACGGTTACTAAGAGGAATCCAATAAACAGCATTGTTGTTTTAATTCGTATGTTCATTTTATTTATCCTCCTGCTTAGTTACGGTAATTGTAATTATAGCTTTCCAGTAATTTACCCTCCATATCTCTACTTTCCGAAAGTCTGCCTAGTCCATCATATACATAATAAACTGTTCTTCCTGATGGGTCTGTCACGCTAGTCATTCCGAAAAGCGGGTCATATGTATAGGTTGTCATTGACGCTTCAAGGGGATGCAAGCGAATTTCATCAACCACCACCGCTCCACTTAGCTCAACGGAAGTTACACCTTTAAATTGCAAACGATATTGGGTCCAACCCTTGTACGTTGAGACTGCTGTAGATGCTGTATTTACGGTACCACCAAGTTTCAAAGTTGGCCGAGTTGCGCCCTGAACCCAATAAGTCATTACATATTCTCGTGCCGCTGTTAATCCACTTTTGCTGAGTGCTCCGCCCGATAAATTATAGACTTTTCTGCCAGCTGGATTATTAGTCGCAGCAACGGGCGCACCTGCATAATTCCAATTCCCTTTCCCTTCGGCTTCAAAGCCTGCATAGGCAATATCGACCTGACTTGCATTCTTGACTTCAGCGACCGGGTATTGTGCGTTGTAACTCCATAAATAGCTGACCAAAGTTCCTTTTTCTAGTGAAGACGTTAGCACATTCCCTCTGCTGTCATACGCATGATGCCGTACCCTTACAACATTTCCCTGACCGGGCTTATCGGTAGAAACTGTTTGGGGCACATAAATATTTGCGGTTGAAATGGGTTTAAAATAATTTGTTATCACATTATAAATCATGTTATTTTGCGTATTAACAGATAACCTATTTTCTAATGGATAATCCATCATATTCTTGTCCACCATCGTTTGGTATACCCCGTTAGGGTCCCTACCTTCATCGACCATATCCTTTGGATATTTATAAGTGTGGATTTCTTTAACACTTTTGCTATCGGTGAGCGTATCGCTCTTTAAATAATAATAGTTTCCGTCATAACCGTAACCTCGAACTTCCGTAACTTGTCCGCCACCATCATATTTTGTATTCGTTACTTTTATTAATTCAGCTCTTCCAGCATCAGGCGTGAAATCCCGCATCCGAAAATATCGTGGTGAACCGTTGGGATCAATTTTTTGAGCATAATTCAAGAATACGACAGGCGCAATGGATATCGATCTAAAATTGTTAAGCCTGACCGGATCTCGATAGTAAGTATCTTGTACAAAGCGATAGTTGTTGACCGTTTTTGTTACAGGCTGGTTGCTTGCATTAAAGACCTGCTCTTCCAACATTAAACCATAACTCCAGTCCGTATAATCTGCGGGAGCAAAAGGAAATCCGGTAATAATGGGTCGTGAATGCTCAAACGTCGTGAAATACCTTACAATTTTTCCATTACTGACACTATTATTCGTCAGTTTTTCTACAACACGACTATAGGTAACAGGGCTTCCGTTAATATTAACCAAATCGGTAACAGATGAGCTGTTTCTAATTATCACGTTAGGAGATCCAGGATAATAAGCAGGGATGCCGTTTGCTTCGATATAATCATAATCCGTTTCAAACGAATAAATGGGATAGACGCCCAGTATTCCGGAAGAGGTTTTTCCGTCATCAAGTGTATATTCAAATTCCCGAGTATTGACCGGTGTGGATGATATACCATCGTAATCTTTAATTGCGGCAACGCGCAAACCTCCCACATGCGTTTGCTTGTTACTATAGGTTTTCGTTGTAGATCCGGCTTCGCCTTTTTCCTGCCATGAAATTCCGATATAACTCGAGAAATTTTGTAATCCACTGGAATACATAACAATACGATAAGCATTTCCCTTTATCAGATTAGATACCGAAAACGTCGCCGAAGATCCGTTACTAGAATAGGACATCGTGCCGCTTGCTAGAATGCGCATGGTAGACGGATTCGTTGAATTATAAAATTCAGCTGTTATGGTACACCCACCGTTACATGTTCCACCAACTCCGGAATTCAATGTAATTTTAAAAGTTGTTGAGCTATTATTCTCTCCATTATAGGTGATATCTCGATAATCCGATTTATAAGGATCTGCGCTATTAACATAGCACGACGAGGTTCGTTCAATATACGGCGGATTAGGAATAGAGACGGTAAATTCTTGGTTAAGCCAACTATCCACCGCTTTGTTAGCCTCCATTTCAAAAGTTGTATAGCCACCCGAAGGGTACGTAATTTTTGTTAGCGAACCTGTTTTTATATAAACTGAGTCAGTATGTCTGTTAGAACCCGGCAATTCATACCTAGGTTGAACAGCGTTTCCTGCACCAACCTCCAAGCCTATTCCTTGAGGGAATATTTCCCGAGGTATCCAACTATCTACATGACCTTTATAGTAGCCCCAATGATCGGGCCTTTCTGCATTTCTATTTGGGAACGGTCCTCTTTCACTAAAGTAATTCAGAATATACGATTTTTCTTTCGTTTCATTGACACCTTGTAGCGGTACTACTTCGGTCAATGTAGCTCGGTTCAACGAGTAATCCTGTTTAAGCTCATATCCCCGTTTATTCAGCCCATCAGTTATACTGATTTTCTTCAGGAGATAATCGCCTGGTAGATCCGTCCTTTGGACATTATCGTAAGTAAAATCTGCGGTTACACCGTTCGGAAAGATAATTTTATTAAGCCGCTTAGCTGTTATACTTTGTGATGATGTGGATGAGTTAGTACCGTTTCGTGTTACCCAATTCTCGGCGAAAGCTTCGAAGCGGGTTTCCGAAGTACCTACATAATAATTACTTATCCCATAGGGGCTATATTGCAACGTAATTTTGTTGCTATTAGTAGGATCTATAATTTCCGTTAGATACCATGAAGAGGAGAAGGTTTTCGTCCCCGTCCAAACGGCTCCTATGTTTGTGGTAACCTCTGCTTCATTGAAAACATAAGTGAAACCCTTTTCATCTATGATTGTAAATTGGACAATCATGTCACGATTTTCCAACCTCCCCATTTGCTTAGTAATTTTTAGATTTTGTTGCTTGAGCATTAAAAAATCACCATTTTTCCCAAACATGAATTTGCCTGACTTTCCACAAAAATTGAATACGAATATATCGCTTTGTCCATCGCGTACGCCAGCATAAATATTGTTGAACGGTCTTAAGCTAATATCGACCGGCGAATTACCTTCCGTCTCATTCGCAGGCAACGGTCCGTTGTTAATGAAGCCGTTAGAAGGCTCCTCATCATAACTGCCCCTAACTATTCGTGTAATTACACCTCCTGCATTAAGAGCCCAGCCCAATCCTACACTAGACGCTAGCTCCTCTAACTTTACCCCACCCGCATGATAGTCGAGAGAAACATCAAGCTGGAGATTATTGGAGGTATTCTTATAACTATAGATCGGTATGCTCACTTGAGGAATGCCTGTGCTGGGTCCAACGGGAATATTCCCAAATTTGGTTAAGGCCGAAGCATTAGGTGATGGTCCTACGATTTGATTTAACGTTGGGTTTAGTGGCTGATTTGTTTGTGCAAACGTAACTTTAGAAACCGCCAATAAAATTACTATCCATCTAAATTTATTCATTTGAACTACTGCTTATTTTCTGTTATTTTGTTCTATTACCGAAAGTCGTTCTTCTAATTTTTGACGCTCTTTCTTTTCCTCAATCAAATGCAAAGTCAGCTCTTCTACCTTTTCCAATAATTTCCGATTCATCTCTCCAAGACTGACTCCGTTCTCCTCTACTTCCATCTTATTGGGCACGCCAGGTAAGTGTTTATTTTCTTTGATAAAAGCTTCGATTTCCGCAAGTGATTGCATTTTGTAATTATCTTCGAAAACATAGTCTGGCCAGTTGGCACTTTCCACCAAAATTTCCTTTGAGCGTATTGTTCCATTTACTTCCAAAAGATTGGAGGGTGTTGCCGTTCCGATGCCTACATTTCCGGCTGTGGTGATGGTGAGTCGTGATTGTGTAGTGCTGAAGTTATTATCGGCAATGTGGTAAGCTCCGCCTTTTACATAGGTATCCCACCGGCGGGCGATATTGCCATTGCCATCTCCTTCTGCCAAGGCCAGACCAGGCGCCGAACGAGGACTAGTCAAGGTAATCCAGGATCCATTAGGAGCACTCCCGGGATTCTGGATCTGAAGTCCGCCGCTGATGCCACGGATTAGGCCATTCACCAATAGCGGAACATCAGCCGCCGGCGCAATGCCAATAGCGGCATTACCGCTGGATGGAAAGGTGTTTTGTGCATAGGCGCCCATACCGAATAATAATAGGGCAAATAGGAGTAGATGTCTCATTTTAGTACTGTTTTATTTATAAATTCGTTTTATTTTAGTTTTATATAGTATCAATCGCAACGGAACATGGGTAGGCCTTTACTGCTTGGTCCAGACAATACTGAGTTATGCGCAACAATAGTTAAAAATTTCAGGTCATTAGTTATAAATTGATTCCCGATTAATCATAACATCTAGGTTATAGCCAATAAGAGTCCTTTGGTACTCAAAAGTACCCATACATAAACTGATCGCCACTAGGCAAAATATGCCCTTGTTAGCGCATAAGCGTTAAAATTTATTCTGAGGTTTAAAAAACACCTTTAGGCATACAAAAACAGGTTCGGTTATTTTACCATATCAAATAGATTTAAGTTATTGTTAATCAAGATAAAAATATGTAAGAAAAATGAGATATCAAAAAAATGTTGATAAAATTATAATAAGCTTGTATAAGACGATGAGGCTAAGGCTTTAATTAGATCAGTATCCCTTTATGCTATTTATTATGATTTTCATTCAGGTGATTACTCAGTTCACTTTTCAATTGCTGTAGCTCTTTCAAAAGGTCAATCTGATGTAGAGTGAGTTCTTCTACTTTTTTCAACAGTAACAGGTTCATTTCCGCTAAGTCCAAGCCGTCTCTCTTTATCTGTTTAGCCGATGGAATTTCGGGCAGGTGCCTATTTTCTTTTACATATTTTTCAACTTCGGTCAATGGAAGCATTTTATAATCCGGTTCGAAGACATAGTCGGGTGCTTCAATGTTAGTAACCACTTTTATTTCTCGAGCTACGATATTACCCTCCACGGCTAGCTTGGCTTTGGGTGTACTGGTACCAATACCTACGTTACCATTACCGGCAATCCGTATCCGCTCGGCAGCACTGGAATAGAGCGCCAAACCTGTATTATTGCTATGCAAATCTTCTGCGATTGCTGCAATCGCAGCCCATTTATTGGTATCATTTGGGTAGCCATTGAGTAATTGAATTCCATTGATATGATCTTTCTCTACCGCCATTGCTTTGCTGGCAATTAACCAGCCATTGCTGATACTGGCAATAGAAAGCTTTGAAGTCGGATCGATTGTACCAATTCCTACATGGCCGTTTTTTAGCGTCATATAGGTTTCGGCTCCATGCCCCCATGATTGGATATTGTGATAGGGATCACGTTCCCACCAGGTTCGGGTATTGGACATAGGAGTTAAAAAAGATATATCAATACCAATTCCGTCATGCAACCTTGCCGTTAGCCAATCTGCACCTGTCGCGTCGCGTACCAACCAACGCTTATTATAAAAAGTATTGGAGGAACTACCTGAAACGGAATTGATTTCCAGAAAGTTTCCTTGGGCAGAACCTAAGGTTTGTGCTACAATAGCGTAGTGAAATCCCATGAGTATGCATGTAAGAGCTAGGATTTTTTTCGTAAAATTTTTCATGTTAACTAATACTAATTTCGGCTGACTTAAATAAAATACGGTCTAAACTATCCAGTTTAGGAATAGCACGCAATCTAATCACTTGCGTTGCAACGCTTCAATTTGTTTTTGTTGATCATCATAGGCTTTTTTGAGTTCGATGAGATGCAACGTTAATTCCTCTACTTTCTTCAATAAAGCCATATTCATAGCTCCAAGATCTAAGCCGTCTTTCTCAATATCTTTAGCCGATGGAATTTCCGGAAGATGCTTATTTTCTTTTACAAACTTTTCAATATCTGATAGCGGAAGCACTTTATAATCCGGTTCAAAAACATAATCGGGGACGGAAATATCAGCCTTTACTTTGATCTCTTTGGCCAGAATATTACCATTAACAGCTAGCGCAGCCTGTGGTGAAGTTGTTCCGATACCAATTTTATCGTATACCAACAACGTCTTCGCTTTCCAGTCGCTGGTTGCCGAATTTGCATTCGTGGAAGTATAAAAAGTAGCCCAGTCGCTCCACCCCTGGTTGTTGTATAAACCCATCCGAATACGAGGCGCATTTCCGCCATAGGTACTTGAATAAGGAATATAGAGTTGAAATGCACCGCCATCCTGTGTGTTGTAGTATCCACCTCCGGCAAGAACAGTACCGTAACTCGGAAAACCTTGATTATGGCTTACGAAGGATAGTTGTAATTTACCACTAAAGATTTTCGGCTCATCGGTGATATTCCAAATATAACTGCCACCGCTTTTAATGTCTGTCTGCGCGTATAGCTTAGGTATGAGCAGCAAAAAGGAGGCTGCTAAAAACGTGATTCTCATAACGTACATCATTTTTCTGTTTTTGAAAATAAGTTTAGTCAAAAGATTATCCGGTTTAGGAATAATTCATACAATAAAAGTAAGAATAAAATCTAAATTTAAAATAAACTGCGAATTAATTTTAAACTTATGGAACTGACAAGACACTCTTTGTTTTCCTATCGATAATGAATATGTTTGTATACAGAAAACTATGGCCGGAATCAACATCAACCAGTTCAAACAAGTTCCTAACAGAACGGCGGTTTCGAAGGAGCCCGCAGCCAATGTATTTGAATTCCTGAACAAGGACATCAGCCTTTTCGCCATCATGGGCGATAAACAAAAGGAATCGCTCTACCATGAATTATCTATCTTGCTTAAAGCCGGTGTTGATCTCAAATCAGCCTTGGAGTTACTTATTTTACAACTACAAAAACACAAGGAAGCAGACCTATTAGAGCAGATTAAGAAAAATATTGTTGAAGGCGGCTCGCTCTCGGGGGCATTACAACAACATAAAGATTTTACGCCTTATGAGTATTACAGCATCCAAATTGGGGAAGAAACGGGGAAGCTCAGTGAGGTATTGGAAGAGTTGGCACTGTTCTACCGTAAGCGGTTAAAGCAGAAACGTCAAATTACCGGAGCGCTGATGTATCCGGCGATCGTTACCGCCACTTCCATCGGTGCTATTTTTTTCATGATGAATTTCATTGTGCCCATGTTCGGTGATATTTTCAAACGATCAGGAAGCGATCTACCGGCCATTACGCAGGTAATCGTTGACGTCTCTAACTTTACGCGAAAATATGCCTTTTTGTTTTTGCTGATTGCCATCGGTGTGATTACCTGGCTATATTTACAGCGGAAGAAAGAGTGGCTACGAAAAGCTAGCGCCTCGGTGCTTTTGAAGTTGCCTATTTTTGGCGTGATGATCCGTAAGATTTATTTAGCCCGTTTCTGCAATTCGATGTCTTTATTAACAGGCTCGAAAGTTCCGCTTATTCGCGCTATTCAGTTAAGTCGACAAATGGTTGGCTTTTACCCCATCGAGATTTCGCTGGAAACGATAGAAAAAGACATTCTACAAGGCAAAAGTTTACATGAAAGCCTGCGTAATTTTCCAATCTACGACATTAAGCTCATCTCGCTGATTAAAGTAGGCGAGGAAGTTAATCAGTTGACCGACTTCTTTGGTAAAATTGCGACGCAATACAGTGACGATATTGAACACCAGTCCGCTTTGATTTCTTCCATGCTGGAGCCGTTTATTATTATCTTTTTAGGTTTCGTAGTAGGGATTATTTTAATCGCCATGTATCTCCCTCTCTTCCAAATGGGCGGAAGTTTTGGATAGAGAAAATAGGCAATAAAGCCTACTTTTCCCGTTCCTTAAGTTGTTGCTTTACTTCGCTTAATTCCTTGTTAAGTGTGATCACATGCAAGGTCAGCTCCTCGATCTTCTCCAACAGCTTTTTATTCATTTCTCCTAAACTGACCCCTTCTTCCTTGACTTCTTTTTCGCTTGGGATACCTGGCAAGTGTTTATTCTTTTTAATGAATTGATCGGTTTCGGTTAAGGACATGAGTTTATAATTTTCGTCGAAAACATAATCGGCCCAGCCACTTTCTACTTTGACCTCTTTTGCACGGATGGTGCCGTTGACTGCCAACTTGGTACTGGGAGTAGTAGTTCCGATACCAACATTTCCATTCGCAAGTAAGCGCATCACACTGACATCTCCTGAGAGTTGAATATCGAATCCGTTAGCAGAGCCTACACCTGTGCCACCTATGCGGAGTCTAGGAACGTTATTCAGCCATCCCAAAAAAACAACCGCTTCGTTGTTGTCTGGGTTTTGGGAACGGATATAGTCAGACGCATTGATGCTTCCCCGTACATCCAGTTTGGAGACAGGACTCGTCGTACCTATTCCTATGTTTCCATTGATATCTTCTGCTAAGATTTTTCTCCAAACTTCCCAACCGCTATTAAAACCGGAACGGTAATAAAGGTCGCTATTGGAAAAAGCTAACTCATGTGACTTCCCTCCGGAATCGTTGTACCAACCTCTGAGCCCCACGACCGTTGAAAAGTTTCCGACCGGAAGTCCTAGCGTTGTGCTTTGTTTGAAATTGACTTCGAAGCTCTGTGCATAGGAAGTCGGCGTAGTTACAACTGCTCTGGTATCTGGAACAGTTAACTTATTTTGAGCATATGAATAAGAAAGTATCCCAAAAAGCAATAATGAACTGGCAATCGATTTAATATCAAACATATCATTTACAGTTAATTTAAACCCTCTAATTTAGCTTCAAGCTGTTCTATTTTTTCCTGCTGTTGAATCATGTGAAGTGTCAGCTCCTCGATCTTCTCCAACAGCTTTTTATTCATTTCTCCTAAACTGACCCCCTCTTCCTTGACTTCTTTTTCGCTTGGGATACCTGGCAAGTGTTTATTCTTTTTAATGAATTGATCGGTTTCGGCTAAGGACATGAGTTTATAATTTTCGTCGAAAACATAATCGGCCCAGCCACTTTCTACTTTGATCTCTTTTGCACGGATGGTGCCGTTGACAGTCAGCATTTCGGAGGGAGCAGTGGTTCCGATACCTACTTTTCCGTTAACGGCAAGATAAGTACCATAAGACACCGCTGTTTGTGTGCTATAACCTATTGATACTCCTTTATAATAGGTCTTATTTCCAATATCGGGCTGAAGATGTAGATCGCTATAATACATTCCATATACACCCGTTAAATCCGAATGTCTTGCTAATATCCAAGAGCGCCTTGCATTTATGCTTCTTGCCGTACCAAATTCCAAAGCATTATTAGACGATTCAACCAGTATAGCTCCATCACCTCGGCTCGTGACAGACGGATAAGTAGTAGTAGCGGTACCATTTAGAATGTGCAACGGCATTTCCGGATTAATCGTGCCAATACCAGCATTGCCTGTACTTTGAAGTTTATTTGTTTGAGCATAGGATGAGAATTGCCACAAAAAAGCGAAGGCTAACAAAAAGACTTTTTTCATTATTGATAAAATTGTATGTAATTAGAACTAAATGCTCCTCAAAGCAATGAAAGTAATTCTTTATTGTATCAAGACAGTAAGCCTACAGTTTAAGCTCCCCTGAGAGACTGATTTTGAATCATGTAAAATAGATTTAAGTTAATTTTAAAGTAAATGTAATATAATAAGTAAATATTTCAAACAAGAATTATACTTGAATTTTCCACACTACTAAGAATTGAGACAGCATTAGATGTCGGTTGTTCTCATTTCTATTATTTCATATTTTTTATAGCTTTGCTATATAGTTGTGTAATTTATTGAACCTATTCCTTGAATCCGTGATTGCACTAACAGAATCGTCAGACAGCTAAAAGATTAAACACCATTAACTATTAAAACAATGACAACACCTAAACTTTTTATCAGTGCCTTATTACTGCTGCTAAGCATAAAAGGCTTCAGCCAAACCAACACTGTTACAGCCGCTAAAATAGGTATCGGCACTACCACTCCGGGCTTTTTACTGCATGTTCTCGGGAGCAATGCATCCCCTAGCACCAATCCTGTGATTCGTATCGCTTATAACGGCAAAGCAGAAGATTATGTCGGTGAAACCGGGAGTATCGTATTTTCCAAACATTATGACCTCAACGCTACTGCTAAGATTTATGCATTTTCAGAATGGGGTAAAACATCATTCCACGAATCTGACTTACGTTTTGCAACCGGTACTAGCTCCGGATTGGTTGACCGTATGGTGATTAATCAATTTGGTAATGTACTGATCGGTAAGCTCTATCAACAGTTTAACGGTTATAAACTGGATGTGAACGGGCCTATACGGGCAAACGAGGTGGTCGTTAATACGACCGGTGCCGATTTTGTGTTTGATAAAGACTATAGCCTGATGCCTTTAAAAGAGGTGGAAAAATTCATTGCACGGCATGGGCATTTACCGGAAATTCAACCAGCTGCGAAAATGCAACAGGATGGTGTGGAACTGGGGCTTCTTAACACTAAATTATTACAAAAGATAGAGGAAATGACGCTCCATCAGATTCGTTTAGAGAAAGCACTGGAGCAGGCGCTACAGCGTATTGAGATGTTAGAAGAAAAGAAATAAGGAGCTTATTTTGGTTGTTTTTAGGCTTTTAACTGTTCTTAAAAGCCTAAAAACAATTTAGCCTTATCAAACCAACTTACTGCTTTCTCCTGAGCGGTATTGTGCTTGAACTTGGTATATTGCTTCTGCACACTGTCTTGCGGATGAAAGGTAGTGACGACTCCCTCCTTACGCCCTTTGAACAGTCGCCCTTTTTCCTTTAACTGTCCCTGTTCATCATAGAGTGCATATTTCCCGTTTTCTTCTCCCAAGTACCAGGTCGATAACCGTCGAAGTGTACCGTTCGGATCCATGTAACGCCATTCGCCCGTTTTCAAGCCTTTATAATAAGCACCCAATACCTTTAAACTTTTGTCCGGATATAGCTCCTGATAGGCGCCGTGCAAAACGCGGCCCTTAAAAGCGCCCTGTGTATAGCGTATACTATCCCGCAGATACCAAGCATAGATCTTCTTTGGGTCTGCTTGTTCTACTTTTTCTTTTACATTGAGCTCCGCGACTTGAAAAGAACCATCTGCATGACGAATGGTCGCTTTATTTTTATAGGGGAGCGCCTCCAATAATTCCTTTTGCCCATAAGAAGGGAGGGAGAAGCATAGCAGGTAGATTCCGATAATCAGTGTAAAATTTAATTTCATTGTTTTTTGTTTAGTATCAGGACATAAGTATCAAGACCGTAGACTATGGTCGCGCTCACAGCTCGTAACGTACAACCCGACGATTTAACTACTTAACTACTTAACTATTTAACAACTCAACAATTCCTTAACTAATTATTTCGTCATTACATTCTCCTGTCCTTGATATTTTATCTTAATATAAGTAGGTGTATTTTGCAACAAGGTAACTCCCTCCCTTGTTTCACCTACTTTTATCATAAAATCCTTTTCATTCAGTCCCATCAAAATGACGCTCTTTTTTGCTTTTGCGTTCGTCACTTCTCCGAGATACTTAATCATGCCCCAATCGATATAAGGTTCTTGAGGTGGTGGATTATAATTTTCAACCACCTCGCCTGTTTCTATTACTTCCGGTTCGGCTTCTGCCCCGGCAGACAAAAACGGATCGCGGTAGCCTCCTTTTGGCTTAAAGCTCGTGATCGTATCCGTTAAATTCGTCTTGGGCATCGATTTTTTTTCTGCTGCCATTACCGGTGTCGGTAAAATAGGATCTTCTGTGGCTTGGATGATTTTATAGAAGATCCAGCCCCATATCAGGAGTACTAATAGTAAAAGTGGTATGGTTAGTTTCTTCTTCACCTTCATTACTGATTGATCATAAAACTTCGGTAGCTCGAATAGCCACTGGTATTCCCTGCTTTATCTGTCGCGCGTAAGCGCCATATCACCCGTTCGCCGATACTACTGCTTGTAAAATTATGACTGGTGCCTTCCAAGCTTAGGGGATATGTGGAGCTATACAGCGTGGTTGAATCGCTTTTATATACATACAGTTGATACTTCACTGCATCGCTTACCGCCTCCCATCGTAAGGTAACGGAACTTGGCACGGAAGCATTGTTCCCTGGCGCGGTCATTGTAGGCACCGCAGGAGGTGTTCTGTCGTATGTAAATTGGCGAACGGTTGACCACAGCGACTGCGAGGTGTCCGACTCCGCTCTTACCCGCCATTGGTATACCTGTTCTTTTGGTATAGTAAAATTATGCCCCGTACTTTCCAATACACTGTCGTATAAAAGATTTTCGGGATCGGTAAAGTTATTCGTATCGATCTGCAATCGATAACCTGTAGCACCGAATAGGGTTTGCCACCCAAAGCGCAAAGCGGTATTCGCGGTTAGGAGCTGGTCTGCAGGATCGGTTTGCACCACTACCTGCTTACTTAGGTCCGACTCATATATCACAAAAGCGCGCGTGGTATACACCGTTTCGCTGCTACCATTACGGGCCTGTACCCGCCACTGGTAGATACCCGGCTCTAAACTCAACGTAAACTTCGGCGCGGTTACCACTGTATCTGCATGGTATAGCGATACCGAATCAAAATCGGGCGATGCCACCTGCAAGCGGTATTCCAAGGCATCGTCTAGCTGCTCCCATAAGAAGGTAACGGTATAGGTAGGGATCTGTGCCTGGTTGCCCGGCGACAGGAGCGTTACCTGCCTATCTTTAATATCTTCTTCCAAAAACTCTTTACAACCAAAGGCTGTGAAAAGCAATCCTATGAACAGGATGAAAACGTTAATTTTACAGTTCATTATCTTAATTTTTTTGCGTTAACCGAATAACAAGCAACTAATCCCCCGCCACATAAGCCGTTGTTAAATACATCTTCAACTCGGCTGTTCTTGTAAGCGCATTCAATTCCTTCCGAAAAGCGACATTAACTAAATTCAGTTCCTTGCCTTTTTCGATCTCATACCAACATTGCAGGAGGTCATTATAACTCCCCACCAAACAATATTCATCATAGTTCACGGTCAGTCCCTCTGCAGTGACGGCCTTCGTAGGTGGTACGTCTTTAATCACCAACCCGTTGTTCTCTGCCGCAGAGGCCACAATATTTAACATGTTCACTTTCGCATTGCCTTTATCCGAAGCGTTCACGAAACCCGCGCTGCCAACCTTTTGCATCCGTGCCCTAAGCTGCGACAGCTCGGTTTCCTTCTGTTGTGAATTCGCCTGGGCCGCACGGGCTGTGTGATAGGCCGATCGTAACTCCAATGTTTTCTTGATGCTCATCTGATAGACGACGAACAAGAACAGCAGGGCACCCCACCATAGCCATTTGTTTTTCTGCTGCCAGGTATATGTTGTCCAAAATCCTTTCATCGCAAAATCAATTTAAGGTTAAATACCCCCCGCTCCTGCTTTTCATCGTATTTATAGTCTACCAAGGCAACCTCTTTGCTAAAACTCATCATGCTTATCACTTTTACCCAATGGTTGAGGGCGCCTATAGTTTCCGTTGTACCTGTAATGCGTATCAATCCGGATTGATATTTTGGCCTTCGTTCTTTTCTACTCGCAATTTCGTCCTGCGGAAAAAAGTTCAATTCATCTAAGCTGATATATTTGGGCACCGAAGCGCCCAGCTGATCGGCAATATAGCTCAGCGGTTCTTTATCGCCCCTTTCCGTGTAGTTAATCACTTCAACCAATTGCTCTTGACCCTTCAGCACATCCTTCAGCTGCTTAATCTCCTTATCTAGCAAAGAGACGTCACTCAAGCTGGTATCCGCCATTTTTCCATTATAGTGTAAGAAGTAGAAGGTGTTTAACAATAAGATCAATAAGAAAAAGACACCCAATAGAAGCGCTGATCGTTTAAAAAACCATTCTTGTCGTTTATCTTCTATTCTACCGGCAAGGCTATCTACGGCTAAGGTTGCCATAGGCATCTCGCTGAGCACGAGAAAACCGAGTGCAAAGGCAACTAAAAAGCGTTCGTTCATTTCCTCATCGCCAATCCGTATAATGCGTCCCGGTTGTTCCGCCTCTTCCCATTGATAGGAAATTATTTCATTTTCTTTTAGTTCAAAATGGTGCCGGGCCACTTGCAGCAATTCGCTCCCCTCTTTAACAACGGCAGGCAATAGACTTGCTATGTGAAAAGGTCCTAAACTTACGGAAAGTAGCTGCTCCTGTATTTTTGCAACGTGTAGTAATAGCTCATCCAAACGATCTCGGCGGATAACCGAGAGTACTTCCATCACGCTCTGTGAATTCTTTTGTAGATAAAAATCCTGCTTTTTAGCGTTTGGCAAAATCAAACGAAGTAGATCCATATCATCTTTGAGATCCACGCTTCTAACAAAGCGATGGATAATCCCCTTACCATTTAGCGAAAGCGCAATAGGCACTCCTTTAGGCAGGATGCTTAGTAGTTTCTCCACGGTTGGAATATCGCCTTCTCTCCGTAAAACTTCAATGGCATTCCCTTTTCGTTTTAGCAGCACCAATTGCATGAGCAGTCCTTTCTCGGCAAAAGTAGCTTCCACCGCTGCTAGCAGCGGGATATGGCGGGCATATGAAAGGAGCTGTTCTTTAAACATTTTAGAGTTGTTAGCTGTCAGTTATCAGCTTTTAGTAATTTTTACCATCCCTGCGGGAGGCAAGCTTTTTAATTACTGATAAATAATCGTCGGCTTAATAAACACCACCGACACCACTTTATTCTTTGATTTTGTTTTATTACTAAAAATCCATTTCAACACCGGTATACGGGACAGGAGCGGCACGCCGCCACCTGTTTCGGCATTTTCATAGCGCTCGATACCACCTAATACCACCGTCTCTTCGTTCCGTATCCGGATAATCGATTCGAACATACTGGTGGAGGTGGGCGGTGGTTGGTTGATCGGTGTATCCTGCGTAAAGTCAGAAATGTCAACCGTAATATTTAATGTCACCTGTTCATCCCCCGATACTATCGGCTTGATTTTGATGGTGGTAGCTGCTTTAATCTCGTTAAATTGCTGGGTAACAATATTCTGTGGCGTCAAAGAACCTATCTGATTCTGGGTTGACACACTATAAAAACGCGAACTTCCGATACTTAGCACAGCTGAATGCCCATTGAGCGTTGAGAGTTTAGGCACGGAACGCATCTCCACATTATTGTTATTTTCCAAAGCCCTTAAGCGTACATAAAAATTGGGTGAAACCCGCCCGAGGTTAAAAGATCCAGTACCGATCCGCGACAAGAAATCGTTAATGGAACGGGCACCAAAGGTAAAATCGGTACCATTGGATGAAAGCAATTCACCTCCTGTTCGAACGGAGTCGGAGACGCCCATGGTAATGCCTGTACTAATGGTATGCCCTTTCCGTACATCCAGCATATTGACTTCAATTAAAATCATAGGCACCAACACATCCAATTGCTTTACCAAGGAAGCGATTTCATTGACCTGTGGAGCAGATCCGGCTAAGAGGAGTGTATTCTGCTCGCGAAACTCCTTTATCTCCACGCCTTGTTTCCACTCGGCCGGAATCATAGCCTGCACGGTATCGATCGAACGGTGTTGTAAATGTACGGCTTTAATTTCGCGAAGACCTTCTAAGCGCCTTTCTCCAATCAGGTAAATCCCATTATCGTTTTTAAAGGTATAGACAGTGCCCCTCAGAAGTGAGGTTAACAGCTGATCAAAACCTACGTTTGTCAACTTAGCGGTCGCATTCCCCTGCAAACCACTGAAAAGAAAGTAGTTCGCCTCCACCTGCGCAGCTGCATTCTTTATGATCTGATCGATGGGGGTATTTTGCGCCTCAATGCTCAGTAATTTAGCGCCCGAGCCATTATCGGTGGCATCAAGAAAAAACTGCGGATTACCATCAGAAGGCGTTTGCTGGATCGGCAGACGACGCGTGCTCAGTTCTGACTGGCCGTTAATAAAGTTCTCCTCGTTAGGCCCTAGCGGTAAGTATACAAAGGAACCACCGGCTGTTTCTGCCAGCTTCACCTGATTGCTAAATGCTAACTGGCGTAAAGCGGCGCCTAACTCCATACCCTGCACAAATAAGCTCACCTGTTTGCCCTGTAGATCATTCGTCACAATCACATTCGTACCGGTTAATTGCGTAATCGTGCGGGCAACCACCACCAGGCTATCGTTCTCAAGCGACAAGCTGATCAGCTTATTGGCAGCATCATAAGTAGCTTGCACGGGGCGTGCAGGCTGACGTACCTTGGAGGGGTCAAGGGCCGTCACGGAGATGATGCTTCCGGTGAAACCTAAATCGAGGTTATATTCTTTGGCGATGAACAGGAGAATATTGATAGGTGTTTCTCCCTGAAAATTATTGTAAACCCGTAGTTGCAAGTTCGGATCCACATTGATATTGGTGTTAGAAGTTTCGGCCAAGGCTCGCAGGAATTCCTGTAAGCTGGCGCCTGCAACCGATAGTGTGACCTTCTCGGCCAGACCGGGCGATAGTACGGCCAGTTCATGCAGGCGCTGCTCGTAACGCGTCAAACGATCTGCTTGCTGCGCCCATAGACTGGACGGCCATGCTTGGAGCAATAGGAACAAAAGCCCCATCCCCAGCACATATGCAACCCAGCTTTTTCTTTTTTCGTGTAAATATTTCTTTCCCAAATGCTCAAAAATTAAAAAGTAAAGGATAAATCTCTTCTATCGTCGTTTCGCCTGCGGCAAATAATTCGAAGGCATTTTCTGCCAATGTTTTAAGCTTTCTTTCGTGCAACTCTTCGCTGACATCATAGACATTGTTTTTAATCTTTTCCGATAGATTTCGATCAATCGGAATAATCTCGTACACTGCCTTTCTACCTTTGTAGCCGGTATGAAAACAATGGTTACAACCTTTCGCCACACAATGCTTCTTCACCTCATAAAAAGCTTTGAATTGTTGCGGGTAGAGAGCAGTATCGAAAGTTTCCTCCGTTTTACAATGCGGACAAAGGATCCGTAAGAGGCGTTGTGCCACGGAAGTATTCAAGGTATTTGCCAATAGAAACGGTGGCACCCCCATGTCGATCAAACGGGAGATCGTACCCCATGCTGAATTGGTGTGGATCGTAGAAAGGACCAAGTGCCCTGTTAAAGCCAAGCGGATGGCCATGGTGGCGGTGTCGGTATCCCGTATCTCGCCTACCATAATAATATCCGGATCTTGTCGCAAAAATGTTCGCAGTGCCGCACCGAATGTAAGACCGATACTTTCTTTCAACTGTACCTGGTTGATTCCTTCCAATGTATATTCAATCGGATCTTCAATGGTGAGAATATTCCGCGTATCCAGATTCAGTAGTTTTAAGGTTGCATAAAGCGTCGTCGTTTTACCCGAGCCCGTAGGCCCACTGATCAGCACAATACCATTCGGGCGCTTTACACCTTCCAAATAATTGCGTAAATCCGGTTCAGAAAAACCCAAGCTGTGTAAGTCGATATTCGTAGCATCATTGCTTAGCAAACGCATGACTACTTTTTCGCCGTGCAAGGTCGGCAAAATGGATACCCGGATATCAAACTTGAGGTCGCCATGCACAAAATTGATCCGCCCGTCCTGCGGTAAGCGCTTTTCCGCAATATCGAGCCCCGAAAGAATCTTTATTTTATTAACTACGGCGGGATATTCGGTTTTATCCAAGCTGTAGCGCTCGATCATCTGACCGTCGATACGAATCCGCACCCGGCAGCGCTCTTCATAAATTTCCAAATGGATATCGCTGCTTTTCAGCTTCCTCGCCTCTGCAATGAGATCAACCAAAAAATCGTCGGAGCTCCCTGCATAAGCTTCTTCCTTTTGTGCTCCTTGGGCGGATTGCTCCTCGCGGAAATAGTATTTATGGAGGTAGTGATTCAATCTGGCAGTATCTATTACCTCAACTTTAGCAGGTAGTCCCAACACCATCTCCAGCTCTTCCAACAAGGCGGGTTTGTTTTCTAAATGATCTGAATAATAAAGCACATAACCGTCCTGCCCTTTGGGAATTGCCCGGTAATACCAAGCCTGCTCCACGCTTAACAGCTGGATATCCTTTGGAAGAAATACGAAGGTATCAAGGGAGGTGGACGTTGGCATGGTTTAGGAAGTTGAATAAAAGATTATCATTATATAAATAAAGTCCCCATTGCTTTATATCGATCAGAAAGACGGCAATCAGGATGACGGCCTGTGAACCGGCTAACGGAATACTGTGTACTTTTCGGCCTCCCAGCGCTAAAATCAAAAAGAACAGTAATGTAAGTAGTAGACTAGCAATGTAGAATAGAATAAAATTAAGCGGCGAGAAGGCAAGGGTAAGGACAAGAAAAAAAAGAATATCGCCCCAGCCCAATAGCTGTTGCCCGGCAAATAAACGCTGCCCGCGGCTAAGCTTAAAATAAAGGGCTACCAATGCAAGCTGTACGCTTAACAGTCCGATATTGACCAGCAAGTGATTCCAGGCAAAAGCGCGCAGGAGAATACTATTGACTACCAGTAACGCTGCCACAACAGGAAACAAAAACCAATCGATCGCCCGATCGGCAAAATCCTGCCAAGCCATATAGGATAAGGCCAATAGAATCAATATCACAAAGAGGGGTTGCATAACTCAAGTTCAAAGCTAGTCTTTAACCGTTTCCTTTAGGTTTTTATCCTGATCAATCTCCCAAACGTTGAAGGTACCATTGCCGTTGAAATCTACGACGGCAGTGGCCCGGGCCAGGAAGGTAGTTGTACCGGCATCTACAATTTCGATTCGGTAGTTAGCCTGTCCGCCATCGGTTGTCAGTTTCTCTTGTTCAAAACCAATATCCGTTAAGTCGGTACTGTATTTTGAACGTTCGAAGAAATGATTTTTTTCTAAGGTATACACATGTTCCAGCTGCACTTTCGCTTCCGTGCTTTTTGCACGGGTGATCAGCGGCATCAGATTGGGCAAAGCCAATAACACCAGGATACCGATGATGACCAATACCACCAGCACTTCTGTCAAAGAAAAAGCTTTTAGTTTACGCTTAAACTTAAAGGTTGATCGCTTCCGCATAGGTTTTTCCGTTGATTTTAACACAGCCGCTCCCAAATATTCGCTAAGTAAAGGTTATTTTTCAGACGCGGCATCCTTTATTCCGTGCTAAATATAGAGTAGAAAAATAACTCTCGCAAAAAATGTTAATAAATTAATTTGTTGATTATGACTAATGGCCTTTTCTTATGGCTGCCAATTCATTTTTGACCTTATCGAGCTTTACCGCATAGTAATTATATGTAACATAATCTACATGGGTATCGGATATTATACCTAAACGTGTCTTAATTCAATTACATGTTACTTTTTTCCGCAAAAAGTAACCAAAAACTCCTGGCTTAAAACCTTCTTTCTAAGGGTGTGCCATTACTTAGATAATGCTATCCGAAGGTTTTGAGGCCAGTTTTTTAGCTAACGAACAGCTATTTCTCCAACTATTTATATTTAACACTAAATATTTTATGTAAAATTTTGATAGCCATTTAACCTATTATTTTTCTTCTAACACCTGAAATCATTTCATTCCGACGTGCTTTGCTTATTGCTCTTTTTTTATATTTGTACATGCATCAACCTCGTAAACTAAAAGCCGGAGCCTTATTGAGCGTAGTAGGTATAGCGACTATTATGGCACTTCTATTGGGTTTGATGCTCCTTTTGTTACGCTATAACCGTAGCGAAACTTCACTACTCCTCCGCAAATTGAAATTGGAACGGAATCTGGAGTCTGGCACAGCACTGCTTCTCAGTCAAGTTTATGCCGAAAAAGCAAGCGAAGAAGAATTAATAGACTTATTTAAAGAAGAAACAGATAGCATAAGTTTACAACATTATCCGTGGGGACTGTATGAAATTGCTATAATTAAATCTTTTGAAGGAATAGATACCCTGAAGAAAGTATTTTTAAAGGGCAATGCCATTCAAAACGACAAAGCTTATGCCCTTTATTTAAAGGACGACGATCGCCCCTTATCTATCTCCGGTAAATCAGTCGTTCGCGGCACAGCCTATTTGCCACCGGCCGGTATACGAAAAGCCTATATCGAAGATAAAGCGTATGAAGGTGACACCACCGTTTACGGCGATATCAAAAAAAGTGAGAAGAAATTGCCCGCACTCAATACTGCATTGATTGAACAGATTAAACTGTTGAATTACGACAGCTTGAAAAACCGAAGCGATTCGGTCCTTTCCTTTTATACCCTAAAAGATTCTGTAAACAGAAGCTTTTACCAAAAGCCACTTATTCTCTCGAGCGAAGATTCGATTTCGCTGGAGAACCTGAGTTTGAAAGGGGCAGTGGTGGTGGTATCCAAGCGAGCTATATATCTGCCTAGCTCGGCCCAAATAGAACACGCCATCTTTATCGCACCTAAAATTAAGATTGCAAAGGATTTTAAAGGCACATTACAGGCCTTTGCTCAAGACTCCATTCTCGTTGAAGAAAATGTCGAACTTCCTTATCCGTCGGCACTTGGACTTATTGAAAGGCGCACCGAAAATAGCGTACAGGAATTCACACCGGAAATAGTCATTCACAAAGATGCCAAAATCCACGGCGTGGTGTTTAGTGTAGCTGCCACTTCGGCCACGGACTTTATGAACCGCATTCGAATGGAACCGGGAAGCGAAATTCACGGTGAGGTGTATGCAGATGGTATGTTGGAGCTAAAAGGTTCCGTTTTTGGAAGTGTCACTTGCCAACGTTTCGTGTTGCAAACATCATCGTCCCTGTATGACAATTTTTTGCTGGATGCCGTCATCAATTATACGAAACGTTCGCGCCATTATCTGGAAAGCGCACTCTTACAAACAGCGGGGAAAGGAGGAGTTGTTAAATGGTTACACTAAAAGCAAACCAAGTTCGGAAGAAATTACAGGGCTCCACAGTGGTGGAGGTTATTGTTGCCTTGGTAGTTATTATGGTGGTGTTTGGTATCGCTACCATGACCTATGTACGCATCGTTAACAGTTCCAGCAGTCCGAAGCTACGTTTGCAGCAGCAATTAATGGTCTTAGCAGGCGAGGCAAGTAGCGGGTTAGAAAACCCGCAGGATCACACCTACCAGCTAGAAAACGATATAGAAATACAACAAAGAGTAACCGATTATGAAGGAAGTGATCAATTATTGCTGGTCGAATTGGAAGCCTTCAATAAGCAAGAGAAGTCATTAGCCAGCTATCGAAAAATCATTCAAAAGAAAAGCCATGAAACACCTTAAGTTAGCCGCTTTTACTATCATTGAGTTGGTAGTGGCTTTACTACTGATGACCATTGTAGTGGCAGTTGCTTATGCGACACTCACACTAACCGGCAAGCAATTGGGAGGCCTGCAACAACGTTTTGGAATCGATAATGAGCACCGTTTGCTTCAATATGCTTTACAACAAGACTTTGAAGCAGCAGATCGCATCGTTCGACAAGAAGGGTTTTTAGTCTGCCTGCGGCCGTTGAATACGGTGCGCTATGAGTTATTAGATAGTACGATTGTCCGGCACGTAGATGACGAAACACGGGATTCCTTTCACTTCGCGCTAGACTCCGCTTTTGTAGGTTTTGAATCCCGCGAGCAAGTGGAAGAAGGTGGACTGGTTGATGAACTACGTTTGCAATTACATGCAAAAAAAAACAGCTACCCTGTCTATGTACATAAAATGTATGATGCCGCGAATTTGATGAACGCTACAGCACAAATGTCCAGGCCTTAAGGTCTATAACTTTAAATGTTATAAAAACGAAGTGACTCCATTTTTGAGTACACTTCGTTCAAGAGAACTTTATTTAAGCGATTCTTTCAATACCGCTGCCGCTTGTAGCAACGCACTCTGTACAGCCGGCACGTGAGCAATGGGATTGAGCAAGCCGTAATCATGGATCATTCCCTGTACGCGGGTCAAGGTAACGGGTACGCCCGCTTCACTCATCTTGCGGGCATAGGCTTCTCCTTCGTCCCTTAATATGTCATTTTCCGCAGTTTGCACCAAAGCAGGAGGCAAACCTTTTAACTCTTCCAGACTGGCCTGAATGGGCGCTGCATATTTTTCCGCTCTTTCTTTAGGATCTGTTGTATAATTGTCCCACATCCATTTCATTAGCGAGGTCGTCAGAAATCGATCTTCACCAAACTTTTTATAAGTAGAGCGACTAAAATCAGCGTCGGTTACCGGCCACAGCAATACCTGCTGCCGAATCTTCGGTCCTTGCTTGTCTTTGGCCATCAAGGAAACCACGGCGGCCATGTTACCGCCAACACTGTTACCAACCACTGCCAGTCGAGTAGCGTCTACATTGATTTCATCACCATGCGCTGCCACCCATTTAGTTGCGGCATAAGCTTGATTAATCGCCACCGGGTAATGCGCCTCCGGTGAAGGGGTATAGTCCGGAAAAACGGCCACTGCTCCGCTTTTTACAACCAAATCGCGCACTAAACGACGGTGCGTAGGATAATCGCCCAAAACCCATCCACCTCCATGGAAAAACATAAAGACCGGTAGTTTGCCGGACGCTCCTTCGGGTCTAACTACATGAATCTTCACATCATAACCGTCCTGACTAATCATTCTTTCCGATTCTTCAATGCCCGAATAATCTACATCCACAGATTTTTGAGCACCCACTAGAATCAGTCTCGCATCCGCCGGTGAATGTGCTTCCACGGGCTTTCCTCCGCTGTTATTCAAGGCCTTTAAAAAGGTACGGATCTGCGGATCGATACGGGGATCCTGATCTGCAAGGGGAGATTGTGCTTTTGCTTCATTGAAAGAGACTATAGCTGCCACAGTCAATACGATCATTGTTTTTAATGTTTTCATTTGTCTATTTTTAAAATTAATTGTTTACTATTCAGTACAAAATAAAGCTTTAAAAAAGCCTCCTTATTATCTACAGGAGGCTTTTCCCTAATTTTAAGCTATCAGCGTTGCATTCAGTTTAATTTCGAAACTAAAAGCCCCACTTACCGGGCAGGTCTGTTCTGCGTTTTTGGCTATTTTTTGGAATTCCTCCTCGGTGATTCCCGGTACTTTTGCCTGCAGGTTTAGTTCCGACAGCGTAATCTTGCCGTTGTCAAGTGTAATGGTAGAAGTAGTTTCCAGTTCGTCCACGGTATAACCTGCTTGGGTAAGATCCAGGTCGAGCTTCATGGTAAAACATCCGGCATGTGCTGCTGCTAACAATTCTTCCGGATTGGTACCTACGCCCTCGGCGAACCGGCTATTAAACGAGTACTGTGTTTTGTTTAAGGCCGTACTTTGGGTAGTTAAATGACCTGCTCCTGATTTGATGTCGCCGTTCCATACGGCTGTTGCTTTGCGTTTCATTTTTGTTTGATTTTTGAGGTGAATATTAATTTTAATCTAGTTATTTTGTACTATTTAGTACAGTTTTAATTAAATTTTTTTATTGAATCGGTTCCAAATTCATTTTCATCAATGCGAGCCGTTTTTCCGGATCAGTGACCATGCGTTTGGTAACATTAAAGCCATTCCATAAATTGATCAGGTAAGTTGCAAGCAAGGCTGGCTCATAGCTGCTTTTTAATAATCCCAGTTCTTTTCCTCTCACCATAGCTTCCTGAAAAATAGACTCTAACAAACCAAGGCTTTCAGCCGCAACTGTTTTCAATCCGGCATCGCTCTCACTGATCTGCACCAGGGCGTTACCAAAATAACAGCCGCGTTCTCCAACCGGCGACTCGGCACCGGCCAACGAGAAGAAAAACTCCCTGATCAATTGAATGGGATTTTCACAGCTCATCACTGCCTTACGGAAATCCCGGAAATATTGATCGGCTACGCGCTTCATCGATTTTTCAAAGAGTTCCTGTTTTCCCCCTTTAAAGGCGAAGTAAAAACTCCCTTTTCCAATACCCATCGCTTTCAGCAAATCGTCCGCCGAAGCGTTCTCATAGCCCTTTTCCCAAAAGACCCCAATCGCCTTATCAAGCACCGCTTCTTCATCGTATATTTTTGGTCTTCCTGCCATCTTATTTTCCTTTTGACTCTGCAAATATAAATACTTTACCAATTAGTACAAAATTATTTTTATTTTTTTTATCGTTATGCTGTCTTAATTCTTCGTTTCATCATACGTGTAAGTAGCTTGGTTTAGACAAGGGTACCCTTTTGTAATATTATATAACTTTATATCATGTCCTTTCTGCTACGTTCTTCAATTTAAGATGGTTTTTGTATTTTTGTAATTAAGCTACAAATAAATGGTGGCAGAAGGAGGTTATTTATGCTATCCGAGGCTAGGAAGTTACATGTCATTGAAGAAGTGCTTAAAATAAAAAACGAGGCTACGCTATCGGCGCTCGAGGACTTTCTGAAGAAGAACAAAGTAAAAGCAAAAAAACAAAATCGAACTGAATCTGCATTTAGTGAGTTTTCCGGCATATGGACCAAAGAAGAGGCTGAGGAAATTGAAAAGGCTATAGAGGAGTCTTGTGAAACTATAAATCCCGACGACTGGAAATAATTTATTACTAGATACAAATATAGTCATTGAACTGTTCAAAGGAAATCCGATAGTTATTAAGAAACTAAGTGACAGGGAAAAAGTCGATATTCCGCACGTGGTTTTGGCAGAGTTACTCCTAGGAGCCTACTGATCATCCAATCCGAAGAAACATTTATCCCAAATTAGAAGCTTCCTAAGTAAATGTAATGTTATACGCGGTGATATTGATACCGCAGATGCTTACGCTGTTATTAAGGCTGCGCTCCTGAAAAAAGGAAAACCTATTCCCGAAAATGATATCTGGATAGCTAGTATTGCCAAACAACACAACCTTACACTAATAACCAAAGACAAACATTTTAAAGAGATTCAAGATGTACAGATTGAAAGCTGGTAAATAACGTTAGAAAAAGAGATTAATATAGCTACACCTTCTTGCTTTTATGATAGAGACCTAGCGCTTGTGAAAAAAGATGAATTTGTCTAAATTTGCCCTATGAGAATGACTGTAATGCTATAATATAAATTTTCAATCCTTGAAGTGTAATGCCTCACATCGGCACAAAATCTTTATTGTTTGAATTTTTATAATAAACATTATGCAAAACTTCTTAAATCCACAACAAATACAGTCATTTATTACAGACGGTTTTATCCGTATTGACAACGCCTTTTCTGCTGATCTTGCCCGTGAAGCGAGAAGTATCTTATGGAAAGATATTCCGGCCGATCCCAGTGACCGTAGTACCTGGACACAACCCGTGGTTTGGCTAGGCATGTATACGCAGGAGCCATTTATCAAAGCAGCCAATACCGCTATTCTTCACCAAGCGTTCGACCAATTGGTTGGTAAAGGGAAATGGCTCCCTTGCATGAGCATGGGCGCCTTTCCGATCCGCTTCCCATCGGAAGTTGATTCGGGAGACACCGGCTGGCATGTCGATGCGAGTTTCCCCGGTGATGATCCCCATGACTTTTTCTCCGCTCGTGTCAACGTATATTCAAAAGGCCGAGGACTACTCATGCTATTTCTGTTTTCGGACGTTAGCGAGCGGGATGCACCTACTCGAATCCTAAAAGGTTCGCATTTGGATGTTGCCAGATTACTGGAACCGGAAGGTGAAAAGGGCTTCTCGTTTATGGAATTGACAGGAAAGCTATCGGAATTACCGGCAAGAGAGGAAGCACTCGCCATTGGAAAGGCAGGCACGGTATATCTCTGTCATCCGTTTCTGGTTCATGCTGCTCAACGGCATCGTGGTTTGGTACCGAAGTTTATGGCACAACCCCCACTGTTACTTAAGAGCGATTTCAATATCAGTAGCACCAGCGCGTGCAGCCCGGTGGAAGAAGCTATACGGATTGCATTAGGCAGATAGTGAGTTGACCCAATCGATGTCCGGATACGTTCTCATGTATTCGGACATCTATTTTTCTATAATACGTCACTCTCAAATGGAACCAGCTTATACTCTACCCCCTAAAAGGGTCGCAGTAGGATGGCAGTAACGCAGACCCTTACTTAGAACTTACAACATATAACTTAAAACTTATCCCTACTTAGCAATTTCCTGTTCAAGTGCCTTAACTTTCAGCTTCGTAACCTTAAATGGCCTTTTTACCGCTGCATGTGCCGCTTGCTTAGCCACTTCCGCTTCCTCAGGCGTGACGCCTTCGGGACGATAGCGATCAGTTGGGGCCTCTTCGCCAAAAAGCGATTCAAACCAGGTACAAGCAGCAATAAATCGACCTATGTGCAGATTCAAATGATAGCCATCTCTGGTGAGATTATCCCCCAGAAAAGTAGTGCGCGCATTTTGAATGGCCGTTCCTGACGGTACCAGCAGATCAAAACCGAACTTCTTCTTGGCTTCTGCGGACGCTTTCATTATTGCCCGATACATTACTTCCTGATTTTTCCCATAGTTGGCAAAGCCCGCATGCGTCGAATGAGGAGCATAAGCCCAGGTTTGATGCCATATATATTTGACGTTAGCGCCTTCTACGCTATCTAAGAAATGTTTTATGCCGGTAAGCGGCTCCACATAAGTGTCGAACTTACCCGATAAGGGGCTGGCCTGTTGGAGGGAGACATAGTCCCAGGGTTCGCTTTGCAATGCTGTCAAGATGCTTACCTGCTCATGTGTTGATTTAAGGCCATCGGCCGTAATTTTCCGATAGCGATAGGCCTCTTTGTTGCCTTGTATATTCTCCCAATGGAGTGATAGCGGAGCACCGCCAATATATAAATTACCAATAACGATCTTTTTCCCGGCGGCATCAGCCAATTCATATAGGTACTGCTCTACTGCATCTTCCGAAAAACTATTGCCGATGGCTAACACCCGTAGGGTATCATTGCTAACGGACTGTCCATATACTACAGATAACGAGGTCAGTCCAATAAATAGGATCGTTAATAAATATTTTATTTTGTACATAATGGTAAAGGTAAAAATTATTTACAATTCGTTATAGGTGCGGCGGAAATCCATATACTTATTGAAAGTTCATGGCTGGATTTGTCCCGAGACTATCTACTTTTTACGTATGAAAAGAGCCCTCCCGTGTACAAATGCATCAAAAGGAGTACAAAACGAAACGCTCAGCTTGGTTGCTGAGCGTCCACCTTTTTTCAACAAAGGGACTGCGATACCCCTTATTCATTCAATACCGTTTTTAAGCTTTTATTTTTAAAAGCGGTTTTTTCCAATAAATCGGCCACCTTCCGATCAATGACAAAATTAGTCAGTACTTTTAAATGTCTTTCGTGATGCAAATCGGTCCCAATAAAATCCACCAGCCCCGCTTCCAGTAACTGGATAGCGGTATGTTTCTCGTGCTTACCATAATAACCGGTCAAGGATAAGGCATTAATCTGCAGTAAGGCGCCCCGATCTTTCATCCGTTCCGCTTTTGCGGGCTTATTAAAGACAAAATGGTAGCGTTCGGGGTGTGCTACGACTGGCTTATAACCTGCCGTTTGCATGTCGAATAGCACCGTACTTAGGTTGGGTGGTTCGGCCATAAACATGGTTTCCACCAGCACATAATCACCCGCTAATTTCAGCAATGGCCCTTGTTCCATCAAACCTTCGAACATCTCATCCATCATATATTCGGCTGCGTAATCAATATCGACATCCATCTGTTCGGCGAGTAAGGCTTGTTTTAATTTATGGAAAGCGGATTCAATAGTTTCCTTGGTATTGGGATGTAAATCGCTGATAATATGAGGTGTTGCAATAAATCGCTTATACCCTAGGGTTCTTAAGCCCCGAATCAATGCAATGGATGTTTCTACATTATCGGCTCCGTCATCAATACCTGGTAAGATATGTGCATGCATATCGGTATGTAATATTTCCGCAATGGGAAATCGAACAGTCGCTGATTTAAATATAGAAAGCATTGTATCTCTTTTTAATAGTACTTGACATTAAAACAGCATATCAGTTGGCGGTCTTCTAATAGAAAGCTCTCCTATCACTTTTCAATTTCTACTTTCAAGCTTCATACGAGTTTTCTTAAAAGTCAATTAATACTTATTATGAACCGGCTGATTGCAATAAAAATAATACAAAAATTTTATATTTTTGTAATTTCTCTCAACAAAAATGTAAAGTTCTTTCACGTGTTTGCTTTGCTGATCTCTCTATAAAAGCAAGTACTCTATAAAACTTCTTGCTCTTCGTCCAACTCCTCGTAAGGTGAATTTTTACTTAAAAATTCCGGCACAATGGCTTTCATTTGCTTTACTACTGCCATGTTATCTCCCTCTTTTGACAAGCTCAAAAGGGTATCTATGGCTAAACACGCGTCCACATAGTCGTGGTTAATTACGCGTGCAATACTGATCTTTTCGTGATGCGTAGGTAATGTCAACTCTTCCGAATTCAATAACTCCTCATACAGCTTTTCGCCAGGTCTTAAACCAGTAAACACAATATCAATATCAATACCCGGTTGCAATCCCGCTAGCTTGATCATTTTTCTTGCCAGGTTGACGATTTTAACAGGCTTCCCCATATCAAAAACAAAAATCTCACCACCCCTTCCCATAGTACCGGCTTCTAGCACTAACTGTACCGCCTCCGGAATGGTCATAAAATAGCGGGTAATCTCCGGATGTGTGACTGTGATAGGCCCTCCTTTCTCAATTTGAGCTCTAAACCGAGGTATAACGGAGCCATTGGATCCTAGCACATTGCCAAAACGCGTGGTGATAAAGCGGGTATTTTTATTAAAGCTTGCATTATTTAAGCTTTGTGTGTAAATCTCTGCGATTCGCTTAGAACTTCCCATTACATTCGTCGGGTTCACCGCTTTATCAGTTGACACCATTACAAATTTTTCAACGCCATACTGCACCGATAAATCTGCTACAATCCGCGTACCCTTTACGTTGGTATGGACCGCCTCACACGGATTATTTTCCATTAAGGGGACATGTTTATAGGCCGCCGCATGATAAACAACCTGTGGACGCAGGTGCTTAAACATCTTTTCCATGCGATGCTGATTACGCACATCGGCAATCACAATCTCACAACGAACATCAGGGAAAGATTCCTCTACTTCTAATTGTATTTCATGCAAAGGAGATTCTGCCTGATCACATAAAATCAACACACGCGGATGGTAGTTCATTACTTGCCGAACGATCTCTGAACCGATGGATCCTGCTGCTCCCGTTACCAATACCCTACGGTCAAATAAGTCTGCCTTTACTTTTGCATTATCAATTTCAATGGGTGGGCGTTGTAATAAATCCTCAATCCGCAGGCTCTTGATCTGCAGCTCACCGATGGTTCCAGACAACCACTTATCCGGTGTAGGCGCAGTAACCACCTGAATTTCTAGCCGTAAACAACGTTCGATGACCACCTGTTTATCCCGCTCATCCAACCGGTCATTTAATAGCAAAAGCTTATCTACATTCTTGGTAGCTTTCAAACGTGGCAGGTCCTTGATATGAAATACGCGCTTTTGCTCTACTAGACTGTTCAGTTTAGACCGATCTTTATCTATAAAACCCACGACTATGAACTTCGAGGTTGCACTTCGTTCTAAGGCCTGCTTTACTAATACGGCCTTGTCGTCCGACCCGTAGATCAATACATGGATTTTATCTCTTTTAGATAATTTATCGTGAAAATACTGAAAGGTGCCTTTTGCAGCAATACGTAAAAAAATCAATAAAGTGGAGCCAATAAAAAAGTTAATCAACAGTACCTCTCTTACTCGTAAGCTATATATATTGAAATAAGGTTCAACCAACATCAAAATAACGACCGTGTATAGCGCGCTTGCCGAAAGCATAGCCGTAAATATGCGCAGCATATCCCGCATATTCGAATAACGAATCAGGCCAACATGCACTTTAAAGAGAAAAAAAACGGGAACGCAAATAGCTACATAGAGATTAGTGTAGACGAAAAAATGACCGCGTAAGATTTCTGGAAATTTAAATTCTTCTGAGATAAAATAAGCTAACACAAAAGACCAACTGGCCAATACCAAATCGATTAAAAAGATAATCCATCTTGGAAGTACCTTATTATCCAGTAAAATTTTTCTCATTAGCTAAGTTTTTATATTGTTCCACTCAATGCAAACAGCTCACTCACGTTTACCGCGCATCTAGCAGCTCCACACCAACTAACACCCAATCAATTAATTAGTTTTCAAAAATACATAAAAAAATTTACTGTAAGCCAAGCAATGCAATGGTTTACTAAGTACAAAAACTATTGATTACAAAATTACTAGATGTTCCCCCTCTAGTCAATCCCTAATTCCGGGTGTTTTGCACAAAACTGCACAATTGCATTCTCCACAACGCACTGTAGTGCCAGCAAAAGTAATGCCGTAAATTAGGTTAATTTAATGAAAAAAGATCGGATCGATTAAAAAATAGTGAACAAAGTGGATATCTATAACATTTAACGTTGTCTTCATAAATATACATTTTCTGTTAGCAAGTAGGCAAAAAATGTATACAATATTATACATATTATCCCAATGGTAATAAATCTTTCATTCGAGACACAACTCGGGATAGATCTTTTTCTGTCAGATTGGATCCCGAAGGCAAACACAATCCATTGGAAAACAACCCTCTAGACACTTCTTGTCCGTAATAGGCAGCGTCTTTAAAGACCGGTTGCATATGCATGGGTTTCCATAACGGCCGAGACTCGATATTGTCCTTTTCTAAGTGAACTCTAACGTCCTCACTTGTTATACCAGCCACTTTTGGATCAATAAGAATGGTAGAGAGCCACCGATTGGAAATCATTCCTTCCGGTTCTTCTAAGAAGGAAAGACCCGCTATGTTTCCTAAATGTTCTCGATAGTAATCGAAATTCCTTCTTCTCTGTGTCACGCGCGTAGACAACACTCCCATTTGCCCTCTTCCGATGGCCGCACATACGTTACTCATACGGTAATTATAGCCGATATGGCTATGTTCGTAATGAGGTGCTGCGTCTCTAGCCTGTGTAGCTAAAAAGCGTGCTTTCTTAATATAGCCTTCGTTATCCGAAATTAATGCGCCGCCTCCTGAAGTTGTAATAATTTTATTCCCATTGAATGACAGCACACCAAGTGTCCCAAAAGTACCCATTGCCTTTCCGTCTAAGGTAGATCCTAGCGCTTCTGCGGCATCCTCGATTACAGGTATAGCAAACTCTTCTGCTATAGCCATAATTTCCTTCATCTTAGCCGGCATACCGTATAAATGTACAGGGATGATGGCTTTTGGCTTTTTACCTTTGGATAAACGATCTTCGATTGCTTCTCGTAGCAGCTCGGGATCCATATTCCAAGTATCCCTTTCGCTATCTATAAAGATAGGAACCGCCCCTTGGTATACAATTGGATTAGCGGAAGCGGAGAAGGTCATCGACTGGCAAATCACTTCATCCCCCGCGCTCACATTTAATAAAATTAGCGCCAAATGTAGGGCTGCTGTGCCAGCACTTAAGGCTGCTGCGTGTCCTGTTTTGGTAAAAGCTACCAAATCTCCCTCGAAGCCATCTACATGTGGCCCTAGTGGCGCAATCCAGTTGGTATCAAAAGCTTGTTTGACATATTGTTGCTCCATTTCTCCCATATGAGGAGAAGAGAGCCATATTTTTTCGTTCATTCTCTTTATATACTTTGTATTATTTTTCTTTGCGTACTTACTTCGGTCATTGTCCGTAAGGCTAGTCTAATCAAGCTTGGTTATATTTTATAATCCGGCCAGGGCTGCCTACTACTACCGCATAATCCGGAACATCGCGTATTACGACTGCCCCGGCACCAATGGTACACCACTTGCCGATCCGAACCCCCTGAATAACCGATGCACCGATACCAATATGTGTTCCCTCACCAACCTGCACATCCCCTGCCAAGGAAACACCAGGGGAAATGTGCACATAATCAGCTAATACACATTCGTGATCAACCGAGCAATTCGTATTCAAGATAACATGCTTACCTACCAACGTCTCCGTATTAATCGTAACACCCGCCATGACAACCGTCCCTTCACCAATCGAAACCCGATTCGATATAATTGATCTCGGATGGATCGCTTTACTGAAAGTCAGTTCATTCTGAAAGGTTTCGGCAACATATTTTCTGATACGATTACTCCCAACGGCGATGACGTAAGGAGCATCCCTTGGCCAGGTACCTGCTTCCGGTTGAGGCAAGACTCGATAGTCCCAAAGCCGTAGAATGGCTTCATTTTTTTCGAAGATTCCTTTAATATACTTGTCATCTTCTAATAAAACTTCCGCGATTACTTTGGCATGGCCACTTGCTCCTATTAGATAAACCTCTTGCATACTGTAAAAATAATCAATTCCCGTTTCCTTGGAAACGCTCTACCGTGACATGTCCCTCCGCGCTAATCCCTTCGCGCTTAAATACCTTCATGATTGTGATCCAAATAATCTTTAGATCCAGTGAGAAAGACAGATTATCGACATACCAGACGTCATAGACAAATTTCTGCTGCCAGGAAATTGCATTTCGTCCATTTACCTGTGCCCAGCCCGTGATACCGGGTCGCACTTCATGTCTTCTTTTTTGCTCCGCATTATAGAGCGGTAGATACTCAACCAATAGTGGGCGCGGCCCCACTAAGCTCATATCCCCCTTAATTACATTAAGCAACTGCGGAATTTCATCCAAAGATGTTTTACGAACGACACTACCAATGGCTGTTAAACGTTCTGCATCGGGTAAAAGATTGCCCTCCTTGTCTTTTCGATCGTTCATGGTTTTGAACTTAATGACCTTAAAAATTCGACCATTTTTACCGGGACGCGGTTGCAGAAAAAAGGCTTTTCCTTGGTTTGCGAAAAAGAGAAAAACAGCTACCGTGAAGAAAACAGGTGAGAGAACGGCAAAGCCGGTTAATGCCAATACGAAGTCGATTATACGCTTGATTATATTTTTGTAATACATCTTACTGCTAACGATCTATTGCTTTCTGTTATACATTTGCTTTTCCAATCGTCTATACTCGTTTAATAAAGCCTCCCAAACGACCTGTTGTTCGTATCGATTAACAATCATTTCACGGGCTTTCGATTTCAGGTGCAGGTAGTATTCCTTATCTTCTATCATTTTCTGCATGGCAACTGTCAAGCGCGAAACGCTTTTCACTGGAACAATTGTACCGTTTACACCTTCTTCAATTATTTCATTGCACCCGTTGATATTGGAGACGATGCTAGGTAGCCTCATTGCACCAGCCTGCATAACGACGTTCGGAAAACCTTCGCGATAAGAAGGAAAAACCAAGCAGTCTGAAATCGCGAAAAAAGGTCGGACATCATTTTGAAAACCAACGGAAACGATGTCCGAATTTCTTCGTATCTCGTCCAAAGTAGCGGGCAGCAATGGATCGAGAGCCGATTCAAAATCGCCAACCAAGAGAAGCTTAACTGTTTTGAAACCCTGAGCCAAACCATGCTCGAGCTCGCCAAATGCTTTGATCAATTCGTTAATCCCTTTATCCCCAACAAGACGCCCAACAAAAATAAAAACAAAATCGTCTTTACTTATCTTCCATTCATTTCGTAACTGCTCGCATTGCGCTTCAGAGAAATTTGCTAGGGAGAAGTGACCCGTGTCAATTCCATTCGAACTACCGTTAGCGATCACTTTTAGCTTGGAAGGCTTACCAAGCCTCTCTTTCAAGATGAACTCATAAAGCCCTTTTGAATTGGGATACACATTGGTGGCACAAGCATACGTTAACCGCTCAACTGCATTTAACACCTTTCTTTTGACTCCCCTTGCTTCCATCAGTGGTAAGCCTGCAACGGTGTGAAGGCGTAAAGGCACCCCTGCAAGCTTTGCCGCAAGCATGCCCACTATTCCCGCTTTAGGCGTATGCGAATGTACTATAATTGGCTTTTCTTTTTTGCAAAGTTTATAAAAATTATAAAGTGATTTTATATCTTTTAAAGGAGATATTATGCGGGTCATTTCTAGAGACACTACTCTTATGCCTTCGCTGTCCCGTACATCTTCCAGTTCTGGCCCTTCCGAAGAAACACCAACCACTTCCCAACCATTGTTTGACATAAATCGATGCTGTCCCTTAAGAAGCGTTTTCAAAGAGATAGGTACAGTTGTTAGACGAATCAGGATTTTTTTTGGCATCTACGGGGCTTAGTTAAATAAAAACGATCAGAAAAACAATAAATCTTATAAAAAAACTACAAATTAGGGAATGGCCTAAAATAATGTCTATTTTCTATTAAAAGTTTTCGTATCAAAGCCCCGACTATTTAGCTGATTTGTAATACTCTGTATCCTGGCCCTCTGAAAATTTTTATTTTTAATTTGAATTCCATCAAAAACAAATTTTGGCCCATACTCGTACCCTGCTTTACTGTTGAAATATTTAATAGGGTCTTTCTTACTATCGGTTATAGAAATGTTTGTGAAAACAACTCGTCCCTTTAACTTTTTTGTTTTTACACCATACTGCTGCACACGGAAGAAGTCTCCAACCAATAACCCATGATTATCATTCTTACTTTGTAATCCGCTTATATTAATATCTACCAGCTTATCCTGCTCGGATGGATACCGCAACAACGCTATATGTAAACCTGCACTACAGTTTTCTGTAGACACATTTGAAATTTGAACTTTACCCATATAGTCTTTACCATCATTTGGTTCAACACATATACCTGCCATCGGTAGAGTTCCATCAATTGTCGAAATTTGACAATTTTCAATTTTGATGTTTAGACCACTCCCAATCGTTATACCATTTCTTCTTGCTCTTTTTATAATGACATTTCTAATAGTCACATTACTGGAGTTTTGTTTTGAACTTTTGTAGATATCTATACCGTCACCCCATACCTCAGAAATATTTATGTTTTCTAGCAACACGTTTTTCGCACCTTTAATATATACACCCATCCCCCATTCTCCTTGAGTTCCCTTATGCGTTTTTCGATCACCAATAAGAGTTGCGTTAGAGACACGAACATTCTCGACGTCTTCTATATCCAACATTGAATACCTAGAATTAGCCGTAGAATTTAGCACTAACCCGCCCCCTGTTTCGAACTTCAAATGACTATTAGAAGACAGTTTTAACCCTTTATCGTTTATAAGGATAGGAAACGATGGGAAGATAACATTAGAATACTTATCTAGCACCGACTGTAAAACGACTGTATAGTCTACAGAAGCGTTTTTTACATGATTAGTGGGTAGAAAATCTACTACCTTAACATATTTTTTATTCTTGGCATTTCCCTGGCCGTATACGTCTACACTAAAAACGTAAAGAAAAATAAATTGTATTAAAAGCGTTACAGCTATGAGCTTTTTCACAGTTTTTACCTTCATAATATCAAATGTTTAATGTTGTTTTTGACTATTCTAAACTTACCACTTTTTTCTACAGGAATCTTATCAACATACTCGATTTTCAATTCCATAGCATCACCGATGCGATCCCGCCAGTTTTTAATAAATTTTGCTTCACTTAGTTTGTCAAAAGTTATGTTGTCCTTTACAACAAACAACTGAATTTTATTTAACTCGTCTTGCACTGCTTGAAATCGAACAATACCTTTTGTATCTTTTAATGTATTGGAAACATTTCCCAAATTAATCTTTCCATTTTCCGGTGAATATATGTAGTCATCAATTCTACCTAGAACTTCTATAACCAAGGGATTATGATTGCCGCAACTACACGTTTTACCCTCGTCCGCCAATGAAATCGAGTCACCGATGTCATAACGGATAAGCGGTGTACCATCGGTTGTAAAAGAAGTCAGCACTAAACGACCCGAATTTGTCGGTTGATTATTTTCATCCAATACTTCAAAAACGCCGCTTTGCAATTCCAAATGCAAATTTCCTCGTGCGCACTCAAAAATGAAAGGAGCTCCTTCAGAGGATGCATATTGATCATACATCTTCGTTTTAAAAAAAGTTTCTATCACTTCCCGCATCTCATGTGTAATGGTTTCGGCTGTTGGAAAAATGGCCTTTACAGTTTGAGCAGGAAAACTAAACTTATTCGCTAACCCATACTTAGCTACTTCCATAATACTGGACGGAAATCCCACCAGATATTCAGGTGAAAATTTGGTCAGATCATCAACATAATGCTTCAAATAATCCTCTCTGATATGAAATGTTGAATAGTAACGCACTTTGTGAAAAATATCCGTTTTCCAAAATCTTTTCTTTTTTATGTCACCGGCAGTAAGCAAATCCTTTCCCGAAAACCACGCAGTTCTTTTACCTAATTCGTATCCGAATCTAGCCCTAAAGTCGTCTAACATAGCGAATCTTTCTTGCATGTTATCTTTAGTGAAGATAACCTCCAAGGACTTACCTGTTGTGCCCCCAGTTTTTGAAACCACTCCTTTATTTTTTGAAACGGTGTAAACCTCTTCAATACTTCGCCGTAAAATTTCTTTGGTGATTATCGGAAGCTGGCGAATATTATCTATGTTAGCGGCTCCTGCTATAGAGCTGACAGTTCTTTTGTAAAAATTTGAACTCTTAATCGCATGTTCAACAAGTATTTGGTATCGTTTTTTTTGATATTCCCGTAACTGATCAAGACCCATAGCAGATCTTTCTTTTATTTCTTCTCTGTATTTCCAATAGTTCCCTCCATATCTCACTTTATAGGCCTTGTAGTTAAATATAGAAATCATCAAGTTTTGAATAAAATGAGGTGCAATTTTATATATGGTGTCTTTCATTAGCGTTGTTATCTTAATTACTATCTATTGTAGCTTTCTGATAAAAAGAAGTTAGTAATTTAACATTTTCTTGTACATCGTATCCTTTCTCAGTAACGTTTGGTTGCCATACTGTTCTATCAGTTTTATTAGTGGCTACTTTCCAAATCGCATCAGCCCATTCCTCCAATGGAGCACTTAAAGATAGGCGATGCGCCAATGGCGTAATATCGAGCTCTTGAGGAAGTGTATAATTCATCACCACCGGTAATCCATTTGTTTGCGCCTCTATAGCGACAATCCCTAAGCCCTCAAATAGTGAAGGAAACAGAAAAACATCCATTGCATTCAGGTATTCGTTAGCATTTCCAACAGCACCTGCAAAAATCACTTTATCCTCCAGCCCTAGTCTAAAAGTCTTATTTTTGACTTCCTCCAACAATTCCCCATCTCCTAACAACAGAAGTTTACTATCAGAATATTTCGTAACAACCGCGGCAAAAACATCCATTATAAAGGCATGGTTCTTTAAAAAATTAAATCGGGCCACATTACCAATCACAATTGTATTGTCATTAAAACCAAACTCAATCCTTATTGATCTTCGTTTGTCATTATTAAAACGAAACTTAGAAGTGTCGATTGCATTTTTAATCACCTTAAAATCTACATTTTCTCCGAAAAGCCATTTACCTGCCCGATCTGAACAAGCAAACCGATGAGTTGACACATTATTAATAAACAACTTATTAACTAGTTTCAGCATTCCTTTCAAACCCCGTGTCGTTGTATCACTATGGCCATGTGCTATTCTACATTTAATTCCCATTTCTTTGGCAATTCTCAAAATGATCGAACTATTGGCATTCAGGTGGGAATGAATTATGTTGTAGTGATTTGCTTGAAGAATACTTTTCAGTTGCTTCCTATATTCAAAATAAAACCTTGGATTTAAACTTCTAATATGAAATATTTTACCACCAAGTTTCTTTATTTCTTCATCGAAAAAGCCTTCCTCCTCTCTATGAACTAAAAAATCGAACTGTATAATGTTATAATCCAAATTACGATAGAGAGTCATTAAAAAGGTCTCTATGCCGCCTAAATTCATAATTGTAACAACATGAAGTACTCGTAAAATTTTGTCGTTATTCTTTGTCATTATCTATAAACAAATCTGCCTAAAACTTGTAAAAACTTAGCGAGGTATATAATCCAAAAAGTATGTACATCAATAGCAGCATTTTTTTTCTAGTTCTAGAGGTTCTAAAAATACCTATCACTACAAAAGGCATGCCTACGGTTAAAAATCGATACGGATAGCCTGAACTAAATAAGAAAGAAAATACAGGGAATAAGGTAAAAAATATAGCGAAAAGCTTATAGATATTTACTTTTTCCGTCCGTAGAATATCTATAATAAAAAGTACTGCAATAAGTCCCCAGAAGCCCGACGAAACAACTGATGCTGAAAGTGAATCGCCCTCGTACCTAGACGAGTCTCCTCTATCTAAAAGATTAGTGAAAACAGAAATCAAAGGGCCCACTATAAAATTCACCAAAAAGGAGAAAAGTATCGTCAAAGCTATCTTTTTTTGCGTCTCGAATTTTGCAACTTTTAAGGTTGCTATCATATTAATGACAAAATAACTTCCAACAATAACAAACATGGCGTTGTGAACTAATAAGGACAATAGAAATAAGAAATACTTTCTTTTGACGTTCGACGATAAAATACCTAAGATCCAAAGACTACATCCAAACGCTAATCTCGGTTGGTATATTAAGAAAACTATCTGAATTGGCAGAAGCAGGAGAAAAATCGTGTTAAACCTAACGTTTTTGTAAATGAAACAAGCATAAACAAAAAAATTAATCCCTCCAATTATCATGAAATAAAGTTCTTCCGATTCTAGAAGTTCACTGAAATAAACCGCACAATATGCCCATAACCACTGGCTTTTAAAATAGTCAAAAAAATCTATATAACCTTTATTGATTAGGAAAAAATAACTTCTTGATACATTGTAAATATTTTGCTGGACATCTTGTAAAACAAGCGGGTCTTGTATATATTCTGCCAATGGAAACGTACATGTCAAATAGGATAACGCTATAATACCTATTAGTTTTAAATCAATATTCAATTTCCTTACCCGCATATTCGTCATTTACTATTTTGCCAACAAAGATAACCATTGCATGACAATGTTTCTTACAGAGAACTTTGTTACCTCTTCCCTTGCTGAATAGCTGAAGCGATTTCTAAGGGACGAATCTTGACTTAAAAGCAATAATTTATCTACAAATTCATCATCATCTCCATTCCTGATTAAGAATCCGGATTTTTTCGAAATAACCTCCCCTGGTCCTGTTAAACAGTCGTAGGCAATTATCGGCAATCCAAACGATTGCGCTTCTATTAATGTCATAGGTAATCCTTCGAAACGAGACGTCATTGCTAAAAAAGCAGCATTTTCATAGTATCGTTTGATGTGTGCAGTATTCTCTATCCATTCGACGGAACTGCCAATACCTAGTCTCATGCTTTGCTCCTTCAGTTTATCAGCTTCAGGGCCACTGCCAATAATTTGCAATTTCCACAATCCATTTGGCCGTATTCTTTTAAAATCACTCCAGATTTTCAATAGTCGATCAAAACCCTTTTGATATTTTAGACGGCCAACGGCAATTACAGTTGTAGATTCTTCCTTATATTTATTATTAGAAATAGGAAAGGGTGATGGGTTATTGATACTAATGATCTTGGCCCGAACTTTTAGATTAGTTTTCCATAATTCGACGTCTTTCTGTGTAAGAACAATGATCGTATCTGCAAATCTTGCAGCAAATTTTCTCAGATAAACCCTCATTTTCTTATTGAGGCTAACGGTAAAGTTAAAATGCTCCCACACAAATAACTTAATCCCCGTCATACCTATGATTTTGGATACAAATACCGAAAGTAGAAAGATGATTGACATGACTTCAACAGCTATTAGTATATCGATCTTATATTCCTTTAGTGAAGACTTCAATCGCTTCGCCAAAAGGAAGTATTCACCCTTCAAGTTATTAATATTCAAATAAATAATATTGACCTTAGGCCCGATCTCAAAGAAGGACTCTTCTGCCTGACTGTTGGTAGTTATAAGGAAAACCTGATGGTCAGAAAATTCGCCTATCCCATTTGCAACTGCAATACAAGCTCGTTCGGTACCTCCAGACCTTTTAAAATCACCTAAATAAAAAGCTACCTTCTTAGTATTCATTTTTCCTTATTTCTATTGGCTCCACAATATTGTGTATAATAACTACTCATTCAACAATGACAATAAATTGTCCAGTATAATTTCAAAATTTGAACGCCTATCACTGGATGACTTTACGTACACTTCTTCCAGAAAAGCTCTATATCTCCTATTGTCAACCTTTGGTACATTTAGGAGGTTAAATTCCGAATCAATATTATACAATCCCGCCCCTAGCTTTTCACATGCTTTCTCCATCCGTCTATAATATCCTCGGAGGGTTTCGGTTTTTAACATTTCTTCAAAATAAACGTATAAAAGCGGTTTTTGTGCTAAAAGAGCATAACTGATCGATAAACTTCCATGTGTAATAACCAAATCGGAATCCTTTACTAAACGGGCAGTAGCTTCTTTTATAACTATACGATTACCATACTCATTATTATAATTTGCTTTTGGATGGCTTGCGATTATAATTGGCTTATTATAAAGCCTCTCTATGTTATCAAAAAAAGAGCACATTTTGCTATAGTATACGTCCTCGTTGACTGTTTTTTTATTTAAGCGCTTAAGATCTGGATGGCTTGCAAACATCACATCCAAAAAAACTATGTAAGGCCCATTTACCAATGGCTTTTCTGCATGTAATAACAAACACTCATACTCTTCTACATCAAAAAAATCTAAGGAAACTGTTTTTACATTGTTTGCTGGCTTACTATTTCCAGTCAAAAATAGCAGATTTGGTTGAGAGACGTCTGCATTTTTATTTAAGTATAACAAATTCAATTTATTCCATAGAAATTTCACGTCAAGCGTTTTTCTTAGTTGTTGGCTCGTGGTTGGCAAGTCTGCAAAGGCTGCAACTGGATTTTGATAATAATTAATACGACTCCATTTTAAGCCTTGCTTACCAATGGCCTTAAACAAGGAAAACGTACTTATCCTAAAAAAAATCTCCAACACTATAACCGTCGTTTTATTCTCTAATTCACTTATGGCCAGAAGCAACGAGCGGTAATCACAAAACACTCTGACAACGCTATGATTACTTTGATAGGAATAATGAACGTGCTTAGAATAATCAAGTGCTTTACTAACATCCCAATATTCAACATTCACGCCGTGTTGAAGAAACTGGTCTAGATAATAATGCTGTCTTTTTCTTTCGGAAAAAGGCTCATGATCAATGATTACTATTTTCATGCTTTTTATATGTTAAATACATACCTGTTAGCCCAGCAAGTAAAATAGTGATAGCAATGCATATTTTCAACACCCAGCTAAATTCGACAGCCAAATACACGAATATTGTTAATGCGACTGTTATTCCCATCCAGAATAATGGATAGTGGTTAGTTCCCTTACTTTCTTTAAATTCTTTAATAAAAAATCCGGAATAACCCATATACATAAAAGATATGAATAGTGTGACAGCTGCTGACATACTCCCGTAGAAATAGATTAACAACAGATTTAATACGACGCTAAGGAATGCGGCAATGGTGGTAACTTTTAGAAGAGCTTTCGTTTTTTCAACGTAAAACAGTCTGTTATTTGCAGCAATATACATTGGCCTATAGTTGTACGCCATAATAATGATTATCGAAATAGGGTAGATATTTTCTAATCCTTTGCTTTTAATTACCAATGGTAACAACTCTTTTAGAAATAAACATATAATAGAGGTTGCAACTAAAAACACAATCGCTACCACAAAGTTCAATTTTCGTTCAGTATTCTTGTCATCCCTTTTATAAGAATTTAACAACAAGGGGCTTATTGCTTGGTTTGCAGCATATGTCGCTGACCCAAAAAGATTCCCTGGTACCTGAGCAGCATTATATTTACCGATACCGTCAACTGAGATCCCTAAAAACTTCATAATGACGCGATCGAAGCTGGTCAGTAAGTATGTGCTGTAAAAATGCGGGATTGTTGGTAAGCATACTTTCAGTTGATTTACTAACGTTTTTCTCTTAAAGTTATAAATGGGTTTAATACCTTCATGGTAATTAAGTGGAATAAAATAGCTGAATTGGTAAACCACTTGCGAAATGGCATTAGCCCAAAACCATCCCATATAACCCATTCTTAAATATTTTATAAAATAGACATTTAAGCCAACGGTCAGGCAACCAATCAACACACTTCTCATGGCTATTTGGAAGGGTTTTTGATTTAGTTGATAATATAAACTTCCAATATTGGTAGATGGTGCAAATAATATCAAAGGAATTACATTAAGCGACAAGATAGGAATGGTGTTTTCTTTAGCTTCTTCTGGTATAAAAGAAAAAATAATACATGCTATCAATATTGCATAGATATAATTCCAAAAAATTAAAAACCCATAGACTTGCCTCCATAACCATTTGTAACGATTAGGCGATCTGGTAAAACTATTTGCTAACGCAATATTTAATCCAAGTGTGGATAATACGGACACTGCTCCTACTACGGCTGTAATTATACCGAATACTCCATAATCTTTAGGAGAAAGAAAAGGAGTAATAAGTGGCAGCACGAGGACTTGGGCCACCTTAACAATTTGTGGCGCTAATCCATAAATTAGCGTATGTGAAAAAAGTTTTTTAAGCATTCACTTTCTTTAATTCTGCTCTTGGTTGATGAAACAATACTGTTTTATACGTTATTAGTCTATTCTTATATCTGCAGAGTTATATAGCTGTCCAACCACCGTCTACCATTAAATTGTGTCCAGTAATGTAGCTAGCATCATCAGAAAGTAAGAAAGCAATAGCGGGAGCCATTTCAGAAGGATTACCCAACCTCTTAAGAGGTGATTTTTCACTATACCTTTTTATGAAGGTTGGATGTTGATTTTTTTCATCTAGCACCCCTCCCGGAGACATGCAATTAACCCGAACATTAAACTTTCCATAATAAGAAGCCATATAACGGGTAAAATTCACTATTCCCCCTTTAACAGCTGCATAAGCCGCAGGGGAAGTCCCACCATACTCCTCATACAATGTAAAATCATTACCTACAACGCCGTAGATAGAGGCAATATTCACTATTGAACCATATCTTTGTACTTTCATTATTTCTAGGACTTTCTGGCAGATATAAAATACAGCATTCATTTGCATGTCTATATTTTTTTGCCAAGAAGAATAAGGAATGTCCTCAAATCTAAGAGCCCAGTCCATAGTTCTCGGATAGGCTAAATTTACCAAACCATCAATGCGCCCATACTTCTCCAATACAGTCTGCACTAAATTGTTGATATCTTCAACTCTAGTAATATCTTTTGTCAGAAACAGATCCGCTTTAGAGTCGAAATAGTTTAGGTCTACTGCAATAACATTCGCTCCTTGTTCAGCTAAATGCTTTAGCGCTTCTCTTCCTATTAATCCTCCAGCACCCGTAACGATAATTATCTTGTTTTTCAATCCTGCATACATAATTTTAAAACTGTGTTTGCTTCAGTAACGTCATTAAATCTCACTTTATTTGGTAAAATGTTATCTATAAAGAACTTCATCTGACTAAAATAGGTATCTTCAATGCTTTGCTCAGACTCAAATACGACTACACCGTTGAATTTTATTGTGTTTTCTAAGAGGTCAACTAAATAGGTTCCATCCCCAGTTACAACCTCCGCCGTTCGCTTACTATCTTTTCTATAGTAATTTAAAATTATCGAAACCGAAAAGTGAGAATATATCCATAAGTAATTAGCGTAGTCGTTGGCTGAGATATTTAAAGATGATTTGTTCGAAAAGTATGATCTCGTTATATCGGGAGGACCAAATAACCAATACACATAATCAAGTTCATGTATAAGATCTATATGAACCCCCCCCCCTAGCTCCCTTCTCGCGCTATAGACATTTTTATAATCTATACCTGGCCGCCAATTTGGCAAATAAGAACCACAGTAAACATTTACTTCATTAATGTTTGCATATACTAGCATTTTCTTAAGCTCAATTAGCGATTCGAGAAATCGTAAATTGCAAGCGACATAAGATGCAATTCCCTCCTTTTGCAAATCATTGACCAACTCTTCTGTTCTCTCGCTTATCGTTGAAAAAAGAGGCTTTTCAATAAAAAGGGGTTTATTATATTTCAATATTTTCCCTATTGTATCAAAATGCGCAGAAGTTGGATTCGAGATCAAAATGAAATCAATACTACTCATTTCAATTTCTGTTTCTGAAAATATCTCAAATACACCATTTACACTCTCATTTCTTACGGATGAATCAGCTCTTCTCAAAGCGTAAATTTCAACAGAAATATCTAAACGTTTCAAGGCGTCAATATGCCTTTTTGCTATTGAGCCTAGGCCAATAATTAGTACTTTCATATTTGTCCTTTAATTACCGATCTCGAAGTCTAACTTCTTATTCTCTAATAGAAAAGCCATAAACTCGAAATCAATTTGATGGTCAAGATCGAAGCATATGTGTGGGACTTCATAAACTAAACTTTGATCCGTAATTACGGTTTTATAATTCCCGTCGAAAAATTTTTTTTTAAATATATAAAACGACGCATTTAGCTCGTAAACGGTAGGTGCTGATTGCCGAGTCAAAAATGTCCCTTCCTTACAAAGCCCATAATATCCATCTGATCTTTTCTCAACCATGTTAAAATATGGATTTCTATTTGCTCGGCTTACAGAAAATAAATTCAAAGCGTTATGGTCATTAAATAAGGTCTTAATTGCCGTGGTCAGATCCTCTACTGTTCTTAATGGCGAAGTTACGTCCAAATCGGCGACAAAATCATAAGAGCATTTCATTAATTTTTCAGCATAGTTTGTTACATCAATGATAGCATCTAATTTACCAGCGTTATCACTCGCTAAAAATTCTGGTCTTTCGTAACTTAGGTTAACCGAAGGCAATTTCAAATCCAAGACAATAGACTTTATTTCATCAGAATCCGTAGACAAAAATATATCTAAATCATAGTGTTTTCTAAGTCTTTCAGCCATTTCAACCGAATAGGCAATCAATGGCTTATTATTAATAATTTTGATATTTTTACCTGGGATTCCCTTGGACCCTCCCCTTGCACAAATTGTTACTAAACCTTTCATTGCTTTAACTCTTTAAATATTAAATTTGGAGATTGTCCAAAAACAATTGTGTTTGCAGGCACATTACAGTCTTTCAAATAAGTGTTTGCAGAAATCCACACGTTGTTGCCAACTATACAGTTCCCTACTATTTTTGCATTAGAGAACATCTTGACATTATTCCCTATAATGGGATATTTCCCTTTATTACCACCGACGGTACAACCTTGCATTGCGAAGAAGTTATCGCCATAATTTGCTCTTCCGAGGACCATTCCCAAAGGATGTTCAAAGAAAAAAACCTCTGGCAACCGTACTTCCGAATAAATATCAACGGAATGTAGAATTTTATTTAGATAGTAAAATTTTTCCTTTAATTCATGTCCTAACAGAGAGAACTCTAAAGAATAGAAATACAAATAAGCAAGATATTGTCCAGAATGATTGGTCGAAAAAAAAGTTTTGTCCCTATTTTGGTAATACTTATTGTCAACTTTACAAAAACATTTCTGCAACCTGTCTAGAACATCTGAATGCTTTTCTCTTATTAATTTCATTTCCGATGAGCTTAATCGAAAAAAATTTCGCATACGCAAGTGCAAAATTTTTATTAGTCCCAGTTCATCATAATCACATAACAATCCGTTTTTTAAGATATGCGTCATAATTTTATGTGTTTAATGTCCTTTTGCGCCTTCTCAAAATCCTCATGCTTTCCGACATCTAACCAATAGCCAACGAGTGGATAAGAGACAACCTTCCGATTTTCTTTTATTAGTGTTTCCATCAAATCCGTCGTATTAAAGAAAGTTTCCTTTGGGAGATATCTAAGCATTTCCTTTTTCATAAGATAAATTCCCCCGTTGGAATAATATGTATAAGTAGGTTTCTCCTTAAAATTACGGACAATGCCTTCCTCGGTTTCCAATACAGCATAAGGGACATCCACATTGTAGGGTATAGTTACTACGGAGAAGTCAGCATCTTGCTTCAAAAAATCTAAGAAAAAGTGTTCATAATCAAGATTGGTCAATATATCAGAGTTAGTAACCAAAACATAATCGTGCACAAAATTTGTAATTTTGGAAACTGCTCCTATCGTTCCCAAGGGTTCGTTTTCCCAAATATATTGAATATTGACATTCCTATCTTTACCGTTCCCAAAATAGGATTCGATCTGCTCCCCTAGATACTTAACCGATATCCAAAAATCGTCAATACCGTAAAGCGTCAGACGGTATAAATTATGTTCCATAATCGGCTTATCTCCCACCTTCAATAAGGGCTTAGGTGTGATATCTGTTAATGGTTTTAACCGTTGGCCTCTGCCACCCGCCATAATGACTGCATCAACCGGAAGATAGGAGCGAACTTCTCTAAAATTAATAACATTAACGATCTTGTTTTCACTATCAACAATCGGTAGAATTCTAAAACTCCCTTCCCGATAGCTAATGATACGTTCTATATCCGCATCGCCTTTCTTTATATACTTGGGATTTGGCTGGATAATATCATCGACTGGTTGATCAATCGAATAGCCTTTTATTAAACCCCGCCTTACATCGCCATCAGTTAAAGAGCCGATAAGTTGATCATGCTCATTTACTACGAACATAATCGCATCGCTGGCTAAAACATCCAATTGGATCAATGTCGATTTAATGCTGGAACCACTTAATATTAAATGATCTCTATAGTTTCTCATAGGGATATGTTTTGAGAATATCGATCACCTGCTCAACGGCATGGTCTCGATAATATATATTAGTGCCGTTATAGTCCCCTTTTTCCAAAGCCAAGTTCATGGCATGCGCTATATCTTGAGCGTTAAAAGAGCAATTGATGGTATTTGCGCTTTGCGCCCTTCCCTTTTGTCGGTCACCCACATTAACAACGAACTTTCCAAAAGAAGCGGCCTCAATTATTCCACTGGATGTGTTTCCTAACAGACATTTGCAGTAGCGCATGGCCGCGAAGTAATTCTCCTTACCAAAATTCTCGATCAATTGAACACGTTCTAAATGATTCCTTTGGAATTTAATCAATGCTTCCCGAAAGATTGAGCCCATCGTATCTGCGTTTGGCATCGTGATTACCAAATTACTTTGATCTGTAAGGTGTGCCAACGCTTTAATCATCTCTTCTGCGTAGAGATGGTTCCTATTTTTAGAAACCGTTTCAGGATGAAAGGTGATCAATAAAAAGTCTCCATGAATATTATACCTATTTCTAAATTCATTTTCGGAAATGATTGGCATAGCCTTTATACCATCTAAACTTAGTGAACCTACACAGTGCACCCCCTCTTCCGTGCCCAAGATCTGTCCTATACGCTTTGAAAAGGGTTCTGCTGCCGTAAAATGTAATTTTGAAGCTAAGGTAATTTGATGACGATAGATATTGTCAATCGCACCAAGGGTTGTTTCACCACCATGAAAGTGGGCAAATTTAATGTTAAAAGGTATTCCGGCTTGAACGGCGGCCGACATTTCATAGCGGTCGCCCAAGCAGAGTACCAAATCATATTTATTTGCAGACCAAAAGTCAGCGAATTTTAAGCAGGTTAAACCATAAGCGGTAGCAATGGCATTTTCGTCATCATTGGTCAACAGCGAACTAACTGTTTTTACCTGCTCAAAGCCGTACTCGTAAATCCGGGCTAAGGTATAGCCATGATATTTCGATAAATGGGTACCAAAAGCAATGACTTCAAGATCAAAGAAAGGATCCTTCTGCACTCGCTCAAGCAGTGGAAGATAAATGCCGAAATCGGCACGGGAACTTGTTAGCACACCTAATCTCATGATAAATCATTCCAATTTAGCTTATCAAAAGCCTCTTTATTGTTAGCTAAAGCTCTACCTATGATTTTCTCCCAGTCCATTGACGAAATACCGTCTCCGGGACGTAAGGCTATGATGTCTTCTTCTCTGATAGTCTCGCCCGCCTTCATATCCCTTCTCAGATGAACACTTTTGCGTGCAACCGCTATATTCTTACGTTCACTATTGCTGGGAACTTTTCTTCCGGATCCTGCTACGGCTTGCTCAATATTACGTATCGCTTGTACCATGGCTTTCAACTCCTGAGGCTCTAGCGACGCTTTATGATCAGGGCCCGGCAAATTTCTATCCAAGGTAAAGTGCTTCTCTATTACCGTAGCTCCCAAAGCAACGGCTGCTATAGGAACTTCGATTCCCAGAGTATGATCGGAGTAGCCAACCTGCACGTCAAAAGCCACGGCAATTGTGTGCATCGCTTTTAAATTCACATCCTCCATTGGAGTCGGATATTCAGTATTGCAGTGCAATACCGTAATATTATCAAGTTTAGCGCCAAATGTGGTTAAAACTGTCAGTGCTGCTTCGATTTCACCTAAACTTGCCATCCCGGTTGAAAGGATAATGGGTTTACCCATTTGTGCAATAGCCCTTAAGTAGGGATAATTGGTAATCTCGCCACTGGGTACTTTAAATCGATCTAAGCCAAGTTGATTTAAATACTGAACGCCATCCACATCGAAAGCGGTGGAGAAGAATGCAATTCCTTTGTCTTTAGCATATTGCATTAATTGTTGATGGTCCGCATCACTCAACTCCAGTTTTTTCAACATATTAAACTGAGAATCATCTCCATCACCTATATTTCTTTCCTGGTAAGCCGCTTTTTTTGCTTTCGGACTCACAATAGTTTCTGCCTTAAAAGTTTGGAACTTGACATAATCAACCCCTGCATCAACTGCCGCATCAATGAGTTGAAAGGCTTTTTCTATCTCACCATTGTGGTTGACACCTGCTTCGGCTATAATTAAAACACGCTCTTTTTCCATTTTCAACTAAATAACACTGCTTGGTATGTTTACAATCCGATCCTCAAGGAAAACAGCATTCTTTTGTTCATCTCGCTGGCAATTAGCATACATCGGTAAACGGAACATCAGCTGCCAAATGGGACGCGTCATTACTTTTTGATCATTTGTCGCTCTCAAAAAGGCTTCTCGTTCCACTCTACTTTCCAATTCAACGCACATCAGCCAATAATTGGCTTTTGTATTTTCAAGCTCTGTTCGAAATTTTATGTTTTCCGTAGCAAAAAAGGATTTATAGTCTTCTGCCAATGCTCGCTTTGCTGCTATAAAGCCTTCCAATTGTTCCAGCTGAGCACAGGCAAGTGCCGCATTCAAATTCGGCATTCGAAAGTTGTAACCGAGTTCGTCGTGGAAAAACTCATAAGGATGTGGCTTTTTAGCAGTCGTTGTCAAATATTTCCCTAACTCGCCCAACGAAATATCATTTGTGACAATGGCGCCACCACCACCACAAGTAACCGTTTTGTTCCCATTGAAGGAGAAAATTCCTAAATGACCGAAAGCACCTGTTACTTTACCCTTATAGGTGCTACCGAGCGATTCCGCTGCATCTTCCACTATCGGGATATTCCATTTGTCGCAAACGCCTAATAACTCATCCAGATGTACGGGAAAACCAAACGTATGCATTGGCAAACAGGCCGCTATCTTTCTTCCTGTTTGCTTATTATAGCAACCATCCTCCCGAAGATCTCCATATTCCTCTAAAAACTGATTCAAGGCTCGTGGAGATAAGCCCATGGTATCTATGTCAACATCGACAAATACCGGAATGGCCCCATTGTATGCAATCGCATTGGCTGTGGCTATAAAGGTAAGTGCCTGCGTAATCACTTCATTCCCTTGTTTTACCCCCGCTAGCCGCAAAGCCACCTGTAAAGCAGATGTGCCGTTGACCACAGCAACTACTTTTTTGGTACCGGTTATCTGTTGCATCATCTCTTCGAAACGATCGACATAGGCACCAACGGAAGAAACGAAGGTTGAATCAATGGTATCCAAAAGATATTTTTTCTCGTTACCTCTAAACCGCGGCTCATGCAGGGGAATAAAATCCTTCGACTTATAGGTTTCTCGAATAAAATTGACGGTGTGTTCGAAATTTCTCATCGTTACATTTTCGCATCGAGGTATTTACCTGTTTCTTTGTGTCCAAAATCAGGAATCATTTGGAAAAACAAGTCTACTATTTGCTCCTTAGTCCACTTCCTAGCTACTCGCATTTCTTTGATCGCCTGGCTAAAGCGTTCTATTTTCTCTTGTTCGACGTATAGGTCATTTTTGATAACTCCCAGGTTTACAAAGCGGTCCATATCCAAGATTTCCTTCTCGGTAAAAAACTCCTCAAAGTCTTTCTCACCGGTGGTATCACTACCCGTAAAGAGGCATGGCCATTTCTTTTGCTTAGGTAAGGTGTCTACTAAAGTCCTTGCCTCCTCTTCTGTACTACATAATACCGGTTCAAAACCCAGGCCTTCTAAATATTTCACCGCAATATCTGCAAACGTAATCAGATGTAAACTTTCACTTAGCTTTGGAAAGAAAATATCCCTATTTTCACCTAAGAGGCAAGACATCAGACAAAGCTCACCGGATTCTTTCGGAATAACAAAATAACGCTTGATATCATTGGGCGCTACAATAGGCTGCTGCTTTTGTATACGCTGATTAAAGCCATGCAATAAGGATCCATCGGAAAAGGCTACATTAGCAAAACGGGCAGTTGATATACTGATTTCTTCGCTTCTTCGCATGAGAAACATTTCCATAATACGCTTGGACGCACCCATCATATTAACAGGATTGGCTGCCTTATCCGTCGAGACGCAGAAATATTTCTTTGTTCCTTTCTGAATGGATTGTTGGATAGTTTTGTCGGTATTAAAAACATTGACATCTATCATACGCATCAAGGTATAAGGATCTTTCTCACTACGTACATGCTTCAATGCAGATAGGTTTAATACATAGTCATAATCACCATCCGCTTCAATAAAAGCATCGTACTCGATAGACCCTATATCCAAGGCAAATGTTTGAAAGTCACCGTTGATATAGCCTAAAGAACTTCTAATGTCCCGTACCAGTTCCACCATGTTATTTTCACTGATATCAACCACATGAAGTTTTTGAGGATTTCGTTTAAAAATTTCTTTGGTAACCGCCTGCCCTATTGATCCCGCACCACCAATAACTAAGAACTTTGATTGGGATACGATAGATGCCAATTCCTTTTCGTGTCGATTAATATCATCAGTAAAAAGCTCTCGGTTTCTTCCAATTAAATTTAAAACATTCATCGTTATATTATTTTTGAAGCAGTGTTACTATAGCCGTCCATCTACAAGCTCTTTACTCAATACACCTTTTACATCATAAATGATTTTTGTTGGCTTGCAGATCTCATTAAAATCAAGCGAGTCAAATTCCTTATGGGCGACTGTCAAAATAACCGCATCAAACTCTTTTGCTCCATTAAGTTCATTAATGGACACGCACTGATATTCATGCGCTACCTCACTGGGATTTGCCCAAGGGTCATATACTGTGATGTCGAGATCATAATCTCTAAGTGCATTGATCACATCAATTACTTTTGTATTTCGGACATCTGGACAATTCTCCTTAAAGGTAATGCCTAAAATGAGAACCTTTGCACCTTTTACCGGTATATCCTTTTTTACCATCAACTTCACAAACTCATGTGCCACATATTCACCCATTCCATCATTTAACCTTCTCCCAGCTAATATAATCTCGGGATGATACCCGTGCTCTTGTGCTTTCTGTGCTAAATAATAAGGATCTACCCCGATGCAATGCCCTCCTACCAATCCAGGTCTGAAGGGCAAAAAGTTCCATTTAGTTCCGGCGGCCTCCAAAACTGCATGGGTATCAATTCCTAACTTGTTGAAAATTTTTGCCAATTCATTTACAAACGCAATATTAATATCTCGTTGTGAGTTTTCTATCACTTTAGCTGCCTCGGCCACTTTAATAGAGGGCGCTAAATGCGTACCGGCAGTAATGACTGATTTATATAAATTATCGACTTGTCTCCCCACTTCCGGGGTGGAACCGGATGTTACTTTTAGAATTTTTTCGACGGTATGTTCCTTATCACCCGGGTTAATCCGTTCAGGAGAATATCCTGCATAAAAATCCACATTAAACTTCAACTGGGATATCCGCTCTAAGACAGGGACACACTCCTCTTCGGTTACGCCGGGATATACCGTTGATTCATAAATAACAATATCATTTTTCTTTAGCACCTTGCCAACTGTTTCACTCGCTTTATATAAAGGTGTCAAATCGGGTCGGTTATTCTTATCTACAGGCGTCGGCACGGTAACAATATAAATATTGCAGTCTCGGATGTCCTGTAGTTCACAAGAACAGTATAAACCTTGTTCATGCGGCAGGCCACTAACTAACACCGATTGGAGCACGTCACTTGATACTTCTAATGTACTATCTTGCCCGGTATTCAACTCTTGCACGCGTTTACTATTGATATCAAACCCCACCACAGAGTATTTGGTGGCAAATAAACGCGCTAAAGGTAACCCCACATATCCAAGGCCAATTACGGCAATTTTTATAGGTGCTGACATAGATTTTTCTTTTTCTTCAAAATACCGTTATTTTTTTATTTTAGATTTTCCCAATACCATTTTACGGCCTCTTGCAAACCTTCTCGTATTCGATGGCTTGGTTTATATCCCAATAAACGTTCTGCCTTCTCAATACTTGCCAAAGAGTGAGGTATGTCGCCTTGCCGATTAGGACCATGCTTAATCTCGACATGCGCTATTTTCGGATCATACTGAGCCAAAAAATCCTTTAAATAGCCGGTGAGCTCATTTAAAGTTGTGCGATCCCCTACTGCCGTGTTATATACGGTATTTAATGCCTCTGTATTAGCAGTTTTGATAGCCAATTCATTCATTTGAATCACATTATCAATATAGGTAAAGTCTCTTGAATAATCTCCCGAGCCATTGATAAGCGGGCTTTCATAATTCATGAGTTGCTTTACGAATTTAGGAATTACGGCTGCATAAGCTCCATTTGGATCCTGGCGACGTCCAAACACATTGAAGTAACGTAATCCTATGCATTCCAGTCCGTAGGTCTTGCTAAAGATATCGGCGTACAACTCATTTACATACTTTGTAATCGCATAGGGAGACAACGGTTTTCCAATTTTGTCTTCCACCTTAGGAAGTGTTTCCGAATCGCCATATGTGGAAGAACTTGCCGCATAAACAAAACGCTTTACGCCGGCGTCTCTAGCTGCAACCAGCATATTTAGGAATCCTGAAACATTCACATCGTTCGATGTGATTGGATCCTTGATAGACCGTGGGACAGATCCAAGCGCGGCTTGATGTAAAACATAGTGAGCTCCCTCAACGGCTCTGCGGCAATCGTCCAGTACTCTAATATCTCCCTCTATAAGAGAAAAGGAAGGATTACTGAAAAAAGGGGCTATGTTGTGCTTATGCCCTGTTGAAAAGTTATCTAATACCCTAACTAAATACCCATTATCTAAGAAATACTCGGATAAATTAGATCCGATAAAACCCGCACCTCCCGTTATTAAGATGATCTCTTTACTCATTTTACGTATTTATCTATCCTCTTTTTAAATATTTTTTTAACCGTTCAAGCAAATTACCCTTCTCGTCCAATTCAGCTCCGTAGCCATAGCCGTAACCGTAGCCGTAGCCGTAGCCATAAGCATTCTCTTCTTTAGCATCGTTCAAAACAATGTTTAAATTTGGAATTTTGTTATTTTCATATACATCTTTCACAATATTCAATTGCTGCTTCCAAGTGTAATTGTAGCGTACCATGTACACACCCATATCTACTTGTTTTGCTAAAGTAAATGCATCAGCAACTTGGCCGACAGGAGACGTATCAACAATGACATAATCAAATTTTTCTTTTAATGTTCTGAATAGAACATCAATTTTAGGGCTTAATAATAATTCAGCAGGATTTGGGGGTATCGGGCCCGCAGAAATTACGAACAGATTTTCTACAAGTTTCGTATCTGCTATTAAATGATCAACCTCAAGTGACTGGTCGACTAAATAATTTGTAATTCCTTTTTTGGGTATAGGAATCTTTAAATCCTTGATTAATTTTGGCTTCCTGATATCAAATTCTAGTAACACTACTTTTTTACCTGTCAATGCCATGCTTGCTCCAAGATTAATACTAAAGAATGTTTTCCCTTCCCTTGTCATACTTGAAGTCACCAAAATTATCTTATTTTCTTTTCCGAGGGTGGCAAATTGTAAATTTGTTCGAATTAGTCTAAATAATTCAGCTAATGGTGTTCTTGCTGATTTTTGAACCACTAGTGTATGTTCTTCATCTTCGCTGTGTATTAACTCTCCAAGTATCGGAACTTTAACCGTGTTCTCCACATCACTCATTAATGTCACTCTATCATTCAAAAGATTTCTCACATAGAGAATTCCAATCGGAACACCAGCCCCCAGAGCGACTGCAAAAAGTAAGATCAATACCTTTCTAGGCTTCACTGGTGCATCACCTGCCATTGCAGGATCAATGATTCTTGAATTTGGCAATGTAGCGGCTAACGATATTGCGGATTCCTCTCTCTTCTGCAGTAAATAGGAATACAGCGCTTCTTTAATTCCTTGTTGCCGTTGGATTTCTAATAGATTGCGTTCTATAGAAGGAACACTTTGTATTCGAGATCGGAATTGACCTGAATTATTTTGAAGATTATTTAAGGTGATTTGTATACTATTTTTGATATTACTCAAGTTCTCTAATATGTTAGCCCTCAAATTAGAAAGTTGCTCATCTAAACTCTGTATCAGGGGGTTTCCCTCTTGCGTAGTACGCGATAAACGTTGGCGTTCTAATTGTAATTCATTAAACTTAGCGATCAAACCATTCAATGTAGGGTCTTGGATACTCAATGCGCTCGGTACCAAACCATTTTTACTGTCTTGTGCCCCCAAGTATTCTTCAATGGATTCTAAGATGCTTAATTGTGTTTGTGATTCAGCTAATTTTCGGCTATAATCACCCGCTTCCTGTAAATACTGCTGAGCTTCCGCGCTAACATTCGTAATTTCATGTTCTCTTTTATATCGCTCTACATTTCTCTCAACATCGGATAATTCCTTAACGAGGTATACTAATCTATCATCAATAAATTTAACGGTATTTGCAGCGATCTTATTTTTATCTTCGATCGCTTCTCTGTTATATAATTCCACTAATTTATTTAGAATATCAATTGCTTTTTCACGGTTAGCGGCTATCAAATTCAAGGAAACTACACTTGCGTCCTTACTGACTAATTTATAGTCAATAGCTTTATTATAGAAAGAAGCCAAGCGAGCTAAATTGTTAAATCTAATCCTATACTTGTCGCCCTGTTTATTTGTACCGTTAGTCGTAATAGTGAATTTGCCAAATGATGTAGTAATTTCCGAGCCAAATGTGTGTTTGCTAACTTGATCACCGTCATTTATTTCAAAACTATTATCAGCCACGATTTTCAATACCAGTTCATCTTCCGGCTCAAGCACAGCAGAATCAAGCTTATGTATTATAATTTTAATGGGCAATTCACTCCCATAAAGCTCCGTACTTCCAAAAGTCTCTTCTAAATAACAACTCGTTTCAAGTTCTAATTCTTTTAACACCCTTTGCATGAGCGTCTTCCCCTTTAGAACCTCTATCTCATTATTGATATTCTGATTACCACTAAATAAATCCAATTCGGAAAACGCTCCGCTGCCCATCTTAGGAGTCTTCTTATCATCTTGGATTAACAACGTAGTGCTAACACTGTACTCCGGCATAGCGTATTTCAAGTATAGGAAAGCGAGAAATATAAATCCAAAAAAAGAAAATAAAAATAATTTCCAGTGCCTAATATAATTGAGTAAAACCGCTTTTATGTTTATTTCGTTTTCTTCTTCTCGTTGTTTAGCTAAGGGTTCCTTCATATGCGTTATTCAAAAAGTCTTTGCCATATTAAAGCTAGGGCTGTTAAACTTGTTCCAGCTGCTGTTATTATTCGCAGAGTCCGATCTCCACTAGGATCTTTGTATTTTGTTGGTTCCACATAAACGACATCATTTTGTCGTAAATAAAAATAAGGTGAGTTCATAATATCCTTCTTACCCATGTCCAGTTTGATCATAGTACGCTCCCCATTTTCCTCTCTGATCAATAAAACATTTTCCCTTTTTCCAAACGGTGTCATATCACCAGCCATCCCTAAGGCCTCCAGAATAGTAACCTTCTCATTTGGAATGGTAAACGTTGATGGTTTAGCAACTTCTCCTATAACTGTGACCTTAAAATTTAAGAAACGTATATTCACAATGGGATCTTTCACATACTGTGTCAATTGCTTGACCATCTCCAGACGAGCCTCTTCCCGAGTCAAACCTAAAAGTTTTATCTGTCCAACTACAGGAAAGTTTATATTGCCATTTTTGTCTACTAAATAGCCTTCCGCTGATAACTGGTTATTTGCGTTGATATTACTATTTTCGCGCGTGTCAAGCGTTTGTAAGGCTCCGCTATTAAAAAGCACGTTCGATTCCGGATTTAATGTATTAACAGTGATACGCAAAATATCACCAGCTTGAATTTTTGTATCAGAAACATTAGGTATAGTTGATTTCAGTACCACAGAATCAGGTAGATCTTTAAAATAGCTTAAATTTTTCCTAGCTCCACAAGATCCCAATAACAGAAGGACTCCTGCAAGAGCGCAAAAAAGAATCCCAAATGAATTTCTCATATATTTAAATAAGGTAATAAATTATAAGCAATAAGTTATCAATAAAAAACAACATATGCCTCGTTTAAAACCGCAAATATGCAAATTTATTTTAGATAGTTGGTCTGATTGGAAAAAGAAAAGCAGATTACTTCCTTGTTGATTACAATCAATTGGCTGACTTTTATCTCCCATTTATTAGCTGTGTTAGGTACAAGAATTGTTTCAAAAAAATTGGCAAAACAAAAGCAAATATTACTTGCTTAATGAGTATTTATCATACGTGCACGATTTCTACATTCTTAACAAAACGTTTTTAATATAAGCTGCGCGACAACGTATTTTTGTTGCAAACCTTTTTTTCAAAAACGATACATTGCCCCTAGTTGTAGCTGAATATTACCACTATCTTTATTCTGAAAACTCCATAAATTCCGGCTTTCACCTATTCTATATTGATAATTATAAGCTTTTGTGAATATCAATCGGCCTGTAAAAATAAATTTTTTATAATCATAATTTCCATAAAATCCAAAATTAAAATCGACCCAGTTGCGTCTTCGATCGGCGATGAGATCGTAAAATAATGCATTGTGATGAACCAACCGTTCGAATTGGAAGCCAATTTGGCGTATTCCTCTCAACCAACTTACATTTAAAGTTTGCAAATTATTACCATAACCAATTCCGGCTCCTAATATTTGACCTAAGTTCGTATAACCACTCCTTACTATAGTATGCCCGTACATCGGACTTGTTAAACGCAATTCAACATTTTTTGACGGTTCTAATTGCGTTATTTCGAAAGCTACTTCAAACAGGTCTTTTTCATCTATAATCCTTACAGGAAACAGCTTCCTTAAGCCGAACATATAGGATCTGGAGTGATTCAATTGGACAGCCAAATCCCTTAGGTCATAAGATCGATCGTTACGCGCATATTCGCCGTAAATTTCGAACTGAGCTTCTGGTATCAGCCATCTGAAAAAGATGGACGCATTGACATCTTGTGCGGCTTGATCGGCTACATTATTAATATCTTCCGGATCAAAAATCTCGCTCGTCGAATTGGAAGGAAAAAAGGGTAAATAATCGCCTAGTTTATTTCCCATATCTTTATGGTTAACAGTGAATACCGTATTAAAGCCCAAACTAAGTCCGGGAAGCCATTTAGGTTGATATGACAAGGTTAAACCGGAAAAATAGCGCCAGTCATTAGGTTTCGGTCTATACAATTCATCATGATGATTCGGATTTCCTAATGGTGTAGGCGTAAATCCAGAATCTTCGAGTTTTCCACCTACCAACTGCCCTTCAAAGGACCCTATTGGTGTATGGATGGGACGGGTGGTATTAAGGGTAGCGTGTAGAAAACCGGGAGCATTATTACTCATCAATAAGCTATTTTTCATTCCTGGCCCCCACCATAAGCTCTCTGTGGAGATGCCGATAGAGATGGGATGAAAGTTGAGTCGAATACTGCTTTGCCCAGGAAAAAATCGTGTATACGAGTTGGTACCAAAACGCTCGGGGGCATCTATATGGTTCATATACCTATACCATTTCACCCAAGCATTTTCGTCCGCCCCTTCAAAACCTTCGAAATCACTATTCTGTGCGAAAACAAACTCCGGTCTAAACTGAATGCTCAAAAATTTATATTGCGCATACACCCCGGCGGAGGCCATGGTTTGATAACCTGCTGCGGGAATCATCCCCGCATCATTCCAGCCGTAAGGAAAATTGCTGTTAATCTGGTTTTGCCACACTAGGGGCATTAGCTGCACCATCCCCTTTCCATTCCGTGATCGATAAATGCTATTGCTATGCTCCTGTGACCCCTCAGGATCATAGATATTCGATTGCTTTAAGGCCTCATTGCTTAAAGGCCTTACGTTGAAAGAAATGGTAGAGTCGAGCTTGCCTAATAATTGCAGGCGACGGTAATAATCTTCTAATACCGGTGTTCCAACCGGAAGTACCTGCGCTTTTAAACTCAAAGTCGCTATTAAAAAAAAGACTAAAAGTATATTTTGTTTCTTCATGTGCATTCTTTACTGCTTCAAAAAAATATTGCTGACCATTGGCTAAAATCGGTACATCATGCCCAGCTGCCCCTGGAAATTGAACTTATCTTGTGGAATAAAATCCCAAAAAGTTCCACCGGGTTTTAACTTAATATCGTAATTGAAATTCAATCCGTTCATGAATTTCATCCGCGCAATAAAAAGAAAATTCTTATAATCCCATTCGCCATTTAAGGTGGCCGATAGATTTACCCAATTACGACGATAATCACCACTATAGGAAAGTAAGCCATAAAATAGGTCAGTTTGCTGCTCTTGCCGTTCTAACAATATTCCCAACTGCTTTAACCCCTTTAACCAACTAATCGTTAATGACTGTACATTGCTGCCGGGGCCAATACCTGCACCTAAAATTTGACCTAAATGGGTATAACCATGGCGCACCATGGAATTACTATACCAGGTCTCGTATTCGCGCACTTTATAAGTTCTGGTTTTATCTAACTGCGTAAATTCAAAACCAACTTGAAGGTGCTCTATTCCTCCTTTCATAGGCACTAATTTTCGGAAGCCTAGTACATAGGCTCTTGAATGATCCATCTCTACCATCTTATCGCGGCCATTCCAAGCGGGTTCATTGCGCCCGTATTCGGCATAAAACTCGGCTTTACCTTTCGGTAAGGCCCAACGAACGAAAAAGGAAGAATAGCGGTCGCGGTTACGTCTTTCTTCTCGGCTCGTTGGCCCATTCGCTGTGCTGTTTTTTGAGGATGGCCCCAAAAAAGGCAAATAGTCATTGAGACCACTTCCCATTGAGTCGCGGTACACAACAAAGCTCTGCGACACGCCCAGGGATAAGCCCGGCACCCACTTAGGCTGATAGGAGAAAATAGCACCACCTATATATCGCCAACTGCCAGGTTTTGGCTCGTACAAATAATCAAAATCCGTCGGCTGATCGGCTTGCCTTGGCGCAAAACCGGAAGCAGTGAGGCCGCCGGCAATCACCTGTCCTTCGAAAGAACCGATATTGCTCCGTATGGGTTTACTACTATTAACGGTAATATGTGGAAAACCGGGAGCTGTATTACTCATCAAGAGCGAATTATGAATCCCGGGGCCCCACCATAGATTTTCTGTACTGAAACCAACCGATACGGGATCAAAAGTAGCCCTGATGCTACTCTGCCCAGGAAGAAAACGGAAATAGCTACCGTCACCAAAACGGGTAGGCATATCGATATTATTGTAGAAATCATACCAAACGCGCATCGCATTTTCGCTACCGCCCGTAAAAATAGGGTAAGATTTATTTTGCGCATATACTATCTCTGGCCTGAATTGAATGCTTAAAAACTTATACTGTGCATAAAACCCGGTACTAAAAAGAGTTTGATAGCCCACATTGGGAATCATGGGGCCATCGTTATAACCTGTCGGAAATCCACTGGTATATTGATTTTGCCAGATAATCGGTAGGATCTCAACGATTCCTTGTCCTTCTTTTTTCCAAACAATGCTATGAGAACTCCCATTTAAGCTATCAGGCCAATAAATATCTCGTACACCTAAAGCACCAGCGCTTAGAGGGCGTATGTTGAACGAGATGGTTGAATCTACTTGCCCCAGCAATTGCAAACGTCGATAATAATCGTCTAATGCTGGAGTGCCCAATGGAAGTCCTTGTGCTTGTGCTTGTTGATAAAAACTACTTAAAAAAAGAAGCGAGAAGGTTATGTTGTATAGAAATGTTCTCATTTAGTGCATTTTTGTTATGCTTGTGAAGCTGCTCTCTCTTGCAGCAAAAATTATGCTAATTCTTTTTTATCTTTCTAACGAAGGAAATAAGCAGATCCGCTACAGCCTGTTAACTAAAGTGCTGGCCTTTTACTTCGGTTAGTGGCAGCAAAAATCCATCCCAAATTGCTTTCCACAACATTTTCCGTTGTTTATTTTGATAATGTTTAAATAAGCGCAAAAAGTCAATACCGGCTTTCATTATTGCTTTTAGTTTACGTAGTCCCTCCATGTGTTTACGGATGAAAAAAATACGATTTCTGTTTATATAGTAGACAAAAAAAGGTGAACGCTGCCCACCCGTCAGCGAGCTCTCTTTATGTAAAATCACTAAACTAGGCATATAATAGATTTTATAACCTAATTGTGTCGCTCTAAATATTAGATCGGTATCTTCGTAATAAGCAAAATAACGTTCGTCCATTGGCCCCACTTTTTCCAAGACTTCTCTTGCCAATAACATAAAAGTTGTAGGCCCATAGTTTACATAATGAGCTTGATCATATTGCCCTCGGTCTTCTTCGCCGGCACCGATATGCACCGTTACGGCCGTAGCAGTATTTAAATGGGCCCCTGCCATGCAGATTTTCCGGCTGTCATAAAAGAGCATTTTGGGGATTATAATCGACTCTTGATCAGCCCTTGCTTTTTGAACCAAATGCTGCAATAAGTTAGGTGATACAAGCTCAATATCATTGTTTAATAGGAGTATATGGCTATAATGCTTTTGTAAAGCAAGTTCGATACCCTGGTTATTACCTTTGGCAGCCCCGTAATTGGCGGGATTTTTTATATGGGTATAAGCAGGAACGGGATAAGCAGCTAGTAATGTTTGCAATAATTGGTCACTTGTAGCACTGGGAGAATTGTCGATTAAATAGAGATGATATTGCTTAAAACTTTGCAGCGAAAGCGTCTTAAAAAAACCTGTTAATACGGCATCACTCTTATACAAGACAGTTACAAGCGCAATCTCCATAGCTTTTAATGGATTGATTTTAGCAAAACGCGCGCAATAAGCGCACTAGCCGTTAAAAATACCAGAAGAAAAGCGCCGATAAGGGCTCCTTTTATAGGCCCCATGACATCGCTCTCAAGGGGTAAAATAGGCCGATCAATAATCTGTAATATGGGCATCTCTTTTCGCAAACTAATTTTGGCGAGCTCCTGGTTTTTAACTAGCTCTTCTAAAATCGCTGAATTCGCTTGCACATCTACCCGCCGTCGTTGGGAGGAAACACCTAATTGCTGTAAAGCTCTGTTTGGATTAGGATTGGCATCTGTAGCAGCTGCTACCCCTCCAATAGCCGCATATAGTTCTTTCCGCACAGAATCTACTTGATGCGTGAGAATATTAAGGTTATCCTGTTCTTTTTTTGTTTTAGTTTCTACATAAAAGTTCATGACCCGATGAATGAGCTGTTCAGTAAATGTTTTCGCAAAAAGCTCATCTGTGCTTTTGGTGCTCACTTGAATAATATTCAATTTTTTATCGGGCTTTACCACCGTCAAGCTTTTCTTAACGATATGCCTGTACAATACTTGGATTAAGCTATCTTGAAGTGAATTTCCTGACGGCAAAGCCGTAGCAGCAAAAGAGAAATCTTTTAGCTGGGATTCTTCGTCCCAGTCAGCACGAAAGCCACTTGCCATAGCGTATCGATTGGCCAAAACTACTTGTTCTCCTTCTAAGTCGACTTTGCTTAATAGCGTCTGGCTGATCATTCGTTGAGAACGAATAAATTCTAAAATATTATCGCCTTGAAATAGACTGCTACTTTCCCCAACGCCTCCTAAATCAATCCCAAATTGCGATGCGATGCCAGCGTAAGCGCTGAGGCCACCTCCTCCTCCTCCTTGCTCGGCCAGGACGAAACTGAGGGATGCTTTATATTGGTTTTTTTTAAAAAGAGCATAGCAAATGCCGATGACGCTTCCGATTATTAAAGCACCAACTAATAGAAGCCATTTATTCTTTACATAGGCAGCTACCTCTTTACCTTTATGTACCAGCTCATGCAAGGTTAGCTGATTATCTTGGTTTGTTTGGTTCATTCGCTATTTTCTATGATGATATATTGTACTATTAGTAATCATCGACTAGTCAATTATTCCCTGCGAAGATAACGCTTTTTACTTTTTTCCTGTTAATTTCTTCAAGGTCTCTTGATTGATCTGCTTCCGTTCTCGATCAAATAGCCAGCCCCATTTGTTGAAATATTGAATAGCCGACTTCATATGCATGCGAAGAACCTTGCTATTATGATACGATTCTTTTTGATAGCCATGGCTGATGGATACATGGGGATAAAAGACGGTACGAGCAATATGCCCAATACGCCGTACCAGATCTACATCTTCCAGGTAGAGAAAAAAACGAGTATCAAAACCACTTAAGGTTTGCAACACGTTATTACGAACAAACATAAAGCAGCCGGATAGACATGGTATATCGGCGATTTGATCGTATTGAAAAAATGATAATTCGTATTGTTCGTTCAACTGCCTTGCCCAGCGTCGGTTTGGTGCGAAACGACGACCAAATAAGTTAAAGGGTGTAGGCAATAACTTACACAGTCGCTGCAATTGTCCATTCTTGTATAGAACTTTTGGCATCACGAGGCCTATATCCGGATGTTGATCCATAAATGCCGTCAAGTGTTCTATCACACCTTTATGAAAAGCGATATCCGGATTTACAATTATATGATAGTCCGACGCCATACAACGTTGTATGGCCAGATTATGTGCGGCGCCGAAACCGATGTTTTCGACGTTGGAGATATACTCGATCCGTTCATTATTAGCTAAGCTTCGAAAATTATCCTCCGTTGAATTATCCACTAGATATACCTTATTGATCAAGGGGGAGGAAAGGCAGCTCCGCACAGCTTCTTGAACCTCTAAAGGATCATTATGATAGAGAACGATGGATGCCGTAATTGTCATGTTGTATTATCAGATGCACTTTAGGCCAGCTCCCACCGACCGGATTCTAAATTGAATTTTTTATATAATCGAGCCGGGTTGCCCATCAGCAGCGAATAGGAGGGAAAGGATTTTGTGACCACCGAGCCTGCCCCAACAACGCACCCCTCGCCTAAAGTTACCCCCGGCAAAATAACCACATTTTCGCCTAGCCAACAACGATTACCTATATGCACAGGTCTGGACCGTAAGGGCCGGTCGATCGGCGCAGCCATCATTTCGTGGCTATCGCATTGATTATCGAACGAGCCGTGATTATGATCAGTAATAAATACTTTACTGGCAATGAGTACCTCGTCACCAATTGAAACCTGCTCCACGGCACCGATATGAACATAATCATTTAATTGAACCCGTTTACCAAACTGAATACAGGTATCTATTTTTTGAATAGGTAAAGCCTCTAACCTGCACCCAACGCCTGTGGTAAGACCTTCACCTAGATCGATGTGACGAGCGTTACGAATCTCAAACGGAAACCGTATGATACGAGCTTTCGGATAAAATAGCTTTGTACGAATCAAATGTATTAGCAGCTTGATGCTGCCTCCAAAACCATATTTTTTCAGCATATTATCTTCTTAACTTGACAATGGCCAATCGACGAATATACTTGATTAAGGAATAAAATACCAAAAATACATATTCTAAAAAGCCGACAACACCGAGCTGATAACCTAATCGCATGTTCTTAAGCTCGCCCTTTTCCATTTCCTTTAAATTGGAGGATAAACCGGAAAAACCAAAATTAGGTTTTCCATCCCCGGTAATCACCAAACTCTCGTTTAATAAAACACAATGATGCTCGTTACACACACGAATCCAAAAATTCCCTTCTTCTGCATAGCGCTGTTGTTCGTCAAAGTAACCGGTTTTATCCAGTACCTCACGCTTAAAAATCACGGTAGGGGTAACGAAAAAGGTTTTGTATAATAATAAATGTGCTGAAATAGGTGTTAGATGTTGAAACTTTTTAAACAACCATCTTTTCCAATATTCTCCATTACGATTGGTACCTAGAAAGTCGATTGTTGGATTGGCGCGCATGATACCGATTTGTTTTTCTAGTTTAGTAGGCAACCATTCATCATCGGCATCTAATAACGCGATGAAGAGGCCCTTTGCTTGACGCATACCTACGTTTCGAGCACAAGAAACACCACGGTTCGGTTGGTTAATCAACTTAAAGGTAATATGATCTGTATTTTGCGCTGTAATAAAACGCTGAACTTCATCTACTGATCGGTCACGGCTTCCATCGTTCACGATGATTACCTCCAGCGGTCGGTACTGCTGATTGACAACGGACGTTAGCGTTTTTTGAATACTCTGCTCTGCTTGATACATCGGAATAACCACGCTAACCAATGGCATTGTTGCTGTCGCATTTAGATGCGTTTCTCCCTGATTTGTTAACATAGAACTCGTTTTAGTTGTATTCTTAGCTCTTCTGCCACATTTGCCACGCCGAAATGTTCCTGTAGCATCTTAAATGCTACTTCCCTGTCTGTTTGGGATGGTGTTTTTAAATGTATAATGGAGCGAATGTATTGTTCCATCTCTTCTAAGGTATCAAATAACACTCCCGGAGGTTGCGCAACAATGGCAAAGATTTCGGAAAAGGATGGATTGCGTAATCCTAAAATGGGTTTATGAGCGGCAATAGCGTCCATAAGTGCACCGCTACCGGTTAATTCGTAACTATCCGTCCCATAACAAAACAGGGCATAATCAGCAGAGGCTAACGCCTCTTGGTATTCGGCAAGTGGCAACATTTCGCCTTTCTTGGGATAAACAACGTAAGAATTAACATAGGGTGCCATTTCGGGCAAAAGGTGCCCGACTACTCGAAAAATGAGCTTACGCTGCTCTATTTCTTCTTTAAACTGCTTAGCCAGCTCAAAAAAGTGTTGAGACCCTTTGGATAAACGCGCGACACCCAAGTGAACAAAGGTGACTACATTTGCTGATTTTTGCCTAGCTAACGGCGGTGGAAAAAGATAAGGATGCGGTATATAAAGTAAATGTGCAGGAGGTATCAACCGCTTTTCTTGGAGATAGCTTTGTGCCCGCCTCTCCAATACGATATAATATAAACCGCTCCGCTTCCTGCGAAAAGCATTTCGAAGCAGCCATGCGTATAAACGGTCAACGGCTTTATTTTGCGCTGAACTTTTTAGCAATTCCAATCCATGTAGTTGTACAATAATATTGCATTTTTTAAAGAAAAAGACACGGTAGCAACTCAGTAACCACTGAGCTGGTGGCGATAAAAAAGCAAAATAAACCAAATCTACAGCATCTCTGTGCGCCTGTATTAAAAGTTTAGTTAAAACCCAACACTCTGCTGCATGCTTATAAATCCATCGAATTTTATTAGCTGCCGATAGGGCCGGCACGTTTAAGGGTTTATGGGTAACTTGAGCACTCAATGGGCTCTGTTCTTTTAACGCTAGCAAATGATCCGGAGAGCACCATAGTGTAACAGCAGCCTCTGGATAGACGCATTGAAGCACCTGAAGCATGGCCGCATTGAAAGGCGCATGTTGATTACCCCGCATAAAAGGCTCGATATAGAATAATTGCTTACTCACGAATAATATCTGTTGGTGCAAAAACCGTTTCAAAAGGTACGTACAAATCATAGTACACAGAAATCAAGTTATAGAGTCGGAAAGCTCCAAACAACAATAACACTAAAAAAGCAACCAAACGTAAACCTTTATCTTTTAAATAAAAGACCAAATAGGCTAATACAAAAATTTCGAATAATAAAAAGCCGGTCGATAAGCGTGCCATAACGGGTAAGCTTACCATAAACAGAAAGTAAATTATATTACCAAATACAAGCAGGTTAAGATATCCGGTGTATTTTGCCCGATCTATTTGCGCAACATGCGGTTGAAAAGCGATAAATAGGGGTAAAAAAATGGCCCGTTTGGCGACACCAATGGCAAAGGCTACATAGAGATTGCCAGACATATCGAGTGTCTCTTCGTTGTAAAACAATAATTTCTCACCTACTCGGGAATCGACCCCGGCCAAGTGCATGGCTAAACGCGCCAATAGCCCGCCAATATCCACAAAACCTAAAATAAGCGATACTGATAACGAAATATAAATTAATTTTGGCGAAAAACGCATTGGATAAATCCAATAGGCAAAGATAAAAAATACCGCGGTGACATGTATGAGGGAAGCGATGGTAATGATGAAGATAAACGGGATGAAACGCCGCTTGATAATGGAAGGAATAGACCAAAGCGTAATGGAAATGGCTAGATATTGCCTTACAGCGAAGATATCGGCCATATAATAACAGAAATACAAAAAAAGACTCAGCAGCATGATGTTTTCATGCTTATAAATGAATCGCGCCTTTAAACCAATCGTTAAGATTGCAATGAGTGTTAGCAGTATGGAGTAATTATCCGTAAATACCTTTACTATATAGTTTAAATAGGTAAAGCCTCTCTCCATCATATTGGTTTCAGGCTTTTCAACATAGCTTTCTACTTTACTGAAATAATCGGTATATGAATACCAGTCGGTACCGACATTCCAACGTATCGAACTGATAAAAATAAGAACCAACACGAAAAACCAGAACAGGATATGCTTGATTTTCTCTGCATTTTTAATAAGATCTAAAAGTGCAAAGGTACCGAGAACCATATATAGGATAATGTAAATCAAAGCCTGGTGGTGTTGATGGTTTGTTTAACAGGAACAAAATCCGCTAAAACACGAGCAGCTGTCACCTTATTGTTTCTCATTTGATCGTTAAGTGCGCTCCGTGCCGCCACAAGTGCACTGATATGGTTCGCGATTTCCTGTGGATAGGCAATGATTCTTCGTTTAAATTCGGCCATATCGTTTACAACAAAATAGTCGGCCACACCCTTATACCCCTGTGCACTTGATTGATGTACAAGCAGAGGTATGCCCTTTTGAATGGCCTCCATCACTTTAATCTTAACGCCACCTCCTAATGAAACCGGTACTACCATCAGATCGCATTGTTTAATATAAACGTCTATATCTTCAACAGCTCCTGTTATATGAATATTGGCCGATTGCAGCTGTTGGATCTCTATTACGGGATTTTTCCCGACGATATAAAAATGATAGCTTGGGTCTTGCTCGATTAACGGGTGGAATACGTCTTTTACAAAGTGCAAAACACCTTGGATATTGGGGTACCAATCCATCATACCGATAAAAAGGAGATGGCGACACTGTTGTTTATAGTGATCTTTTACAGGCTTCAGCGGTAGCGCGGGGGATAATAGATAACTCTGCTGATCATTATTTCGAATCTTATTAAATAATTGCTGATCATATTCGGAAATTGCAATAAGCCCATCGGCTTCCCGCACTACACGGTGCTCTATTGCCCGATAGCGGAAATTGGCCAAACGATATAGCTTTCTTTTGAGCGGATGGGCGATACGGAATTGTATATACTCGAGATGATTCTCATATTCATAATTATGTTGATTAAGCACAATGTTAATTGTTGGACGGAGTCGGCGGATAGCCGGAAGAAGATAAGCCGAGTAAAGTTCTAATATAACGATCGCATAATCATTTTGCTGCAATTTTTTAATAACAGCGCGACGCAATGCCGGAGATTCACGAAAAATATTGTGCCCTCGTTGTAAGAGTCTAATCCGTTCGCGGGTAGGATGAATAGGCTCTACCTGCACCTCCTCGATACTGCACGGCAGCTTACTAAGCAACTCTTGGCCGTAAGCGGTGCGCGGCCCCTGAAGGGTAAGGACATCCGTGGATACTTGCGAAGCAAAGGCTAATACATTGTTCATCGCATACATAGATGCACCATCGCCCGTAATATCGATACGTAGAGCTATATATAATAGTTTTGCTGCCATTGCGTGCCCAAAAATACAATTATTAACGTTTTAATGAATTCTTTGCTTTACCTAGTTTTGCCTGAAGCATTTCCAAGAGTGCTGATAAGTGAGGATTATGAAAGGCAAAGCGTTGAATACCTCCATAAACCAATATGGCGACAGATATAATTAGGACCAATTGCAACGGGACTGAGGAGATATTAACCACAATTAACGGACAAACTACAACAACAGGTAGCGATGCTAATAATGCTTGCCAGAGCAATTTCCATGCGGGCCGAAAATTTACTTTCCTCAAGGCATAAAAAATCAGTAAGGCTAAAACGGAAAACTCGGTAATGACAGACGAAAGGGCTGCACCTACCTGGCCTAAAAAAGGAATGAGGCTAAAGTTGATGAGCAGGCTGATAAGCATTCCTATGATAGCGGCTTTGAAAAACAGCCGTTCATTATTAGTTGGATTTAGAATCTGCATGCCGAAGACGTTACTTAAGCTGATAAACAGGATAGAAGGGGCCAAGATTTGCAGCGACTTAACCGCTTCTATGAATTGCGAACCAGCATACAACTTGATGACCATAGGAGCCACTATGTATAAACCAATGCTGGCCGGTACACTCAACAATATGGTGTATCCAAAAGATTTTTCCAGTAATAAGTTCGCGCTTTGTTCATTTGCTTCGTGGAATGCCTTGGAGAGCGGGGGAATCAAAACGGTGGAAAATGCAACGAAAATCATAACGACCAATTTAATAAGACGAGCAGAGGTTGCATAATAACCAACCTGCGCAGGTGTTGACAAAAAACCCAGCAAAGCGGTATCCAACACGGTATAAACACTGGTCACCAAACCTAGTGAAAAAATATATAACAAAGCCTTTCCGTGCTTTTTAAAGATATTTCGACTTCGACGAAGGTGAACAAAGCGTTTTGCATAAGTAATATTAAAAAGCACATTAATCAATACAGATATACAGGATATCCCATAGTACCATACTTCATCACCCGGTTTATTTACCAATAAAAAGATAGCCAATATGGAGAAGGCACGTACCACCAAGGTTCTTTTCGTAATATAAGGAAACTCCTCCAAGCCTTGAAATAGCCACTCAATCGCCAAGCTCTGAAAAAACAATGCACCTGCGCCGAGGTAAAATAAGGGGCGATACACTTCAAAATGCGACGAGGTGAAAAAGATGCCCACATACAGCGAAACAGCAAGTGCTGTGGTTGATAGATGGATAATCAGTAATTCGCTAAAGACTTGTGATCGCTTTTCCGGGTTGCCTTTACTTTTAGCAATTTCTCTTACACCGTATATGGGAATACCTAAAGCTGCTGCTAAAATAAAATATTGTGTAACACTGTCTACAAAACTTACGTTTCCAATACCGACAGGTCCTAAGACCCTCGAAATATAGGGAAAAGTGATCAGGGGAAATAAAATCTGACTGATAGATAAAAGAATATTATAAAATGCATTCTTTTTAATGGTGCCCATGGTAAGGACAAACTTAGATAAATTGCTTTTATATACAACAAAATAGTTTAGCAATTGCTAGACAGCAGGCAACTATATAACGTATGAAGGGAAAGGGGTAAAGTAAATAAATGGAAATATAGCCTTTTGTTGAATAAGCTTTGACAAAAGGGCTTAAGATAAATGTCTTAAAAAAACTACCTTTGCCATCTCGGCATGCATCTTGCTAGGAGCACTTATTATTCTAATATGAGAAAATACGTATTTGTTTTTTTAATCGCCTTCATTTCCCTGCACATCTTTTCGTCTTTTGTACATGCGCAGGCTCAATACATACCGTTTTCTCATCAACTCTATCAAAAACTTGATCGGACACTTTATAGTAAAGATACCCGGTTGCATACGAGTATCAGGCCACTTGTGCTGGATTCAGTCTTACAGCCAGCCTATGACTCGATCATGGCTTTAGGCGTTCGCGATCGACATACCTGGCTTGGACGGAAGCTGTTTAATGAGCACTTGATTGATATAAAAAAAGCGGATTATACCTTTTATGCCGACTTTCTTCCAGATTTTCAGATTGCTCGGTCATTTAATGAAAAACGAAATCCATGGACTAACACACGTGGATTTCAAGCAGGTGTCACCATCGGTAATAATTTTTCATTCTATACTAGTTTTTATGAGAATCAGGCTTTGTTTCCTGATTATGTAACCGATTATATAGAAAGAAATAAAGTGATTCCCGGGCAGTTTGGCAAGCTTTATGACCAAAGAACTGGCCGTAGCCAAGATTGGGCCTATGTAACAGCCAATGTATCTTATACACCGATCAAGTATTTAAATATTACCTTAGGGTATGATAAAAATTTTATTGGGGATGGCTATCGCTCCATGCTACTGTCAGACGTTTCCTCTCCGTATACGTTTTTGAAATTAACCGGCACGTTAGGAAATGTTAAGTATATGAGTATGTGGACTTATATGCTTGACCCCTTTGCCTCAAGAGATAGCAGTACGGTGACTGATATCTACAACCGAGAGAATATGGGTGACCTCGGGAAATGGGGTGCTTTCCAATACCTAAGCTGGAATGTAAATAACCGACTTTCGATTGGCTTATTTCAATCCATTTTATGGGCACCAAAGAATGCCGGAGGCAGGCGTGGTTTCGATGTCAACTACCTGAATCCGATCATCTTCTTGCGCCCTATAGAAACAGCAAATACCAATTCGCCGGATAAAGTACATATCGGCGCTACCGCGAAATATAAAGTGCTAGACAATATGTCGGTTTACGGGCAACTATTGCTGGGTGAGCTCTATACCAAAGAGCTATTCAGTGGCAGCGGTTACATCAATAACAAAAATGCTCTCCAATTGGGCTTCCGAGGCTTTGACGCATTTGGCATTAAGAACTTGAACTTTTTGGGCGAGTACAATAGTGCAAGACCTTACACCTATCAGCACTTTACGCCGATAACAGCTTATACGAATTACAACCAGCCATTAGCCCATATATTAGGCGCTAATTTCAGGGAGTTTGTGGGACGCCTTCATTACTCCTTTCAGAAATTTGATTTTTCTTTTCATGGAAATTTTGCCAGATATGGTTTGGATCCGAGTAATAGTATAAACTACGGGGGAAATATTTTTAAATCATATGAAAATTACGTTCAGTTGTATGGTAACCACATCGGCCAAGGGCTGACAACAGATCTTACTTATTTAGATCTTCGGGCAGCCTATTTAATTAATCCTAAATATAATTTACGCTTCGAAGTTGGTGGCGTCTTTAGACAGGAAAAAAATGACAGCTGGACGAACAAAACGGCTGTTTTGAATATTGGCTTAAGAGCTTCATTTAGGAACTGGTATCAGGATTTTTAGCGCGATCTGCTAATTGGCCAAACCGAATGATCTTTTTTTTGTTGAAATTGCAGGAAAAATAAATTAATCAGTTTAATTTGGCAGCATTGTTGTAGCAAAATATCCTAAAAGGCCGTTATTAGAAAACCTTTTATTTACAAATATTTTTGACAGATGATTTTAATACCAAGGCGAATTTGTGTATAGAGCAAATAAGAGAATCGACGTAGATAGGTTGTGAGTTGGGATAGCTTTGCCTAGCGGGTTGACCGTTCGCAAAAGCATATTGCATATTACATATTACATATTGCATATTAAGTAATTTATTTAACAAAAAAATCCATTGATTGATCACCGTCTTTGGTGAAATATATAAATTCACTTACCTTTGGTATTGAATGTTTAACTAAAACGATTCGTATGCTAACATCATTACTTCCTTTTATACTTGCATTCCTAACTGCCTTAGTTGCGATTCCTGCAATTATTAAGATCGCTTATTCGAAAAGGCTGGTGGATGACCCCTCGCTTGAGTCTAGGAAGATACATAAACATTCAGTACCTAATTTGGGTGGTGTAGCGGTATTTAGTGCTTTTGCTTTGGTTAGTTGTCTTTTTATTAATGACAACATGTTGCCAAAAGCGAACTTCATTTTTGCCTCAGGCATCATCATCTTTACCATTGGCCTTAAGGACGATCTAATTGCATTGGATCCCTATAAAAAATTTATTGCCCAGTTTATTACCGCCTTTATCGTAGTTTATTTTGCCGATATCCGTTTTACTAATTTCTATGGCGTAATGGGGATTCATGAGATTGGTCCTATTTTGAGTTATACCTTTACAAGTTTCGTTGTGGTATTTATTATTAACGCCTTCAACTTGATTGATGGAATCAACGGCTTGTTGGGATCGATCTCTGTTTTTGTCAGTTTAGTTTATGGAGCACTGTTCTATTTTGTAGACGAAAAGGGTTTAAGTATTCTTAGCTTTAGTATGGCAGGTGCGGTTTTGGGTTTCTTAAAATACAATATGAGAAAACGTGCCCAAATATTTATGGGCGATGCCGGAGCTTATTCCATTGGCTTCATTATAGCGATCTTAAGCATTCGGTTTGTAGAAATCTATAAATTTGATGCTATAACAAATCCTTATCCCTGGGTGCACGCCGCCCCTGCGGTGGCCATAGCTTTATTGATTATGCCTATTTTTGATACCTTCCGTGTCTTTACCCTTCGGATATTACGAGGAAAATCTCCTTTTATGGCCGATCGGAACCATTTACATCATCGATTATTAGATTTGGGTTTAACACATTTACAGGCTTCCGGCATTATTGTGACCACGAATGTACTCATTGTTTCTTTAGCACTCTCTATTCAAAATCAAATGCAAACTGCTGAATTAATGATGTTAATCGTATTGGCCACCATATTTTTCAACATGATGCTATGGATTTACGAGGTGAGAAACGTAAACAGAATCCATGTTATTCAAAGAGCACGATCCATTGCGTCTAAAGCAAATAAAAATTTGGCATCTAACTTAGAAAAGGTAAACAATACGGCTATAGATTCAAGTTTAGCGGAAGTACGCATGCTTGCAGCAAAGGAATACTTAAATGGCCACCGTGAATCGGAAGCCGCAAAACGTTTTACTCAGGAAGTGTTGGATAATCTGGAAAGAAGTAAAAATTAGCTCTTCAAAGCGCCATTATATCTCGTATCCGAATAAACTTCTCAAAATTTTGCGACTATATATATTCACTAGGATGATGTGATTGATTTTTACGTCAAAGTATTGCGCCTCCTGCTTCTTTATTTTAACGGAATAGCGCAACAATAACGCCAACCGTAGTAGCTAGACTACCCCCGAGGCCTATCCATTGAGCGGCACTTATTCGACCCCTTGCTTCTCGCTGAGGAACAAAAATTTCTGCTCCTGGCTTAATCTTTGGATAATTATTAAAAAAGAGAAACTTAGACGTACTGCGGGCTGAACCATTAGCATAAACAACGTATGCTCTCTTCTTTAATGCACGCTCCGAAAATCCCCCTGCCTGAGAGATATATTCCTTAAACCCTTTATTTGATGAATATATCACTGTTACGGGTGAAAGCACCTCACCGCTTACTCTAACGGTTTGCAATTGTTTAGGAATATGCAAAACGTCACCTTCTTCAAGAATTAGATCATTACTTCCTTCGGGATGCCGAAGAATCTCATTCATATTGATGCCAACATAGCTGTTATTGACCGCAGACCGTTGTACGGCTCCCAATTCGTTCGGATTAATTGTGCTCTTTTGCAATGCATTTAAACGCTCAACTCGTTCTTGAAAACGTTCCTGTTCCAATTTTGATTTACGTTCAAACTGATTTCCCGTTGAATCCAGCTCGTCTTCCAAGATACTTTTGCGTTTTAGAGAAGCTCCATCAGTGTAAGCATAAGCCGTAAATCCTCCCGCTCTCTTAATCAAATCAGATACACGCTCGTCTTTACGGGTAAGTATATATTGACCGGGATAAAGTATTTCGCCCTCAATACGCACGGACCGTTGTCTTTGGTATCCTTTAGCTAGTCGAACATTGATAACGTCGAATGGCTGTAACACAAAATCTTCTGCTCCTGAGAGATCTCGTTCAATATTAACATGATAAATTTCGGAGGTATGAGCCGATTGTGACATTACATTGCTTTCTTTAATGCGTCTGGCAATTTCGATTCGCTTGGCCGAGGCGGCTTCCGTAAATCCTCCTGCCTGGACAATGAGCTCTTTTAAAGTCATCCCTTCAGCAAAGTCGTAAGTTCCGGCATTGCGTACTTCACCATCGATTTGAATCTTATAGGCAGTTTTTAGATCAAAAATGGATGATATTACCACCTCGTCCTCTCGTTTTAAAGGTATATCGTTTTGGGTCCCCGCTAAAATGTCAGCAACAGAGAACGCCACTTGCTCTTTTTCAAGATTTTCTTTGAGCCGCGTTATGTAACCGCGATTCATAAACGCATCTTCTTTTACTCCATCAGCTTTCTTAATAAGCATACTTAAGGTTAAGCCCTGACTCAATTCGTAAACGCCAGGACGAAAGACGGCACCTGATATACGCACTCTGTTCGTATACCGATCCAATATCCTGCCTACGCGATATTTATCACCACTCTGAGGCAAATAGACCCCGAACTGAGATGCCAGAACATCCTCTACCCTACGTTCAGTTGCGGTATTTTTAAAGACAGTAATACGCGTCCTATAAGCTTCTTCATCAAAACCTCCGGCATAGGTCAGTAACTGATCAAATGTTTCGCCTTCCTTTAATTCGAAAATAGCGGGTCGTTTCACCCGCCCTCTTATTTCGACGCGACTAAGATAAGGCGCAACCTGGATAATATCCTGGTCTTGTAGGACAATATTATTGCGAAGACTTCCATTTAGCAAAAAGTCATAAACATCAATTATTGATTCTTCTCTGTCGTTGCGAATGATTTTAATTTGTCGCATGGTACCTTTATCATTGGGGCCGCCCGCCGCATACAGTGCGTTAAAGGCTGTGGCTACAGAAGGTAAAGTATAGGTTCCTGGTTTTACAACTTCTCCAGTTACAATAACACGAATACTGCGAATATTACCTACACTCACGTTTAATCGAGTGCTGCCATTTCGTAACCCACTATAAATTGCTCTCATTTTGTCCTTAATGCGAATAATAGCCTGTTCAATAGTTATTCCAGCAATAGGCACTACTCCCACATAAGGAATGTTGATAGCTCCTTCAGGGCTAACTGTTAATGAATAACTTGCCTCCGAATTGCCATATAGCTCCAACAACAATTCATCATCTGCCCCGATTACATAATTTTTAGGTGTCGCCATCCGTAAATTCGGTTCGAATTTGGTATTCGATCCCTGAAAAATGTCTGCTCCGAAAATTCTCAGTTCTTCTCTTGGTGATTTTAGATTATCTTGATGAAGCTTCAATAGGGTATCAGCTTCGTTAGTCGCTCCTTGTACCTGCCTTCCTACTTTACGCTTATCGCCAGTAGAAGTATTTGTGGCAGGGGCCTGTAGTGCTTGATCCTGTTCTTGGATTGTCTGTAAGCGTTGTGTTAATTTCTCAATTTCCTCGCTTGGCATCCCAGAAGAAACAGCCATTTGCATCAATTCCTCCTGTGTCATACCAGAAGCATTGGCTTGCTGCAAATACGCGCGAAGCTGATCATCAGTAAGGTCATCCACCTTGATCATGCTTAGGTCAGTAGCGCTCAAGTTTTGCGCATAACCATAACTAGGAATCAACAAAAAAAAGCAAAAAGAAAAGAAGCAATATAAGATTATTCGTTTATACATAAAGGTAGTACTCTTCAATGAACGCCTACAGAAAAAATCGTTCAATAAAACCTATGCAAATAAACAGTTTTATTTATATATGTCATAATTTTAAACCACCATACGAATAAATAAAAAACTCCTGTCGTATTCGGCAGGAGTTTTGGCGTGTTTTATTTTTAAGCACACTCATACTTTCGATTCCGTATCATACACTTCCGTGTAAGACGATCTTCGCAATTGTTCATCCAATTCTATTTCTTCCTCCAACGAAATAGTCGCTGCATGTTGGTATTCATAAGCGATCCAACCCCAAAGCGCTATAAAAAGGACTACCGTAAAAACAATAAAAGACATCATGTGTTTGGTTTGTTGATTTGAAAAAAGTTTAATAATCTGTTAGCTACTCCATAAACACCTGGAACACAACCCGTGCATCCAGTTCCTCACAACACGTAAAAAACGATTTGTGCTTGCTAGCCCCTCTAATGGTTTATATCACATCTTGTTAGGTATAAACAAACCTAATTGTTTGCTTCGATATTTGCAACAGTAAGTTCATTTTTTTTTAAACATTATTTAATGTCCTGAAATGTATACAAAAATACACAATAACAAACCACCTCTTGCAATAACGAATCTTTTGAGGGAGCTTTGGCTGTTATCCATTACACATGTCGCTTAAAACAAAAGCATTTAAAGGTTTCGCCTGGAATTCTTTGGAAAATATGCTGGTAAGGGGAGTAAGCTTTATCATCAGCATACTGATCGCGCGGGTGGTCAGTCCGGAAGCTTACGGTCTGGTAGGTATGCTAAGCATATTTTTAGCCTTATCAACGCTTTTTATAGAAGGTGGTTTTAGCAAAGCCCTTGTACAACGAAAGGATTGTTCACAGCTGGATTTTAGCACGGTTTTTTATTTTAACATCGTAGTTAGTCTGTTGATCTATGTTATTCTTTATTTCTCCGCACCTTTTATTGCCCGGTTTTACCATCAGCCGGTGCTGATAGCCTTAACAAGAGTTATGGGCTTGCAATTCATTATTGCGTCTTTTATCGTAGTACAGCGCGCCAAGCTGCTTATTGATATCGATTTTAAAACACAGGCAAAAATCAACGTGATGGCCGTCATTATAAGCGGCGCGGCGGGTTTATATATGGCATATGATGATTTCGGCGTCTGGGCGCTGGTAGGACAAAACCTATCGCTCACCTTAGCCACCTCTATGTTCATGTGGTTGCAAGCCAAGTGGCGTCCAAGTTGGGCTTTCTCATGGCAAGCTTTTCGCGAAATGTTCGGTTATGGTTCCAAAATTCTCGCTGCGGGCCTGTATTCTACGGTTTTGACGAACGTATACACCATCGTGATCGGTAAATGGTATCACTCCAAGGCCTTAGGTTTTTATGCACGGGCCAACTCATTGGCCGAGCTTTCTTCGGGAACAATCAACCTTATTATCACGAATGTTACTTTTCCTCTTTTTTCTGCTATTCAGCAAGATCGGAAGAAGCTTATTAGCATCTACAGCAGAACGGTAGCCATGACGGCTTTTATTATTTTTCCGAGCATGACACTCTTCGCCGTGATATCGAAGCCTTTTATTTTGCTTTTCCTGACAGAAAGATGGTTACCTGCAGCGCCTTTATTGCAGTGGTTATGTCTGGCGCGCATGTTTACCCCCATTAGTTCGCTGAACCTGAACCTACTGAATGCCGTGGGACGTTCGGATCTTTTTTTAAAGACGGATTTATCTAAACTACCGATTATCATCGCTGCCATGTTCATCACCTTACCGCTCGGTACAAAAGCTGTGGTGATTGGAAGTTTTATAGTAAATACCCTAAGCTATTTTATTAATGCCTATCCTTCCGGCATTTTGTTCGGTTATGGCCCTTTGAAACAGTTGAAGGACTGCTATAAGGTTATTATTGCGACAATAGGCATGGCATGCTGCAGCTACGGAAGCATGCTGCTGGTGAACCGCCCATTTATGCAGTTGATTCTAGGGGTACTGACTGCGATCATCGGTTTCTTCGGAATGGCCTATCTCCTTAAAATAAAAGAGATGGATGAGTTAGGCTATGCCTTAGCTAAATTAAAAAAATCGAAACGAAAATAAGTCGTTGGCGGCTTAGCTCTTTCACCACTTTTACCGCAATGCAATGAAGTGCGGAAATCAATACGAATTATACCCTCTCCTCTAAGAAAGAAACCAGGATAAAAGACGAGAATCCCAAAAAATACAAAGACAAAACCCAACAACAACTACAGATAACGATACGGTAGTCCGAAAAAAAGACAAAAAAACAAAAAAAGATCATTTAAAAACAAAAAACGCTAGTTTTACATTGTTTTTCCGCAATGACTCAACCAAAGACTATACATATCGATGAAATCAACCGAATAAAACGCTTAAAAGAAGGATGTACACGAACCTTTCAAGATATTTATACGCACTTTAGACATCCGGTTTATTCATACCTCGTTAAGAAGACACAATCAGAGGAGAACGCCAAAGAGATAATGCAACTTACCTTTATCAAATTCTGGCGATATTGCAGCCATCTCTCACCGGAACTTCCTATAACTACACAACTATTTAGAATAACGCGAACTTGTTTAATTGATTTTTTACGTGAAAAAGCGCATGAGCGTGCGGTAAAATTGTCCTTATCGCACGACTTAAGCCATCGAATCGACCCAGAACTTCCACCGCTTTCCAATTTGGCCTATGAGGACCTGATAAAACATTTGGACAACTTGCCTCCTATCAGAAAAAAAGTTTTTTATTTAAGTAAAGTAGAAGGTTATTCGAACAAAGAGATTGCCGCTCAAATGAACATCTCGGTCAAAACAGTTGAAGATCATATGACAAAAGCGCTTAAAAAATTGCGCTCTAGCATTGTTTTCCCTATTCTTTTGATAATTTCTCAATTTTAATTTCCAATGAGCAGGGGTTTCTTCCCTTCTAAACCGTATTGCTTCAATAGAATGATACGGTATGCTAGATAAAGACTTATTCAAACGCTTTCTCGAAAATAAATGCAACGCTGAAGAAGCGGAACGTATAGCAAATTATCTAAAAACTCATCCCGAGGCTTTTGAGCTGTTATTACCCGAAACAGAGTGGGAACAGACATTACAGGAGTATAGTTACGATAAAAAACACCGTGTTTATCGCCTAAGTCCATGGATTTATAAAGCAGCCATCGTCCTGCTTTCACTGGGGGCCATTCACCTGCTTTATGAAAGGCAGCGAGACCAAAAGAAAGTCCTAATCCAAAATAAGGAGATTGCTACGATAGGCAATAGTGAAGTGAAAGAGAACATAAGTGATAAAACCTTATTTTTTACCTTGGAAGACGGCAGCGATATTCAGCTGGAACCAAACAGTAAAATCGAATTCCCTATTGATTTCACGTCTAATCGTACCATTACCCTTACCGGAATGGCCGTGTTTAATGTAGCAAATGATCCGGAACATCCTTTTAAAGTATTGGCAAAAGACGTAGAAACTACGGTGTTGGGTACCCGATTCGAAATAAGTGCTTTTCCAAAGCAAGATCAGGTATCAGTTCGGTTACTAACAGGCAAAATAAGCGTTCGCAATAAAAACCATCAGAAAAGAACGATTCTTATACCAGGTCAACAATACACCTTGACACCTACAGGTTCCAGTGTAACGAACTTCCGCCGTAAAGAACTTAAAAAAACGAATAAACCACTTATCAATACAACATCAACGGTAACACGCAAAGGAGATAGCCTACTATTTGATAAACAACCATTAAGCTTTGTGTTCACCGTGCTTAGCAAAGAATTTGATACCCCAATCAATTTTAATAAGGATGCCGTTCGTAAGAAATTCTTTACGGGATATGTCATCAAAAGTAGATCGCTGGAAAAAGAGTTAACAAACATCGTATTAATGAACAAGCTAACATTGGAGAACGACACTACACACCATAGATTACTCATTAAATAAAACAATTTAACCCAATCAAGCATGAAGAAAACACCTACATTTTTAAAATGCCGATTACCGGTCATGTTGCTGCTTACCATCCTTTTTAGCCATCTGTTCGCGACAGCGCAAAGCGGTCGAAGTATCAGTGGAGCTGTATCGGATGCAGACGGCGAGATCATTCCGGGAGTATCGGTGCAGCTTAAAGGAGCCAACAACTACACAGCGGCTACCATGACTAACGCAAGTGGCATTTTTAATTTTGAAAATTTGCCGACCAATGGACCTTACACACTTACGTTCAGTTATATTGGTTTTGAGAAAAAAACACTTACCGGTTATGAAGTAAGGTCGGGGGAAAAGATATCTATTTCGGTAAGTCTGACCGCTGACGTAGCCGACTTGGATGAAGTGATCGTAACAGGCTATAGCACGCAACGTCGTCGGGAAGTGACGGGGGCAGTTGCAACCGTAGGCGCGAAGGAAATCGAGAACATTCCGGTTCAATCTTTTGACCGCGCTATGCAAGGACAGGCAGCCGGTGTACAAATAAACGCAGCCAGCGGGGTACCCGGCGCACCGGTGCAAATGAACATCCGTGGTGTAGGCTCAATAACTGCAGGCACCCAGCCCTTGTTTATTATTGATGGTGTACAGATGAACAGTACCACCACCACAACTACCACTGCCAGCAACCCGCTCGCCTTTCTGAACAATAATGATATTGAATCGATTACGGTACTTAAAGATGCTGCCGCGGCTTCCATCTATGGCGCACAGGCGGGAAATGGTGTGGTGGTTATTACTACGAAGAAGGGGAAAGCCGGACAAAGCCAAATCAATTTCAACACGTATATTGGATTTACGGCACCCATGCCGAGCATAGATATGATGTCTACACAACAGTTCTTGCAGGCACGCATGGAAGCGGTGAAAAACAGATACCCAAATCGAATGGACTCGGTAAATCGTCGAAATGTGCTGACAGGCCTTGGCTTAGATCCTACACTTTCCGATGCTGATTTAGCGGCTTTACCCACCTACGATTGGCAAGATGCAGCGTTTAGAAATGGTTCTTCTCAAAATTATGAGCTGTCTTTCAGCGGTGGTACGGAAAAGACCAGCGTCTTTTTATCGGGATCTTATAACAAGCAACAAGGAGCTGTTATCGGACTGGATTTTAACCGAGCTACCGCGAAAGCTAATATCAGTCATAAAGCAACTGATTGGCTAACGGTCGATTTTAACTCAAGTTTTGGATCGGTGGTACAGAACGGGATTTCGGGCAGCGGCGGAAGTACAGGTAATTTTGCTGCACCGCAATACGCGGCTCCGATGATGTTACCTTTTGTGCCAATATATAATCTGGATGGCTCTTTTAATGCTCCAACTAGCGGGCTGCCGGGTGATATGCGCCACAACCCCATCTTTGCAACAGAGGTCAATGAGATTAAAAGTCGCACGCGATCCTTAGTTGGGAATACGGCTTTTACGGCTAGGATCACCAAGGATTTATCTTTCAAGTCCTTCTATGGCCTCGACTACCGGACGGTCTTCGCTGCCAATTATACAGATCCGCGTACCATTGACGGTTTTGCTCGTAGAGGTTTACTTCAGATCAGAAGTTATGAAAACATCAACTTTATGACGAATCAAACTTTTAACTATAATAAGGTTATCAATAATAAGCATTCACTTTCTGGAATTCTGGGAGTCGAATATAGAAGCGAAACGCGCGACTATAACTTCTCTTCGGGTGAAGGTTTTCCTACTTTTCAATTTCAAACTATGGAAGCAGCCGCAGCCCCGGTTAGTGTAACTGGTACTTGGAGTGGCTTTAAACGCCTGGGATTTTTTGGACAGGCCAACTATGATTATGATAAAAAGTACTTTGTGAGCGCAGTACTTCGATATGATGGTTCTTCCCGATTTGGTGCCAACAATCGCTTTGGTTGGTTCCCTTCTATTTCAGGTGCTTGGGCAATTGATCAGGAGGATTTCTTGAAAGGAACACCTTGGATCGATCAATTGAAACTGCGTCTAAGTTATGGTGAAACAGGTAACGACCAGGTAGATAATTTTGCCTCACGTGGTCTATACAGTGGCAATGGCCCATATAATTCATTACCTGGCATACGTCCGAGCAGTGTAGAAAATCAAGATCTTAAATGGGAACGTAATGTTACGTATAATATCGGCTTGGATTTGGCTTTCTTTAATAGCCGAGTGGCTTTTACAGCAGAAGCCTTCAGAAGGACCAGTAAAGATCTGCTATTGGAACAACCCTTACCCTATACCAGCGGATATGCTAACATTGCACGGAACCTCGGTGAATTGAGAAACCAAGGGCTTGAATTCTCCCTGAACACACATAATATCAAAAGTAACGATTTCAATTGGACATCTAGTTTCAATATTACCTTTATCGATAATCAGGTGACGAAACTGTATGATGGCTTGGATGTATTACCGGGCGATCAAACCATTCGTGTGGGATCGCCTTTGTATTCTTACTTTCTTGCTCAATATGCCGGTGTAAACGCTGCTACAGGAAAGGCAATGTGGTACGATGGGGATGGTAATATCACCTACAACCCAGTGAGCCCGGCCGATTGGAAAGTTTATGGTAGCCAACTGAGTGATGTGTACGGTGGTTTCACTAATACGTTTAGCTATAAAGGGATTGAGTTATCGGCCTTTTTCCAATATGATTATGGACGCGATCTATACAATTCGCAGAACACTTTTTGGATGCGCAATGCGGCGACCTTACGCAATGGCTTAGAAAGCAATTTCCTTGATAGATGGACCACACCCGGGCAGGTAACAGATAGCCCACGTCCGATTGATGGGGGTTCCGAATCCAATATGGCGAGCCAATACCGTAGTAGCAGTCGCTTTTTGGAGGACGCTTCGTACATTCGGTTAAAGACGTTGACCCTGGCCTACACCCTCCCCGCCCATGTAGCGGCTAAAATCAAAGCGCGCCAAATCCGCGTTTACGCGCAAGGCGTTAATTTAATTACTTGGACTAAATGGTCGGGTTATGACCCCGAATTTTATATTGATCCATCGCCTAACGCGACCTTTACCTCCAATCAAGGAGCTATTCCACCCTTAAGAAGCTACACCTTTGGTTTGCAAGTAGGTTTTTAATAGAAATTGAATCATGAAGAAATTTATAACTATAGTGATGCTAGCAGGACTTGTTCTCGGTACCGTATCCTGCAATAAACTTTTGGAAGTTGATCCTAAACATGCCATTGACTCGAACACAGCCTTAAGTAGTCAGGAAGCGATTGACGCAGCTGTAAACGGTGTTTATTCACGCTTACGTGAAGTTGGCCTTTATGGTCGTGATTTAATTGCTATACCGGAGTTATTGGCCGACAATGCCATAAACACCGGTGCAGGAAACCGCTTGGTAGGACAGGGTATCAACCAAGCTGGGTCGCACATACAGACAGAAACTTGGCAGTATTGTTATTATATAAACAATCAGGCTAACTTAATTTTAGAGGCTCTGGAGGCCTATGATGGTGACGAAGCTTATGAAAACAATATTGCCGGACAGTTACATTTTCTGCGTGCCTTGGTATATCACACCTTGATGAAAGCCTATGCTTATGATCCAACGGCTATCGTGGAACCTTCCGATCGAGGAGGTGTTCCCATCATCAATAAGGGGGTCCTCAATACGGCACAAATAGAATATTCATCGCGCCCTACGGTTGGCGAAGTATATGATTTTATTTACGGTGAACTAGACAAGGCTGTTTTATTGTTAGCTACCAATAACAACAGGATCACGGATCAAACGTTTGCTTCTTTAGCTGCTGCCCATGCTTTGTATTCACGTGTTGCTTTATACCGCGGAGATATGGCCAAAGTAATAAGTGAAGGGGAGCTGGCTATCAGCACCAGCGGTTTGTCTTTAGTCCCAACGGAACAATTTGTTAATACTTGGAGAACGGATAAAAACCCGGAATCTTTTTTTGAAGTAGCTTTTGTGCTGGCAGCGGATCATTCCAATACAACAAACGAATCTTTACGAGCTACTTTCACCACCCGCATGACCGCTACATCGACAACAACTGTAAGCCATGGCAACGTGGTCGTGAGTGATGAACTTTATAGCCAATACAATGCGAATGATGTACGGAGAGAGTTAATTGTGCGTGGATTGGGCGGTAATAGCAGTCGTTGGGAAATCACCAAGTTTGTGAGTAGAAGCGGGATTAATAATATCGACAATGTTCCGGTTATACGTCTTCCTGAAGTAATTCTGAATATGGCTGAAGCTTATGCAACGCCGGGTAGTGCGGTTTATAACGAAGCTGCAGCACGCGAACAACTCAATAAAATCAGGGAGCGTGCCGGTATTGGGTTAGCAAGCTATAGCGGTGAGGCCCTTTTTAACGACATTATTTTGCAACGCCGATTGGAACTGGCTTTTGAGGGACACCGCTTTTTCGATCTTAAACGTTTGGGCAGAGATATTATAAAAGAATCCGGAAATGTCCAACATAGTGATTTTAGAATCTTAGCCAACATCCCGGTAAGAGAGGCGGTACCGAATACGCAAGTAACACAAAACCCAGGTTATTAAAAATGATTAAAATGAAAAAATTGATATATCTATTAAGTCTCGTACTTCCGATGATTTGGACAGGATGTATGAAAGATCATAAAGAGGATTTCCAGTTCCGCGAGGCTGTTGTTGAATTTGAAGATGCCACTACCAATAATAATGTAGCCGGTAAAGATTATCCATTATTAACGGCTTTAAGGAATGGCTCGGGCGAAAAGACTTATCGGGTCAATCTACTTGGAGAACAACTCAGAGATGATCAGGCCTTGGCTTTTCGTGTAGTAAGCGAGGAATCAACGGCTGTAGAGGGTATGCATTACAGTCTTCCGGAAGGAAACATTACCACACTACCAGCAAATAGCAGCTTTGCGCTATTAAAAATTAATGTGCTGGATTTTACTCCAGCAGCCGGTACAGTACAGCTTGTTCTTGAGTTAACCGGAAATGAGCGTGTAAAAGCCAGCGAGCGTTATAAGCGAATTGGTATTCGAATCAACTTACAATAATAAGAAAGGCGGGATTTCCCCGCCTTTCTTATTACTATTATTATAAATTCGGATTCTGCTGGGTCTCTTCCAATGGTATGGCAAAGAGATAGTACCTACTATTGGCAACAAAATCACTGCCATCGGGAAAACGTAAAATACGATGCCCTTGGGCATTGACGGTCTTGCTGGTTCCATCGGGGGTCGTTACATTAACTTTAATGGGGTTCCCTTGCGCATCAACATAGGCTTTTCGCTCTACTTTACCTTGTGTACGTAAGATATCGGACAACGAGAAGCCTTCTCCCCACAGTTCTTTCCGACGTTCAATTAAAATGGCTTGAAGCAAGTCGTCAGCCGAACCGCCCGTGAATAAAACGGCTTGCCTGGCTGCCCGTAGGGTATTCAATGCGGTAATCGCTTGTTCTGTTTGACCGGCTCTTGCATAACCTTCGGCTTCAATCAAGTACATTTCCGCTGCACGCATATACACGATGTCGCCAATCAGGTTCGATTTGAATTTGAATTTCTTATAACGGAGAAAGCCTTCTCTACCGGGTAAACCATCCCACTCAAACAAGCCGTTGCGGATATCTTGTTCGTCAAAAAAGTTCTTGAAGTATGGATCAGCCATAAAGCTGTAGTAATACGAACCGGATGAGGATACATCCAGAAAATGAAATGTGTAACTAGCCGTATTCTGCTCATTGGTTTGCCCATGTCCCCATATCCACTCAACGTTCTGCATATCATTAAACCCATCGCTATAATTTGCTGCCGGCATCAAACTGTAATCTGCACGTGCTGCTGCTGCGGCCTGCGCCGCCTGTAGCCAGTCGCCTGTGTTTAAATAAGTTCGCGCCAACAAGCCATTGACAACGGCACGATCAATGCGATATTTTTCTGTGCTTGGTCTTGTATATTCAGCTAATAAGCTTAGTGCGTCCTGTAAATCACTTTTGATAAGGGTGTAGATTTCCTCCAACGTAGCCTTTGGTTTCCCTTCGGTTTCAACGGTTGTTGGCTCAGTATAAATAGGCACCGTCAATGCCGTTTGATCTTTGAGATAAGAAAACTGGTAATAGGTAGCCAAATTGAGGTAACAGAAAGCCCTCAAGGCCTTGGCTTGCCCTTTTAATTGCGCCTTTTTCACTTCGTCCCCCGCTGCCGCATCTACTTTAGCGATGACGTTATTGCAATTGTCAATCACTTTATAAAGCAGGGTCCAGAACGATTTAACTCGATTCGTAGTGGCATTATACAGTTCGGTAAAGGCGTAAGCATCTCGATAACCGTATTTGGTGGTGACAGCCACATCACTCCCCATCGCATCACCGGTACGCATAAAAGCGGTGTAACCTGGATTGGCATAGGTAAAATAGGTATCATTTAAATAACTCCAGGTACCGTTGATAACGGTTTCGATATTATCGACATTTTTATAAATCTCCGAATCGGCAACCGCATCGGTAGGTGCCGTTTCCAAATCCTTGCTGCAGGCGGTCAGTAGTAAGCTGAGCACGCTAAGGATATATATTGTTTTTCGTATCATATTTTTTTCTTTTGATTTTAAGCTATTAGTTTTGGTACTGAATCAACACAAAACCAAAAACTAACAACAAGTAACCAATAACTAATAACCAGTAACCAATAACTAACAACCAATAACTAACAACGAGCACCTAACCCCCACAACTACAAAGTAAGCTGTAATCCAGCGGATACGGTACGCATTGCCGGGTATCTGAAATAAGTTGCTCCGTTAACGGTTTGTTCCGGATCCATCCCTTTATGGCCATAGAAGGTCAATAAGTTCTCCCCTTGTAAAAACACACGTAAGTTGGCAATACCCAACCGTTCGATTAAGTGTTTGGAAAAGTTATACCCTAAGCTTACATTCTTTAAGCGCGCATAAGTAGCGGAATAAAGAAAGCGTGTTGATGCAGATGTCCAAGTTAAATTATCCGTTGTTAAGCGGGGGACATCGGTTTGTGTGTTTTCGGGCGTCCAACGGTTCAGGATTTCGGTACTCCAAGCGCGTCCCGGACTACTACCATTGTGCATGAGCTGAATATAGTCGTTATCCAATATTTTACCCCCTAAGCTAAAACTTAGCAGCGCGGATAAATCAAAGTTCTTATAGCTAACAGTGTTCGAGAATCCGCCTACTAGATCAGGGAGGGAATTATCTTGAACAAAAAGTCCAGCCTGGCCATACTCGGAAGTCGTTTCGGCTGTTTGGTTGCCATTTGCATCGGCTTTGTACCATAGCGGGCTGCCGGTAGCCGGGTCTACACCGGCCCAGGTTGGCAGATAAAAGTCGTAGATAGAACCTCCCACCGCTAAGAGCTTGTTACCATTAGGGATAGGTTTGCCGCCATTGGGCAATTCGGTAATCTTGTTTTTGTAATGTCCCAAATTAAGATCCAGATTCCACCGAAAATTATCGTTCCGAACCGGTACGGTTTGCAGGGTAAGTTCGAATCCGGTATTTTGAAGTGCACCGATGTTGGCATCATAACCTGGAAAACCGGTAGAAGGTGCCTTTGGCATGGTATACAGCAAATCTTTACTTTTACGGTTAAAATACTCGAAACTGGCGGCTACACGTTGATCTAAGATGGCGATATCGAGGCCTGCATTGAAGTTCAGGTTGCTTTCCCATTTCAAAGTTGGCGTGGGCAGACGCTGCGTAACCGTTCCGCCTTGGCCAAGGTTATTGGAAATGCTATATAATCCTTGGTAAGCATAATAGATGGGATTGCCGTTCGATAATAAATTATCATTTCCCTGAGCTCCGTAACTTGCACGAACTGTTAACTGATTAATTAAGCTGTTATTGCGCAGAAACTCTTCTTCGGCAATTTTCCAGGAAGCGCCTACCGACCAGAAGGTTCCCCAACGGTTATCCGGTGAGAAACGGGAAGATCCATCGGTACGCAAGGACCCCGAAAGGAAGTAGCGGTTTTTGTAATCATACTCTACCCTACCTAAAAAGCTCAACATGCTGTAATCTACCGAAAAGCCATTGAAGGAATTGAGTTGAGACGCCGCATCGGGCTCATAGAAACCGGGCAATACAAAGCGCTCCCGACTGCCATCCATATCGGTATTTTGAAACTTATAGAATTCCTGTCCGGCCAATACATTCAGATGATGCTCGTTAAAGGTTTTTTCGTAGGTTACGATATTATTCCAGGTATAAGAAGTTCTCCGGCGATTGGATTTAGCCACAGATCCTTGGTATTCTGCGCCGTCGCCAAGTACGGGGTTCACATAATCGTGCGTATTACGATTTATATAATCAATACTGTAAGTCGTGCGGAATTTCAATTCAGGTGTGATAACCGCTTCGAGGAATGCTCTACCGGACAGATTTTCGCTACGGATTTCATTTTTATCCAAAGGGAGAGAAGCTGCGAGGTTATTACGCGGAATAGCTGCGCTTGGACGGTATTCGCCGAAGTCATAGATCTTGTTGCCATTTTCGTCCAAACGATAGGAACCGTCTGCATTGCGTTCGTAATATGGGTAGAACGAAGGTACTAAGCGGGTAAAATTAATGATGTTGGCGGTATTGCTATCTTCTGATTGCGGGTACTTTTGTAAGCTACTGCTAACAGCTACGTTTAAACCGGCATTGAGCCATTTCTTGGCCTGTGTGTTGACGTTGATGCGAGCATTATAGCGCTTAAAGCCTGATTCAATGGCTATACCTTGATCATTGAGGTAACCACCGGAGAAGTAGTAGCTCGATTTTTCGTTGCCGCCGCTAAAGCTTAAATCGGCCTGGGTGCGACGACCGGTGCGTTGTAGCACATCTGCCCAATTGTCATTCCATAGCGGTGTAGCGCCTGGAACGATTTTACCATCTAAACCCACCGGCTGCGGATAATTGCTCCCATAAGGGTTAATATTGAGGTCGGTTAAGAGCTGATTGCTGGCATTCTGTGCTGCTTGTTCAGCAGCAAGTCCGTTGGATAAGTTCTTATTACGCAGGGCTTCCCAATATAACTCGAAATACTGGTTGGTGGAAACTTGCTCATAATCCTTTACTGCCCTGTCGGATATTCCTTGGGTAAAATTGAAATTAATCGTGGTTTTTCCGTCCTTTAATCCTTCCTTCGTCGTAATGATGATCACACCATTCGCACCACGTGACCCATAAAGCGCGCTGGCCGCCGCATCTTTGAGGACACTAACGGATTTTATGTCATTGGGATTAATAGCGTTAATATCTCCACTGTAGGGGTTTCCATCTACTACGTAGAGTGGTGCACTTGACGCGTTGATCGATCCGATACCGCGAATGCGTATTTCGGCATCGGTACCCGGTTGTCCGGAAGAAGATACTGATTGTAAACCGGGAACCTGTCCCTGCAGGGCTTTGCTGACGCTCGAAACCTGACGATTGGCGATTTTATCCTGCGAAATTGCCGCTACTGAACCGGTGAAACTGGATCGCTTGGCGGTACCATAGGCTACCACTACAACTTCGTTTAAATCATTACTGGCCGGCTTGAGGGCTACAGAAAGTTGATTGCCGCTCACCGGTAAATCCTGTGGTTCATAGCCCACATAGCTAAAGCGCAAGGTTGTTTTTCCTGCCTGTACTTGGAGGCGGTAAGCTCCGTTGGCATCGGTATGGGTTGATTGAGTTCCTCCTACCACGCTGATATTCACGCCCGGTAGTGGTTCTTGATTAAATGCGTCAGTCACGGTACCTTGTACGGTGGTTGTTTCTTGCCCCCAAACACTGCCTGCAAAAAACAGCAGCATAAACAAGAAACTTAGTGGTGCATAACAATTGTTTAGTAGTTTTTTTTCGTTCATATGTAACGTTTTGTTCTACGCATCGCAATACCTACCTATGCCTTTTCAGGCGGTGGTGCGAATGAACCATATCGTTCCGGAATGGATATGATTGTTCGACTTATCAGCTCTGCATATAGCAGAAAGGAATGAGCACCTTGTAACAGAGTTTACAGGTTGCTAAGACTTCTTCGGGCCTTTCCCTCCGTCTTTCTGGATAAGTATGCATCGTTAGCGTTTTGATGCGGCAAATATATCAGATATTACTTAAAGTATATAGAGTTACTAGATTTTTATTACAAAAAGAAGACCGTTCAGATAAAAATTGCTGTTTTAGTCTTCCCACCCTTCTTTTGCGGGTGGCGGCACATATTTGCCTTCCGCATTTCTATAGGGATTTTGGAAACCATAGCGGCCGCGTCGGCTACGGAACTGAAAGAGGATATTCAAAAGGGCACCGCTCATTAGCGCAATCATGGGGAAAGAGAGCCCTCTACGGACGATACTATAGAGACCGAACATAAAAAGTAAGCCCCAAGCGATGGTAATGGAATCGGCCAAATGATTACGGGCAGTGGGTATCAGTTTAAAACGTAAAGCTTTCATCATAATGCAGGTATTTCGAGTTAAACAACGACTTATTGCTAAGTTACAAATTATCAGTCATTTAAAAGAAAGAACGCATTATTTTTTTGAAATAGCAATTGCGCCTCTAGCATCAATCGTTTTAATACTTTGGAATAAGATGTCGATTTTCATCCCCATTTTTCATCAGTATGGATAGATAACTGGAGGTTGGGGTCTTAATGTTATATTCCAAAGCGCCGGCTTCCGGACAAATTCGTTTAATTGTAATTAAGTCGCCGTCTAGCATTTGTAGGGTCATTGAACCTTGTTTTTTGGTCAGTGTATCAATTCTATCGGGTGTATAATGGATTTCCAATATACCACTTTTACTAACGATGGTAATCTCGACGGGCACCAAAGGAGCAGATTCTTTGGTGCAACTAAAGCAAACAACAGCTACTAAAGCAAGTAGAAATTTAAACTTCATAAGCTCGATTTAAGTATAAAAAAATAAGTTTAGTGTATCTAGCAATCTCTTTTGAATTGCTAGACAAACTTAAGGGGAATCTGCACAGTGTGCATGCACGAAAGGCGTAGCAAAAACATGGGGTATTCATCACGCTTTGTTGTAAAAAAAATGAGATAATAATGTAATGAATAGTATTTGTTGTACTTTAAGCCTGTAGATACGATTATAAATCATACAAAATGGATAACCGTCGGGATTTTCTAAAAAAACTGCTATTATATGCGGGAAGCACCGGTTTGGCAAGTACGATCCCTCCTTCAATTCAACGGGCTTTAGCAATTGCTCCGGCACCGGGAACGACCTTTATGGATGCGGAACATGTGGTGATATTAATGCAAGAAAACCGTTCTTTTGATCATGCTTTAGGTACGCTTGCAGGGGTACGTGGTTTTAATGACCCACGTTTTATCCGCCAAGCCAACCACTGTCCCATCTGGTTCCAGTCGGACGCTAAGGGCAATACCTATGCGCCCTTTCATTTCGATCTTCGGGATAGCAAGGCCACTTGGATGGGGGCTGTACCGCATTCACGCCAATCGCAGGTAGACGCTTACCATGAGGGGCGGCACGACCAATGGATTGAGGCGAAGAAAAAGAAACCCTATGAACACATCCCTTTAACAATGGGATACTATAACCGCCTCGACCTTCCATTCAATTATGCACTCGCAGATGCCTTTACGGTATGTGATCAAAATTTCTGTTCGGGCATGACCAGCACTTGGCCCAATCGTTTATTTTTCTGGACCGGGACCATTCGTGAATCGGCCGATCCGAAAAGTAAAGCTTGGATAAGGAATGAACTGCAACGCGGCGAAGCGAAGTGGAAAACTTTTCCGGAACGACTGGAAGAAGCCGGGGTATCTTGGCGCGCCTACCAAAACGACGTGAGCTTTGGCGGTGGGTTTGAAGGGGAGGAACGCTCGTGGCTGAGTAGTTTTTCCTGTAATCCCCTGGAGTTTTTTGAGCAGTATCATATTCACTTCGCGTCGCGCTATACAAAGAGTTTAAAAAAACAAGTGGACGAGCTGCCTAAGGAGATACAGGCGCTACAAGAAAAGCTGCAATCCTTAAAGCCGCACGATCAAACTTATCAAAAAACAAAGGAAGCGCTGAAAAAAAAGGAAGCAGTATGGCAAGAGGCCAAACAGGCGATAGAGCGGTGGAGCCAACGGCATTTTGAACAATTGTCATCTCGAGAGAAAAATCTATTCAAGAAGGCTTTTACCACCAATGCAGCAGATCCTCATTACCATGATCTTGAGCGCTTGTCTTATCGGGATAACCAAGGTGTTGAACGTGAATTATCGGTACCTAGAGGTGATGTGCTTTATCAATTCAGAAGGGATGTAGAAAGTGGTCAGCTACCCGCGGTTTCCTGGATGATACCGGCTGAAAAATATTCTGATCATCCGACCTCGCCTTGGTACGGCTCCTGGTATGTATCGGAAATTATGGATATTCTCACCAAAAATCCGGAGGTATGGCAAAAAACGATCCTTATCCTTACCTATGACGAAAATGATGGTTATTTTGATCACATTCCTCCCTTTGTGCCGCCGAACCCTTATAAGAGTAACAGTGGCAAATGCTCGGAGGGCATTGACACAAAAATAGAATACATTACCCTGGAGGAAGAGCTGGCAGATGGTAAATCCACAAAGGAAGCACGCGGAGCGGCTATCGGCCTTGGCTTTCGAGTGCCTCTAATTGTGGCATCGCCTTGGACGCGAGGCGGTAAGGTTTGCTCGCAAGTGTTTGATCATACGTCTACCCTGCAATTTCTGGAAAAATGGGTTTATCATAAGTTTAAGAAAGAATTGCACGAAGAAAATATCAGTAGCTGGCGGAGAACCGTATGTGGTGATTTGACTTCAGTATTTACTGTAGCAAAAGCGTTGCCCGCGAATGACAAGCTTCCCTTTATCCAGCGTAATCCGTATGTTGAAGGGATTCATCAAGCGCAGTATAAAGAAATTCCGTCAGGTTTTGAGGCCCTGAAACCGGATGAACTGCAAAAAGGGATGGATAAACCGCATCAACTGGTCCGAATGCCACGCCAAGAGCCTGGCATCAAGGCAGCGTGTGCGCTGCCTTATGAGCTTTATGCCGAAGGTGAAAGGGTTCAGGATTCTTTTCAATTGAATTTAAGAGTCGGTGATGAGCTTTTCGGAAAAAAAAGTGCAGGTGCACCGTTTACCGTCTACACTCCTCATGCCATTCGCTCTTACGCGGTGAAAGCCGGTGATCAGCTTAGCGATCGATTTGAAATGGAGCAAGAAGCTTTTGACTTACAGGTACACGGACCGAATGGGTTTTATAGAGGTTTCCAAAATCAAGGAAAAATGCCTGCCTGTACCATCAGATTAACGAACGAGCAAGTCGGCGAAGGATTTACCGGCAATGCAATTCTCTTATTCGAAAACAAGGGAAACCAGTCGTTGCGCGTAGCGATCCGGGATATGGCTTATGGAAAGGCCCCCGTTCACCTGGAGGTAAGGGCCAATCAGCAGCTGTCGCAACTCATCAACTTAAGCGACAGCCATCAATGGTACGATATGGAGATTTCCATTGAGGGCTATCCGGGTTTTCGCTGGGCTTACGCCGGTAAAGTTGAAACAGGCAAAGCGGGTTATACGGATCCCCAAATAGGGAATCCGCAGGTCGAGAAAACGCTTTATTCCAATACGCCTTCTAATTTGTATACCCAAGCATAATTACAGGGCGCTGTATTGGGATTAAAGGGAGGTGCTTCGATGGTGAGCTGCTGCTTTTGAAAATCGGATGATATCGCACCTGAATGTCCTAATAAACTGACTCGTACCGGCTTCCGTGGCAAAGGAATATGAAAGGTCCCATTTTGCCATTCGGTACAGATGAGGTAAAGATCTTTCCCTTTGGCGGTAAAATAGCGGTGTGTATCCTTGCTATTATTCGGTCTTGACACCCAAGCCCGAGTGCCGTAAATTGCTTCACCATTAACCGCTAACCATTTGCCCATGTCCAACAAACGTTCTTGCATGATAACTGGGATCCTACCATCGGCCGTTGGGCCGACGTTGAGCAATAAATTTCCGCCGTTGCTCACCTTATCAATCAAGAGATCAATAAGCTGCTTTGACGTAAAATAGTCTTCGGTTGTTTCAAATCGATTGTAACCATAGGAAGTACCGATACCGCGGCTCTCCTCCCAGGGATGGGAGGCTTGATCGCCTATACCTTTTTGATCGTGTACCAAATCATACTCTGTCGTGTAATAACCACCGTGCTTGCTCCGTGTTTCTTTGCCCCATCGGTCGTTTACTACCACCTGTTGCCTGACGGGCGACTCATTATAAAGCCAAGATAAAAAAGTCGTGCTCTTAAGTGTTTCACTCGGGTAGTCCCACTCACCATCAGCAAAAATCACTTCGGGTTGGTAGGCATTCACGAGTTCTTGCATTTGGGGGATCATGTAACGATCCACCCATTGTTCGATACTTTCCTTTTTATAAAGTGGATGGCTCCACTCGAGCAGCGAATAGTAAAAGCCCATCCGTAAACCGGAGGTCCTTACAGCCTTCGTTAAATCACCGGCCAAGTCGCGATGGGCACCGATATCGACGCTATTCCAATTAGGACTATACTTACTGGGCCATAAGCAAAAACCATCGTGGTGTTTCGATGTCAATACGACATATTTGGCTCCTGCTTTTTTAAACAGTTCAGCCCATTGTTCGGGTTTAAAATGTTCTGCTTTGAATAGCGGAGCAAAATCCTGATAGGTAAGATTGGGTCCATACGTCTTGTTATGGAAATCGAGAAACAGTTTGTTCTTAGTTTTCAATCGATTTTCATAATGTTCGGCATATTTTTCATACACCCCTTCCACTTCTTTTATAGGCGCATAAGCCGGAACGGAATAAGGACCCCAATGAATGAAAATCCCAAATTTGGCATCTTGCCACCACTGTGGAATTTCTCGTTGATCAATGGATTGCCAATTGGCTTGATAGTTTTGGGCTCGTAGGGATTGACTGATCAGAAACATACATAAAAGCAGGTATTTAACGATTTTTTTCATGGATTAGCTTATTGGTTTTTATACTTATTCAACTAAATTACAAATTTTGGGCGTTCTTTGTCTATTTGTTAAGTAGTTAAATAGTTGAGTAGGAAAATAGTTAAGTAGTTTAGTTATTGGTTACTAGTTATTTGTTATTGGTTGGGCCTGCCGGTGGGAAGGAACTATGAATTATCGTTAGTTTGTACTCTAAAGAATAAAGAGAAGAAATGGGAATAAATCGTGCGATATGAATGGCTTAATGCTTAGAGCCTATAGCCTATGGCCTTATTATACCTTACACCTTATACCCTAAGCCTATTGCCTATACGTTAAGTAGTAGAGTAGGAAAATAGTTAAGTAGTTTAGTTATTGGTTACTAGTTATTTGTTACTGGTTGTGCCTGCTGGTAGGCAAGGGTTGCCGGTTACCGGATGTGCGTGATGAAATCACACGGGGCTCTAGCGCGCAGGGAAACAACGGCCTCATGAAATTGAGCGTCAAAAAGATTTAGGGTAGCTCTGGGTAAAAATCATGTGAAGAAGCGAAGGGTGGCCTAGCGTGCGGGAGCGGCTCCGCAGGATTGAGCTTCGGGCCTAAATCTTTAGCGAAAGTACATGCAGCCTTGACTGTTTGGTTCTTTATGGTCAAGCATAAAGAACATGAAATATGGCTTAGCGCCTATAGCTTATGGCCTTATTATACCTTACACCGTATACCTTATACCCTAAAGCCTATTGCCTATACGTTAAGTAGTAGAGCAATAGAGTAGGAAAATAGTTAAATAGTTTAGTTATTGGATACTAGTTATTTGTTATTGGTTGTGCCTGCTGGTAGGCAAGGGTTGCCGGTTACCGGATGTGCGTGATGAAATCACACAGGGTTCTAGGGCATAGGAAACAACGGCCTCATGAAATTGAGCGTCAAAAAGATTTAGGATAGCTCTGGGTAAAAAATCATGTGAAGAAGCGAAGGGTGGCCTAGCGTGCGGGAGCGGCTCCGCAGGATTGAGCTTTGGGCCTAAATCTTTAGCGAAAGTACATGCAGCCTTGACTGTTGGTTCTTTATGGTCAAGCATAAAGAACATGAAATATTTGCTTCAAGGTAAATAGGATTAGTTGAGTAGTAGAGTAGGAAAATAGTTAAGTAGTTTAGTTATTGGTTACTAGTTATTTGTTATTGGTTGTGCCTGCTGGTAGGCAAGGGTTGCCGGTTACCGGATGTGCGTGATGAAATCACACAGGGTTCTAGGGCATAGGAAACAACGGCCTCATGAAATTGAGCGTCAAAAAGATTTAGGATAGCTCTGGGTAAAAAATCATGTGAAGAAGCGAAGGGTGGCCTAGCGTGCGGGAGCGGCTCCGCAGGATTGAGCTTCGGGCCTAAATCTTTAGCGAAAGTACATGCAGCCTTGACTGTTTGGTTCTTTATGGTCAAGCATAAAGAACATGAAATATTTGCTTCAAGGTAAATAGGATTAGTTGAGTAGTAGAGTAGGAAAATAGTTAAGTAGTTTAGTTATTGGTTACTAGTTATTTGTTATTGGTTGTGCCTGCTGGTAGGCAAGGGTTGCCGGTTACCGGATGTGCGTGATGAAATCACACGGGGCTCTAGCGCGCAGGGAACACGGCCTCATGAAATTGAGCGTCAAAAAGATTTAGGATAGCCGCGGGTAAAAAATCATGTGAAGAAGCGAAGGGTGGCCTAGCGTGCGGGAGCGGCTCCGCAGGATTGAGCTTCGGGCCTAAATCTTTAGCGAAAGTACATGCAGCCTTGACTGTTTGGTTCTTTATGGTCAAGCATAAAGAACATGAAATATGGCTTAGCGTCTATAGCTTATGGCCTTATTATACCTTACACCTTATACCCTAAAGCCTATCGCTTATCGCCTATACCCTATAGCCAATATTTAACGAATAAAAGCTATCTTTGAGAAGCCTGACGGCCTAAGGGCTTTGTAGATAAATTGCTAGGAAGATGAGTTTAAAAGTAGAAGGACCGGTCCCTACAGGAGATGTTAAAATATCACGGAAAAAACCTATTTTTCCAGTGAAACCTGCCTTACGTAAATATCTAAGAGAGTATCAACGAGAGTCAAAACTACCGCTTAGCTACAGCGAATTACGTAATTTTACAGATAGTGTACCCGTTTACGATAAAGAAGGAAAGGACACCCTTTGGGAAACACCCCTCTATCCGCCCCACGAGGTAGCGCATATCCACGAAGGGCTGAAGCAGATTTATGCCCTTCTAAAAGCTTCCGGAAATAATCGCATAGTGGAGCATAAATTTATTGATCGTATAGATTACTGTACATTCGGCAATACACATCCATTTCGTATCCGTATTGTGAATCGTTTAAATGATGTATATGATTATTTTTATATTAAACAAGCAGACGCGTCCCGCATTTATGGACTAGAACTGGAAGAGATCATGTCGCCTAATCGCGTGAACTTTACTGTGGACGGTGATACTTTAGTGGAGGAGCATATTGTAGGCTTGCCCGGAGACGTGTTCGCGAAGCGTTTACTGGAGAATCCGGATTACAATCCCATTCGGATTGCAAAAGAGTTCGTAAAATTTAATGAACGTTGCCTTATTATGCTTTTGGGAGATATGCGTTCCTACAACTATGTAATGCAGATAACGCCCGACTTTGATGATTTTCAATTCAGGATCCGCGCTATCGATTTCGACCAGGAGTTTTACGAGGGCAATATGAAAGTATATATGCCCCAGTTCTTCAAAGAGAATTTACCTTATGTAAAACTATCCATGGAACACCTCACCGAAAAAACAGTGTTGCAATACCAACAGGAAGAACGCTCTTCCATTGTACATCGGGTACGCATTGAGCGCCATCGTTTGGCGGCACTTCGAGATGTATCACAAAACGAACAGCTCTCTCCGCCGGAAAATATCGCCATGCTGAAAAATCAACTGGCAGCCCATTACAAAAATCAGGATTACCACTTATGTAAAAGTATGACTGACATTATTGAGCTGAATATCAAAAATGTGATTAGACAGGTAAAACTGTGATTATCGAAAGACTCGTTCCAAGAGCTCTTCAGTAATCTTTCTATTTTCTTTGCACGCCCGAATAAAAGGCTTCAAGATAGAGTTTTCATCATCGACGCCTTTTTGAATAATAGCAGTATTTTCCTCAGGTGTTGCATTGATGTCTAAGATTGCATCGCTCATTTTATTATCTTCCCAAATGTGATAAATCTTCTTATTACCGATAGGATCGATTAAAGGAAAAGAAGCCGTATGGCACTGTAGTGCAAATAACAGTACGTGGAGACGATTACTAATGACGAATTTGGCTTTACTATAAATTTGTGCTGCCTCGTCTAATAGGAGCTTTTTATCGATGAGCTGTACCTCAAAATCATTTTCTAATGCTCTTTTTAGAATAAAAGAAGCCTCACGGTCGTATTTAACTTGATATGAAATCACAATCCGAAATTTTCGGAAAACCAGCGCTGTCAGAATCATCTTCAGCCGATCGACATACGGTTTAAAGTAAGCTTCATCATACTCCTTACCATAAACGTTCGACCGAAAACTTAAAACGATGTAAGAATCATCTTGGATGGGGGGAATAGCGATAGAGGGCTCGTAGTTCCAAGCCAGGTCTGGAAATAATTGTGGATTTTTAAACTTACCTCGTATGGCTGTATCCAAAGACCCTTTATCTCTTAGCCCATAGAAATAGCACAGTCTTGAACGGGCGGCCTCCGCATCTAAATTGGCCTGATCAAACGGGCCTATGGAAAATCCTAAACGGACGATTCGCACGCCAAATGTTTTGAAGAGTGTGAGTCGTTTATTTCTTTGGATGACTATTTTAGCCATATCCTTACCCTGACGAGCAGTATGGCCAGGTGGAAAAACCACATATATCCTATCCTTTCGAAAAAGTGATTTAATCAGGCGTCCCAATATATGGCGATTTAAAGACATTTGATTCACTTCGGAGAGCTGCCTATCATTTGTAAGCTTGACCTCGTCTATAAACCAACGATCCGTTTGATTATCGACGATGATAAGTTCACCGTATTTCTGTATCGCTTGTACGGCTACTTTGTTAATCAATAGATCTCCGGTATTTTCAATCTGAGAAGCGGGAATAAAATAGATGCTGTTCATTGGAAAATTTTTATTTCTTCTTAATAAATTTATTGACAACCAACCGCCTTTCCTCTTTACTAAGGAAAGCATAAGAGAGCATGCTAAAAAAGCCAAACAGGATCGCTGCATGTAGCAAGATTCCTGGCCAACTATGAATATGAAGGATTTTAGGATAAAAATAGCCGATCGCAACAGCTATACTTAATAAGATTACAGCTGACCTAGAAGACCTGAAGAAAGTCCATTTGCTGATGCCCATATGCCGGGCTATGTAGATCGGCATAAAAACGAAATTTTTGACCGTTAATACAAACCCACTTGCCACAGCTACGCCATAAAGTCCCAAAGTGGTGTATTTTACGAGGGTAATAGCCAACAAAAGGTTTAACATACCCATTAAAACTGTAAAAATCCCCGGAACTTTTACTTTATTATAAGCCCTGTTTAAGGAGAAAAGAGGTTGTATCCCTAGGTTGATGGGTAATGGTAACAGTACTAATAGGAATAACCATTTCATTCTCGCAAACTCTTCACCAACCCAAACAGTTAATAAATCACCAGATAAAATACAGAGAGGCGCTACTATACAAGTGACAAAAAGTGTTAGCGCTTTATTTGATAACAGCGTAAGCTTTGTCATTTGTAGAATCTCTCCTCGCGCGTATAGGGTAAGTATCAATGGACCCAAAACACCAGAAAGCGAGATGGATAATGTTCTGATCAGATTACTCCATTGCAAAATAACGCTATATTGACCAGCGGCTTCGTTGCCAAGTATCTTGTTAACTACCAGCAAATCAATTTGTAAAAAAAGAATACTTCCCAATTGAATGATCACTAGCCATCCACCCATAGATAATAGGGCTGACAAACGGGCCGTCTTAAAATCTTTTATTCGAAACTTAATATTAGGAGAGTAGCGTCGGAAAAGATAAAAACTATATCTGCTTGCTGCAATGCTTCCCAATACCACCGCAATACCATAACCAAACAATGAAACATCGATAAAAAGGAAAACGCTTACAATGATCACTACCCGTATAAGGGTATTGATTACCGTTACTTGGTTAACGAGGTCAAGCCGGTTAGCCACATAGGCAGACACATTAAAGGCGGAAGTAACACAGGTTAAAATAAAAGAACAACTAACGCACAAAAACAGTCTCACTGTATCTTTGGCGTATGCAGCTGGCACCGAAACGAGCTTGTCTATATGTGTTGAGACGATGATAAAGAAGGGAATTAAAAGAAGCAATAAACCACTTATCGCTATGAAGGCTGTATTAAAGACTTGCGAACTTCCCTCGTCTCCCTCCTGTTCTTTACTCAACGCCATGAACCGGGAAAGAGCCCCATTGATTCCTACCGTAATAACGGAAGCGTAGCCAATAATGGTTGTTGCCAGTGGAATCATACCATAGGCACCCACTCCTAACTTTTTAATAAGATAGGGCGGAAGCCAAAAACCTATTATTCCATTTAAAATAAATAACGCACCATTTGATAAAAGATTTTTTTTGAGAGCTGTAGTATTATTCATCATAGGTTCACAGGAATATGGCTTTTAGATCGTCTTTGAATGCAACCTCATCTGTAATCAATATGACCACCATCAAACAAGCTTATCAAAGGCTCTCTAACCATCTAATATACAAGGTTTAACAAGATACCGTTGGCACCAAATGCTTATTGTAACATAAACGTTAAATCCTGTGCAACAATGTGCAATAGGGGCAGGTTGAGCATAGTAGGAAGAAACATATAAGTTGGGGGCGAAAGTGAAAAGGGAACGGAATGTTAGCCCATAAATAGAACAACTATTTTGAACGGTCTAACCAATTATTCTTTTGAAATAGAATAAAGGTGTATTTGGCATGATATTAGCTATTGTATGTTCACAATTTTTAATGTTTAACTGATAAGTCACATATACTATGAAAACATCGATGAAAAATACGGCTAAAGTTCAAAAGTTATCTGATTTAGCAAAGAAAATTGACAGACAATTAATGGATTTATTGGTGAAAGAATTGGAAAATTTCCGCAGTAATAGCGGTTCAGGTTCAGCAAATGTAAGAATAGCATAAAAAAACCATCTACCTATCACAAATACATTCATCTACCTATGTAAAAACTTCCCCGAGAGCGATTACCTCGGGGATTTTTATTTAGGGCTTTAGGTAATAAGCAATAAGCTTTAAGGTATAAGGCTTAAGCGAGCGTACTGCTACTAATAAGGCCGTAAGCTATAGGCGCTAAGCCATATTTCATGTTCTTTATGCTTGACCATAAAGAACCAAACAGTCAAGGCTGCATGTACTTTCGCTAAAGATTTAGGCCCAAAGCTCAATCCTGCGGAGCCGCTCCCGCACGCTAGGCCACCCTTCGCTTCTTCACATGATTTTTACCCAGAGCTATCCTAAATCTTTTTGACGCTCAATTTCATGAGGCCGTTGTTCCCTGCGCGCTAGAGTCCCGTGTGATTTCATCACGCACATCCGGTAACCGGCAACCCTTGCCTACCAGCAGGCACAACCAATAACAAATAACTAGTAACCAATAACTAAACTACTTAACTATTTTCCTACTCAACTATTCTACTACCCAACAATTCAACTAAAAACTCCCAAAATTGGCTAATTTTATCTTCTTTTGCCATAAATTCACTTTAGGCAATGAATATCCAAAAAGACATACTAGTCTACCGCGACGCACAACTCGTTGATCTTCCAACCATTGTATCTATATACAACAGTACAGTGGCCAGCAGGATGGTCACGGCAGATACGGAAGCTGTGACCGTAGAGAGCCGACTACCTTGGTTTAATCAACACAATCCGCTCACGCGCCCGCTTTGGATGGTAGAGACGACGGGCGGCGAAACGATTGGTTGGCTTAGCTTTCAATCCTTCTATGGCCGCCCGGCTTATGATGGCACCGTCGAAATCAGTATTTATATAGATGAAAGCCAACGAAAAAAAGGATATGGAAAAATGATCCTTCGGGAGGCTATCAAAAGAGCGCCCGACTTGCAGGTGAGTACCATTTTAGCCTTTATCTTCGCCCACAATATTCCCAGCATCCGGCTTTTCGAGAAAGAAGATTTCCGGGAATGGGGTAATTTTCCGGACATCGCTGTATTGGATGGCATACAACGGAGTCTCGTCATTTTAGGACGGAAAGTTTGAGAATTCGTCCGTGAGTCGTAAGTTTTAAGTATTACGTTCTAAGTTGTAGGCGGAGGCTCGGAAACAGGCCTATTTGAAGTCTCTTTTACGGAATGCCTGAACTTTAGAGAGAAAACAGGAAGCTTAAAGCTTATAGCTTAGGACTTACAACTAAAAGGTTAATGTTTGTTAAAATTTTTGCAAATGCCTTACGATGCTATTACTTTGCGTCAAGCAAAACATTTGCTACATATTTTTAATTAACTTATCTTTGCAGAATGTTTATAAACAAGCGTTTAATGATTTGGGCTTCGGCGCTGCTCTTTTCAATTGGGATGATCGGATGTAAGAGCAAGTTTGAAAAGCTACGCACCGGTAATGATAATGTAGCGAAGTACCGGGAGGCTATCAATTTGTACAACAACAAAAAGTACTCAAAAGCGCTTATTTTATTTGAAGACTTATCCAATAAATACCGGGGAAGGCCGGAAAATGAGGAGTTGATGTATTATTTTGCTTACACCAACTATCGTTTACGAGATTATACATCGGCTCGATTCCACTTTAAAAATTTCACCGACCAATACCCTCAGAGCCAACGAGCGGAAGAATGCCGTTTCATGGGGGCTTACTGCTATTATTTAGAATCGCCGGTATATACGTTGGATCAGGAAAACACGTTGAAGGCGATCGAATCACTTCAATTATTCATCAACTTATATCCAAAGAGCGACCGCGCGGAAGAGGCCGCTAAATTCATTCAGGATCTGCGAGATAAATTAGAGCATAAATCATATGCCAATGCCAAGCTTTACCTGGATGTTGGTGATTATAAAGCCGCGGTTATTGCCTTTCAAAATTCCCTACGGGATTATCCCGACACTAAGTACGCTGAAGAAATGGAGTACCTAGCCATCGAAGCGCAATATCTTTATGCGAAGAACAGCCAACTGCCTAGTCAGGAAGCACGTTATCAAGAGGCCGTTGAATTCTCAAATCGATTCATCGACAATTATCCTGAGAGTAAATACAAAAAGGACGCAGAAAGCTTGAAGAAAAATTCGCAGCGCGATATGGAATCGGTTAAAAAACTCATTGCGTCTTTAACACCGAGCCAAAAGAAAAAAGAAAAAGAGAAAGAAGAAGAACTGAATAATCAACCAAGAGGATCGTTACCTCAACAGACATTACAATAAGAAGATATGAGTAATATACAGAAGCATACCATTCCTAACACCACTGTAACCCGCGATTTACGGGAGTTAGATGAAAAAACCGGCAATATTTACGAATCGATCGTTATTATGGGTCGTCGTGCCAATCAGATTGCCACCAACATGAAGGAAGAGCTTCATAGCAAATTAGCAGAATTTGCCACATCCAATGACAATTTGGAAGAGGTATTCGAAAACCGCGAGCAAATCGAAATTTCGAAGCATTACGAGCGTCTTCCTAAACCTACTTTAGTAGCTGTAGACGAATTTTTAAACGATAAGGTTTACTTTAGAAATCCTTCTAAAGAGCAACAAAAGTAAGCGCAACTGATCATTTAGCTTAACATGCTAAAGGGAAAAAAGATTATACTGGGCATATGTGGAAGCATTGCCGCCTACAAAGCCGCGGCTTTAACCAGACTACTGGTTAAAGCCGGCGCTGAAGTACAAGTAGTCATGACACCTGATGCTGTTGAGTTTATTACCCCGCTTACCCTTTCTACCTTATCAAACAAGCCGGTGTTAACGGCTTATTTTGAGAAGAAGACCGGAACCTGGAATCACCATGTGCAGTTGGGCCTATGGGCCGATTTAGTGTTAATTGCTCCGGCAAGCGCAAACACCTTAGCGAAATTGGCCAATGGCTTGTGTGACAATTTGCTTTGCGCAGTTTACTTATCTGCAAAATGCCCCGTCTACCTTGCCCCTGCGATGGACCTGGATATGTGGGCTCATCCAAGTACCCAAAGCAATATTAAGAAATTACAGGAATACGGGAATAGGTTAATACCTCCCGGAACGGGTGAGCTTGCCAGCGGATTAGTGGGGGAAGGCCGTTTAGCCGAGCCTGAAGAGATCCTTCGTTTCTTAGAAAAAACACTTGCAGACGCAGCTTCTGAACGGAAAGGCCCTTTAAATGGGAAAAAGGCCTTAGTGAGCGCCGGACCTACGCACGAGGCAATTGATCCCGTACGCTTTATTGGGAACCACAGCAGCGGTAAAATGGGTTATGCCATTGCTGAAGCGTTACATCAATTGGGAGCAGACGTGACCTTAGTAAGCGGCCCTACCAGCCTTCCTACTCCGAATGGTGTCAAACGTATTGATGTGGTCTCAGCGAAAGATATGCTAGATGCCTGTTCATTGGCATTTGCGGAAGCTGACATTACCGTGATGAGCGCCGCCGTAGCAGACTATACCCCCGAAACTGTCGCAGATCGGAAAATCAAGAAAAAAGACACGCATTTTACGATCGCCCTAAAAAAGACAACTGATATTTTAGCTACTTTGGGAGCCAGAAAGCAAACCCATCAGCTCCTAGTAGGTTTTGCACTGGAAACCGACAATGAGCTCGCTAACGCCGTCGGCAAATTGAAGAAAAAGAACCTGGATTTTATTGTCCTCAATTCCATGCAAGACAAAGGAGCCGGCTTTGCGGGCGACCGGAACAAGATTACCATTATAGACCGCAACCACCAACAAGTAACTTTCCCCCTCAAGACCAAGAAAGAAGTAGCCACTGATATTTGTGATTTTATCATTAAGGCTTTAGGCATTAGGCTTTAGGCAATAGGCTGTCGATGTTTTCTCAATTACGCAACCCCTTCATCATACATTATCTTGATTGGCTAATTGGCTAATTGTCTGATTGGCTAATTGGCTAATTAACAAATTTGCTACTCAACTAATTCTCTCCTAACCCTTGCTACTTACTATCCGAATAACTACCTTTGATAAACGTACTTTAAACACTAAGTACATATAGCTAATTAAATTAACAACTTATTTACAGCGATGCTTAAAAATCAATTACTTATAGCAGCCCTATTATTGGGAACCGCAGCGTCATCCTTAGCTCAAGAAAAAATGAAACCTGAAGACACCGAAGTATGGGAACCCGTACCACATGTTGTAGCAACGCCTGTTGGGCAGGCTCCTTCGGACGCCATTGTATTGTTTGATGGCAAGGATCTGAGTGCCTGGGAATCACAAAAGAATCCGGGTCAACCGGCCGATTGGCCCGTGGCAGGCGGTGTATTTACGGTTAATAAAAAAGCCGGTAATATTTGGACAAAGCAAAAATTCGGAAGTTATCAGCTCCACCTCGAGTACTATATCCCACAGGATATTGATGGAGAAGGACAAGGGAGAGGAAATAGTGGTTTGTTTTTAGCAGCTATAGGAAATGGTGATGAAGGCTACGAGTTGCAGATCCTGGACTCTTATAACAACAAAACATATGTAAACGGACAGTTGGGTTCCGTTTATAAGCAACGTATTCCCCTAGCAAATCCGGCAAGAAAACCAGGTGAATGGCAAACCTACGATGTGGTTTGGACAGCGCCTACCTTTAAATCCGATGGCTCGGTGGAAACGCCTGCTCGAGTAACGGCATTTGTTAATGGGGTGCTGGTACAAAATAATGTAGAGCTCATAGGCGGTACTCAATATATCGGACGGCCAAGTTACAAGCAACATGGCCCTGCACCGATCATGTTGCAAGCTCACGGCGATCCAAGTAAACCGATCAGCTTCAAAAATATCTGGGTAAGACCATTGTAGTTTAGGGACACAAGTAGCAGGGCATAAGACATAAAGTCCTGCTATTTTTACTCTTTCTACTTAACTACTCCCCTACTCAACCACTCAACAATCACCTAAAACCCCGCTGCAGCCGGTTGCTTGTTCTTAACATTAATAATCGTTTTATTGATAATAGGCATGAGCAGTATCAGTACTATGGTAATAACACATATAATCGCCATCAACTGATAATAATCCATGCAGAAACGTAGAAAATCTTGCTTGTGCATACTTTTCGCCAATAAAGCATGTGCTGCGCGCCCAGCCTGATCATGCGGCATCCCGCTGGCTGACAGTGCCTGCTGATATAAAGAAAGTCGTTGTGTTAGCAAGGAATTGCTTTGGTTGAGCCCTTCAGCAAGCTGGTTACTATGTATCTTTTCAAAGTACAACTGATAAAAATTGAGCGAAGCTAAACTCAATGAAAAGGTACTGAAACGGACAAAGACTCCAATCGCAGAGGCCGATTTGCTTAATGCCGTTGGGACCGAGGAAATGATAAATAGCACAACGGGCCCCATTAATAAACCCGCACCAACTCCCTGCAATATTAGCAATAAGATATAGTGGCTTGGATTAGCTTCGGTAGAAAAAAAATGAACCATCACTGCATGATAAATAGCCAACAGCGCAAAACCGGTACACCAAAGTGCCTGAAGTGATTTCTTTAAAATAACCAATCGGGTCGATATTGTACAACCGATGACAACTCCCAGCATGTTCCACAATAGAAAGCGATAGGTATGAAGGGGATCCATGCCCAGAACCTGTGCAAAGTATTGGCTAGTTAGATTAAAGCTACCACGTACAAGATAGAGAATCACTAATAAGAGAAGGCCTATCCAAATATTTTTATAACGAAATATCTCAACATACACATAGGGTCGTTTAAGTGATTTCTGTCGCCAATAATTCATCAATAGCAGGAATGGCACTAAAAAAGCACCATATCGAACCATCGGGTCATCAAACCAGTTCAGCTGCTGTCCGTATACGAGCACATAAGCAAGCAGTACTAAGGCTCCTGCGTATAATACAAAGCTGACCCAGTCCAGCTGATAAAGCGGTGTCTTACGACTGAGACGCACATTGTGCATAATGCTTAATAACATAATCGCACCGGGTATAATACAAAAGGTAATTGCTTTATAGATCACTTTATAATCATATTGATCAATGAGCGGAGCGGCCATTAAGGAAGTTAAGGGAGCCACACATAAGATCAAACCATAAAAAATGGAGTAGCCAATTTCTCGGGCATGGTCTGATTTGAGCTGTCGGAAAAGTAAGTTTAAGCAGATACTGGTGGTACCGCAATTCACAATCCCCTGTAAGAACCGTATGGGTAGGATTACGCCTAGGTGATGACTATGGTATACGCCATAGGCAAAAACAAGCTGCAAACTCAAGCAGATTAGCAAGTACTCTTTCGTGGCGATCCGATTGAAGAAACGGGTTTCCAGGGGTGTGAAAGCCGCAATGGCGGCATAGAAAACTAACAAAGAGAATTGAACGTCAGCTGGCTCAATACCATAGTAGCCAACCGCCGCGGATACATTGGCTGTTGACATGGCAAAAAGCAATAAAGTAGGCAATAAGAGCAGCAGTGTAGTCAGGAAGATTAACCAACGTGGCACCCATGCTTTAAATAATTGTTTATCAGCCATATCATCCTCCTTTTCCTACGCGCACGGTGGCGTTCATGCCAGCATTCAAAAGCTCAATATCTTCTCCTTCGAGGCGGATACGCACCGGTATCCTTTGTGCAATCTTCACAAAATTACCGGTCGAGTTATCCGGTGGTAACAGCGAATAACGCGAGCCTGTGGCTCCGGAAAGTGATTCTATTTTCCCATGAAAGATTTTATCGGGATAGGCATCTACCGAGATAGACACTTCTTTGCCTACTCGCATATGCTGGATTTGCGTTTCTTTAAAATTAGCCACAACCCATTTGCCTGAGCTTCGATCGATAATGAAAGCTAAGGTTTGGCCGGGTTGCACCAGCTGTCCGGGTTGGATGCTTCGTCTTCCCATTTTGCCATCGTAAGGGGCACGAATAACGGTATAGTCCGTATTCAAAGCGCTCCGTTGCAACACGGCTTCCCGTCGCTTAATTTCGGCATGCAATACATCGGCCTGTACCCGGATGTCGTTCGCTTTTGATAAAGAAGCTGCATAGGCATCGGTTGCAGCAAGATAATCGGCCTTTGCAACCTCCAAAGCGCTTTGCACAGCTTCTAACTGCTGTTTAGTGGCCGATTCGACCTCGTAAAGCTTCTGATACCGGTTATACTCTTGTTCTTGTTTTACCAATCTCGCCTTAGCGGCACGAATATGTGATTCGTCTACGGCGGCGCCTTTATTAGCCGTTTGAATGTTACTTTGTAAAACGGCAACCTGTGCCCGGGCGTTCATTAAGGAAGCTGCGGCCTCCTCTTGTTGCGCAGCGTATTCGCTATTATCGATGATAACCAGGGTATCTCCTTTGTGCACATTTTGATTTTCCTCGAAGCGAACTTCCTTTATATAACCATTCACCCGAGAGGTTATGGGATTAATATACTCATCTACTTGTGCGTCATTCGTTTCCTCAAAACGATAATAGGAAACGAGCGTACGAAAACCCCAAATGAGCAGGGCAATCACGAGGATCAGGGCGACTGCCGTGGTGATTCGTGTAATTATTTTATCAGATGATGATTGCTTTTGTATTGTCATTGTATTATAAATTGCCAATCGTTCTTTGTAATTTGTAAAATTGTACCTGTGCATTTGCTTGGGCGGTTGATAATTCGAACCGTGATTGCAGTAATTGCGTTTCTGCATCAAGAAAATCTGTTAGTAGCGAAAGCTGATTGAAATAGGTGTTACGCATAATGCGGTAACTTTCTGCCGCCTGCTTGATATTTTCTTTAGCAACTTCAATTTTTTTCATAGCCTCCGTACATCGTAAGTAGGCCTCCTCTACCGCTTGTCTTATTTCGTCATGGGCATTTTCATAGGCTATTTCCTGCTGTTTAAGCGCCAAAGATGCTTCTTGTACCTTGTGTTTGTTAGTGTATAAGCCGGAGATGGGAATACTAAGTTTTATGCCGGCCATTCCGGAGCCGTACAACGCTAAACTGTAAGGATAAAATTGTATCTGGGGATAGCCATAACCATATTCAGCAAAGAAACCTACCTTAGGGGAGGTATTCGATTTCACTTGTTGCAGGTTGAGGGCACGCAGCTCCTTGGCTTTTCCGGACAATAATCCGTTGAAAGCGTGTGCATGGGCTTCGTCTAAATATGTTTGCAAAGACTGTAATTGAAATGCCGCATGGCCACCGGTGTCAACATCCAGTTGCACCGGCGTGTCGTCAGGTTTACCTATCAAAACATTAAGTCGCTGCCCCGCGATTTTAATACTGTTATTGATTTCTATCAATAACATGCGCTGTTTGGACAAACGTAGCTCTGCCCGTAAAACATCGCTTTTAAGGACTGTTCCATTGGCGTAAAGCTGTTTAATTTCCTCCAACTGCTTTTCGCGCTCTTTAATGTCGTGTAATAAAAGTGTTCGATAGGCCTGATTTCTATAAACATCATAATAATGCACAGCTACGCTGAAATGAATATCTGCCGCTGTCCGGTGATGTTCCACCTCAACAATCTCCTGTTCTTTTTTTGCGTACATAATTTCCCGACCGGTTTTACCGCCATTGTAAAGATTGAGATAGGCTTCAGCACCCGCCTTATAGTACTTTCGATCGACCGGAAATTGCTTGGGGGTATGGAAAAGACCATCTTCATAAATCGGCATATTAAACACGTATGCATATTGTCCATGAATTGACACCTCGGGTAAGCGCCCATCCTTTGCGATCTGTAAACGAGCGGCGCTTGCCTGCACATCCATTTCACTTATTTGGATTTTTTTGCTGTTAAGGTCAGCCAATTGCCAGGCCTTTTCCAGGCTCAAGGCCTCAGCCCTCATTTGCTGTGTTCTTCCATAGACGGGAGACAATAGTGTTATCCCCAAGCACAGGCCCAGTTTTATGTTATACTTTAGAAAGTTCATGATTTATCTAATGACACCACAAAGGTCGGGATATTTGGTTTTCTTATTTTTCTCTAAAATGACATACTTTTGCTTAAACACGCCAAATGAAAAGAGTAACGATCAGCGAATATTTATCGGCGCTGGACCAGCACCCGGACAGCACCTATCTGTGGTACAGCCAATATGGTGATCAGCTGGAATTGCACAGTCATCATAAAGGGCAACTCACTTACGTGGAAGGAGGTGTGATCTTTTTACATACGGAAGATCGGTCTTATTTTTTACCGGCAAGACATTATGCCTGGATTCCGGCAGGAGTACGACATCGCTTTTACCATCGATATCCTTCGGTTAAAGTACGTACCATCCACTTTGACCCTAAGCGAACCGATGATGCTTTTTTTAAGAAAATGGGTATCTATCCTGTGAACAACCTGCTGCTTGAAATGCTTCTGTTTTCTGAAAGATGGCATGGTGATATTTTTCCGGGTTCCAAAGCCTATGATTTTCTGAATACAATGAAAAATATCCTGCCGTTAATCAGTTTGCATCCATTGCCCATTGCATTGCCTACCACCGATAACATCCGTTTGCGACCTGTATTGATCTATATCCATCAACATATCGCGGATGATCTGACCTTGGAAGTTTTAGGAAAGGCATTCGGGTTTAGCGAAAGAACCTTATCACGACTATTCAAGACGATTTTGAACATGCCTTTTTTTCAATATCTCAAATTAACCCGAATTATTAAGGCGATGGAACACCTGATTAAAGACGATCTCTCGATTAGCGAAATTGCTTATCGTGTAGGCTACAATAGCATCTCGGCTTTCAGTAATACGTTCTATAGCATCATGGGGCAACGCCCTACCGACTTCCAGCAGCTGAATATCGCCGTTGCTGACGAAGGCACTTAAATCTGCCCGGAAAAAGTGCAGATCACAAAAATTACGCATGCGTAACAATAGCCATACGTTCAGGGCAACTATTACGTTCTAGTAGAGTAAAATGATATCTTTGCCAATCACGATGCTCGCTAGCTTTCGTTAGTTGATGGATTCCGCTGGTTCAGGCTCCTCAATTAGGCGGGCAATAGGCTACTAAAACAAACATACATGAATGCAATAGATCGCTATCTATATAGTCTTATCTTTCTTATAAGCACCGCTTTGCCTCTTGCTGCACAACAGCGGGATTGGGAAAATGAAAAGGTGTTTGAAACCAATAAACTACCCAGTCATGCAACGGCTATTCCCTTCGATAATGAGCAGCAGGCTATCGCTAATATCGATTCCAATTCTTCACTCTATAAAAGTTTAAACGGCTTGTGGAAATTTAACTGGGTAAAAAGCCCGAATGAGCGTCCCAAAGATTTCTATAAAAAGGGTTTTAATGATCGTCAATGGAAGGAGCTTAGGGTACCGTCCACATGGGAGGTTAACGGATATGGCACACCTATCTATACCAACATCACTTATCCATTTAAAGTGGAACCGCCCAAAATCATGAAACCTGTTGATACGTCATGGACTAAACACAAGGAACCCAACCCCGTGGGATCGTACAGACGTAAGGTGGAAATCCCTTCTAATTGGGCTGATAAACAGATCTTCCTGAATTTTGATGGCGTGCAAAGCGCCTTCTATGTATGGGTTAATGGCGAAAAAATTGGCTATAGTGAAGGGAGCATGACAGGCGCTTCTTTTGATATTACGGAATATGTTCAAACGGGTCAGAGCAATTTAATTGCCGTTGAAGTGTATAAATGGAGCGACGGCAGTTACCTGGAGGATCAAGATATGTTCCGACTGGGCGGGATTCATCGAAATGTATACTTGAGCGCCGCCCCGAAATTACATATACGCGATTTTTTTCTGAAATCAATACTATCGGATGATCTTTCTTCAGCAACTTTTATAGCCGACACTTGGTTAAGAAATTCCGGAAAAGGCGGCGACGCGGTCGGAAGTTTAAGCGTGAAGATCTTGGACGCGGAAGGAAAGGAAGCGGTACTCTCTTCCAAAATGGAAGAACGGATCAATCGAAAGATTGGATTTGGAAGCCTCTTTGGGAAAAAGGAAGAGGATGCTGCCTATCAATTGAAAAGCACCATCCAAAATCCCAAGTTATGGACGGCAGAAACGCCTTACCTTTATACGGTAATCCTTACCCTGAAAGACAAACAGGATCAGGTCACTGAAGTTTTATCTAGCAAGTTCGGTTTTAGAAAAATTGAAATTAAGAATAGCCGCTTGTATGTAAACAATAAGCCGATCTTATTAAAGGGCGTGAATCGACATGAAACACATCCCGTTTTCGGCAAGGCCGTACCTTATGAAAGTATGTTGGAAGACATCCAATTGATGAAGCAAAATAACATCAATACGGTACGTACTTCTCATTATCCCAACGACCCACGTTGGTACAAGTTATGCGATGAATATGGCCTCTATGTAATTGATGAAGCGGATTTGGAAACCCATGGAGCGAAGGCAGATTTGGGAAATAGCATCAGTTGGAAACCGGCCTACATCGATCGGCACAGGCGGATGGTACAGCGCGATAAAAACCATCCTTCGATCATTATTTGGTCTTTAGGCAATGAGTCTTGGGGCCATGAGAACTTCAAGGCCGCTCGTGAAGCGGTACTGGCGATTGATACGACCAGACCGCTTCATTTTGAAAGTTACAACGAAGTGGCAGATATTGAATCAACCATGTATCCTTCGGTCGCCAGTCTATTAAAGAGCGGACAAACGGCTAGCACCAAACCTTTTTTGATGTGTGAGTATGGTCATGCTATGGGAAATGCCATCGGTAATCTGAAAGAATATTGGGATGTCATCGAAAGTCATCCGCGCCTTATCGGTGGCTGTATTTGGGAATGGGTGGACCATGGCTTGAGCAAACAGATACCGGGAGCCGCGAAGGGGCAAACCTTTTTTGCTTATGGCGGCGACTTTGGTGATAAGCCGAATGACGGAAACTTTTGCATGGATGGTATATTGACACCGGATAGAAAACCGACGGCCAAGTTGGAAGAAGTGAAAAAAGTGTATCAATATGTAAGCTTCACGGCAGCAAATCTTGTGGAAGGAAATGTCCGTGTAAAGAATAAATATGCTTTTCTGGACTTGAACAATTTTACATTGGATTGGGTACTAACAGAGGATGGCAAGGAGGTTCAGCAAGGCGTACTCCCACCGCTGAATCTGGCACCGGGCGATAGCAGCATCTTACGTGTGCCCATCAAGCAACCGCTCTTAGCTCCGGGGGCATCTTATCATTTGCAACTTTCTGTTAAATCAACTAAGGATGAGCGATGGGCTCCGAAAGGGACCGTTGTAGCAACGGAACAGTTTGAAATGCCCTACCGAGCGCCGGTACAAGTTGCCTACTTGGATACGGTGACCACCCTGCCTGATATTATTGTACTCCAAAAAGAAGATGAGGTTACCTTAATCGGCAAAGAGTTCCATGTAGGATTCAATCGCAATAATGGCATGATTTCATCCTTGGCTTATCGAAATAACCAGCTGATCGAAGGTCTCGGAAATGGTTTGAAATTGAACATCTATCGGGCTACGCTTGATAACGACCGCGATAAAGATTGGGGACAAGCCATTCCGTGGGAAAAGGAGGGATACGACTCCCTGTCGTTTAAGGTAAATGATTTCAACATCAATCAAAGCAGCCGTAAGTCGGTCCAGGTTACCGCATCGGTAATCGCAAGTACCAAGTCCGGGTATGAAATTCCGCTCAATCTTGTATACACCGTGTACGGAAACGGCATTATACATGTCTCGGCCTTTATCAACCCCAACAAAGACGGACTACCCCTGGCAAGGATTGGTTTTAGCGCAACCGTCAATGGGCGACATAATACTGTTGAATGGCTGGGGCGAGGGCCGCATGAGAATTATATCGACCGTAAGCAGGCTGCCTTTTTTGGTCGTTACCAAAGTACCGTGGAACAGTTAGGAAGCAATTATATGCGCCCCCAAAGTATGGCGAACCGAGAAGATACGAAGTGGGTAAAGCTTACGAATACGAATAACCAGGGAATGATCGTTGTTGCAGACAATAAACTCGGCTTTAGTGCTTCTCATTATACCGAAAGGGATTTGCATAAGGCCAAGCATCCTTATGAGTTAAAGGCAAGGCCGGAAGTTATATTACATATTGATTATGCGCAACGAGGGTTAGGTAATGGTAGTTGTGGACCGATTACGCTGCCGCAATACCAAATTGCCAAAGAACCCATCAACTTCAGCTTTAGCTTGCTCCCTTATAGTATGATGGACGGGGATGCAGCAGACTATGTTAGAAGACACTAGGGGCGTAGGGGGTGAAGGTATAAGGTTTAGAAGGTTGTGCAGGTCGTACACCTTAAACCTCATACCTTATACCTAAAATACCCCGCTACTCAAAGTAATTCATCGTTTTAAAGCCGCCCTTTTTAAGGTATTCCTCTTTACGCATGAGGTGTAGATCAGACTCCATCATGTCAGCTACCAAGCTTTCGAGATTGTATTTTGGTTTCCATCCAAGTTTAGTCTGCGCTTTTGTGGCATCGCCGATAAGTAAATCGACTTCCGTTGGTCTAAAATAAGTAGGATCTACTTTAACAACCGTTTGACCGAATTTGATGTTAGCCGGGTCTATTCCCAGTGCCGTCAATCTTTGCTCATCTGCATCTATAATAACACCCTTCTCCTGCTCATCCTTTCCACTGAATTCAATTTCGATACCTACATGGGCAAAACTCATTCGCACAAAATCACGTACGGTAGCCGTAACACCTGTCGCAATTACATAATCCTCCGCCTGCTCCTGCTGGAGAATCAGCCACATGGCTTCAATATAATCTTTAGCATGCCCCCAATCGCGTTGCGCAGAGAGGTTCCCTAAATATAACCGGTCTTGCAACCCTAGTGCAATCTTGGATACTGCGCGGGTAATCTTTCTCGTCACAAAAGTTTCGCCCCTTATTGGGCTTTCATGATTAAATAGAATACCATTACATGCGTACATTTTATAGGCTTCACGGTAATTGACCGTTATCCAATAGGCATACAATTTTGCTACCGCGTAAGGAGATCGGGGATAGAACGGAGTTGTTTCACTTTGAGGTACTGCTTGTACCAGCCCATAGAGTTCAGAAGTGGAAGCTTGGTAGATACGGCATTTCGCTGTCATTCCTAACAATCTGACTGCTTCCAATAAGCGGAGCATACCTAAACCATCGGCATTGGCTGTATATTCGGGGGTATCAAAACTGACCTTTACATGGCTTTGGGCTGCAAGGTTGTAAATTTCATCCGGTTGGGTTTCCTGCACTAAACGAATCAGATTCGTTGAATCGGTCAAGTCGCCGTAGTGCAAAGTAAATTTCGGATTCGCTTCATGGGGATCCTGATAGAGATGGTCGATCCGATCTGTATTAAAAAGCGAGCTTCTCCGCTTCACACCGTGGACACGGTAACCCTTTTTTAGCAGAAATTCGGCTAAATACGCACCGTCCTGTCCGGTAATTCCTGTTATTAATGCTGTTTTCATTTTTATAGCAATCAGCTGTCAGCTATCGACCGCCAGCCTTTTTTTGTTAGTCTTTTGAATCCTTCCCGCCAGCCGTTTTCACGTGATAGAAATAATTGAATTTGCGATCCAACCGCTCACTGGCTAGCCGTACCGGAAAACGTAAAACACCTCTTAACGTAAATCATCACATTAGCTAATCATCAAATTGGCTAATTGGCTATTTATCGATTCACCTACTTCCCTCCCACCAGTCGCAATAGGTATTCCCCATAACCACTCTTTACCAAAGGTTCAGCGATGGTCCGTAATTGATCGGCGTTAATATATTTCATACGATAGGCTACTTCTTCGATGCACCCTATTTTCAAGCCCTGGCGCTCCTCAATAACTTGTACGAATTGACCTGCCTGCATTAAAGAAGGAATAGTACCCGTGTCCAACCAGGCCGTGCCACGACTGAAAACCCCTACTTTTAAACGACCCGCTTCTAAATATTTTTTATTCACGTCAGTGATCTCATACTCACCCCTTGCAGACGGCTCGATATTCTTGGCAATCGATACGACCGAGTTATCGTAGAAATAAATACCCGGAACGGCATAATTTGATTTGGGTTCTTTTGGCTTTTCTTCGATCGATAGCACATTCTTGTCCTCATCGAACTCAACAACACCATAACGTTCGGGATCGGACACGGGATAAGCGAAAACGACGCCGCCTTCCGGATTAACACTCTGTTGCAACAACTTAGACAAGCCATCACCATAAAAAATATTATCTCCCAAAATCAGCGCCACCTTATCCTCACCGATAAATTCTTCTCCTATAACAAAGGCTTGCGCTAAGCCATTGGGTTCCGCCTGAACGGCATAAGAAAACTTGCAACCAATCTGCGAGCCATCGCCTAACAATTTTTCAAAGTTGGGCAAATCGTGTGGCGTGGATATAATCAAAATCTCATTTATACCCGCTAGCATCAGTGTTGATAAGGGGTAGTAAATCATCGGTTTGTCATACACAGGCATCAGTTGCTTGCTTACCGCCAGTGTTAAGGGATGTAAACGGGTACCTGATCCTCCTGCTAAAATAATACCTTTCATGAATTATATTTTTTCTTATTTAGATGATTGTTCTATTCTTTTTTCCAATTATTTTATCGTAAAAGTATTGATTTTTTGCCATATCAAAGAACGATGGATAAACAAGCCCGGATTTCCCGTTCAACTTACATTGGTCCTTGCAATTAAAAGAACGTATTTACACATATGGCACTTCGTTCTTAACGGCGAATACTCAGTTTTTTATATCTCATGTTAGGTATTTCGGGCAATTATTGGCATATTGCAGCTATTTTTAACCACCTAATATAATTGGTTCACGATCGACCATTTTAACAGTATTTTAATTAAAATAATATACATGAAGAAAACACTACTTAGCCTCTTAATTTTTGCTGCTACTATATCCGCCCGAGCGCAGGAGCAAAAGGGTTATCAAAGCCCACCCGCCAGTATTCAAGAGCTCTTGAACGCACCGAATACACCGGTTGTCCGGTTTAATAAAAGTGGTACCAAGTTATTGCTTTTACGCGTGCCTGATTATCCATCCATTGAAGATGTTTCCCAGCCCATTCTTGGCCTCGCCGGTTTACGTATTAATCCACTGAATAATTCTTCAGCCGTATCTACTACTTATACATCGATGGCGATCCAAGAAGTAAATTCAACCAATGAAAAACTGGTGGAAGGTTTACCAAAGTCGGCAAAGATTGGCAATATTACTTGGAGTCCGAATGAACAGTATCTTGCTTTCACAAATGCAACAAAAGAAGGAGTAGAGCTGTGGCTCGTCGATATCGAAAAGTTACAGGCCAAAAGAATATCCGAAAGATATGTAAATGATGCCTATGGGCGAACCTTACAATGGGCTCCTGAGGGTAATCAATTATTGGTACAGCTGCTTGTGGATGCAAGAGGTACGCAACCCCGGGAGAGCCTGGTCCCAAGTGGACCGATTATTCAGGAGAACATTGGCTTGGCGGCTCCATCCAGAACTTATCAGAATCTGCTAAAGAATCCTTACGACGAGACGCTTATGGATTACTTCTTAACTTCTCAACCTGCCTTGGTAAGTCTAAACGGTGAAGTGGAAAAGATCTTAGCTCCAGGAATTTATCGTGACCTAGCTTATTCTCCCAACGGTAAATATATACTTGCTCAAAAGGTGATACGCCCGTATTCTTATTTAGTGCCTATTTATTCCTTCCCATTTGAAAATATTATTTATACCGCTTGGGGAAAGGAAGTGAAAAAATTGGCGACATCTCCTTTAGCTGAAAATCTTCCAACCGGCTTTGATGCTGTCATTAGTGGCGCTAGGGAGTTTGGATGGCGTACCGATGCACCTGCCACTTTATACTGGGTAGAAGCACAGGATGGAGGTGACCCAAACAAAGAACAAGCCATCCGCGATGTAGTCTTTACCTTGAAAGCACCTTTTAATCGAGAGGCCGTTAAATTGACGTCAACCACTTTGCGATATCAAGGGATTGAATGGGGCAATAAGCAGTATGCTGTTTTAAAAGAAGAGTGGCGGAAAGATAGAAAAGAAAAGATGACGCTGATCCATCCGGAAACGGGAAAGATCGTTAAAGTCATTGCCGACCGCTCGTCTGAGGACAGTTATACCGATCCAGGCCAGTTCGTCCATACTGACGGACCTTACGACAGACCTGTCCTGTTATTCGAAAAAGAAGCAGAGCCTATGGCTTTCAGTATAGGAGTCGGATCTTCTCCGGAGGGCGATCGCCCCTTTTTGATGAAGTGGGGTTTGTTAAGCGATCGAAAGGACACCCTCTTTAAGTCTAAAGCCCCCTATTATGAAGAGCCCTTATTTTTTAATAATAAAGGCGTTGTATATGTTTCCCGCGAGTCCATAGAACAAGCACCGAACATTTATCGGATAGATTTGAAAAATGGCAATGGTATGTCGTTGACTACCTTTCCCGATCCTTATCCAAGTCTCAAAGGAGTTAGTAAACAGCAGTTATCTTATCCGCGTAAGGACGGCATTAAACTAACAGCAACCTTGTATTTACCCAAGGGTTATACCAAGGAACAAGGCCCGCTACCGGTTTTGATATGGGCTTACCCTAAAGAGTTTAAAAGTTTAAAGGCAGCAGGACAGGTAAAAGGCTCTCCATACCGTTTTACACGGCTTGCTTTTCGATCGCCCGTCTATTGGGTAACCCGTGGCTATGCGATTTTGGATCAAACCGACATGCCTATTGTGGGTGAAGGTAAGGAAGAGCCCAATGATACCTTTATCCAGCAAATTCAAGATAATGCGCAAGCCGTAATTGATTATGTTGTGGATATGGGTATTGCCGATCGAAACAGAATTGCTGTTGGAGGACACTCTTATGGAGCTTTTATGACGGCAAATCTGTTAGCCCATACCAATCTTTTTGCTGCGGGAATAGCTCGAAGTGGTGCGTATAATAGAACCCTTACACCTTTCGGTTTTCAGTATGAATCGAGGACCTATTGGGAGGCTCCCGAGGTGTATTATCAAATGTCGCCTTTCAGCTATGCAAATAAAATAAAAACACCTTTATTGATGACCCATGGCTTGGATGACGAAAATTCCGGGACTTTCCCTATACAAAGTGAAAGACTTTACAACGCCATTAAAGGCCATGGAGGAACGGTCCGTTTAGTATTGCTCCCGAAGGAATTTCATGGTTATCGAGCAAAGGAATCCATTATGCATACATTCTGGGAAATGGATTGTTGGCTTGAAAAATATGTCAAGAATAGAAAAGTAACCGATAAACAAACGGAATAATAATTGCAAAGGCGAAATTGCCAATTTTGTAAGCAATAAAAATTGTGTAATTTGCATCGGCTTAAATTATTAAATATGGCTGATATCGACCAGTTTATTGCAAAAATAACCGCTTCCTATCAACCGAAGGGTGAATTTATCTATCTTGGGGCCGGGATACTGGATGGAAACATTGTAGCACAAGCAGAGGTAAATCTTGCTTTAAAGATGATGAATCGGCATGGCCTGATTGCGGGCGCGACCGGTACCGGAAAGACACGTACACTTCAGCTCATCGCTGAGCAATTATCGGATGCCAATGTGCCTGTTTTTATGCTCGATGTAAAAGGCGATTTATCGGGTTTACATGAACCCGGAAAAACGAATGCGGCATTGGAAGAGCGGGGACAAGCGCTCGGGAGGCCTTTTGTGCCGTCGGGTTTTCCTATTGCGCTTTATTCGCTTTCGGGAGAACTTGGTGCACCGATGCGCGTCAAGATCAGTGATTTTGGACCGATCTTATTGGGACGGATTCTCGAGTTGAATGATACACAGACAGGCGTTCTTTCCGTTTTATTTAAGTATGCGGCGGACAAATCCTACCCTGTAATGGATCTGGAAGATCTAAAGAAATTATTAAATTACTTAACGTCAGAAGATGGTGCGCTCGAAATAAAGGAGAGCTACGGAAAAATCAGCAGTGCTACCTCTACTACCATTTTACGCAAAATCGTGGCTATAGAGCAACAAGGGCTTGGCCACATTTTTGGAGAGCCTGCATTGGACCTAAACGATTTGTTTGAACGCGTAGATGGGAAGGGGGTCGTCAGTCTGCTGAATATTTCGGATATTCAAAGTCAACCGCTTTTATTTTCTACTTTTCTGTTAAGCTTACTATCCCAATTGTTTGAACAGATGCCGGAAGTAGGCGACTTAGATAAACCTAAGCTTATCTTCTTTTTTGATGAGGCACACCTTCTCTTCAATGGAGCTTCGAAAGCGTTTTTGGGTAAAATAGAGCAAATTATCCGCCTCATACGATCAAAAGGAATAGGTGTATTTTTTTGCACGCAAGCAGCTACTGATGTGCCCGACACCGTATTGGGCCAACTGGGAAATCGCGTTCAGCATGCCTTACGAGCGTTCACACCGAATGATGCGGAAGCATTGCGCAAAACAGCAAAAACCTATCCGCATTCCGACTTTTACGAAATAGACAAAACCCTAACCGGTTTAGGTACCGGACAGGCCATCATTACGGTCTTAAATGACAAAGGAATCCCCACGGAAGTGGTAGCGACTCACCTTATTCCACCGAGAGCGGTCATGGGGCCTTTGGATAAAGCTAGCTACGATGCCCTGGTAAATGAGTCGGCCATTTATGGCAAATACAAGGAGGCTGTTAACACACGAAGTGCAGCTGATATATTGGAGGAAAATGAAAAGGAAACAATCGTAGCGGAAGAGGAAAAACCGATACAAAAAAAAGGGGCAGGTAGTAGCTCGAGAGAAACACCTATGGAGGCCATGGCTAAGAGCGCATCACGGACACTCGGACGTGAGGGCATCAAGTTTTTAACCAAACTCGGAACTGCAATTATAGCATCGCTTATTGGCGGAAAAAAAAGAAAAAACTAAAAAAAATAACAACGTTAACTAATAATAAATTAAAGAAAAGAATGAAACCCACCTTATTGATTTTAGCAGCAGGTATGGCTAGCCGTTACGGAAGTATGAAACAAATCGATGCCTTTGGTCCCAATGGGGAAACGATCATTGATTATTCGATTTATGATGCGATCAAGGCGGGATTTGGAAAGGTAAGCTTTATTATCCGTGAAGAGTTTGCCGAACCATTTAAAGCTATTTTTGAACCTAAACTAAAGGGGAAAATAGAAACTGACTATGTTTATCAAGGCACGGATCTTCGAAAATATGGCATTGATAAAGATATTGAAAGAGCAAAACCTTGGGGAACGGCACATGCTGTTTTAGAGGCCCACAATCAGATAAACGAACCTTTTTGTGTGATTAATGCGGATGATTTTTACGGTTATGATGCTTTCGAAAAAATGGCGAAATTTTTGACTACGGAGGTGTCGGACGAAACATTCTCGTTGATGGGCTATCAGGTTGATAAAACCTTATCAGACCATGGTACTGTTTCACGCGGTGTATGTGCGGTGAACAGTCAAGGAAATATGACGGCCATTAATGAACGCACGCAAGTGTACTTCAAAGAGGTTAACGGCGAAAAGAAAGTTTTTTATGAGGAAAATGGTGTAGAGACTGAAATCCCCAACGATACACGTGTATCTATGAACTTTTGGGGTTTTACACCGGCTGTATTTGAAGAAACGAAAAAGCTTTTTATCGATTTTGTAGAAGCCAATCAGCACAATCCGAAAGCAGAATTTTTTATTCCTTTAGTAGCTGATAGTCTAATCCAATCCGGCAAAGCGGCTTTTAAAGTAATTCCAACGGCTGAAGAGTGGTTCGGTGTTACTTATAAAGAAGATAAACCGATTGTTCAAAAGTGTATTTCTACGCTCGTTGAAAAAGGAGTTTATCCTGCTAAGTTATTTTAGCGCAAGGTTAAGTCGTTAAGTGGCGAAGTAGTTAAGTAGTTAGTAAATGGCGGGAATTGGTTAATATGGAGTAGTTAATAAGGGCTATTCACTATTCCCTTATTAACTATTTAACTACTCTACTACTCAACGAACCTAAAGCGTTTCCTTCAACCAAGTGAAGAATTCACGTTGCCATACAATGGCATTCTGAGGTTGCAATACCCAATGGTTCTCTTCGGGGAAATAAAGCAATCTGCTTTTTATTCCTTTTAGCTGCGCCAACTGGAAAGCTCCTAAACCTTGTTCGATGCCCACACGAAAATCCTTCCCGCCCTGTACAATTAATATAGGTGTGTCCCATTTATCTGCGTAGCTTATCGGATTAAATTGTGTATAAGCTTTCGGTGTGGGTTGCTGCCAATAGTTGCCTCCCAGTTCCTTGTTGGCAAAGAAAAGTTCTTCCGTAGTGCCATACCAACTGCGTGTATCGAAAAGGCCATCATGTGCAATAAAGGTTTTGAATCTATTTTCGTGTACTCCTGCAAGCATAAATACCGAATAGCCTCCGTAGCTTGCACCTACAGCACCCAATCGATTTTTGTCGACATAAGGCTCTTTGGCTACATCATCAATGGCACTTAAATAATCGCGAATAGGCTGTCCTCCCCAATCGCCGCTAATAGAGCGATTCCATTCCACACCGTGTCCGGGCATTCCTCTCCTGTTGGGTGCTACCACAATATAGCCTTGTGCGGCGATTAACTGCATATTCCATCGGAAAGAGTAGAATTGCGATAAAGCTGCCTGTGGCCCGCCTTGACAATACAACAAAGTCGGATATTTCTTATTGGCATCAAAATCAGGTGGGTAAATGACCCACGAAAAGAGATCTTTTCCGTCTGTTGCTTTGGTGATACGACCTACCACCTTGCTCTGGGCGATCGAAGCGTTCAATTCATCGTTTACATGGCTCAATTGCTTCAGTTCTTTAGATTTACGGTTAAATGTGTAGAGTTCGGCTGCATGGTTCATATCGGTCCGACTTACAAGCAATAGGTCACCGCTTTCACCATTTACCGAAGTGATATCATAATCGCCCTTGGTTAATTGTTTCACCTGTTTAGCGCCAACTTTGCTTAAATCTTTTGAAAGTGCGATTTCAAAAAGTTGAATCGTTCCTGCGGTGGGAGCTGTAAACCAAATTTTGGAGCCGTCTGCACTCCAAAGGAAACCACCTACCGTCTCATCCCAATCCTTGGTTAAGTTATAGGTTGTTGACGTTTTCAGATCGCGGACAATTAGATCATTTTTATCCGATTCGTAACCATCTTCTTTCATGCTCAACCAAGCCAGGTAGTTAGCATCCTTACTAAAAGCCGGTGCTACATCGTAACCCATCATTCCGTCGCTTAGATTTTTGGTTTGTTTGCGCTCGATATCGTAAGCATAGAGATCGGTATTGGTACTTTGTGCATAGTCTGTTCCGAATTTCTTTTTGCAAACATAGATGATTTGCTTACTGTCGGGGCTCCAAACCATATCTTCCGCACCTCCGAATGGTTGTTGCGGGGTGAAGTAAGGCTCATCAGCCATGATGTCAACCGGCTTACCAATTATGCCGTTTTGATAGCTTGCATAAAAAACGTGGGAAAACTTCCCATTAAACCAAGTGTCCCAATGGCGATTATTCAAGGAATTGAAAATGTAGGCATCGGATTTCTTAAGATCCTCATACTTATCGGCGCTTTGCACTTTTTGCAAGGCTACTTCCTGAGAGAATAAGATATACTGTCCATTTGGTGAAATTTTAACATTACTCAATTCCCCATCAAATTTCGTCAGCTGTTTAGGTTCTTCTTTACCCGATTCCAGAAGCCACAATTGGCCCTTACTTAAGTAAAGTATATTGCCGTTTTGTTCCAAATGAACGAGTGTTTCACCTCCTTGGCTTTTAGTCAGTTGCAAGGCCTTGCCACCATTTAACGGAATTTTATAAAGATTACGTTCACTATTATTTTCCGCCAGATTGTAGTGTGTAACGCCATAAATGGCATATTTCTTATCGGGCGTTACCGCCTCTGCGCTAACCCGTCCCAATTTCCATAATAGTTCGGGCGTGAGCGGTTGCTGTGCTTTTACAGATCCTGCTGCCAAAATAGTCGCTAAAATTAAGGTTTTGTTCATGTGTGTGAAAAGTTCAAAAGTCAAAATTAAAAATTCAAAAGGAAAAAAGCTACCGATCGCATCTGCTCATTGGCTGGCTTTCACTATAACTAAGCTATAAACACCGTACTTTACGGGTGTGCCCGAGCTCCGCTTGCCGGACACCCTTAAAATATCTTTCCCGGATTCAGGATGCCTTTCGGGTCAAACACCTTTTTGATACCGCGCATGAGGTCTAAATGGAGGGCGGAATACTTTAAGGGCATATATTCTTTTTGAACCAAACCGATACCATGTTCGCCGGAAATAGTTCCGCCCAGCTCGATGGTTAAGTCGAATATTTCTTTGATTCCTTCCTTCAGCTTATGGTGCCAGTCGTGCTCAGTCATTTCTCCCTTGATAATATTAACATGCAGATTGCCATCGCCCGCATGACCGTAACAGATCGATTCAAAGCCATAGCGTGTGCCGATTGCTTTGATACCTCTAATCAAGGTGGGCAGCGTTGCACGTGGAACTACCGTATCTTCTTCTTTATAAATGGAATTGGCTTTCACCGATACAGGCATGGTACGACGTAGGCGCCACAAGGTTTCTTTCTGGTTAGCCGTGTCTGCCAACAAAACATCCAAGCAGTTTTTTTCTTCCAGTACTTGGTTCACCTCTTCACATTGCAGCATCAGCTCGTCGAGGCTGTTTCCATCCAACTCAATTAATAAGAAAGCTTCCATTTCCGGAAGAAGATTAAATTGAACCTGATCATAAGAGATGACCCATTCAACGCCCTTTCGCTCCATAAACTCTACAGCGGATGGAATAATACCTTTTCTAAAAATGGCACCAACTGCTTCGCAGGCTTCCTCATTGGATGCAAAGGAAGCGAAAAGTAATAAGTCTTGCTTAGGTTTCGGAATTAATTTAAGCACTGCTTTACAAATAATACCCAAGGTGCCTTCTGAACCGATAAATAGTTGAGTAAGGTTATAGCCCGACGCATATTTCAAGGTGTTTGCACCTGTCCAAATCAGTTCTCCCGTAGGGAGGGCCACCTGTAAATTGAGTACATATTCGCGGATTGTTCCGTATTTCACAACACGCGGGCCACCGCTGCCATGAGAAATGTTCCCGCCGATGAAGCAAGATCCTTTGCTGGCCGGATCAACGGGGTACAGAAGATCCTTCGTAGCAGCTAAATTGATTAACTCTTCTGTAACAACGCCGGGTTCAACAGTTGCCTGCAAATTTCTTTCATCGATGGCTATAATCTTGTTCATACGTTGCATCGCGATCATCAAGCCTCCATAAATAGCCAGGGAGCCGCCCGATAGCCCGGTACCGGCGCCCCGAGGTGTAACAGGGACGCTGTGCTCATGGCAGATTTTTAGGAGAGCAGCTACCTCTTCTGCCGTTTCCGGTAGGGCAATAAGGTCTGGTGAATAGTGTAAATCTTCTGTCTCGTCATGCGCGTAGTCTTGCAATACAGCGGGATCGCTCACTAAACGATCTTCGTTTATCGCCTGCTTGAATAATTGCAGAATATCCGGTGTAATTTTATTCAACATGTTTTAGCGTTCAGCTTTCGGCTGTCAAAAGTCAGCCCGATTTCGGTTTATATTACGAAGCTATAACCTTAAGTGCCCGATTGCCAGTATAAACTTACTTCAGCAGTTGCAGCATCTCCACCGAAAGGCGGATTACTTTTTCTTAGGGATACCTCTATTTCATTTACCTCATGGAAATTTACCTTAATACTATTAAGTATGTTATCCACAACCGTTTCCAACAGTTTTTTCGGTTGAGCCATCTCCTCTTTGGCAATGCGATAAAGCTCTTCATAATTGATCGTTTTCACCAAATTATCATCCGTATTCAATGTAGGGTTGCTTACAAAGCAAATGATATCTAAAAAAAACTCGTTTCCAAGCATCTGCTCTTCGGGATAATAGCCATGGTAAGCATAAAAACGAGCATTTGTCAGTGCTATTTTTCTCTTATATTGCTCCATCCAACAAACTTAAGCATTTTCCTACTCAAAACTTTTTTGCCCGTCGGATGGTTGTATAAAAAAAGATTTTATGAGTCGAAGCAATTATATCATTTGGCCTGCAGCAATTATCCTGCTCACAAGCATTAGCAGTTGTGACTTTATTGCCGGAGTATTTAAAGGCGGCGTGTATGTTGGCGTCTTTTTAGTTATCATCGTCATTGCCATTATCGTATGGCTGATCAGTAAAGCAAGGCGTTAGTTATAAAACCTGTAAGCGAATCAGTTCTTCCTTCAACTGATCGGGGTTTTCAAAAGTAATACTTTGTATACCGAATTGACGGGCCGCATCTGTGTTTCTTATATTGTCGTCGATAAAAAGGCATTCATTCGCCATTAAGTGATATCGATCCAGCAATAACTGATAGAAGGCAGGATGTGGCTTTCTTAAACGTTCGGTACCTGAAACTAGGATGCCGTCAAAAAGGCTAAAGAAGTCAAATCGCCGTAGAGCAATGGGGAATGTTTCTGCCGACCAATTCGTGAGTCCGAACAGTTTGTGTTTTCCGGATTTTTTCAACTGTTCCAGGATCGCAACGGTTCCTGCTATCGGTCCTGCCAACATCTCTTCCCAACGGCCATAATAGGCTTCAATTAGCTCCTTTTTTTCCGGAAAACATTGAACAAGGGCCTCAGTTCCTTCCTTGAGGGTTCGGCCTTCATCTTGCTGCTCATTCCAGTCGGATGTACAAACATTCCCCAGGAATTCCTCCATCGCTGCCTCCTCAGCAAAAAGTTTTTTATAAAGATACTTGGGGTTCCAGTCGACTAAAACGCCTCCGAAATCGAAGATAATGTTCTTGAACATAGCTAAAGTTTATTGGCTAAACTTAGCTAATTTGTCTGAATATGCAAAAAAGCGCTACACTTGTTTGTTCCCAAAAAGGAACTAATAAAAAAATGCGAAACACAATTATCGAACATAAAAAAAGCCGCAATGAATATTGCGGCTTCTTTATTAAGAATTGAAAAAAAACTTATTTTTTATCATCATCTTTTACTTCCTCAAAATCTACATCAGTTACTTCATCTCCGGTATTGCCAGGCTGTTGTGCTTCTCCCTGAGGGGCACCCTGAGCACCGGCTTCCTGAGAAGCTTTGTACATTTCTTCAGAAGCTGCATTCCAAGATGCTTGCAATTCTGTTTGTGCAGTTTCCAAGGCCGCGAAATCTTTAGCAGCGTAAGCCTCTTTTAATTTGGCCAAACCACTTTCGATCGGTGCTTTCTTGTCGGCACTGATTTTATCGCCATACTCTTTCAACTGTTTCTCTGTGGAGAAGATAAGCGCATCTGCTGCATTTAGCTTATCCACTTCTTCTTTGGCTTTTCTATCTGCGTCAGCATTCGCTTCTGCGTCGGCCTTCATTTTCTTGATTTCCTCATCACTTAAGCCTGAAGAAGCTTCGATACGGATTTTTTGTTCTTTCCCGGTTGCTTTATCTTTCGCGGATACGTGTAAAATACCGTTTGCATCAATATCAAATGTTACTTCAATTTGTGGCACGCCACGAGGTGCTGCCGGAATTCCATCTAAGTGGAAACGACCAATCGTACGGTTCTGTGCCGCCATAGGACGTTCCCCTTGCAAAATATGAATCTCTACCGAGGGCTGGTTATCCGAAGCCGTGGAGAACACTTCCGATTTTTTAGTTGGGATCGTTGTATTTGCTTCAATCAGCTTAGTCATTACACCTCCCATGGTTTCAATACCCAATGACAAAGGCGTTACGTCTAATAGCAATACATCTTTCACTTCACCGGTTAATACACCGCCTTGAATAGCTGCCCCTAAAGCAACCACCTCATCCGGGTTAACCCCTTTAGAAGGCTCCTTACCGAAGAAGCTCTTCACTGCTTCTTGTATAGCCGGAATACGAGTAGAACCACCTACCAGAATAATTTCATCGATTTCACTGGTTGAAAGACCGGCATTTTTCAAGGCTGATCTACAAGGATCGATGGTACGTTTGATTAAGTCTGAAGCCAAAGACTCGAATTTAGCACGGCTTAAGTTACGCACCAAGTGCTTTGGCCCGGTTGCATCAGCCGTGATATATGGTAAATTGATTTCGGTAGAAGATGTGCTGGAAAGTTCGATCTTTGCTTTCTCTGCAGCTTCTTTCAAGCGTTGCAAAGCCATGGCATCTTTACTTAAATCCAATCCGCCATTATCGCTCTTAAATTCTTCAACTAACCAATCAATAATTACTTGATCGAAGTCGTCCCCCCCTAGATGGGTATCGCCGTCTGTAGATTTCACTTCAAATACACCATCACCTAACTCAAGAACGGAAACGTCATGCGTACCACCACCGCAGTCGAACACAACAATCTTCATGTCCTTGTGCGCCTTATCCAAACCATAAGCTAAGGCAGCGGCTGTAGGCTCATTAATGATACGTTTAACATTTAACCCGGCGATTTCGCCTGCTTCTTTAGTAGCCTGGCGTTCGGCATCGTTAAAGTAGGCTGGAACAGTAATAACGGCTTCTGTTACCTCCTGACCCAAAAAATCTTCTGCCGTCTTTTTCATCTTCTGCAAAATCATGGCAGAAAGCTCTTGTGGTGTGTATTTCCGATCACCAATTTCAACGCGAGGTGTATTATTGTCGCCTTTTACTACTTTATAAGGTACTCGGGCGGCTTCTTCGGTCACTTCATCAAAACGTCTACCCATAAAGCGCTTAATGGAGTAAACAGTCTTTTGAGGATTGGTAATGGCCTGACGTTTAGCAGGATCTCCCACCTTACGTTCACCATTATCTACAAAACCTATGATAGAAGGTGTGGTACGTTTACCTTCATTGTTTGCTATAACTACCGGCTCATTACCTTCCATTACAGCGACGCAAGAGTTGGTAGTACCTAAGTCAATTCCAATAATTTTAGACATATCTTATTTGTTTATATTTACAATTTGCTGTTTTCTAATACAAATTATCAATGCCTGTGCCAAGTTCACGTTTACGACATAATGTCAGCCCGCTTGCCTCTCAGGCAAAGGCTCCTTTTTATGATACGAAAAAGTATAGCAGCGTTATGTGAAGCTATTCTTCAACATAGCTACTGAATGATGCAAGCAGGGTCAACTTAGTTTTCGATAACCTAGTAAACAGCATCACAATGCGTATCAATTAGTTCTCCAATTGCAATAAAGACTCCAAATAGTGTTTCTCCAAACCAAAAAAAGCCTTTGTTTGGTTAATCTGTAATAGAATCTGCTTTCGGCGTTCTGCCGGTATGGATGATGTTTTACTGGCCACGATCAGCACATTTTTTGGTGTGTGTGCATCGGATATAAATTCGAGCACTTTGGTTTTATAGCCGTAATACTCCAGGAATAACGTCCTTAAAGCATCTGTCAACATTTCAGCCTGTCGTTCTAAAAAGATGCCAAATCGCGTAATAGGTTGAATTTCGGCAGTCATCACAGCCCTTTCCATTTGCCGTCTGACTTGTTTGTGACAGCAAGGCGCTACGACTATAAGCTTTGCGCCGGCCTTAATACCTTGATAGATTGCATCATCAGTCGCCGTGTCACAGGCATGTAAAGCCACTAACATATCCATGTTTGGCTCATCATACTCCACAATGGCACCTTGCTGAAACTTTAACAAAGGAAATGCAGCTTGTTGTGCAATGCGGTTACACAAGCTTACTAAATCTTCGCGAAATTCAACACCTGTAACTTCCACTTCCTTCAATCCCAACACGTTGTAGAGGTAGTCATAGAGTGCAAAGGTCAAATAGCCTTTTCCCGACCCCATATCCACCACTTTCTTCAGGTTTTCCTTGCCTATATCCTGAATCAAAGGACGCAATAGCTCTATATAGTGATTAATTTGCTTAAATTTATCTTGGGCATTTTTATAGACTTGCCCGGTGGCGTCCGTAATTCTTAGCTCGTGCAAGTAGCTTTTGTTAGTCCCGGGCTTAATCAGTCGATGCTTTTCTTTATCGTGCGCCAAAGATGGCTGCTGTTTAATAGACGCCGTTTTAACCTGTAACCTCTCCTGCCCACTTTGGTTACGCGTCCAATAAAAGTCATTATTTGTAGTAAATAAGGTAGCAGCATAAAATCCATGCTTCAGGTAGCTCTCAACTTGTGCGACACCTGTTTCAATATCCAAATTTTTAACCAGGTCGCGCCGACGGAAGCGATGGGTAAAGTTTAACTTGGGTTCGCGTTTCACCAGGATGAGCCTTACATGGATTTGTTTTAACTCATGCTCATCTCCCCGGTAATTTCCGAGCGACAATTTAACAAAGTTATCTTCCTGTAGGCTCGACTTCAACTGAAAAATGAATGTTTCGATCGATGTGGGATTTTCCATACAATTGCCTTTTTATAAAAGCTTCCGGTTGATCTTGCATATGCGATAAACAAAAAATCCCCTAAAAAGGGGATTTTCGATGATTAAATGCTACAAAGCAATTACTCGGCATCCTTTGCCTCTTCAGCGGAAGCTTCCGGTTCAGCTTTTGCCTTTGCTTTTTTCTGTTTAGGAGCCTCTTCAGCAGTTTCTTCTGCGGCAGGAGCTTCCTCAACTGGTGCAGTAGCTTCTTCAGCAGTAGCTACTACTTCTTGCTCATCAGCCTTTGCCGATGCCTTTTTCTTTGCACCACGACGACGAGTCGATTTCTTCTCAACCTTCGCACCACCGGTAGCGTATACTTCGTTGTAGTCGACCAATTCGATCAATGCTACTTCTGCATTGTCGCCGGGACGGTTTGCCAACTTGATAATACGTGTATAACCACCCGGACGATTAGCCACTTTCTCGGAAATCTCGCGGAACAGGATGGTTACTGCTTCTTTGTCTTTTACGTAGCTGAATACAGTACGACGAGAATGCGTAGTATCGCTCTTTGATTTAGTGATCAAAGGCTCTACATATGTACGAAGCGCCTTTGCTTTTGCTAAGGTAGTTACGATGCGCTTATGTTTGATAAGCGATACGGCCATGTTAGACAATAGGGCCTTACGATGGCTAGCTGTGCGGCCTAAGTGATTAATTTTTTTTCCGTGTCTCATTGTTCTTTGTTTTGTGCATACCGTTCTTGTCTAATTCAAAAGTCAAAAGCCAAAATTAAAAAACCATTACAGCTCATCTTTCATGCGGCACAAAGCGTACCTTTTTAATTTTTACCGTCCCTACGGGAGGCAAGCTTTTACTTTTTACTTTACAAGAGGAATTATGCAACAGGTCGCTTAATTATTCCTATTTATTCTTCATCCAGTTTGTATTTCGACAAATTCATACCGAAGGACAAACCTTTAGATTTTACAAGTTCTTGAATCTCTGTAAGAGATTTTTTACCGAAGTTTCTAAACTTAAGCATATCAGCTACATCATAAGAAACCAACTCGGCTAAGCTACGGATGTCAGCAGCTTTTAAACAATTTAATGCACGTACAGAAAGATCTAAGTCAACCAATTCAGTTTTCAAGATCTTACGCATATGCAAGATTTCCTCATCCACCTCTTTTGTCTCCTCCTTCGTTTGAGATTCCAATAGAATGTTCTCATCCGAGAATAACATAAAGTGATGAATTAAGATTTTAGCAGCTTCTTTCAATGCATCTTCCGGATGGATTGAACCATCAGTAGAAATATCCAATAAAAGCTTCTCGTAATCTGTTTTCTGCTCTACACGGAAGTTCTCGATCGTATATTTCACATTCTTGATCGGTGTATAGATAGAGTCAATTGCGATAACCCCTACTGCTGCATCGGCAACTTTATTCTCTTCAGCATTGACATAACCACGGCCTTTGTTTACGGTTAACTCTACTTCCAAAGTTACAGAGCTCTCCATATTACAAATAACCAAGTCAGGATTGAGTACAGTAAAGTTGTTAGAATGACTGGTAATATCTCCAGCTTTAAATTGATCTTGACCGTTGATTACAACAAAAATCTTTTCTGAATCTCCTGATTCTCCTGTTTTCTTAAAACGTACCTGTTTAAGATTCAGGATAATCTCAGTCACATCCTCTACTACCCCAGTGATGGTAGAAAATTCATGTGAGACACCGGAGAAACGAACAGAAGTAATTGCATAACCTTCTAATGAAGATAACAAAATACGGCGTAGAGCATTACCTATGGTTACACCGAAACCCGGCTCTAACGGTCGAAATTCAAACGTTCCGTCAAAATCCGTGGATTTTTGCATAATAACTTTATCCGGTTTCTGAAATGCTAAGATTGCCATTTATTTCTAATTAATTGTTTGATTGAAATGATTGCAAGCAAACAAGTACCCGGAATGAACCGGATACTTGTTTGCTGTATAAACTATTTAGAATACAACTCAACGATTAGCTGTTCCTTGATATTTTCAGGAATCTCATCGCGGTTAGGATAATTCAAGAACTTACCTGTAAGTCCGTTAGCATCCCATTCTAACCAGCTATATTTATTTTGTTTTCTACCGGCAACGGAATTCGCAACAGCTTCCAACGTTTTAGAACGCTCTCTAACAGCGATAACATCGCCGGGGCGTACGCTGTACGAAGGAATGTTGACTACCTGACCGTTTACGGTGATATGTTTGTGTCCTACTAATTGACGGGCTCCGGCACGTGTAGGTGCAATACCTAAACGAAAGACCGTATTATCTAAACGAGCCTCTAAGAATTTGAGCAAGTTCTCCCCTGTAATGCCTTCTTTTGAAGCAGCTTTATCGAAAAGGTTAGCGAACTGACGCTCTAATACACCATAGGTATATTTTGCTTTTTGTTTTTCTTGCAGCTGAATAGCGTATTCAGACTGTTTACCACGGCGTTTTGAAACTCCGTGCATACCCGGAGGGTAATTTTTACGCTCTAATGCTTTATCAGGACCAAAAATCGGTTCTCTGAATTTACGGGCTATTTTGGACTTAGGTCCGGTATATCTTGCCATTTTTTTTCTCTTTTAAAGTATCATCTAACCCAAGGCTAGAGAATCTTAGCTTTAAAAATCCGTTAATTAAACTCTTCTCCTTTTTGGTGGACGACAACCATTGTGCGGAAGTGGGGTAATATCTTTTATTGAAGTCACCTCAATACCCTGAGTTTGTAAAGTACGAATGGCAGACTCACGTCCGGCACCTGGTCCTTTTACAAAAACTTCAACTTTACGCAAGCCTAAATCATGCGCAACTTTACCACAATCGCTAGCAGCCTGTGAGGCAGCATAAGGGGTGTTCTTTTTCGAACCTTTGAAGCCCATTTTACCGGCAGACGACCAAGAAATTGTTTGACCTTGGTTGTTGGTAAGTGTTACAATGATATTGTTAAAGGTTGCATTGATATGAGCCTGACCAACAGGTTCAATCACCACAATACGCTTCTTGGTTACTTTTTTACTTTTAGCCATTGTATTGTATCAATTATTATTTAGTAGCTTTTTTCTTGTTAGCAACAGTCTTACGCTTTCCTTTACGGGTACGTGAGTTGTTCTTTGTACGTTGCCCACGAAGTGGTAAACCCTTACGATGACGTAAACCACGGTAACAGCCGATATCCATTAAACGCTTAATGTTTAGCTGTACCTCCGAACGCAAAGCACCTTCTACTTTTACACGATCGTTGATGATTGTACGAATTGCTGTTAACTGATCATCAGTCCATTCCTGTACCTTTGTATCCTCATCAATACCCGCTTCAGCTAAAATGCTCTTTGCGGTTGAAAGACCGATACCATAGATATAAGTAAGTCCGATTACTCCTCTTTTGTTTCTTGGTAAATCTATACCTGCTATCCTTGCCATATTTATTATTACGGTTAAAAGGCTTAAGGTTTAAGGTCTAAGCAATAAAGAAAACCTTTTGCCTTTTTCCTCACACCTATTTACCTCTAAATGTTATCCCTGACGTTGTTTAAACTTAGGATTCTTTTTGTTAATTACAAATACTTTTCCTTTACGGCGGATGATTTTACAATCAGCGCTACGTTTTTTGATAGATGCTCTAACTTTCATCTCTTATAATTATTCGTTATTATTCGTTTTGTTAACGGAATCTTTCTTTCGATGCCGTATTTATTATGTTCACCGAGAACAATCGTTTAAAACCTATAGATCACAAGCGAACAAAGGGCGCATCAATTGCCTGTTCTGTTCTCCTTATTTATACCGATATGTTATTCTACCTTTTGTTAAATCGTAAGGAGACATCTCTAACTTTACCCTATCCCCCGGCAATATCTTAATGTAATGCATCCGCATCTTGCCGGATATATGTGCGATAATTTCGTGTCCATTTTCCAACTCTACACGAAACATAGCATTCGATAATGCTTCTTTAATGACGCCGTCTTGTTCAATAGAGGCTTGTTTAGCCATATGTTATTGATTATTATGTATTTATAAACCCTGCACAAACAGGGATGCAAAGTTAAAAATAAAAATGCTGATTATCAACCTTTTTTGTTTAAAACTTCTTCAATGTATGAAAAGGTGGTTAAAACATCAGCTTTGCCTTTACTTACTGCTACGGTATGCTCAAAATGAGCCGATGGTTTTTCATCAATTGTACTGACGGTCCAACCATCCTCCCAAAAACGAACGCCGGCTTTCCCTAAATTGATCATAGGCTCGATCGCGATGACCATTCCCCGCTCCAACTTCGTTCCCTTGCCGCGCTGTCCATAATTTGGCACTTCCGGTTTCTCATGAAGGTGGATCCCCACCCCATGGCCAACCAACTCCTTTACAATTCCATAGCCGTAAGTACGCACATGCTCCTGTACAGCAAAGGAAATATCGCCTACCCGCTTTCCCACAACTGCCTGTTCTACGCCTTTATCCAAACTCTCCTTCGTTACACGCAAGAGTTGATCTACCTCTGCAGATACGGCTCCTACGGAAAACGTATAAGCTGAATCACTGATGTAACCATTCAATACTACACCGCCATCGACACTGATGATATCTCCCTCTTTCAATTCATAACTCCCGGGGAAACCATGAACAATCTGGTCGTTTACTGAAATACAAAGCGAATATGGGAATCCGTTATAGTTGAGAAAAGCGGGAGTTCCGCCATGGTCCTGAATAAATGTAAATGCTAATTTATCCAAGTCAATGGTTTTTACTCCCGGTTCTATTTCTTTTGCTATTTCCGCCAGTGTTCTGGAAAGTACATCGGCACTTTTGCGGATCTGTTCGATATCTTCGTCTGACTTATAAATCAATTTCGACATGCTCGCCTCTATATTGTTGGATCTGCTACACCACTTGCTACAGCAGTACGACCCTTAACGCGACCGGTTTTCATCAAACCGTCATAGTGGCGCATGAGCAAATGACTTTCTATCTGTTGAAGTGTATCAAGCACTACTCCTACTAAAATCAGTAAAGAAGTACCTCCGTAAAAATGTGCAAATTGACTGTTAACGCCTAATAAACTAGCAATCGCGGGCAATATTGCAATGATTGCTAAGAAAATCGATCCCGGCAATGTGATTTTGGATATGACACTATCAATATAACCACTGGTAGCCAAACCGGGTTTTACCCCAGGAATGAAACCTCCATTTTTCTTCATGTCATCCGACATCTGCTGAGGGTTCACCATAATAGCTGTATAGAAAAACGTAAAGGCAATAATTAAAATCGCAAACGTTACATTATACGCTACGGAAGTAAAGTTACTCAATGAAGTCAAAAACGATGATTGAAGATTCGGAAAAAATTGGGCCAACGTAGTGGGTATAAACATAATTGCTTGCGCAAAGATGATGGGCATTACACCGGCTGAGTTCACTTTTAATGGTATGTATTGCCGTACCCCCCCGTATTGCTTGTTACCAACAATTTTCTTGGCGTACTGTACCGGGATCTTACGGACACCTTGTACGATAAGGATCGTAAACACCACCACAAAGAACAAAGCTGCTATCTCAACAATGAAGGGAATTAAGCCACCATGACCATCCATGCGTGAAGCCCATTCACTCAACATACCACTCGGCAATTGTGCAATGATACCCACCATGATGATCAAAGAAATACCGTTCCCGATACCTTTATCAGTAATCTTCTCCCCTAACCACATCACAAACATGGTTCCTGCGGTTAAAATGAAGGTACCAACAAGCGTAAAGAACGGTTCATCCATCGTTTTGGCTTCCGGGCTAATCTGCGACCTTAAATAAGCTACGGCTTGAACAAGGGTAATAGCAAGGGTCAAGTAACGGGTTATCTGTGTCATCTTCTTCCGTCCACTTTCGCCTTCTTTTTGTAGTTTCTGAAAATACGGAACGGCAATACCTAAGAGCTGCACCACGATGGATGCAGAGATGTAAGGCATTACCCCTAACGCAAATATTGCCGAACGGGAGAAAGACCCACCGGCAAACATATTAAGTAAACCCAATATACCATCCTTCGCTTCCTGACTGAGCGACTGCGGATTAACACCGGGTAATACGATATGAGAACCTACACGGTAAATCAAAAGAAATAGAAGCGTATTTAAAATACGCGTTCTTAAGTCTTCGATCTTCCATATATTGGTTAAGGTTGTGATTAGCTTCTTCATTTAATTAAAGTTTTACGATCGAACCGCCTGCAGCTTCAATTTGCTTTTGCGCAGTAGCAGAGAATGCATGTGCTTTAACTTCTAATTTTGCTTTAAGTTCCCCGCGGCCGAGTATTTTAACAAGGTCTTTTTTCGATACCAAGCCGTGTTCTCTCAGCGACTCAAAATCAATACTCGTTAAATTATACTTCTCTGCCAAACCTTGCAATACATCTAGGTTGATACCTATATATTCTACACGGTTAGGATTCTTAAAACCAACTTTAGGAAGCCTACGTTGAAGCGGCATCTGCCCACCTTCAAACCCGATTTTTGTACTGGTTCCGGAACGTGACCCGGCACCTTTATGTCCACGTGTTGATGTTCCACCACGGCCTGAACCTGTACCACGACCAATACGTTTTCTACTCTTAACTGAACCTGCAGCAGGTTTTAAATTTGATAAGTTCATGATTAATACAAACTTCTATGTTTCCCTTCGCTTTCACTAATCAGGGAGAACGGTTAAAACGATAAAATTACCTAAAAATTGTCATCCTTTCCACCAAAAGGGAAAAGGACGACAATCTATAAAAATAATTTTAAATTATAAACTCTCAACGGCAACTAAATGGTTAACTTTTCTAACCATCCCAATAATCGCTGGGGTAGCCTCAACCTCTACAGACTTATTGATCTTGGTTAAACCAAGAGCCTGCATGGTTCTTTTCTGGCGCTCGCTTCTGTCGATTACGCTTTTAATCTGTGTGATTTTTATCTTCGCCATTTGCTTATCCATTAAATACTTTATTTAGATCAACACCGCGGTTTTGAGCTACTGTATAAGCATCACGCATTTTTGTCAACGCATCGATTGTCGCTTTCACCACGTTATGAGGGTTTGAAGAACCGGTTGATTTTGCCAATACGTCGGTGATACCGGCACTTTCCAAAACGGCACGCATCGCACCGCCTGCTAGTACTCCTGTACCGTGAACTGCCGGCTTAATCAAAACGGAACCACCGGAATATTTACCCAATTGCGCATGAGGAACTGTTCCTTTGATTACAGGAACTTTGACCAAGTTCTTTTTAGCGTCATCAACACCTTTGGCGATGGCTTCGGTAACCTCTTTCGCTTTACCTAAACCATAACCTACTACACCGTTCTCATCCCCTACTACTACAATAGCCGAGAAACTAAACGTACGACCACCTTTAGTCACTTTAGCAACACGTTGAATACTAACCAAACGGTCTTTTAGTTCGATTTCGCTTGATTTTACTCGTTTAATATTATTTACTGACATCTCTCTGTTTTAATTAAAAGTCTAAACCGCCTTCACGAGCACCTTCGGCCAACGACTTAACGCGGCCGTGGTATAAATACCCGTTACGGTCAAAAACTACTTGGTTAATTCCTGCTGCTTTAGCTTTCTCGGCAATTAATTTACCGACAGCTTTAGACTGCTCAGATTTCGTGCCACTTGCACTGAAATCTTTTGATGAAGAGGATGCGGAAACTAAGGTTTTACCAGTAACATCATCGATAACCTGTGCATAGATTCCTTTATTGCTTCTATATACAGAAAGACGAGGACGCTCTGCAGAACCGGATAAGTGTTTTCTGATCCCTTTTTTAATTCGCTCTCTGCGAGATGATTTACTTCCTGCCATGATGATTATTTTTTAGCTGATTTACCTGCTTTTCTTCTTAATACTTCACCAGCAAACTTGATACCCTTACCTTTGTATGGCTCAGGTGCACGTAACGAACGGATTTTCGCTGCTACTTGACCAATCAATTGCTTATCGATAGATTCTAACGTGATTGTCGGGTTTTTTCCCTTTTCTGCCGTAGTAGTTACCTTTACTTCTTTAGGTAATACCATAACGATATGGTGAGAATAACCTAAAATTAGGTCTAAGGTACTTCCTTGATGACTTGCGCGGTAACCTACACCCACTAGCTCCTGGGTAGTTTTGTATCCTTCGGTAACACCAATCACCATGTTATTGATCAAGGCTCTGTATAAACCGTGCAATGACTTGTGATTTTTGCTATCTGTAGGACGTTTGATTACAATATTACCGTTCTCTTGTGATACAGTGATCGCTGAATCAACTTGCTGTGTTAATTCACCTTTTGGCCCTTTGACAGTTACCAGGTTCTTTTCAGAAACAGTAACGGTAACACCGGCAGGGATCGCAATAGGTGCTTTTCCAATTCTTGACATCGTGTGTTTTCCTCCTGATTAATAAACGTAACATAAAACTTCACCACCAATGTTTAGGTTCTTTGCTTCCTTATCGGTCATGACTCCTTTTGAAGTCGATAAGATGGCAATCCCTAATCCATTTAATACACGTGGCATAGTTTCCACACCTGCATACTTTCTTAAACCTGGTTTACTCACACGTGTCAAAGTGCGAATAGCAGGAACTTTGGTTATCGGATGATATTTCAAGGCAATCTTAATCGACCCTTGAACGTTTTTCTCCTCAAACTTGTAGTTCGCGATGTAACCTTTGTCAAAAAGAACTTTAGTGATTTCCTTTTTTAGGTTTGATGCAGGAATTTCAACAACCCTGTGGTTGGCCTTAATGGCATTCCTTACTCGTGTAAGGTAATCTGCTATTGAATCTGTATTCATTTGTTAAAAATTTGATAGTGGTTTCCATTGCCCCCATGGCCCCAGACCTGCTATCGGTTAATAGTATTATAAGTAATAAGTTATAAGTTGTACGTAGTAAGTTTTAAGGCCTTGCTAACGTATAACTTATAACTTAAAAAAACTACCAAGAAGCTTTTTTCACTCCCGGGATCTTACCAGCTAGGGCCATTTCACGGAAAGTAACCCGTGAAATACCAAACTGACGCATATACCCCTTAGGACGTCCTGTCAATTTGCAACGGTTGTGCAAGCGGACAGGAGAAGCATTTTTTGGTAATTTATCTAATGCTGCATAATCACCTTCTGCTTTTAAAGCAGCACGCTTCTCAGCGTATTTGGCAACCAATCTGGCACGTTTAACTTCACGTGCTTTAATTCCTTCTTTAGCCATTAGTAGTATTTTGATTTTTGAATGGTAAACCGAACTGTTTAAGTAATTCCAGCGCTTCAACGTCTGTGTTTGCCGTTGTTACAAAAGTAATATCCATACCCATAATTTTATTGATCTTGTCAATATTGATTTCAGGGAAGATAATTTGCTCTGTTACACCCAGGGTATAGTTACCACGGCCGTCAAACCCTTTATCGTTAATACCTTTAAAGTCGCGGATACGTGGTAAAGCGACAGCGATTAGACGATCCAGGAATTCATACATTTTGCTATCGCGTAAAGTTACGTGCACACCAACCGGCATACCCTTACGCAATTTAAAGTTTGAAATATCCTTTTTCGATTTTGCTGCTACAGCCTGTTGTCCTGTGATGGTGGTCATTTCGTTGACAGCCGTTTCAATTAACTTCTTGTCGGTGGTAGCGCCACCTACTCCTTGGTTAACTGAAATCTTCACCAACTTAGGAACCTGCATAACGCTTTTATACTGAAACTTCTCTTTCAGTGCGCTGCGAATCTCTTCTTTATATTTTGCTTTTAATCTTGGTACGTAAGTCATTACTTAATCTCCTCCCCTGATTTTTTAGCCACACGAACTAACTTTCCTTCGCTATTTTTCTGACGGCCTACACGGGTAATTTTACCCGACTTAGGGTCGATCAATGCCAAGTTAGAAATGTGAATTGGTGCTTCCTTTTTAATAATACCACCGTTAGGGTTGGCTGCATTAGGTTTTGTATGTTTAGATACTAAATTAGCACCTTCAACAACTGCACGATTCTTATCGATAATTACTTCCAAAACCTTACCCTGTGTTCCTTTAGAATCACCGGCAATAACCTGTACCAAATCGCCTTTACGGATTTTTAATTTAATCTTTCCCATTTTATAAAACCTCCGGTGCTAATGATACAATTTTCATGAACTGTTTTTCACGAAGTTCTCTGGCAACAGGGCCGAAGATACGTGTACCACGTGGTTCATCCTGATTATTTAACAATACAGCCGCATTGTCATCAAAACGGATGTAGGAACCGTCTTTACGACGAACTTCCTTCTTCGTTCTAACAACCACTGCTTTAGAGACTGTTCCTTTCTTTACGTTTCCGGAAGGGATAGCACTTTTAACGGTTACAACGATCTTGTCGCCTAATGATGCATAACGCTTACCGGTACCGCCCAATACACGGATCACTAAAACTTCTTTAGCTCCGCTGTTGTCGGCCACTGTTAGTCTTGATTCCTGTTGTACCATGTTACTTAGCCCTTTCTAAAATTTCAACTAATCTCCAATTTTTAGTTTTACTCAGCGGACGAGTTTCCATAATCAACACCGTATCGCCGATACCGCAGGTGTTTTGTTCGTCATGAGCCTTGAATTTGGTAGTTTTCTTTACGAACTTACCATAGATAGGGTGTTTTACTTTACGTTCAACAGCCACTACAATGGATTTATCCATTTTGTTGCTTACTACCAAGCCGATCCTTGTTTTTCTTAAATTTCTTTCCATTTTCGACTTAAATTATTGCGCTTCAGCGGCTGTTTCCTGTGCTTGTTTAGCTTCTGCATTTTTAATCGCAGAAAGTGCTGTATTTAAACGAGCAATTAACTTTCTAGCTGTTTTAATCCGAAGCGGATTCTCTATAGCAGAAACAGCATGAGCAAATTTCAACTTATTGAGGGCAGCCTTTTCTTCTGCGATACGGGCTACTAGTTCCTCTTTTGACAATTCTAAAATTTCTGAATTTTTCATTTGAATAATTCGTTTTAAAGTAATGGATCCACCTTTTAACAGGAATTATCCACCTTCTTATTTGTTGTTGTGTCTATTTAACCAATTTGTTTATGGCTTTTTCAAGCCAGTTAGTACGGGCCTGGTAACGGCAGGCCCGCCAACAAACGGCGGGCTAGACGATTTATGCTTCTACGTAATCTCTACGTATAACGAACTTGGTTTGTACCGGAAGCTTCTGAGCAGCTAAGCGCAAAGCTTCTTTCGCCACTTCCAAAGGAACCCCTTCTGCCTCAAATAACATGCGGCCCGGGCGAACAACTGCTACCCAATACTCGGGTGCACCCTTACCCTTACCCATACGAACCTCAGCAGGTTTCTTTGTAACGGGTTTATCGGGGAAGATACGGATCCAAACTTGACCTTCACGTTTCATATAACGGGTTACCGCAATACGAGCCGCTTCAATCTGACGGCTGGTAATCCATGCCGGTTCTAATGATTTTATACCGAAAGATCCGAAAGCCAGCTCAGCACCACGTCCGGCATTACCCTTCATGCGGCCTTTCTGCATCTTTCTGAACTTCGTTCTTTTTGGCTGTAACATTGTCTTTAATATGATTAAACAAGCTGTCTAATGACAGCATTCATGATACCTAAATTAGTTTTTTCCCTTAGGAGCTCCACCACGGTTGCCACCACGTCCGCCACGGCGATCGTTTCTTCCACCACTTCTGCGGTCGTTGCCACCTCTGTTACGATCTCCACCGCTAAAGTTGCTGGCACCTTCACCTCTACCTTTAACATTTCCTTGACCTACATTCGGAGATAAATCACGCTTACCGTATACTTCTCCTTTACAGATCCATACTTTAACACCTATTTTTCCATAAGTAGTATGGGCTTCTGCCAATGCATAATCAATGTCGGCACGGAAGGTGTGCAAAGGAATTCTTCCTTCTTTGTATTGCTCGGTACGAGCCATTTCCGCACCACCTAAACGACCAGAGCACATGATTTTGATACCCTCTGCGCCCATACGCATGGTAGAAGCGATTGTGGTTTTCATGGCGCGACGGAAAGAGATACGAGCCTCTAACTGCTTCGCTACTCCATCAGCTACCAATTGAGCATCTAATTCCGGACGTTTAATCTCAAAGATGTTGATCTGAACATCTTTCTTTGTAAGCTTCTTAAGCTCTTCTTTTATCTTATCAACTTCCTGACCGCCTTTACCGATAACGATGCCCGGACGAGCGGTATGGATAGTCACGGTAAGACGTTTCAATGTACGCTCGATAACAACTTTTGCTACGCCACCTTTAGCGATACGAACAGAAAGATATTTTCTGATCTTCTCATCTTCAACTAATTTATCGGAGTAGTTGTTGCCACCGAACCAGTTAGAATCCCAACCTTTGATGATTCCTAATCTGTTACCTATTGGATGTGCTTTTTGTCCCATTTCTCCTAATTAGTTTTGTGGTTCAGTAGTTTTGCTGTCAACAACAATGGTTACGTGGTTAGAACGCTTGCGGATTCTATAGCCACGACCTTGCGGTGCAGGTCTTAATCTTTTTAATTGACGGCCGCCTCCAACAGATACTTCTTTTACATAAAGTTCACTATCTTCAACGCGCTTATCTTCGTTGTTCGCTTCCCAATTCTTGATCGCTGATAACAACAGCTTCTCAACCCTTAGGGCAGCTTCTTTATTTGTATATTTCAGAATATACAATGCTTTCTCAACTTTTTCACCTCTGATAAGATCCACTACCAAACGCATCTTACGTGGAGACGTAGGGCAGTTTAATAATTTGGCAGTAGAAGCACCACCCTTCTGTGCCTGCTCTTTTCTTTCTCTTATCAGTACAGATTTTTTCTTCTTTACGTTATTTGTTGCTTCCATTGCCTATTATTTTTTCTTTTCAGCGTGACCTCTAAATGTTCTAGTTGGAGCAAACTCCCCCAATTTATGGCCAACCATGTTCTCGGTTACATACACCGGAATAAATTTATTTCCGTTGTGAACTGCGAAGGTATGACCAACAAAATCAGGTGAAATCATAGATCTACGTGACCAAGTTTTAACAACTGATTTTTTATTGGTTTCATTCATAGAAAGAACTTTTCTTTCTAAGTTATGATCGATATAAGGACCTTTTTTAATTGAACGAGCCATTATTTTTTCCTTCTCTCAATGATGTAACGATTCGATGTTTTTTTCTTTGACCGAGTCTTGAAGCCTTTTGCTAACAAGCCCTTACGTGAGCGTGGATGACCTCCGGATGCTCTACCTTCACCACCACCCATAGGGTGATCTACCGGGTTCATAGCTACACCACGAACACGCGGACGGCGGCCCAACCAGCGTTTTCTACCTGCCTTACCTAACACTTGGTTAGCTTTTTCGGCATTCGAAACCGCCCCGATTGTAGCAACACAGGTTGATAAAATCATCCTGGTTTCGCCGGAAGGCAATTTAATGATCGCATATTTACCATCACGAGCAGAAAGCTGAGCATAAGTTCCGGCACTGCGCGCAATAGATCCACCCTGTCCCGGATTCAACTCGATATTGTGGATGATCGAACCTAGCGGAATATTTTTTAATGGTAATGTATTTCCTACTTCAGGGGCAACTTGTTCGCCGGCAACAATTGTCTGACCAACTTGTAAGCCCTCCGGAGCAATAATGTAACGTTTTTCGCCATCTACATAATGCAACAAAGCAATACGTGCTGTACGGTTTGGATCGTATTCTATAGTGGCTACTTTTGCGGGGATATCTTTTTTATCGCGTTTAAAATCTATCAATCGGTATGATTTCTTATGTCCCCCACCGAGATAACGCATAGTCATTTTACCGGTATTATTTCTACCTCCTGACTTTTTGATTTTAACGACTAATGATTTTTCAGGTACATTAGTTGTTACATCGCTATAGTCAGCTCCTACCCGAAAACGAGTACCTGGAGTAACCGGTTTGAATCTTTTAACTGCCATTTCTAATTATATAGTACTGTAAAAGTCAATAGTTTCACCATCTTTCAATGTAATGATGGCTTTCTTATATTTAGGAGCACGGCCCGAGATATTCCCTGCTTTTGTGTAACGGCTCTTGGTCTTTCCGCAAACAACCATGGTGTTTACAGACTCCACATTAACGCCGAACATTTGTTCAACTGCAGCTTTGATCTGTATCTTATTGGCTCTATGGTCCACCTTAAATGTATAGCGATTCAACTTTTCTGTTAAAAGTGCCGCTTTTTCTGTTAATACGGGTTTCTTAATAATCTCCATGTTACTTGGCAAATGCCTCCTCCAATGTTTTAACAGTCTCGGTAGTCAACAAAAGTTTACCTGCATTTAATACGTCGTAGGTATTAATATCGGCTGCAGTAATGACTTTTGTTTTTTTCAAGTTTCTGCTAGATAAATAAACATTCTTGTTCAAAGCCGGTAAAACCAATAGGGTTTTCTCGTTCGCTACGTTTAAGTCGTTCACAAGCTTCACATAGTTTTTAGTTTTGATAGAATCGAAATTCACTTCATCCAAAACTACAATGTTGTTCTCTTGTGCTTTGTAACTTAAAGCAGATTTACGAGCTAAAGCTTTTAACTTTTTGTTCAATTTGAAGCTGTAATCACGGGGTTGAGGACCAAAGATACGGCCACCACCGTTGAACAAGGGTGACTTAATACTACCGGCACGGGCTCCACCAGTACCTTTTTGTTTGTGTAATTTGCGGGTAGAACCGGCAATCTCGTTACGTTGCTTAGATTTGTGTGTACCTTGACGTTGGTTAGCCAAGTACTGCTTAACATCTAAATAGATAGCGTGATCGTTGGGGGTTACACCGAATACCGCTTCAGGAAGTTGCACCTTGGCACCTGTTTCTTTACCTGAAATGTTTAAAACTTGTACTTCCATCTTCTTATTTATCTACGATTACGTAAGAACCCTTTGCACCCGGAACCGAACCGCTAACAACTAGCAAGTTTTTCTCTGGGTACACTTTCAACACTTGTAAGTTTTGAACCTTAACGCGGTCGCCACCTGTGCGGCCGGCCATACGCATACCCTTGAATACGCGAGAAGGCCAAGATGAAGCACCTAATGAACCCGGTGCACGCATACGGTTGTGCTGACCATGGGTTTGGCCACCTACACCACCGAAGCCGTGACGTTTCACAACGCCCTGGAAACCTTTACCTTTAGAAGTACCTACTACATCGATATAATCGCCTTCAGCGAATATATCAACTGTAACAACATCTCCAAGATTTTTCTCCTCAGGGAAAACCTCAAATTCTACCAACTTACGCTTAGGCGTTGTATTTGCTTTCGCAAAGTGCCCTTTCAATGATGCGGTCGTGTTCTTCTCTTTCTTTTCGTCGAAAGCCAGCTGGATTGCTGTATAACCGTCATTTTCTACCGTGCGTATCTGCGTTACCACGCACGGGCCAGCTTCGATTACCGTACAAGGAATATTTTTTCCTTCGGCATCGAAAATGCTGGTCATTCCTACTTTTTTACCAATGATTCCTGACATTTTATTTAATTTCTATTTTTGTCCATCGAAGCAGTAGGGCTTCGTTCAAGACATACTAATCCCACAAAGGGACGGCAAAGATAGAAAACTTCCTTTAACTATCAAATACTTAGCGAATTATTTTTTTAATTTTCTTGATGCGGGGAGCACCTTATTCGCTCTAGAAATTTTTTTTATTGAAATGATCTTAGCCATCAAAGGCCTTCACTTGCCTCTTTTTGCTTGCTTTTACCCCTTAACATCTCAATGAGAGGCGGTAATAGCGACAGCAGAATAATCGCAAATATCACATAGGTGAAGTTATTCTTTATAACGGGCAATCCACCAAAATAGTATCCTAAAAACAGAAAAGACGCTACCCAAAGGCAACCGCCCACTACGTTGTACGAAGCAAACTTGCCATAACTCATCGTGCCGATGCCTGCAACAAAGGGTGCAAAGGTTCTTACAATAGGAATAAAACGAGCATAAATAATGGTTTTACCGCCATGCTTAATATAGAAGCGTTGCGTTTTCTCCAAATACTCCTTTTTTAAAAGTTTATACTTTCCACTGAAGGCAACCGGACCTACATATTTACCTATATGGTAATTAACCAAGTCGCCCAATACAGCGGCAATGATCAGCAGTACGCACATTAGGAAAATATTCAAGTCCGTATCCGGCTTAGCAACAATCGCCCCCGCTGCAAAAAGCAAGGAATCGCCGGGCAGAAAGGGTGTTACTACCAAACCGGTTTCTGCAAAAATAATTAAGAAGAGTATTAGGTACGTCCACGTCTGGTACTCATTGACAATCTCTACGAGGTGCTTGTCGATATGCAGGATGAAATCAATGATTGAGCTAATTACTTCCACGTATTCTTCTTTTTTCCGAAATGACTAAATTATCCTTGACTGTTCAGCATAACCGGCATCACCAGCATGAGTATGTTTTCGTTTTCTTCCTCTACCGCAGGCAATAACAGACCGGCACGGTTTGGTGTACTCATCTCAAGGACAACTTCTTCACACTCCAGATTGCTAAGCATTTCGATTAAAAACTTGGCGTTGAAGCCGATCTCCGTATCCTCTCCCTCATATTGACAGCTTAAGCGTTCATGTGCTTCGTTGGCAAAATCCAGGTCCTCTGAAGAAATATTGAGCTCGCTACCGGTTATTCTTAAACGTACCTGATGCGTCGTTTTATTAGCAAAAATGACAACCCGTCGAAGTGAGTTCAGCAACAACAAGCGATCAATCGTTAATTTATTGGGGTTTACCTGCGGAATGACTGCTTCGTAATCCGGATAACGTTCATCGATCAGGCGACAAATTAAATGGATATTACCGAATTTAAAGAAAGCACTGGTATTGTTATATTCAACAGCAACATCAACATCTTCTGAAGGTAAAGAGCTTTTTAGTAAAGTCAGTGCCTTCTTTGGAAGAATCATGGATGTTACCTGCTCTGATTTAACGTCTGCTCGACGGTAACGTACGAGCTTGTGGGCGTCAGTAGAAACAAAGGTTGTATTTTGGGGTGTTAGCTGGCAAAGCACACCGGTCATCGCCGGCCGTAGCTCATCGTTGCTTACAGCAAAAATCGTTTTACTGATTGCCTCCGATAAAACAGACGCCGGAATACGGACGGTAGACGGGTTTTCGACAACGGGGATTTTCGGAAAATCATCGGCATTTTCGCCACTCAATTTATACTTTCCATCACCGGCGCTGATTTCGATCGCAAAAGTCTGTGTATCGACTGAAAATGCAATCGGTTGGTCCGGCAGTGTTTTCAAGGTTTCGATTAAGATCTTAGCGGGAACGGCAACCTTACCTTCTTCTTTCGACTCTACCTGTAAAGAGGTTATCATGCTCGTTTGCAGGTCGGTAGCCGAAATTGTAAGTGAATTATCTTTTATCTCAAACAGAAAATTCTCTAATATTGGCAACACAGTGCTGCTACTTGATGCACCATTTACGGCTTGTAATTGTTTAAGTAAAGTTGAAGTTGAAACGATGAATCTCATATCTGTCAAATATAACGGCAATGATAATAAAAAGAATGGAGAAAGTTAAAAAAAGTTATGAGTTGTCCCGTCCGCTCATCATATTCATCTTGATGTACTCACTTGGGCGAACACCAATTATTTTTTGAAATGTATTGCTGAAGGTGGGTAAGCTACTATAGCCTACTTTAGATGCAACTTCATTAATGGATAAAGACTTTTCCAACAGGAGTTGGAGGGCTTTCAACATGCGTAAAGCGGTTAAATACTGAATAAAGGACATACCTAAGTCCTTTTGAAAGAGCCGCGAGAGCGAACGCGGGCTGAAACCAAACCCGGTGGCCAGATCGTTGAATAAAAAATCCTTACCCAAGTTCTCCTCTAAATACATCGTAACTTCTTTCAGGCGCTTATTTTTGGCTAAAGGCAACGATAAGGGCAGCGAAAAGTTACTGATCTGTGGCAGTAGTACCTTAAAAGCATCCACAATTGTATAGGCTGTTCTATCTTGCGGGTCGATATGTCCCGTCCATCGATGCGTGAACAGCATAAGTTCCAATAGCAAATCGTTTACCGGATGGATACTGGTATTAAAATAGAAAGCATCGTCAGACGCGTAAATCGGAAAATAGAGATTTCGCATAATCACTTCAGGCGAGCTTGGATGAATGCTGTGTTCCACGCCGGGGGCAATCCACATATAGTGTCTGGCAGGAAGGAAATACGATTTTTCTTGGGTTTTCACAAATACAACGCCTCCTTCGGTATACAAAAATTGTCCCTTTTTGTGACGATGGCTGGGTATAAATTTCTCACCCATCTGGTTATGATAACAATATATACTGTCTTCTTTTTTATCTACGTCTGTGATGTAATATTTTTCGCCTGTCATACTGATTGATCACGAAGGTACAGACAAATATAACAAACACATGTTTTTTGGCTACCCTCGATAAATCTATGTCTACCAAAAATAAACAGGACGATCGTAAAAATGGTATAATTGTAATATTTTAAAACGCTTGGGGCTAAATTATTATTTCCTAAATAAACAAATAACTATGCATACCGATAGAATAAGAAACACCTCTTTGTTGGATCGGGTAAAAGAGGTAAGCGAAGTATTGGATTTATTTCAAGATGGGATGGTGATAGCCTCCAGCGGCTTCACCAAAGCAGGCGACAGTAAGGTTATTCTTCCCGCTTTGGCAGCGAACAACACCTCACGTCCTATAAAAATCACACTGATTACCGGTGCGTCTTTGGGTCACGAAACAGATGCTAAACTCACAGAAGCGGGTGTCTTGGCTCGGCGCATGCCTTTTCAGGTAGATAAGGTATTACGGAAAGCCATCAACCGGGGCGACGTATTATTTGTGGATCAAAACTTAAGTGAAACCAGCGAAATGCTGTTAGATCATCATCTTCCGGAGATTGACATCGCAATTATTGAAGCAGCCTATATTACCGCTGAAGGCGGAATTGTGCCCACCACTTCTGTTGGTAACTCGCCCATTTTTGCCAATAAAGCAAAAAAGGTGATCATTGAGATTAATACAGCCGTACGGACAAATGTACATGGCTTACATGATATTTACCTTCCTGAGGCCTATCCCAATCGTAAAGCCATTGAGATTTTTCGACCGAACGATCGCATTGGATCCGCTGTTATCAACGTCGAGCCCGAGAAAATTGCAGCCATTGTATTGAGTCATCAACAAGATAGCCCTGCCGATATTGCAGTAATTGATGATAAAACTGCTGCTATTGCTCATCATTTAATCGACTTCTTTACCGAGGAAGTAAAAAACGGTCGTTTGTCAAAATCGCTGCGTCCTTTACAGGCAGGCATTGGTAAGGTAGCTAATGCCGTGCTTACAGGACTCGCGGAAAGCGACTTTGAAGGGCTCACCATGTTCTCGGAAGTACTGCAAGACAGTGCTTTTGATTTAATTGATGCAGGCAAACTTACCTTTGCTTCCGCAGCTTCCATTACCGTATCCGCAGCGTGCTACCAACGGGTTTTTGACAATCTTGAAAAATACAAAGACAAGGTGGTATTGCGCCCACAGAGCATTAGCAATGCCCCGGAAGTTATCCGACGCTTGGGCATCATCGGCATCAATACGGCTATTGAATTCGACATCTATGGCAATGTAAATTCTTCGCATATTGCGGGAACACAGATGATGAATGGCATCGGAGGTTCGGGCGATTTTGCCCGCAATGCGCATATTAGCATATTTGTCACGCAAGCGGCCTCTAAAGAAAATAAAATCTCCCATGTGTTGCCGATGGTAACGCATGTCGACCACAATGAACATAATGTAGATGTTGTGGTAACCGATGTAGGTTATGCCGACCTACGAGGCTTAGCGCCACGAGAGCGAGCACTTAAGATTATTGGAAACTGCGTGCACCCGGATTATAAAGAAGAGTTGCAATCTTACTTTGATCGCGCCGTCGCCGAAATTGGTGGTCAAACACCCCATCTCTTGGATGAAGCTTTCTTATGGCATAAACGATTCAGGGAAAACGGCTCCATGAAAGCTCGTTAATTACAGAACTGTCTTCCCGACACACGGAAGCAGCTCTGATTTAGGAAAGCGGAAACACCGCTCCATTTAATGGGCGTATTTCCGCTTCCGTATCCAGTGCTGTAATAGGCCAAAAAGAAATAGCAGCAATAGCGGTCCTCCTACATTGAGTATTTGCCAAAAAAGTTTATCATTCTTGATGAGCAACTTATCCAACAAACGAAGTTTCACTTCTTTTTCACGTAAGGCAATAATTCCGCTTTCATCATTTAAATAATCAACCATATTCAGCAGCAAGGTCTTATTGCCATACTGCTGTTGTGTAGCGCGGTCCCAACCTAAGCTATAGGGCATACGTTCTTGTTGATTGATCTCATTTTTAAGTATGTTACCGTCCGACAACACAATCATCTTACCGGACAATTGCGGGCTTTGCTGCCGATAGCTGAATGTATCAACAAGCGGTTCGGGAACGGGTCTGTTTTTAAACACTGAAGGAAACGCTCCTTCCAGTACCACGCCCACAGGATAGCCGGTACTCCTAAAATCTTCCGGCTTCGGATTTTGTGAAACCATATCAAGCGAAATTAGTGTCGGTACATTAAGCGCCTTACTAAAGGGAGACGAACGCAGGATAATCTCTTTCTTGATATTGGCGGCCGGCAATGTGTCAACCGTTCCCGAAAATTCACTACGTATGCCATCAATATTCTTTATAATCGGATGGGTAGCCTTCGGCACCAAAATAGGATAAAACAACCAGGGAACAAGCTGAAATTGATCGGCCCCTCCTACTTCACCAACCCGAAGCGGAATCTGTGCGCAATTGAGATCAGCTATCAAATTATAGTTCAGCCGCACACCATATTTAAAGAGCATGTCATCTAAATTGAGCGACCGGGCTACTGCCACTTGATTGCCTGAGTTCCGCATACTGTCCAATTCGACCTGCGTCTGATTAACGGCCCACAAGACCTTGCCACCATGTTGCACAAAATAGTCAATTTTAAATTTATGAAGCTCGGGAAAAGCCTTTTGTGGCTTGGCTACCACCATCACCTTGATCTGTTTTAACGTTTCGAAAGAAATCGAATCTAAATTTAACCGGCCCACCTGATAGGTGATTCCCAAACTATGCATTGCATCATAAACCTGTAGATCGTTCAGCTCACCATGCCCTTCAGTGAAAGCGACTATCGGCTTTCCACCGGAAGTTATTTTCTTAATACCGTTGATGAACGTGTACTCCAGATTCTGAACAGAATTATTCAATACATCTTCGGGATTAATAAATCGATTATTCTGCAAAAGCTGCACCGGTAGTTCCTCATCACCATACATCAATACCGCTACGGGGAAAATCGTTTTCTGCGACAACCCCTCGCTTGTTTTGACACTGAGATTGGTAGGCTCTATACCACGTGCAGCCAAAGCCTCTACATACGATTGTTCTTGTCCGCCGCTTTCGCTCAACGGGTTGATAAAAGTATATTTGATTTGCCCTCCTGCATAGGCTTTTAGATCGGCCAACATGTCTTTAGTAGCTCCTTTTAGCCGTTGGAATCCGGCAGGTAATTCGCCCTCTAAAAAGACAACTACGCGAAGGTCGTCCGTTAATGACCGCAACACATCTTTGGAAACCTCTGATAGCGTATACCTTTTTTCGCTGGTAAAATCTAGCCTGAAAAAATTATAATTGGCAAGAAAATTGACACCCAACAAGGCAACAAGTAGTAAAATGATTCCCTTCAGCTGCCCCCAAACTGTTTTTCTGCCTCTTTCGATAAAGAGATAGGTCAGTAAGAGAAATAGGGCGCTGAAACTTATAAAAAAGCAAAAATCGCGGAGATCGAGTACCCCACGACTAACCGAATCGTAATGAGCGAGTATGCCTAAATAAGTAAAGGCTTCCGAGAGGGCACTATCAACAAACAAAGTGGACAAATAATCAAACCCGATAAAGAGGGTGAAACACAAAAAGGCGCTTAGCAAAAAGGCGACTACCGCGTTGGTGCAAACGGCTGAGATAAAGATTCCAATCGCGCAAAATGCAGCTCCCAGCAAGAAGAGTCCGATATAGGAACCAATAACGGCCCCGGTATCGATATTGCCAACCGGAGCACCTAAATAATAAATGCTTATATAATAAACACCGGTTGGTAAAATGGCCATAGTGACAATAAGTAAACAGCTTGCATATTTAGCGAGGATGAGCTGCCAATAACTTATGGGCTTTGTCATCAACCATTCGTAGGTACCCTCTTCCCGCTCTCCTGCAATAGCCCGCATGGTAATGGCGGGGATCAGAAACATAAAGATATAGGGAGCTATAGAAAAAAAACCGGTTAGGGTGGCATATCCATATTCCGGAACGCTCGTTTCGGGAAAGACCCAAAGAAAGAGACCTGATACCACTAAAAAAAGTGCAATGGTTAAATAGCCAACGAGTGAATGAAAAAAAGTAGAAACGTCTTTTATCAGAATGCTGAACACGGATTCACGATTTATTTGTAGGTCTCGAAGTTACAAAAAAGCGCTAAAAACGGGAATGTGGTCGAAATTAAAAACAAAAAAGAGGAAGCCCGTGGTTCGGAGCCTCCTCTTCTTGTTCATGTTAAGTGCTTTTTATCGGTTACCTTGTCCGGGAAGATAAATTTGGAAACCCAAATTAAACCCTAAACCATTTTGTGCCTGAGCGCTCGCATTGTTGGCCTTTGAATAATTATACCCTACAACTGCTTCCAATGCAACACTTCTCGTAATAAAGTGCGCATAACCTAAACCAACTCCGGCAGCAAAGGTTACATCACTTCCGTTATTAGCCCCTGCAATACCTACTTCTCCCTGACCAAAGAAACGTCCGGTAGCAGACGAACCTTCCGGGAAAAAGTAGCGAACAAAGGGAGCTACTCCATAAGTCCAAATATCATCAGCATCTTTTACCGACTGGAATCCACCATTGAGTGATAAACCAATAGCTATACCGTCAGAAACAAAATAACCGGCTCGCGGGTTAATATTGACATTGAAAGATTCGCCTTCAAAACTATAGCCCATGGATCCTAAGCTTCCGCCAACCATCCAGTTACCTTTCTGTATAGGAACCATACCTACACTTTCAGACATCTGTGGCTTGTTTACGTCCACGTTTTGGGCTTTTAGCCCTAGGAAACTTCCTAATACTAATGCAGAGAATAAAAATACACGCTTCATAGTTTTCAATTGTTAATTATCTAATTTGTTAATTGTTACTAGGTAATTAACATAAAACATGCCATAATGTTTTTTTGAAAACCGTTCGCTTTAAAAATATTATTTGGTCAAATCGTAAAACACTTGCTCTAAGTTCTTGTTTTCGAACATCTCAGGCCTTTTTTCAATTGAAAAGTTTCCTACTAGCTTTCCTTTATTAATAAAAATTACCTCTTGGCAAATGGCCTCTACTTCCTGCATTATGTGTGTGGATAAGACTACAACCTTTTCCTGCCCCAATAAACGGATCAAATTTCTGATTTCATGCAATTGGTTTGGATCCAACCCCGCCGTCGGCTCATCCAAAATTAACACGGGTGGATTATGCAATAAGGTTTGCGCAATCCCCAAACGCTGCTTATATCCCTTCGACAACTGTTTGATTTTTTTCTGCTGCTCGTCTCCTAAACCTACCATATCAATAACTTCTTCTATACGTTTAGATAAGTTAGGTAAGCGATATAGCTTCCCGGTATATTGCAAGCTCTCGCGAACATACATACTTCCATATAAAGGGTTATTTTCCGGCAGATAGCCTAGTAAACGTTTTGCTTCATATTCTTTTTCCTGCACATCGATCCCGTGAATGCTTACACTTCCTGTAGAAGGCCTGATAAATCCGCTAATCATTTTCATTGTAGTCGATTTCCCGGCCCCATTGGGACCTAAAAATCCAACGACCTTTGCTTCCTCGATACCGAAGGAGATATCATTGACGGCTACTTGATTTCCAAATGTTTTGGTGAGGTTCTTGACCGCTAGCAACATAGCAACTAAATTTTCAGTTATCAATAAGCCCGAATCTGATGATCTTTACGGTATTTTGCCAGTTGCACGCCTGCTTCATTATGCCGATCGGTGGATAAAATATCGGCACCTCGTTCTATAAGTTGATAGTAAAGGCCATCACCCCGACTTTCCGCCCGTTTATCCAAGTTGCCCATAGTTCCTAATATACACATAATCCCGTGCTCATGCAACCGCTTATATAAGGATGGCTCGGGCTCACTGACGCCTACAAAGGCGAGCAATCTGTTATCGGGAATACCGTAATCGTTCAATCGCAACAAATCATCCATCTTTCGGATACTGGCCGATATCATCAAATCAGGAGCCAGTTGATGTACCTGAGCCGCTTGGGTGGCATTGTAGGTGATGATAACGGAGTAAGAGGCCGCCTGATGACGCTTGACAGCGTCCACTACCAAATCCATCGGCACGCCTCTTTTTATATCCAACGTAAAGATTACTTTTCCCTTTCCCCACTTCAACACATCATCCAGTGTAGGAATTTTAAAGGATGTAACCTTACCTTCATTGTCTTTTAATTTTAGTGCCTTAAGTTCGGCCAAGGTATGATTGCTAAGCAACCCCTTGCCCGTCGTTGTACGATCTAGTTTATCATCGTGCATCATCACCAAAACGGAGTCTTTCGTTAACGCAATATCACATTCGATGATTAGCGGTTGTTTATTAGCACTATGTTGAAATGTTTCAATGGCATTTTCAGGATATCCCGGCTCGGGCCCACCGCGGTGTGCACTAACAAGGGGTACACGTCGATCACTATAGGTCATAAACCTATACAAGTCCTCAACTGAAGAAAGTGCTATTTTAGAAGCCTCACTGTAACCGTTGCCTGTCGCCTCCGTTAATGAGCAAGCGCTTATACCGATGCTCAGTAACCATAATAAACTTAAATATAACCGCTTCATGAAATTTTGTGATGCTGCTCGATTTGATCCTACAAAGCTATTGACAAACACCTTGTAAAACAACACTTCGCTTTCTTTTCTTATAATATGAACGCCATATTCTTATAAAACAAAAAAGTGTTTCCTATCTGAAGGGCTTAAAGGAATTAAAGCGATTTCCCGGATAGGAATTTAATTTATAGCGAAAAATAAAAGAATTTTGTATAGGTTTGTCTCTGCTATGGAAAACGACAAGAGAACGATAGCTCAACCTGTTAAAATCCGTTTAAATTTATTTCAAAAGAAATAAGAGCTGTCGCTTTAACAGCTCGTTTCGACGCTTATATAAAAAGGTAAGAATGAAGACTAACGACGAACTTTTTAAAAATGTTATATCACATGCAAAGGAATATGGTTTTGTATTCCCTTCCAGTGAAATCTACGATGGTTTAAGTGCCGTGTACGATTACGGCCAATTAGGGGCTGAGTTGAAAAACAATATTAAAACCTATTGGTGGAAGGCTATGGTGCAGTTAAATGAGAATATTGTAGGGATAGATTCGGCTATTTTTATGCATCCTAAAATATGGAAAGCTTCCGGCCATGTTGATGGTTTTAACGATCCGATGATTGATAACAAAGATTCAAAAAAACGTTACCGGGCAGATCAGCTAATTGAAGATAAAATAGCACGGTATGAAAAGGATGGTAAAACCGATAAAGCGGCGAAACTCCAAGCCGATCTAGATGCTGCCTTAAACAGCGATGATTTAGGTCGACTAAAATCCATCATTGAAGAACATGAGATTGCCTGCCCCGTTTCGGGAACGAAAAATTGGACCGAGGTCCGTCAGTTTAATTTAATGTTCAGTACGCAAATGGGTGCTATGGCCGATGGGTCTGAGGAGGTGTATCTTCGCCCGGAAACCGCGCAAGGTATTTTCGTCAATTTTCTGAATGTACAGAAAACCGGTAGGATGAAGATTCCTTTTGGTATCGCTCAAATCGGAAAAGCCTTCCGAAATGAAGTAATTGCCCGCCAGTTTATCATGCGTATGCGTGAATTTGAGCAAATGGAAATGCAATTTTTCGTTCGCCCGGGCACCGAGCTTGAGTGGTATAACCAATGGAAGGAAACACGTTTAAAGTGGCATTTAGCTTTAAAGCCGAATCCTTCGAAATACCGTTATCATGACCATGTAAAATTAGCACATTATGCCAATGCCGCAGTTGATATTGAATATGAATTCCCGTTCGGTTTCAAAGAAGTGGAAGGCATTCATTCCCGGACCGACTTTGATTTAAGTCAACATCAAACTTTTTCGGGAAAGAAACTGCAATATTTTGATCCGGAGATTAACCAGAATTATGTTCCTTATGTTATTGAAACTTCCATTGGTTTGGATCGTATGTTCTTAACCATCCTTTGTAACGCTTATGAAGAGGAAGATTTGAGCACAGATGAAAAGCAGGATTCCCGCTCTGTATTACATCTTCATCCCGCGCTTGCCCCTATTAAAGCGGCGGTATTTCCTTTGACAAAAAAAGATGGCTTGCCTGAAAAAGCGAGGGAGGTGATGGACTTACTCAAAATCGACTATAATATTATTTACGAGGAGAAAGATGCGATCGGCAAACGCTATCGTCGGCAAGATGCGATTGGTACACCAATCTGTATTACGGTAGATCATCAAAGTCTGCAAGATGATACTGTTACTATTCGGCATCGCGACAGCATGGAACAAGAGCGTGTAGCCATCAAAGACCTTGAAAAGTTATTGGACGGTATTGTTGGATGGAAACCTTTGCTACAAAGTTTGCTATAATATAATAGGCGTTCATAAAAAAAGCGTCCGTTTCAGTGCTGAAACGGACGCTTTTTTTATAAGAAGAAAATTTATTTTTTAACTTCTTCTACCATGGCTTCTTCGGTGTTTTTGTGCTGATCAATAGGCCGAATAATCAGACGTAAACTTGGATTATTTGTTAAGAACGACCAGAACCAGCCGGTTACCAGCTTTATTTTATTGCGGAATCCGGCAATCGGTATAATGTGAATAAACAACCAAGTTAACCAGGCAAACCAACCGGTGAATGTAAATTTAGGCAAATCTACTACTGCTTTATTCTTGGTGATAATCGCCATGCTGCCTTTATCATTGTATTTAAATGCCTTCAAGGGCCGCTTTTCAACCATATTAACAAGGTTTTCTGCGAGCAGTTTTCCCTGTTGAATAGCAACTTGCGCCAATTGCGGGTGCCCATTAGGGAACGCACTATCCGTTGTTTGCAAACAGATATCTCCGATAGCGAACACGTTATCCAAGCCTTTTACCCGGTTATATTCGTCCACCAAAATTCTTCTACCACGGCCAATCGCCTCTTTCGGTAAACCAGGTGCTTCTTTTGCAATGACACCTGATGACCAGATCAATGTGTCAGTAGCGATGCTTGTTCCGTCAGCGAACAACACCTTTCCATCTACGTAATCTTTTACACCGGTGTTCAACTTTACTTCCACACCCATATCGCGCAGCACATCTAAAGCTTCTTGTTGTGATTTCTTACTCATCGGTCCTAATAACGTTGGCGCCATATCAACTAATACAATCCGCATTTTGCCATTCGGAGAAAATTCAGGGTACTCTTTCGCCAAAATTTTCTTATTCATATAGGCTAACATACCCGCCAACTCAACCCCGGTTGGACCGCCTCCTGAAATAACGATTGTTGAAAACTTCTCACGTTCTTCATCATCATGTTCTTGGGCAGCACGCTCGCCATTGCGCAAAATGTGATTACGAAGATTGATTGCGTCGTCAATTGTTTTCATCGGTACGGCATGCTTCTCTACGTTGGCCATACCGAAATAGTTAGTTTCGGTTCCCATCGCCAACACCAAGTAGTCATAAGACACTTTGCCTGACGTAGTGGTCACCACCTGGTTTTGGGTGTCAATATATTCCAATCCTCCATAATGAAATCGAAAGTTGCGCGCACTACTGAACATTTTTCGAAACGGATAAGTAATAATCGATGTTTCAATAAAAGCAGTCGCTACCTGATAAATTAGGGGAGGAAAGAAATGATAGTTATTTTTATCTATCAATGTAATGTTCAGGCTGCCGTCCTTTGACAATTGCTTGGCCAAATTCATCCCAGCAAAACCACCGCCAACGATTACAATATTCATAATATTAATTTTAAATGCCGATTCTTAAACGATGCGCAAAAGTGACAATTTTTAAGATGCTACGCAAAATTATCTACCTTTTTTATCGTCAAAAATACACGGACAAATATAGCATTAAATTTCAACAATAGTGTACAACAAACACTAAGAAAATAAAACGATATTCCGCGCAAATACTTGATGGACAAAATCCATTGTTTTAAGCTAACAATTGGCCTTTTGTATTGTTTCGAGTGACACATATTCCACTATCGTGGCAGTCCGTGATCTCGACCGCAACGAAGTGTAATGGAAAGATTGATACGGATTGGCCACATATCGACGTCTTGGCCCCCTGCCCTTCATCCAGCGCACTCTTCTCGACATAATGATTTGGAAAAGTGCTATTTTTTTCCTTCTGAAAATGAGCCTTCTAATTGATCAATTCGCTATAAGAAGCACAAAAAACAAAAAAATCGTTTGACAATTTAAAACATTACCCTATATTTGCATCGCAGTTCACAAAAGGACAATATTTGTGGACCGCAATAGCCAGAAAGCACTCCTGAATAGCTCAGCTGGTTAGAGCATCTGACTGTTAATCAGAGGGTCGCTGGTTCGAGCCCAGCTTCAGGAGCAAACCCCGTAAGTTTACGGGGTTTTTTTGTTTACATAGGTTACAAATAATAGTATGAGCTTGATCATCCTCGGATCCGTGGCTTTCGATGCCCTGGAAACTCCTTTTGGTAAAACTGATAAAATTGTCGGCGGTGCCGCCAGTTATGCAGCTCTGGCAGCTTCCTATCTTTACGATGATGTTAAGATAATCAGTGTAGTTGGTGAAGATTTTGGCCAGGGCAACCTCGAAAAATTCACTGATAAACATATTGATATTTCAGGGATCCAGATCAAAGCGGGAGAAAAGTCATTCTTCTGGTCGGGAAAGTACCATAACGACATGAATACACGTGATACCCTTGTTACGGAGCTGAATGTTTTAGGCGACTTTGACCCCATCATACCGAGCAGTTACCAAATGGCCGAATACATCCTATTAGGCAATTTAAGTCCACAGGTTCAACTCACAGCGCTTGAACGGTTGACAAGGCGGCCCAAGCTCGTGGTTATGGACACCATGAACTTCTGGATGAACATTGCGCTTGACGACCTGAAAAAAGTACTTCGTCAAGTGGATGTGTTAACGATAAACGACGAAGAGGCCCGTCAGCTATCCGGTCAATATTCATTAGTCAAAGCTGCTGAACTCATTTTGAATATGGGACCAAAATATTTGATTATTAAAAAAGGTGAACATGGCGCTCTTTTATTTGGCGAAAACAGCATATTCGCTGCTCCTGCCCTCCCGTTAGCAGAAGTTTTTGATCCAACCGGTGCCGGCGACACCTTCGCAGGTGGATTTATTGGTTATTTAGCCAATAAGGGTTTTATTAATTTTGAAAGCATGAAAGCTGCCGTGATTTACGGTTCTGCATTAGCTTCCTTTTGCGTAGAAAAGTTCGGAACCGAACGGATCGAATCGCTCAGTGCACAGGAGATTCACGAACGGGTTCAAACATTCAGCACCCTTACTTCTTTTATTATTTAATATAAGGATAGAAACTACCTACTGAGTAGCTAGCTCAAGGTTTCAGTATAGGCGATAATTTTCGGATTCTCAACGGTTATCAATCCTCGAGCATTCCAACTACCTCAAAACGCTCAAAGACCAGGGCCGTGTGTGGGGCAGCTGTCAACTCTTCCGTCAAATCCTGACCCGCCCAATGTTCATAATGGGTTCCGTTTCGCCACAGACGACTGTCTGTCACATCGTAAATCTTGCCTTTGAAAGCTATCCAAATTTCATCCCGATCCTGTCCATTTCGTTTGGCAAGCTGCGCTTTGCTATATGTTTGCATAAAGGTATTTTCGAATTCAAAAATACGCATAATATTACTTTGGTATCATCCCGTGATAACCCCATTTAGGCTTAACAACGCAACTATTTTCCTACTTAACTACTCAACTACTTTCCTTCTTAACTACTCAACTACTTTCCAACTTAACTACTCAACTACTTTCCTACTCAACTACTCAACTACTTTCCTACTCAACTACTCAACTACTTTCCAACTCAACCACTCAACTACTTTCCAACTCAACTACTCAACTACTTTCCAACTCAACCACTCAACTACTTTCCAACTCAACTACTCAACTACTTTCCAACTTAACAACTCCCCCTCCATCAACGCTAAAACATTTGAGCAGGCGAGCAACTCCTTAAATTTTAACTAAAAAGAAATCGCATTAAAAAGAGGAAAGACAAATCTTATGATCCGAGCTTCCCTCTTTATACTTATATTTTTAACGAAATAATTTTTTTTAAATAGCTGCAGCAGCGTAGGCGTGCGACTTATCTCTTGATTGATAAGGCTTTAACGACTTTTTCAATGTTTTACGAGCTACGTGTATCCGGGTTTTCACCGTACCGATAGGTATATCTAGGTGGTCTGCAATCTCATGATATTTATACCCTTCAAAATACATCGTAAAGGGGACATAATAATCATCGGAAAGATTGGTCATGGCATGTTTGATGTCATCCATTACGAACTTATTTTCTCCATTATTACCAGTCGCACTATAGGCTAAATTGGCTGAAGAAATTTCATCAGACTTCGTAACAAAGGTGCTGATTTTTACAAATCGGCGGTAATTATTAATGAAGGTATTCTTCATAATAGTGTACAGCCAACCTTTCAAATTAGTACCTTCTTTGAACTTCTCATAATAAGTAATTGCCTTGAGCACAGTATCCTGAACTAAATCATTTGCGTCCTCGTCATCATGGGTAAAGTGTAATGCATACATTTTCAACGAGTCCGACTGCTGGGTTACCATGGTGTTAAATTCTAGCTTTGTCATACTGTTTAGGGTTTGTGGAAACAAGGCTTTCCTTGTTACCGAGTTTAATACAATCGCATTTTAAATAGCTTAATTATTTATAATACCTTAACGACTATATCAATACAACTATCTCGCCAAAACAATGACAAAGTTTCAAAAGAAAATAATTTTTAATGAATAGTTAATTTTTACTTAAACCCCAATGACGTTTACTTCTCGCTCTAGGCAAACACCGAAACGTTTTTTCACACTTTCAATAATGGTTTCGGACAGCTTATAAATCTCTAAACCTGTGGCGTTTCCGTGGTTAACAAGCACTAAAGCTTGATTTTTCCAAGTACCAACATTTCCCACTACCTTTCCTTTCCATCCACATTGTTCAATAAGCCAACCCGCGGCAAGCTTATATTGATTCAATCCAAAAGGATAGTAAACAATGTCTACAAAATCAGACACTAAGGTCCTAAAAGTGTCCTCAGATACAACAGGATTCTTAAAAAAGGATCCTGCATTTCCGATTGTACTTGGATCCGGTAACTTGCTCTGCCGAATGGAAGATACTACCTCCGAAATCTCTTTGATAGTCGGTTGCGCAATCCCCCGTCTATTTAGTTCTTCATTAATTGCCCCATATGTTGTATTGAGTTTAGACTGCTTCGACAATAAAAGGTTTACTTCTGTAATAATATATTTTCCTTTCAACGCACCTTTAAATATACTTTCTCGATAACCGAATTGGCAATCCTCCTTATAAAAGGTTTTAAAAGTACCGGTGGCCAAATCAAAAGCACGACAACTTAGAAACACATCTTGGAGCTCGACACCGTAGGCTCCTATATTTTGAACAGGTGCGGCCCCAACCGTTCCCGGAATAAGACTGAGATTTTCAATTCCTCCAAAACCTCTGTCGACACAATAGCGCACCAAATGATGCCAAACCTCGCCGCCTGCGGCCTGAACCTCGACAGCCCCGGCCCGTTCGCGATGCTTAATGCCTTTTATCGCCATATGGACTATCAATCCATCGTAATCCCGGACGAACAACATATTGCTGCCTCCGCCGATGAATAAGAGCTTATCGCGATGCAGCGCGCCTGTATCATACAATTGCGTTAGATCCTTTTCGTGCTCAATATGTACCAATTGCTCGGCTTTTACGTCCACACCGAAGGTATTATACGTCTTTAATGAGACTTGTTTTACTATATTCATTCTTAAATCTTGTCACTAAATGATGCTTAACTGTTTTTGGAACCAAAGGAGAATTTTAGTTTATTGACTTTTTCTTTCAATTTTTCAATTTTTGCGTATATTTATATGATACTTGTTGAATACAATTAATAGCTTAGCCCCCGGTAGGCGCTATTATTTGCATCGTTCAAATATAAGCTAATTAATTCATCAGTATTCCAGAACACAAGACACGAATGGATAACCACGATAAAAAGCGGACGCTTATTATAGAAGCAGCTACCAAACGTTTTGCACATTTCGGCATTGCCAAAACCACCATGACCGAAATCGCTAAAGACCTATCCCTCTCCAAAGCGCTCCTCTACTATTACTTTCCCGATAAAATAAGTTTATATGCCGCTGTATTAGAAAACATTGCAAAAAAAATGTTCTCTAAAATCCAACAGGGTTTAAAAGACATCGATGAAAGTGAGGATGCGGTATTGCACCTGATCGACATGCGGCTGGCCTTCACCATGAAGTATTATAATTTATTTGACCAGGGTCTTAATTCACTCATGGAAATGCCCGATGAGCTAGCGCGAGTTATGCAACTTGTAAGCAATTTAGAGATCAAGATTTTGGCAGAAATTTTTAAAAAAGCCAATCAGCGAGACGAAATCCGTGTTGATGATCCGGTACAAACTGCAGAAATATTTTTGAATGCCATGATCGGCATGCGATTCTGTGTACTGAAAGACAAAAAAGTCATGTTTATTCCGACCAAAGAGGAATTTGATGAAATATCAAAAATGCAAAAAAAGTTAGCCGTTATTTTTCTGAACGGCTTGCGATTCCAAAAAACGTCATAGAAAAGTCATATTGCATTATTTAATCTGTTTTTTTTGATGCGTAACTTTTTGCATTTTATTTTTGACCAATACAGATAAAAAGTCAAAAAGTAAAATAGTTAAAAAGTAAGTAGGTCAACGTGGACATAGAAGTAAAAAGGCAACACATCATTGAGGCGGCTTTAAGAAGATTTTCTCATTTCGGTATTAACAAAACCACCATGAACGAAATTGCTGAGGACATCTCCGTATCAAAAGCAAACCTCTATTATTATTTTCCGGACAAATCCGCATTGGTAGTAGATGTTATTAAACATCTAATTGAAGAAGGGATGGAAGCCTACCACCGTATTATTCAAGAGTCGAATCAAATCCTGGATACCTTGACCGGCTTTTTAAGGATCAAGAAGAACTTTTTTGAAAAGCATTACCTACTCCATGTTACCATGGGCTATGCCGACAGTAACTTAAATATCGATGCGTTAAACGCATTAGGCCGTTATGCTGAAACCAAAGAATTAACGGCGATCAGTCTGGCATTTACGAAAGCGATCGGAACGGGCGAGCTTGTAACATTTGATGTTGAAAAAACGTCTCAAATATATTTCACCGTCTTAAAAGGTATCTCGATGGTTTCCATAGCAAAAGTTACGAACAAGGACATTCCCGAAATTTCGATCTTCAGCGAAATCTTTGAAAAACAGAAAATTGCCTCTGCGATATTTGTAAATGGACTAAGGCATAAAATGATAACAAATTGACATTATAACACAACATCTCATATGAAATCTATAAAACCCTTATTGGTTTTCGCATTTATATTGATTTCCTCTTTAGGTTTAAAAGCGCAAGACTCCTTAACGCTCAGGCAGGCGCTCAACTATGCTATAAAAAACAGTGAGGTCCTTGAAAAAGCCAGATTGGACATCCTGAACGGTCGGCATAAAGTAGCTGAAGTAAGGGCCGGCGCGCTTCCGCAAGTTGATCTCACCAGTAGCCTTACACGAAATTTGATTTTGCCACAATTTGTAGTTCCGGCTGAATTCATGGGCGGCCAGCCCGGTGAATTCGTCGCCATTGCGGGGGGCCAATATTGGACGGGCCTTACACAAGTCCAATTGAACCAGGAACTCTTCAACCAATCCGTTTTTACGGGATTAAAAGCGGCTAAAAGTTCAGAAGAGTATTACAAATTGGCCGCAGAGGTAAGTGAAGAGAATGTGATACAACAAGTTGCTTCCGCCTACTATCAGGTAATCATCAATCAAGAAAAGATGAAGGTGATTGATGCCAATATAGATCGTACGCAGAAATTGCTCACGATGACCTCCAGTCAATATGATCTCGGCCTGGCAAAGAAAATCGATCTGGATCGAGTGAAAGTGAACTTAAGCAATCTCGAATCTCAAAAACAGGATTTATCAACCGCTATCACCCAACAGAATAACTTGCTTAAATACTATATGGGTATGCCCATTAACGAAAACATTCAAATTCCACAAAGTGAATTACAGACCTTAAAACAGGAAGCCTTTGCCTTGGATGGCAATGGTTTCAATTTGGATCGAATGGCGCAATACAAAGTACTAAAAAGCCAAGAGTCCTTATTAAGTTACCAAAAAAAGGCCAGAATTGCGGAATATTACCCTAGCTTATCACTTGGCGCCAACTATATTTATAATACACAGAGTAATAGATTTAATCCCTATTCGTCCAAAGCGCTGAATTTTGATATGTCTGCCATCACGCTGACCTTGAAAGTGCCGCTATTTGACGGTTTTGCCAGACGCTCCAGAGTTAGGCAAGCGGATGTTGAGATACAAAAAAATTATCAAGACATAAAAAACACCTCTAACTCTTTAAAAATGGCTTATGAAAATGCAAACAATCAACTTAAGAACAGCTTGACAACGATCCGAACACAAGAAGAAAATAAGAAACTGGCCGAAGAAGTATTCTATAGCACGCAAAACAATTATCGCAATGGCTTAGCAAGCTTAACCGATCTATTAACGGCAGAAACGGATCTCGTATCGGCGCAGAACAGTTATAACGAGGCACTACTCAATTATAAAGTAGCGCAAATCGAACTGATTAAGTCAAACGGCAATATCAAATCACTCTTAACAGAATAAAATACAAACCGATCATTCTCATTCCATAGATAGATTCAAATGAAGCACCCGTACCTTAACATGCAAGTTTTAAACAGATATGGTACACTTCATTTGGCAAGTAAAACATAAATATATACAGATGAAAAGAATCATTTTTACTCTACTTATTGTCCTCGGTGCCCTGGCGATAATCGCGTGGGTATTGAATAACAACAAAAAAGAGAACCAAGCCAAAACGGATATCGTAGCAAAGGGTACAGGTGCTGTTGTGGTGCGTACAACCACTGCTAGCAAATCGGCTATCAATCTCGATTTTTCTTCCAATGGCAACTTCGCTGCTTGGCAAGATTTGAGCCTGTTAGCAGAAAATAGCGGACGAGTTACACAAATCCTGGTAGATGAAGGGTCCCATGTTAGCCGTGGGCAACTATTAACGCGAATAGATGATGAATATCTTAATTTAGATCTGGAAGCGGCAGAAGACGCATTGAGTAAATTAAAGACTGATCAGCAACGATACGAAAGCTCCTTTAAAACCGGTGGTGTTACCAAGGCCCAACTTGACGAAATCAATCTCAACGTACGCAATGCCGAAAATAAAGTACAACAAGCTAAACGCCGATTAGCTGATGCTTATATCAAAGCGCCCATATCGGGTATTGTTAACAAGCGGAATATCGAAGTGGGTACGTATGTTTCGCCCGGCACAGCGTTATTTGATATAGTAGATGTTTCGAGGCTCAAATTACTTGTTAATGCCAATGAATCACAGGTAGTGAACTTGAAAGTTGGCGATCCGGTAAGCATCACAACTACCGTATTTCCGGACAAAAAATTCAGTGGTAAAATTTCCTTTATTGCTGCAAAAGCTGACAATACCCTGAACTATCCGGTAGAAATTCAAGTGGAAAATTCCAGCACTCAACAATTAAAGGCGGGTATGTATGCAACGGCTACGTTCGATTTACCTGAACAGCAACCCACAATTGTTATACCACGAAGTGCTTTTGTGGGAAGTGTAAGTAGTAATGAAATATTTGTTTTGCAAAATGGCAATACTGCTCGACTCCGGAAAGTAACTGCAGGACGCATTTTAGGTGAACAGGTAGAGATCATAGACGGCCTGAAAGAAGGCGAAACCGTAATAACCAGCGGCCAGATCAATCTTGTTGATGGCACGGAAGTGAAACCACAGGCAAATGAAAACGCACGTAATAACACGACTAAATAGGGCATAAAACCCTTGTCACTTAAATGAATAAACAATTATTCGAATGAAAATTGCTGAAATATCTATAAAGCGCCCCTCTATTGTTATCGTGGTCTTTACCGCCTTAACCTTACTGGGAATCATTAGTTATTTGTCATTGAATTATGAGATGCTTCCTAAGTTTAATCCGGGAGTCGTATCGATTTCAACGATTTATCCGGGCGCCTCACCGAATGAAGTAGAAAACACCGTTACTAAGAAGTTGGAGGACGCAGTGTCTTCCATGGAGAATATTAAAAAACTGGAAGCGACTTCTTTTGAAGGGCTTTCTGTTATTACTATTACGCTTACCAGTGAAGCGGATGTCGATTATGCGATCAATGATGCGCAACGTAAAGTCAACGCAGTATTGTCAGACCTGCCCGATGACGCGGAAACGCCCTCATTGGCCAAGTTCTCGCTTGATGATCTCCCCATCATTACGCTGTCTGCTACAGCCAATATGGATGATGCGCAATTTTTTGATTTAATTGATAAACGCATTCAGCCCATTGTTTCTCGTGTAAATGGTGTAGCGCAGGTGAATTTAATCGGCGGTCAGGAGCGTGAGATACAAGTAAACCTAAACGCGGCGAAATTGGAAGCCTATGGTTTGTCTGCACTGGACGTACAACAGGTAATTCTCAACTCGAACCTGGATTTTCCAACAGGAAGTGTAAAAACCAAGAATCAAGATATCTTAATCCGCTTGGCCGGTAAATACAAATCGGTTAATGAATTACGAAATTTAGTCATAAGTACGGCAGACGACGGTGCACAAATACGACTAATGGACGTTGCTGACGTACAGGATGCACAGGAGGATGCTGAAAAAATAGCGCGACTAAATAGAAGTGGCTCCATTATATTGCAGATCCTTAAAACCTCGGACGCAAATGCGGTAAAAGTAAGTGAAGGAGTACGGGCAATTGTTGAACGTTTGACCACTGATTACCAAAAAGAAAATCTTCAGATTGTTATCGCCAATGATACGTCCGACTATACGCTTGAATCAGCCGATGCGGTGGTACATGACTTATTCCTCGCCGTTATCTTAGTTGCGGTGGTGATGCTATTCTTTTTACATAGTTTACGAAATGCCGTCATCGTTATGGTGGCTATACCTGCCTCACTTGTCGCAACCTTTATTGGAATCTACCTTTTTGGTTTCACATTAAACCTCATGTCTTTACTCGGTTTATCGCTTGTGGTAGGTATTTTGGTAGATGACGCTATTGTTGTTATTGAAAACATCTATCGGCATATGGAGATGGGAAAGAATAAAGTGAGGGCTTCTTATGACGCAACCAAGGAAATTGGTTTTACCGTTGTGTCTATCACCATGGTTATCGTGGTCGTGTTCCTTCCGATTTCAGTGAGTACCGGTTTAGTATCTGATATTCTTCGGGAGTTTTGTGTGGTAGTGATGATCTCTACACTTTTGAGTTTATTGGCCTCTTTCTCCATCGTACCACTACTCACCTCTCGATTTGGAAAACTTGAACGCATATCAAACCGTAATTTTATCGGAAGGTTTATTCTTTGGTTTGAAAAGCAGTTGCATCGTTTCACTAATTGGGTAACGGGTATATTAAACTGGGCTTTGGATCATAAAGCAATCACGCTCGTTACGGTTTCACTTTTACTGGTTTCGTCTTGCGGATTAACTTTTGGTGGTTTTATTGGAGCAGAATTCTTCGCACAGAGTGATCGTGGGGAGTTTTTGGTCCAAATCGAATTGCCAAAAGATGCTTCTCTTGAATTAACGAACCAAGTTACTAGAAAGGCGGAGGACTTCTTAAGCAAGAAGAAAGAAATTGTTTCTTTAATCACGACCGTCGGTCAGTCGAGCGACAACCTTGGTGCTGATCAATCGACTGCGTACAAAGCAGAAATTACCGTAAAACTCACTCCCAAAGAAGAACGGGATGAATCATCTGATATTTACGCTGCCAAGCTAAAAGGAGAAATTCAAAAGTTATTGGTAGGAGCCAAGGTGAAAACCGTACCGATTGATATTTTAGGAGCCGCGCAGCAAGCACCAATTGAAATGGTCGTTACCGGTTCGGATCTGGATAGCGTATTGGCTTATGCCGAAAAGGCAAGAGCGCTTTTAGCGAAAGTTCCCGGTGCTGCCGAAACAAAACTTTCAGTGGAAAGTGGAAATCCCGAAATCACGGTAGAAGTAGACCGCGATAAAATGACCGCGCTTGGTTTATCGCTGCAAACTGTTGGAGGTACCATGCAAACCGCTTTTAATGGTAATACGGATGGTAAATATCGCCAGGGCGAGTATGAGTATGATATCAATATTCGCTTTGAAGATTATGACCGGAAGAATATTGACGATGTACGGAATCTTTATTTCACAAACAAGGACGGTAAGCTCATTAAGCTTTCTCAATTTGCTGTAGTAAAAGAAGGTTCGGGACCTAGCCAACTGGAGCGCAGGGACAAAAGTACTTCGGTTAAAGTGCAATCGCAAGCCGTGGGGCGTCCATCGGGTACCGTTATTCAGGAATTTGAAGGAAAGTTAGGGTCAATTCCGAAGCCGACGGGTGTCAGCTATGTTTGGGGTGGTGATATGGAAAATCAATCGGAGGGCTTCGGAACCTTAGGCGTTGCCTTGATGGTTTCCATCGTCTTGGTATATTTGATTATGGTAGCATTGTATGATAGCTTTGTGTACCCATTTGTGGTGATGTTCTCCATTCCATTATCCGTTATCGGTGCATTGCTTGCCCTGGCATTGACGAATAATTCATTGAATATCTTTACTATTCTGGGCTTGATCATGCTTATCGGACTCGTTGCCAAAAATGCGATCATTTTGGTGGATTTTACCAACCAAATGAAAGCGGAAGGGAATAGCACACGGCAGGCCCTTATCCATGCAAACCATGCCCGTTTGCGTCCCATCTTGATGACAACTATTGCAATGGTAATAGGGATGCTGCCCATCGCATTGGCTTCAAGTGCCGGCTCTGAATGGAAAAATGGCCTTGCTTGGGTTATTATAGGTGGTTTGATCAGCTCGCTTTTCTTAACTTTGATTATTGTGCCTGTAGTATATCAAGTGGTAGATAACATTTTACACCGCTTGGGATGGGATAAAAAGGGTAGGCCAATCGAAGAGTTAATGGTTGAGGAATACGATCATAAAGAAGTAAAAGAGTATGAAAGCCACCACGGCTAATTAGCTTATTAGTCAATTGGCTAATCAGCCAATTGACTAATAAATTGACTCGTCCGACTCACAGTCACTGCTGCCGTCATAAATAAGTCAAACCTTCTAAAGAATTAAGAATCAATAGATAGATCCCCTACCTTTGCTGCATTTAACAAAATATTAACATATTTATAATGTCAGCAAATACTGCAGCCAACAAAAGTACAGTCCGTAGATTTCGAAAAATAGCCTTACTGGAAGGGATTTCCTTTATCTTGTTGGTATTTATTGCCATGCCGCTTAAGTACTGGGCAGATTTTCCACTCGCAGTTAAATATGTAGGCTGGGCACACGGTGTTCTCTTTATTGCTTATGTATTTTCGCTAATTCAATGCTGGACAGAATATAGTTGGAAATTTGGAAGAGTCCTTTTATTTTTCTTTGCCTCGCTCTTGCCATTTGCACCATTTGTTGTAGAAAAAAGATTAAAGACCGAAGCTAACTAAATCTATACCAATAAACATGAGGGTCGGATCGGTTAAAATGCCCATATACGGAGCATTGATAGCTAGGTTTATATTTTTACTGGTGCTTTACAGTTTACTGAGGCTTGGATTTTATTTAGGCAATCAGTCGTTATTTCCAAACATTAGCACCTCGCAATTCAGTAGTATTTTTCTGGGTGGCATCAAATTCGACCTATCGGCTTTACTTTACATCAATATTCTTTACATTTTACTCCAGGTTCTACCTTTTCCATTTCGATATCATGTACTTTATCAAAAGGTAGCCAAATGGTTGTTTATCGTTACGAACAGCGTCGGCATTGCTGCTAACCTAATCGATATTGCTTATTATAAGTTCACGCTCAAGCGTACTACCGGTACTGTGTTCAGTCAATTTATCAATGAACAGAATAAATGGAAGTTAACGGTTGATTTTTTACTCGGCTATTGGTACCTCCTTATTCTATTTATTTTTTTGATTTATTTGTTTATTCGCCTTTACGATTGCATTCGTTTGAAGAATCCAATGAAACGAAATGCTCGGTATTATCTCAGTCATACGATTTTGTTTTTTGCTTTCGCTTATTTAACGGTTGTGGGCATGCGCGGAGGATGGCGCCACAGCACACGTCCTATCACATTAAGCAATGCCGGTGAATTCGTCCAGTCGCCCAATCAAATGAGCATCGTACTGAATACACCCTTCGCAATTATACGAACCTTAAAAGCAGTCAGTTTAAAACCGGTTCATTATTACGATGAGGCGACGCTTCAAGGGATATATAATCCGATTCACCTACCACACGATACAGCTGCCTTTAAACCGCTTAATGTGGTTTTTTTGATTATTGAAAGTTTAGGAAAGGAACATGTAGGAGCGTTAAATCGAGATTTAGCCAACGGAACCTATAAAGGTTATACTCCTTTTATTGATTCGCTGGTTGAAAACAGTTACACTTTTACACATACATATGCTAATGGGCGAAAGTCCATTGATGCACTGCCATCGATTATTTCCGGTATCCCCTCCATCCGGGAACCCTTTGTTCTTTCCGCTTATTCCGGTAACAAGACAACGAGCATTGCGAAATTACTGGCCGATAAAGGTTACGAAACGGCCTTTTTTCACGGAGCACCCAACGGCTCCATGGGATTTTCCTCGTATACAAAACTTGCAGGTATCGAGCACTATTACGGCAAAACCGAATATAACAACGATGCCGATTTCGATGGCATTTGGGGCATTTGGGACGAACCTTTTATGCAATTTATGGCTAAAACCATCAATACGTTCCATCAACCCTTTTTTACGGCTTTTTTTTCCTTGTCTTCTCACCATCCTTTTAAAGTACCGGCCAAGTATGCCGGCAAATTTCCGAGAGGGCCGTTGGAAGTGCAGGAACCGATGGGTTATACGGACATGGCATTGAGGAAATTCTTCGAAACCGCCTCGAGGATGCCCTGGTTTAAACAAACGCTTTTTGTACTTTGCGCTGATCATGCAACCGTTTCATACTTCCCCGAGTATCAAACCATCCCCGGTGCGTTTTCTATTCCGATACTATTTTATTATCCCGGAGGAAACCTAAAAGGAAAAGCCGACAAGCTTGTACAACAGATTGACATTATGCCCAGCGTATTAAGTTATCTACACTATGATAAACCTTATTTTGCGTTTGGATTCAATGCTTTCTCACCGCAAACAGACAATTTTGTCATAAATAATAATGACGGCACCTTTAGTCTTTATCATGGTGATTACCTTTTGCTAAACGATGGACAGGTTAGTACCGCTTTGTATAACCTAAAGGAGGACCGACTCACTAAGCATAACCTAATTAAGGACGAACCGATCGTATTGGCAAAAATGGAAACTTATCTAAACGCTTTTATTCAACAATACAATAACCGGATGATTCAGGATGAATTAACCTATCATCCGATCAAGTAAACTGCGTCTCACTTAGAGTCTGCCGGCACTTAAAGCTCATTGCGCCTCTCAATTAATAAGCTAAGTATTGATTATACACCTCTTGCATATACGCTTTTCCTTGATGAAGCAAATCTTCTTTACTGCGTTGGCACGAATCCAAACTCTTCTGGTAACTCATTACTTTTCCGACATTATCAAAAGCCACCCGGCAATGTCCATTCACCGCTCCCCAGCCGTCAGACCAACTGAAAAAAGCAAAGGGAACGGTACTGTCATTCAGCAAATCTCTGCTCCATGTATACGGTTTAGCGTCGTAGCCTAATTGGTTTAATAAAGTTGCCGCTAGATCAACTTGGCTTCCTATCTTATTGATTCGCTTTCCGCGATAGGCAGGTTGCAACGCATCTCCATACAATAACAAAGGTATACGATAACGCTTGGGGCAATTACTTTCCCATTGTTCCAATGGCAAACGATGGCCATGATCGGCCACAATAATAAAGAGCGTGTTTTTATACCAAGGCTTCGTTTTGGCTTGTTTTAAATAACTACATAAAACCGAGTCGGTATAAAAAGCCGTACTCCTAAAAAGATTGGGCAGATTATCCGTTCCAAAACGATGCACACCCGGTAGGTCAAAAGGTTCATGATTATTCAGCGTCAGTAAAGTAGAGAAAAAAGGTTGTTTTTCTTTATCGAGGCCGCGCAGCTGTTTACCGAATGTCGCATGGTCGAATACTCCCCATTTCGATCGGGCTTCACGATGTGGAAAACAGAGCTGGTCGACGATCTTCCTACATCCATGACTTAACATATAGCCTTTGAAGTTGTAAAATTCACTTTCTCCCCCATAATAAAAAGAAGTATGGTATCCCTTTTCTTTAAAATCGCTCATTAATGAAGGAAGCTCAGCCTGTTTTTGGATATTCTTTATAATACTTTTGGATGATTGGGTCGGAAAAGCACTCAAGATGGCAATCATTCCCTTATCCGTCCGATCTCCTGATGCATATATGTGATCAAACAATAAACCGTCCGCAATGAGCTTTTCCAAACCTGGTGCCACTCCCCTCTCACCTCCAAGTGATTGCACCAGATCGGCTGTAAAACTTTCCAGGATAATTAAAACCACATTGGGTTTTGATCGACTTAGAATTCGTGTAGTGTGCCCTGCTGTAGTTTTAAGTAACGGAGCGATCGCTTGCTTGGCCTCCGTATTTTTCATGCTGATATAAGGATTACGATGTAATCCGCCGGCATGTAAGATATCATTAATAAAATACCAAGATACATTGGTAGCTGCATGGTTGGGGAAGGCATTGGTAGCGAAATAGACCATAGACGGGTTTAGCGGTGTCAGCCCCCATCCTCCACGTATTAATAGAAAAACCACGGATAGAAGCCCCAGCGATGTGAAAGTTTTTTTATACCATTTGTTTATGCCGACAAAAGTGCATTGGTAAATCTTCATCCATCTAGCCAGGTAAATGCCAAGACAACTTAAACTCAGCAATAAGAGCGAGGATAAAAAAATAGGAGACGAGGCGGCGGAAGCAATGGCTAAATGAGGTGAATCTAAAAATAAATCGACCGCCTTGTATGATATTAATGTATCCCATTCCCGGTAAATATTAAAATTAATAATATTGATCAGGGAGCAAGCGATTACTACGCTCCATACATACAGGCGAGATAGACGTTGAGAAATATGCAAGCGATCAACCCAGACCCTCAAAATCAGCACTAAAGTGGGGATGGCACAAATATAAGCAGCCATGGAAGCGTCCATACGCATCCCATATGCAAATATTTTCAGGACTTCCATCCAAGGTAACAGGTGGAGTTGTTCGTGAAAATAAGCCAGAAAAAAGGCTCTACAAAGGATAGCAAAAAGCATCCAAAAGGCGAAGTATCGCCATAGGATGCCGAATAATTTATTCATGAAAATATTAAAATCTTCTTAAGGTCTATCGCCGGCAAAAGCGTAAGTAATTTCGGTCTTTCCGTGAGGAACCGGATTCCCGTTATCATCAAGATTTACAAACACCAATTTATCAATGGTCAGGATACTCTTTCTTGTAATTTTGTTCCGTACTTCACAGGTCAGCGTAATTGAAGTAGTTCCAAAATGTGTAGCTTGAATACCCAATTCAATGATATCCCCAGCCTTTGCAGAACTCACAAAATTAATCTCCGAAATAAATTTCGTCACAACTTTGGAGTTCCCTAACTGCACAATGGCATAAATCACAGCCTCCTCGTCGATCCAGCGTAACAAGGTCCCGCCGAACAGGGTGCCGTTTGGGTTTAAATCTTCGGGTTTTACCCATTTTCTTGTATGAAAATTCATGTGTTAAAGGAGTAAGTTAAGGTGTAAGAGATAAGGTGTAAGGTATAAAGCGATGGTAGCCTTACCGTAAACCTTACACCCTACGCCTTTTACCTTACTAAATATGAATTGCTCTATTTCCCGTCGCTGCTAGAGCTGCTTCTTTAAATGATTCAGTAAATGTTGGGTGTGCATGGCAAATACGTGCAATATCTTCCGCTGACGCACGATATTCCATACCAACAACTGCTTCTGCAATCATGTCGGCCACACGTGGTCCGATCATATGAACGCCTAAAATTTCATCGGTACCGGCATCGGCTAGCACTTTAACGAAACCTTCGGTATCCATGCTTGCGCGTGCTCTCCCACTTGCTTTGAAAGGGAAAGACCCGGCTTTATACTTTATACCGTCGTTTTTTAACTGTTCTTCGGTTGCACCTACGCTGGCAACTTCCGGCCATGTATATACGACACCGGGAATAAGATTGTAATTGATATGTGGCTTTTGCCCGGCAATGAGTTCAGCAACATAAACACCTTCCTCCTCCGCTTTATGCGCAAGCATTGCCCCTCGAATCACATCACCAATTGCATATATACCGGCAACAGGCGTTTCCAAGTGCTCATTAACCGGCACTTTTTTACCTCGTTCTTCTAATTTAATACCAACGGCATCCAAATTCAAGCCTTCTGTATAGGCTGTACGTCCTACGGCTACTAAGCAGTAATCGCCCTCTACTTTTACCGGATTTCCTTTTGTATCTTCAGCAGTTACGGTGACTGTTTTTCCCTTTACACTTGCTCCGGTTACTTTATGACTTAACAAGAATTCAAAACCTAGATTTTTTAGCGATTTCTGCAATTCCTTTCCTAAGCCTTTATCCATTGTAGGAATAATGGAATCGAGGTACTCGATCACCGTCACTTTCGCACCCAAACGTGCATATACCGATCCCAGTTCCAAGCCAATAACCCCTCCACCGATCAAGACCAAATGTTTTGGCACTTCAGTTAGATTAAGTGCTTCTGTTGAGGTAATGATTCTTTTTTTGTCAATGGTAATAAAGGGTAATGATGCCGGTTTTGATCCCGTTGCAATAATGACGTTCTTCGTGGTAATTTCTTCCGTTGTTTTATCATCCTTCGTAATTTTGATGGTATTCTTGTCAACAAAAGAACCAACTCCTTGATAGGTCGTCACTTTATTCTTCTTCATCAGGAAGGTGATTCCTCCGGTTGTTTGCTCCACTACACCGTTCTTCCTTTTGATCATTTGCTTTAGGTCGACCTTCAAGTTACTCAGATTGATACCATGTTCTGCAAAATGTTTATTCGCGTTGTGGTAGTGTTCACTCGAATCGAGCAAGGCTTTGGATGGTATACATCCGACATTCAAGCAGGTACCTCCCAAGGTACTATATTTCTCAATAATGGCTGTTTTTAACCCTAGTTGACCGCAACGGATAGCGGCTACATAGCCTCCGGGTCCGCTGCCTATTACTACGACGTCGTATTGCATGGATATAATTTATTTTCTTATCAATTTACAGATATTTTGCCAATTTCTGTTCACGAGCAAACAAAGTGAAATTGACAGTCAAAGGTATGAATTCTTACCGCTAATTCCTTATAAAAGCGTGAATTGAATGATAAAACTTGGATAATTTGACTTTTTTATTGACTATCGGATTGTTCATTCAAGACCATGCGCTTTTAGAATCAACATATACCTTTTCTCATAATTTGCATAGTAACTTTGGTGCAGGCCAAGGTAGCTAAAAAACCGGTCTTAAATCATCCATTCTTATCTGTATGAATAGCTTAGCTTCATAGAAAAAGCCCTGTAAGTATGACACTTACAGGGCCTTTAAACTGTATATTAAGTTCTATTCAGCTACGATTTTACCTTGCATCGTTCCCCAGTGTCCGGGGAAACTACATATAAATTCGTATACACCTGCTTTTGGTAAGGTAAATTCGATTTCATCTGACTGACCTGGACCTAAAAGCTTCGTATGGGCAATAATCGAGGAAGCAAAAGTAGAAGGGATATATTCATCATCCTTCGCTTTGAAAGCTTCTCCTCCAAAGGCCGCGATGTCAGTACCTTGATCTAAGACAACGGCGTTATGTCCCATTGACTCGATCGGTTGTTGTCCAACATTCTTCAACGTAAGTTTTACCTTTTCTCCGGCCTTTACTTTGAACAAATCCTTATCGAAACGCATGTCATCAGAAGCCTGAAGCTCGATATGGCTTGTTACCTGCACATTTTCTATACCGGGAACAGTGGCAGCAGCCGGAGTCTCTGCCGGGGTACTTGAAGCAGCCGTCTCTTCATGTTCGTGGGTAGCATTTTTATTCTCACCTCCACCACAAGCTGCTAAAAACAATGCCGCCGCTAAAGCCGGCACGATAAATACTTTCTTCATTTCTTTTCTTTTTTGTTTTTCTTATTAGCTAATTACAAACTTATTAATAATTTATCAAAATCCTTTTGCTTCTCTTGAAATTGTACCACATTAAGCTTTTAGGTGTTAGCAATTAGGTATTAGCTTTCGGATGTCAGCTATCGGCTCTAGGGTATAAGGTTTGAGCACGTCACCAACTATTTTCCTACTTAACCACTTAACCACTTAACGATTCAACTATTAAAGAATAGGATGTCGCTCAAAGGGCTTCGTCCGATCAAATAAATAACGATAAGTGTGATGCGTCTTATAAATGTGGGCGCCGATTTGCTGCGCCAAATTCATCATCTTGGGATTAAAATCGCCTATCCAATTCATTTGTAACTCTTCGTAACCGGTTTTCGCTTTTTTGTTAATAAATACACGGGCCGACTCCATTACCAAACCCACCTCTACCCCTTTACGCTGATGTTCGGGCACAATACCGAAAACTATACCGAAGAGCGTTTTGCAACGCTTAAACCATTTATTCCAAAGCAAAACAAACAGGCCTCGCAGCCCAATTTTCCCCTTTACATATTTCACTAATAGCTGGTTTACATCGGGTATGCTAATAAAGAAGCCTACAGGTTCTCCTTCGTAATAAGCAAACCATAGTCCGATCGGATCAACGATCGGTTTCAAATTCTTCATTAATTTGTTAGCCTGCTCTTCTGTCATCTTTCCTACGCCATCATGGTTCACCCAGGCCTTATTATAAATCATTCGAAACTGTCGCGCTGCACGATCCAACTCGTGTCGCTTTACATGATCAAAATGGTAACCCTTCATTCCCAGGACACGTTTAGCCTTGGCCGCGTATCGATCATCTATGTTACCGTCTGTTAACCGTCTATAGGTATATTGTTTGAAATAGGTCTGAAAACCATAAGCTTCAAAAAGTGTTTGGTAAAAGGGCGGATTATAATTACTGCAATAGCAGGGTTCAACAAAACCGTCAACGAGCAGTCCCCACCAACGCTCCCTACTCCCAAAATTGATCGGACCGTCCATCGCTTCCATCCCTTGCTGTTTCAACCATTCCTTTGCGACGTCAAACAAGGCGAAGGCAGCCTCTTGATCATTAATGCATTCAAAAAATCCACAACCTCCCGTGGGTTGCGCATAGCTTTTGGCACTTATGGTATCAAAAAAGGCCGCTATTCGTCCGATTGCCTTTCCATGAGAATCAAACAAGACCCATCTGCAGCAATCGCCGATGGCAAAGAGGCCATTTTTTTGTCGGTCAAACACACTTTCTACATCTTCATTTAGCGGTTGTATATAGTTTTTATCAGAAGCATATAAAGACAAAGGTATTTCTAGAAAAACTTTAGCGAGTGCGGGAGTATCTACCTTTTTAATTTTCATTGGAATAAATTTGCTTTTAATGGCAATGAAGCTTGCATAAATTATTCACTGTCTTCTGTTTATAACAATTTATGCAGGTTTCATTCCTTTTTTATACGTCTACAAAACCATGGAAGATATATAATTTTGGCCCATGCTTGCAACTCTTACTTTATAGTCAGCTCACGAAAACCAGTCTGTTTTAAAACATAAGCGGTTAAGGCACTTTATCTTGTATAAATAAAAAGATTTGAAATTTGTTTTTAAACGAATAAAGATAAAAAAAATGCAACGTTTTCCGACTTTATGCGTCTTATATAAAAATCACGCTACATTAGAAGCGATAAAAACAAACCAATAGATACATGAAGGATACCGCTTTGCACTTATCGGGACGCAGTTGGTAAACCTCATGACCACTTAAAACAGTATTTAAATGAAAAGGTTATTCGGATCACTCGGATGGTTAGCAGTATTACTGCCTTTTATGTGCATGGGTATAGCACATGCAACCTTATTAAACAAGCTCGATGAAGAGCGCCGGGATGTTAGCGGTTTTAACAGCATACAGAACAGCGGGAGCTTCCACGTGTACATTAAAATGGGAAATACCGAATCGCTCAAATTAGAAGGCGATCCGGAAACCTTACAAAATGTAGAAACCGTAGTAGAACAGGGAGCACTTAAAATCCGCATGAAAAAAAACCTGAATTGGTTTTCGATCAATAAAGGACATGTATCGGTGTATATCACCGCTAAGCAGTTAACCGGCTTATCTCAGAGTGGATCAGGAAAAATCGAAGTGTCCGGTACAATTACTTCGCCGGCACTTGACGTGAAAGTAAGTGGATCCGGCAATATATCCTGTACGGCCAAGGTAGATAATTTTGTTGCTGCTATCAGTGGTTCGGGACAACTTGATATTCAGGGGTCGACTGAAAGTAACGACATCCGGATTAGTGGTTCGGGCAAATTTAACGGGGCAAAATTAACGGCTAATAGCACGAATGTTAACATTAGTGGATCAGGTGATGCCTATGTGTTTACCAATCAGGAATTAAACGCCAAAATCAGTGGCTCCGGTTCCGTCCATTATGCAGGAAATGTAAAAAGTGTGAATGCTTCCACCTCCGGATCAGGCAAAGTTAGAAGGCTATAAGGGGTGTGGGGTATAAGGTATAGGGTGTAAGGTATAAGGGATGAGGGGCAAGGTATAAGGAGTAAGGTATGGGGGTAAGGTAAATCCCCCCTGCTCATTGCTCTATTAAGTTATTTGGCAACTCAAGCCTGACTAGTTATAAGTTCTACGTTATAGGTTGTAAGTAAGGGTCAGTGCTACTCGTAACCATCATCACATTGGCTGATCCTATATCTTACGTCTACGATCAACCATTTCCCTACTCAACTATTTCCCTACAACTACTTCACTAATTAAACTTCAACGCTTTTCCGAAATTATACCGAAGCTGGATCATTTGTTGGTTGCTGATCTCGCCTGGTGTAAAGTGCAAACTGAACATAAAGAAACCTTCCACATTTCCTTTTCTAAACGGTCGCCAGCCAAGATCCAATCGATCGTAGCTATCTTTCGTGTAAAACCGGTCTCCGAATAGGATATCGTGTGCCTGCCCTTTATAAAAGGTATTATGTATAAACCAGGATCGGTAGGCGGCATGCAGGTCAGCAATGAATCCTTTTGGCGTACGGGTGTCATACTCTCCCCTTATACGATCCAATGATCCTAAACCACCGGCCGCAATCGTCAGTGAATCCAGCACCCATTGATCGCTCAAGTCGGCCCCGATCTGCAAAAGAGCAACCATATTATCCCGCACGGGGAACTCGCCATTAGACGTATTGGCCGTATGCAGCATACTTAAATAATGTGAAAAGAAAAACAGGCCAGTTTGCGCTCTTCCGGACAAGCCAACCATAAACTGCTCCCTTTTTTCAGCTGTTTGCCTACTGGTCCAATCAACCCATATCTGCTGATGGAAACTTCCCTTTCGATAACGGAAAAAGAGCCCTTCTATATTAGGCCGGTAATACATTAAGGTATCGTTCAATACGGCACGAGGATAGTCGCCCAATAGTTCGAAGCGCGGAAATGCACCAATATAAAAGGACAAGCCCCTGTTTTCGTAGTTATAGTAAAGGATTGGATTTACTTTTTCGCCAAAAGGTTCCGCACCAAACTCCTGTAAAAAGTTGACCCCAAAGCGGATACGATGCGTACTATCAAGCCGAAGCCCCACTTCGGGAGCAAAACGCATGCCCAGTATCGACTGTGAATGGAGCTTCGCATTTAAATACTCTCGGTTATCAGCAAAGCCGAAAGCCTTCACCTGCCATTCAAACTCCTGTTGTCCTCTCGAAACAAAAAATGAAAGGCAATATAAAGTAACCAGTACTAATTTTTTCATATTCTATAATGACACCCTTGGCAAGTTTCTATAGTTTGCCCGGGTAAACAAGCTGCGCCAATAATTCAACGAAAGGTTCTTGATGATCATTTAATATAGACATTCTCAAAAAAAAGCGGTTGAATAAATTCCAACCGCTTTTTAAAAGATAAGCTTTTTATTAAATGCCCAATAATAAACGAGCAGGGTCTTCCAACAATTCCTTCACCCGAACCAAGAAACTAACAGATTCCCGTCCGTCAACGATGCGGTGGTCATAAGACAGGGCGACATACATCATTGGGCGAATCACGACCTCACCATTAATGGCTACCGGACGTTCCACGATGTTATGCATTCCTAGGATGGCTGATTGAGGGGCATTGATAATCGGTGTAGACATCATGGATCCGAACACACCACCGTTGGTGATGGTAAAGGTACCACCGGTCATTTCATCAATAGTCAATTTGTTATCCCGCGCTTTCAAGGCCAAATCGCGAACTGCTTTTTCGATTTCGTCTAGGGTCATGGACTCTGCATTACGGATTACCGGTACCACTAAACCTTTCGGTGCAGAAACCGCGATAGAGATGTCCGCGAAATTGCTATATACAATCTCGTTATCCTCGATCCGTGCATTTACTGCAGGCCACTCCGCCAAGGCCGTCGTTACGGCTTTCGTGAAGAATGACATAAAGCCGAGGCCCACACCATATTTATCTTTGAATTTATCCTTATACTTTGCACGCAGATCCATGATCGGCTTCATGTCCACTTCGTTGAAAGTAGTCAGCATCGCCGTTTCATTTTTAACAGAAACTAAACGCTTGGCTATCGTCTTACGGAGTGAAGACATTTTCTCCCTACGTTCATCTCTCGAACCGGCAGCAGCTTTAGGTGCTGTTGTCGATGGTTCAGCCTTAGGAGCCGACGCTGTCGCTGCCGGTTTTGGCTCAACGGCCTTTTTCTCCGCTTTTAAGGCATCTTCTTTTGTAATACGTCCGTCCTTCCCGGTTCCTTTAATGGTACTTGGGTCAATTCCTTTTTCCTTTAAAATCTTAGCAGCAGCGGGTGAAGGTGTTCCGGCAGCATAGTTTTGTTCCTTTTCTTCTTCCTCTTCTTTTGCTGTAGCCGGAGCTGACGCGCTGCTTGGGGCCGCAGCTGCAGCGCCCTTACCAGACGGAATAATCTTACATACTACTGCACCTATAGCAAGGGTATCACCCTCTTGTGCAACAATCTGTAAAGTCCCTGCTACCTCAGCAGGCAGTTCGAAAGTTGCTTTATCAGATTCCAGTTCCGCCAAATCTTCATCCATCTCTACGTAATCACCGTCCTTTTTCAGCCATTGCGACAAGGTCACTTCGGTGATCGACTCGCCCACAGTCGGCACTTTAATTTCAACAGGAGCTCCGGTTGAACCATTATCTTGAGTGGCCGGTTTTGCCTCCGGTGTAGCCGTTGGTGTAGTATTATTTTGTGTTGTGCTTGCGCCTTTACCATCTGCCTCTTCAATGGTGCAGACAACCGCACCAATCTCCAAGGTATCCCCTTCTTTAGCAATAATACGGAGTATCCCAGCCTTTTCAGCCGGTAATTCAAAGGTGGCTTTATCGGATTCTAATTCAGCCAAATTTTCATCCATTTCTACATAGTCGCCATCTTTTTTCAGCCATTGAGATAAGGTAACTTCCGTTATCGACTCGCCTACGGCTGGAACTTTTATTTCTATTGCCATAATCTTTTATGTTAGTCTACTTTTGCTGCTTCTTTAGTTGTCTTTTTTACTTGTTTTTTTGCTTCTGTTCCTGCGCTGTCGTCGGCGAAGGCGCGACTGATCAACGACAGTTGTTGTGCATTGTGTTGTTTCGAATAACCGGTAGCCGTACTGCTGCTCTCTTTACGCGAGATTACGTCCAGCTCCACGCTTGTTTTGCGATATTTACGGCAAATGTGTGGCCAAGCGCCCATGTTTTCCGGTTCTTCTTGCACCCAGTAGAACTTGGTTGCATTCTTATATTTCTGGCGGATAGCGCGTATTTTATCAGTAGGTGTCGGATAAAGCTGCTCCACTCGTATGATAGCAACATCCTTCCGTTTATCATCTTGCTGTTTTTGCAGCAAATCGAAATAAACCTTCCCTGTGCAGAAAAGCACACGTTTTACATCGGCTGTTTTTACGTAACTATCATCGATAATCTCCTGAAATTGACCTTCAGTAAAATCTTTCAGCTTACTCACCACCTTCGGATGTCTCAACAGACTCTTTGGTGTAAATACGATTAATGGCTTTCTGAAATCACGATGCAGTTGACGTCTAAGTAAGTGGAAAAAGTTTGCGGGCGTTGTGCAATTGGCTACTTGAATGTTATTTTCAGCGCAAGCTTCCAAGAAACGTTCGATACGTCCTGAAGAGTGTTCAGGGCCTTGTCCTTCATAACCATGAGGCAATAACATCACCAATCCGTTAGAACGCTTCCATTTTGTTTCAGCACTTACTAAGTATTGGTCAACGATGATCTGCGCTCCATTGAAAAAGTCGCCAAATTGAGCTTCCCAAATAGTGAGGCATTGGGGGTTTGCCAAAGCATAACCATACTCAAAGCCTAGCACACCATATTCAGAAAGTAAGGAGTTATAAATATCGAACTTAACATCGCCCTTGTTAATCGCTTTTAAAGGTATATACTCCTCTTCCGAATCTTCCAGCGTAATCACTGCATGACGGTGCGAGAAAGTACCGCGTTCAACATCCTGTCCGGAAATACGAACTCGAGATCCCTCTGCTAATAACGTTCCATAGGCCATTAGCTCTCCCATCGCCCAGTCGTACGAATCTTCTTCAATCATATTATAACGTGCTTCGAACAACTTTGCAGTTTTGCTGAAGAATTTTTTATCCTTTGGAAGCAGCGTAATTAATTTGGCGATTTCGATGAATTTCTTTTTATCAACCGCTGTATTGGCCGGCTTAAAGATATCTTCATACTTAGCAGGCTTTAATCCTTTCCAAGCGCCGGAAAACATTGGGTTGGACTCGCTCAGGTTTTCTGCCTCTTTCGATTCATCCAAGCGTTGTTGTAATAAGGCTTTGAAATCTTTCTCCATCTCCTTCGCCAAGTTAGCATCCACGCTGCCTTGTTCCATTAGCTTTTTATTATAGATTTCGCGGGGATTTGGATGTGAAGCAATCGCCTTATATAATTTCGGTTGGGTAAATTTAGGCTCATCTGCCTCATTATGTCCATAACGGCGGTAACATAACACGTCGATATAAACATCCGTATGGTAACGCTGGCGATATTCCACCGCCATATTGATTGCAAATATTAAGGCTTCCACATCATCACCGTTTACATGGAAGACAGGGGAAAGGGTCACCTTTGCTAAATCTGTACAATAAGTAGATGAGCGCGCATCTTTAAAATTGGTGGTAAAGCCGATTTGGTTATTGATGACCAGGTGAATGGTTCCTCCGGTAGAGTATCCATCTAATTTTGACATTTGCGCCACTTCGTATACAATACCTTGACCTGCAATTGCAGCATCACCATGAATTAAAATAGGGGCAATTTTCAATTTATCCCCATCGTATTTCATATCGATTTTAGAACGCACCAAGCCTTCTACCACTGGATTGACAGTTTCCAAATGGGAAGGATTTGGACATAAACTTAAATGGACGTCCTTGCCGGTATTTGTTTTGATATCCGTTGAGAAACCCAGGTGATATTTTACATCTCCTCCGAAATCGGGTTCATCACCCTGTGCAGCATAGGTTTTTCCTTCAAACTCAGAGAAAATATCTTTGTAGGTTTTTCCCATGATATTGGCCAGTACATTGAGTCGACCGCGGTGCGCCATACCAATCACGAATTCCTGAATACCAAGATCAGCACCTTTCTCAATGATAGAATCCAGCGCCGGAATGACCGTTTCAGCTCCTTCCAGCGAAAACCGTTTCTGCCCCAAAAATTTGGTGCCTAAAAAGTTTTCAAAAACTACGGCTTCATTCAGTTTCTGAAGAATTCTTTTTTTCTTTTCAATAGGAAAATTTGGCTGGTTGCGTGTACTTTCCATATACTCTGTCAACCACTTCACTTTTTCAGGATGCCGAATATAGGTGAATTCAGCGCCGATCGATTGACAATAAGTTTCTTCGATAAGCTGACGAATGTCGCGTAATTTAGCCGGACCTAAGCCAACTTCTACTCCGGCATTAAAAACGGTGTCCATATCCGCTTCCGATAAGCCGAAGGTTTCCAGCTCCTTTCCCGGATAATACGGTCTCCGTTCACGAACGGGGTTAGTTTTTGTAAACAAGTGTCCACGGTCACGGTAACCGTGAATCATATTTAATACCCTTATTTCTTTCAGAGAATGCTCAGAAACGTCGCCGCCTTCCACCGGTTGCCCATGGCCTCCCGCCTGCTCTCCGAATTCAAATCCTTCAAAAAATTTCTGCCATCCAAAATCGACCGAATCGGGGTCTTCCTTATACGCTTTGTAGAGCGATTCTACGTAACTTGAGTCTGCGTTACTAAGATATGAAAGTCTGTCCATTTACTTTATAATACGATGTGCTGACAAAGTTATAAAATATCTGACGGAATGCACATTAAATCAAATTTAATTATAACGTCAGCACAAAAATTTGCTTGATAGTTACCGCACGGTGACGCACATTTTTTCTCAACAAGTTAAGCATGGAAATGTTTAGCTCGAATAAGACAATTGGGGGGTCCCCCAGCGTTTGACATATTCGCCTTGGGCGTCTAGTAAATTTTGCAACTTCTTGATATCGCGAATACCATTATCCTTGGTACTGCTGCCAACACCGGCAATATGTGCCCAATTGCCATAATTGGAGGCAGGGTTGTAATCAACCAGTTTGTCTTCAAAATAGGCAGCACCTAGCAGGTGGCTGATATTTAAGTTGCTTACGAGGTAATGTGCTACCAGCATCCGGGCAGTATGGGATATAAAACCTATTGTATTCAGCTGGTGCATGGCGGCATCGACGAAGGGATCGCCCGTCTCTCCTCGCTTCCACCGGTCGAATAAAGCGTCCCCCACCAGTTCATAAGCGGGTATTTCATTAGAGAAACCTTGCTGTAAAAAGAACTTGTTACCATGCTTTTTAAACATGAAGCGAAAGTAATCGCGCCACAACAAGCCGGTAATAATAGCTGCTGCTTGTTTTTTCGGCAGGCTTTTATCCTCATATTTTTTCACCGCATGATACACGGTATGCACCGACAAACATCCCATTGCTATCCAAGGCGACAAGACGGTTCCTTCTTCAGAACCAAAAGAGCCTGTCAATGATGCCGTATCAGCACCTGCCAATAAAGTCTCCAGACGCCTCAATCCCTCAGTTTCTCCGCCTTTAAAAGGCGATTGATCTGCTATTCCGATTAGATCAGCCGAAAAGCCGAGCGATGCCAAGGAAGGAATCTCGCTCGCTTCCAAATTATCGGGAACCTCAATTTTCACCGGCGTTTCTACCGAAGGTCGGATAGTTGTTTCCCGTTCTATTTTCTTTCTGAAGGTTGCAAAAGCATCGGGAATATCTTTAATTGGAAAGGGTAAATCTTCTTTATGATATAACGTGTGTCCTATAAAATGGCGTAGATTAAGTCGCTTCTTCCACAACGCTTCCTCTACAAGTGTCGAGATATGCGTTTCTTCCTTGGCAACCTCGCGATGGTGATATACTTCCTTTACCTGATATCGCTCTGCCAAGGTTGGCAGTATTTCCTCAGGATAACCGGAAACGACTAATAAGTCGGCACCCAATGCACGCAGGGAAAGTCGGAGGTCCTGTACACTTTCCAAGATAAATTTTGCACGAATAACACCGGTTTTATGCATTCCATTTTTTAAAGGAGTAAATTGACGGGGGTCAAAAACATATACCGGCACCACCCTGTCTGCCTTAGCAAGCGCCTGCCATAATATTTCATTATCACGCACGCGTAAGTCATTTCTAAACCAAACAAGGATTGTATCTTTATTCATTCTTAATATAGGAAACTTTTAATCTCAAATATACTGGTTTTTAAATTCATAAAACAAAAATAGCGGGATTCTCCGCAAGCTTTTACACCGCGTTAACAAACCTTGTTTAAACATGGTGTTTTTTAATGCTTTCCTTATGAAATACTTATTTCATTTTAAACTAAACAGAAAGAACGATATAATTGTAGTTATAAACGTGACATAGGCCTTGCGAAATGAATATACTAATTACCGGACTGAACAATTATTTGGGGAAGCGATTGGCGTGGCATCTTGCCGATGAAGGGTACCAAACATCTTGCTTGGTGCGGAATGAGAAGCATTTCTTGGAAACGACGGAAGAGCATCCGAATGTATCCGTTATACGTGGAGACTTAGTACGCGAACGTTATACACCGACGATTGCGGAACAGATAGATGTGGCCATTTACCTCAGTCAGGATTCTGCCGAATGGAGCGAGCAATACAAAAACCTCGAGCTTCTCTCGTTGATCAACTTTATTAAGCAAGCTAGAAAAAGCAATAGCCAACAACTTGTTTATATTACGCGTTTGCGTACACCTTTTATAAAAGAAGTGCAACAGATTTTGACGGATAGTTATATTTCTTATACCATTGTTAGGATCAGCAATATTATCGGAAAAGAGTCTATCTTGATGGAAATGATGAAAAAGGTGTCGTCGCGCTTCATTATCTTTGCCAATCAGCGTTTGGTAAAAATGCGTGCGCAGCCGATTGCTCTGCAGGATTTGTTAACTTATCTAAGCTTTATCGTGCTTAATCCTGCCGCCTTTAATCAAAGCTTCGACATTGGTGGGCCCGACGTTCTGAGTTATAAAGAGATGCTGAAGGCTTACATGAAGCAGATACATATCAATAGGCCGATTATTTCAGTACCAAGCTTTAATAACCGTCTGTCCGCTTTTTTTATCAGTCTCACAACAGGTGTAAGCGTATCCACAGCGCGCGCCTTCGGCGAGAATATTACGCAAGATTTATTGTGCGAAAACAATCACATCCGTGATTTGTTTCCTCATGAATGCCTGACATTTGAACAAGCGCTCAAAGCGGCGCTTGCTTAAAGTTTAATACCGTACACATGAAGAGAATATTAATCACCGGGGCCTCGGGTATGGTCGGTGAGCACCTAACAGCAGCACTTACGAAAAAGGGGTACATCGTTCACGCCCTCGTACGCAAGCCACAACGGGATAGCGAACAGGTAAAATACTTTACCTGGAATGTGGAGGAGGGTATAATAGACAAGACTTGTATAGAAGAGGTGGATGCGATTGTTCATCTCGCCGGTGAAAATATTGGAAAAAGACCGTGGAGTAAAAATGTACGAACGAAGATCCTAAAAAGCCGCACCGATAGTATCGGACTTATTTATAAATTATTATCAACCGGTAATCACCAGGTAAAGCAGGTGGTATCGGCTTCCGGAACGGGCTATTACGGCAATAAACGGGACGAATTATTGAGTGAAGACCGTGTTCCCGCGGACGACTTCCTGGGTCAGACTTGTTTTGCCTGGGAGATGGCCGTAGCAAAAGGTCGGTCGCTCGGGCTTCGTACGGTTTCTTTGAGGTGTGGTGTGGTGTTCGCCAAAGAAGGCGGTGCCTTATCCAAAATAGCTGCACCTATTAAACTTGGACTTGGGGCTACTTTAGGAAGCGGAAAACAATATATTCCTTGGATCCATATCCAGGATGCCGTTAATATGTATATCTACGCTTTGGAGCACCCGGGATTACAGGGAGTCTACAACATGGTAGCTCCGGAACCTGTCACCAATAAACAATTAAATCAACAGATTGCAAAGATTTTAGGTAAACCGCTGTGGCTGCCGCCTGTCCCTGCTTTCGTCCTGAAATCCATTATGGGTAAAATGAGTGAGTTACTATTGGATAGTGCAAAAGTATCGCCCGACAAAATACTTAACGCTGGCTTTCGGTTTACCTATCCCACCATAGAAACTGCTTTAAAACATATTTTTGAAAGAGAAAAGAGGGATGAGTAGGAAAGAGCGCCCCTGTATATTCTGGTTCAGACGTGATCTACGCCTACAGGATAATCATGCGCTGTATGAGGCGTTGCGTAGCGGATACAAAGTCCAACCCGTATTCATTTTTGACACTGCGATATTGTCGAAGTTGGAAGATCACGATGATGCCCGAGTTTCATTTATCCATCGTGAGCTGAGAGCCATAAACAAACAGCTGGAACAACAAGGCTCCGGCATCGCCTTTTACCATGATGAACCAAATAAAGCTTGGGAAGAAATTGTAAAAGAATTCGACCCCATAGCGGTATATTTTAATCATGATTATGAACCTTATGCGCGAAAGCGAGATAAAGAAATAAGTGATTTTCTTAGGCAATACCATATTGCCGTTTATACCTTTAAAGATCAGGTCATTTTTGAAAAGGAAGAAGTCCTGAAGAGTAATGGCGAACCTTATACCGTATTTACCCCTTATAGAAATTGTTGGCTCGCTCAATTAGGTGAATCCCATCTTAAAAATTATCCAAGTGAGCGTCACTTAGCGGCACTCCGATCTCATTGGCAAACGATTCCCACACTAAAAGAGCTAGGATTTGTTGCTACCAAACAAACTTTTCCGAGTAAAAGCTATAAGACGGTTATAGGCGATTATCACCATACACGCGATATCCCTGCGGACGAAAAAGGCACAAGCCATTTGAGTGTACACCTCCGTTTTGGGACGGTCAGTATTCGTTCACTGATAAAGGATGCACGACAAGCGAGCGAAAAAACATGGCTAAATGAGCTGATCTGGCGCGAGTTCTATATGATGATTTTATGGCACTTTCCTGAAACAGTTAACAAGGCCTTTAAATCTGCTTACGACCGAATTCATTGGCGTAATAATGAAAGCGAATTTGACGCGTGGTGCCAAGGGAAAACCGGTTATCCGCTGGTAGATGCCGGTATGCGGCAATTGAATGAGACGGGCTTTATGCATAATCGAGTACGGATGGTGGTGGCTAGTTTTTTGTGTAAACATTTGCTGATCGACTGGCGATGGGGAGAAGCCTATTTTGCGCGAAAATTACAGGATTATGAACAAAGCAGTAATGTAGGAAACTGGCAGTGGGCTGCCGGATCAGGCAACGATGCGGCTCCTTATTTTAGGGTATTTAATCCGGAGATACAATTAAAAAAATTTGACCCCAAGCTCGTTTATGCAAAACGCTGGATTCCCGAATTGGATGACCCCTTTCGCTATCCTAGCCCCATTATAGAACATAAAAAAGCCCGCGAGCGGGCTTTGGAGGTGTATAAAAGTGCTTTGAAGGATTAGTCATCGTTCTCTGTCTTCCGCACAGAAATTTCGAAGTCCAACGCCGAAAATGGTGCTATCGAAGACGATCCGGAATATCCGTACGCTTGCGTTGAAGGTGTAAGAAAACGGACCGTTCCTCCCTGATTTATTTTGGGAAGAACTTCCTTCCAAGCATTAACTGTATTAGATATTAAGACTGTCGCAGAGTCTGCACTTTGAAATTCGGTACCGTTCATTAAATGCAATTTATATGAGCAAGTAATTGTCGAATCAACCGTAATTGGATTACCGTCACCCTGCTCAGTAATTTGATAATATATTCCAGTCTCGGTTTTTGTAAAATCGGCAGTATCTAGTCCTGCAGCCTGCATTCTCTTTCGTATGGACAAGTCCTCATAAGCCGGCATACTCGCACTATCAATGACCCGAATCACATAATCCATCGAAGCATTGGAAGGTATCCCCAAATCGGTGTTTCCATTTCGACCGTAAGGCAATAAGCGTGACGGGATAAGCACCCGGATTTGACCATCCGTCTTCTTCAACATGCTTCGGATAGCCATTTTTAAGCCTTCTTCTCGTTCAATTTGCTGCTGATAGGCAGGGCTCGTGGAAATCGCGGTGCCCTGCGGAGCGGCCCCCAAGAAATAGCCCAAATAATCAAAATAACGACTGGCGGAAGCAAAGGTATCGGTTACGCTATAAACACCATCCAATGAGCGCACGGTATAGACCAAGGCGTACCGACCGGTATAGTCGATATCATTCCCCTTTCCCTCTTCCAATATTTGATAATACATACCGGTATTGCCAAGCGGTTGAACCGTTAAGTTGTTAGCCCGTATATAGGAATCAATACTGACCGCATCAAGTTCTTCGATGCTTTGGTACTCCTGTTTCTTACAGGCTGCGAAAAGGCTCATGCCCAATAAACTTAATAAGGATATTCTTTTGATAGAAAGGTTCATTTATACTTTATCTCTTGTCTCTAAATTATGTGAAAATCAATTCTTACGCATTGTTTTGGGTTTGTCGGCATCGGTGATATCCAAGACCTCCAGTTCATAGTCAAGTGGCGAATTTTCCTTGACAATACCATAGGGACGGTCTTGATAGCCATATACGGAAGGTGTGATGATTCTGATTTTAGCGCCGATACGTAAACCACCTTCCAATAATCCGCCAACACTTTTTGGATAAAAGGCAATTTTCCAAGCCAAAATCCGCCCGGTATCGGTTTCGGAAGTTAGCAACGGTTTATAAGGAATGGAATCCAAGCTTGTGTTTTCTTCAAAGATCGTGCTATCCAACATACGTGCTGTATATTTTACCCGGATCAGTTTATTTTTCAGCTGCTCTTTGTTTGTTGTCGAATCGATCGTCAGGTAATCGACAGCCGTAGTCCCCGAATCGCTCAAGACATACCAAATACCGGTCTCCTGATGAAGCTTGGCCGAATCGGACAAGCCATGTGCCGTAATATAAGAAGCGATCATAGGCGCTTCTCGCTCCAACACCAGCTGTTGATCATAGACATAGACCTCCTCCTTATCGCATGAAACTGCCATAAGCCCCATTATAATAAAGAAAATGAGGGTGTAGAGTCTGCCCATAAAATTCAATACAATGCTATTTGCAAAGTTATTGAATTAATTGGTTAAATGCATGTATTAACATTTTTTAACATTGATGCAAGCAATAAGCTTTAAGCCATAGGCGAGCGCCATTCAACACTCGCCTTTTTGAACTTTTACTTTTTATTTTTGAATTTTTACTTTTTACTTTTTAATGCACATTCGACATATCCAGTTTAGCTTTCGCATTTTTCAGCATAAGGATAAAAGGCACACAGATTAAGAACATGATACCGATATATAAGAACACGTCCATGTAAGAAAGCACTGAAGCCTGGTTCATAAGCGACCCATCCATCGCTTTCAGCGCGGCAGCTTTAGCTTGGTTGGGTGCCATACCATGTTGCATAAAATTACTTACCATCCCTTGATATCGCTGTTGAAACAAGGGATTGTTCGGGTTGATATGCTCAATTAAATTATTACGATGTAGGGCGTTTTGCCGGGTCATAAAGGTAGTAATCAAAGCGATACCGAAGGAACCACCTAACTGCCGCATCATCCCGGTGAAGGCTGCTCCTTGACCGATCTGCGCCCCTTTTAAGGTGGAAAGTGATAGGGTACTTACCGGAATGAATAGCATACTCATGGCTAAACCGCGCAGCATCAGCATCCAAAAGAAATTGCCCTCCCCTGTATCCGGCGTTATAATACGAAAACCCCAAAAACAGAACATAAAGAAGAGAAACATTCCCATAGCGGCCAGGTATTTTTGTTTCACCCCCCGCTGCAGGACCTGTCCGATGATCGGCATCATAAAGGCCGTGACCAATGAAGACGGCACCATCAAAAGACCCGCCTGATAAGCCGTCCAACCGAGGTTGTTTTGGGTATAAAGCGGAATAATGAATGTTGATCCGTACAAACCAAACCCCATAATAAAGGAAAGGATCGTGCCCACCCGTAAATTGGCATCTTTCAGTACGCGCAACTCGACAATCGGGTTTTTGACCGTGAGTTCGCGCCAGATAAATAAATAAACACAAGCCGCGCAAAGAATGGTAAAGGCCAAAATCATACTGTTATTGAACCAATCTTCTTCTTGTCCGCGTTCCAATACAAACTGTAACGATCCGACAGCCCCGGCCAGAAATACAATCCCCCACCAGTCAATTTCCCGCGCCGATCGCTTCTCGCCGTATTTAGGACTTTTAACGAACTTAAGTGTCAGCATGGTTGCAATTACACCAATTGGAATATTGATATAAAAGATGTAAGGCCAGCTATAATTTTCAACGATATACCCACCGAGCGGAGGTCCCAGCGTAGGTCCGACGATGACTCCCAAACCATACAAAGCCTGAGCCATGCTTCTCTTTTCAATCGGGTACACTTCCGTGATAATGGTTTGAGAGGTTACCAACAGGGCACCACCCCCTACCCCTTGTAGAAACCGGAATAAAATCAATTCCCACATGGCGGTTGAATTACCACACAGAAAAGAACATATGGTGAAAAGAATAACCGAGGCGGCGAAATAATTGCGCCGACCGAATTGTTGAGAAAGGAAACTCGTTAGCGGCACTACGATGACGTTACCAATGGCATAAGCCGTAATGACCCAACCAATCTCGCTAAGCGTAGCGCCCATATTACCGCGCATCTCATTGAGCGCAACATTGATGATGGTGGTATCCACAATCTCCAAGAGCGCACATAAAATAGCTGTTATGGTAATAATTGCCCGCCGCCAACCATATTCAACTAAAGAATTTTGTTCCATATATTTTAAGATTTCAGCTTCCAGCCATCAGCAATCAGCTTTTTATTCAATACTTCCAATCTATAAATCCGAGAGCTGAAAGCTGATTTCCGATAGCTAATTAAGATGCACATCTACCAATACGTTCATTCCGGTACGGATTTTTTGAATCAATTCAGGACTTTGTCCCTCGTTAAAATCGATCCTCACCGGAATGCGCTGTACTACTTTCACAAAGTTACCGGAAGCGTTGTCGGGCGGTAACAAAGATTGAGCGGCACCGGTTGCCGGAGAGAAAGAAGCAACCACGCCTTCTAAGGTAGAGTCAGGATAAGCATCCACTTTAATAGACACCTTTTGTCCCGTTTTCATTTTAGTGAGTTGTGTCTCTTTAAAGTTCGCGATTACCCATTTTTCGGTAGTTGGAACAATGTTGAAAAGCGATTGCCCAGCTCCTAAAAATTGTCCCGGTTGCAAGTTCACTTTACCTACCTGACCGTCAATAGAAGCCGTAATCACGGTATAAGAAACATTTAACTTAGCTGCTTCCACTTCTGCTTCGCGTTGCTTAATGGTTGCCTCCGCTACCGATGCCTGCCCGGCACTAACGGATTTCTGCGTACCAACCGCAGCAGCTTGTCTTGCGGCCGATTGTTTCTGTGTTTGTAACACATCGAGCTGTCTTTGTGCCAACTGTTTGGTGGCTAAAGCCTCTTCATACTGTTGTTGCGTAATGCTATGATCCTTAATCAGATTCTCGTAACGCTTAAAATCATTTTCTGCCCGCCAAAGATTAACTTTTGCTGATTCAATCTGCGCTTCTACCGTGTTCACATTCACCTGAGAAGTACTGATATTGGCTTGGGCCACTTGAATACCCGCACCTGCTACATGGGCATTGCTCCGTGCGCTAGCCAATGAAGCCTCAGCCTGAGCTAAACTAACCTGATAATCCCGATCATCCAGGATCACCAAGGTATCTCCTTTATGCACCATTTGATTATCGCTTACGCGGACCTCCTTGATATAACCGGATACGCGCGGAATAACCGGACTGATCGTCGACACGATCTGTGCATCATCTGTTTCTTCGTGTTTCTGAGCGTGTAAATATTTAATTACACCATATGTTCCTCCCACTAGGATGAGCAGAACGAAAACAATCGCAAAACCCTTATTTCCGGATTTTTTTTCCGGTTCTTTTGCCGTAGTTTGATTATTGGTTTCCATATTTTATTGCTAATACCTTTAAATCTCTTATTTGTTTATTCCCCTACGCTTACACCAGCGCTTTCATACAATTTATTATAAGCTACTACCGCATCGGCCTTTGCATATTCATAATCAATGCCTGCCTGTAAACGAGCCACATCGGCGTCCAACAAGTCGGTGGTAGTGGCTAGGCTGTTATCATATTTATTTTTAGTAATGCGATAATTCTCATTGGCTTGTTCCACGGCCTTTTCATATACTTGAATTTTTTTCAGGCTTTGCGTATAATCCTGATATGCCTTATGTATATCGATCCGTATCCCATCTTTCAATTGTTCCTGGTTCCATGCCAATTGTTCCTCCTGCGCTTTAGCCTGTTTAACTTTTGCTCCTGCTTTGTAAAGCGAAGCTAAATTATAACTCAAACCTACCCCGGCATTTAGGGCGTTGGTAACGGTTAGTGCGTGTGGAACATTGATACCGACATATCCCGCCGAAACCGCAAAAGACGGGTAGTACGATCCTTTTGCTACTTTCACATTCGCATGTGCAGCATCTTGTCGGCTCGAGAGCGCCTTGAAATCGGCGCGATTGTCCAAAGCCAGGCTTTCCCAGTCGGCCAGCGACTTGACTTGAGGTTTAACAGAAAGACCGGTGGTGTCTAAAACCAACCTGGTGCTTTCATCTAACCCCAGCATTAAATCAAAATTAAAATTTGTTATCTTCTCATTGTTCTCGGCATTCAGCAGCGCCAATTCCAAATTGCTTTCCTGAAGTTGAACTTTTAAGAGGTCATTTCTAGCCACCAGACCGTTCGCCTCCATATTAGCGAAATCTTTTACGCGCTGCTTTGAAGTATTCAGGTTTTCTGTCACCAGTTTTACCGCTGCTTGTGCTTTATATAAATTATAATATGCGGCAATGGTATTTTGTATCACCTCTTGCTTGTTCCGTTCGGCATCCAGTTCAGCTGCTTTTTCCAAATATTTAGCCGAAGCAATGCCATTAGTAATTTTACCACCGGCGAAAATCGGCAAGCTAGCGGTAGCCATCCCAAACATAGCTTGGCTAACATTCGGCATTTCGCTACCCGAACCTTCCCCTGATTCTTCCGATCCGGATCCCTGTAACTTAAAATCCACATTCGGTTTATTAACCCGCATGTATTGTCCGGAAATATCAATATCGGGCAGGCGGTTATCCTTCGCTTCTTGCAAAGAAGCTAAGGCCTGTTTAACCTTACTATCGCTCACTTTCAATTCTTTACTGTTTTCCAAGCTTAAATCAATCGCTTGTTGTAAAGTGAGCGTTCTTTGTTCCTGTGCTAACACCGTATTGCCTGCTATAACCAGCAAGCAACACCCTACTAAAAGTTTATTCACTTTATTTATTATATTATCCATTTTTGCTCTTATCTTTTTAATTCCGGTTGGGTCAGGTAAGCAATGAACATTTGCTTGAGATGATTCCGCAGTATTTTGATTTTTTCCTGTTGAAAATTCTCGGCTTCCGAGCCTTCCAGCTTGGCATTTTGTGCTTCGTAGCGACAATTGGCGAGCATCTGATTCACACTTCCAATCAATACGGAGGATAAAAAGAACACGTTTACATCCTTACGAAAAACACCAAGCCGCTGTCCCGCCTTTACAGCTCGCTCCATGAGCTTCCGGTTTTTGGTTTTCATCTCAAAAATCATATCAAACAGCGGTCCTTCCTGTAAAATACTGGCTTCGCGGGTCATAAGTCGATTAAATCGTTGCCTACTGTAGAGCGTGTCAATAAATACATCGATTATCTGTTCGACCTTTTCAAAGGCTGTACTGTCCTTTTCATAAAGAATACTCTCTAATTTGCCCGTAATAAACGTAAAGTGCTTTTTAAAAAGGGCTTCCAGCAATTTTTCTTTCGATCCGAAGTAGTAGGACACCATTGCTACATTGACTTCCGCGGCCTGTGCAATATCGCGGATGGAGGTCTTATCATATCCCTTCTCTGAAAATAAACGAAGGGCGGTGTCCATAATCAAAAGCTGCTTCTCACTGTATTCAGTCATCACTTAATGAATTAATGGGCGCAAAGTTAAACAAACGTTTAATTCAAACAAGCGTTTAACTCATTTGATAACATTAACGTAACACATATTTGAAATAATTTTTTGAAAATCAACAACTTATGAATTGTCTTTTTTTTGTAAAACGATTTCGTGTTGTTGAGTGACGGAATTAATGATGAATAACCGAACAAAGTGCGTTCATGAACACTTAAAAAACAGATAGTGAATAATTAGCTAATGGGATAATTATTCATTAGTGTTAACTTCAAAGGGCATTATTCATAGTCAATTACTTTTTTATTGGCATTCATGAGCTCATTGCACTCGGTTCATGAGCTCCCCTAGGGTCGGTTAGCCAATGTAAGCAGAAAAACCATTGCCAATCGCTGCTAAATAAGTCTTCCTTTAATCACTAAAGTGCGCGCTAATTTGTCGTGGACACACTGTTGCTTACGATCCATAAAGCCAATTAAATAACTCACGCCTAAAGTCAGTAAGCCTGTAATTTTGGCCATATTTCTCCAAAGCGCTCTTCCAAAGCCGATAGGATTGCCTTTCGTGTCGGTTACTTTAATTTGCAACAGCAATTTTCCAGGTGAAGCGTTTTTAGCGGAGCCCTCACCGATCACACATATAATGAATTTGAATAAAGGAACTGTCAATAGGCCGAAAAGGAGGTAAGTCCATTGCTCCTGTTTATGCTCGGCTTTGATCACAATCGCCAGGGCGAAACAACAGTAAATGAGAAAAGCGAAAAAATAGTCGATGGCCGCAGCTAGTAGCCTAACATCTAAGGTAGCATAGTATTGAGGCAGCGCCCGTTCGTATGCTATGCCCAATTTTGCACTGAGATCCGGAATTTCCCTCAGTTCTTTGTAATCATCCCAACCGTCTTCCTTGATAAAGTCTGTACCCACTAATCCCATCGTCCTTAGTTCCGATAAACTAAGTGGTCCAAATGGTTTGCCATTTTTTACTATGTAGTATGCTGTCAAATTAAAAAGTAAAAAGTCAAAATTAAAAATTCAAAAAGCCTCCCTCCCGGAAGATGGCCCGCTCCAGCAGGGATGACCTGTCTCCCGGAGGGATGATAAAAAACATCCTACCTTACACCAATCTCATCCAACAGCTCATACCTAAAATCTAAAATGTTATGCGCTAAACCGCTAACGCCTAAAACCTAATACCTTAATACCTTATGCCCTAAGCCCTAAAGCTCATGCCCTAAACCCTGCACCTCCACTAATATCTTTTTACCGAAAATGAACTAAGCCCACCCTTTAAATCAATTAAATATTTATTTCCTGCCTGTTCAAAGCCTTCCGTTATATAAGACCCATCGTTCTGTTTAATAAATCCGGGAAATTCCTTAGAAGATAATCCGGACTTCACATCAATCCGGGCAGCGGCTTCCTTGGGAATTTCTATTTCTACGCTTGCTACACCTGACTCTGCGTCAATGATTGACTCGCCAATCGGCATACCCAGTTTTGTCTCAAAAGAAGCAGCGCCTCCTTTGAGCGTAAGGCGTTCAATTTTATATCGGCTTAAGTCGAAATCGACGGCTCCGGCTCCGACATCCACTCTGATAGTCCAAAGCGGGTTGGTATTCAAAGACATCTCAACCTCATTGTTCCCCTCACCATCGATATTCCAGTTCTTTTTCTTTACATCCTTCATTCTAAAGGTCAATTCAGCCACCGAGTCTTTGGTAGTCGTTTGAAGTACATGCCCCGAAAAAACACCACGCGAATGCGCGCTAAACAGTTCCGCGGCCTCCCCATCCATCTTGTATTCAACGGCACCACCTTTGATTTCGAGGTGGGCTTTTCGAATGCTTGGGCTATAGGGGCTCGAAAAATCCGCATTTTTCACCTCCCCGGCGATGTCGTTATCCCCCCGGTCTTTATTATCACCGCCGTCTTCATAGCTTATATGCCCTCCCCATATTCTACTCGGTCTTGATACCTGAAAGCCTATAAAAATCAAAACCGCAATAGTTGCAACCACTGAGATGGCATTGCCTACCCCATGCTTAGGTAACAGCAAGTTAACCCCCAGAATGATCAGAAACACCGGCCAAAAACGCCATAAACTCGACCAATAAAAAGAGATAACTCCCGTGTTACTTAATAGCCACATGACGCCGATAAAAAGCAGCACCAATCCCCAATTTAATCTTTCTCTATTCATATTCAATATATCTTAACGGTCGACACCAAGGAGCACGACCTATTGCTCCGTTTTATACCACAGCGTTACAGTTTGTTTTATGTACGCAGCTACGAAGGTTGTTCCGATTCGCTCTCTTCCGGTTTTTCCTTATCCTTAGGTTGTGCTATCAGTGGCTCTTCCGCTGCCTGACCTTTTCCGAGCTTGAAAGAGCTAAAGATGCTTATCAGTCCACCCACCACAAAAACAAGCGGCCAGTATTTGATAAGCTCCTCCCAAGTAATAAAATCCAATTGCAATAACAAAAAGAGAGTACCAATGAGCAGCAACGCGACGCCTACCGACCTTCGTTCCCTCTGTTTTCGCCGTTCCAAGTGATGGAATACATCCTCTCCTCCTACCGTAAACGTCTTCTCCATGTGCGGCCGGCCGTAGGGTTCCTGAAACCCGGGAAAAACAAAAGGTTTACGAGGTACTACAATCCACATAATCACATAGGCGATCGGACCTATCAGGCCAATCCCCGCAGCACTAAAAAATATGCTGAGTACAAAAATCACCCGTATCCAGGCCTTATCAATACCCAGATATTCCCCCAGGCCGGCACAGACGCCACCAAGCATGCCTTCCTGTTCATTTCTCCTAAGTTCCTTTTCCATGGTTATAAGCTATATGCTGTAATTTTTAGCCATCGGAAATCAGCTTCACTTTAGGCTTGAGCCATAGACGATAAGCTTTAAGCTTGCCCACCATCACATTGGCTAATCATTGGCTCATCGCCACATCACCGCTTCCAACACCCAACTAAATCTCCAAATCGAGCGGCCTGATAACGATTTCATCCACATTAGCTCCTTTGCTCATCTTTAAGCAAGTCACTACGGCATCCGCAATATCCTCCGCCGCTACAAATTTCTCAGAAGGGATATCCACCCCCTCCCAAGAAGAAGTATACGTAGAGCCCGGAATAATTTCTGTAACCTTAACCCCATATGTTCCAAGCTCTTGCCTCAATATAGCTGTTAGACCATGTACTGCATACTTTGTTACACTGTATGAAGCAGCTTTTACAAAAGGCGATTTACCGGCTACCGATCCGACATTGAAAACGTGTCCACTCTTTCTTTGACACATTTTCCTACCAAAATAAACAGCCAAATAATGCGTGCACAGCACGTTAACCGCCAAGTGATCCGCCAAAGACTCGGGTGATTCCTCCAAAAAGCCCCCCGGTACAAAAAGTCCGACGTTATTCACTAAGACATCCAAGTGAGAAAAAAACGCATCGGTTTGCAGGGCCAGTGCTTTCACTTGCTGCTGATCCTTACAATCTGCAACCTGATAATAAAAACGTTGATCCGGATACCGGGATTCAAGCGCTGATTGTAAGGTAAGTAAGTCATTTTCTGTTCTGGCAGACAGCAAAATATCAAAGCCTTCTTTTGCCAAAGCACAGGCAATGCTCTTTCCAATTCCTTTGGTGGCACCCGTAATGAGCGCACATTTTTTCATATTGTTACGAATTATTAATGTTGATTGTTCGCTTTAGGCTCTTTGCCCAACAAACAAATATATCAAATTGCTGTTTGTATTTCTGTTTAGCCAGCCGAATCGCTAAATTGCATATGAATGCAATTTTATATAAGTTTGGTGATAATATATTTTCTTGAGACACATATATGTTTTTTACGAGCTTCGGCAAATATCTTTTACTGTTAAAATCAGTTTTTAAAAAACCTGAAAAAGCGAGTATTTACTGGAAAGAGATTATGCATGAGATGAACAGTATCGGCGTAGGCTCTTTGGGCTTGATCGCCATTATTTCTACGTTCATAGGTGCGGTTATGACCATGCAGATCGCTTTTCAATTAGTGTCTGATCTTATTCCAAACTCCATCATAGGCCAAATCAACCGCGACTCGAGTATATTGGAATTAAGTCCTACCATCTCTGCGCTCGTTTTGGCAGGAAAAGTAGGTTCGTCCATCTCTTCCCAAATCGGTTCTATGCGTGTTACCGAACAGATTGATGCCTTGGAAATTATGGGAATTAATGCTCCCGGCTACTTAATTTTACCAAAGATCTTAGCGGGCATTACCATGGTACCGGTTCTGGTTATCCTATCTATATTTTTGGCACTGAGTGGTGGCTTGATCGGTGGCGCCCTTTCCGGAGCTGTAACGCCAGCTGATTATATTATGGGTATTACAGGAGACTTCAACGGCTATACCGTGGCGGTAGCCTTGGTAAAGGCATTTGTATTCGGTTTTGTGATTACATCCGTAGCTGCTTATCATGGTTTCTATGTAAAAGGAGGCGCTTTGGAAGTTGGGCAAGCGAGTACAAAAAGTGTCGTCGTCAGCTGTATTATGATCTTGGCCACGGATTATGTAATTACAGCGTTAATGCTCTAAAAAGCGATTAGTTATTACTATTAGCCCTTAGCTAAACGAGCTAATATATAAAAGCTAACGGCTAAAAACCAAAAACAATGATTAACGTTCAGGACATATATAAATCCTTTGGTGACAATGATGTGCTTAGAGGCATATCTGCCAAATTTGAAGCCGGTAAAATCAGTTTAATCATCGGAGGCTCCGGCTCAGGAAAGAGCACCTTACTCAAGTGCATGGTTGGTTTGCATGAGCCAAACAAAGGAAAAGTGCTTTATCAGGACCAGGACTTTACCCGGATGAATTTTGAAGAGCGTATTCCAATCCGAAAGGAAATTGGCATGCTTTTTCAAAACTCAGCCCTATTCGATTCGATGACAGTAGAGGAGAATATCACTTTTCCTTTACAGATGTTCAGTGACATGAGCAAAAAAGAGCGCATTGAACGCGCTAATTTCTGTTTAGAACGTGTAAATCTGGAAGGGCGGAATAAACTTTATCCTGCAGAACTTTCAGGCGGGATGAAAAAACGGGTTGGGATTGCCCGAGCCATTGCCATGACGCCCAAATACCTTTTTTGCGATGAGCCCAATTCCGGTCTGGATCCACGTACTTCCATTGTCATTGACGAACTAATCCAAGACATTACAGAAGAATACAACACAACAACCGTTGTTGTTACACATGATATGAACTCGGTAATGGGCATCGGTCAATATATATTATTTCTATATCAAGGAGAAAAGAAATGGGAAGGATCGAACAAAGAAATTGCCCATACCGACGTTGAGGAGCTAAACGATTTTGTTTTCGCCAGTCCATTCATGAAAATAGCCAAGGAGAAGTTTTAGTAAAGCTGTAGGCTATATGCATTAGGCCTTAGGAGCGTAAGATTCTAGGCTTATTGCTTTGTAGCTTGGAACTTATCGCTTCCACCTAGCCTATAGCATAAAGCTTAATACCTCTTATAACCAATAACAAATCATTATCTTTGCCAAAAAATTAACGCTTTGACACAGACATCCAGCATACAGCTTTTGACTCCTCAATATTGGAAAGACTATGAATTGATTGATTCCGGAAATTTTGAAAAATTGGAACGCTTCGGTCAGCTTGTACTGATTCGTCCGGAACCGCAAGCAGTTTGGCCAAAAGCGCTGAATGAAGGAGAATGGAACAAACTTCACCATATCCGTTTCAAAGGCCGTTCGGCTACTACCGGAGACTGGCTCAAGAAGGATGCTAAGATAGCTGATAGATGGCATATCACCTATAAAAATCCTGACGTAGAAATTAAGTTCCGGCTGGGACTTACCTCCTTTAAACACGTAGGCATATTCCCCGAGCAAGCGGTTAATTGGGACTATATCTCATCGACTGTCAAATCCTTTAAAACGCCAAAGCCAAAAGTTTTAAACCTCTTTGCTTACACCGGCGGAGCTTCGTTGATCGCTCGGGCCGCAGGCGCCGATACGACTCATGTTGACTCCATTAAACAAGTGGTTACCTGGGCAAATGAAAACCAGGAACTCTCGGGTTTAGCAGATATACGCTGGGTTGTAGAAGACGCTTTAAAATTTGTTAAGCGCGAACTAAAAAGAGGGAATAAATATAATGGTATTATCCTTGATCCACCAGCTTACGGCCACGGCCCCAAAGGGGAGAAATGGAAATTAGAAGACCACATTACCGAAATGATGTTGGATGTGGTTAAGTTATTAGACCCCAAGGAACATTTTTTAATCCTCAACACATATTCCCTAGGTTTTTCCTCTGTAATCGTGGAAAATCTTATCAAAAGCGCTTTCCCTTCGGTCAAAAATTTAGAGACGGGCGAATTATTCCTTCAAGCCACTGCTGGAAGTAAATTACCTTTAGGCGTATTTGGAAAATTCAGAAGCTAACGTGAAATAGCACCACCTACAGTTGCTTACAATTAATACTTAAGTCGCGGCCCTTTTTCAGTCCGGATAATATCCCTTTTATTATTGTCGTTACTTTTATTTTGGAAATCAGTAGGATTTTATTCGGACCTTGTTCGGAGCTTATTCGGATAAAAGCAAATAAAATCCTAATTTTTTCCGAATTTTAATAAAATAGTTACTAGTTTAGTAGTATAAATCGTATATCAACATCTCTAAAGTTGATATTGTATCTAGGAACCTTTAATGATAATCCGTCATGGGAAGAGTAACTAATGGAGCTAACGGCCCAATTTCAGGAAAAGTAGGAAGCGTTGTATTCTGCAAGTGGAAAGGAATCGACTATGTTCGTGGATTACCGCGTATCAACAAAAACCGAAAACCTACCAAATCACAAGCCAAGCAGCGCAGCAAGTTTAGCTTTATGCAAGAAAAGTTGAAACCCATAGTTCCTCTTGTTCGTTTAGGTTTTATGAACTACGCGACTAATAGAACCGGTCACAATTCAGCCATGTCGTATAACTTGAAGGAAGCTGTTTTAGAAACAACCGATGGTTATAAATTGGACTACGAAAAGTTCTGTTTTAGCAAAGGAATCCTTCCTCCACCCGAAGGTGTTCAGGTCGAGCAGAAGAATAAGAAGCTTTATATTAGTTGGAAAAATACATCCATAGACTCTAAACTGAACCGGAACCGAACCATGCTGCTCTTATATCCGGAAGACAGGTTAACTTTCGCAGAAGCAAAACAATTCGGGAATTGTAGGTTTGAACTGCATGACGAGATCGCACTACCTGCAGGACTTAAAATTGGCACGAAGCTTCACCTTTATTTGTCATTTTTTGCTACGGATGGTAGCAACAATAGTTCAGATAGCGTATACGCGGGCGTTATAGAAATTCAATAATTTTCCTACCTTTACTTTAAGCAGGTTCTTATTCCCTGTCGAATAACATTATTTGACACGACGGTCCTCTTTTGTTGCTAAAACGGTAACAAGACACTCCTTTGTACGTCTTAATAATCATGGAACACAACGAAATCCCAAAAAAGAATAAATTCATTGTCTGGCTTAAACGGCTTGGTTTCTGGGGTTTTCTTTTCTTTTTACTGAAAGGAATTTTGTGGCTGATATTGGGCTACTGGGTGTTTAAGCAATAGTAAAGCCAGCTATTTTTTAATTTTTAGTTTTTTATGCTTACTATTGCTATGAACAAACCTAATGCATATCATGATTCATTCACACGAAGAGGAAAAAAGTCTAATTCTTCTTATCAAGGATGGGAATGAAGTTGCCTTTCGCCAAATTTATGATCGCTATCGAACAAAAATTGTCAGTTTTGCCTATCGGTTTCTAAAAAATGAAGAAGATGCAGAAGAAGTCATGCAAGAAACCTTCATTCGCTTTTGGCAAGCAAGGGATAGATTGGATCATAGCTTTACCGCAGCACCACTTTTATTTACTATTTCCCGTCGACTTGTATTAAATGAATTGCGAAAAATTGCCCAATCGGAGAAGGCTATTGCGGAGTTATTGGAAAAATCCGACAGACTAGATCATCTTTCGCAGGATATCATGGCTGCAAAAGAAATCGATGAAAAATCTAAAGAAGCGCTGAATCAACTTTCACCACAACAGAAAACAATTTTCTGCCTCAGTAGGTATGAAGGACTAAGCCATGATCAAATTGCCGAACGATTACAAATCTCTCCTCATACGGTTAACAATCATTTGGTAGAAGGCCTGAAAAAAATCCGAAAACATTTGTTACGATACGGCTTAATCCATTTTTTTCTCCTTTTCTATTTTTGATTTAAAAAATTTTCCCGGTAGCCTAGTTATCCTTTAGCTTTCCTGTGTATTGACTTATAAAGAGCTTTGACGAAGCTTCAAAAAGGTCACATATGGATCAAACACGCCTACGCGAACTATTGGAAAAACTAGCGAGTGATCGCATTACGGCAGAGGAGCTGCATAGGTTAATGCAGGCTGTTCAGGACGACACCTATACAGAGGAGCTTGATCAGGCATTAAGGCGGTTTCAGGATTTACCGATCATCCCCCACTTGGATGACCAAGAACAATCCCTCAAAAGTTATCAGCAGATTACTTCCGATAAGCGATTTTTACAAGCTCGCAAACAAAAACGCCTCTATCTGACTTGGGTTGCGGCTTCACTGGCCTTGATATTAGTCGGTGCGCTTTTATATCAAAGGCTGTCTTCTCCACGGGAACATTTACGGAATGCATTTACCACTACCTGGACGGCCCCATTGGGCGAGCAACGACAAATTGAGTTGCCTGACGGTACCTCCGTTTGGCTAAATGCAGGTAGCCGATTAGATATTCCGCGCAACTATAACGATAACGATAGGCGCGTGGTTTTAGCCGGAGAAGCTTATTTTGATGTTCAATCCAACAAACAAAAGCCATTCACTGTGGAAACAGGTTCTCTTATCACTAAAGTATTGGGAACCGCATTCAACATTAACAGCTTCGATGCATCGCATATCGCTGTAACAGTCCGGCAAGGGAAAATAGCCGTTCAGCATCAGGCTGAAACTGTATCCTTGTTAACCGCAAATCAACAGTTGATTTATAATGTCCATACCAATCACAAGCAAGTACATGATGTAAATGCCACTGCTATGATTGCTTGGATTCATCAGCGATTGCGCTTCGATAACATAAGCATGGCAGATGCAGGAAAGGCCTTGGAAAGATGGAGTAACAAGACCTTCATTTATCGTAATGACGCCATCCGCGGTTGTCATTTTACCGTGTCCTTCCATGAAGGAGAGAATTTGCGGGAAATGTTAAATGTCATTAGTGCACTGAACAACTTTAAATATGAAATAAAAAATGACACCGTGTACCTCGATGGTAATGGCTGTGAATAGCGTTCCGCTTAAACCCTAAAAAAAAATGATGAACAGACGAACATATCCTCCCTAAAAAGGCAGTCACATTGGCGGCAACCAATGTGACTACACATGCAAATAAGGGATTCTTGCGGCAATCCCTCAGTATTAAACCCAATCTTAACTAGAGATAAGCTTAATTATGCAAAATTATGAATTTTAAACCAACCTATCTCATTTTTATTATGAGAACAGCCAGTCTTATAGCCTTTTTGATACTTTTTTCTTTTGGCCTGTTGCTAGCTGAAAAAACCAAAGGCCAATCCATTTATAAGGACTACATTTCCTTTTCTCATCAAGGCTCGCTGGAAAGCGCCCTTTTAAAGATCGAGTCGCTCAGCAACTATCGTTTCGCCTATAAAGCCAAAGAGGTAAAAAACTACCAAACGATATCGATATCACCCGCCAAACGTTCAGTTGCCAATGTTCTGGATAGGTTATTAAAAGGCACCTCTTTATCATATCAATTGCAAGGCGATTATATCCTGCTGAAAGAGAAGAAGGAAGGTCTGCCAAAGTCCATTAGTGATCAGCAGGATTTTCCTGTTAGCGGAAAAGTGCTTGATGAGGCAAAACAGCCCTTAATTGGCGTATCCATTAAAGTAAAAGGCACCAATGTAGCCAGTCGTACCGACGATCAAGGCCACTTTATGGTCAACGCCACTCCTCAATCCATTCTGTCTATTAGCTACTTAGGCTACGAATCCCAAGAAGTGGCAGTTGGAAATGGGCAAGACTTACAGATTGTACTTAAATCAATAGAGGCCGCTTTGGACGAAGTGGTGGTAGTTGGCTATGGAACACAACGTAAACGCGATTTAACCGGTGCCGTTGGGCAAGTGAGCGGCACGGACCTCCGTAATATGCCAATTCGAAATGCGACAGAGGCCCTACAAGGTCAAACGGCAGGTGTACAAATCACTTCTACCGGCGGAAGCCCCGGCACACCTCCTGCTGTTCGAATTCGTGGAATAGGTACGGTAAACGATAACAATCCACTCTATGTGGTAGATGGACTTCCTCAGAATGACATCGGTTGGTTAAATCCCAATGATATTGTGTCCATTGAAGTCTTAAAAGATGCGTCGGCTACCGCCATATACGGTTCAAGGGCAGCCAATGGGGTCGTTATGGTTACCACGGCGAAGGGGAACGCTGATGGTGACAAGCTAAACAGCCAAATATCACTGGATAGTTATATCGGCATCCAAAATCCGATAAAAACTTATGAGATGATGAACGCTTCGGAGTTTATGGACTACAAGAATCTAGCAAATATCAATGCAGGTTTAGATCCCTATTTTTCGGAACAAAACAAGGCAGAGGTGTTACAATTTCTGCGTGCCAACACAGGAAGTGAAGCGGGTACCAATTGGTGGCAAGCGATCAATAATAAGAATGCCTTAGTGCAAAATCATGATATCGCCATTTCCGGTGGTGTTAAAGATTTAGCCTATCGGACCAGCTTGAGTTATATGGATCAAGAAGGGATTATCAATGGATCGGACTATGATCGATTATCTTGGCGGACTAATTTCAACCATAATTTACGCAGCTGGCTAAAACTATCGGGGAATATTGGACTCATTAATGAAGGTAGAGGCAATGTGCTTGAAAACAGCCCAGGTTTCAATACCGCTTTTATCGCTTTCGTAGCCGATCCGATCTCACCCGTGTATCGGACTAATTTAGTAGACGTTCCCGACTTTTTACGATCGGGATTGTTCCTTGATCGCATTGATCAAAACAATCCATGGTCGTTTTACAGTCCCATTTTAATGACTAACAAGGAGAATCCGGTAGCCCAGACCGAGATCTACAAAAACAATCGATGGAAGGGAACGGCTATTAAGGGAGGTGGATCAATTGACATACAGCCCTTAAGCTGGTTAAAACTGAGAAGTAACTTTGGCGTGGATTTAGCCAGAGGGACCTCGGATTATTTTTCACCGAAATATTATTTAGATGGCGATCAATTCAATGTGGACGCCACGGTAAGTAAATCCAATTCAAAGACGGATTACTATGTGTGGGAGAACACAGCCACATTTGATAAAGAATTCGCCGATCACCACGTAACGTTCTTGGTGGGTACCTCGGCAGAACAATGGAAAAGCGAATCCTCCAGCGCCTCGAAACAAGGGTTAGTATCCAATGATCCCAGTCAGTGGATCATTGATGCCGGCACCATTAATCCGCAGGCATCCGGTACCAAATGGGAGATGGCACTTAATTCTTACTTCAGTCGGCTTTTCTACGCTTATAAGGACCGCTATATGCTTACGGCAAATTTCCGCTACGATGGTTCCTCCAACTTTGGCGAGGATAAAAAATGGGGAGCTTTTCCTTCACTTTCCGCTGGATGGAATTTTGCTGAAGAAGACTTTATTAAGCAATGGTCGTGGCTCAATTTAGGGAAGCTTCGGGTAAGTTGGGGAAAGATAGGTAACCAAAACATCAGTCGAGGTGCTTATCTAACCACCTTTTCGGGCAATATGGGCTATTATCTATTCGGTCCACGCAATCCACAGTTAATCGGTGGCAGTAATTACATCGGAAATGCGGGGATAAAATGGGAGCAGACTGAGCAGCTGGATATTGGCTTAGATTTAGCCTTCTTGAACAACAAGCTGAACCTAACAATAGATGCCTATCGCAAAACCACGGATGGGATGTTACTGAATGTTCCTTTGCCGGCTTACCTCGGCTTTCCGAATAGTCCCTGGTCCAACGCCGGTGGCGTCCGTAATAGCGGATTGGAATTCGATCTTTCGTACCGTAATAAAATCGGAGATTTTGGTTATTCCATTGCTGCCAATGCATCAACCTTTAAAAACAAGGTCTTGAGTTTAGGTGGGGGTGAGCCTATTACCGGTGGTGGTTGGATCAGCTACACAACTACCCTGACCGAAGAAGGCATGCCGATCGGTTATTTCTACGGCTTCAGGACAAATGGCATTTTCCAATCGCAACAAGAAGCCGATGATTATATTCAAGAAGGCGCCCGTCCAGGAGATTTGCGTTTTGTAGATGTCAACGGTGACGGGACCATCAACAATGCCGATCGCACGAATTTGGGTGATCCCTTTCCTGATCTGACCTACGGACTCCGTTTAGGAGCAGATTATAAGCACTTCGACTTTCAGCTGTTAATGCAAGGTACCTTAGGCAATAAAATCATGAACATTGCTAAGATCGACATGAAGTCGGGAGTAGGCTGGTACAATGCGCCGAAAGAGTTGTTAACCGAGGCCTGGTCACCAAGTAATCCAAGTCACACGCAGTTCGCGATTAACGCTTCCAATCAGAACAATTTGCAAATATCCGATTGGTTAGTGGAAAATGGGTCATACCTACGGATAAAGAGTGTGCAATTAGGGTATACGCTGCCGGATGCTTGGCTAGCAAAGGCCAAAATTCAACGTATTCGCGTGTGGACAGGAGCGTACAACCTCCTCACCTTCACTTCCTATTCAGGTCTCGACCCTGAGATTGGCAGCGGTTCCCCCTTAAGTATGGGAGTAGATCAAGGTTATTACCCACAGGCAAGATCATTTATGTTTGGTATCAATGCAAACTTTTAGACAATGAAAAGAACGATAACGTATATAGTCATAACGGCTTTCGGCCTTATCGCCAGCTGTAAGCGTGACTTTTTGGAAAGAGACCCTTACGGCGTACTGGACGAAACAGATTATTTTAAGACCGACGGTGCCGGCTTAAAGTTGGTGACGGGCTGTTACCAACCAATGCAAGACGGATGGGGTTACACCGTTAACAAAGTAGCGATTGGCGATGAAAGTGTCGATAATGCCGATGCGGGAGGTTCCGATCCCGGCGATCGGCCGCAAACAACGGAAGTAGGGCGCGGTCGACCTCTTTCTTCCAATCCCCTATTATTTGAAACGTGGAGTAATCGATATCGTGGTATTGGCAGATGTAATATCGCCCTTGATGCGCTGAAACGAGAAAGAAGTAACTTAGTGGAAAACGGAGCACCCCTTCCAAGTGAAGCACTTGCCCGTTATTTTGCCGAAATAAAGTTTTTGCGCGCTTGGTATTATTTCGATTTAATTACTGTATTCAAGGAAGTTCCCCTCTTAGTTGCTGTTGAAGACCCTTCTACACGAAAGGGGAAGGCCAGCATCGAAGAGCTCCGCAACCAGTTGTACATCGATTTAGACGAGGCTATTGCCGAGCCCAATTTTCCACGATCGTCCGAATTACCCGACAATGAAACCGGACGAGCCACCAAAGATGCAGCTTATACGCTTAAGGCACGAGCTGCACTTTTTTTTGCCGGATTAATGGAACAGGGCAAAATGGAGGGAGATGCATTAGGTGAATATCTCATCGCAAAAGAAATGGCGGGAGAGGTCGTTAACAACGGACAGCTCCAATTGCTACCCGATTTTCAGGACTTATTTAGAGGTGATTATCAAGTCGGCCCCTTCTCAAAGGAATGCATTTTCGGTGTGCTGCGAAAATTCGATCCAGCTTTTGGCTTAGCGGGCGACCCCTTTGCTATTATGAATGTAGGCAGAAATAATGTAGGCGGCTGGGGAGGAAATACCCCAACGCGCGATCTGGCAGCGGCATATGATCCGGCTGATCCACGCAAAATGTTTACCATTATCAGTCATAACGACATTTTCAAAACTTCCAGCGGAGGAGAGGAAATACACAACTATCGCGGTTATTTTAACGACTATAATTTGCAACAGAGTCGTAAAGCCTTTGTACCACAAGCCTATCGGCAACAAAACGACTTGCAACGTAGCAATTGGCAGCCGTATTGGATCCGCTATTCCGAGGTATTGCTTATCTATGCAGAAGCCATTATACGAACAGGTGGCAATCACGCAGAAGCATTGAACTACCTGAACGAAGTACGTCACCGTGCCTACGTAACGACCTCCAAAGTTGATGAACCCGCTATTTATCGCTTGTTTGCAACCGGTCTCAAAGCCATCGATGAGGCTACTTTTGCAAGCCGTTACGCCATAAAGACCTCTGATGATATCTTGCAAGCCATAAAGAAGGAGCGTCGATTCGAATTAGCCCTCGAGGGATTCCGACTATACGATCTAATACGTTGGGGTGAATACGCGAACACTATGAAAGCCTTCCACCAAAAATACGGCTTTGCCGATAAAGGACGTGATGCCAGTGAAAACAGCTGGCCTTTCCCTATACCTCAAATTGAAATTGATCGCTCCAATGGAGTATTAGTACAAAACAGCAATTACTAACATGGATTTAACACGAAGAAAATTTATAAAAGAAAGCACCGCCTTGGCGGGATTCACCATTGTTTCCAGTCATGTCTTGGGTAAAACTTTGGGATACGTGGCGCCTAGCGACAAGCTGAATATAGCCGGCATAGGTGTTGGCGGCATGGGTCGCCGCAATTTAGCTAACATGAACACTGAAAATATTGTCGCCCTTTGCGACGTAGACTGGAAATATGCACAAAAGACTTTTCAGGATTACCCGAAGGCAAAACAATATAAAGATTGGCGGAAACTATTTGATGAAATGGGAAATTCTATTGATGCCGTTATGGTAGCAACTCCCGACCACAATCATGCCGTCATTACTGCCCATGCTATTACTTTGGGAAAACACTGTTACACGCAAAAGCCGCTTAGCCATTCTGTATATGAATCGCGTCTCTTAACCAATCTAGCCTCTAAGTATAGAGTAGCCACACAGATGGGTAACCAAGGCAACTCTTTTGACTGGTGCCGACAGGTTGCCGAATGGATTCAATCCGATATTATCGGAGAAGTGGAAGAAGTACACTGTTGGACCAATCGCCCGATTTGGCCACAAGGATTGATGCAACCCGGCGATGCCATGCCTGTGCCAGATACCCTTTCCTGGGATCTTTTCTTAGGCCCCGCCAGCAAACGTCCGTACCACAGTGTTTATACGCCCTGGAACTGGAGAGGTTGGTGGGATTTCGGTACCGGCGCATTAGGCGATATGGCCTGCCATATTATGGATCCCATTTATTGGGCTTTAGATTTAAAGTACCCCATTAAAGTTAATGGCAGTTCAACGCTCAGTAATTTGTATTCACCACCTCATGCACAAATGGTGCAGTATACTTTTCCGGAGCGACCGAAAAAAAGAAAAGTAAAAATGCCGGAAGTAAAGGTTCATTGGTATGACGGGGGATTGATGCCCGAAAGACCGGTGGAACTCAGTCCCGGCATGATGTTAGGCGACGAGAATGGTGGTATTCTCTTCATTGGTAAAAAAGGAAAAATCATGACCGGATGTTATGGCATGAACCCAACCCTTTTACCAGTGAGCGAAATGGAACATTTTGAGCAGCCGACGCCTTGGATTCCGCGGATTAAAGGTGGAAATGGAGATATTTGGAGTACCAATGCCCACGAGCAGGAATGGATTCGCGCAGCCAAGGAATCTCCGGAAAATCGCACGGAGGCCAGTTCGCATTTTGGATTCTCCGGACCATTTAATGAGATGGTGGTGATGGGTGTATTAGCTGTTCGACTACAGGGCCTACACCGCGACCTGCTGTGGGATGGTGAAAATATGACCTTTACCAATATTGGAGATCAGGATAAAATCAACATCGTTTCGGTGGACGAGTTTAAAGTAGTTGATGGTGATCCCCGATTTGATCGTCGTTTTACGGAGTTCGGAGCTAAATCCATTGCAAACGAATGGATAAAGCATACTTACCATAACGGATTCCAATTGCCCGAAATGCCGATCGACTAATATGGTTTAATAAGTAATCGCCGGTGTCGTTGATCTGTTATGCGATCGACGGTACCGGTCTTAAATATAAGAGAATTCATCATGAAAAGATTAGAAAGGAACCTGATAACCGTATTTTTTACCGCCTGCTTAATTCTATACAATTTTCATTACGCGGCAGCACAATCCCCAGAGGTAAAGACCGATTGGAAACTTGCCGTCCAGTCGTATACCTTCCATAAGTTTACACTGATGGAAACCTTAGATAAAGTACAAACTTTGGGACTGCACTACCTTGAAGTTTACCCGGGGCATCCCTTGGGCGCAGGGTTTGGCGAATTAAACTTTTCGCCGAGTTTATCAAAAGAAAATCAAGAGAAATTAAATCAAGAGGCTGCAAAACGAGGTATAAGGATCATTGCCATGGGAGTGGTTGTAACGGAAGCTGCCGAATGGGAAGCTTATTTTTCCTTTGCCGCAGCCATGCATATGGAGTACATTAGTGCCGAACCGGCCTTGGCCGATTGGGACTTGGTCGAAAAGCTTGTCAAAAAGTATAATATAAAACTGGCTGTCCATAACCATCCCAAGCCTTCATTGTATTGGAGTCCTAACGATTTATTGAAGG